>CAWAKV010000001.1:0-159361 GCA_963782685.1 uncultured Solirubrobacterales bacterium
CCGCTTCCATGGACGGCGCGCCCGGACGCGCGGGCGACGCCGGCGTCTCGCCGCTGATCGGCAGCTCGACGACGGACGCCGCGCCCCGCGGCGGTGTCTCGACACGGATGCGGCCACCGTGCTCCTCGATGATGCCGTAGCAGACCGTCAGGCCCAGCCCGGTACCCTCGCCCGCGTCCTTGGTCGTGAAGAACGGGTCGAAGATGCTTGCTCTTTACGTCTTCCGGAACGCCCGGGCCGATCGTCGCCGACTGTCCAGCGAGACGGCGTCACGCTCCCTCGAGCCCGTGCCGGATCACGATCCGTCACGCGGCCGTGCGCCTAGATCATCGCCTGTTCGGCGTTGATCACAGGTTGAGGAGCACCTGCTGGATCTGGTGGGGGTGGCGAACTCCGGCCGCCCCGAGCGCGAGAGCCGTCACACGTGGTCGATGTTGCGTGATCGTGTTCGTAGCTGCGCAGCTCCAGCGACTCGATGCGACGAGCGTGGTTGAGGCCGCATCATCGCCCGCGTCGAGCTGGCGGTGCGGGCGAACGACAGCAGGTTGCGACACGTATGCTGCGCGGCGCGTTCCGCCTCGCCGAGTAGATGATCTCGATCCGCGTCCGCGTACCGGGTCGTCGATCTTTGCGGCAGCAGGCGCTGCGGCGCAGCCCAGTGATCGTCGGTCGAGCGGGTTGTTCAGCTCGTGCGCGATGCCGGACACCGTCTGGCCGACGCTCGCCATTTTTTCGGCCTGCAGCAGCCGCTGGTAAAGGTCGCGCGACCGGTCGTCCATTCGCTTGCGCTCGCTGACGTCGCGAACGAGAGCCTTTATGCGAATCGCTCCGTTCACCGCCGACTCGGCGCGCGCTGCTCCATGTGGTTGTCGTCGTCCATGCGCGGAGTATCCGCGCAGGTTTGGGGGTGGGGGATAAGTCGGTCGAAATCCCCGGGGTGGTTTGAGGTCAGGGCTTTGGAAGTGCTGGGGAAGTTTTCCGGGAGGGCCGTCTGGATTCGGCCGGTTTCGAGCAGTTTTCTGGCGGCGGAAAAACGAAAGGCGCCCGCAAGGGCGCCTTTCGACAGGGATCAGATCCCGGTCAGGTCAATCGCAGCAGCAGCCGAGCAGCGCTCCGCAGCACTCGCAGCAGCATTCGACGATCGCTGGTCCGGCCCATGCGGCGCCGATCGAGCCGACAACGATGAGCGCGTTGATCCCAAGCCATTTCATCATGGTTGATCTCCGAGGTTGCCCGACTGCTAGCCCGGCGGCGCTGTGAACGCAAATCGCGACCGTGTGATTCAGGCCGGCGCGGGAGCCTGCGCCGGCTCGCCGCCCGGATAGGACGCGTAGTCCTCCGTCTCGCCGCCGGCCCTGAAGGCGTAGACGGTGAACGCGTCCTTCGCGCCGTTGGGCTGCTCCATGCCGGGCGAGCCGCGCGGCATGCCGGGTACGACAAGGCCCAGCACGCCCGTGGTCTTTGCTCCAGCAGGCGCAGGATGTCGTCGGCGGGGACGTGGCCCTCGATGACGTAGTTTTCCGCAAGCGCCGTGTGGCAGCCGGCCATGCCTTCGGGCACGCCGACGCTGCGCTTGAAGCTCGGCGCATCGCCGGCATCGAACATGCTGATGCGGAAGCGGCCGGTGGCTTCCAGCACCTTCGCCCACTCGCTGCAGCAGAGGCAGCCGTCGTCGCGGCTGGTCTTCAGGTCGTAGACCCTGGGCCCGGCGCAACCCGCCAGGACAACAGGCGCCGCGAGCAACAGGGCGCGGCGGTGGAGGTGAGTCTAGGTTGGTCATGGAGAGAGACTAGGCCTCGGGGCGCGACTCTTCAAATCGTTGTGCAGGGGTAGCGGCGGCCGGCCGTTGAGGCCGCCCGCTTCGCCGTATAGGTTGGCGTGTCAGGGGGACGCCAAATGACCCGAACTGCCGTTGTCCTCGCGCTCGCAGCCGCCTTGCCTGCATTCACCTTGGCCGGCTGCCAGAGCCCCGCAAAGGGCTCAGGCATCTCAACCGTTTCACCTGGACTCTTCGCGGTGTCGCGACTGTCCGTGCCCAGTTTCTACGAATGGGTTTCCTGCGTTCACAGGCGCTCGGGGACGCCGTGGTCCATTGCAAGTCACTGAACAAGACGATGCGTGCTGTCGATGAGAAGCCGGCGGAGCCGCCGCCCGGCTCAAACGACTACCGCCGCTTCGATCTGACGTTCGCCTGTGACTAGGCGCCTTGGCATTGAGGTGCCCCGGCGAGTCACACGCCGCACGGACTTGCGCAGTGTCCGAAGGGTTGCTAGGGTGGTCGTCTAAGAAGACTGACGGCTGGGAGGCCGGGGTGGATTGGGGCGAACTGCTGCGCTACGTGCGCAGGATGTTTCTGGCGGGGATGACGGGTTGACGGTCAGCCCGGACTTGCGCGCGATCTCTTCTTTACCGGCTTGAGCTTCGCCATCGGCTGGCCGCCGCCGTTGGCAGCGGAGTGACCTCAATGAAGTCGCCACAAGAGCTGGAGGAAACGGCGGCGGGAATGGTTTGAAGAAAACTATTCCTGGGGACTTACTACAATACAAGAAGATCGCCGGCGATGGAGGCTTGCGAGGCGAGACCACCCTTCAAGAGTATTGGAGGGTCGACATGACAACCAAAAAATTGCGTACGGACGATACGCTAAGAGCGGCAGGTGAGCTCGTCGCTGAGCCAGATGGCAAGCTTTGGCACGTCGTCCACTACCCGCTCAAACTCCGGGACGGCACAGAAACCTGGAAGGTCGATCTCAAACATCCAAACTGGTTGTTTGTTCTCCAGCTCGTTTCCGCACGGCTGGTGGCTGCAAATGATGAGCGCCCGATAAAAGTTATCTGGAAATCTGGCCCGGTCCGAGATGGTCGAGCGCTTCTTCTGGAGCCGTTCTGTCTCGGCTCCCGATAGAAGCGGTGGTGGCGGACTGCATATTTGCGCTGAGCGCATGGCGGTGTTGGAGTCGCTTTACGGTTCTGAACTCAAGCTTGCTTCGACCACCGTGTTCGATCGCTCAAGGTTCCGAGGGCTAACCCTTTTCAAGACTGAAAGTAAAAACACGTCGTTCCAAGCCTGCCTTTTTCTGGATGGTGTATTTTTAAGCGAAGCAGAATTTTCTTCCCTTTCTATGAAGGACGCGATTTTAGCGAAGGGGTTTTATTGCCTCCAAGCAAAGTTCAACTATGCGTCGAATTTTGTCGGGGCTCGATTTGATGGACCGGTCTCCTTCTCAGAATCTGAGTTCCGACGAGAAGTGACATTCAACAACGCTTATTTCAAAGAGCGCGCCGACTTTTCTGGCTGTCACTTCGGCGCCCTTGCACGTTTTGATCAAGCAACCTTCTCTGGCGAGGCAACGTTTGTTGGCGCGCCGGCAAGCGATGAAACTTCTTCGACCGTGCAAGCGGTCTCGATCGAAAAGACAACAACCCAGTCTCAGGTCGGCGGCACGATCGACATGCTTGTTGGAAACGTGACAGCTCCACCTGCTGATGGGCCGCTCAAACGTAGAGCGTTCCGGAACCTCAGCTTTACGGAGGCGACGTTCCACCGCACCGCCGATTTTTCCAATCCAACATTTCTTGCGGCGACAGATTTTTCGCAGGTTCGCTTTGCTCAGCTCGCGAAATTTCACGACTTTCGCTTGCATCAGGACACGAGCTTTGCCGGTGCTAGCTTCGCAATGCCGAAAGCTCCTGATGTCCCTCGTGATGCGGAGAAACCCGACGGAGAACAGCGCCCTCCCTCGCTGCACGAGTGCAACAGGCATTTTGAGGAGTATGAGCGGGCGTTCCGCTCCCTCAAACTAGCAATGGAGGGACTACGAGCGCGACGGGAGGAGGCTCGGTTCTATCGCAAGGAACTAGAAGCACGACGAAAGCGGCCGTCGATACCACCAGCGGGCGGAGGGGCGAAAGAAGTTACGTTCGCTGAGAAAGGTATTTCATACCTCTATCAATGGGTCAGTGGCTTCGGCGAGAGCCTGCTAACGCCAGTTCTTTGGCTCATCGGCTTATGGGTTGCGTTTGGAATTCTTCTACGCGCTTCTGACAGGCGAGTTTCTTTTCAAATGTTGGCTGTGGGACGAAGGATGTGAACCTTCCCGAGCAATCACCGTGGCTGCAGAGAGGACCTGGCTACCTTTCCTTCCGCAAGGCGTCCCATTGGCGGAGTGGTGGCATGAGCAAACTAAGGAACTCCAGCTGCGGGCTTCTCTCCTAAATATCGCGCATCGAGTGGTGGCAACAGTCCTGATCTTCCTCTTTGCTCTGGCGGCGCGGCGCAAGTTTCAGATTTCGTGAGGTTGTGCAATCGGCCGACGCCTGAGAGCCGCCATTCCTTGTTCTTCGTTAGGTGACTATGCCGGACAGGACCTAGACCCGACTCTCATACTCCAGCTCGATCGGGCCGGTCATGATGACGTGGTCGGTTTCGGCGGCGTACCAGTCGATGCTCGATGTCGCCGCCGTCATTGTGGACGAGGACCTTGCGGTCGGTGAGGTTGCGGCGGGCGGCGGCGACGACGGCGGCGCAGTTGTTGGAGCCGCACGCCAGCGTCTGGCCGGCGTTGCGCTCCCAGGTGCGCAGGCGCGCTTCGGTGCGGGAGAGCACCTGCAGGAAGCCGACGTTGACGCCCTGCGGAAACAGCGGGTGCCATTCGACGAGGGAGCCGACGGCCTTGACGTCGATGGTGTCGAGGTCGGGCACGAAGAAGATGCAGTGCGGGTTGCCCATGTTCACCGACGCCGGGAAGCTGCAGATAGGGCGCGTCGATCGGGCCGATCTTGAGGTCGATGCCGCGCGTGTCCATGCGCTCGGACAGCGGGATCTCTTCCCACTTGAGCAGGGGAGAGCCCATGTCGACGGAGATGCTGCGTCGGGCCGAGGCGCTCGGCCTTGAGGCGGCCGGCGACGGTCTCGACGGTGAGCGCTTGTCCTTGCCGGTCTCCTCCATCACCAGCCAGGCGACGCAGCGCGTGGCGTTGCCGCAGGCTTCGGCGTCGGAGCCGTCCTTGTTCCAGATGCGCATGAAGACGTCGCCGCGCAGCGTCGGCTCCATGGCGATGACCTGGTCGGCGCCGGCGCCCGTCTCGCGGGTTGGCGATGGCGCGCGATCTGCTCCGGCGTGAGGCCGAGGGTTCTCCTTCCGTCCGTCGAAAATGACGAAGGCATTGCCGGCCCCATTCATCTTCCAGAACTTCATGGGGGCAGATGTAAGGGGGTGGGCGGGGGCGCTAGGCGACGGTACGGGAATAGGGAGTAAGGCGCGAGGTAGGGGCAATAGCGCCCTGAAATCGGGGCCTATTCGCGTTCACGTCCCTATTTCCAGCTGCCTTGCGCGCAGGCCTGCGGCGGCTGACGCTTCGATCCGGACGAGGGGCACGGGAGGCCGGGCGATGCGGAAGATTTGCTGGCGGCGGCGCTGCTGGCGTCCGCTTCCTGCGGACCTGAAGGAGAGCAAGGACAGTGGACGGAAACGCGGCTGCCTTCGATCCCGAGAGCCACCTGTTCCTCGAAGAGGTCGAGGGCGAGGCCAGGCGCATCGACTGGGTGAAGGCGCAGAACGAGCGCTCGCTGACGGTGCTGCAGGGGGATGCGCGCTACCAGGGCTATTACGACGCGGCGCTGAAGATCGCGACGTCGAAGGAGCGGATTCCCTACGGCTCGATCCGCGAACGGGCTACGTCTACAATTTCTGGCAGGACGAGGCGCACGAGCGCGGCATCTGGCGGCGCGCGACGGTGGCGCAGCTACGCGCAGCGCGGCGCCGACCTGGGAGACGCTGCTCGATGTCGACGCGCTGGCCAAGGCCGAGGGCGCGAACTGGGTCTACAAGGGCGTCGACTGCCTGCCGCCGGCGAACGAGACGGTGCCTGGTCGAGCTGTCGGACGGCGGCAAGGATGCGGTGCGGCTGCGCGAGTACGACATCGGGCCGAAGGCGTTCGTCGGCGGCGGGTTCGACATTCCCGAGGCCAAGACGTCGTTCGAATGGCAGGACAAGGACACGCTGCTGGTCGCCACCGACTGGGGCGAGGGCACGCTGACCGAGTAGCGGCTATCCCTTCGTCGTGAAGCGGCTGAAGCGCGGGCAGACGCTGGCCGACGCGGTGGAGGTGTTCCGCGGCGACGAAGGAGAATGTCGGCGCGTTCCCGCTGGTGATCGAGGATGCGTGCGGGCAAGCGCTGGTTCGGCGCGGTGCGGGCGGACACGTTCTTTACCTCGAGCTTCTTCCTGTTCCCGGAAGGCGGCGGCGGCGCCGGTGCAGATTCCGCTGCCGCCCAAGGCGACGCCGCAGGGCATCTTCGCCGACACGCTGCTGGTGACGCTCGAGCAGGACTGGGAGCCGGGCGAGGACCAGGACGACGTTCAAGACCGGCGATCTCGTCGGGTTCAAGTGGAGCGAGTTCCTCGTCGACGGGCCACCTGCCGCAGGTGGAGCTGGTGTTGCGGCCGACGGAGAAGCAGGCGCTGCAGGGCGTCGGCATCTCCAAGGACGCGGTGCTGGTGAACCTGTCCGACAATGTGGTGCTGAAGGTGTTCAGCTACACGAAGGATGCGCAGGGGCTGGACGTCGAAGGAGATCCCGCTGCCGGAGAACGGCTCGGCGGGCGTGACGTTCACCGACGAGACGGAGACGACGGCGTTCCTCGGCTTCGAGGGCTATCCTGCAGCCGGATACGCTCTACGAGTACGACACGGGCACGGCGCAAGCTGACGCCGATCAAGTCGCTGCCGGCGCTGGTTCGATGCGGCGCCCTACACGGTCGACCAGTTCGAGGCGACGTCGAAGGACGGCACGAAGGTGCCGTACTTCGTCGTGCACCGAAGCGACATGAAGCTCGACGGCACGAACCCGACGCTGCTCTACGCCTATGGCGGCTTCCAGGTGAGCCAGACGCCGAGCTATTCGCGGCACGGTCGGCAAGCTGTGGCTGGAGCAGGGCGGCGTCTATGTGCTGGCCAACATCCGCGGCGGCGGCGAGTTCGGCCCGGCCTGGCACCAGGCCGGCCTGAAGACCGAAGCGGCAGGTCGTCTACGACGACTTCATCGCCGTGGCCGAGGACCTGATCGCGACGCAAGATCACCAGCCCGCAGAAGCTCGGCATCGATGGGCGGCTCGAATGGCGGCCTGCTGATGGGCGTGATGCTCACGCAGCGTCCGGAGCTGTTCAACGCCGTCGTCTGCCAGGTGCCGCTGCTCGACATGCTGCGCTACAACCAGCTGCTCGCCGGCGCGTCGTGGATCGACGAGTACGGCGATCCCGACGTGCCGGAGGAGCGCGCCTTCCTCGAGACGCTGTCGCCCTACCAGAACCTCGAGCCCGGCGCAGGACTATCCGCGAGATCTATCTTCGAGACCTCGACCAAGGACGACCGCGTCCATCCCGGCCACGCGCGCAAGATGGCCACGCGGCTGGAGGAGCTGGGCAAGCCCTTCCTCTATTACGAGAACATCGACGGCGGCCACTCGGCGGCGGCCAACCAGCGCGAAGCCGCGCGGCGCGCGGCGCTGGAGTACACCTATCTCGCGCGCAAGCTGATCGACGGGAAGTAGGCGAGCGGCCGATCCACTTCTACGCCAGCACCTAAAACTTCCCCGACACCGTGAGTGTCGCGGACATACCGCGCCGACTGAAGATGTCCTGCGAGCCTGTGAATGCGCCGCTGCGGTCGGGGTCGAAAAACCGCCGCTTGCGGAAGAAGCTCTGCCCGCCGATCCCCGAAAGCTCGAGCGTTGTCTTCACACCCCAGAAACGGCTCGTCTCCACGAATGCCGACCAGAAGCGCCCATCTCCTGCGAAGCTCTCCTCGTCCGCGAAATAGAACAGGCTGTCCGTCAGCTCGCGATAGACGACGCCCCAGGACACGCCTGCTTCCGCCAGGTCTTGCCTGAACTGCACGCTGATGTTGGGGGGTTCAGCACCCGACACGACCCTCTCCTCGCCAGTGATCGGATCGCGGAAGATCGAATCCAGCAACTCGACGCTTGCTTCGATCAGACCGCCCGGAATGAACGGCGAAAGCGGCGCCGACGCATTCGTGGCGATCCCCCACACCCGCGCCGATCCCGCGTTGGCAACGCCTTGGCCGCCGGACGGAAGCACCACCTGCTCCAGGATATCATCGCGCCATTCGTGAAAGACTTCCACATTGACCGCCCCGCGCGCCTTCGACCGCATGTCGAGCGCCAGCGACGCGCGCGTCGTCTGGTCGGGACCCAGCTGCGGATTGCCCGCCGTGACCCGGTCGTCTGCAGCCGAAGCCGATGCCGCGAAGTCGCCGAAGTCGAGCTGGCCAACCGTCCTGCGCACGCCGAGTCGCAGCTCGATCCCCGGCGCCGGGTCGTAGATCACCGTCGCAAACGGTTTGGCGAAGAACGAGCGGGATTCGTTCGCATCGCCGCTCACCTCGATCTCGGAAGCCTCGACGCCGAGCCCGGTCTCCATCGTCACCGCCTCACTCGCCTTCCAGATCAAGTTGCCGAACGCCTCGCCGCGCACTTCCTCGACGACGACATTTGCCGCCGGAAGCAGCACGTCCTGCACTCCGCCCGCATTGGTTACGCGTAGCGAAAGCCGGCTATCGAGCCGATTGAAGGCAACCTCCGCGCCGACCTCGGGCCGCAGCTTCTGCTCGCCGCCCCGGCTCGCCGTGGCGCGCAGCACGGTTTCAAACAACTCCTGCCGGTTGTCCGAAAGCGACGAGGACACGCCCTGTCCAACCGGCCGCTCGTTTCGAACGGCCTGCGTCAGACCCGTTTCCCTAAGCGACGAGAGCGACAGCAGTTTGAACGACCAGTCGCCCGGCAGCGCCCGTGTCCAGTCCGCACCGAATTCCGCTTCATCGAGCTCGCTGTCCACGCCGATCGACGTTCGAGTTTCGGCGGCGCCATCCAGCATTCCGGCGTCAAAGCCGAAGCGCTCGGTGTCTGCATGTGTCGATCTGCGGATCACGTTGCCCGTCAGAGCCAGATCTCCTCCCCACGCCGGGCGCTTTGCCTCGGCTGACAGCCGGACATCCTCTAGCTCGCTCGGCCGCGTCTCGATCTCCGCAAGGGTGATGGCCCCTGCGGCGCTCCGGGAGATGCGCGTCGCATCCAGCGGCTGGCGCTCGACCGCGCCGTTGATGCGCATCGATGTGTCCCAACCGGCAAGTATGGCCGACAGCGCCAGCTCACCGGCGGAGTTGACCCGACCGTGAGATGCGCGCTCGATCTGCGCCTTCCACCGTGTGTCGCTCGCCGCCTTGCGGATCACGTTGGCGACCAGCGCCTGTCCCGCCGCTTCGCTGGCGCCGACGGCGCCGCGGATCAGTTCAATCCTCTCTACCGCGCTTGCCGGGATGCGATTCAGGGCCTCTTCAATTCCGCCTGTTTTGGACGATGGACGCGCTCCGTCGATCAGCACATTGCCCGCCCCGCCGCCGAACCCCCGCAGATCGTCTCCGACATCGAACCGGAATCCCGGCAACCGGTCGATCATGTCGCGCGCCGTCTGCGGCTGGAATGGCGCGAAGTAGGCGCCCGGATAGACCTGCCGGGTCCTCTCTGCTTCCGAGGGGGCGGCCTGCTGTGCGACCGCCTCCTGCATCGCCGTTCCCGCAAGAAGGAAAATTGAAAGCGTCAAGGCATGGCTTGGCATGGGCGTCCCTGTGGCTGATCGAACCTGGGACTTGCCTATCGCCGCCGCCCGCCAGAGGCGTTTCTGGCGCCCCGCCGAAGCGTTTCAGCTTGTGTCTGCGGCGCGGTTTGAAAAACTCCGTTACACTTTTGACCGCGTAGACGGTCGAGCGTCTGGAGCGCGGACCGGCTAGGATGCGCCCGGATCAGGGGCTCGCTTCCGCTCAATGACTGAAAGCAGAACACACATTCTCATCGTCGACGATGACAGGGATATCCGCCAGCCGCTGGCGAAATACCTTGCGCGAAACGGCTTCCGCTGCTCGCTCGCCGCCGAAAGCCGCGAAATGGACCAGAAGCTCGCTGCCGGCTCAGTCGATCTCATCGTGCTCGACGTCATGCTGCCGGGCGAAGACGGCCTTTCGATCTGCCGCCGCCTGCAGCAGAATGCGCGTATCCCAATCATCCTTCTCACCGCCCTCTCGGAGGAGACCGATCGCATCGTCGGCCTCGAACTGGGCGCCGACGATTACCTGGCCAAACCTTTCAACCCGCGCGAACTCCTCGCGCGCATCAAGTCCGTCCTTCGACGTAGCCAGATGCTGCCGCCCCGGCAGATGCGCACCCGCGGACTGGCGGCTTTCGACCGCTGGCGCTTCGATCTTGCGCAGAAGGAGATCGTTGGTCCTGACGGTGTTGCTGTCCGGCTCAGCTCGGGCGAGCACCTCCTGCTGGTTTCCCTCATCGAGCACGCCGGCGTCACGCTTAGCCGCGACCAGCTGCTCGATCTGACGCGTGGCCGCGATACCCAGCTCTTTGACCGCAGCGTCGACATCCAGGTCAGCCGCCTGCGCCGCAAGCTCGAGAAGGACCCGAAAAATCCCCGCATCATCCTCACCGAATGGGGCGGGGGCTACCAGTTTGCCGCCTCGCTGAACTGGGTGGACAAATGATGCCGCGACTCATCCCCAGAAGCATCGAAGGGCAGATGTCGGCGGTCCTCGCCGCGTCCTTCGTCCTGCTTCTCGCCCTTCTCGCCGTCCTGGAATACTTCGAGCAGAAACAGCGTCACGGGGTGGGCCGGCAGCGAGTTCCACCCTGAACCGCCTCGCCGCGGCATGAAGCCCCTCGTTGAGAGCCTGCCGGTGGAGGGAAGCGCCGCGTTCATCCAACGCGCTTCCCGATGCCACGATGGCTACACGCTCACCAGCGCGCCCTTTCCCGTCGCCCGCAGCACGGGAGAGACGCGGCGATTGTCCAGCGAACTCGCCCATTCACTCCGTCTCGATCCATCAACGGTGCAGGTCGGCATGTGCGGCTCGGCGTCATGACTTCGCCTACGCTTCCTGCGGCGCATCGGAGATGAAACTCCCCTTCGACGGGCTTGTGATCAGCGTCCGCACCGCCTCCGGCCAGTGGCTCAACGCCGAGGTTCATCCACACGAGTGGCACCTCACCCCGAACATGACGGGCTGGCTCCTCCGTTCAGGGGCGGCGTTCCTCCTTGTCGGCGCCGTCGCACTCATCTTCGTCCGGCGGCTCAGCAAGCCGATCAACCGCCTTACCGAAGCCGCCAAGGCCTTCGGGACTGGGCTCGAAGTCGCCGAGATTCCAGAGACAGGACCGCCCGACGTTCGCCGCGCCATCCACTCGTTCAATGCCATGCAGCGGCAGGTCGCAGGCGAAGTGAAGCGTCGCACCAACACGCTCGCAGCCATCGGCCATGACGTGCGCTCGCCGCTTACCGCGCTGCGCCTCAAGGCCGAGCTGATCGAGGACGAAGCCGCCCGCGCAGACTTCATCGCCAGCATCGAGAAGATGGAACGGATGACCACCTCCGCTCTCGAGTTCCTCAAGGGCGAATCCCGCAGCGAGCCGAAAAAACAGATCGACCTTTGCGCGCTGGTCGAAAGCGAATGCGCCGATTTTGCCGAGGTCGGCGCATCCGTCGCCTTCGCATGTGACGGCCCGGTCCACTATCGCGGCCGCCCCGACGCCCTGTCGCGCGCCGTCCGCAACCTGATCGAGAACGCTGTCAAATACGCCAGCCATGCCGATGTATCCGTCCGCCGCGCCGAATCTCACGTCGAGATCGTCGTGTCCGACACCGGCCCAGGCATTCCCGCCGACAAGCTCGCCCTCGTGCTCGAACCTTTTGAGCGCCTCTCATCCGCGCGCGAGGCCAATGCTGGCGGGTTCGGCCTGGGCCTTTCCATCGCGAGGGCAGTCGCAGAGGGCCACGAGGGCGCGCTCGCACTTACGGCAAACGTCCCGTGCGGGCTCTGCGCGGTCGTTCGCTTGCCTGCACCGCCCGAGCAGTCCCGATAATTTGCGAATGACCGCAAACGGCAGGGGGATGGCGCCTCGCGGCAGTTGACGGTAGGTTGGGCTTCCGCAAAAACAAGCAATCATGACTGTTTAGGGGAGAGACATGTCCAGAGTTACATCCATCACGTCAGTTCTGAGCGCCATTCTGCTTCTGTCGGCCTGCAGCGGCGAAAAGGCTGCAGAGCGGGGCGGCCGCGCCTGCGGCCGGCCCGATCGGTGAAGTCGTCCAGACCAAGCTGGGCGCGGTTCGCGGCGCAAGCGTGACCGAGGTCGGCGCTGACGGCCTTCATCTACAACGGCATTCCCTACGCGGCGCCGCCGACCGGCGACCTGCGCTGGAAGGCGCCGCAGCCGGCGGCGGCCTGGGAAGGCGAGCGCGACGCGACGCAGTGGCCGAACCGCTGCCCGCAGGGCCAGAGCAGCATGGGCACCGGCGCGCCGATCAGCGAGGACTGCCTCTATCTCAACGTGGTGACGGCGGCGAAGACCGCCGACGAAAAACGGCCGGTCATGGTGTTCTACCATGGCGGCGGCCTGACGTCCGGCACCGGCTTCGTCGACGACCTACAATCACCCCGGCCTGCCCAACAAGGGCGTGGTGGTGGTGACGGCGAACAGCCGCCTCGGCCCCATGGGCTATCTCGCGCACCCGGCGCTGACGGCGGAAGGCACGGGTTCGGGCAATTACGGCACGCTCGATCTCAAGGCCTCGCTCGAGTGGGTTCGCGACAACATCGCGGCCTTCGGCGGCGATCCGGCCAACGTCACCATCTTCGGCGAATCGGGCGGCGGCTCGAAGGTGATCTCGCAGATGGCCACCCCGCTCACCGAGGGCCTGTTCCACAAGGCGATCGTCGAGAGCGGCTCGGCTCTCGCCACCGCCGACCGCTCGCTGAAGATTGCGGACGCTGAAGCGCTCGGCGTGAAACTCGCCGCCGCGGTTGGCGTGACGGACGGCCCGGATGCGCTCGCCGCAGCTGCGCGCCGTTCCGTGGGAGAAGATCCAGGAAGCGGCCGGCAAGGAAGAGGTCGGCTTCCGCGCCAGCCCTGCCGTCGACGGCAAGGTCATTCCCGAAGCCGATCAACGAGATGTTCAAGGCAGGCGAGCAACGCAAGGTGCCGCTGATCGTCGGCGGCAACGCAGGGCGAGGCCATCGCTGCAGACCTCGGTGCCGGAGATGGCCAACATGCACGCGAAGACGGGCGCGCCGACCTGGGTCTACAACTTCACCCACCTGCCGGTCGGCTGGAAGAACGAGAAGGGCTGCGTCGCCTTCCACGGCCTCGAACTCACCTACGTGTTCGGCGCCGCGCCGCTCGGCCTCTCCTCGCCGACGACGCTGGGCCTCGCGCGCGGCGGCGGCTGCACCAGCGCCGTTCCTGCGAGCGACGAGGTGGACCTGAAGGTCGCCTCCGACACAGCCGCACGGTCTGGGCGCAGTTCGCGAAGACCGGCAATCCCAGCGTCCCGGGCCTGATCGACTGGCCTGCCTATACCGAGGCGAACAACTCCTATCTCGACATCGGCAATCCGCTGGCGGCCAAGACCGGCATCCAGGCGTCCTACGTCGCCCCGCCGCCAAGGCCGACCAGCCCGGATTGATCTGCGCGACTGAACCGATGCTGTCCCGATCGGGACAGCATCAAGCCGCCTCGGCTCTAGTCGACCGTCAGGGCGATGAACTCTCCGGGATGGCCGGCGAAGCCGATCGGAACGATGAGGTATTGCCGTCCCTGCCAGGAGTAGGTCATCGGCACGCCGGTGACGGCGCCGTCGAGCGTCGTCTCCCAGACCACCTGTCCGGTCGCCTTGTCGAAGGCGCGGAACTTCCTGCCGCCGGAGCCGGGCGGATCCTGCGGCAGCCCTTCGCCCATGAACACGAGGCTCTTCGTGACGAGAGGACCGACGCGGCCCGGTACGCCGAGCGGAGGAAGATTGAGACCCTTCAGCGCCGGGTGGTCGCGCGGTCCGTCTCCGTTGGCGACCGTCCACTTGATCTCGCCCTTGTTGAGATCGATCGCAACGAGGCGGCCATAGGGCGGCTTGAACAGCGGAAGCCCCTGCGGGCCTGTCAGCGGCTGATAACGTTCACGCGTGTAGCCCGTGTCGGACCCTTCGGGCGATGGCACCAGGGCGGCGACGACCGGCGTGTGCGATGAGGGAACGTAGAGTGTCGCTGTCTCGGGATCGAAGGCGGCGCCGGGCCAGTTGGTGCCGCCATAGGATCCAGGCATGTGGATCGAGCCCTTCTTGCCGGCGCCATTGCCCTGATCCTTCATCACGATGGGATAGAAGATCGGCCCGTAGGCATACTCTTCCAGCATCTTCACCGCTTCGGCGCGCAGCTCCGGCGTAAAGTCGATCAGGTCGTCGACGGTGACGCCGTGCTGGTCGTAGGCGAAGGGCTTGCCTTGTCCATTGAGCGGCACGGGCTGCGTCGGCGCATACCATTCGCCTGGAGCATCGCCCTTCGGTACAGGCCGCTCTTCGATCGGCCACACCGGCTTGCCGGTCTTGCGATCCAGCACATAGAGGAAAGCCTGCTTCGAGGGCTGGGCGATCGCCTTGATCTTCTTGCCCTTGACCGTGATGTCGACGAGCAGCGGCGCGCAGGGCAGGTCATAGTCCCACAGGCCATGGTGCACGGTCTGGAAATGCCAGACGCGCTTCCCCGTCCGCGCATCGAGCGCCACCATGCTCTCGGCGAACAGGTTGTTCCCCGGACGCTTGCCGCCATACCAGTCGTTGGTGGGCGTGGTCTCGGGCATGTAGACAAGCCCGAGCTCTTCGTCCGCGCTCATCGCGCCCCAGACATTGGTGTGGCCGGTATATTCCCAGGACTTGTCCAGCCATGTCTCGTTGCCGGCTTCGCCGGGCTGCGGAATGGAATGCCAGATCCACAGCTGCTTGCCTGTCTTCACGTCGATGCCGCGCACATCGCCCGGTATCGCCGTCTTCAGCTGGGGCCCGCGCGCCGCGTTGATGTCGCCGACGACGGAGCCGACGATGATGACGCCGCGCACGATCACGGTGGGTCCGGTGCGCCAGGTGAACGACTCGCCGCGCTCCTGTCCCTTGCGCAGATCCACCTGGCCGTCGGCGCCGAAGCTTGCGATGCGCTTGCCGGTCTTCGCGTTCAGCGCCGTGAGATAGCGGCCGCCGACGAGCGCGATGATGCGGCCGTCCGCGCCGTCGGCATAGTAGGAGAGCGCTCGCGTCGCGCCGCCTGTCCGCCTCCTGGAGTCATCCGCCGAAGCGGCCTCCACATCCGCGGCCGCAGGATCGACATTCCACACGACCTTGCCGGTCGCTGCATCGAGCGCGGCGACGCCGCCGACGCCGGTGCTGTAGTAGACGAGCCCACCCACCATCAGCGGCGTCGTCTGGTTGTTGCTGGAGGGCGGAGGAACCTTCACGTCCGCCGCCCGTGGCGCATCCGGCGTCAGCGACTGCCGCCAGGCGATGCGAAGGCTTTTGACCGTGTCCTTGTTGATCTGCTCGAGCGGCGAGTAGCGCGTGCTCGCATAGTTGCCGTTGTAGGCGCGCCATTCAGCCGGCTTGGCGGCAAGGGCGGCCGGGATCGGCTTCAGAGGTCCGGCCGCCGACGGAGCAGGCGATAGCGGCGCCGATTGCGCGAGCGTCGATGCAGATGCTCCCAGATGCGCGGCCAGCACCTGGATGTCGTCTTTCGACAGCCCGGCGGCCATCGGCGCCATGACGCCGCTTTCAAGCGAGCCGGCGATCTGCGCCGGCGACATCTGGGCGAGCATGGCGCGCGACGGCGCGCGTTCGATGCTCGGATCGTGACAGCTCGCGCAGCGGCTCTGGAACAGGACCTCTGCGCTCGACGCCGCCGGCGGCGCCTGCGCGATGGCGACGCCCGCCAGCAAGACCGCCGCGGCAAGGCCGCCTGCAGCGGCCAGCGAACCCGTGCTCCGTTTCCCGGACGCCGACTTCAGATTCATCCGAACCTCCCCGACCGGCAGGCTTGGCCCGCCTTCGTCCCGATCGTTCCGCCACGACCTTTTGCCAGCAGGTATGCGACAGCCATGCACACCTGTCATCGCTGCGCCGCGTCAATCCGTCGGGAGTCGGGGAAACCGGCCCCGCCTTACGCGGCGGCCCTTGAATTTGCCACACAACAGTGGAGGCTCGTCCCGTTCGGACGGGGAGTGCGGGGATGTTCGGGAACTATCTCAAGGTTGCGCTGAGCGATCTGGCCCGCAACTGGCTCTATGCGGCGATCAGCATAGTCGGGCTGGCCGTGTCGTTCGCCGGCGGCATCCTGGTGACGCAGTTCGTGCGCAACGAGTTCAGCTATGACCGCTGGATCCCGGACCATGAGCGCGTCTTCAAGCTCTACCATTCGATCGAGCAGCCGGGCCAGCCGGCGAACACCAGCGACTATCTGATGGCGGGGGTGAAGAAGCAGCTTGCCGAGGCGGATCCCAAGTCGGTCGCAGCGGCTGCCCGACTGATGCAGGTGTTCCCGACGATCTTCCAGAATCCCGATCCGGGCGATGGCGGCATCGCCGACCAGACCTTTTCGTGGGCCGATCCGGAGATCTTCACGGTCCTGCCGTTGCCGGCGGTCGAGGGAGATCTTGCGACGGCGCTCAACGAGCCGGGCACGGTCGTCATGACCCGGGCGGCGGCGGCGAAGTATTTCGGGCGCGAGAATGTCGTCGGCGAGACGCTGACGCTTGGCGGGCCGAACAATTCGAAGATCCCGCTGAAGGTGACAGCGATCCTCGAGAACCTGCCGTCCAACACCAACCTCGTCACCGAGATCTTTGCGTCGGGCAAGACGGCGCAGACGCCGCTCTCCGTCATGGACAGCCGGCCGCCGGTGCGCACCGGCGTCAGCACCTACATCTTCGTCAAGATCACGGAGACGGCGACGCAGGAGGACCTCGAACGCGCGATCGATGCGGCCACCGTCGCGGAAGCGGCGGCCTTCGCAGAGGGCGACATCAAGACGGAATTCTGGGCCGTGCCGCTTTCCGAACTCCACATGACGACGCCGCAGCTCACCGGGCTTGTCACCAAGCCCACCGGCAGCAGCACGACGGCCTGGGCCATCGCTGCGGTCGGGGCGCTGATCGTCCTCGTCGCCGGCATCAATTTCGTGACGCTGATGACGGCGCGGGCCTCGCGCCGCGCGCTGGAAGTGGGCGTGCGCAAGGCGAACGGGGCGAAGCGCTCGGACCTCATCGTGCAGTTCATGGGCGAGGCGCTGATCTATGCGGTGCTGTCGATGATCCTGGCGATCATCCTTGCCGGCGCGCTGGCGCAGCCGTTCAGCGATTTCGTGCAGCGCGGCATCACCGTCGATTTCATCCGGGATCCGGTGCTGGCGGGCGGGCTGGTGCTTGCGACGCTGGTGATCGCTTTCCTGGGCGGGCTCTATCCGGCGCTGGTGCTGTCGAGCTTCCGGCCCGGAGCCGTGCTGAAGGGCGGTGCGGTGCAGCATGCGGGATCGCCGGCGACGCGGCAGGTGCTGGTCGTCGTGCAGTTCTCGATCCTTATCGGCCTGATCCTCGCGACGGTGACGATCTATCGCCAGACAGAGTTCGCGCTGAAGCAGGGGCTGGGCCAGGTCAGCGACCAGATCATCCAGGTGCGGACCAACTGCCAGAACGCCTTCCCGGCGGAGGTGCGCAAGCTGCCGGGCGTGGAGCGGGCGGCGTGCTCCTCGCTCAACGCGCTATCCTCGCCAGCGGCCAAGAACATTACCGACATCGATACCAAGGACGGCCGGAATCTCACCTTCAGCGTCGGGCCGGTCGATTTCGAATTCTTCGAGACGTTCAACATCACGCCGCTGACGGGCCGCGTGTTCGACCGCGAGCGCGGCAATGACGGTCCTCTGCCGCTGCAGGCGGCGCAGCAGGGAACGACGGTCGGCCAGCAGCCGGGGCAGGCCGCTCCGCCGCCGCAGGCGCCTCCGACGGGCGCGCCGGGAGGCGGGCCGCCGCCTCCGCAGTTCGGTCCGCGTCCCGTTGTGTTGAACCAGTCGGCGGCGATCAGCCTTGGCTATGCGACGCCGGAGGAGGCCGTCGGCAAGACGATGAGCTGGTCGCAGCCCGGTGCGGGGCCGGCGCCTCTGCCGTCGGAAATCATCGGCGTCGTGCCGGACATTCCGGTGAATGTCGGCGCCAAGGCGGACGCCATGTTCTACTTCATCGCGCCACGGATCGTGCAGGTTCTGTCGATCAAGACGACAGGCGAGGATGTCGCCGGAACGGTGAGCGAGATCCAGCGCGTGTGGAAGGATACCGGAAACGTCCGGCCCATCGAGCTTACCTTCTACGAGCAGACGCGGCGGACACAGTATCTCGACATCATCATCCAGGGCGCGCTGATCGGCGTGTGCGCCGCCGCTGCGATTGCGATCGCCTGCCTCGGACTGTTCGCCCTGTCGGCGCTGGCGGCGGAGCGGCGGACGAAGGAGATCGGCATACGCAAGGCGCTGGGGGCGACGACGCCCAACGTGCTCGGCCTGCTGATGTGGCAGTTCACGATCCCCGTTCTGTGGGCGATCGCTATCGCCGTGCCGGTCAGCTGGCTCCTGATGGCGAACTGGCTGCAGGGCTTCGCCTATCGCGTCGACCTGCCGCTCTGGCTGTTCGCGGTGGCGGCGCTTGCGGCGCTGGCGATCGCGTGGCTCACCGTGTCGTTCCAGACCTGGCGGGTCGCGCGCGCCAAGCCGATGACGGCGCTCAGGTACGAGTAGGGAGCGGAGGTATGCAGCGAACAATTCTTGCTGGCTTCATCTGCGCGAGTTTCGCGGTCTGTGCGGCGATGGCGCAGACGGTTGCACCACGCGTTGGCGGCTATTGCTCCATGGAGGCTGCGTTTGGCCAGAGCTTCGGCGCCAACCGCGTCGAGGCAGAGGGGCGGAGCATGAATGCAAAGGGCAACCGCCGTGCTTTCGCCCCGCGAGCCGGGTTTCCGCCTTTCTCGGAGTTTGAGGCTGGCTTCTCCCCGGCATCGCGCCGGCTGCATTCCGTGCAGGGGACCATCGTCCGTGCGTCGCGTGAGGAGGCGCGAGCCGCCTTCGATTCAATCGTCGCCGAGCTGTCGGCTGACCAGCGCTTCCAGGCGCGGGACATAGCAGAACCGGACGTCAGCCCGTCCGGCGCTGTCTGGCGCACCGCCAGATTCTATTCCGGCGAGGCTCAAACTGATGCGGACAAACCCAGCGGCTTCCGCATCGTTCTCTATTTCATGGAGCGCGTGAGTTCTGAGAGCACGATTGCGATGGAGTGCTCCAACGCCGAAATCTACAGGACGGCGGAACGCGAAGCGATCGCCGATCTTCTGAAATGAAACGCCTGCGTGCGGGCTACGGCGGCGCGCAGACGGCGTCGTAGCGGCCGGGCTGGCCGGTTTCCCAGGGGCGCCAGGTGTTGGCGAGGCGGATGCGCTCGGCGTCGGACGGGTGGTTGGCGCGGAAGACCTCGAAGAACCAGTAGTAGTCGACGACGCGGGGGAAGCCGCTCGATGCCCAGCGGGCCTGCGCCGCGGCCTGCGTGTGGTTGTCTCGCGTCATCTCCAGCGAGAAGCGGTCGGCTTCGTATTCGAAACCGCGCTGCAGGGCGTTGAAGGCGAGCTGGCCGCCGAAGGTCCATGAGAAGGCGAGGATCAGGAGCATCAGCGGAAGGGCCGCAGGGTCGGCGAGCGAGGTGAAGCCGAAACGCTTGCCCCAGAGCCGGATGGCGGCGTTGCCGGCGATGTAGACGAGCAGGGCGCCGGCAAGGCAGATGACGGCGACGACGGCGATCGCCAGCCAGTTGTCGTGCATGTAGTGGCGAAGCTCGTGGCCGAAGGTGGAGACGAGCTCCGCTTCGCGGCCATTCGCGCAGTGCATCTTCCACCTGCTCGCGGGGGAAGAGGATGCGGGCGACGGGGCCGAGGCCGACGGCGGTCGCGCCGCCTTCGATGCCGCCGACAAAGACCTGGACATCGGACAGGCCACAGCGCGCGGCGATGGCTTCCATCTGCGCGCGGGCGGGACCTTCGGGCAGAGGTTCGATCCTGGTGGTCAGCGGCCGGATCAGGATCGGCTCGACGATGAGGAAGGCGCTGGCCGCGATGAAGGAGAGCGCCGCGGCGGGCGCCCACCACCAGCGCGGCATGCGCCGGATGAGCGTGAAGGGTATCCAGAGGAGGAGCGCTGCGCCCACGATCTGGATGAGAAGACCGGTTCCGCGGCCGGCGAGCCATGGGCCGAGGTCCTGAACGGGACGGTCCCAGGCCTCGCGGTGGGCGATCTCGCGCCACCATGCGACCGGGAGCACGGCGATGGCCGCGATGGCGAACCAGGCTGCGGCGAAGAGGATCAGCGTCAGCCACGCCGCGGTCTCCTGCGAGGCGCGCACATGCCGTTCGCAGGCGCGCGCCCCAGCCGGTGAAAAGGAGGATCAGCGGCACGGCCAGGATGACGGCCTGTTCGAGGAGCCAGATGAGGTCGCGCTGCAGGTTGAATTCGACGACGCCCGGCGCGTTGACCGGGATGGGGATGAGGGTGGGGTCCATGTCTGTTTCTTCTGGGGAGGTTGTTGGACGATGGCGTTGCTGGCAGCCTAGCGGCGTGCGCCGATGCGGACAGCAACGGCGCCGCGGCCTGTCACATCGCCGGTGCGGGTCGTCACAAAGTGATGGAATTTCAACGGAGCAGGGCATGGCGAGGATCGTTTCGGGAGTGATGCGCGGCGCCGAGCCGGCGCTGCAGGTCGCCGGCATCGGCTTTCTCTTCTGGGCGGCGTTCCTGCTGGCGCTCGATCCGGACCTGATCTTCGGCGTAGCGGACGGGTGGCTGGCGGCGGTCGGCGACGATGCCCCTCGCATCCTGGCCGCAAGCGTGGTCGGCAGCTGCATGGCGGTGGCCCAGTATCTGCTGGTGGCGCGGTTTCCGGTTGCCGGCGTGCGGCGCGGGCCGCGCCTCGTCATCCACCTGTCGGCATGCCTTGGCCTGTCGCTGGCGGCGATCGCCGTTGCAAGTGTGGGAGCGCCGCTGGTGCTGGCGCCGGACAGCCACAGGCTGAAGATGTCGATCGGCGAAGACATCGCCGCGAACTGGCTGCTCCTGTCATTTGCCCTCGGAGCGTTCGCCGTGCTGCTGCATCTGTTGCGCAGGACGCGGGCGGCGCCTGCCCGGGCTGCATCGGGGCATGATGCGCGCATTGCGGTGCAGACCCGCGATGGAACGCTGCTGGTGGACGCGGCGAGGATCGACTGGATCGAGGCGCAGGGGAACTATGCCGCGCTGCATGTCGGGGCGGAGACGCATCTGGTGCGCGAGACGCTGACGCGGCTGGCGCAGAGGCTCGATCAGGAAAGCTTCGTCCGCGTGCATCGCAGCGCCATCGTCAACCTCGCGCGTCTGAGGCGGGTGAGATCCCTCGCGAGCGGGGATGCGCAGATCGAGCTGGCCGACGGAACGGAGCTTCGCGCGAGCCGCACATTCTCCGGAGCATTGCGCGAGCGGGTGAAGAGCTAGCCCCGCCACGGGTTCCAGCTCAGGCTGCCGACGAGGGCGGGATCGCAGTTCTCGCTGAAGCCGCATTCGATGAAGTCGAGGTCGGTGTCGTACCAGCGCAGGTCGAGGTCGAACTGGCCGAAGGTGAAGATCGCGCCGATGTCCCACCAGGAACGGTCGGGGCCGTTCGCGGGCTCGAAGCTTTCCGTGTCGGTCGTGCGCCGCGCCGGCGTCGAGGATGCGGGCGCCGACTGGTTTCTTGCGCAGGTGCGCAAGGCGATCAGGTAGACGTGCGCTGCGATGGAAGCGCGGCCGTTATTCAATGAAGAATTCGACAGAATCAGATCGTCCGCATGCGGATGAACTCGATGTAATCGCGTGCTTGTCGCATTTCGATGAGAACGTCGCGTCAGGAGGGAGGTGCGCGCGCGTGCAACATGCTGATTGCGTGAAGGTTTGCGGCATTTTCACTTGCCGCCTAACGAGCCTGATCCATGTTCCACCGATAAGGTGATGGAGGCTTCCCACAATGTAATTGAAACATATCGCATCGGCGGTCGTGCTCGCGGTCGCTGCTGCTGCATGTCAGCAAATTCCAGATGAGATGAGCGTCGTCGAGTTCTGCTCGAACCCGGACAACCTCAACAAGGACGTGTGCAAGGTGAACGTCGAGATCGACGGACAGAAGCGCGCGCTTGCCGAAACCAACATGAGCGTCGGCCAGGCCCGCCAGATCGCCGAGAACGCGCTGGCGCGCGCGAACGCTGCACAGGCGACGGCCGACAAGGCGATGTCGGCCGCGATGCACTGCGAGACCCGCACGATCCAGCGCGCAGAAAGTCGGCACGTGCTCGCCGGGCTACAAGCTGATCTCGTGCACGCAGACGCGTTATACCTACAACGCTGGCGCGCCCTCGATCATGCGCGCGATCGACGACAACGAGTGCCGCTTCCAGGGCCAGGTGCTCGAGATGCAGCTGCGCTGCTGCATGAGCGGCACGGCCGCCCCGCCGACCGAAGCCAGCGCGACGCCGGAGCCGACCGCTCCGTCGACGCCGGCCCGTTCTTCGTAAGCTGGCTTCGTAAGACTTTAGAGTTACAACCAGACCTGGTTGTGGCGCCGTCTCCTTCGGGAGACGGCGCTTTGCGTTTCTGCGGGCCCGGGCGCAGGATCGGGAGGGGAGGATGCCCATGATCCTGATAACGGGTTCGGTTGTGGTGCCGGCGGAGAACCGCGCGGCCTTCATCGCGGCGGCGAGCCGCCATGTGAGCCTGTCGCGCACGGAGCCGGGCTGCATCAGCCATGGCGTGCATGAGGACGTGATGGCGCCGGGCACGTTCGTGTTCGTCGAGCGCTGGCGCGACATGGCCGCCGTGCAGGAGCATTTCGCCAAGGACTACA
Organism: uncultured Solirubrobacterales bacterium; assembly: GCA_963782685.1. Lineage (GTDB taxonomy): Bacteria > Actinomycetota > Thermoleophilia > Solirubrobacterales > 70-9 > VRUE01. Next base: position 22,832 of record CAWAKV010000001.1, read on the forward strand.
GCCGCGAGACGGTGGCGATGATCCGAAGCCTGTCGACCAGTTCGACCGGCGTCGAGATCCATGACGTCGCCTCGACGCGCGTGGTCTGATCTCCAAAGCAAAGGGCCGGTCTTGCGACCGGCCCCGCCGTCAATCCAACCCAGGATGGTGGATCAGTTGGTGACCTTCAGCGAGACGCCGATGATGCGCGGCTCGTTGACGAAGGCGGTGTTGTTGTTGAAGTCGATGCCGCCCTTGACGTTGTCCTCGTCCGTGATGTTGCGGGCGAAGGCCGCGATCTCGAGCGAGCCGTCGGTGCGCGCCCAGCCGAGCTTGAGGCCGCCCTCGAACTGGCCGTCGGTGTTGAACTCTTCCGACTCGTAGAGGAAGAGGTTGGTGTCGCCCTGCCAGGCCCAGTCGGTGAAGGCGAAGAGTTCGCCGTCATTGCCGAGCGGCATCGAGTAGCGGGCGGTGAAGTCCGCGGTCATTTCCGGCGCGTTGGGGAAGGGGTTGCCGTCCACCAGCGCGCGGGTCGAGCCGCCGATCACCTGGGTCGGGTCGGTGACCGTGCACGAGAAGCAGATGCCGACCGCGAGGGCGTCATCGTCGAGCTCGGTGTCGGCCCAGGCGAAGCCGCCGGTGAAGACGAGGTTGTCGATCGGCGCCCATTCGGCGTCGACCTCGACGCCGGTCGCCTTGCCCTTGTCGGCGTTGAGCAGCTGCACCGTGTTGCCGGCGCCGCCGACGGCGGTGAGCTGGATGTCCTCGACTTCGTAGGTGAAGACCGCGCCGTTGAGGCGCAGCGTGTCGCCGAGCAGGCTGGATTTCCAGCCGGCCTCGAAGGAGAGCACGGTTTCCGACTGCGCCACCGAGGGCGGGGCGAAGAAGGCGACGTCGCGGCCCTGGATCGAGGGACCGCGGAAGCCGTCGGCGACGCGGCCATAGATCGAGAAGTCGGGCGTGACGTCGTACATCGCGCTGACGTCCCAGCTGACATGATCGTCCGAGACGGAGCGGTTGTTGGCCGGAGCGCCGGCGACGGTGAGGTCCTTCTCGTCTTCGGTGTAGCGCAGGCCGCCGGTGAGGCTGAGCGCGTCGGTGACGTCGTAGCTCACCTGGCCGAACAGCGCCCATGACGTGTTGTCGTGGGTGAGCGTGGTCGAGGGCGGGAAGCCGAGCGGGCCGACCGTGGTGATGGTGAAGGACTGAATCGAACCAGTAGAGGCCGCCCTGCCAGGACAGCGGACCGTCGGTGTCGCTGGCGAGGCGGAGTTCCTGCGTCGTCTGGTCGAGGTCGTCGAGGCCGTCCTGCGTGTCGCGAGTCGAACGGGATGAAGCCCGGGCCGACGCCGGCGACGCCGCCGTCGATGTCGCCGCGGCTCGAGCCTTCGGTGGTCTCGTAGGCGGTGATCGAGGTCAGCACCATGTCGCCGAAGTCGTAGTCGATGCTCGCCGAGCCGCCCCAGCCTGTGTAGGCCTGCGGGTTGCCGCCGCCCTGGTTGAAGGTGACGCGGTCGCGGTCGTAGTTGGCGTTGAGGTCGTTGGAGCCCGGCCCGAGCACGTTGGCGCGGAAGATGGCGGAGGTGCCGTCGAGGTCGCGGCCGTGCAGGTTGAGCAGGATGTCGAGCTGATCGGTGGGCTGGAAGGCGAGCTGCAGGCGGCCGGCGATCTCGTCATAGCCGCCGAGTTCGTCCTCGCCGGGCGTGAAGGTGTTGTCGATCCAGTCGTCGCGGTGCGAGTAGAGCAGGGAGGCGCGGCCCTGTACGCCGGGCGCGATCGCGCCGCCGACGGCGCCGTCGAAGGTGAACGTGCCGTAGCTGCCGTAGGAGGCCTGGGCGCGGGCGTCGAATTCCTCGGTCGGCTTCTTCGAGGTGAAGCGGACGATGCCGGCGGTGGTGTTGCGGCCGAACAGCGTGCCTTGCGGGCCGCGATAGACCTCGACGCGGTCGAGGTCGAAGATCGGCGTCGACTTGAGGACGACGTTCTCCATCACGACGTCGTCCATGATGATGGAGACGGGCTGCGAGGCGGCGAGGTCGAAGTCGGTGTTGCCGAGGCCGCGGATGTAGAAGCGCGGGGCGACGCGTCCGTTGGAGCTTTCGGCGTAGAGGCCCGGCACGCGCGTGGCGAGGGCGAGGACATCCTCGCCGCCGGAGAAGATGGCTTCGATCTGGTCTGTCGGCAGCGACGGCGGCGGAGATCGCCACGTCCTGCAGGTCTTCCTCGCGCTGGTTGGCGGTGATGATGACGATCTCGAGCGCGCCTTCAGGCGCATCGGCGGGAGGCGTCTGCGCGGCGGCGGGAAGCGCCATCAGCGCGGCGGCGGAGACGGCGGCCATCAGGCCGGCAAGGCGTTTGGTCGAGGCCAGTTTGCGACGGGTCATCGGCGGCGGGCTCCTCAAGGAATGCTGAGAAGTACACCTGCCGCGACAGGGGAAATTAGTCTTGCTCTGCGTCGATCAATTCGCCGGTCGCGGGCGGATTGTGCAAAACCGATGCACGCATGACACGGCGGTGACAGGCGGCATTCGCGCAGCGGGCGAGATACGCAGCGGTAGCCTGTGAATATCGCGCCGACGTTTCGCGACCGCGTCGAAATTGGTGCGTCTACGGACGAGCTGCCGCTAAGCGATGATGTCGGGCGTGAGCTTCGACGACAGCCACGAGATGTGGTCCTTGGTGCGGAGCTTGTCGCGCTTGAGGCCCATGATGCGGATGTCGTGGCCGCCGTCGGCTTCCAGCTGTGCGATCGAGTTCGTCGAGCTCGCGGTGGCGGGTGCGCAGCGCCTCGAGGCGCTGCATCATCTTGTCGACGTCACCGGGATCGAATGTGTTCTCACTCAAGCCCTGTCCCTCCAGCTCCGACAGTTCCGAAGGCCACGCAGGATCCCGGAACCCATGCCGGAACGGCGCCGGAAACCGGCGCCAATTCAGTGCATTGTCGTAGCAAGACGCCGAGAACCGACGGGGCCGGTCCGGCCTCCTGCCGCGCGGAATGACATATCAAATCAGGAGCGTCCCGGAAAGGCGCGCCTGCCTTCCGCATGGGCGGCGGGCGCCTCGTATTCGGGAACCTTGCAATTTTTTCACAGCAGGGAGGCTTTCGGGGTTTTCAAGTCGTGACGACCCGCCTTGTTCGTGTTTCACTCACCATTGCGGCTGGTCAGCGAGCCGCACGGCTCCCAAATTTTGGGTCTTGGGAACCGCAGCGGACGCCGCTGCGGCCGCTCGTGTCGGGGCGGGCTGCGGGCATGGCTGGATTCTCCGGTCGGGCCGCAGGCCCTAGAACAGGAGAGACCCTTGATGAGCCTGGAAGCACGCGTTCGGGAGTTGAGTGAACGTCACAAACGACTCGAAGCGGCAATCGCAGCGGAAATGAAACACCCCGCCGGCGACGAGCTAAGGATCCACGAGCTCAAGAGGAAGAAACTTCGAATAAAGGACGAGATTGCGCAGCTCCAAACGGAGCCGCACTAGCCGCGAGCAATCGCGCCGTCCTTTCGCGTCTTGATACGCTCCGAGGCCCCAGCGCCGCCGGATGAAGGCCTGCAACGTCCCTTCAGAACCATTGATCTTGGACAGCCGCTGCGCGAAGTCTGCGCGGTGCGTGGGATGCGCGTGACCAGGGGGCGTTGAGCGGGGCAATCGATGAGAGGGTTGTGGGACCACGAGCAGCCGCTGTCGCCCAGCCTGCTGCGCTCGGCGCTGGCGCTGGTGGGCGGGGTGCTGGCGGCGCTGGCGCTGGCGATGATTGCGGCGGGGGTGGTGAGCGCAGCGCAGGGGTTCTACGTGGTCGCCCTCGTGCAGGCGACGGCCGGGCTGGCGCTGCCGTTCGCGGCGTGGCTGGGGCTCAAGATGCTGGCCGACATCCTGACCGTGCTGAACCGGTCCTACGACCGGCTCGATGCGATGGAGGAGCGCTTCGGCGGTCTTGCGCAACCGGCGCGAAGGCTGCCGCCGCAGGAGCCGCGGGCCATCCGCGCCGGCGATGACGGGCCGGCCTATCCCGAGGAATAGCTATTCGGGCTTCGACTTGCCGAAATTGGCGAAGACCTGCGCTGCCGTGACTTCGCGGCGCGGGGCGTCCTCGCCGGCCTCTGCCGTTTCCGGCTGTTGCTCGGGCGCGGGCGGGGGCGTCACGACCTTGCGGAGCGTCGGACCGGCGAGCCGGGCGTCCTTCTCCTCGCGCGCCTGGGCCTTCTTGCTGGCGGCCCTGGAGACGACGGCGTCGAGTTCGATCTGGGAGCACAGGCCCAGCGTCACCGGGTCGACCGGCTTGAGATTCTGGCGCATTCCAGTGCTGGCGCGAGCGCACCAACTCGATGGTCGACTTGGTCGTGCCGATGAGGCGCGAGATCTGGGCGTCGGTCACTTCCGGATGGTGGCGCAGGAACCAGGCGATGGCGTCCGGGCGGTCCTTGCGGCGCGAGACCGGGGTAAAGCGGGCGCCCTTCTTTTTCGGCTGCGGGATTTCGGCGTGCTTGGGGGCAGGCGGCTTGAGGCGGTAGTCCTTGTCCTGCTCGCCCTTCTCGATCTGTTCGCGGGTCAGCTCGCCAGACGCCACCGGGTCGGCGCCGCGCATGTTCTCGGCGACCTCGCCGTCGGCGATGCCCTTCACTTCGAGGGGATGGAGTTCGCAGAAGTCCGCGATCTGCTCGAAGGTGAGCGTGGTGTTGTCGATCAGCCAGACAGCTGTCGCTTTGGGCATGAGGATTTTGGCCATGGGCGCCTTTGAAGTCCTGAAAACGAAAAACCCGGCGCTTAGGGCCGGGCTTTCCGAAACTGGTACGGTTGGATAGTCCTGAGCGGGGCCTGATATAGTTCGGTTTTTCCGCGTTGTGAACCTCGGATGACGCCCGACTTCGCGCCGGGTGGCGCCCAGAATCAGGGGTTTAGCCGCCGACCTGCATAATTATTTTTCCGGCATGCTCGCCGCCCTCCATCCGGGCGTGGGCGGCGTCGGCTTCCGCCAAGGTAAAGACCTGGTCGATGAGGGGCTTGAACCGGCCCTGGCTGATCATCGGCCAGACATGGGCGACGACGCCCTTCGGCGAGCTTGGCCTTGTAGGCGTCGGTGCGGATGCGGAGCGTCGAGCCGGTGACGGTGAGACGCTTGAGCATCAGCCGGGTGAGGTCGCCCTCGACCTTCGAGCCATGCAGGAAGGCGATGTAGCAGAGCCGGCCGAGATCCTTCAGCACGGTGAGGTTCTTGTCGAAATAGGGCGCGCCGACCATGTCGAGGATCACGTCGACACCGCCTTCGCCCTTCATCACCGCCTCGAAGTCCTCGGTGCGCGAGAGACCCATCTTCACCGTGGTCCCGCGGTAGGTCTCGACCCGCTCGAGCTCGCCGCCGTGCCCTTCGACGCGGCTCAGGACGCCCCGCGGACTTCCGCCGGTAGAGCGCTTCCAGCACGTCGTTGGCCTTCTCCAGGCCGGACGATGCCGATCGCCGAGCGTTTCAGAGACGATCCTCCTCCCATCTTCCCGCCAGAGCCGGGAGGCAGCCTATCGTCCCGCGACGACACGCGGCGTTGGAACTGCGACTCCGCCTACGGAATGCGCTCCTCGGCGATCTCGTAGAGGCCGTCGGCACCGACCGACTCGACGAAGGGCGCGATCCGCTCCAGCTGCTCGTCGTAGCCTTCTTTTTCGCGGTCATCTCGCGCAGCCCCTCGACGCTGCCGTCGAAGAAGCCGAAGGAGATCATTCGTCGGGGTTTTCGGTGTTGCGCAGCATGTTGAAGCGGACGAAGCCCTCGGGCATCTCGTCGGCGTTTCTTCCATGAAGGCCTCGCGGAACTGGTCGAAGCTGCCGGGTTTGAGCGTTCGGACGGTAAGAGCGCAGATCATCTCGTCTCCTCTCGAAGGGCCGGTAGCGCAAGCATGCTCCTGCCGCGACGGCGCGTCAAGGGCGGACGGAGGCCTAGTCGCGGTGGACCTCGGTCGCGGTGGCCTGGTCGCGGGGGCGAACGACGATCTCGTCGACGTTGACGTGCGGCGGCTGGGCGACGGCCCAGCGGATGCACTCGGCGACGTCCGCGGCGCGCAGGGGCTCCATGCCGGCGTAGACGCGGGCGGCCGCCTCCTCGTCGCCGTCGAAGCGGACCAGCGAGAACTCGGTCTCGACCATGCCGGGCGCGATCTCGGTCACCCGCAAGGGCTGGCCCAGCAGCTCGAGCCGCAGGTTGCGCAGCATCGAGCGCTGAGCGTGCTTGGCGGCGATGTAGCCGGATCCGCCGCGGTAGGACTCGAAGCCAGCGATGCTGGTGACGGCGACGATGTGGCCGTCCCCCGACGCGGTCAGCCGCGGCAGGAGCGCTTTGGCCATCCGCATCGTCCCCAGCACGTTCGTCTCGTACATCCAGCGCCACTGCTCTTCGTCGGCCTGCTCGAGCGGGCCGAGGCCGAGCGCCCCGCCGGCGTTGTCGACCAGCACGTCGCAGCGCCGCACCCGCGCTGCGAACTCCTCCACCGAGTCAGGGTCGGTCACGTCGAGGGCAACGGCCTCGCCACCGACCTCGGCCGCGACTTCCTCCAGCCGCTCGAGCCGCCGGGCACCGAGCACCACCTGGAAGCCGTCAGACCCCAGCGCCCGTGCCGCAGCCTCTCCGATCCCGCTGGAAGCCCCCGTAATTACCGCAATTCGCGCCATTTCCAGCGAGCCTACCGGTGGCAAGGGGGGAGAGTCCGCGCTCGCCAGAGCTTGGGTAGTCATGGAAACAGCAGATGCTTATGCCATATTTATGGCATGCGAACCACGCTCGACCTGGATGACGATCTCATGGAGGCGCTGATGGCCCGCCACCCCGGCGTGAGCAAAACGAAGGCCGTGGAGGCGGCGATCGCGGATCATCTGCGCCGCGGGGCGGTGGATTGGCTGCTCGCGAACGCCGGCAAAATCGATATCGAAGACGTCTCGAAGGAGATGCGCGCGATCGATCGGCGGATCTGAGTGGTTCTTCCCGATACGTCGGTCTGGGTCGACTTTTCCCGTCGCGGAGCGAGAGGGGAGGCAGCGGCGATGCGAGAGCTTCTGGATCGCGGCGAAGTGGTCACCTGCGGCCCGGTCGTCGCTGAGCTCCTGGCCGGTTCCGACGGCGAGGTGGCCGAGCGGATGTGGGCGACGCTCTCCTCCCTGCAATGGGCAGGGCTGGCGTCGTCCGCCTGGCAGGAAGTCGGCGCCCTCGCCCGCCGCCTGCGCCAGCAGGGTCAGTCGCTGCCGCTCACCGATCTCACCATCGCTGTCGCGGCGAGCCGTGCCGGCCACGTCCTATGGAGCCTCGATTCCGATTTCGAGCGAATCGCTCCCGCCCTGGACGGCCTCGAGCTCTACGGCGCCTGAAGGTGACCTACTCGCCGATCAACTCGATTCTGTAGCCGTCTATTCGACGCATGATGCTGATCGATCAGACCGCGCATCCCCGATAGGGTGTGGGCGTGTCATTGAGACAGGAAGTCTTTTGGCTTCGCTTTGACAGAGAGTTACGGGCTTGGAAGGCCGAGGTAGAGGGCGATGCCGTTCAGGGCTCCTGGTCTTCAATCGTGCAAAAGCTCTCCGAGGCAGGCTGGGAGATAACCACCGTCACCCCTGTGCAGTGGTCGGCGAGCTTTGGCAGCAAGGCCCCCGGGATTCTTGACGATTCAATCACGACCGCCGATCTCGTAGCGATGACTGCCAAGCAGGTGGCCTGAGGGCGTGATTGGGCTACGGCCCAATTATCTCAATTCGGTAGCCGTCAGGGTCGCGGACGAAGGCGATGCGGTGGCCCTCGGTGCGGCCGCCGGGGCGGTAGGGGGGCTTTTCCGGCTCGATGCCCTGACCGGCCAGCTCGGCCAGGGTGCCGTCGAGGTCGTCGACCAGGAGGGCGATGTGGTTGTAGCCGGTGCCGTGCTCGTAGGAGTCGACGCCGTGGTTGTAGGTCAGCTCCAGCACCGGGTCCTCACCCGGCAGGCCCATGAAGACGTTGATCGCCTCCTCGCCGATCGGCATCCGCCGCCGCTCCTCGAAGCCGAGCTTCTCGTAGAAGGCGACGGAGCGATCGATCTCGCCGATTCGGTAGCAGGTGTGGAGGAAGCTCGGCATGGACTTGGCGTCTGCGTGCAGGCTACCGCCAATCGCACGTGAAATTGCGCTTGGCAGAGCGGAAAGGACCGGCACGCCGGCCTCAATAGAATTTTCCCGATGACGAATCGGGAACGGCGCCTGCGGCGCCGAACGCACCGCACGAGCTGGAAGAGGAAGCTGCTGGCCGTGGCCAGCGCGCTCGTCATTGCGGTCGCGGTGGCGGGCGGGGTGGCCGCGAGCTGGGCGATCGACGTCTACAACTCGGCGCCGCCACTGGCCAGCCTCAAGCCGGTGCAGAAGGGCCGCTCCTCGGCGATCTACGCTGCCGACGGCAGCCTGATTGGCTTCATCCAGGCCAGCAATATCCGCCAGCCGGTCCCCTCGCGGGCGCTGCCGCAGAACCTCAAATACGCCACGGTCGCGATCGAGGACCGCAACTTCTTCGAGCACGGCGCGATCGACCCGGCCGGGATCGTGCGTGCGGCCTGGAAGAACATCCAGGCCGGTGGCAAGCCGGTCCAGGGAGCCTCGACGATCACCCAGCAGCTCGTCCGCAACCTCTACATCCGCGACCCCCAACCGACGATCGAGCGCAAGCTGATCGAAGCCCACCTCGCCTACGAGCAGGAGGAGGTGCACTCCAAGCAGTGGATCCTCACCGCCTACCTCAACACCGCCCCCTACGGCACGGTCGAAGGCGAGACCGCGGTTGGCGCCGAGGCGGCGGCGCAGACCTACTACGGCAAGCCCGCCCGCGAGCTCGAGCTGACCGAGGCGGCGATGATCGCCGGGCTGCCGCAGGCGCCCTCCGAATACAACCCGCTGCTGGATCCGCGCGCCGCGCTGGAGCGCCGCAACCAGGTGCTCGAAGCGATGGCGGAGCAGGGCTACATCACGCCCGAGGAATACCGCAAGGCGATCGACAGGGGCCTCGGCCTCAGCCCCGGCCACAAGTACCGCGTGATCCGCGACCGCCTCCTCTTCGACCTGGTCCAGCAGGAGCTGATCGACAAATACGGCCTCAACACCGTCCGCTACGGCGGCCTCAAGGCCTACACGACGATCGACCCCGAGCTGCAGGAACGGGCGCAGGAAGCGGTCGATTCCTGCGGCGTCTGCTACTCCGAAGGCGGCCCGGCGGCCGGGCTCGCCTCGGTCGATCCCGCCACCGGCGAGATCGTCGCCCTCGCCTCGACCGAAGGCTATGCCGACGAAAGCGAATTCAACTACGCCTGGCAGGCGCACCGCCAGCCCGGCTCCTCATTCAAGACCTTCGTCCTCGCCACCGCGATCAAGCAGGGCATCGACCCCGACGCCACCTACTACGACGGCACCTCGCCGAAGACCCTCGACCCGCCCGGCGCCGGCCCTCCCTGGGTGGTCAACAACGCCGAGGCGGGCGGCGGCACGATGTCGCTTGCCTCCGCCACCTGGCACTCGACCAACGTCGTCTTCGCCCAGCTCGACCTCGACGTCGGGCCCGAACACGTGACCCACACCGCGCGCCAGATGGGGATCGAGGCGCCGCTGGAATCGGTGCCGGCGGAGGCGCTCGGCGGCCTCGCCGTCGGCGTCACCCCGCTTGAAATGGCCAGCGCCTACGCCACCCTGGCCAGCGCCGGCGTTCACCACGAGCCGACCGCACTCGCCCGGGTCGAGTTCCCCAGCGGCCAGGTCGACGAACCCGATGCCGACGCCGGCGAGCGCGTGCTCAGCGACGGCGAGGCCTACGAAGTGACGAGGCTGCTCGAAGGGGTGATCACCCAGGGCACTGGCGCCGGCTACACCTCGATCGGCTGTCAGGCCGCGGGCAAGACCGGCACCTCGGAGGACCTCTCCGACGCCTGGTTCGCCGGCTACACGCCGCTCTACTCGACCGCGGTCTGGGTCGGCCATCCGCAGTCGCGCGAAGCGACCGGCTATGGCGGGCCGACGGCGGGGCCGATCTGGCGCTCCTTCATGGAAGCGGCAAACAGCGAATGCGCCGAATTCGAGGTGCCCGCCAGCATGCCCGAACTCTCCGGCTTCGACAGCGACCAGACGACCGGCTCCGCTGGCGGTTACAGCGAATACGAAGGTGAATACGAAGCCGAGGAAGCCGAAGATGAGGAGCCGGACGAGAAACAGGAGGGTGGCGACGAGCAGGAATCCGACGCGGGTGAAGCTGCCCCCGAAGCCGCACCGTCCCCCGCTCCTGCCCCCGCACCAGCCCCCTCGGGCGGCGGGGTCTCAGCCGGCGGCGTCGCCGCCGGCTAGGGACGGCCTAGCGATTTGGCCGGGCCGGGTCCGTAGTTTTCCACAGTAAAAATTCAGTATTAAGTACTGATGGGTCTTTGGCGGCTGTCGTTTAGGTTGGTCCCGTCGGAGACCACCGCTACGGGGAGGCCCAGTGATCAAAGCGAGTTCCCTAGGGAACGCCGGCAGCGCCTACCGGCGCGTGTTCGGGGCGACGCTGATCCTGCTGGGCATCGTGGCATTGCCGGCGGCGGTCTCATCTACCGCCCTCGCGTCGGACAAGGACTGCGCCGACTTCCGGGCCCAAAAGCAGGCCCAAACCTTCTTCGTAAGCCACGATCCGGCGGCGGACCCACACCGGCTCGACGGCGATCGCGACGGGATCGCCTGCGAGAGCCTGCCCTGTCCGTGCGGGCAGGTCGGGGAGACGGCGGGCTTCGACAACGGGGAGTGGGTCGTAGCCAAGGGCAATGGCAGCGGGATCCCGGAGATGCCGTTCGAAGCTCGCGTCGACGGGGTTCCGATCGGTCAGACGAGGCTTCTCACCTTTGCCAGCCGCGTCGGAGGAACCTCGCGGTTCCCTCAGGTCCTCGCGATCGCCTCCTCCGGTTACCTGCGGATCAAGTCGGGTGCGGACCCGAGCCCACCGTTGCCGTTCGGGCAGAGCCTCGTACTCGGCCCGGCGATCTTCGCCAGCTCAGCCTCCTTCGCGAGCTCGACTCTCTTCTTCAACCCGCAGGTTCAGAGGGTCGACGTCGACACCGGGAAGCTGCGTCGCAACGGGACCGGAACGCTGTCGATCCGGATCGTCGCCCGCGATCGCAACCTGCCGCCGGCGAGCACCAACGCCAACCAGATCATGAACCTCACCTGGACCCTCGCACTCGAGGAGCCCACCGAGTCCAGCACGCGACTCAGCGTGGAGGAGAAGTTCAGGTTCACCGAGCGAGTCGTCCCCGACCCGATCCGGACTGCCGAGTTCCAATCCTTTCGCCTGTTCCAGGTCTCGAGCATGTTCATCGACGCAGCCCGCCACGACGTCGATGCTCTCCGCTACCGCAGCGGTAACGGGCCAGTTGAGATCCTCTATAGCCCGGGGCTGGCGAACTCGTTGCTGCCCATTAGTCCCCAGCCGCTTGCCGGCGGGACGCCGATCCTCGACAGCGTTCACAGCGACGACATCGGCCAGCCGAACGGCAACACGCCCTCCTACAGGATCAGGGTGCAAAAGGCCGGGGGGCCGCTGTCGGGACCGCTGATGCCACGTGCCTTCTTCAACGACAGCCAGGACCTCAACGACGACAATCTCGGCCTCTGGGTTCACCGGCGGCCGGCCACGGCGATCGAAGCTGGGACGCGAGGGACGATCCGGTTCAGCCTCGTCGCCACGGCGGATCCTCCGCCGGCGCCTTGAGCTTCAGGGTCCTTCGAAGGAGAGCAGTTCCTCCCGGCCGGACGCGCCGGAGGCATCGAGTACCAGGACCGGCCCCACGCCAGGGGCGTAGAGCTTGTACTCGAGCACGTCCGGTTCCAGCGGCACCAGGTCCTTGGTCATGAGGACGCCGGTGAAGTGCCCAAACGGCACTTCGGCCTGCTCGTCGACGCTCAGCACCTTCGCCCTGTCCTCTGCCTCGCCGGCGTAGTACTCCTGCCGGTAGGCCAATCCGGGCCTCGGCTCGGCCGGCATCGCGATCCCCGGCTGGGCGCCGTCCACTCCGGCCTCCCAGGAGCCCGCCCTGGAGACGACCCTGCCGTTCTCGTACTCGGCAGTGCGCTCGCCCAGGTACCAGATGTTGCCCTCGGCGTCCTGGGCGTACCAGTCGTCGGTCACCTCGACTGGCTCGCCGCCTTCGCTGACCACGTCGTGGACGACGCGGGCTTCGATCCCGTTGGCGATTCGCTTGGTCTTGCCGGTGACGGTGACGACCACCCGCTGTACGCCTCCTTTGCCGTCCTTCTCCCGGTACACCCAGCGGTTCCCGGGGCGCATCGGCCAGTAGGGGTTATCGATTTCGATCGAGAACCGCGCCGGATCGAGACCGATCTGTTCGGCGCCCTGTGGCAGTCCGGCACCGACCGCGCCCCCGTCGGCGCCACCGCCTCCGCCACAGCTGGTGAGGAGCAGAGGCGAAGCAAGCGACAGGACAAGTGCCGGCCAGGACCATCCTCTTTGCAGCGGATCGAATCGTCGACATCGCCGGCTCCTTTCTCGTCGACCGGGCCCTGTTATCGCGAGTGCCGATGAAAGCGCGGTGAAAGCGGGTTTGGGCTTTCATATTCCCTTCATCTTCCGACGCGAGCCTCCTGCCCGAAGCCGATGCGTGTCCTGATCGTCGAGGACGAAGCGAAGATGGCCGGCCTGATCCGGCGCGGGCTCGAGCGGGAGGGCATGGCGGTAGACGTCGCCGGCGAGGGCGAGGAGGCACTCTGGAAGGCCGACGGCCGTCGAGTACGACGCGATCGTCCTCGACCTGATGCTGCCCGGCATCGACGGCCTCGAGGTCTGCCGGCGATTGCGCGAGGCCGGGGTCTGGTCGCCGATCCTGATGCTGACCGCCCGCGACGCCGTGCGCGACCGCGTTGCCGGCCTCGATCGCGGCGCCGATGACTACCTGACCAAGCCCTTCTCCTTCGCCGAGCTGCTGGCGCGGCTGCGGGCGCTCGCTCGCCGCGGTCGCCCGGAGCGCCCGACCGAGCTGCGGGTCGGCGATCTGCGTCTCGACCCGGCCACGCGGCGTAGCCTGGCGTGGCGAGACCGAGGTCGAGCTCTCGGCGAAGGAGTTCGCCCTGCTGGAGGTCTTCATGCGGCGTGCCGGGCGAGGTCCTCTCGCGCTTCCAGCTGCTCGAGCATGCCTGGGACTACGAGTACGAGAACCGCTCCAATGTCGTCGACGCCTACGTGCGATTGCTGCGCGGCAAGATCGACCGTCCTTTCGGGGTCGAGTCGATCGAGACCGTGCGCGGCGCCGGCTACCGGCTGCGCGAGGACGGGGGACGTGAGCCGGGTGCCGATCCGCCTGCGGGTGACCCTGGCCTTCACGGCGGCGATGGCCCTCGTCCTGATCGGCGTCGGGCTCTTCGTCTACCTGCGCCTGGAGACCGAGCTCGACGCGTCGGTCGACAGGGACCTCCCGGCGCGCATCGGCGAGACGGCGGGGAGTGAGCGAGAAGAGAGCTTCGACGAGGCGCTCGACAGCCTCGCGGTCCTGCTCTTGATCGGCGGCCCGGTGGCGATTGCTGCTCGCCTCGCTGGCCGGATACGCGGCCGCGGGCGCGGCGCTGCGGCCGGTCGAGGCGATGCGGCGGCGGGCGGCAGCGATCTCGGCCCGCCGGCCGCAGGAGCGGCTGCCGGTGCCGGCGGCGAACGACGAGCTGCGGCGCCTCGGGCAGACGCTGAACGAGATGCTGGAGCGGATCGAGGCCACGCTGGCGCGCGAGCGGCGCTTCGTCGACGACGCCAGCCATGAGCTGCGCACGCCGCTGGCGCTGCACAAGGCCGAGCTGGAGCTGGCGCTCCGCCACGGGGACTCCGACGAGGAGCTGCGCGCCGCAGTCGCCTCGGCGCTGGAGGAGGTCGATCGCCTCGCACGACTCGCCGAGGACCTGCTCGTGCTCGCTCGATCGGAAGAGGGCGGCGTGGCGATCGCGACCGAGCCGGTGCGCGCCACCGAGCTGCTCGGCGCGGTGGCGCGGCGCTTCGGCTCGCGTGCGTCGAGTCCGGGCGCGGCCTCGTTGTCGGCGAGCGATGATCTCTCCGTCGCCGGCGATCGCCCCCGCCTCGAGCAGGCCCTGACCGCCATGGTCGACAACGCCTTTCGCCACGGCGAGGGCGAGGTCCGGCTCTGGGCTGTGGCGAGGGAGAGGACGGTCGAGCTGCACGTCGGCGACCGCGGCGCGGGCTTTCCGGCCGGGTTCGTCCCACACGCCCTCGAGCGCTTCAGTCGTGCCGACGCCGCGCGCGGGCGCGGTGGCAGCGGGCTCGGCCTCGCGATCGTCGAGGCGATCGCGCGAGCGCACGGAGGCCGCGCCACGGCCGCCAATGACCCCGGCGGGCGGCGCCGACGTCTGGATCGAGGTTCCCGCCGCTTGACGGTGCGCCCGTGCCCGACGGACGTTTCATCGCTGTTTCATCCGCCCTCCGTAGAACCGGCCCGGCAAGCACCGATTCAAGGAGGACGACATGAAGAAGCGAACCAAGCTGATCGCCATCGGGGCATCCGTTCTCGCGCTTGCAGCAGGTGGTGCCGGGGTCGCCGGGGCGACTGCGGGTGGGGACGACTCCGAGCGCCCGATCTCGGGCAAGGCACTCGACCAGGCAAGCCAGGCGGCGCTCGACGCGACCGGGGGTGGCACCGTCACGGACACCGAGGTCGGCGACGAGGAGAGCTACTACGAGGTCGAGGTGACCAGGGCGGACGGCAGCCAGATCGACGTACAGCTCGACCGCGACTTCGACCCGGCGGCCAGTCGGCCGACGAGGAGTCGCCGGTGGAAGCATTTGGGGGTCCATAGACCCCCAAATGCTTCCACCGGGCTTGGCAGTCCCTCTACAGTCGGCCGGGTGGGCCTCTACTTCAGCCACCCGGCCTGCCTCGAGCACGATCCGCGCGAGCACATGCCGGGCCACCCCGACACGCCCGAGCGGCTGCGGGCGATCGAGGACCGCCTCGCGGCCTGTGACTGGCTCGGCTGGGAGCGGCGCACGGCGCCGGCGGCCAGCGAGGCGGAGCTGGAACTGATCCACAGCCGCCACCACGTCGAGGCCATCCGCGAGCTCAGCGCCAGTGGCGGCGGCGCGATCGACCCCGATACCTACGCCGGCGAGGCCTCGTTCCGCGCGGCGCTGCACGCGGCCGGTGGCGCCTGTGAGATGACCCGCGCGCTGCTCGCCGGCGAGGCCGAGGTGGGCTTCTGCGCGGTGCGGCCCGCCGGCCACCACGCGGAGCCCGAGCGGGCGATGGGCTTCTGCCTCTTCGACAACGTCGCGATCGCCGCCGAGCTGGCGATCCGCGAGCTGGGGGTCGAGCGGGTGCTGATCCTCGACTGGGACGTCCACCATGGCAACGGCACGGTCGAGGCCTTCCGCCACCGCTCCGACGTGCTCGTCGCCGGCCTCCACCAGGAGGGCATCTACCCGGGCAGCGGCTCGATCGATGACACCGGCTCGGGGCCCGGCGAGGGCTACACGATCGACCTGCCGGTGCCGGCCGGCTCCGAGGAGGACCTCTGGCTCTCCCTGCTCACGCGCGTGATCTTCCCCGCCGCAACCGCCTTCGAGCCGCAGCTGATCCTCGTCTCGGCTGGCTTCGATGCCCATGCCGAGGACCCACTCGCCGGCTGCCGCCTCGAATCGGCCTCCTTCGCCCGCCTCGCCTGCCACGTGCGCGAGCTGGCCCGCGCCCAGGGCGCGCCGCTGGGCGCCGTGCTCGAGGGCGGCTACGCCCCGGCCGCCCTGGCCGAGTCGGTCGAGGCGACGATGCGCGCCCTCGGCGGCGAGGGCGAGTCATGATGCGGCGGTGAACGAAGCCGACGAGCAGGCGCTGATCCGGCGCTACCGCCGGGCGCGCCGCGATCCGAACCTCGCGGTCCTGGAGGGCTTCCATGCCCTCAAGCACGCCCTGCGTTTCGGCGCCGACGTGCAGGAGGCGGTTGCGGTCGACGCGGCGCAGCTGCACGAGCTCGCGGCAGAGCTGGCCCCTGACCTGGGCGCGGCGCTGAGCGACCGCACTGCGCCCGTCCCGGCGGCGGTCCTGGCCGAGCTGGTGCCGCAGGCGCCGCGCACCGGGGTCGTCGCCATCGCCCGCCGACCCGACGTCGACCCCGCCGCGGTGCTCGCCGAGCGGCGGCCCGAGCCCGTGGTCCTGCTCGAGGACCCGCGCACGATGGGCAACATGGGCGCCTGCGTACGGGTCGCCGCCGCCGCCGACGCCGCCGGCGTGCTCACCACCGGGCCCAACGATCCCTGGCACCCGGACGCGCTGCGTGGCGCCGCCGGGCTCCATTTCGCCCTGCCGGTCGCGGCGGTGACAGAGCTACCGGAGAGCGACCGGCCGCTGGTCGCGATCGATCCCGGCGGCGAGGACCTGCGCCCGGGTAAGCTCCCCGCGCGGGCGATCCTCGCCTTCGGCACCGAGCGCTACGGGCTCAGCGAGGCGCTGCTGGAGCGCGCTGACGCCCGCCTCGGCATCCCGATGCGCGCCGGCGTCTCCAGCCTCAACCTCGCCACCGCGGTCGCCGCCGTTCTCTTCAGCGCCAGGTGACCGCGTCGAATACGATCCTCATGCCCGCCGCCTCACACGAAAGGAATCGCCTTGCTGCCCCTCGCAGATATCAGCTTCGGTGAACTGCTCCTGATCTGTTTCGAGATCTTCTTCCTGGTGATCTGGATCTGGATCCTCTTCACGATCATCACCGACCTCTTCCGCGACCACGCGCTCTCGGGCTGGGGGAAGGCGGCTTGGGTGCTGTTCCTGGTGTTCATTCCGTTCCTCACGGCGCTGATCTACCTGATCGCCCGCGGCAGCGGCATGCGCGACCGCACGATCAAGGCTCAGGCCGAGGCGAAACAGCACTTCGACGAATACGTGCGCACGCAGGCCCACTCCGGCTCGGCTGCCGACGAGCTGCACAAGCTCAACGAGCTGAAGGAAAAGGGCGCGCTGTCGGGCGAGGAGTTCGAGAAGGCGAAGGCCAAGCTGCTCGCCTGACTTGCAACAGGAGTTGCAGGTTATTAGCAACTCCTAACAATCGAATACGGAGTTCGTTAGCGTGACGCGCGATGCGCGCCCGTGCCGGTACCCGCGGGGGGCTGCTGCTTGCCGCCTCTCTTCTCTTGCTTGCGCTCTGCCTGGTGGCGAGCGCCGGTGCCGAGACCCTGCAGGAGGAATACGACGAGACGCAGGGCAAGCTGAGCGACGTGCGCGAGAGTCAGAGCGCGATCTCGGCGTCGATCGCCGAGCAGAACCGGGCGATCGACTCGATGCTGGGCGAAGTCTCGCGCCTGCGCCAGGAGCAGGCCGCGCTCGAGGCCGAGCTGGCCGAGAAGCAGGCCGAGCTCGATCGCGCCAGTGCCGAGCTGGAGGCCGAGAAGCGTCGCCTGGCGCGGATCCGAGCCAGGCTCCAGCGGGCGCTGGACGTGCTGCGCGAGCGCCTCGTCACGATCTATGAGACGGGGACCCCCGACGCGATCAGCGTCGTGCTCGAATCGGAGAGCTGGTCGCAGGCCAGCGCCCGCGCCGACTACCTGAGCCAGGTCCAGGACTACGACAACGCGGTTGCCGACCGGGTCAAAGGGCTGCGCGACGAAGCCAAGGCCGCGGTCGAGCGGATGGCGGAGATCCGCCGGCAGCTGCAGGAGGCGCGCGACACGATCGCGGTCAAGGAGCGCGAGGCCGAGGCCGCCCGCGCCGAGGCGGCCGCCCGCTTCGCCGAGCTGAAGGCCGCGCAGGCGGAGCGCCAGCAGGCGCTCGACGCTCTGCAGTCGCGCGAAGCCGCGCTGAGCGACAACCTCGCCTCGATCTCCGAACAGATCGCCGGTGCGGGGGGCTCGGTGCCGGCAACGGCGCCCGCGCCGCTCACCCCCGGGCAGAGCGCCGACTACATCTCAGAAAGCCAGGCCAGCGTGCCGAGCGAGGCGCCCCCGGCGATCGCCGCCGCGATCGAAGCCGCCAACTCGATCGCCACCACCCCCTATATATGGGGCGGCGGGCACGGCTCGTTCAGCTCATCCGGCTACGACTGCTCCGGCGCGGTCAGCTTCGCCCTCAACGGCGGCGGCTTCCTCTCCAGCCCTCTCGACTCGACTGGGCTCTCCACCTGGGGCGAACCCGGCCCCGGGCAATGGATCACCGTCTACGCCAACGCCGGCCACGCCTGGATGGTCATCGCCGGCCTCGCCTTCGACACCTCCGGCGGCGCCGGTCCCCGCTGGCACCCCTCCCCGGTCAACTCCACTGAAGGCTTCATCGCCCGCCACCCGCCGGGCTACTAGACGCGGGCCAGGTTGCGGATGTAGTCGGGGCACGTGACGCCGGGAAGCAGGCGCTCGTCGGGCTGCGGCGCGCCCGGGGTTACGCGGAGGGGAACCGAACCGGCCCAGACGGGCAGTTCGTAGTCGGCCTCCTCGTCGACTGGGCCGCCCGTCCTGACCTTGGCCGAGGCCTCGTCGAGCGGCAGCCGCAGGACCGTGGTCGCCTTCAGCTCCTGCTCGCTCGGCGACCGCACGTCGGCCCAGCGGCCCGGGATCAGCTTCTCGGTGAAGGCTTGCAGCGCGCGACTCTTGTCCTCGCTCGTGTCAACCTGCTCGGCCTGGCCGAAGACGACGACCGAGCGGTAGTTGACCGAATGGTGGAAGGCGGAGCGGGCCAGCACCAGGCCGTCGAGCAGGGTCGCGGTCAGGCAGATCTCGGCGCGCTGCGCTTCGTGCAGCGTCCTGCTCGCCGCCGAGCCGTGGATGTAGAGCCACTCGCCGGCGCGGGCGTGCAGGGTGGGGATCACCACCGGATAGCCGGCGGGATCGACCGTGCCGACGTGGGAGATCGGCGCCTCGTCGAGGATCGCCTCGATCGCCTCGCGCTCGTAGACCGCCCGCTTCGGCACGCGACGCACTCTCGTTCTCGACCTCGTCGCCATCTGCCGCTCCTCAAATTGTTACAGTACAAACATCAATATTGGGTTGTCACAATATCGAATCTCCGGAAACGGTGCCGCCGAGATCGCCGCCAGCATCGAGCGCGGGATCGACGACGGGCGCCTGCCACCGGGCTCGCCGCTCCCCACCGTCCGCTCGCTCGCGGATGAGCTCGGCGTCAGCCCGACCACCGTCGCCGCTGCCTTCCGCGACCTGCGCTCGCGCGGCCTGGTGGTGACGCGGTCGCGCAGCGGCGCCCACGTCAGCTGGCGGCCTCCGGTCGCGGGCGCCTGGCTCGGCACTCTGGTACCCGCAGGCGCTCGCGACCTGACCAGTGGCAATCCCGACCCGGACCTGCTGCCGGATCTGGCTCCGGTTCTGCGCAGGATCGAGCCGCCACGCCAGCTCTACGGCGGCGACCCGGCGGATCCGCAGCTGCTCGAGCTGGCCAGGGGGGAGCTCGGCGAGGACGGGATCGACGCGGAGAGCGTTGCCGTGGTCAGCGGCGCCCTTGACGGGATCGAGCGGGCGCTGCAGGCACAGCTGCGGCCCGGTGACGTGGTCGCCGTCGAAGATCCTGGCTTCGCCGGGCTCTTCGACTTGCTGCGGGCGCTCGGGCTCGCCCTGCGGCCGGTGGCCGTCGACGGCCGGGGGATGACCCCGGCCGCACTGGCGCAGGTGCTCGGGGAGGGGTCCGCCGCGGTGGTGCTCAATCCGCGCGGCCAGAACCCGACCGGCGCCTCGCTCGACCCGGAGCGGGCGGCGGCGCTGCGCGATGTCCTCGATCGCCACCCGGACACGATGGTCGTCGAGGACGACCACCTCGGCCCGATCGCGGGCGCGCCGCGGGTGACGCTGACCGCGGGCCGGCGCCGCTGGGCGGCAGCCCGCTCGCTGGCCAAGTCGCTGGGGCCGGATCTGCGACTCGCGGTAATGGCGGGCGACGCCCACACGATCAGCCGTGTGCGCGGGCGCCAGGCCGTCGGCCCCGGCTGGGTCAGCCACCTGCTCCAGCGCACGGCGGCGGAGCTGTGGGCGGATCCGAAAGTCGCTCGCGCTCTGGACCGCGCCGCCGCGACCTACACCGAGCGCCGCGAGGCCTTCCTCGCCGCCCTGGCCGAGCAGGGCATCGCGGCCGAGGCCCCCAGCGGCCTAAACGTCTGGATCCCGGTCCCCGACGAGACCCCCGCCGTCCAGGCCCTCCTAGCCGACGGTTGGGCCGTAGCCCCCGGCGCCCCCTTCCGCCTTCAAGCCAAGCCCGCGATCCGAGTCACGATCAGCTCCCTACAGCCATCCGAGTCGCCAGCTCTGGCTGGGGCAATCGCCTCGGCCCTCCGCCCATCCCGCCTAACGCGCCCCGCATAGGCCCATCCGGTAGGGCTGAAACGTCTTGTACTTTTTCGTCGACGCCCCCGGGCGACAGCCCACCGCGACCCACCGAAAAAGTTAAGTGAAAGCCCTGCCGGATGGGCCTCTACGCAGGCACCTCGACAGTCTCCACCGGCCGGCCTTCTCGTTGCCACGTCCCCACCCCACCCCGAGCAACGTGGATGACCTCAAACCCCTCGCGCTGCAGCACCGACGCCGCCAGACCGCTGCGTTTGCCCCCCTTGCAGATCGTCGCCATGGTGCGGTCGCGAGGCAGCTCGCCGAGCCGCCGCGGCAGCTCGCCGTAGGGGATGTGGAGCGAGCCCGCGATGTGGCCGTCGGCGAACTCGCTCGGGCTGCGAACGTCGAGGATAAGCGGCGCGTCCTCGCCCTCCAGCAGCTCCGCCAACTCCCCTGGCCCGATCGCCTCGATCCGCGCCACCGGCCGTTCCTCCGCGCGCCAGGCGCTCATGCCGCCGCCGAGGAAGCCGCGCACCTTCAGCCCGACCGCGGCAAGCAGCTCAGCCGCCTCGAGCTCGTTGCCGTCGGAGGCGGCGACCACCACCACCTCGCCTTCGGGTGGCACGACCTGCGCCACCTTGGTGGCGAAGCCGGTGTCATAGGCCGAGGCGCTGATCGCGCCGGGGATATGGGCCTCGTCGAACTGCTCGTTGGTGCGCGAGTCGACGGCGAAGGCACCGGCGGCGATCGCCGCCTCGAAGCGGCGCGGGGTGAGCCGCGCCGGTGAGCCGATCGACTCGATCAGCGGGCCGCGGTTGAGGGCGACGATGTGCTCGACGTTGGGCGGTCGCTCACCCAGGCTCGAGACCGCGTCCTCGATGAACTCGGCCTCGTCGTCGAAGGCGAGCGCCCGGTTGTGGCGCCGCTCGAAGCCGATCGTCGAGGACGTCCTCAGGTCGATGCCGGAGCTGCCGCAGAGCGAGCCGCCGAGGTGGCCGGGCCAGACCTCGACCTCGTCGGGCAGCGAGAGCAGCCGCTCGTGCAGCGAGCGGAAGATGCCGGCGGCGCCCTCGCGCGGCTCGATCGCGAGGTCCGGGCGGGCGACGTCGCCGACGAAGAGCGAGTCGCCGCTCAGCACCGCCACCGGGTCGCCGCCGCGCTCGGCATCGCGCAACAGGAAGGAGGTGTGCTCGGGCCGGTGCCCCGGCGTGTGGACCGCTTCGATCGAGACCGACTCGCCCAGATCGAGCGTCCAGCCATCGCCGAGCGGCTCGTGCTCGTACTCGGCCTCGGCCAGCTCGTGGACGTGGATCGTCGCCCCGGTCGCCCGCGCCAGCCGACCGTGGCCGGAGACGTGGTCGGCGTGGTTGTGGGTCTCCAGCACGTGCTCGATCCGTACCCCGTGCAGGCGGGCGAGGTTGACGTAGGGATCGATGTCCCATTGGGGATCGACCACCGCGGCCACCCCGGCCCTCGAGTCGCCGACCAGGTAGGAGGCGCAGCCGAGATCCTCGTGGATGATCTGCCTGAAGAGCATTTGAGTGAACGGGTACCGTTCTCACCTCAGCGTAGCGGTCGAGCAAGGAGGCCCCATGGGAGTGGAAGAGGAAACGTCGCTGGAGCACGAGCTGGCCGAGCTGCTCGAGGTCGAGCGTTTCGAGCCGTCCCCGGAGTTCCGCGAGCGAGCGCTCCTCGCCGACCCGGCGGTCTACGAGGAGGCCGCTGCCGACCCGGCGGCCTGGTGGCTGCGGCAGGCGACCGACCTGCTCGAGTGGCAGCGCGAGCCGAGCGAAGCGCTTGACGAGTCCGAGCCGCCCTTCTTCAAGTGGTTCGCCGACGGCGAGCTGAACGTCTCCGCCAACTGCCTCGACCGCCACGTCGCGGCCGGCCTCGGCGACCGCGTCGCATACCACTGGCGCGGCGAGGAGGGGGAGGAGCGCGACGTCACCTATGCCGAGCTGCTCGCCGATACCCAGCGCTTTGCCAACGCCCTGCGCGACCACGGCATCGAGAAGGGCGACGTGGTCGGCATCTACCTGCCGATGATCCCCCAGGTCGTCGTCGCGATGCTCGCCTGCGCCCGCATCGGCGCCGTCCACAACGTCGTCTTCGGCGGCTTCTCCGCCGAGGCGGTGCGCGAGCGGATGGAGTTCTCCGCGGCGAAGGCGCTGGTCACCGTCGACGGGGCGCGGCGCAAGGGCAAGACGGCGCCGGTCAAGGCGCGCGTCGACGAGACGATGGCCGACGTCGGCTCGATCGAGACGATCTTCGTCGTCCGCCACACCGGCGAGGAGTGCGAGATGCGCGACGGCCGCGATGTCTGGTTCGAGCAGGCGATGGAGGCCGCCGCGGCCGAGTGCCCGCCGGAGCCGATCGGCGCCGAGGACCCGCTCTTCATCCTCTACACCTCGGGCTCGACCGCGAAGCCGAAGGGCATCCTCCACACCACCGGCGGCTACCTCACCGGCGTCGCCTGGACCCATCGCCACGTCTTCGACCTGAAGCCGGAGGAGGACGTCTACTGGTGCGCCGCCGACGTCGGCTGGGTCACCGGCCACTCCTACATCGTCTACGGCCCGCTTGCCAACGGCGCCACCAGCGTGATGTACGAGGGGGCACCGGACTACCCGGACAAGGACGTCTGGTGGGAGCTGATCGAGCGCTACGGGGTGACGATCTTCTACACCGCGCCGACGGCGATCCGCGCCTGCATGAAATGGGGCGCCGAGTACCCCGAGCGCTACGACCTCGGCTCGCTGCGCCTGCTCGGCTCGGTCGGCGAGCCGATCAACCCGAAGGCGTGGCTCTGGTACCACAAGGTGATCGGCGGCGAGCGCTGCCCGATCGTCGACACCTGGTGGCAGACCGAGACCGGCCACATCATGATCTCGCCGCTGCCGGGGATAGTCGCGACCAAGCCCGGCTCGGCGACGCTGCCGCTGCCGGGCGATCGACGCCGCCGTCCTCGACGAGGCGGGTGAGCCGGTCGAGGGGGGAGAGGGCCTGCTCGTCCTGCGCCGCCCCTGGCCGGGCATGCTGCGCACCCTCTACCGTGAAGAGGAGCGGTACGTCGCTGCGTACTTCGAGCGCTTCGGGGCCGAGACCTATCTGGTCGGCGACGCCGCCCGCTGCGACGAGGACGGCTACTTCTGGGTGCTGGGGCGGATCGACGACGTGGTCAACGTCTCCGGCCACCGCCTCTCCACGGCGGAGGTCGAGTCGGCGATCGTCTCTCATCCCAAGGTCGCCGAGGCGGCGGTGATCGGCCAGAGCGACGAGACGACCGGGCAGGCGATCTGCGCCTTCGTCACGCTCGAAGGCGAACACGAGGGCGACGACGCGATGGTCGCCGAGCTTGCCGGGCACGTCGCCGACCGGATCGGCAAACTGGCGCGGCCCAAGCGGGTGATCTGGTCCGGAGACCTGCCCAAGACCCGCTCCGGCAAGATCATGCGGCGCCTGCTGCGCGACATCGCCGAGGGCCGCGAGCTGGGCGACGTCACCACCCTGCGCGACCCCGACGTGATGAAGGAGCTGGAGGCGAAGATCGCCGCCCGCCGCGACGCCGAAGGCTAACGCGGGGCGCGCTGGTCGACCATGCGCTCGACCGCGATCTCCAGCGCCTCCAGCTGTTCGCGCACGTTGTGCAGCTCGCGCAGCGCCACCGCCTCGGCGGAGAGCTGCTCGGCTTCGAGCTCTTCCTCGACTTCGGCGATTTCCGGACCGAGGAAGCGCTGGGCGAAGGAGCCGGTGAGCAGGGCGACGAAGCCGATGCCGATGATCAGGATCGCGGTGGAGACGATCTCGCCACCGGTGGTGGTCGGGTAGATGTCGGAGCCGAGGGTGGTCATCGTCGTCACCGCCCAGTAGATCCCGTCCCAGGTGTCGAGGTGCTGGTTGCCCTTCTCGAAGGCGACGAAGATGGCGCCGCCCCCGATCGCCGTGAGCACGGCCAGCAGCGCCGCGTAGCGCACGCCCTGCAGCGAGAAGACCTCGCGCGAGAGTTGCACGAGGCGCAGCAGGCGGAGGAGACGCAGCAGGCGCAGGACGCGCAGGCCCTGCAGGCCGGGCGGCAGCACCGGTGGGGTGAGGAAGACGATCACGAGGCTGAGCTGGTTGTGCCGCAGCCATTTGCGCCGGTCGGGAACGACTGCCAACATCACGACCAGCTCGATCGCGAAGGCGAGCCAGGTGATCCAGTTGAGCGCAACGGCCACGTCCTCCAGCCAGCCGCCCGGCTGCGACTCGGTGATTGCCACCATCGGCAGCGTCAGCGCCGCCGCGATCAGCATCGGCGTGTTGAGGACTTCCGCCACACGCGTACTGCGCGCGTCCATCCCCGGCTCGTAGCGAACCGGCTGCTCAGCCGTCTCTGCGCTGCCGCTTGCAGGGGTCATCCGCGCCTACTTCGACGCGATGCGCTGCGTGCCTACCTCCCAGAAACGACAAGACCCGCCGAAGCGGGTCGAGTCTGGCGACGCGGGAACTACCCCGCAGATGGCTGAGACCCGTGCCTTAGGCTAGCACGCACCACTCCAGCACTCGACTCGCTCCGGCGGGTCATATGCGGAGGGCGCCGGACTCGAACCGGATCCGGTAGTCAGCCGGACAGATGGGTCTCAGCCATCTGGAGACACCCGTCTCCGTCGCCCTCCTGCCGGCGACGCTAGCAGCGAAATCCGGTCCAAATTCGGTATCGGCCACATTGACACACACATCTGACACTTCTGTTTGAAAGTCGTATCAAAAAATAGTTTGCTAAACTAATTACTAAAGCTAATGACCCAGGTTTCCGCCGACACGACCCTCACCGAGTCCGCTTCGCGGTTGCGGATGGCGATCGTGCGGACCTCGCGGCGGTTGCGGCAGGAGGCGGCCGGGGCGGCGGGGCAGCTGACGCCCACCGCGGCGGCGGCGCTGGCAACGGTCGAACGGCACGGTCCGCTCACCCCCAGCGAGCTGGCCGAGATCGAGCGGGTCAAGCGGCCCACCGCGACGCGGACGCTGCGGGTGCTCGGCGAGGCTGGCCTGGTCGAGCGCGCGCCGGACCCCGATGACGGGCGCAGCGCGTTGGTCAGCATCACCGCTGCCGGGCGCGATCGACTACGCCGCCTGCGCAGCCGCAAGAACGCCTACTTGGCGCGCCGCATGCGCGACCTGCCGGCCAAGGATGTGGAGGCCCTGGAGCGGGCAGCGAAGATCCTCGAGGGGATGCTCGAGTGAGGCGCAGCTTCGAGTCGCTCACCGTCCCCAACTACCGCCGCTACTTCATCGGCCAGCTCGTCTCGCTGTCGGGCAACTGGATGCAGATGGTCGCTGCCGTCTGGCTGGTGCTCAGCCTCACCGGCAGCGGGGTTGCGGTCGGTTTCGTCACTGCACTCCAGTTCCTGCCGATGCTGCTCTTCGGCGCCTGGGGCGGCCTGCTCGCCGACCGCATTCCGAAGCGGCGGTTGCTGATCGCCACTCAGGTGCTGATGGCGCTGCCGGCGGTCGGCCTGCTCGCGGTCAGCGCCGCCGGGGTGGTCACCCCGGCGATGGTCTACGTCGCCGCCTTCGCCCGCGGCGCCGTGCTCGCCGTCGACAACCCGACGCGGCAGAGTTTCGTGATCGAGCTGGTCGGCCCCGATCGGGTGGTCAACGCGGTCAGCCTCAACAGCGTCCTGGTGCAGACCGCGCGGGTCCTCGGCCCTGCACTCGCCGGCGTCTTGATCGCCACCGTCGGCGTCGTCCCCTGCTTCGCGCTCAACATCCTCACCTTCGTTGCGATGATCGCCGCCCTCTGGTGGATGGACCCGGCCCAGCTCGACACGCCGCCGGTGGTGGCGCGGGAGCGCGGCGCGATCCGCGCCGGCCTGCGCTACGTCCGCGCCACGCCGGAACTCGCCGTGCCGCTCGCCCTGATGGCGCTGGTCGGCACCTTCGGCTTCAACTTCCAGGTGGTCCTGCCGCTGTTGGCGACCTTCAGCTTCGAGGGCGGCGCTGGCGCCTACGCGGCGCTCGTGACCGCGATGGGCGTCGGCTCGGTCGCCGGCGCGCTGGTCACCGGCGCCCGCGGCCGCACCGGTCCGCGCCTGATCGCCGCCGCGGCGCTGGCCTTCGGCGCCACCGCGCTGCTCGCCGCGGCGATGCCGACGCTGGCCTTCGAGGTCCTCGCCCTGGTTGGGCTCGGCGCCGCCGCGGTCACCTTCGCCGCCGCCGTCAACTCGACCCTCCAGCTCGCCGTCGCGCCGGAGATGCGCGGCCGGGTGATGGCGCTCTATTCGGTCGTCTTCGTCGGCACCACGCCGATCGGCGGCCCTCTCGCCGGCTGGCTGGCCGAGAGCTATGACCCGCGCGTGCCCCTGCTGCTCGCCGCCGCCTCCGGCCTCCTAGCCGCCGCCGCGGCCCGCGCCTCCTTCGCCCGTATCCCCATTGCCGACGGGCCGAAAAGTCGAGTCGGACTCGACATTTCGGCCCGTCGGCGGGCTGTTGCGGGTGGCTAGCCGGTGTAGCCGGCTTCTTCGAGGTATTCGCCGGCGACCTTCGCCGCTGGTTCCTTTTCGAGTTCGACCCTGGCGTCGAGCTCCTGCATCACTTTCAGCGTCAGGCCTTCCTGCACCTGGACGATCGTCTTTTCATAGTCCGGCCCGGCTTCTTCGACGACCTCCGGAGTCGTCACCCAGATCACGTTGCCGGCGGGGAACACTTCCTTGTCGTCTTCGAGGATCACGTACTTGTCCTTCTCCGCCGCCAGCTGGGCGTCGGTGGTGAAGAGGATCGAGAGGTCGGCCTGGCCCTTGTCGAGCACGGTGTAGCGAAGGCCGATGTCGACCGGGGTGAACGACTTGAATTTCAGCCCGTAATATTTTTCGAGCCCGGCCAGGCAGTCGATCCGCTGGCGGCACTCGGGCGATCCGTAGAGGGTCATCTCTTCCGACTGGCCTTCGAGGTCGGAGACCGTTTTCAGGTCGCGTTCTTCGGCCGTTTTCCTCAGCGTCCCGACCGCGTTGGCGCTGGCGAACGGGGTCGGCGGGAACGCCGTCAGGCCTTCCTTTTCGAATTCGGCCTTCGCCTCTTCATAGGCTTCGGTCGCGTCGGCGGGGACTTTCTCCGGTTCGACTTCGAAGAACGACGTCAGCGCCGTGCTGGCGTACTCCGGGTAGCCGGAGATCTGATCCGATTTCACCGCCTGGCGGGCCACGGTTTCCGAGCCGAGGTTGAGCCGTTTCTGCACCTTGTAGCCGGCCGCTTCCAACGCCTGCGCGTAGACCTCGCCGAGCACGATCTGTTCGGTGAAGTTCTTCGAGCCGACGGTCAGCGTCACGTTGCCGTTTTCGGGATTGGAGACGATTGCCCCTCCGCCCCCTTCGCCGCCGCTGGTGGTGTCGTCGTCATCGGAGCCGCAGGCGGCGACCCCGAAGCTGAGGAAGAGTGCGAGGAGTACCGCTACCGCGGCCCGCGCACCTCTGGTCGTGGTTCTCACTGGTGGTTCCTCTCTTGTTGGTATGTGCGTTCGACTCATGCGGTTCAGACGGCACTCAGCTTCAGGCCCTTCGAGGTGAGCGCCCGTTCCAGGGCGGCGAGCGAGAGCTCCAGCGTGAGGGCCAACAGGGCGACCAGGATCGCCCCGGCCAGCACGCCGTCGTCGCCGTAGACGTTGCGATTGATGATGAAGTCGCCCAGGGTGAGCACGCCGGCGAGGGGGGCGATCGTCGCGGTGGCGACGATGTTGATCGTCGCCGTCCGCACGCCGGTCATCAGCGTTGGGATCGCCAGCGGCACCTCGACCTTGCGCAGTACCTCGAGCTCCGTCATGCCCATGCCGCGGGCGGCGTCGACGCTCGAGCGGTCGACCTGGCGGATGCCGACGAAGGCGTTGGTCAGGATCGGCGGGATGCCGAGCACGGCAAGCGCGATCGTCACGTTGAGCAGCCCGACGCCGATCGCCGCCGCCATGAAGGCGATCAGCGCCAGCTCGGGGATCGCCCGGCCGGCGTTGCCGAGACCGATCGCCACCAGTTCGCCCGTGCCGCGGTGACCGAGGTAGAGGCCGACCGGCAGGGCGACGATCAGCGCGAGCGCCAGGGCGAGGAACGTGACTTCGAGCTGGGTCAGCGTCAGTTCGATCACCTGCGCGAGCCCGCCGACGGTCTTGCCACCGGTCACGTTCGAGCTCTGGGGGGTGAAGATGAATTCGATCGCGCCCTGGAAGGAGGCGAGGGGTGGGGTGGGGAGGAGGGACGGGCTCACGTCGCCGCCCGTCGCCAGGGAGTCGCCAGCCGCTGCGCGCCCAGCAGGATCGCGTCGAAGGCGACCGCCATCAGGATCGCGATGCTGCCGGCGATGATGATGTTGGTGAGGAAGTTGATGTGTTCGTAGATCGGTTTGCCGAGGCCGCCGGCGCCGATGAAGACCGCCAGCGTCGCCAGCGCCACCGTGCTCACCGTCGCGATCCGCAGGCCGGCGACGATCTCGGGCGTCGCCAGCGGCAGCTCGATCCGCCAGAGGATCTGGCGCTCGGTCAGCCCCATGCCGCGGGCCGCATCCTTGACCGAGGTGGGCACGTTGGCGAGACCGGCCATCGTGTTGCGGTAGATGATTTGCAGGGTGTAGGCGCTGAGCGCGATCACGGCGGAATCGCGGCCAAAGCCGGTGATCGGCAGCAGGAGGAAGAAGAAGGCGACGCTGGGGATCGTGTAGAGGACGCCGGTGCCGGCTAGCAGCGGGGGACGCAGCCAGGCGTGGCGGTGGGCGAGCAGCGCGAGGGCGAAGGCGACCGCGAAGCCGACCACCACGGAGATGACGACGAGTTCGACGTGCTCGACCGCCGGCGTGCCGTAGTCGCCGATGTTCTCCTTCGCCCAGTCGAAGCAGAAGAGCGCTTCGGTCGCCTGGCAGGGGAGGGTCTCGGAGGAGCGTTCGCGGAAGAAGTCCTCGCCGACTTCGCCCACCGCCGCCAGCGGGATCGCGAGTGCGGCGCTATCCATGCGGCCGCTCCACCGCGCCGTGCTCCTCGGTCCTCGCTTGCGGCGAGCCGAGGAACTCGGAGATGATCTCGACCGAGAGCACGCCGGCGATCTGCCCGCGGTGGTCGGCCACCGCCGCGTACTGCGCCTCTCCCTGGAGTAGGTCGGCGAGCGCGTCGCGCATCACGTCGTCGAGCTCGAGCAGCGGCCCCAGCGGCGAGTCGGGCCGCGCCGGCACGGTCTCGGCGGCGAGGTCGCGCTCCGACAGCCAGCCCAGCGGTCGCCGCTCGGAGTCGACCAGCAGCGGGTAGGGGACCTCGGCGCCGCGCAGCTTCGCCCGCACCTCGCCCGTCGCCTGGCCGACGTAGGCAAGTGGCGCCTCCCAGAGGTCGATGTCGGCGACGCGCATCAGCGCCAGCCGCTTCAGCGCCCGGTCGGAGCCGACGAAGTCCTCGACGAACCCGTCGGCGGGCGCCATCAGCAGCTCGGCCGGCGTCGCGTACTGGGCGACGCGACCGCCCTTGCGCATCACCGCGATCCGGTCGCCCATCTTGATCGCCTCGTCGATGTCGTGGGTGACGAAGAGGACGGTCTTCCGAATCTCCGCT
This sequence comes from uncultured Solirubrobacterales bacterium, assembly GCA_963782685.1. Lineage (GTDB taxonomy): Bacteria > Actinomycetota > Thermoleophilia > Solirubrobacterales > 70-9 > VRUE01. The sequence goes on from CAWAKV010000001.1 coordinate 52,624, forward strand.
TGGAGGCGGAGGAACTCGTTCTGCAGGCGCTCGCGGTTGATCGGGTCGATCGCGCCGAAGGGCTCGTCCATCAGCATCACCAACGGGTCTGCGGCAAGCGCCCGGGCCACCCCGACGCGCTGCTGCTGGCCGCCGGATAGCTGCGCCGGGTAGCGCTCGCCCAGCTCGGGGTCGAGGCCGATCAGCTCGAGCAGTTCGGCGGTGCGCGCCCGCGTTCTCTCCTTCTTCCAGCCGAGCAGCTGCGGCACGGCGGCGATGTTCTCGGCGACCGTGCGGTGGGGGAAGAGGCCGATCTGCTGGATCACGTAGCCGATCTCCCGCCGCAGCTGCGCCGGGTCGCGCTCACGCACCGACTCGCCGCCGATCGTCACGTCGCCCTCGGTCAGCTCGACGGTGCGGTTGACCAGCCGCATCGCGGTCGTCTTGCCGCAGCCCGAAGGCCCGACCAGCACGCACACCTCTCCGGCGGCGATCTCGAGGTTGAGCCGGTCCACCGCGGCCTCGGCCGAATTGCCGTAGCGCTTGGTGGCGTTCTCGTAGCGAACTGCCGAGGCTCCGGACGAGACTCCGTCAGTGACCGTGTCGCTGGGCACTCAAGATGAGCCTATACCCAGCTGCGTCGCCCGCTCACGCGCGCGGGCGACGATTTCCGCCGTCCCCTCCACCGTCCCGCCCCGCATCAGCACGCGGCCGGCGACGACAGTCGTGTCGACGACCGAGCCACTTGCCGCGTAGACGAGGTCGGAGGCGAGCTCGCCGATGCCGAGCTCGGGCGAGTCGCCGCGCAGCAGCAGGAAGTCGGCGGGGGCGCCGAGGATGAGCTCGCCGGCGCGGGCGCCGGCGAGCAGCGGGGCGCGGGCGCCGGTGGCGATCTCCAGCGCCTCGGCGGCAGGGACGACGGTGGGGTCCTCGGCGGCGTGGCGCTGAGTCAGAGCGAAGATCTTCAGGTCGGAGAGCAGGTCGAGCGAGTTGTTGGAGCCGGCGCCGTCGGTGCCGAGGCCGACCGCGACACCGGCACGCCGCGCCGCCGGATAGGGCATGACGCCGCCGACCGCCAGCTTCATGTTGGCAACCGGGTTGGCGACGACCGTCGCGCCCCGCTCGGCGATCAGCTCGAGCTCGGCCTGGTCGAGCCAGACGCCGTGGGCGAGCACGGTGCGCTCGCCGAGCAGGCCGAGCCGGTCGAGGTAGACGGCGGGCCGGTCGCCGTGGTCGGCGAGGCAGTCCCTCACCTCCTGCTCGGTCTCCGAGAGGTGGATCTGGAGCGCCAGGCCGCGCTCGGCCGCCAGCTCGCCGGCCCAGCGCAGCAGCCCTTCACTGACGGTGTAGATCGAGTGTGGCGCGATCGCGGCGGCGACCGCCGGCCCTCGCCCGGCCAGGGCCTCGAGATCGTCCAGCGCCCGCGCCCTCATCTCCGCGGTGCGGCCGTCGGCGTCGAAGAGGGGTCCGCCGATGTGCGCCCGCAGGCCGGCGTCCTCGACCGCCCGCGCCGAGGCGGCCGGCTGCCAGTACATGTCCCAGAAGCGGGCGGTGCCGGTGCGGATCATCTCGGCGCAGGCGAGGCGCGTGCCCCAGTAGACGTCCTCGGCGTCGAGCTTCGCCTCGACCGGCCAGATCTTCTCCCGCAGCCAGCGCATCAGCGGCAGGTCGCCGCCGTAGCCACGGAAGAGCGTCATCGCGGCGTGGGTGTGGCCGTTGACCAGCGCCGGGACGAGCGGCATCCCGCCGGCGTCGACCGTCTCGTCGCCGGGCTCCGGCGCGACCTCCGGCCCGATCGCCGCGATCGTCCCGTCCGCGCAGCGCAGCCCGACCGTCTCCCCGCCGAGGAGGGCGCCGGTGACCGCCAGCGGACGTGCCGGTGGATCAGTGCCCATATGGACCTCTACGCACCGGCACGTCCCACCAGCGCCGGCAGAGCGGCGGCGAGGTCGTCGCGCAGGCGGACGGCGTTGCGCTCGCGGTCGCGTTCGAGCTCGATGGGGGAGAGGGGGCGGGCGGCGATCCCGTTGGCCAGGTTGTCGACGACGCAGACCGCGGCGTAGGGCAGCCCCAGCTCGCCGGCGACGATGCACTCCGAGGCCAGCGTCATGCCGACCAGATCGGCGTGGCTCGCGATCAGGCTGATCTCAGCCGGGGTCTCGAAGCGGGGGCCGTTGGTCTGCCAGTAGACACCGCCATCTCGCAGCGGTCCGGCAGCGCCGCTCGCGGCCCAGGCGGCGAGGACCTTGCCACGCCAGGTCGGATCGAAGCCCGGCATCGCGTGGCCGCGGGGGTCATCGAAGGTCGTGACGGCGATCTGGAGGGCGATGAAGTCATGCGGGCAGACAAAGCTGCCGACGCCGAGCTCGGGGTCGAGCGAGCCGACCGAGCAGATCGCCAGCACCCGGTCGCAGCCCGCCTCGGCCAGCGAGCGCAGGTTGGCGGCGTGGTCGATGCGGTGGGGAAGGACGTAGGCGCCGGCCGCGTCGTGGCGCTGGAGCACGACCGCGTTCTCTTCGGCGGTGGCGGCGATCTCGGCGCCGCCAGGGCCGGCGGCGCCGCTGCCGAGGATGACCGCGAGGTGGCCCATCGGCGCGCATCCTACGGCGCGCTCGCATCTTCTTTGCGCCATCGGGGTAGGCTGAGCGCGTGTCGGATCGACCGTCGGGCCGCGAGGAGAGCGAGGACGAACGCCTCGACCGCAACCTCAGCGAGCTGCTCCAAGAGCTGCGCGTCGCCCTGCCGGGGGTGCAGGTTCTCTTCGCCTTCCTGCTCGCGGTTCCCTTCCAGTCCCGGTTCGCCGGGATAACGCCCTTCCAGGAGAAGGTCTACTTCGCGACGCTGCTCTGCACGGCAATGTCGGCGGCGCTGCTGATCTCACCCACGGCATACCACCGTCTGACCTTCCACCTGCAGCAGAAGCGCGAGCTGGTGATGCTCTCCAACCGGCTCGCCATCGCCGGCCTCTGTTTTCTCGCGCTGGCGATGACCGGTGCGGTGATGCTGATCACCGACGTGCTCTTCGGCACCGCCGCCACGGTCGTCTTCAGCCTGGGTGCTGCGGCCACCTTCGTCACCCTCTGGGGGGCCCTGCCGCTGTGGCGGCGAGTCAAGCTGATCGGGGCGGAAGAGCGGTCGCCCCGCTCAGCATAGGGGCGCGCGCTCGCCTTCCGCCCGCTGTCCCCAGAGCCCGACCATCTCGTCGGCGAAGCGGTCGACAAGGGCGACCTCTGGCGAGTTCGCGAAGAGCATTTCCAGGTCGAACTCCCAGACGAGGATCTTGACGTCGAGCGAGACCGGCAGGTCCTCGTCGACGCTCTCGCCGACCATCCCGTATGCCTCACGCAGAACGCTGACGTTGGTGGTCTTGTCGGCGGCGAAGATCGCGCGCGCCTCGGGGCCGGCGGCGGCAACCCGCTCGCGGTGCTCACGCTTGCGCTCCTCGTAGTCCTCGATCGCAGCGTCTTCGGTCAGCGCCTCGACCAGCGCGGCGACCTCGTCACCGAAGCGGCCGCGCAGCGAGTCCGGTTCGACCTCGGCGTGCTCGGCGACGTCATGCAGCACGCCGGCCGCGATCGTCTCGTCGGTATAGCAGTGCTCGGCCAGCAGCTCGGCGACCGCGACCGCGTGCTCGATGAAGGGGATCTCATCGCAGCCGGTCTGACGGAACTGGCCGGCATGAGCGCGGCGGGCGACCGAGAGGGCGCCCCGGACGAGCGCAGAGCGCTCTGCCTTTGAGTCGATCCGACTGGAGAACGAAGGCATCAAAGTTGCAAGGGTAACGGACCAAACGAGAAAAGCACTCCAGTCGTACCGAAAGAAAGACGGATGATTGCTCAGCCGGTGGGTGCGGGTGAGCGGACCTGCTGCTCCGCTCCCTCGACCGCCAGCTCGATCGCCCCCGGATCGCCTCCCGCCTCCGCCCAGAGCTCCCGTGCCTCCCCGCCCAGCCGGTCGAGCTGCTCGTCGGTGTGCAGCGGATCGTGATGGAAGAGGAGGGTGTGCCCGGCGCCGGTGCGGCGGGCAAAGGAGAGTGCGTGCGAGAGGGAGGAGTGCCCCCAGCCGAGGTGGTCCGGGTACTCGGCGTCGCTGTACTGGCCGTCGTGAATCAGCAGCGAGGCGTCGTGGGCGAGGCCGAAGCCGGAGATCCACTCCTCTTCGAGGGTGTCGAGGTCGGCACCGAGCGCCGGCTCGTGATCGGGGATGTAGGCGAGCGAGTCCTCGCCGTCGTCGATCCGGTAGCCGAGCGTCGGCCCGCGGTGGGAGACCGAGGCGGCCCGGATCCGCGCCGGGCCGATCTCCCACTCGCTCTCCGGCGTGTGGCGGAAGGAGACGTCGCAGGGCAGCTCACGCACCTCGACCGGCGAGAGCGGTGCCGAGATGTAGCGGGCGATGCGGTCGCGCAGCGAGGCCTCGGGCGAGGCCGGCCCCCAGATCACGATCTCGGTCTGCGGACGGAAACAGGGCGCGAAGAAGACCAGGCCCTGGATGTGGTCGAGGTGGAGATGGGTGAGCAGGATGTGGAGGCGGGTCGGCTCGTCGGGCAGGGCGAGGCCGAGGTTGCGGATTCCGGTGCCGGCGTCTAGCGCCAGCAGCGAGCCGTCGGAGAGGGTGACGCCGACGCAGGAGGTGTTGCCGCCGTAGCGGATCGTCTCCGGCCCTGGGGAGGGGACCGAGCCGCGCGTGCCCCAGAGCTTGGCCTTCATCTAGGCTCGGGCTCCGTCGGGGGAGGCGGGCCAGAAGACGGCGATTGCGCCGCGCGAGCCATGCGCGGTCTGGATCGGGAAGGCGGAGGCCTCGACCCGGTGGTGGGCGCCGTCGGTCGAGCGGATCTCGAACTCGGCGTGGGCGGGGCGGTCGTCGCGAACGGCGACGACCAGCGGCAGCTCGTCGTAGGGGATCGGCTCGCCGCTCGCGTCGAAGGGGCCGAAGAGGGCGCCCCACTCCTCTGCCCCCACGGTGCCAAGCTCCTCCCACGGTTTGCCCAGCAGCAACCCGGCGGCCTCGTTGTAGAAGACGAGCAGCCCGCCCTCGTCGACGAGAAAGGCAGGCGTCGAGAGCGCCGACATCAGATTGCGAGCGAGGATCAGCTCGAGTGGCTTCTGGGTGTTGCTCGTGGAGATCGACACGTAATCGTCTAGCTTCGGCCGCGGGCGGTTGCAGCGGCTGTGACTTTCGTCACGTATATCCCTTCATTGTAGAAGCGGAATCCGTCTCTGATTCGCCCTAGCTTCCTGCGCCGTCAAGAGAAAAGCGGCGGGGGCGCCGCGGTAACGGCCCCCCGCCCGGCAGTGCGCTCAGCATGACCAGCAGCTCGGGGGTGCAAGTCCCCCGTGGATCAGATGGCAGAAACCACAAGTCAAAGGCAACTGCGTCGTCGCAAGGCGGGGTGGGAAGGAAGCCGGAGGCGAAATCGCGACCCGAGGTACACGAACCGCATACGAGGCGGCACGGTCCGGGCGAGCCAGCTGCTGATGGCGAAGCCCGTTGCCATCAAAGGGCCGGGACGTAGATGCGGCGGGTGCGCGAGGAAGGTTGCTGGTCTTACCTGGGGAGATCTCCATGGGAGTCCTGGGATGCCCGTCCACGCGAAGCGTGATCGTCGGGTGGCAAGGGACCGCTTGGGCCGGGAGGCCCCGGCGCGCTGTGGAGAAGTCAGCAGAGGCCGTAGTACCGGCGGGATCGAAGTTCGCCGGGAAGGGCCGAACGCGAAGCCGAGGCGCAGGACGCGCGTGCTCGCGAGGATCGCATCGACCGCAGCCAACCCCGCAAGGGGCCTTCGCGCAATGGATGCCTAGGGTGAAGCCCGAAGCTCCCCGCGAAGAGCGCAGCGACCCTCCGGCGCCCCGCGACACCGCTCCTCACCCTGCCGGGACGAGCCTCTGGGAGATGTTCCTCTCCCGCGAGAACCTCGCCCTGGCGCTCAGACGCGTCGAGCGAAACGCCGGTGCCGCTGGCATCGACGGGATGAGTACGAAGGAGCTGCGGCCGTGGTTGAAAGACCACTGGCCCCAGGTCCGCAGTGCGCTCGAAGCGGGCACCTACCGACCGCAACCCGTGCGCAGGGCAATGATCCCCAAGCCCTCGGGCGGCGAGCGGATGCTGGGGGTGCCGGCTGCGGTGGATCGGCTGATCTGCCAGGCCCTATCGCAGGTGCTCACGCCTGTTTTCGATCCTCACTTCCATCCCCACAGCTTCGGCTTCAGGCCGGGGCGCTCGGCCCATCAAGCGGTCGAGCGGGCACGCCAGTTCATCGCCGATGGCACGGCGTGGTGCGTCGATTTTGACCTCGACTCGTTTTTCGACCGAGTTCAGCACGACGCGCTGATGGCGAGGGTCGCAAGACGGGTGGCAGACAAGCAGGTGCTGGCGCTGATCCGGCGCTACCTGGGAGCGGGCGTCATGGATGGCGGGGTGGTGCACGCGAGCGAGGAGGGGACCCCGCAGGGGTCCCCGCTCAGCCCGCTGCTCTCCAACGTCATGCTCGACGACCTCGACTGGGAGCTGGATCGGCGCGGGCACCGCTTCGTCCGCTACGCCGACGACGGCAGGATCTACGTCGCCAGCGAGCGGGCGGGGCAGCGAGTCATGCAGAGCATCACGCGCTACGTCGAGAAGACGCTCAAGCTGCGCGTCAACCGCCGCAAGTCGGCGGTTGAGTGGGCGAGCAGGCGGCCCTTCCTGGGGTTCGGCTTCGCTCGCCGCGGCGGTGAGGTGCAGGTGTGGCTGGACCCCGCGGCCCGCAGGCGGGCCAAGGAGCGGCTGCGAGCCCTCACCTCGCGCAGATGGGGCGTCTCGATGGAGCGGAGGATCGCCGAGATCAACCGCTTTACGGTCGGGTGGACGGCTTACTTTTCGTTGGCCGACACGCCCTGGCCGTTCATCGAACTCGACGGCTGGCTCAGGAGGCGACTGCGCCAGACACGCTGGAAGGAATGGAAGCGCGTCCGCACGCGGAGGCGCAACCTCCAGGCGCTGGGAATGCCCGATCGCGAGGCTCGTGAGTGGGCCGGAACGAAGAAGGGCTACTGGCGCGTCGCAAGGTCCGCCTTGCACCGTGCTCTGCCCGCTGCCTACTGGACCGAGCAGGGCCTCAAGGGATTCGCCGAGCCATACCGCCGCCTCCGGGACACGACGCGAACCGCCGGATGCGGACCCGCATGTCCGGTGGTGTGGGAGGGGCGGGGTTAAGCCCCGTCCCTACCCGATCAGGAAGGGTGAGTTCCCATGCTCAACAAGCGTAATGGCGGGCGTCCTCGCGCTCGCCCCAACCACGCCCAGGATGTCCGCGATCAAGGCGTCGTTTTGATGCACGTCCTGGCGCTGCACCCAACGCATCTGATCATTCCCGATCTGGTCCGAGAGTTGACCAACGGTTCAGAGGACTTCGCCGAGAGCGATGACTTTGAGCGGGCGGTCAGGGACCTAACTGGGGTCGGCTTGCTTCATTGCCCCAGCGGCCTCATCACGCCGACGCGGGCAGCGCTGCGGTTCATCGAGATTCTGGGCAGCAGCGCTTAGCCGATCAGTATGCGACGCAACCTTGGGAAGGGCTCGGAGCTGCCGGGCCCTTCCCGAAAGCCTGCTGCCTGAAGGTGCGGCAGCGCTGCACTTCAGCGAGATCATCGAAAGCGGGGTGTGAAGCGTGGCCGAGATCGTGAGGTGGGACGCGTGGCGGCGTGATCGTTGCTTCCAGCTTCTGGGAACAGCGAAGGTCGTCTCGCCGCCGCCCGGTAGATAAGAATTCTGCTCCTCATGGGCAAGAGTTCACTCAGCAAGGAGGCAAAGAAGCTTGTCAAGCAGGCGGAGGCCCAGGGCTTCCGTGTCAAGGAGAAGAAGAACGGCTGGATGCTCCTGACGCCGAACGGACAGGGCGCGGTGATGATCCATAAGACGCAAGGCGACCAGGCCGCGCTTCGCAATGACATCGCAAGGCTTTGCCGTTATGGTTTTAAACCAGATGGGTAAAGAGAAGGGACTGCCTATGCCCGAGTATCGCCTGAACGTTGTCTTTACGGAGCACGGACGCAAAGAGGTGGCCGAGGACAACATGGAGTTGCTCTCAAATGCGTTTTTTCAGACTCATCCCGAGGCTGGGGCGGTGATCGGTGCCAACTTTCATCTTGGCACCCTCGATGCGACGTTCTCAGTCAACGCCGAGGATGCCAAAAGCGCTGGGCCGCTGGGCATGGATCTATTCGCTGAGGCTGCGGACGCGTCTGGTCTAGAGGCGACTGAGGTTGTTGAGATCAACGTTCAATCTGTCGGCTCTGTGCAGACTGCTGAGCCCCTGGCTGACGAATTGCTGCCCGCTTAGTGGCTGACGAACGGCGGAGGCAGAAGACCACGCCGAGAAAAGGCGAGCCGGTCGAGATTCCGATCCCCACCAAAGGCGACTTCGACGCCGCTCTGTCTAAGGTCGCTCCGCCAGCAGGTCGTAAACGCCCTGGCGGGAAAGACCGGCCTCAGAAGCGATCTGAGTGACCGGCACCCCTGCTTCCTGCGCGTCCTTGCAGTAGCGCCGCAGTTCCTCGGTCGCCTTGTGTCGAGCGGCGTTGGCCCGGTCGCGGCTCTTGGCCGCTCGACGGACGCCCTTGATTGCTGCGGTCGCGTCTTTCATCGGCGCGCCGCGTTGTCGAGCAGGGCGAAGAACATCCCGCGATGGTCGCGCCGATTGTTGTAGCGCCAGGCGTACTCGTCCAGGTAGGACTGGAGCCACTTGCGCGAGACCTTCTTGTAGGTCCCGCGCATTCCGGTCTTGAGGTTGCCGAAGAACCCCTCAATCGTGTTCGTATGCACGTCGCCGTGGACGTAGACGCCCGCCGAGTGGTTGATGATGCTGTGGCCCGCGTACTCGCGACCGAGCGGCCGGTAGGAGCGCCAGTCGTCCGTGAAGATGATCGAGTTCGGGTTGACGTTGGCCCGCACGGCTCCACTCAGGGGCTCACCCCGGCGCGACTTGATCACCCGCAGCTTGACTCGCCCCCCGCGCTCCACCATGCCCAGCACCGAGACCTGGCGTTCGCGCCACTGAGCGGCTTCCTGTTTGTTCATCCTCGGCCCACGCGGGCGGCCGTGGACGCCGGTCTCGTCCACCTCGACGTTGCCTTTGAGCGGCTTGGCGTCGTCCTTCATCAACTCGTTTCTGATCTTGTTGAACATCCGCCAGGCGGTCTTGTAGTGGACGCCCAGCTCGCGCTCTAGCTGTTTGGCGGAGATTCCGCATCGCGTGCTCGCCATCAAGTACATGGCGTAGAACCACAGGTGCAGTGAGGTCGAGGACTTATGAAAGATCGTCCCGGCCGTGGGATGGACATGGTGCCCACAGCCCGTGCAGGTCCACGACTGCCGCCCCTGCTTGGTCGCGTAGCGCTTGAAGACGCGTTCAGATCCGCACTTGGGGCAGTAGGCGTGCTCGCCGTCTGGGGAGTGCCGAGTGCGCCACAGATGCTCAAGGCAGGCAGCATCGTCGGGGAACTGCCGGTGGAACTCCGTCAGTGAGTACTCGGAGGTCGAGGACTTCGCTCGCCTCGGTTCGTGGCGATTGGCCGGTGGCATGGTGTAAAGATACTTGACACCCTTTATTTGTCAAGTCGGTTGACACAGGAGGTCTATCTTGAAAATTAATTTAGCGGCCAATTTGCGTCGAATACAGGCGCATATAGCCGCAACTCCCGCAGACAACGGCCCGAACCGGGATGCCCAAGGAAAAGTCGACGTTGTCATTGACAACCTCGGGAAGCACATTCACCGAGTCCTGGACATTCCACGTCGGGTTCGGGTTGTTGCAGGAATCACATCGAGTGTTCCGGGCTCTTACAGACTCAATGATCTCGCCGTCGCTCATTTCTCGCCTCCTTCTAGCTCGCAGGGGCAGCCTAACCGCTCGCACTAAACAGAATGGAGGTTGAAGCCTTGGGGCTGGAGAGCGCAGGGGCAGACAACGCTTAAGCTCGCACCTTGGCGCGGCGCGCATGTGTGTTCTGTAAATCGACGGAGAACAAAATCTCCAAGGAGCACGTGTGGCCGAAATGGCTACGCAAGGTCATTGAAGGAGGGGAGGGCGAGCCACAGGAGCACTCGCGCATCCATACAACTCGCGACGGCAGGACTCTCCGCAGCGAGACCTGGACCGACATCCCGATCAACCGGCAAGTAGCCGCGCCTTGCAAGGAATGCAATGAAGGCTGGATGGAGGGCATCGAGACCGAAGCGAGGCCGGTTCTCACTCCGATGATTCAGTACGAGAGCGCCGATCTTGATCCCAGCGCTCAAGAGATTCTTGCTCGCTGGGCGACCCTGCGGGTGATGATGATCCAATGCATGTTCCCGCCAGAGAAGCGCCGCCCGATACATCCAGAGCGCTACCACCGCTTCTACGAGGTGAGGGAATTACCCCCTAAGGCCCAGATTTGGATTGCGCGGCGCAATGGAGAAGGCCCCTGGCCAACGGATTGCGCTCACAAGGAGCTATTCATCGCAACGCCAGAGTCGGCCGGACCGAATGCGTACATCACGGCCTTTGCTGTCGGTCACGTTGCCTTTGTCTATTGGGGTCATGAGGTCGAGGATGGGGCGACCGTCCGCATCGGGGAGGGGATGAAGCCCTTCCTCCTTCCGATCTGCCCCGCAATCGATGCGATCCGCTGGCCGCCCGTCGGCCTCCTGGGCGCGGCCGGAATCGAGGTCGTGGTGGAGAACCTCGTCGCCACCTCCTAGGTCGTGCCCCTCAGCAGCCATGCCTAGCAAGCCCTTCCGAGCCACCGAGCTTCTACAATGAAGGGATATACGTGACTTTCGTCACTTAGACAATTTACAGCGCCACAGTCGCCGTCGCGAAACCTGGTTGAGAGATGTTGCAGAAGATTTTGATTCTGCGCACCACACGCGACACCGAAGTCTTTACGGTGCAATCATGGAGACGATGAGGGAGAGCTGGACCGACGCTCGGCTGGACGACTTTGCGGCGCATACCGACCAGCGCTTCGACTCGCTCGAACGTCGAATGGAGGCAGGCTTCACTGAGATGAGTGCTCGTTTCGATGGGCTGCAGCGGACGCTGCTGGCGCTGCTGCGGATCGGCGGAGGCATCATCGCAGCGCTGGTAGTGGGCTTCATGGGCGTGATCGCAGCCCTTCTGTAGGAACCGTTCTACAGCGAGGCGAGCAGGAGCTCGGTCAGCTCCGGCTCCAGATCGTGCAGGCGCTGGGGATCGCCGCCGGCGGCGCGGGCCGAGATGAGCGCCAGCGCGGCGCCGATCAGGCGGCGCTCCAGGCCGGGTAATGGCGTGGCACCGTCGGGGTCGGCGAGCATGGCGCGCAGCATCGCGCCGAGGCGCTCGACCAGATCGCGACGGGCGGCGGCCAGCGCGGCGATCTGCGGTGGTGGCTCGGCGCAGAGCAGGCGAGCTACCGACGGCTGCGTGGCGAGGAAGTTGAGGGCCGCGGCGATCCCGGTGCGGGCACGGTCTCGTCGTTCGTCCTCGGCATACGATCGGCAAGCACCTTCTATCTCCGCACAGAGCAGTCCAGCCTCGGTCTCATAAGCCGCCAGCAGGCAGGCCCAGAGGTCCTCGAAGTGCTGGTAGAAGGTGCGGCTGGAGACGCCTGCCAGCTCGGTAATGCGAGCCGCGGTGAGCCGCCCGTAGCCCTGCTCGGCGAGCGCCCCGGCCGCTGCCTCGAGCAGGCGCTGGCGCTGGTGCGCCCGCACCAGATCGGCGGGAATGCCGTGGCGGCCGGGGGGGAGGCGCAGGGGCGGTGCCTCGCTGGCCTCGGCGGGCTCGGCGAGGGCAGCGCCGGCGATCAGCCGCAGCTCGGTCATCGTTCCGCCGCTGCCTCCTCCGCTCCGGTCAGTTGTTGCCGCTTGCGCTCCAGGAGGACGCTGGCCCGCTCGAAGGCGCCTTCGGCCTCCACGCTGCCGAAGTAGGAGCCCGCGGCGAAGTGCATCAGCTCGGGCAGGGCGTCCCAGACCCGCTCCGGGTTGCCGGCGCTGAGCGCCTCGCCGACGCAGGACTCGATCCCGGCGACGACGAAGACGCCGGTCGCCTCGGGCGGCGCCTCGGCGGGATCGATGTCGGCGCGCGCGCTGTCGATCGCCGCGGCGAGGCGCTCGACCGCGGCCTCATGTCGGGCCAGCGCCGGCTCGCCGGCGATCTGCACCTCGAGGAAGAGTGCCCGGGCTATCGCCGGCCGCGCCGTGACGAACTGGAACAGGCGCACGATCGCCTCGCGCACCCCCGCCTCCCAGCCGCTGGCGGTCGCCGCTGCTTCGAGCACGCTCACACAGAGCCGCTCGATCCAGGCCGCGTAGGCCTGGGCGAAGCAGTCCTCCTTGCTCTCGAAGTCCCTGTAGAACTGGGCGCGGTGGCCGCCGCTGCGCTCGAGGATCGAGCGAACCGAGGTCTCGCGGAAGCCGAGCTCGCCGCAGGCGACCAACACCCCTTCCATCGCGCCTTCTCTCGCGTCGCCCTCGGTGACCTCGCTCGCTCCGCGCGAGACCGCCCCGGTGGTCGCTGCTGAGGCTCTCGGTGGCATAGCCCTATAAAAACTACTCCTTTTTTGCCAGATATGAAAGCCTTTTCAAGTCGGCTACCCTGAATCCATGCAGTACCTCTCGCAAAGACTGGCGTCCAAGCCGGCTTCGAAGCGGGGGGGAGAGCACGATTCGGAAGCCCTCCCGGCCCCACAGCGCGAGCGGATCCTCGACGCGAGCGAGCGCCTGATCGCCGAGCACGGCGTCGCCGGGACCTCGATCGAAGCGATCGTCAAGGCGGCGGGCGTCTCCTCGGTCACCTTCTATGAGTTCTTCGCCGACAAGGAAGAGTGCTTTGCCGCGGCGTTCGACCGCGCCGCCGATGCGGGGGTGGACGAGCTGGCGCGGGCGGCGGCCGGCGACCCGACGACGGGTGGTCTCTCCTGGCCCGAGCAGATCGCGACGGGAATACGCGCGCTGACAGAGCTGATCCCGGCGGAGCCCGAGCGGGCGCGGCTCTGCCTGGTCGAGGCGCAGACCGGCGGGCCTGAGCTGAGCGCCCGCTTCGAGGCCGCGCTCGACCACGTTGCCGCCAAGCTGCGCGAGGGACGCGCACTCGACACGGCACCGGCCGGCCTGCCCGCCACCCACGAGGAGGCGACCGCGGGCGCCCTCGCCTGGCTCTTGCGCGAGCGCCTCGAGACAGGGGACCCGGATGGGCTGGGGGCGCTCTACCCCGAACTGATCGATATCGCCCTCGCCCCCTACCTCGGCAATGGCTGACGGCGGAGCACTTGCCTCGGGCAAGACCCGCCTCCCGCCCGGCCGTCATGGCCTGCCGCGCGCCTTCATTGCCGAGAACCAGCGCGAGCGCCTACTAAACGGCGTCGTCGACGCGGTCGCCGAGCACGGCTACGGCGCCACCACGATCGCCCGCATCACCGCAGCGGCGAAGATCTCCCGTCGCACCTTCTACGAGTACTTCGAGGGCAAGGAGGGCTGCTTCCTCGCCGCTTACGAGATGATCGAGGCACACGTCCTCGACGAGATGCTCGCCGCGCCGGGGTCGAGCGAGCCCTGGCCCGACCGCGTGCGCGCCCGCGTTGCGGCCCTGCTCGATGTCCTCGCTCGTGACACCGCTGTTGCCCGCTGCTTCCTGATCGAGCCCCTCGCTGCGGGAGGCGAAGTGGCCGCTCGCTATCGCGAGGCGATGCAGCTCGTCGCCGCCACCCTGCGCCCGGAGCCGCCGCCGTCCGGGCTCGACATGGAAGTCCGTGACCAGGCCCTGATCGGCGGCATCGCCACCCTGATCGTCCGCCGCCTCAATACCGGCGCCGCCGCCCGTCTTCCCGAGCTGCTCCCCGACCTCACCGAGCTCGCCCTCGCGCCCTATGTGGGTCGAGAAGAGGCCAAGCGATTGGCCGCTTAGAGCCGTAACCCTTCTTTTCGAAAACTTCTCCTTGCATTTGTAAACCAGATCTTTTATTCTCTTGCGCAGCCCTTCCGTGAAGAGGGGTCACAGGGAACACAGATCGAGCTTCACGAGGCTGCCCAGGGAAGCGGCCGGCAGAGGGGCTCACGGGACAAGGAGAGAGCTACGTGAGAAGCCACGCGAAGGCAGCGACCGCGGGATCGACCCAGCGCCAGGCCAAAAAACCCCCAGGCCGTGCCAGCGTGGTCGTGCTCGCCCTCCTGGGCGCTCTGCTGCTTGCAGCCGCTGTGGCCTCCGCCGCGTCGGCCGCACCTCCCGTTCTCTGGCAGACCGAGCCAGATGCGGTCGGTAATCCGCGTGGCATCGCTGTCAACCCCGATGGCGGGCATGTGTTCGTCAACGACCAGGGCGGCTGGCGCATCGTCGAGCTCACCGCTTGGGGGGAATTCGTCAAGACCTGGGGTTGGGACGTGGTCGCCAGCGGCCCCGGTGATGACACCACCGCTCCCGAAGACCAGTTCGAGATCTGCGTTCCCGCCGATGGCGACGTCTGCAAGACGGGGATCGGAGGCGCCAATGGGGCTGGGCAGTTCAACTCCGCCGCCGGCCTCGCCGTCGACTCCGCCGGAAACGTCTACGCCGCCGAGACGACGACGCCCAGACGCGTGCAGAAGTTCGACCCCGAAGGCCACTTCCTGCTCTCCTTCGGCGGCGGGGTGAACCAGGGCGGCGGCACGCCGAGCAACCCGGGCAACGTCTGCACCGCCGCCCACATCGCCAACGGCGACATCTGCGGGGCGGGCGCCACCGGCGCCGGCCCGGGAGAATTCAGCGGCTCCGAAGGGGCGTCTCTGAGAACCGTGGTCGCGATCACCCCCGACGACAAAGTCTATGTCGGCGACAAAGATCGGATCCAGCGCTTCGACGCACAGGGTCAGTACCAAAGCCAGGTGAACATCGCCGGGCAGGTGCAGCAGCTGGCCGTCGACACCTCCGGCAACCTCTACTTCTCGCTCGAAAAAGGCCCGTTCGACGCGCTGAAAGACGTCACCAAGATCAATGCCAGCGGCACCGAACTCGCCACCTTTCCCGCCAACAACCCGCGGTCGATCGCGGTGGCGGCCGACGGCGACGTCTACGTATTCGACAAAGACTTCGACAAAGAAAAAGAGATCGCCAGGATTCGCCATTTCGACCCGAGTGGCACGGAAATAGAGGCTTTCGGGGAGGGCCTCGCCCGCGTCGGGGTCGGCTCGTTGGGCCTCGCCGTAAACAACTGTGGCACCGCCGAGGACTCGGTCTACTTCTCAAACGCAAGCTTCCAAGGAAATCCAGCCTCCGTCCGTGCCTACTCCGAACCGCCCGACTTCAGCCTCTGCGGCGCGCCCTCCCTTGCGGCGCCGTCGATCGAAGACCAGTGGGCCGCCTCGGTCGAAAGCGAGCTGGCCGTCGTGCGGGCAGCGATCCATCCCCACTTCTGGCCGGATGTCCGCTACTACGTGCAATACGGCACCGCGGCCTGCATCGAAGGCGGCGATTGGGAAGCGCCCTGCGTCGCGCAGAAGCCCACCCCGCCCGGCGCCCTGCTCGGCTCGCGCCTGCCCACCAAGACCGCGGGGGTCTCCCTCGCGGGCCTCACCCCGGCAACCGAGTACCGCTACCGCTTCGTCGCCGCCAGCAGCGGCGGCGGGCCGGTGTTCGGCGTTGGCGACAGCGAAGCCGAAGCGGGCGAGGACGCCGGCTTCACCACCGCGCCCTCGCCCCTCGCCCCACCGGCCGACAGCTGCCCCAACGCCCAGCTGCGGGCCGAAAGCAGCTCCGCCGCCCTGCCCGACTGCCGCGCCTATGAGCTGGTCTCCCCGGTGGACAAAGAGGGCGGCGACATCACCAACGCGAGCACCGTCACCTCCCAGGAAAAAAGAGCCGCATACATCCAGAGCGCCCCCGACGGCGAGAAGATCGCCTACTCGGCCGGGGCCGCCTTCGGCGACCAGCCGAGCAGCCTCTACTCCAACCAGTACATCGCCACTCGCCAGGCGGACGAGGGCTGGTCGAGCCACGGCATCAACCCGCCCCAGGGCGAGCATCTCTCGACCCCTGCCGAACAGCTAGGCAACTTTTTCGCTGCCGGAGCCTTCTCGGCGGATCTCTGCACCGCCTGGCTGACCAACTTCAACGAACCGCCGCTTTCCTCCGATGCGCCGGCCGGCAAAGAGAATTCCTACCGGCGCGACAACTGCGGCGCGGGTGCCGGCAGCTACGAATACATCGGCAGCAACGGCCGGAATGGCGCCTTCGAAGGCGCTTCGGCCGACCTCGAGCACACGATCGTCAACCTTCCCGCCGGCATCTACGATCGCTCCAGCGGTGCTCAGCACCTGCTCAGCGTCCGGCCCGGCGGCGCCATCGTGGACGGAAGCATCGGCGGCTCCGACCTCGGCGGGCAGGTAGGGGGCGGGCAATTCTTCGGCAACATCGAGCACGCGGTCTCCGCCGATGGCTCGCGGGTCTTCTGGGCCGAGGGTTCCGAAGCCTCCGGAGAACTCGGATTCAAAGGCACCCTCTACGTCCGCACCAACCCCGACCAGCCCGAAAGCGCGACGACCGACGGCCGCGCCACCGGCAGCGGCGACCTGAACACGACCACCGCCGTCGCATTCGTCAACGAAGGCTCGGCGGACGTGCCCTACTTCCTCGCCTCGGGCAGCTTCGCGGTCGGCAATCCGATCTCGGGCCCCGGCATCGCCCCGGGGACGACGATCGCCGCGGTGACGGAATTCAACTCAGAAGAAGGCGAACTGACTCTCTCTGCCCCGGCGAGCGGGAGCGGCTTCTTCGTTGAAATCGAATCGCCGTCGAATACCGTCACCAACGTCGACACCACCAGCGGCGCCTTCGCCGCCGGCCAGTCGATAACGGCTCCCGGCATCCCCGCCGGAACGACGATAACCGCCGTCGACGGGGGCGCCGGCACCCTGACCCTCTCCGCCGCGGCGAGCGAAGCCAAAGCCGGGGCGGCGCTTGAAGCCTCGAGCCCCTGTACCGAAGCCGAGCTGAGGGCCTGCACCCTGGAGGTCTCGAACCCCGGCGCCGATGACGCCATCTTCTGGACCGCCGCCGCCGACGGCTCGCGCGCCCTCTTCACCGAAGGCAACCCCAAGACGGGGACCGCGACCCTCTATGAGTTCGACCTCGAGGCGGCCGAAGAGGAAGAGGTCGCCCAGACCGAGATCGCCGGGGAGGTCTTCGGCGTGCTCGGCGCGAGCGATGACCTCTCGCGCTTCTACTTCGTCTCCGAGGAAGTCCTCCCCGGGGTGGGCCCGAACGGCGAGGGCGATGAAGCCCAGGCGGGCCAGCCGAACCTCTACCTGAGCGAAGGGGGCGCCTTCACCTTCGTCGCGACGCTGGCCGAGGCCGATGTCGGGGTTGGGCTCGATAATGCGGCGAAACGCGTCAACAACCTGGCGGCGGTGCGCCCCCAGTCCCGCGCCCTGCGCGTCACCCCCGACGGCGCCCACCTGCTCTTCGAGTCGGTGGCGCCGCTCACCCACTACGACAACACCGACGCCGAGAGCGGCAAGGCCGACATGGAGGTCTTCCGCTACGAGGCCGGTGAGGGCCTCGAGTGCCTCTCCTGCAATCCGAGCGGGCAGCGCCCGAGCGGGCGGGAACTGAGGGAGCAATTTCAGGTGCCGAACGCGATCAATGTAAAGCATGGCGTCTGGGGAGCCGCCTGGGTCCCCGGCGCAGAAAACCCCCTGCATGCCTCAAACGTCCTCTCGCAAAACGGCGATCGAGCCTTCTTCAACAGCTTCGAGTCGCTCGCCCGGGGCGATACCAACGGCGTCCAAGACGTCTACCAGTGGCAGGCGCCCGGAGAAGGAAGCTGCACCGAGAAAAGCGCCACCTACCAGGCCGCAAACGGCGGCTGCGTCGATCTGATCTCCTCGGGCGAGAGCCCCTCCCAATCGGAATTCTGGGACGCCAGCGTCAATGGAAGCGACCTCTTCTTCGTCACCGGCGAGAGCCTCCTGCCCCAGGACCCCGGCCTGATCGACCTCTATGACGCGAGGGCCGGCGGCGGCTTTGCCCAGCCGCCCGTGCCGCCGGCGTGTGAGGGGGAAGCCTGCCAGTTCGCGCCACCACCCGCCAACGAGCCGACCCCCGCCTCGGCCGCCTTCCGCGGCGCCGGCGATCCCCCCACCTCAGCCTCGCGCAAGCAACGCCGCTGCGCCAAGGGCAAGCGCCGGGTCCGGCGCAACGGCAAGGTCCGCTGCCTCAAACGCCACCAACGCCGAGCCAACCACGACCGGAGGGCCCAACGATGAAGCGTCTCATCCCGATTCTCGCAATCGCCGCAATCGCCGCAGCCTTCTGGGCTCCCACCGCCCAAGCCGAGTTCGGCCTGAGCGCCTTCGACGTCACCTTCACCAACCAGGACGGCTCCACCGCCACCCAGGCCGGATCGCACCCCTTCGCGATGACGACCGATGTCGAACTGAACCACAGCCCGACCGCCTTGTACCCGGAGGGCCAGCCCGATGAGGAGATCAAGGACTTCATCCCCACCCAGATGGCCGGCCTGCTCGCCGACACCACCGCCTACCCGCAGTGCCAGACGATCGAGTTCGTCACCAAGATCGCCACCGAGAACCTCTGCCCCGCCGAAACCGCAATCGGCGTCACCGGCATCGCGATCACCGATCCGCCGGGATCGCCTGGCAGCTGGATCCAGGTTCCGGTCTTCAACCTCGTGCCGCCGCCCGGCGCCCTCGCCCGGGTCGGCTTCGTCGTCGTCAACACCTTCGTCACGGTCGACGTCGGCCTCGGCACCGAGCCGCCCTACCGCCCGGTCGCGACCGTGCCCAACGTCCCCCAGCTCGCCCCCCTATTCGCCTCCGTGTTCCAGCTCTGGGGCAACCCCTCAGACCCCGCCCACGATGAGCTGCGCGGCTGGTGCGCCGGCGCTCAGACCACCTTCCCGTCACTGACCCTGGAGGAATTCGAGTTCGAGAACTTCACCGGCGGCTCCTGCTCGGTCCCCCCGCGCGGGGCCCTCCTCACCGTCCCGACCCGCTGCACCGGGCAGAACCTGACCAGCTATGCGATCGCCTCCTGGCTCGACCCCGGCACCTTCCTCCCCGACGGTGAACCGGACCTCTCAGACCCCAGCTGGGTCACCGGTGGGGTAGAGACCCACGACGCCGAAGGCAACCCCCAGCCCTTCACCGGCTGTGAGCAGCTCGGCTTCGAGCCGAGCACGAAATCCCAGCCCTCGACCGAGAACGCCGAGACCGGCTCTGGCTTCGATTTCTCCGTCGACTTCACCGACCAGGGGATAAAGAGCCCCACCGGCCTCGCCCAATCGCAGGCAAAGAAATCCGTCGTCACCCTGCCCGAAGGGGTGACGATCAACCCTTCGGTCGGCGAAGGACTCGCAATCTGCACGCCGGCAGATCTCGAGCGCGAGACGCTCGCCTCGCCCCCCGGCGCGGGTTGCCCCAACGGCTCGAAGCTCGGCACCCTTCAGGTATCGAGCCCATTGTTGGATGAGACCGTCGGCGGCTCGGTCTTTCTGGCCCAACAGGACGACCCCGGCACGGCGACCCCAGGCGCCGAGAACCCCTTCGACAGCCTGATCGCCCTCTACCTCGTGGTCAAGGACCCGGGCCTCGGCGTCCTGGTCAAGCTGCCATTGAAAGTCGAGCCCGATCCAAGGACCGGGCAGCTCGTCGCGACCCTCGACGACGTCCCCCAGGTGCCCGTCGGCCACTTCAACTTCCACTTCAAAGAAGGCGCCAGGGCACCGCTGATCACCCCCGCGGCCTGTGGCACCTACACCACCAAGGCCGTCTTCTACCCCTGGGCAGCGCAAGCCGAGCCGACCACGACGATCTCCACCTTCGAGATCACCAGGGGGATCGGCGGCGGCCCCTGCCCACCGGGAGGCATTGCGCCCTTCAAACCCGACTTCGGAGCGGGCTCGCTCAACAACAACGCCGGCTCCTTCTCTCCTTTCAACATGCGCCTGATCAGAGAAGACGGAGAACAGGACATGACCAAGTTCTCCTCGATCCTGCCCCCGGGAGTCCTCGGCTCGCTCAGGGGAGTCGACAAATGCCCCGACGCCGCAATCGAGCTCGCCAAGTCAAAGACCGGCCTCCAGGAGCTGGCAAGCCCCAGCTGCCCGGCCAACTCGCTGATCGGCCACACCGAGGCGGGAGCGGGAGTGGGCTCAGCCCTCACCTACGCCAGCGGCCAGATCTACCTAGGCGGCCCCTACAAAGGCGCGCCGCTCAGCGTGATCTCGATCACCCCCGCGGTGGCAGGTCCCTTTGACGCCGGAACCGTCGTCGTCCGCCTCGGCCTCGACCTCAACCCGAAAACGGCCGAAGTCGAAGTCGACGGTGCCGCATCGGACCCGATCCCCCACATCCTCAAGGGGATCGTCTTGAAAGTCAGGGACCTGCGCGTCTACGTCGACAGGCCCAATTTCACCTTGAACCCGACCTCATGCGATGAATCGAGCGCCAAGGCCAGGCTCTTTGGTTCCTTCCTCGACGTCTTCAGCTCAGCCGATGACGTCCCGGTCGACCTCGCGACCCGCTACCAGGCGGCCAACTGCCTGAACCTGGGCTTCAAACCGAAGCTCAACCTGAACCTCAAAGGCGGCACCAAGCGAGGCGGCCACCCGGGCCTCAGCGCGGTCTATGTGCCGAGGCCTGGCGATGCCAACATCGAGGGCTTGGTCGTGCGCCTGCCGCGATCCGCCTTCCTCGACCAGGCCCACATCAGAACGATCTGCACCAGGGTCCAGTTCGCAGCCGATGCCTGCCCCAAAGCAGCCCAGTACGGCTACATCAGGGCTTGGACGCCTCTGCTCGACGAGCCGCTGCAGGGACCGGTCTGGCTGCGCTCGTCCAACCACAAGCTGCCCGACCTGGTCTTCGACCTGCACGGCCTGGTCGACGTCGAGGTCTCGACCCGGATCGACTCCGCCAAGGGTGGGATCAGGGCGAGCCTCGAAGACTCCCCCGACGCACCGCTCACCAAGGTCGTCTTGAGAATGCAGGGCGGCAAGAAGGGCCTGATCATCAACAGCCGCAACCTCTGTGGGAGCAAGTCGAGGGCCAACGTGCAGAGCGCCGGCCACAACGGCAAGCAGTCCAAAGCCAACCCGGTGATGCGGCCTCAATGTGCCGGCAAGCACAAGACCAAACGTCATCGCCCGCACTGATCTGCTGAGGCGGAGCAACTTGGTGCGCTAGATAGCTCAACCCAGCACCAAAGCGAGAAACGGCCCGGACCTTCCCCCCGGGCCGTTTCCTTGCCTATTCGAGTTTGCCGATCTTGAAGATCTTGGTGCCGCAGTCGGGGCAGACGCCTTGGATCGCGGGGCGACCGTTTTTCATCGTCACCTGTTTGGCGTCTTTGATCTCTACCTTCTTGCGCTCCTTGACGCAGTAACCCTCAGGCATTGGGGGTCTCCTTTCGCAGCCGCTCTGGGCATGACTCGCGTGTAAGCGCGAGGTGGATTGCGGCGAATGTAACGCAGGGAGGGGACGGCCTTCAGGCATAAACGTGCCAATTGGCACAAAAGCCTATTTGGCTTCTTCGACCTTTTCCTTGGTCTGCTGGAACAGCCTCCGCAATTTTTCGCTGGCCGCGGGGCCGCCGGACGCCGTATCGGCGTTGCCCCCGGTGCTGCCTTCCGGCCCGGTTTTCGATTCGGCGCCCGGCTCGGCTTTCGGCTTGCTTTCCGGCTCTGCTTCCGGTTGTGCCTGAGGTTCGGCCGGTTCCGCAGGTTCGACCGGGGGCGGCGCCGTCCCCGTCGCGCTCAGTTCGTCGATCCGCGTTTCGAGCTGTCGCTGCAACTCCTGCACGTCGCTATCGCTGACCGAGTCGTTGCGGGTGTCGATCGCCAGGTAGACGCTCGCCCCGGCGATGCCGATCGCGATCGCGGTCAGGGCGAGGAAAACGCGGGTGCGCTTGCCGAGCTTGCGCTCGACCTCGCCGATCCATGCCCGCAGCCCCTCCAGCGACATCGCCTCAATCTAATCGAGAACCGCGCCGGGGGGCCGGGTCAAATACCCTCCGGTCGGCACTTCCCATCCCCAGATCCAAGGAGACCTCCGCATGCCCGAGGCAGTGATTGTCGACACCATCCGCACGCCGATCGGCCGTGCCTTCAAGGGCTCGCTGGCCCAGCTGCGCCCTGACGAGATGGGTGCCTACGTCGTCGACCAGCTGCTGGAGCGCAATCCCGAGGTCGATCCGGCCGAGGTCGAAGACCTCTTCTGCGGCTGCGGCATGCCACAGGGCCTGCAGGCCTTCAACATCGGCCGGATCATCACCCTGCTCTCGGAGAAACTGCCGCAGGAGGTCAACGGGGTCACCGTCTCCCGCTACTGCTCCTCCAGCCTCGACGCGATCCGCCACGCCGGCAACGCGATCAAGGCCGGCGAGGGCGACGTCTACATCGCCGCCGGGGTCGAGTGGGTGAGCCGCTACAACGAGCGCACCGAGCCCGCTGGGGCCGACGACCAGAACCAGGCCCTCCAGGGCAACGACGGCCAGCCCGACGCCTACATCGAGATGGGCAAGACCGCGGTCAACGTCGCCGAAAAATACGAGGTCAGCCGCGCTGACATGGACAAGTTCGCGCAGCGCTCGCAGGAACTGGCGGTGCAGTCGCAGGAGGACGGCTTCTTCGACCGCGAGATCGTCCCCGTGACCCTGCCCGACGGCACCGAGGTCGCCAAGGACGACGGCCCGCGCGCGAGCTCGACCCTGGAGAAGCTCTCGCAGCTCGAGGAGTCCTTCGGCGGCGGCGGCGTCACCGCCGGCAACTCCTGCCCGCTCAACGACGGCGCCGCCGCGGTGCTGTTGATGAGCGACACGAGGGCCAAGGAGCTGGGCCTGACCCCGCGCGCCCGCATCGTCACCGCGGCCACCTACGGCAACGAGCCCGAGTACATGGGCGTCGCCCCGATCGGCGCGGTGAAGAAGGTGCTCGAGCGGTCCGGGATGACGATCGACGACGTCGACGTGGTCGAGCTCAACGAGGCCTTCGCCGCCCAGGTGATCCCGATCATGGACGAGTGCGACATCCCGCTGGAGAAGCTCAACACCCACGGCGGCGCGATCGCCCTCGGTCACCCCTTCGGCATGACCGGCGCCCGCATCATGGGCACCCTGCTCAACGTGATGGAGACCGACGACCACCAGGTCGGCATCGAGACCATGTGCGTGGCCGGGGGTCAGGGCAAGGCAATGCTGGTCGAGAGGATGAACTGAGGTAAGCGGATGGAGGGGCGGCTCGAGACCCTGATCTACGAGAGCAGCGGTCGGGTCGCCCGCATCACGCTGAACCGGCCCGAGCGCGGCAACGGGATCGTGCCGCGGATGCCGGCCGAGATCGCGGCCTGCGTCGAGCGCGCCAACCTCGACCCCGCCGTCCACGTCATCGCCCTCGCCGGCGCCGGCAGCGGCTTCTGCGGTGGCTACGACCTGGTCGCCTCTGCCGAGGGCGATATGAGCGGGCTGGGCGAGGGGCTCGAGGCGCCGCCCGGCTCGCCCGTCGACCCGGCGACGATCGGCGCCAACCACGCTCCCGAGTCGAACTGGGACCCGGTCACCGACTTCCAGTTCATGTGGCGCAACGTGCGCGGCTTCATGAGCCTCTTCCACTCCGAGAAGCCGGTGATCTGCAAGGTCCAGGGCTACTGCGTCGCCGGCGGCACCGACATGGCGCTCTGCTCCGACCTGCTGGTGATCGGCGCCGACGCCAAGATCGGCTACCCGCCGGCCCGCGTCTGGGGCTCGCCGACGACGGCGCTGTGGGCGGCGCGGATCGGCCCGATGCGGGCCAAGCGCCTGCTCCTTACCGGCGACTCGCTCAGCGGCGAGCAGGCGGCGGAGTGGGGGCTGGCGACCGAGGCGCCGCCGCCGGAGGAGCTCGACGAGCGCTTCGAGGCGCTGGTCGAGCGCGTCGCGCGCCTGCCGATCAACCAGCTGGTGATGATGAAGATGCTGGTCAACCAGTCGCTCTACGCGCAGGGCCTGCACCAGACGCAGCTGCTCGGCACCTTCTTCGACGGCATCGCCCGCCACACCGAGGAGGGCCACGACTTCGTCCGCCAGGCCGCCGGGGGCGGCTTCAAGCAGGCGGTGCGCGAACGCGACGAGCCCTTCGGCGACTTCGGGCTGGAGGGCTTCGGTGTCGAGTAGCAACGGGGATAGCGCCCGCCCGCGCTCGATCGCCGTGGTCGGGGGCGGGTTCGGCGGGGTCGGCGCCGCGGTCATGCTGCGCCGCGCCGGCTACGAGGACGTCACCGTGTTCGAGAAGGGCGAGCGCGTCGGCGGCGTCTGGCACCACAACACCTACCCCGGCGCCGCCTGCGACGTGCCCTCGCATCTCTATGAGTTCTCCTTCGCCCCCAATCGCTGGTCGCGCCGCTACGCGCCGCAGGCGGAGATCCAGGCCTACGTCGAGGGGGTGGCGCGCCACCACGGCGTGCTGGACAAGGTCCGCAGCGGCACCGAGGTGAAGAGCGCCGTCTGGGACGAGGAGCGTGGCGTCTGGCGTCTCGAGACGAGCGCGGGCCCGCACGAGGCGCAGGTCCTGCTCACCGCCTGTGGGCAGCTCTCCGTGCCGAAGAAGCCGCCGATTCAAGGACTGGAGAGCTTTTCCGGTCCGGCCTTCCACACGGCCGAGTGGCGCCACGACGTCGACCTGACGGGCAAGCGGGTCGCGGTGATCGGGACCGGCTGCAGCGCGATCCAGGTCGTGCCGGCGATCCAGCCGATCGTCGAGCGCCTCGACGTCTACCAGCGCTCGCCCGGCTGGACGATCCCGAGGATGGACTACGCCTACCCCGACTGGGCACACACGATGTTCAAGCGTTTCCCGGCCGTGCGGCGACTCGATCGCGCCCTGATCTTCGGCCTGATGGAGCTCGGGGCGGCGGCGATGACGCGCCATCGCTGGATGCTGCCCGCCTTCCGCGCCGTCGCCCGCCGCCAGATCACGGCGGCCATCGATGACCCAGAGCTGCGTCGCAAGGTGATGCCGACCGACGAGCTCGGCTGCAAGCGGACGATGCTGACCGACGACTGGTATCCCGCCCTGACCCAGCCGAACGTCGAGTTGGTCGCTGACCGAATCGCTGAGGTGACCCCCGGCGGCGTCCGCGACGAGAACGGCGTCGAGCGGCCGGCCGACGTACTCGTCCTCGCGACCGGCTTCGCCAGCCACGACTTCGTCGCGCCGATGGAGATCGCCGGCCGCGATGGCCGTACGCTGGCGGAGGAGTGGGGAGCGGTGGCGCGCGCCTATCTGGGGCTGAGCGTTCCCGGTTTCCCCAATATGTTCCTGCTCTACGGGCCCAACACCAACGGCGGCACCGGCTCGGTCATCTACACGATCGAGGCCGGGGTGGGGCACGTGATCGCCGCCCTGGGGGCGCTCGAGCGCAGTGAGGCGAGTCGGATCGAGGTGCGCCGCGAGGCGGCCGAGCGTTTCGACCGCGAGCTGCGCGACGCCCTCGCCGGCACCGTCTGGCACAGCGGCTGCACCAACTGGTACGTCGACGAGAACGGCAACGACCCCAGCCAGTGGCCCTGGGTGTGGAGCGCCTACCGGCGGCGCACGGCGCGACTCGAGCCGGGGGCCTATGAGCTGGGCGACGCTGCCGCTGCGGTGGTTGGCGCAGGCTCCCCGGGGCAGATCTAGATTCTCTTAGCCGCGCGTGAGGTGTCAGCTACCTCGCGCACGATCGCGAGAATCTCGCGCACGCTTCCCTCAAGTCCCATGGTGGAGTCTGTGCTGCCGCTGCCACCATCTTCGCCGTTTCCCCGATGCCCTGCTGCTGCGGCTGCGTACAGGCGCGGACCGGAGAACACTGCGGCCCCAAGCATGAATCTAAGTACCTCGGCATTGCTGCGAGGCATCGCAGCACAGAACGCCTCTATTGCATTTAGCTGGAGCTGGACCGTCCGCCATACGTTCGCGTCGGTCCTGTGGCGATTCGACTCACGAGTGAGAAAGCCACCGATAACCACCAGTGAAATTGCTATCGCGCCGCGTCCGGCGATAGATGCCGCCGTGACTGCGCTGGGCAGGGTTGAGTAGGCCACGATCGACCAGGCCACCGCGACCATGAAGAACAGCATCGCGCCGATACGGAAGCGATTTGCCTGCTTAAGGTCCTCGACGAACTGCTCATTGAAGCTTAGGGCGAGTCCAGTGGCGCCGACCTGGGTGAGGGCGCTGCGCGCGCGAGTAAGGACCTCGTCCGACTCCTCGCGATGGGTCCAGCTCGCCAGCTCGCTGCGGACTGGAAGAAACAGAGCGGAAATACTCTGCTCCTCGATCCCTTCTGCACGCAGCTGTTCCTGTGCTCGCTGGATGGCCACGGCAAAGCCGACTCTCAACTCAGCCATTGCATCCTCGAAATCGCGGTCCTCTGGGGCATCGAGGCTATTCAGAAGCGCATCGACGGCTACAGAGATTTTCTCCTCGTCCTCGGTCGAGAGCGAGTTGTCAACGGTTACCCAATCGACTTCCACCTGCTTCGAGAGCGTCGACACTTCCTGAAGCCACTTCCAGATCGGCAGTAACACTTGGTCGGCGCGCTCCCTGCGCTCTCCGGTGCGATCCTCGAGCTGTTTTCCTGCATCCTCGAGGGTATCCAGCAATCGAACCAGGCTCATACGTAATCCCCGCCCGCGGTCATACTCGTTCCAGCACCATGAGCGCGGAGCCATCCAGGTCGCGGTGCCAGATGACCCTGAACCCCCCGGAGGCCTCGATCCAGTCTATGAGTGACGGGAGGTCATAGAACGTCAACGTCGCAAGCTGCAGCACCTCGGCATCATCCGATTGCTGCATGGACTGCACGATGTTCATGCTGCTTCGGAACTCTTCGTTCTCATAGATGCCGGAACCCTCGACATACACGTTGATGGCCGACGGCACAGTGCTTTTAAAGCGGTGTTCACCCCAGTGTGGGACGAGGCTGACCTCGACCGATGGATCGGCAAGCCTCACCGCATAGTCGGAGGCCTCCTCGACCGGGCTGAAGGCGAATGCCCGTAGCGTGTCGGTGTCGTAGGGGGCAAGGAGCTCTTCCTTCTGCTCGGCGGTAAGCGAGAAATCCGCGCCGAGCTTGCCGTGTTTGTGCAGGCGCGCGTCGAGCAGAACGTAGTCACCCGGCCTGGTGCCGCTGCTGAGGCTGTCGAGCGCTTTCATCTCGCTGCCGTTGCCGATGGTGAAGCCAAGCAGCGTGAAGATATTGCGCACGTCTCGGACCATGAGGATGGGTGAGAGCTTGGAGAGGTTGTCCTCGAAATCTGCCAGGACTGCGCGCACGCGCGGTGGGGGTTGCAGGAGCTGCGGCTCGAGCACCTG
This sequence comes from uncultured Solirubrobacterales bacterium, assembly GCA_963782685.1. Lineage (GTDB taxonomy): Bacteria > Actinomycetota > Thermoleophilia > Solirubrobacterales > 70-9 > VRUE01. Next base: position 79,917 of record CAWAKV010000001.1, read on the forward strand.
CGAGATGATCTGGTTGGCGGCGATCTGCAGGAGCTCGATCGACACGTCAACGAGGAAGAGCGATGCGATGTCGAGTGAGCCAGAGAGCGCTTCCAGGAGTTCCGCATCGGTATCCCCGCCGCCCGGGCCCAGGCTGACGTAGTTATATGGGACATCGGTGTCGATGTGGGCCAGGAAGTCCGGTGCGGAGCTCACGATCTGGCGGATATGCGGCTTATGGGCGTAGTGCTGATCAACCGTGAGCTCCGACCAGATCTTTGCTGCCTTCCAACCGACATAGTGATACTTGAGGTCGAGCGCTTCGCGGGCACGTATCTGCTGCCGAGTCTCGTCCTTGAGTTTCGTTTGGGTTAGTTCGCGGTTGAACACGGAGTTGACGAGGAACTCCGTGAAAGAGGGCACGTCCTTGGATCGAGGGTCGCCGCCATCGAACTCTTGAGCCCACCACTCCTCCGGGAAATCGAAGTCGTGAGGGCGTGTTACGGCAAATCGCTTGGCCTCTATGGCGGCTCCTGCTGCTTGCAAGGCCTTGCGAAATGACTTTGCGCTGCTTTTATCCCCGTCGAGTTCGCAGATCTCAACGTTCTCCAGGTCTAGCTTCAGGGGATCCTTTTGCTGTTTCACCAACACAAGACGGGGTGGCTCGAAGTCGCGAACGGCATGACTGAGCAGTCCAATCATGGTGTGAGACAGCTCCGCAGTGCGCCCAGCACCCAGCCCGGCGAAGCTCTCTTGAATGACGGAGCTTTCGAGGACAAGTACGGCGGAGCCACATGTCTCGCTCACCTTCAGGACTCGCCCAGCCATTCCCGGCATATCCTTTAGGTCGGAGATGAAGATCTCGTCCACTTGCAAACCCTGACCGGCGACGAAGTCACGTACCGAGTCGGCAAATCGACTCTCTCGATCGCGAAGCAGCGCTACCCGGCGGGTCACGTTCATATAGGTGGGAGTTTTGGAATCGGGGCTCATGGGCGGGGAGATACAGCAGTAAGAATGTCTCGACAGTGCAAAAACTTTCAGTGATTTAAAAACTCCAGTGTGTTCGGAATGCAGTGAACTGCAAGCCTGCGGGGTTGGGGGTAGGGTTTGCCCGGAGTGAGTGACGCGCCGCCCCATCCAAGCTCGAGGATCACGCCGGAGACCGCCCGAGCTTTCCTCCCCGGCAGCTTCCCCGGCGACCTCGGGATCGAGCCGCTTGAGATCGAGGACTCGCACTCGCGCGGGCGGATCGTCGTCGACGAGCGCCACCTGCACCCCGGCGGCTTCGTCCACGGTGGCGTCTGGACTGCCCTCGGCGACACGGTCGCCGCCTGGGCCACCTTCCGCAACATCCCGCCCCGGCACAACTTCACCACGATCGAGCTGAAGCTGAACGTCTTCGCCGCCGGCCTGCTGGGCGATGAGATCGTCGCCGTCGCCGAGCCCCTCCACACCGGCAAGAGCACCGTCGTAATCGAGGTGAGGATGGAGCGCCGCCGCGAGGGCGCCGAGCCGCGCCTGGCGGCGAACCTGATCGTCAGCCAGTTCGTGTTGCCACCGGCTTGATTGCCTACGTCTTCGGTTACGCCTCACTCGTCACGCTTGAGGACGCTGAGGCGTTGCCCGGCCGGTTGCGCGGCTATCGGCGGTTCTGGGGCGCGGCCATGAACAACTGGGAGGGCGGGCCGGAAGCGAAGCACTTTCTCGACCGGGAGACGGGGGAGAGGCCGCGCATCCGTGTCGCCTACTTGGACATCGAGCCGAGCCAGGGGGGCACCGTGAACGGCGTCGCGATTCCAGCCGACGCGGCGCGCCTGAACGCATTCGACGCACGCGAGATCAATTACGAGCGGGTGGACGTCAGCAGCGCATTCGAACCCCCGATCTCAGGCTGCGTTTACGCCTACGTAGGCCTCGACGCGGCCCGCGAGCGCTGCCGCGAAGGAGCCGCCGCTGGCGACCTCTTCGTCAGCCGCGACTACTTCGCCGCCGTGCGCCAGGCCTTCGACCACCTCGCCCCCGGCGCCCTCGCCGAGTTCGACCGCACCACCGACCCGGGTCCCTTCCCCGAACGCGACCTCCGCGTCATCCCGGGACGTGCCGTCACTTAGGCCCCATATAGGGCACCTAAGTGACGGCACGTCAGACGTCTTTGGTCACGGGTTCGTAGCCTGGCGTTTCCAGGCGTTCGATTTGTGGGAGGCGCCAGAGGACGCTGGCGATGGTGAGGCCGATCGCGGCGCAGGCCAGCGCCAGGAACCACTCGCTCGCCGTCAGCAGGGTCATCTCGAAGAAGTCGCGCACCGGTGCGGCGGCGAGGATCAGGGCGAAGAGGGCGCCGAGGCCGGCGACCATCGCCAGCATGTAGCTCTGGATCGCGATGTGCTCGCGGCCCGGCCCGCGCTCGAGCAGGAGCACGAAGGCGAGGCCGAGCACGATCAGCGTCGTCGTCGCCGCGGTGCGACCGGCCTCCAGCGAGCCGCCGAACACCGTGTCGACGAGGAAGAAGCAGAGGATCGAGCCGAGCGCCGTCGCCAGGCCTGCCGGCACGGCGAAGGCTGCCAGCGCGCGCAGCAGGCGGCCGCGGTAGAGCGGCCCGTCCGAAGGCGCTAGGGCGAGGACGAAGGAGGGGATGCCGATCGTCAGGAAGACGGCCAGGGTCAGGTGGCGAGGGAGGAAGGGGAAGGCGAAGCCGGGCATGGCGACGAGCAGGATCAGGGCCGCGGCGTAGACGCTCTTGGTCAGGTAGAGGCGGCCGAGGCGGTGGATGTTGCGCGCGATGCGCCGCCCCTCGGCCACCGCCTCCGGCAGGCGCGCGAACTCGTCCTTCAGCAGGACCACGTCGGCGATCCCCTTGGTCACCTGGGCGCCGGAGCCCATTGCCACCGCCAGCCGGGCCTGCTTCAGCGCCGGCACGTCGTTGACCCCGTCGCCGATCATCGCCGTGTAGCGGCCGGAGGCGCGCAGCGCCTCGACCAGCGCCCGCTTCTGCTCGGGCGCGATCCGGCAGAAGATCGTGTTGCGCTGCGCGGCGGCGGCGAGCCCCTCGGGGTCCTCGGGCAGCTCGGAGCCCTCGATCACGCCGGCGTCGGCCGGGACGCCGACCGCGTAGGCGACCGCGGTCACCGTCGCCCGCGCATCGCCGGAGATCAGCTTCAGATCGACGCCCTCCTCGCGGATGAAGGCGATCGTCTCGGCGGCGTCGGCACGCAGCGTCTCCTCCAGCACGACCAGCGCGACCGGCGCCAGCCGGGGCGGCGGGGCGTGCTCGGGGTCGTCGGGCAGCACCTCGGGCGAGTGGCCGAAGGCGACGACGCGCCGCCCCGCCGCCGTCTCCTGCTCGAGCTTGCGGGCGAGGCCCGGCGGCAGCTCCAGGGCGCCGCTCGCGGCGAGGATGTCGGGCGCGCCGAGCACGTAACTGACGCTGCCCAGTCGCAATCCGCTCCACTTCCACTTCGAGGAGAAGGGCACTTCGCCGCCGACCCTCCCCGGGGTCGCCGGGAATGCCGCGGCGACCGTCTCCAGCGTGCGATTGCGGTCGCCGGCGCTGGCGGCGAAGCGCCCCAGCGCCCCGGTTGCCTCGTCGGGGTCGGTCCCCTCCGCCACCTCGACCCCGAGCAGGCGCAGGTTGCCGTCGGTCAGCGTGCCGGTCTTGTCGACGCAGATCGTGTCGACCGCGGCGAGGCTCTCGGTGGCGCTCATCTGCTGCACCAGCGTGTCCTTGCGCGCCAGCCGCACGGCGGCGACGGCGAAGGTGACGCTCATCAGCAGGACCAGCCCCTCGGGGATCAGCGTCACCAGGCCGGCGGTCGCCGTCTGCGCCGCCTCGACCAGGTCCGTGCCGCGCAGCTGGAAGGTGAGCAGCAGCAGCGCCGCCAGCGGCAGCATCCCCCAGGTGCAGGCGACGATCACGCGGTTGACCTCGGATTGCAGCGGCGAGGGCGGGTGGCGGAAGGCCTTCGCCTCGCCGGCCAGCTTGCCGGCGTAGCTCTCCTCGCGCACCGCGTCGACCCGGTAGCGGCCCGAGCCGGCGATGCAGAAGGAGCCGGAGAGCGCCCGCTCGCCGACCTCCTTGCGCACCCCGTCGGCCTCGCCGGTCAGCAGCGACTCGTCCAGGGTCATGCCGCGGCTGGTGACGACCTCGCCGTCGGCGACCAGTTGGTCCCCTGGCTCGATCGCCACCACGTCCCCCGGCACGACCTCCTCCGCCACGAGGCTGACCACCTCGCCGTCGCGGACGACCTTGGCGTGGGGGGCGACGAGCACCGCCAGCTCGTCCAGCGTCCTCTTCGCCTTCAGCTCCTGGCGGATGCCGATGTAGGAGTTGACGATCGCGATCACGCCGAAGACGGCGTCGGCGAACAGCCCCAGCGAGAGGATGAGGACGAAGAAGACGCCGATGATCGCGTTGAAGAGGGTGAAGACGTTGCCGGCGACGATGCTCGACACCGAGCGCGACGAGGTGTCCGGCGGCGGGCCGAGCTTGCGCAGGCGCTTGGCGGCCTCGGTGCTGCTGAGGCCGTGCTCGGCGGCTTCCGGAGCCTCGGTTGCGGTGGCGGCCTTGGGAGGCATACGGACATTCAATAGGGTTCCCGGCGGATGGCTCTCAAACTCGGACTTAATCTGGGCTACTGGGGCATCGGCCCCGCGGGCAGCGACGCGGTCGAGGTCGTGCAGGCGGCCGAGGCGGCCGGCTACGAGTCGGTTTGGGCCGCCGAGTCCTATGGCTCCGACGTGGTCAGCGTGCTCGCCTGGCTGGCGCCGCAGACCAAGACGATCAACCTCGGGGCGGCGATCCTGCAGGTACCAGCTCGCCCGCCCGCCGCGGCGGCGATGGCGGGGGCGACGATCGACAAGCTCTCCGGCGGCCGCTTCCTCTTCGGCTTCGGCCCCTCCGGCCCGCAGGTCTCCGAAGGTTGGTACGGGGTGCCCTACGCCAAGCCCTGGGGCCGCACCCGCGAGTACATCGAAGTCGTGCGCGAGATCGTCGCCCGCGAGGGCAAGCTCGACCACCAAGGCGAGCACTACCAGCTGCCGCTGCCCGGCGGCGAGGGCAAGCCGTTGAAGCTCAACTTCCACCCCGAGCGCTCGCGGATCCCCGTCTTCGTTGGCGCGATCGGGCGCAAATCGGTCGAGATGGCGGCCGAGATCTGCGACGGCTGGATCCCGATCTTCTTCAGCGTCGACGCCTTCGAGCAGACCTGGGGCGAGCACCTGGAGGCCGGCTTCGCCAAGGGCGGGCGCCAGCGCTCCGACCTCGAGGTCAGCCCTTCCCTCCAGGTGGCGATTGACGGCGACCAGGAGGCGGCTAAGAACGTGGTCAAGGCCGGCCTCGTCCTCTACTTCGGCGGCATGGGTAGCCGCAAGACCAACTTCTACGTTGACCTCGCCCACCGCTTCGGCTTCGGCGAGGTCGCCGACGAGGTCCAGCGCCTCTACCAGGATGGCGACAAAGGCGGCGCCTTCGAGGCGATGCCGGACGAGATCGTCGAGGCGACCTCGCTGGTTGGCAGCGAGGCCGAGGTGGCGGAGCGGATCGAGCGCTTCCGCGGCGCCGGCATCGACCGCCTGATCGTCTCGCCGGTGCACGTCGAGCGCGATCAGCAGCTGCACACCTTGACGCGATTGGCGTCCCTAGCTGGCGTCGAGGCACCGGCCTAGCCGCTTGTCATAGGCTCCCCCGCCGCAGATTCTGTTGATGACGCCATGAAGATCGGAGTACCGAAAGAGACCGCCGAGGGGGAGCGCCGCGTTGCGCTCGTCCCCGATGCCGTCAAGGCGCTGAAGAAGAACGAGCACGTCGAGGTGGCGGTCGAGCGTGGCGCCGGCGATGCTGCCGGCCATCCCGACTCCCAGTACGAGGAGGCGGGCGCCGACGTCGTCGACCCCGACGTCGCCTGGGGCGCCGACGTCGTCCTCCGCGTCGCCGCCCCCACCACCGAGCAGATCGGCCGCCTGAATTCCAGCCAGCTCTTGATCGGCCACCTCTCGCCCTGGACTGCGGCCGAGACCAACAAGGCGCTCGCCGCCGCCGGCGTAACCAGCTTCGCGATGGAGGCGATCCCCCGGACCACGCGCGCCCAGGCGATGGACGCGCTCTCTTCGCAGGCCGCCGCCGGCGGCTACGCGGCGATGCTGATCGCCGCCCGCGAGTCGGGCCGCTTCTTCGGCATGATGACCACCGCCGCCGGCACCGTGCCGCCGGCCAAGGTGCTTGTCCTGGGAGCCGGCGTCGCCGGCCTGCAGGCGGTCGCCACGGCAAAGCGGCTGGGCGCGATCGTCACCGGCTTCGACATCCGCCGCGCCGCCTGGGAGCAAATCGCCTCGCTCGGCGGCCGCCCGCTCGAACTCGACTTCATCCCCGACGCCGAAGGCGAGGGCGGCTACGCCCGCCCGCTCACCGACGAGGAGAACGCCAAGGTGGTCGAGGCGATCGGCGAGAACGCCGCCAAGCAGGACGTGATCGTCACCACGGCCGCGATCCCCGGCCGCCCGGCGCCGCTCTTGATCACCGCCGAGGCGGTGCGCACCATGCAGCCTGGCTCGGTGATCGTCGACCTCGCCGCCGAGACCGGCGGCAACTGCGAGCTGACCGAGGCGGGGCAGACGGTCGTGGAGGGCGGCGTCAAGGTCGTCGGCCCGCGCAACCTGGCCAGCGAGATGCCGGTGCCCGCCTCGCAGCTCTACGCCAAGAACCTGGAGAACCTGCTCGGTCTGCTGATCAGCGAGGAGGGCAAGCTGAACGTCGATTTCGAGGACGACATCGTCGACGCCGCCTGCATCACCCACGGCGGCGAGATCCGCAATGAGAGGGCGGCGAAATGAGCCTGATGACCGAGATCACGATCTTCGTCCTCGCCGCCTTTGTCGGCTTCGAGGTGATCTCGAAGGTGCCGACGACCCTGCACACGCCGCTGATGTCGCAGACCAACGCGATCCACGGCATCGTCATGCTCGGCGGCCTGATCGTCGTCGGCTTCGCCGATGACGGGCTCGAGTACGTGATCGGCACGATTGCGATCGCCTTCGGCGCGATCAACATCGTCGGTGGCTTCATGGTCACCGACCGGATGCTCGGCATGTTCTCCAAAAAGCCGAAACCCAAGGTCAAGTCCGCCTCCTCCGCTTCGCGTCCGGGGGCGGACGGGTCTGACGGGGGCTCGTCGTGATTACCCGGCCGTGTTCGAGCCGGGCGGCGACGCCGCCACGGCGCTCTACATCGTCGCCTTCTCGATGTTCATCATCGGTGTCCGTCGCGGCACCCACCCGACGACGGCGAAGCAGGGCAACCTGATCGCCGCCGCCGGCATGGCGGTCGCCGTCGTCACCACCCTGCTGCTGGACGGCATGGGCAACTGGGGCATCCTGATCGGCGGCCTGGCGATCGGCACCGCGATCGGCGTGATCGCCTCGCTGCGCGTGCAGATGACCGAGATGCCGCAGATGGTCGCCCTCTACAACGGCGTCGGCGGCGGCGCCGTGGCGCTGATCGCCTGGTCGGAGATCCGCCACGGGATCTCGCTCGGTGAGGAGATCCCGCTCGACGAGCTGATCCCGGTCCTCTTCGCCGCGGTCGTCGGCTCGGTCTCCTTCTGGGGCTCGAACATCGCCTTCGCCAAGCTCCAGGACCTGATCCCGACCCGGCCGTTGGCGGTGCCCGGTCAGCAGGTGATCAACGCCGTCCTGCTGATCGGCATCGTCGCCGCCTGCGTCAACATCGCGATCAACAACGACGATCCGAACCAGGCGATCTTCATCGCGGTCCTGATCGCCGCGGGCCTGCTCGGCAACCTCGTCGTGCTGCCGATCGGCGGCGCCGACATGCCGGTCGTCATCTCCCTGCTCAACGCCTTCACCGGCCTCTCGGCCGCCGCTGCCGGCTTCGCCCTCGACAACGTCGCGCTGATCGTCGCCGGCACCCTGGTCGGCTCCTCGGGAACGATCCTCACCATGGAGATGGCGACGGCGATGAACCGCTCGGTCGGCAACGTCCTCTTCGCCGGCTTCGGCGGCGCGCCCTCCGGCGGCGGGGGAGGCGACGGCGAGGAACGGCCGCATACCTCGATCGGCGCCCAGGACGCGGCGATCAAGCTCGCCTACGCCGACACGGTCACGATCGTTCCCGGCTACGGTCTCGCCGTCGCGCAGGCCCAGCATGCGATCAAGGAGGTCGCCGACGCGCTCGAGGCGCGCGGGGTCACCGTCAACTACGCGATCCATCCCGTCGCCGGCCGCATGCCGGGCCACATGAACGTGTTGCTGGCTGAGGCCGATGTCCCCTACGAGCAATTGCGCGAGATGGAGGAGATCAACCCGGAGATGCCGCGCACCGACGTGGCCGTGATCGTCGGCGCCAACGACGTCACCAATCCGGCGGCGAAAAACGACCCCGACAGCCCGATCGCCGGCATGCCGATCATCGAAGTCTCCGAGGCCCAGCAGGTGATCGTGATCAAGCGCTCCCTCAGCCCCGGCTTCGCCGGCATCGACAACGACCTCTTCTACGAACCGAACACCTCGATGCTCTTCGCCGACGCCAAACAGGCCGCCAGCGACATCGCCGCCGAGATCGGCAACCTCTAGCGCCTCAGCGCTCCAGGCGCCCGCATCTCTCGCAAACTCCAGGTAACCCGCCCCGCCCGGGGGGCGAGTTTGGACGTGCCGGGACTTAAAGGTCCATATGCGACCTCAACTCCCGGCACGCCAGGCGAGGGCTCGGCGGAAGCGACTCTCTAAGAGGGAGCGTGAGATTGTCACCCTCGCAAACCGCCAGCATGGCGTGGTCTCTCGACGGCAGCTTCTGGATGCAGGGTTGGGACCACGGACAATTGGGCGCCGTCTCGAAGCGGGGCGACTGTATCGACTGCATCGCGAGGTTTATGCGCTAAACGATCAGCTTGTGGGTCAGCGGGGACGTTGGATGGCCGCGGTGCTCGCTTGCGGCAAGGGGGCGCTGCTCAGCCATCGGAGTGCTGCGCAGCTCTGGGGCTTGTCGGGATCTCAGCGAGGTCCAGTAGACGTAACGGCTGGGAGTGGGCGTAGACGACCCGGCATCAGCGTCCATGAAGGTGGAATCTACGACGAGGATCGAAGGGAGCGTGCCGGGATCCCGGTGACCTCTGTTGCCAAGACCATCTTCGATCTCGCTGAGGTGGTTGACGACGATCGCCTGGCGCGGGCGTTTGAGGAGGCCGACCGCCTGTATCTGTTGCGGATACCGGAGCTCGAGGCGGTTTGTGCGCGTGGCTACGGGCGGCACGCACTGCGTCCAATCCGCCGTTTGCTTGAGGAAGCGCGGTATTCAGAGGTACCGCGCTCCCGGCTCGAGGAAAAGGTGCTCGCCCTTTGCCGCGAGTATGACCTTCCAGCGCCGGTGTCCAACGTCGATGTCCTCGGGCACGAGGTCGATGCACTGTGGCCCCGCGAGCGGCTGATCGTGGAGGCGGACAGCATCGCCTTTCACGGTCACCGCGCCGCCTTCGAGCGCGACCGCGCCCGCGATGCCGCAAGGCAGGTCGAGGGCTATCGCGTTATCCGCCTCACGCATCGGCGCATCGAACGCGAACCCGCCACGGTCGCCAGCGAGCTTCGTCGGCTACTCGAACCGAGCCGGACAGACGGACGTGCCGGGACTTAAAGGTCCATATGCGACCTCAACTCCCGGCACGTCGAGGTGGGTGGGCGAGCGGGGGCAGGGGAGTGTGGAGTGGGTTGGGGTCGTCGCGGTGGCGGCGTTGCTGCTTGTTGCGCTGGTGGCGGTGGGGGTGCGGGTTCCGGGGGCGGAGCTGGCGCGGGCTGTGGCGTCGCGGCTGCTCTGCGCGGCGGCGCTTGCCGATCGGTGCGGTGACGAACCGGTGCTGATCGCCGCCTACGGAACCGAGGTGGGGAAGCTGGTGCGGCGGCACGTGCCCACGCTGCTCTTCGAGCGGGGTTCGCGAGCGATGCCGGTGGACTTCAGGCGCTGTCGTAGCAGCGCCTGCGGTGATGGGTCCGCGCGTGGACTCGTTCACCGCACAGATGCCGATCTGCCTGTCACCTCCTTCGTGCACGTGGTCGACTGCCGTGACGATGCGGCGGAGAGGTCCGAGGAGGCCGGTGCGGACTGTTCCGGCTTGCGCGCCGGCAATCTCTACCTGCAGTTTTGGCTCTACTACGTCGACTCGGCCACCGCGCGCGGTGTACCGATCGTGGGCGATGCCGGCTATCACCGCGACGACTGGGAGTCTGTGCAGATCCGCATCGGGACCGATGGCGAGATCGATCAGCGCGCCTCCTCGCACCATGGCTACAACTCATTCCAGAGCGTCGTGAACGCCGGATCGGATGCGGGAATCGTCCCGTTGCGCGGCGTGGCCGAGGCGGTCGGCGCGCGCCCTCGCAACGGCTGGGGTCCCGATACACGCCTCCTCCTCGTCTCAGGTGGCAGCCACGCGGGCAACACCGACGGCTTTCTCCGAATCGATCGCGTCACGCCGGGGCGCCGCGTCCACCTCGTCCCCCTGGAGCCGGTCGCCGAAGGCGAAGCGGATGCCTACCGCTTCGCCGTAAGCCCGCCGTGGCGCAAGCGCGTCTGGCGCGACCCCGAGGCCGCCGGGACCGACTGACTACTTCGGCGGCATGCGCAGGGCGCCGTCGAGGCGGATCGTCTCGCCGTTCAGCATCGGGTTGGCGACGATCTGCTCGACCAGCTGCGCGTACTCGTCGGGCTGGCCGAGGCGGGAGGGGAAGGGGATGCCGGCGCCGAGGGCCTCGCGCGCCTCCTCGGGCAGGGCGGCCAGCAGCGGCGTGTCGAAGAGCCCGGGGGCGATCGTGACGACGCGCACGCCGCGCGCGGCCATGTCGCGCGCGGCGGGCAGGGTCATGCCGACGATCCCGCCCTTCGAGGCGGCGTAGGCGATCTGGCCGATCTGGCCGTCGAAGGCGGCGATCGAGGCGGTGTTGACGCAGACGCCGCGCTCGCCCCCCTTGTCGGGCTCGTTCTCGCTCATCGCCGCCGCGGCCAGGCGCAGCACGTTGAAGGTGCCGATCAGGTTGACCTTGATCACGTTGGTGAAGAGCTCGAGGTTGTGGGGGCCGCCCTTGTGGGCGACCCGCTCCGCCCAGCCGATCCCGGCGCAGCAGACGGAGATCGCGCAGGCCGCCGTCCGCGGCGGCGGCCCGCTCGACCGCGGCCGACACGGCCGCCTCGTCGGTCACGTCGGCCTCGACGAAGCTCACACGCTCGCCGAGCTCCTCCGCCAGCGCCTCACCCTTCGCCGCGTTGAGGTCGGCGACGACCACGCTCGCCCCGGCCGCGGCCAGCGCCCGCGCGGTCGCCTCGCCCAGCCCGGAGGCCCCTCCTGCAACCAGTGCGCCTGTGCCAGCGATTTTCACAGCCGCGCGTACCAGCTGTAACCGCTAGGGTTTTCGCATCGCCACCGAGGTGATCGGCAAGTCGAGCTCCAAGGAAGCGATCGCGGACCGGCTCACGGAGGCGCGTAGGCGCACCTACGAGCTGATCGAGCCGCTCGACGACGAGCAGCTCAACCGGGTTTACTCGCCGCTCCTCAGCCCGCTCGCCTGGGACCTCGGCCACATCGCCAACTTCGAGGAGCTCTGGCTGGTGCAGACGATCGGCGAGCGCGAGCCGCTGCGCGGCGAGCTCGGTCGCTTCTACGACGCGATCGAGAACCCGCGCAAGAACCGCGGCGAGCTGCCGATCCTGCGCGACGCCGAGCTGCGCTCCTACCTCGCCGACGTGCGCGAGCGCACCCTCGACGTGCTCGACGAGGTCGAGATCGGAGACGACGCCGAGGACCCCCTGCTGCGCGAAGGCTTCGTCTACGAGATGCTGATCGCGCACGAGCAGCAGCACAACGAGACGATGCTCCAGCTCCTGCAGATGGTCGACGGCTACGAGCCGCCTCGCCCGACCGGCACCGAGCCCATCCCACCGGGTTCGGAGACGATCGCGATCGAGGGCGGCGAGTACGAGATCGGCGCCCCCGTCTCCGGCTTCGCCTACGACAACGAGCGGCCGCGCCACGGCGTCGAGCTCGCCCGCTTCGAGATCGATCGAACCCCGGTCACCAATGGCGCGTATATCGCGTACATGGAGGAGACCGGGGCTGCGCCCCCCCTCTACTGGGAGGGCGACGCGGAGGCCGGTTGGGTGAGCGTCGCGATGGGCCGTCGCGAGCCGGTCGCCTCCGACCCACCCCGTCGTCCACGTCTCCTGGCACGAGGCCGACGCCTTCGCCCGCTGGGCCGGCAAGCGCCTGCCCAGCGAGCAGGAGTGGGAGGTGGCCTGCCCCCGCCTCGACGCGGTCGGCCAGGTCTGGGAGTGGACCCATTCGGACTTTCTCGCCTACCCAGGCTTCAAAGCGTTCCCCTACCGCGAGTACTCGGAGGTCTTCTTCGGCGACGAGTACAAGGTGCTGCGGGGCGGCTCCTGGGCGACCCATCCCGATCTGATGCGGCCGAGCTTCCGCAACTGGGACCTGCCGCAGCGCCGCCAGATCTTCTCCGGCTTCCGCTGCGCACGGGACGACGCCCGATGAGCCCGGCCGGCGCCGCCGAGGCGATCGAGATCGAGGTCCACCTGCGCGCCGACGGCGGCGTCGCCATGGCGCACGACATCCGCCTCGGCCTCACCACCAAGCCGAAGGAGCTCTCGCCCAAGTACTTCTACGACGAGCGCGGCTCGCAGCTCTTCGAGCGGATCACCGAGCTGCCCGAGTACTACCCGACCCGCGCCGAGCGCGAGATCCTGCGCGAGCGCTCGGCCGAGATCGTCGCGGCGGCGGGCGAGCCCGGCACCCTGGTCGAGCTCGGCTCCGGCTCGGCCGCCAAGACGCGCCACCTGCTGAGCGCGATGCGCGACGCCGGCTGCCTCGCCACCTACGTCCCGGTCGACATCTCCGAGGAGATCACCCGCGCGACGGCCGAGTCGCTGGTCGAGGAGTACCCGGGCCTGACAGTCCGCGGTCTCGTCTGCGACTTCGAGCACGACCTCGAGCGGATTCCCAACGGCGGCGACGGCCGCCTCGTCGCCTTCCTCGGCGGCACGATCGGCAACCTCTACCCGGACGCCCGCCGTGACTTCCTCGCCCGCATCGCGGCCCTGCTCGAGCCGGGGGACCGGATTCTGCTCGGCACCGACCTGGTCAAGGAGCCGAGCCGGCTGGAGGCCGCCTACGACGACGCCGCGGGAGTGACGGCCGAATTCAACAAGAACGTCCTGTTCGTGCTGAACCGTGAGCTGGGCGGCGACTTCGACCCCGACCGCTTCGAGCACGTCGCCCGCTACGACGCACGATGCGGCTCGCATGGACATTCGCCTGCGCTCGCTCGCCGAGCAGACGGTGCGGCTCGACGGCCTCGACCTGACCGTGCGCTTCGCTGCCGGCGAGGAGATGCGGACCGAGATCTCCACCAAGTTCACCCGCGAGGGGCTCGAAGGCGACTACCGAGGGGCTGGCCTGCGGCCCGACGGATGGTTCACCGACGCGGCGAATGATTACGCGCTCAGCTTGGCTTCGGTTTAAAGTCCTGGACCGTGGATACCCGAAGGAAGATCGAGGAGGACCCAATTGAGCCTTGACGTCTACCTGTACGGGGAGCGCGTCGGCACTCTGTTCCCCGCGGGTGACAACGACTACAGACTTGCCTACGACCCGGAGCTGGTGGAGCGGATCGGCCCCGGAAAAGCACTGCTCAGCAACTCGCTGCCAGCCCGCCCCGAGCCCTACAGCGCTGAAGCCACCAGGGCCTACATCGAGGGACTGCTGCCCGAGGGGCAGCGCCGCAACCGGATGGGCCGCGAGCTCGACATCGACGCCACGGACGGCTACCTGCTGCTGGAGGAGATCGGCCGGGACTGCTCGGGCGCTGTCAGCTTCCTGCCGGAGGGGAAGACCCCGCGCCCGCTCGAGGACGCGGACTCGCTCGCCTGGCTGAGCGAGGAGGAACTGACCGAAGTGGTCAAGCCGCCCCCGCCGCGCCTCTTCGGTGAGGACCACGAGCAGCGGATGCGCTTCGCCCTTCCCGGCCTGCGCCACAAGCTGGGCCTCGTCCGCGACGAGGCCGGCGACCGCTGGGCCTGGCCGGAGGCCGGCGCCCCGAGCACGCACGTGATCAAGCCCGAGACGGGCGAATACCCCGAATACGTCGCCAACGAGATGTTCTGCATGACGGTCTGCCGCCAGGTGGGCCTGCCGGTTGCCAAAGCGACGGTCGAGCAGGTCGGCGGCCGGTCCTGCCTCGTCTCGCCGCGCTACGACCGGGTTCTCGGCAACGGCCCGCTTGGCGTCAAGCGGCTGCACTGCGAGTCCTTCTGCCAGGCGCTCGGCATCCCACCCGTTGCCAATGAGGACAGCGAGGAAGCTGAAGCGCCGGGGTGGACCGAAGTCCGCGGGCTGCTGAACGCCGTCAGCCGCTCAGATGAAATCGTCAACCTGCTCACTGCGGCCTTCTGTAACTACATCCTCGGCAACGGCGACGCGCACGGCCAGAACTTCGCCCTGCTCGACCGCGACCGGACGACGCTCTCGGCGCCGGATAGGAAGTGGCGCCTGGCACCGCTCACCGACATCACCTCGACCGTCGTCTACGACGACCCGATCCACCACGGACTGGTGATCTCCGAGGAGTACCAGGAAACGTCGTACCTACTCGAACTGGCCGAAGTCTGCGAAGCATGCGAATTCGACTTCGAAGTCCTGCGCGGGCTGGCCTCGACCACCGCTTCGCGGGTGGGGATGGCGGTGGAGACGATCGCGACCCGCTCGAAGAAGGAAGGCTGGCACGCGCCGATCGTCGACAAAATCGTCGAAATCGCCGCCGACCGCTCCTTTGGCCTCGGCGCCGAGGTGGAGTACTAAGGCGCGAGCGCCTCGATCGTCTCGCCGAGCGCGTCGGGCGGGACGATCGGGGTGACGATCGGCAGGGTGATGCCGCCGGCGACGAAGGCGTCGAGGCGCTCGCGCATCTGCTCGGGGGTGCCGAAGACGAACATGTCCTCGATCAGCTCCCAAGGTGCCGCCGCGGCCGCGGCCTGGCGATCGCCCGCCTCCCAGGCGGCGACCATCGGATCGATCTGCTCGCCGTAGCCGAGCCAGCGGTAGAAGGCGGCGTAGACGGGGACGGTGATGTAGGAGGAGAACATGAAGCGGGCCAGCGGCTCCACCGCCTCGCGCTCGCCCGGCAAGCAGAAGAAGCGGCAGAGCAGCTCGAAGCCCTCCGGTGCACCCTCGATCTGGGCGGTCACCTTGGGCAGGCCGCTCAGCGGCAGGAAGTTGGTGAAGGCGCCCTCGGCGCGCTCGACCGCCAGCTCCAGCATCTTTCCGCGCAGCGCGGCGAGCACGATCGGCACCCGCTCCGCCGGCGCGGTCTCCAGCTTGAAGCCGCTCGTGGTGCGCTCGCCGTCGAGCGCCGCACGCAGGAACTCAAGCGTCTCGCGCACCTTGCTCAGGGGCCGCTCGAAGGGGATCCCGTTCCAGCCTTCGACGATGCGGTCCGAGGAGGAGCCGATGCCGAGCACGAAGCGCCCGCCCGAGGCGTCGGCCAGTGCCGCCGCCTCCTGGGCCAGCAGCGCCGGGCCGCGCTGGAAGACGCCGACGATGCCGGTCCCGAGACGAGCCCGCTCGGTCCAGGCGGCAGTGAGAGCGAGCGGGGTGAAGCCGTCCGGCCCGTTGGTCTCGCCGCTCCAGAAGTCGGTGTACCCAGCCACCTCGGCGCGCCTGACCAGGTCCTCGTGCGCGGCGAGCGGCGTCATCGGCAGCGGCAGCGTCAGTCCCCATCTCTGAGCCATGGAGCGACCTTATAGGCTGCCGCCCCTATGAGCGAGACCTCGCCGCAGAAGCCCGACCGCAACCTGGCCCTCGAGCTCGTCCGCGTCACCGAGGCCGCGGCGCTCGCCGCCGCCCGCTGGGTCGGCCGCGGCGACAAGATCGCCGCCGACCAGGCCGCGGTCGACGCTATGCGCCACGTCCTCGACTCGGTCTCGATGGACGGCGTCGTCGTCATCGGCGAGGGGGAGAAGGACGAGGCGCCGATGCTCTTCAACGGCGAGCAGATCGGCGACGGCAGCCCGCCAGTGGTCGACATCGCCGTCGACCCGCTCGAGGGGACGCGGCTCTGCGCGCTCGGCATGCCCAGCGCCCTCGCCGTGATCGCCCTCGCCGAGCGCGGCACCATGTTCGACCCCGGACCCTGCGTCTACATGGAGAAGATCGCCGGCGGCGAGGAGATCGCCGACCTGCTCGACCTCGACCGCCCCCTGCCGGAGACGCTGAAGCTGATCGCCGAGCGCAAGGGGGGCAGCGTCGGCGACGTCACCGTCGTCATGCTCGATAGGCCGCGCCACGAGGAGGCGATGAAGGAGGTGCGCGAGGCGGGCGGCCGCATCCGGCTGATCACCGACGGCGACGTCTCCGCCGCGCTGCTCGCTGTCAGCGATCGCTCGCCGGTCGACCTGCTCTGGGGGATCGGCGGCACGCCCGAGGGGGTCCTCTCCGCCGCGGCGCTGAAGTCGATGGGCGGCCAGCTGCTCGGCCGCCTCTGGCCGCGCAACGACGAGGAGCGCAGCGCCGCCGTCGACGCCGGCTACGACCTCGACCGCGTCCTCACCGCCGACGATCTCTGCGCCGGCGACGATGTCTTCTTCTCCGCCAGCGGCGTCACCGACGGCGACGTCCTCCAGGGAGTCCGCTACCGCGGCCCCGGCGCGACGACGGAATCGCTGGTGATGCGCTCGCGCTCAGGCACCGTCCGCCGCGTCCACGCCCGCCACGACCGCTCCAAGCTGCGCGCCATCATCGGCGAGCGCTACGGCTGAGCTGACGGCGGGTAGGAGCCCCGGAATGGACGTCGGCATCGCACTGCCCAATGCCGTCCCCGGCACCACCGGCGCCCAGCTAACCGCGTGGGCGCGCCGCGCCGAGGAGCGCGGCTTCTCCAGCCTCGGCACGATCGACCGCATCGTCTACGACAACTACGAACCGCTGATCGCGCTGGCCGCCGCCGCCGCGGTCACCGAGCGGATCGGTCTCGCGACCACGGTTCTGCTGGCGCCGCTGCGAACCAACACGGTCGAGCTGGCCAAGCAGGCGCGCAGTGTCAACGCCCTCTCCGGCGGTCGCCTCACGCTCGGCATCGGCCTTGGCGCCCGCGACGACGACTACGAGGCCAGCAATGTCGAGCTGAAGGGCCGCGGCAAGCGCCTCGACGCGATGCTGGAGGAGATGGAGGCGGTCTGGGCCGGCGACGAAGTCGGGCCTTCCGCGGGCGGCGCGCCGCGGCTGATCCTCGGCGGCCACGCCGAGGCGTCCTACGCCCGCACCGCCCGCTTCGGCGACGGCTGGATCGCCGCCGCCTCGGGCCCCGACCAGGCACGCGAGGGAATCGCGAAGGCAGAGGCCGCCTGGAGCGACGCCGGTCGCGAGGGCGAGCCGCACATGATGGCGCTCGTCTACTTCTCGCTCGGCGAGCGGGCCGAGCAGGACGTGCGCGAGAACCTGATGGACTACTACGCCTGGCTCGGCGAGGACATCGCCGCAATGATCGCCGGCACCGCCGCCAAGGACCCGGACGCGGTCAAGCAGTACCTCGCCGCCTACGAGGATGCCGGCTGCGACGAGCTCGTCTTCTGCCCCAGTTCCGCCGACCCCCAGCAGGTCGACCTCCTCGCCGACGCCGCCGGCCTCTGAGCCAGGGCTCAGTCGAGCAGGCCGACCTGGCGCAGGATCGAGACCGAGTCCGAGTAGACGTCCTTGCGCTTGACCAGGCCGTGCTCGAAGGGGATCGAGTCGATTCCGTCCCAGCTGATCTCGCGGCCGGTGGGAGGCGCCTCGAGATCGCCGCGCCGCATCGGGTTGGAGTGCGTGGCGGTTGCGGTCCACTCCTGCACGACCAGGCCCTCGCGCACGTAGAGCCGCCGCGTCTCGAAGCGTAGATCGGGCCAGGTGGCGAAGATCGAGGCGATGTGTCCACGCACGTCCTCGCCCGTCGCCGACTCGCCCGCGGTGTGGTTGGCGAAGACCATGTCCGGTGCGTGCAGCGCCAGGATCGTGTCGAGGTCCTGCGCGTTCCAGGCGTCGTTGTAGCGCCCGATTGCCTCGGTGAGGGCCTCGATCGAGTCCGCCTCGCTCATTCCACTCACTCTATTTTGTCTGGATGCTGACGGTCGACGTCGCCGTGGTTGGGGGTGGGCTCTCCGGGTTGCGGGCGGCGCGGGCGCTTGCCGATGCCGGGCGCCAGGTGGTCGTGCTCGAGGCTCGCGATCGGGTCGGCGGGCGGCTCTTCAACGCGACGCTCGGCGATGGCGTAACGGTCGACCTCGGTGGGCAGTGGGTTGGCTCGGACCATGTGCGGGTGCAGCGGCTCGCCGCCGAGCTGGGGATCGAGATCTTCCCTCAGCACGGGGCCGGGCGGAACCTGCTCGACGTCGGCGGCAAGCGCCGCCGCTACCGCGGCACGATCCCGCGCCTCGGGCCGCGCGTGCTCTGGGACATCTTCGTCGCCAGGCGGCGCTTCGACCGGCTGGCGCGGGCGGTCGGGGCGGACGAGCCCTGGGCCGCCGAGCGAGCCGCCGAACTCGATTCCGAAACCCTTGCTGAGTGGTGCGAGCGCAACGTCCGCACCGAGGTCGGCCGCGAGCTGATCGGCCTCGCCGGGCGCACCGTCTGGGGCGCCGGGCCGGAGGAGCTCTCGATGCTCCACGTCCTCTTCTACGTCGCCGCCGCGGGTAGTTTCGACAAGCTGATCGATACCGAGGGCGGCGCCCAGCAGGACCGCCTCGACGGCGGCGCGCAGCTGCTGCCGCTGGGGCTGGCCGAATCGCTCGGGGACGGTGTCCTCCTGGGTGCGCCCGTGCGCCGCATCGCCCAGGACGAGGGCGGCGTCCGCGTCTCCGCCGACGGGGTCGAGGTCGAGGCGGCACGGGCGATCGTCGCCGTCCCACCGGCGATCGCCGCCCGGATCGAGCTCGACCCCCTGCCGCCGGGGCGCCCGCAACTGGCGGAGCGCCTGCGCCCGGGCGCGCTGACCAAGTGCATGGCTCTCTACGAAGAGCCCTTCTGGCGAGACGACGGCCTCAGCGGCGAGGCGGTCACCGACGCCGGCCCCGTCACCCTCACCTTCGACAGCTCTCCTCGCGACGGCTCGGCCGGCGTCCTGCTCGGCTTCGTCGGCGGTCCCGAGGCGCGCAAGCTGGCCGCGCTGCCCCCGGCCGAGCGGCGGGCGCCGGTGCTCGCCTGTCTCGAGCAGCTCTTCGGCCCGCGCGCCGCCGAGCCGCTCGAGTACGCCGAACAGACCTGGACCGAGGAGGAGTGGTCGGGCGGCGGCCCGACCTCGAACTTCGGCCCCGGCGGCTGGACCGAGTGCGGCCCGGCGCTGCGCGAGCCCGCCGGCCGCGTCCACTGGGCCGGCACCGAGACCGCCACCGTCTGGAGCGGCTACATGGAGGGAGCCCTCCAGGCAGGCGAGCGCGTCGCAGCCGAAGTGCTGGCACGGTTAGTCCGGTAAGGGACCCCAACCCAACCTCGACACATCATGGTTGACAGGGCCATCGTCGCCCACCTAGGCTGCCACGGTCCAACGACGAAGGAGACAGGGTGACTGAGCAATCAAACGACGCTGGCAACGATGAGTCGGCGACTGGGAGCGATGCGGAGCAGAGCGCCAAGGCCGACACCACGGCTGATGGGGATGCGCAGGCCGGTGGTTCAAGCGAGGTAGCGGGTGGAGGCGAGGTAGCGATGAAGGCGTCCGAGCCGGCCGAGGCGAGCTCGGGGGCCGACGCCAATCCGGAAGGCCCAAGCCAGGAAACCCCCGCGGGTTGGTTCCAAGACCCGAATGTCCCCAACCAGCAGCGCTACTGGGACGGATCGACTTGGACCGACCAGACGAAGGCGGCTGAAGCGGCGATCAGCACCACCAAGCGCTCCGCGGATGAACGTAAGGCGCTCCTCGCCCAGCAGATACAAGGCGCCGCGGCGCGTGGCATGCGGGTCGAGTCGCAGAGTGACTTTCAGGCGGTGATGGTCGAAGGCCAGCCGGTCAACCACGTGCTGCACGCGATTATCACGATCTTCAGCTGCGGTCTCTGGGGGATCGCTTGGATCATCCTCGCCATAACCGGTGGAGAAAAGAGAGCGATGGTCGTCGTTGACGAATTCGGCAACGTCCAGCTCCAGAAGCTCGGCAAGGCCTGATCTGAAGGCCCGCCTCTCCCGGGCCGGACTCCTCGCGGGCCTCGTCGCTTCTTGGGTCACGAGGCCGCAGGGTCCGGACAGGCCACTTCGATTGGGTGGATGGGAAATGCCCGTCCTCTGTCCGGTGAGAAGGCTGACCGGGCACCGTTGCCCGGGTTGCGGCATGACGCGGGGCCTGGTCTACATGTTCAGACTGAGGCTTGGCAGGGCGTTCGCCGCGAACCCGCTCTCCCCGTTGGTATTCGCCCTGTTGATCTTGGTGGCCATCGGCCGCGAACCGCGCTTGCGTGGAAAGCCGCCGGGCCAGGTTGTCGCATTGGAAAGCGACGATGCATTGGGTTAGTGTCAGTTGACCCCATCTCCCACCAGAAGGAGATCCCGCATGGCGTATGAAATGAAGATCCGCGGCACTCAGGACGAGGTGAAGATCCGCAGTCCCTGGGCCGCAGCCCTGCTGCCGTTCGTCACCTTCGGCATCTATCACCTCGTCTGGTGGTATCGGATCAACCGCGAGCTGCGCGACTACGGCAAAGCCAAGGGCTACGACCTCGGCCAGAACCCGACCAACTCGGTGTTGGCGCTCTTCCCTGGCTTCCTCATCCTCATCCCGCCCCTGGTCACCTACTGGCGCGGCACCAAGCGTGTCATGGGTGCCTCTCGCCTGTCCGGCAAGGAGCCGCTCAACGGCTGGATCGCGATCATCCTCTACCTGCTGCTTTCGCCGGGCCTCTGGGCCTACATCCAGGTCTCGCTCAACGAGATCTGGCGCCAGGAGGCGGAGCCGCTGCCCGGACAGGAGCTGCCGCCGGCGCCGGCGAGCGAGATGCCGCCGCCCCTGCCGCCCGAGCAGCAACAGCCGGCCGAGCCGCCCCCGTCCGGGCAGCAGCCACCGCCGTCCGGCTGAGCGAGCGCCCGGCGAGCCCTACACTCGCCGGGTGGATCGCGCCCTGCTGAAGCAGACGCTCGCCGCGGCTGGCGAGCCCTCCTACCGCGCCGCCCAGGTCTGGGAGTGGGTGGCGCGCGGAGCGCGCTCCTACGGCGAGATGACCAACCTGCCGGCGGCGCTGCGGGAGCCGCTCGCGGAGGCGGTGCCGCTCTCGACCCTCGACCTGCAGGCCGAGGCGAAGTCCGACGACGGCACGGTCAAGGCGCTCTTCCACACCGCCGATGGGCGGCCGATCGAGGCGGTGCTGATGCGCTACCGTGACGGCCGGCGCTCGGTCTGCATCTCGTCGCAGTCGGGCTGCCCGCTGACCTGCACCTTCTGCGCCACCGGCCAGATGCGCTTCGGCCGTAACCTCAGCGCCGACGAGATCCTTGACCAGGCGCTCCACTTTCGCCGCGTCGAAGCGATCGACCACGTCGTCTTCATGGGCATGGGGGAGCCGACGATGAACATCGACGCGGTGCTGGGGGCCTGCGAGCGGCTGCCCGAGCTCGGCGTCACCCACCGCCGCACGGCGATCTCGACCGTCGGCTGGGTGCCTGGGATCGACCGCCTGGCCGAATGCGAGATGCCAATCAGCCTTGCCCTCTCGCTGCACGCGCCGAACGACGGCCTGCGCTCGCAGCTGATGCCGGTCAACGAGCGCTACCCGCTGGCTGAGGTGCTCTCTGCCTGCGAGCGCTATCGCGCCCGCCGCCGGCGCAAGCTCTTCGTCGAGTACGTGATGCTCGACGGGGTCAACGACCTGCCGGCGCACGCGCACGAGCTGGCGGCTCTGCTCGACCGCCGCGCCTACAAGGTCAACCTGATCCCCTACAACCCGACCGGCGCCTACGACGGCTCGTCGCCGGAGCGGATCGAGCGCTTCCGCGCGATCCTTGCCGAGCACGGCCTCGCCGCCACCGTCCGCCTCACCCGCGGCCGCGACATCGAGGCCGCCTGCGGCCAGCTCGCCGCGGCTAGCTCATCTGGATGAGCGTCGCTGTGGACTTTGTACGTGCCATAGCACGGCAAAAGTCCACAGCAGCGACTGGCCGG
Source organism: uncultured Solirubrobacterales bacterium (assembly GCA_963782685.1). GTDB lineage: Bacteria > Actinomycetota > Thermoleophilia > Solirubrobacterales > 70-9 > VRUE01. The sequence goes on from CAWAKV010000001.1 coordinate 102,075, forward strand.
TCAGCCAGCTAGCATCCGGGCGATGCCGACCGAGACCGCCGTTCCCGTCGCCAAACCGCCGCAGATGTCGGACAACCCGGTTCGCCGGGTGGCCGACGACATGCGCGCCGAGTGGCGGGGGCGGGGCAAGTTTCCCCCCGGCCCGGGCAGCTTCAGCCTCGCCCGCACCCACCAGATCGCCCACGATCCGCTGCCGTTGCTGCTTGGCGCTTACGAAGAGCACGGCCCGATCTTCAGCATGCGCCTGCTCCACTCCCGCGTCGTCTTCATGCTCGGGCCCGAAGCCAACCACTTCGTCACCGTCGGCCACCCTGAGAACTTCCACTGGCGCGAGTCGAGCTTCGGCGACCTGATTCCGCTGCTCGGCGACGGTCTGCTGACGATCGACGACGACTATCACGACCGGGCGCGCGCGATCATGATGCCGGCCTTCCACCGCCGCCAGCTGACCGCCTCGGTCGATGCGATGGTGACCGAGGCCGAGGCGGCGATCGGCACCCTGCGCCCCGGCAGCGTGGCCGACGTCTACGACTGGATGCGCAACCTGGCGATGCGGATAGCGATGCGCGCCCTGCTCGGGCTGAACCCCGACGAGGCCGGCAAGGGCGCCGCCGCGGCCGAGCACTTCGAGCGGGCGCTCGGCTTCTACGGGATCGACTACCCGCTGCGCCTGCTGCGCGGGCCCGGCTCGCCCTGGCGCAAGCTGATCGCCTCGCGGCAGGTGCTGGACGAGATCGTCTTCGGCGAGATCGAGCGCCGGCGAGCCGCTCCCGACGACGAGCGCCAGGACATCCTCAGCCTGCTGCTCGGCGCCCGCGGCGAGGCGGGGGAGGCGTTCACCGACCGCGAGGTGCGCGACCAGGTGATGACCCTGATGTTCGCCGGCCACGACACCTCGACCTCGACCCTGACCTTCATGATGCACGAGCTGGCGCGCCACCCCGAGGTGGCCGAGCGCCTCCGCGAGGAGCAGGACCGGGTGCTCGGCGGCGAGCCGCCCAGCGTCGATCAGCTCGAGCAGATGCCGTATCTCGACATGGTCCTGGACGAGGTGCTGCGCCTCTACCCGCCGGCCTGGATCGGACCGCGCCGCGCCGTGCGCGAGTTCGAGTTCGGCGGCTACACCGTCCCCAAGGGCGCCTACGTCAACTACTGCTCCTGGGCCAGCCACCGCATCCCCGAGGTCTTCCCCGACCCCGAGGCGTTCATCCCCGAGCGCTTCACCCGCGAGCGCAAGGCGGCGCTGCCGCGCGGCGCCTACGTCCCCTTCGGCGGCGGCCAGCGGATCTGCATCGGCAAGCGCTTCGGCCAGACCGAGGTGAAGCTGGTGGCGACGATGCTGCTCCAGCGGCTGCGCCTCGACGCGCTGCCCGGGCGGACGATGACCGTGCGGCAGATGCCGACGCTCTCGCCGCGGGGCGGCCTGGAGATGCGGGTACTGTCCCGCGCGTGACGGAGGCTCCCGGGCTACAGCTCAGCCGCTGGACGCTCTGGTTCGGCGGCCTTGCTTTCTTCACCTGTTACCTCGGCCAGGTGGTCCTCGGTGTGATCCAGCCGACTATCGCCGCCGACCTCGGCCTCAGCGAGTCGGAGGCGCAGTGGGTCGTCAACGCCTTCTTCCTCACCCTGGCGCTGTTCGCCGCGCCGGGCGGCCGCCTCGGCGACTACTACGGCCACCGCCAGGTGCTGCTGGTGGCGCTCTCGGTCTTCGCCCTCGGCTCGCTCTCCGCCGCCGTCTCGCAGGGGTTCGTCTGGCTCGTGCTCAGCATCGCCGTGGCCGGGATCGGCGCCTCGACGCTCTACCCCTCGAGCGCCGCGATGATCGCCAACCGGGTGCCGGAGGCGCACCGCGGCGACGCGCTCGGCAAGTACTCGGCGATCGGCATCACCGTCTTCACGATCGGCCCGCTGATGGCCGGTCTGCTCACCGAGGCGATCGACTGGCGCGCCCTGTTCGTCCTCCAGGCCGCGATCGGCGCCGGCGTGGCATGGATCGGCTGGCGCGAGGTCGACAACCAGCTGCTCGGCGAGCCCGCGCGCTTCGACACCACCGGCCTGATCGTGCTGATGGCCGGTCTGACCGCGCTGCTGGTCTCGCTGATGCAGGCGCTCAGCTGGGGCTGGGACTCGGCGGCGACGATTGCCCTCTTCATCGTGGGCCTCACGGTCCTCGCCATCTTCGCCCGCTTCGAGCTGGGGAAGGCGCATCCCCTGCTCGACGTCGCCCTGCTGCGCAAGCGCGAGCTGCGCGGCATCGTCGTGGCGATGTTCGCCGCGCAGTTCATCGTCAACGGCTACATCATCTACATCGCCACCTACTTCCAGCACGTGCTCGGTTACGGGCCGCTGCTCGCCGCGCTGGCGATCGTCCCCTCGATGCTCGCCGAGCCGCTTTTCAACATCATCGCCGGCCGCGCCACCGACCGCGTCGGCGCCCGCAAGCCGGCCCTCTTCGGCTACCTGCTCACCGCCGTCTGCATGGCCTGGATTGCCGCCTTCGTCGACGACGACAGCTATGCCCTGCTGCTGCCTGGCCTGATCGGGCTCAGCGCCTCGATCGCGCCGATGTTCACCTCACTGCTGACCGGCCTCAGCAACGCGGTCGAGGCGGAGGAGCGCGGCGACGCCAACGCCCTCGTCCTCACCGTGCGCTGGATTGGCGCCGCCGCCGGCGCGATGGTCCTCGGCGTGGTCGTCCACACGGGCGGCGGCGTCACCCCAACCGCCTCGCCCTACGCCACCGCCTTCGCGATCCTCGCCGGCCTGGCGCTGGCCGGCGCCCTCACCTGCGCCGTCCTCCTGCGCGGCCGGGCCGCTACTTGATGAAGAGCATCTCCTCGTACTTGGGCAGCGGCCAGAGGTCGTCGGTGACGACCTTCTCCAGCTTGTCGGCTGCCTCGCGGACCTGCGCCATCGCGGCGATCTGCTTGTCGCGCGCGTGGAGCGCCAGGTCCATGCCCTCGAGGTCGTCCGGGTAGGCGTTCGCCGACTCCAGCTCGCCCAAGGCGGCGATCAGCTCGTCGACCAGGGTGCGCACCTCGCCCTCGACCGAGGAGACGCCGGACTGCCCGATCAGCGCCAGGTGGCGCAGCGCCGCCGGCAGGATCATCGTCTTGGCGATCGAGAAGGTCGTCTCCGCCTCGATGTTGGCCCGGATCGCGTACTGCTCGAGCCAGACCTCGTAGCGGGACTCCAGCTCGCGCTTGGAGAGCACGTCGTAGTTCTCGAAGGCGGCAACGGTCTGGTCGGTGAGCACCTCCGGCAATGCCTCGGGGGTCGTGCGCAGGTTCTTCAGGCCGCGCTGCTCGGCTTCGGCGTGCCAGGCCTCGTCGTAGTTGTCGCCGCCGAAGCAGACCTGCTTGTTGTCGCTGTAGGACCGCTTGACGATCTCGATCACAGCCTCGGCAACGTCGGTCCCGCCGCTCGTCTTCGCCTCGAGGTCGTCGGCCAGCTCGTCGATCGCCTCGGCGACGATCGTGTTGAGCACGGTGTTGGGGAAGGCGAGCGACATGCTCGATCCCAGCGCCCGGAACTCGAATTTGTTGCCGGTGAAGGCGAAGGGCGAGGTGCGGTTGCGATCGCCGCCGTGCATCGGCAGTTTCGGCAGTACCGTCGCCCCCAGCTCGAGGAAGGAGGCCGGCGTGTGGGGGTCGCCTTCGCCGCTGGAGATCGCCTCGAAGACCTTCTCCAGCTCGGCCCCGAGGAAGATCGAGATGATCGCCGGCGGCGCCTCGTTGGCGCCGAGGCGGTGATCCTGGCCGATGTTGGCGACCGAGGCGCGCAGCAGCCCCTGGTGCTTGTTGACCGCCTGGATCACCGCGGCGCAGAAGAAGAGGAAGTGGATGTTGTCGGCGGGGGTCTCGCCGGGGTCGAGCAGGTTGGAGCCGGTGTCGGTCCCCATCGACCAGTTGTTGTGCTTGCCGGAGCCGTTGACGCCGGCGAACGGCTTCTCGTGCAGGAGACAGACGAGCCCGTAGCGCCGCGCGACGCTTTCCAGCACCTGCATCATCAGCTGCTGATGGTCGGAGCCGACGTTGGAGTTCTCGAACACCGGCGCGATCTCGTACTGGTTGGGCGCCACCTCGTTGTGGCGGGTCTTGACCGGGATGGCGAGCTTGCGCATCTCCAGCTCGGCCTCCAGCATGCAGGCGAGGATCCGCTCGGGGATCGAGCCGAAGTAGTGGTCGTCGAGCTCGTGGCCCTTGGGCGGCTTGGCGCCGAACAGGGTGCGGCCGGTGGAGATCAGGTCGGGCCGCTCGAAGAAGTACTGCTCGTCGATCAGGAAGTACTCCTGCTCGGCGCCGACCGTGGTGAAGACGCGCTTGCTGTCCGCGTCGCCGAGCAGGCGCAGGGTCTTGATCGCCGAGCGCGAGAGCGCGTCCATCGAGCGCAGCAGCGGGATCTTCGCGTCGAGCGCCTCGCCGGTCCAGGAGGCGAAGGCGGTCGGGATGCAGAGCAGCGCCCCGTTCGGGTTCTCGAGGATGAAGGCGGGGGAGGTCGGGTCCCAGGCGGTGTAGCCGCGTGCCTCGAAGGTGGCGCGGACGCCGCCGGTGGGGAAGGAGGAGGCGTCGGGCTCGCCCTGGATCAGCTCCTTGCCGGAGAAGCCGGCCAGCGCCGTGCCCTCGTCGCCGGGATCGAAGAAGGAATCGTGCTTCTCCGCGGTCGAGCCGGTCAGCGGCTGGAACATGTGGGTGAAGTGGGTAGCGCCGTTCTCCAGCGCCCACTCCTTCATCGCCTCGGCGACGGCGTCGGCGAGGCTCGGGTCGAGCGCCTCGCCGTGCTCGAGGGTCGCCTGGAGTTTCTCGAAGACGTCGGCGGGCAGCCGTTCGCGCTGCACGGCGACCGAGAAGACGTTGGCGCCGAAGGGGTTGTTCTCGGGCAGGGTCAGGTCGAGCGCACCGAGGGCCTCCCCGTTGGAGCTCCACTGCGCGGCGGTCACGTTCTGCTGGCGGATACGAGTCATCGCTGTGTCAATCCCTCACTTGGTCGAAGAGCCCAAGCAATTTAATGGGCGGGCGCGGAAAATGCCTTTGTACCGCGGTACAACGATCGCCCCGCGGCCTTGTCCGCCCGTCAGATGTGCGGAATGGGGGTCCATGGACCCCCAAATGCTTCACTCAGCCAGCGCTCAGCAGGCCGAGCGGGTGGCGCAGGCGGAAGCCACGGCCAGCGCGCATCTCCTCGCTCCAGCCAGGGCCGTGGCCGTCGCCTTCGTCGCTGGAGGTGTCCCAGCGCAGGCCGGCGATCACCGCGTAGACGTGGCCGGGGTTGGCGTAGATGCGAACCCAGCTGCCCGGGCCGCCGCCGCCCCAGCGCATGAAGCCGCGCGAGTCGAGCGGGTAGTCGAGCAGGCCGGCGGCGTGCAGGACGTAGCTGACCGAGCCCGAGCAGTCGTAGCCGCGCGAGTTCCAGTTGCGATGACCGCCGCCCCAGCGGTAGGGACGGTGGCGGATGTGGTTGGCGGCGCGAATCATCTTCTTCACCGAGGGTGGGGCGGAGGGCGGCGGGATCGCACGGCCGCTCGGCAGCAGCTCCGCGCGCGGCGTCGCTGCACTCGCCGTCACCGGCACCAGCGCCGCGATCGCCACGAGCGCGCACGCCGCTGAGAGAGTCGCCATGCCCCTGCGCATAGAAGATCCCTATCGGCAGCTGGCCTCTCCAACCTTGAGCCCGTCGACCCGGGCGGATCGAATAGCCTCCCGAGCCCGCATCCCAAGCCAGAATCCGGAGGACTCAAGCTCAATGTTCGTCTCGAAGGCCGCCGTCGTCGGCGGCGGCACCATGGGGGGTGAGATCGCGCAGGCGATCGCCACCGCCGACATCCCCGTCGTCGTCAAGGACATCGACCAGAAGTTCGTCGACGCCGCGGTCGAGAAAGCGCGCGCGATCACCGAGGGCAAACTCGGTCGCCTGGTCGAGAAGGAGAAGCTGACCCAGGAGCAGGCCGACGCTCGCCTCGCCGAGGTGATGGGGCTGATCACCGGCACCACGAGCTACGCGGAGTTCGGCGACGTCGACTTCGTGATCGAGGCGGTGCCGGAGCGGATGGAGATCAAGCAGGCCGTCTTCCGCGAGCTCGACGCGGCCACCCCGGGCCACGCGATCCTCGCCTCCAACACCTCCTCGCTCTCGATCACCGAGATCGGCGAAGCGACGCTGCGCCCCGACAAGGTCGTCGGCTTCCACTTCTTCTACCCGGCCTCGGTGATGCCGCTGGTCGAGGTGATCGCCGGCGACGACACCTCGCAGGAGACCGCCACCGCCGCCTACAACTTCGCCCAGGCGATCAAGAAGCAGCCGATCGTCTGCGGCGAGGTGCCCGGCTTCGTCGTCAACCGGATCCTGATGGCGACGATCGGCGAGATCTGGCGCGCCCAGGAGGAGCACGGCCTCTCGCTGAAGGCGATCGACGAGGCGATCGTCGCCGCCAAGGTCGCGCCGATGGGCCCCTTCTTCCTCACCGACCTGCTCGGCCTCGACACGACCCTGCACATCGCCGAGCACCTCAACGACTCCTACGGCGAGACCTTCTACGTCCACCAGGGCCTGAAGCAGCTCGTCGCCGACGGCAAGCTCGGCGCCAAGACCGGCGGCGAGGGCTTCTTCAAGGACGGCGAGCAGACGGTCCCGGGCGACGCCGAGCCCGACGCCGAGGAGCTGGTCGCGCTCTTCACCTGCCGGGCGCTGATCGAGGCCTGCCTGCTGGTCGAGGAGGGCGTCTGCTCGGTCCGCGACATCGACCTCGGGATGATGGCCGGGGCCGGCCTCGACCCGCGCAAAGGCCTCTTCCCGCCCTTCTGGAAAGCCGACCTCGAGGGCCTCGACACGATGCTGGAGCGGATCGAGCGGCTGGAGGAGACGCCACGGCGAGCGCTTCGCCCCGCCGGTGACGCTGAAGCGCCTCGTCGCCCAGGGCCGCCTCGGGCTCAAATCGGGCCAGGGCTTCTACCCCTACCCGCAGCCCGACGAGGGCGAGCAGCCCGAGACGGTGAAGCTGGAGACGCGCGGCGACGTCGCGATCGCCTGGCTCGCCAACGCGCCGATGAACGCGATCTCCCCCGACGTGATCCGCGACCTGGGCGCGGTCTGGGAGAAGGTCAAGGCGACCGACGGGGTGGGCGCGATGGTGATCGCCTCCTCGATCCCGGTCGTCTTCTCGGCCGGCGCCGACATCAAGGCCTTCACCCAGATGGACGAGGGCGGCGGGCGAGGAGCTGATCCACACCGCGCACGCGCTGCTGCGCGAGCTTCGGCACCGACAGCGTGGCGACGATCGCCGCGGTCAACTCGATCGCCTTCGGCGGCGGCTGCGAGCTGGCGATGGCCTGCGACGTGCGGATCGCCGCCGAGGCGGCGGTCTTCGGCCAGCCGGAGATCAAGCTCGGGATCGTCCCCGGCTTCGGCGGCACCCAGCGCCTGCCGCGCCTGGTCGGCCCCAACAAGGCGCTGGAGATGAACCTGATCGGCGACGCGATCCTCGCCGGCGAGGCGCTCGAGTTCGGCCTCGTCAACCGCGTCGTCCCCGACCACGAGCTGTTCGAGACGGCGCTGATGTGGGGCCGCAAGCTGGCCGCTCAGGCGCCGATCGCGCGCGAGCAGATCAAGCGCGTCTCGCACAAGGGCGACCTCGACGAGGGCATCGAGGCCGAGAAGCAGGCCTTCGCCACCGCCTTCGGCAGCGAGGACGCCAAGGAGGGCATCGGCGCCTTCCTCGGCAAGCGGACCCCGAAGTGGAGCGGCAAGTAGACACAACCACGCGCCGACGGGCCGAAAAGTCGAGTCGGGCTCGACTTTCGGCCCGTCGGCGGAACTGGCGGAGCTGATCCGCGAGTCGCGCTGCACGGTGGCGCTGACCGGGGCCGGGGATTTCGGTGCCCTCCGGGCATCCCCGACTTCCGCACGCCGGAGACCGGGCTCTGGGAGAACGTCGACCCGATGGAGGTCGCCCACATCGACGTCTTCGAGCGCGACCCGGCTCGCTTCTGGTCCTACTACCGGCCGCGCTTCCAGTCGCTCGGCGACAAACGGCCCAACGCGCGCGCACGAGGCGCTGGCCGAGCTCGAGCGGCGCGGCCTGCTGGCGGGCGTGATCACGCAGAACATCGACCGCCTGCACCGCGCCGCCGGCTCGCGCGACGTGGTCGAGGTGCACGGCTCGATCGAGACCTCGACCTGCCGCGGCTGCGCGAGCCTCCTACGGGACTCGAGGAGGTCGACGCGCTCTTCGACGGGCGACGGGGTCGCGATCTGCTCCGTCCTGCGGCGGGGCGGTCAAGCCCGACGTCGTCCTCTTCGGCGAGATGCTGCCCGAGGCGGCGATGCGCGCGGGCGCAGGAGCTGGCGCGCAGGGCCGAGCTGATGCTCTGCGTCGGCAGCTCGCTGGTCGTCCACCCGGTCGCCGGGACTGCCGCGGCGTGACGCTCGCCTGCGGCGGCCGGCTGGCGATCGTCACCAAGGGCGCGACGCCCTACGACGGCGACGCCGTGCTGAAGCTCGACGGCGAGGTCGACGAGGAGCTGAGCGCGGTCCTGGCGGCGCTCGCCTGAGCGATGGCGGAGGCGGGCAACGGGGCGCCGGCCGCGCCCGCCGCGGTCGTCTTCGACAACGACGGCCTGCTGCTCGACACCGAGTCGGTCTGGACGCGGGCCGAGCGCGACCTGTTCGAGCGGCGCGGGATCGAGTTCACCCCGGCGGACAAGCGCGAGCTGGTCGGCACCTCGGCCGAGATCGCCGGCGGCATCCTCGAGCGGCGCCTCGGCGAGCCGGGCCGGCCGGCCGAGCTGATCGAGGAGCTGAACGAGCTGGTCGTCGCCGAGCTCGAGCACGGGGTCGAGGCGATGGTCGGCGCCCGCGAGCTGCTGCACGCGCTGAAGCAGCGCGGCACGCCGATCGGCCTCGTCTCCAACTCGCCGCTCGTCTTCGTCCGGCGCTCGCTGGAGATCGTCGGCTTCCACGATCGCTTCGACGTCGTGCTCAGCGCCCACGAAGTGGCGGCGCCGAAGCCGTCGCCCGAGCCCTATCTGGAGGCCTGTCGCCGGCTCGGGGTCGAGCCGGGCCCCGACGTGGTCGCCCTCGAGGACTCGCCGACCGGAGTCGCCGCCGCCCGGGCCGCCGGCCTGACCGTGATCGGCGTCCCTTCGCTGGAGGGCATCGCGCTCGACGAAGCCCACCACATCGCCGAGTCGCTGCTCGACGACGTCGTCGCCCGCCACCTCGCCCTCTAGGACGTGCCGGGAGTTAGAGGTCCATATGCGACCTCAACTCCCGGCACGTCAGCCGCGGAGGACGCGGCGGCGGCGCAGGACTCGCTCGCAGATCTCGGTTAGCTCGCCGACGTTGCGCTCGTCATCGACCGGCGAGGTCGCCGCGCAGCGCTGCGTTGGCCGCCTCGCCGGCCTCGCCTCGCCGTGCCTCCAGCTCTGCCATGTCTCTCTCGTGGTCGGGGTCGGCGAGAGCGCCGTCGAGCTCGACCAGCAGTCGCCTCCAGGGCGACGCGCAGCTGCAGCGCCGCCTCGCGGTCGGCGGCCGGCGTCGAGGTCGGCGCGGGCGCGCAGGATCAGCGTCTCGCAGGCGTCGAGGCGCTCGCGCCCGCCGAGCACGGCGGCGAGCCGCTCCTGCGGGCGCAGCTCTTCGTCGCGCTGGCGCCGGCGCGAGCCCGCCGCCGAGCGGGCCGTCGACCTCCTTCGCCTCGGCGAAGCGCCCCGCGGCGACCTCCTCGCCGCTGCCGTGGCCGATTCGCACCGTGACCGCCCGCTCGGCGCTCACTTCGGCCCCGAGCGGGTCGGCGCTCGCCGCCGCGTGTGCGTGCAGCGCCCGGTTGAGCAGGTCGAGCCCGTCGGCGATCTCGGCCTCGATCGAGCTCCTCGACGGCGACCGTCTGCTCGAGCCAGCGCTGCGCGGTCCGCGGGCGAGTCGAACGGCTCCTGGGCGCGGATCGCAGTGACGCGGGTCAGCGGCAGCGGCTCGGGCTCGGCCGCCGGGTCGACCTGCTTCGTCGACGCCGGCGCCGTGGTGGGGGCGGCGCGCCGGCGGTCTCGAGGACGAGCACACGCTGTCCCTGCTCGCCGCTGCCGTCGCGCGCCAGGTAGCGACCGTCGGGTACGGCAAGCCGCCCGGGGAAATCGAACTGCACGAATCCGAAGTGCTGGGTCGAGTCGTCCTCGTCCTGCTGCTGTGCTTGGCTGGCAGCGAGAACTTAGAGGGCTTGGTCGGAACGTCCGGGTTGTCGATCCGCTCGAGCCGATCGGTCAGCCGCACCCACTGGTCGGGTTCGAGCAGCTGCACGAAGCGCGCCCCAGGGCCGCCGACCGGGCTGTAGCCGATGTGGACGTGGTCGGCGTGATCGCTCATCGCGAAGCTCGGCCCGCCCAGTTCCTGCAGCGAGATCAGCTCGTCGGGGACCAGCGTGCCCTGCAGGCGCAGCACGGTTCTCAGCAGCTCTTCGGTGATCGAGCCCGGTCCCTGGTTGCCGAGCACCGGCACGCCGTTGATCAGGGCGATGTCGGCGGCGTTGCCGTAGGAGTGGTTGGAGATGTTGCCGCTGGTGGTGATGCTGCCGTGGCGGCCGCAGAGCATCGAGGTGATCGTCAGGCGGAAGCCCTGACTGGAGAGGTAGGCGAGCGCGGCCAGCAGGCGGCGGTCGATCTGGCCGGCGCGGATTTCGACGCGGTCGCAGTCCGACACTTCGATCCGCTCGTCGGCGAGAACGCGCCGCGCCAGCATCTCCTTGGGGAGCAGCAGCACGCCGGCGCCGCTGAGCCTCGCCGTGAGCGGGTTCTTCCCCTTGGCGCGGTAGATCGCCGTCGCCTCGAGCAGCTTCCAGCCGTCGAGGATCGGCTTCGGGTCGATCCGCGGCGCGCCCTTGCCGGCAGGCCGGATGGCGAAGTTGATGTGGGGGTCGACGCCGTCCTCGGCGGCGCCGATCCGGGCCAGCACCGTCCCGGCTATAACCCTCGACCCGACCCTGATGGTTCCGTCGGCCCCCTTCGCGGTGGCGTAGTCGACCCCGCCGCTCGCGCCGGCTCTCTCATCGGCCTCAACCCGGCCGGGGAACGCGTGGAGGCGCGGGCGGATGTTCTCGCTGTCGACCGGGATCCGCTTCTCCTTGCCGGTCGGCATCACGACCTTGCGCTCCTTGCGGACGATCGTGCCGAGCTTGGCGTAGGTGTAGCGGTTGCCGTAGGCGTCGCGCAGGACGACGTAGCGACCGAGCTTCTCCGACTTGCCCATCTTGACGACCACGCCGTCGTTGACGGCGACCACGGGCGCGCCCTCGCGGGCGAAGATGTTGATCCCGCGGCGGGTCGGCGAGGAGGAGATCACCTCGGCGGCGTTGCCATACTCGGCGCGGGCCTGGGGGGTGGCTTTGCTGAGCGTCGCCCGGGCGGAGATGTCGTCGGCGTAGCGGGCGTCGGCGGCGACCGGGAAGTGGGCGCCCTCGGTCAGCCCGGTCAGCGAGCCGACCAGGTCGGCCGGCAGCTTGCCGTAGGCGCGCGCGTAGAGCAGCACCTCCTGCACGTACCAGTCGGCGTGGTTGTAGGCGAAGATCGCGTCGTAGAGGTTCTCCTGCGCGCCCGCTGCCTTCAGGTAGCTGGCGGCGGCGCAGATCGCGTCGACCGGGTTGTAGGGATCCTCGCGCCCGTCGCCGTTGGCGTCGAGCCCGTAGGCCTCCCAGCTGGAGGGGATGAACTGCATCCAGCCCATCGCGCCGGCGCTGGAGACGTTGAGGTTGGTGCCGAACGCGGTCTCGATTTTGTTGATCGAGGCGAGCACCTGCCAGGGGATCCCGTACTCGGTTCCGCAGGCCTGGTAGATCGGCAGCAGGAAGGGCGGGATCTCGAAGGAGTCGATGACGAAGTTGGGGACGCCGATCGGCGCCGGGCCGAAGGGGGCGATGGTCGTGCTCGGGTTGGCGAGCGTCGGAGCGCCGCCGTTGCCGAACTGTGAGCCGCCGTCCGGGCCCTCATCCTGGGGCTGGTCGCCGGCGGTCGCACGCGGAGCGCTGACCCCGCCGCCGCTGCGCGAGGTGGCCGTGCCGAGGGTCTCGTTACGGGCGACCCCGCTGGCATCGTCGGCTTCGGTGGCATCGAGGCCGGCGCCGCTCTGCGGCGCACCGCTGCTCTGCGGCTGCTCGGGGGCAGGAGCCGCCGGCGCCTCGGCTTCGGTCGGCGCGGGCTCTTCGGCTTCCTCGCTGGGGTCGGTGTCCGCTTCGCAGTCTGGGTCTTCGAGGTCGACGAGGCCATCGCCGTCGTCGTCGGCTTCGTTGGCGCAGGCGGCCGGTTGAGCCGAGGGCAGGGCGGGGCCGATCGTCAGCCCGCTGGCCGCCCGCCCGTCGTCGAGGCTGGCGGAGCGCTCGGCACCCGCCATGCCGACTCCGAGCGCGGTGATGACCGCGAAGCCGGCCAGGGCGATTATCAGTGCGAGCTTTTGTCTCATGCGACGGCGCCTTCAGTTCCCTGCGCGCACGAGCGTGTCCCTGCCCGTGTGCACCCTCTCCCCAAGCATGAAGCACGCCCACGCTACTGAGTCGTGCGGAGGCATGCAATGCGCCGCGCCGCCCCCCAACATGCCCTTAATCAATCGTCTGTCCATGAATTCCGCGCAGGATTTCAGCCTGCCCGGATGCGCTCGTTAAAAACCTGTTTCAGCCTGGGGACGAAGAGTCTCTATGGTGTCCCCCGATGAGCGCCGAAAACGACCGCCACGACGACCAGGACGGGCTGCGGGCCCGCAGCGAGCAGGCGATCGGCGAGCTCGCCCAGGCCCTGCTCGACAGCAACGTGCTGGAGAACGCCGTGGCCGCCGCCTTCGGCGCGCGGGAGAAGGCGCTGGACGCTCAGCAGGCAGCGATGGCGGCACTCAACCTGCCCTCGGCGGGCGACGTCGAGCGGCTCGAGCGCCGCCTGCGCGCGGTCTCGCAGCGACTCGACGAGGTCGAGGACGAGCTCGACCGCTTCTCACGCGAGGTCAGCGGTTTGCGGCGCGAGCTCGCTGCCGAGCGCCGCGCGAAGAGCGGCGCGAACAGCTCCGAAGACTAAGTCTAACCCTCGACTTTAGGGTTAGATAGAGCCTTGGCGGCGGCGATGCCCGCCTTTCTTGCCGCCGACTCGAGCGCCTCCTCGGCGAGCCTCTCGCCATCGCGCTCGGCGACGATCAACACAGCCGCCGCGGCGATGCCGAGCTCGGTGGCCCGGGCCAGGACCGCCGCGGTCTGCATGTCGGCGGCGACCGTCCCGGGCGGCAGCTCGCCGGGCTCGGGGGGGATCGTGTCGAGGCTGGCGATGGTGGCCGCCCGCGCCTCGTCCCCAAGGGCGACGCCGCAGCCGTGCCAACAGCCCCGGGTCGGGCGCAACGGTCGCGCCGCGGGCGAGGCCGAAGGAGGTGGCGCTACCGGCGGCGGCGACGGCCCCGCTGGGCAGCAGCAGCTCGCCGCGCTCGGCCCGCCCCGCCAGACCCGTGCAGGTACCGACCCTCACCGCCCGTTCGACGCCGAGCTTCGCCAGGTCGGCGAGGACGATCGCCGCGCTCGGCCCGCCCATCCCCGTCGCCTGGATCGTCAGCCCCTGCCCGGCCGGCGTGCGACCGCTGTAGCCCCAGAGGCCGCGCGCGTGGTTGCTCATCTTCGGCTGCTCGAGCAGCTCCTGGGCGAGCAGCAGCGCCCGCCCGGGGTCGCCGACGAGGATCGCGTCAGTGGCGAGTGAGGACGTGGGCCGGAGTCTCGACGGCATCGTCCTCTGACCCTATTGCCGGTGCCTCCGACTCGCCCGCCGCGGCCCGCACCGACTCCTCGCTGGCCGCGATCGCCCGCCGCAGCTCGCGCTTGCGCATCCACTCGGCAGCGAAGTAGCTGCCGACCACGAAGCAGAAGGCGAGCGCCTGCGCCACGAGCGTCTCGACGGTGGGGTAGATGCCGAGCCAGGTGCCCATCCAGAGCGGGAATTCGACGTCGAGCGGATGGATCGGCAGCCAACCGACGCCCTGCATCGTCCGCGCCGTGTTGCCGACCAGGACGACGAGGACGAGGGCGATCAGCACCCCCGTCGCCACCAGCATCTTCTTGTAGGGGAGACGGCGCTCGAGCGCGAAGGTGGCGGCGCCGACCGCCGCCGTGATCGCCAGGCCGAGCGAGACGCCGGCGAGGACGACGCCGGTGCCCGAGCTGAGCTGCAAGCGCCTGCAGGAAGAGCACCGTCTCGAAGCCCTCGCGGAAGACGCTGGTGAAGCCCAGCGTGTAGAGGCCGGCGACGGTCGCCGCTCCGGCCCCGGTTGCGAGCGCAGCCCCGGTCAGCGCCTTACCGCGCTGGCGGTGGCCCTTGATCCACTCGGTCCAGTAGACGCGGTGGAAGAACCAGTTCATGACCAGCAGCAGCACTCCGATCGCGACGACGCCGACCACCGCCTCGAGTTTCTCCCCGTATTGCGAGAGCGAGTCGAGCAGCAGCAGCGCCAGCAGGAACATCAGCATGCTGGCCGGCAGGGCGAGCAGGGCGCCGCGGTAGACCGGGCGGCGCAGGGGCGCGCGCGGGCCGATCATGCTGGCGGTTATCGCGGCCAGGATCAGGATCGCCTCGAGCCCCTCGCGGAAGACGATCAGCGCCGAGTTGACGATCGCCGTCGTCGCGCTGCCGCCGTCGCCGGTCAGGGCGCGGGCGTCGGTGAGCTCTTCGTCGAGCGTCAGGCGGGTGTCGCGGATCTCGCCCACCGGCGCCTTATCGGCGACCAGCTGGGCGAGCCCCGCATTGCCGTCGGCGCCGTACCAGATCAGCCCCTCGATCTTCAGCGCCAGCTGCGGATCGAAGGCGCGCAGCTTCAGCTCGGGGCCGAACTCGAAGAAGCCGTAGGCGGCGAGCCGGGCCTGCTCGGCGGCGCTGTACTGACCGGCCCCGGCCGCCGCTTCGAGCTGGTCGAGGGAGATGTCGACGAGTTCGTAGTCGGCTTCTTCGCCCGGTTCGGTCCACTCCTGCGGCGCGGCTCCTTCGAAAGCGTCGGCGGCACTGTCGCGGGCGGCGTCGAGCTCCTCCTGCGCGGCGACCGCGCCGCCCTGCTGCGCGGCGTCGACGTCCGCCCGCAGCTCGGCGTGTGCCGCCTTGATTCGCGCCACCGCCGCTGGGTCGCGGTCGAGCAGGACCGGCTCGAGGTCGGCGAAGGCGGTTTCGACCCCGTCCATGAAGGCGACCGCCTCCTGGATCTCGAAGGGGATCGTCACCCGGCCGTCGGCGGTGCCCTTGTCGAACTCTTTCGGCACCAGGTCGAGGAAGCGGGTCAGTTGCGCCGCCCGGTTGACCTGCTCGTCCGGCGTCAGCGGCGCCGCGGTGAAGCCCTCGAGGTCGGCTTCGACCCGCTTGCGCGCCGCTTCGAAGCCGGCCCGGTCGGCGGCGGCTGCCGCAGCGGCGAGGCGCTCGAAGTCGCGGTCGGTGGCGCGGCGCTCGCCGGCGTCGCGCTGCTCGGCGTACTCGGGCGCGAGGGCGAGCCAGTAGCCGCGAGCGATCGCCGCCGTTTCGGCGAAGCGGCCGTCGAAGCCGCGCTCGGCCGCTTGCGCCGCTTCGTCGAGGTTGCTGGCGAGGCGGGCCTGGAAGGCGTCGAGCAGGTCCTTTTCGATCTGGACCACGGTCTCGCGCGGGGAGACCTCGCCGCTGGCGAGCCCCTCGACCGCCGCGGTCGCGTCGACTCCCGGGCGGGTGAAGCGGGTCGTCTGGCGGAAGTCGCGGATCTGCAGCCAGGCGCGCGCCTCCGCGGCATCGCCGCGGCGCGCCGCGGCGACCGCGACGGCGAAGGCGCCGCGGCGCAGGGCGGAGACGATGCGACCGCGCGCCGCCGCCAGGCCCGCTTCGTCGAGCTGCGCGGCGGCGCGCCGCGCGGCGCGCAGCGAGGCCTCGACTTCGGCCAGCTCGTCCGGCGCCTCGGCGGCGAGGCCGCGCCGTAGCGGCCCGGCGAGCCGCTCCTCGGCGGCGGCGACCGACGACCCCGTGCGCTCGCCGAAGAGCAAATCGGCCTGCGCCTCGAAGAGGTCGGCGCGCAGCCCGTCGGCCCCCTGCCAGGGGGGCTCGGCGCTGGCGGGGGCCGCCGCAAGCAGGGCCGTCGCGAGGACGGCGAGGATTGCGGCGGCCCTACGCATCTACCCTTCCTGCAGCTCCACTTCGAGCTGTTTCGCGGCCTGCGTGACCTGGCCGGCGATCGCCTCGGCCTGCGCCTGCGCCTGGGCGCCGAGCGCGTCGGCCTGCTTGGCGGTGAACTGCTCGCCGTTCGCCTCGCGGTCGCGCAGGTCGGCGGCGAAGTCGACCAGGCTCTGCAGTTCCTTCCGCGTCTGCTTCGCCTGCTGCGGGTTCTCGGCGGCGATCGCCGCTTCGATCCCGTCGTAGGTGAAGAGGATGCCGCCGAGGATGTCGGCGATGTCGGAGAGGCGCGAGGTGGCGACGAAGCCCTCTTCGGTCGCGTCCTCGCCGGCGATGAAGCGCGAGTTCTTCCAGGCCTCGAAGTACTCGCTCATCGTCGGCGTCATGACCACGATCGAGGTCAGCGCGTCCGAGTGCGTCGGCTCGAACTCCTGTGCGTCCTGCTCGAGGCTTTCCGCCTGGCGGAGGAATTCGTCGGTGGTCGCCTTGTAGATGTCGGCGTCGGGCAGTCCCTCGCCGAACTCGACCTTGCCGTCGCCGTCGACGTCGGGCTGCGTGCCCTGCGCCTGCAGGTCGGGGTTGGTGCCGTAGAGGGCGGTCTCGGTGAGGAAGAAGAGGTTGCCCGGCTGCTTCAGCTTCTCGCCCTGCGGGGTGGTGAGGGTGAAGGAGACGGCGTCTTCCGGCGTCGAGGCGTCCGAGCCGGCGTCGATGTCGACGTCGTACTGGGCGAGGCGCGGCACGCCGGCGACGATGCCCTCCATCTCCTCGTAGGCCGGGTTGGCGGCGACGAAGGCCTGCTTGGAGTCGGTGAGGATCTGCTCGACTTCTTCGCCGTGCTCTTCGAGCAGCGCGTCGTAGTCGAAGTCGACCGACTCGGCCAGCGCGTAGTACTCGTCGCCGTAGTCCTTGAGGCGTTCGGCCTGCTCGACGAGTTCGGCGGCGTGATCGGTCAGGTAGGCCTTGATCGGCGCCAGTTCCGCGCTGCTCGCTGCAGCCGTCGTTTCGCCGTCGCCCTCGCTATCGCCGCACCCCGCGGCCAGTCCCGCGGCCAGCGCCAGGGCGGCCAGCGCGATCGCCGCCTTCGTCCTCGACTGCCTCAATTCCGTGCCTCCTCGATTAGGGGAGCCTACTTAGGGCTCCCTAAAGACATTGGTTTCGGCAACCCTAACGAAATCCGAGCGCATAGGTCGGGCTTGGGCTGTGGGCACGCGCCTGCCACTTGTGAGAAACCGCCGGTCCGGATTTTCTCCAGCCGTCCAAACACAGCGATTGGCGCCATTCATACCTTGGGCGGCAATTGCAAAACGCAAACCGCGACCGCCGCTGCCGTGCGCTCGGCGGGCTAGGAGGAAGTTCGATGAGAAAGAAGATGGGCCTCGCCGTGTTGCTGGCGGCGCTTGCCGCCTTGGCGGTGCCGGCGATGGCATCGGCGGCGTCGCTGACCGAAGTCGCCGGCACCCTGGAAGAAAAGACCAGCGAGTTGGACATGGTCTGGGTCGCCGTTGCGACCGCGCTGGTCTTCCTGATGCAGGCCGGGTTCATGTTCCTCGAGATCGGCTTCTCCAGGCAGAAGAACGCCGGAACGGGCGTGGCCAAGGTGCTCATCAACCTGGCGCTGGTGACCATCGCCTGGTGGGCGATCGGCTACGGCGTGGCCGAAGGAGGAGGCAACGACTTCTTCGGCACCAGCGGCTTCTTCTTCCACTTCGATCAGACGATCGGGCAGGGCGAAGAAGCGTTCAACGTGGCCGGCCCCGACGCGATGCTGATGCTCTACGGCCTCGCCTTCTGCGCGGTCTCGCTGGCGATCGTCTGGGGTACCACGCTGGAGCGGATCAAGTTCGGCGCCTACGTGATCTACGCGATCGTCTTCGGCGCCGTGATCTACCCGCTGGTCGCGCACGCGGTCTGGGGCGGCGGTCTGCTCTCCGACATCGGCGGCAAGCCGGTGATGGACTTCGCCGGCTCATCGGTCGTCCACCTGACCGGCGCCGTCGGCGCGCTGGCGGCGCTGCTGCTGCTCGGTGCGCGTAAGGGCAAGTACGACGCCAACGGCAAGCCGCGAGCGATCCCCGGGCACTCGATGCCGCTGGTCGGCCTCGGCGTGATCATCCTCTGGATCGGCTGGTTCGGCTTCAACGGAGGCTCGACCTTCGAAACCGCCGGCTCCTTCTTCGGCGAGGTGATGCTGAACACCCAGCTCGCCGCCGCCGCGGGGGTGATCGGCGCATCGCTGGCCGTCTACCTGAAGAGCCGCTCGCTCGACGTCGGCATGGCCGGCAACGGCGCGATCGCCGGCCTCGTCGGCGTCACCGCCCCGTCGGGCTTCGTCGAGTACTGGGCGGCGCCGGTCATCGGCTTCATCGCCGGCCTGATCGTCGTCTACGCGGTGCTGGCGATCGAGAAGTTCCTCGACGACCCGGTCGGTGCCCTTTCGGCGCACGGTCTGGCCGGCATCTGGGGCACCCTCGCGGTTGGCATCTTCGCCTCGCCGCGGCTGATAGTCGAAGGGGCTGCGCCAGGAGTCTGGTACTCGCTCTTCGACGACGTGCCGTTCAGCTCGACGTTCGGGCAGCTCGGGGTCCAGGGCTTGGCCGTCCTGTTCACCTTCATCGTCGTCTTCGCGATCTCGTTTGCGACCTTCGCCCTGATCAAGTCGACGATCGGGCTGCGGGTCTCCGATGAGGAGGAGGAAGCCGGCCTGGACATCAGCTCGCACGGCATGTACGGGTATCCGGAGCAGTTCATCCCGCAGCCGGAGTACTCGACCGGGCTGCCAAACACGATGGGCGGATCGGGGCTGCGATACCGGCGGCCGCACCTGTTCAGATGACCGCGACCGAGTCGTCGCACTAGGAGGCCTGAGCGCATGAAGAAGATAGAGGCGTTCATCCGCCACGAGGCGTTCGAGCCGATCAGGGCCGAGCTGCTCGACAAGGGGTTCCCCTCCCTGTCGATCAGCGAGGCCAAGGGCTCGGGCAGGCAGAAGGGGATAGTCGAGCGGTACCGCGGCTCGACCCTGACCGTCAACGTCCGGCCCAAGCTGAAGCTCGAGGTCGTGGTCGAGGACAAAGACAAGCCGCTCGTCGTCGAGACGATCCTCAAGCACGCCCGCACGGGCGAGGTCGGCGACGGCAAGATCTTCGTCCTGCCGGTGGAGGAGGCGATCCGCATTCGCACCGGCGAGGGCGGAGAGCCGGTTCTGCAGGCGCACGAGGATTCGGAGCTTCCGGCCTAGCCGGCTGGGGGCGATCCGGTAGGGGTTCCACTTAACTTTTTTTGAAGACAGCGGCAAGCCGTCCGAGGATGCCGCCGCAAAAAAAGTACAAGACGTTCCACCCCTACCGGATCGCCCCCAAACTCCAGCGCCTCAGCTCGTCGGGGGTGACGTCTAGCCTCGCTGGCTTCAATGGCTGACGAGCGGATTTCTCTCAGCGAGGCTTCGCGCCGCTCGGGCGTGTCGGCGAGCACGCTCAAGCGCTGGGCTGACGAGAAGGTGGTGCCGGTGCGGCGGGGGCGGTGGACCGCCGCGGCGGCGGCGCAGGCCCGGGTGGTGTCGCGGATGCGCGAGCGTGGGCACTCGCTGGAGGAGCTGAAGCGAGCCGGCCGCGAGGGCAGGCTCGCCTTCGGCTTCGTCGAGGACCTCTTCCCCAGCGCCGAGGAGCAGGTCACGGTGGACGAGGTGGCGCGCGAGACCGGCCTCGAGCCGGAGCTGATCGAGCGCATCCTGGTCATCCTCGGCACGCCGGTGGGCCGCGAGCGGCAGCTCACCCCAGAAGATGTGAAGGCACTGCGCCACTGCGCCCGGGTGCTGGCCGCCGGTTTCCCTCTGGTCGCCTTCCTCCAGCTCGTTCGCGTCTACGTGCAGTCGCTGCGGCGGATCGCCGACGCCGAGGTGCGCCTCTTCCACCTCTACGTGCACGAGCCGCTGATCCGCGACGCCCTGCCCGAGCTGGAGATCGCCGAGGAGATGGGCGAGCTGGTCGCCGACATCCTGCCCCTGGCGGCGCCGCTGACCGAGTACCTGCACACCCGCTACTTGCGCTACTTCATGGAACAGGACGTGGTCGGCCACATGGAGACCGACCTCGACACTGCCGCCTCCCACCTCGGGCAGGTGCCGGTCACCCTCTGCTTCATCGACCTCACCGGCTTCACGCGCTACACCGAGGAGGAGGGCGATCTGGAGGCGCTCGACGTGGTCGAGAACTTCGTCGAGACGGTCGAGGCGACGCTGCCGCCGGAGGCGACCCTGGTGAAGACGATCGGCGACGAGGTGATGGTCGTCTCGCCGGACCCCTCCTCGCTGACCGAGTGGGCGGTGGGGCTGCTCGACCGCTTCCCGGAGCGACCGCGGCCCCGGGTCGGCATCCACTACGCCAACGCCGTCTACCGCGACGGCGACTACTTCGGCACCCACGTCAACCTCGTCCACCGCATCATCGATCGCGCCCAGGCGGGCGAGGTCCTCGTCACCGATCGCGTCACCGGCTCGCTCGAAGAACGCGGTCTGACCTGCGAGCCGATCGGCGAGGTCGCCCTCAAGGGCTTCCCGGCGGCGACCCCCCTCTACTTAGTGCGCCGAGCCTTCACCTGACCGCAACGTGCCGGGAGTTACGCCCGCAAATGACGTGCCGGGAGTTGAAGACGCATATGGACCGCTAACTCCCGGCACGTCGCGCAACACTTAGGTCCATGGAGAGCGAGACAATGCTCGAGGCGGTGCACGAGGGCGGCATGCTGCCCGGTGGGACGCCGTTGGTCGCGATGCTCTCCGGTGGTCGCGACTCGGTCTGCCTGCTCGATCTCGCCGCGCGCCTGCTCGGCGCCGGCGATGTGACCGCGCTGCACGTCAACTACGGCCTGCGCGACTCCTCCAGCGAGGACGAGGCGCACTGCGTCGCGCTCTGCGAGCGCCTCGGCGTGGCGCTCGAGGTGGAGCGGCCGCGCCGCCCCGAGGGGCCCGGCAACCTCCAGGCCTGGGCGCGCGACACTCGCTACGCCGCCGCGGCCCGGCTGGCGGAGGAGGGGGACGGCCTGATCGCCACCGGCCATACCGCCGACGATCAGGTCGAGACGATCCTCTACCGCCTCGCGTCCTCGCCGAGCCGGCGCGCCTTGCTGGGAATGCGACCGCGCGACGGCAGGCTGGTGCGGCCGCTGCTCGGCTTCACCCGCGCGCAGACCACCTCCTATTGCGAGGAGCGGGAGCTGGCCTGGCGCGACGACCCGACCAATGCCGAAGCCGCCTACGCTCGCAACCGAGTCCGTCATGGTCTGGCTGAGGCCCTGGCCGAGGTCCATCCCGCGGCCGCGCAGAACGTCCTGCGCACGGCGGAGCTGCTGCGCGACGAGGCCGAGGTGCTCGACGGACTGGTCGCGGCCGAGCTCGACAGCTCGAACGGCTCGCCACGCAACACGATCGAGCTCGACCGCCTCGCCGAGCTGCCCCCGGCTCTGCGCCGCCTCGTCGTCCAGCAGCTCGCCGACCGCGCCGCCGGCCGCCCGATCGCCGGCGCTGCCAACCACGCCGAGGAGGTCGCCGCCCTGCGCCGCACCGGCACCGCGATGCTCGACCTCGGCGGCGGCGTCCGCGCGATCGCCGAACGCGGCGTCCTCCGTGCCGAGCGCTGAGCGTGCACTAGGGTGCGATCGGATGTCTCGTCTACTTCGAGAGCGGCGGCTGGCCAGGGTGTTGCTTGGAGCAGGCGTGCTTCTCGCCTGCTCGACCGCACCGGCCTCGGCAGCGCAGCCCGATATCTCCGGGCTCTTGGGTCTCGCTGTGACCTCGCCGGCCGAATTTCGTGCGAAGGCAAGCAACGGCTACTCGATCGAAGTCGAAGGCTCGGATCGCCATGTGACGCTCACGGCGAGCGGGCCCGCCGGAACCGCCGTCTACATCGTGCCCGGACAGGTCTCAACCGACGGGATCGCGGCCAGCTTCGGCAAGCGGGGACGTATCGATGTCGAGTTCAGGCCGTCGCGGCGGATGAAGGTCGAGACGCCGCCGAATCGCTGCAAGGGAGAGCCGCGGGTGACTCGCTGGGGGGTCTTCGCCGGCACGATCCGCTTTGCTGGCGAGCGCGGCTACACCCGTCTGCGTCTGCGCCGGGCGCGAGGGCGCACGCACGTCACGCCAAACTGGAAATGCAGGGGGACCGGCGGTGGAGGCGCTGGTGAGCCCGGCTCCGGCAAGCAGCAGCCGAACGTTCCCGGCGAATCGAGCGAGGACTCGCTCGTGCTCGAAATCGCCAACCGCAGCACCGGGGTGGAAGCCGGCGCCTTCACCTTCCGCCCGCCTGGTGGGGACGCGCTGACCCTGTTCGTAGCCGGGGTTGAAGAACGGCTGCAGCGGATGCAGATCGCCCGCTTCGCCTACGTGCCGGCGAAGGAGGCTGCCTTCACCTTCGACGAGTCGCTGACCACGGCGACGATCGCCCCGCCGGCGCCGTTCTCCGGGACCGCGACCTTCCAGCGGACCCCCGGAGGGCCCGGGAGCCTGACCGGCTCTCTCTCAGTCCTGTTGCCGGGCACCGCGAGGATTCCCCTCGCCGGCGCCGACTACCGCAGCCGCCTCTACCGCCTGAGCGAAGACGGCATCGCCATCCCCGGCACCTAGCCGGTCTCCTAGACTGCCGCGCGTGAGCCATCGATGAGCGAGTCGGCGATCGGCGAGACGCTGGTCTCCGGCGAGGACCTGCAGCGGCGCGTCGCCGAGCTGGGCCGTCAGATCAGCGAGGACTACGCCGGTCGCGACCTGTTCATGATCGGCGTGCTGAAGGGGGCAGTGATCTTCCTCGCCGACCTGATGCGCCACCTCGACGTTCCCTGCGAGATCGACTTCATGGCCGTCTCCAGCTATGGCTCGCAGACCGATTCCTCCGGCGTCGTGCGCATCCTCAAGGATCTCGACGCGCCGATCGAGGGCCGCCACGTGCTGATCGTCGAGGACATCATCGATTCCGGGCTCACCCTCCACTACCTGATGCGCAACCTCAACGCCCGCGAACCCGCCTCGCTCGAGGCCTGCGCGCTGCTGACCAAGCCCGACCGCCTTCGCGCCGACCTCGAGCCTCCCCGCTACGTCGGCTTTCCGATCGCCGACCGCTTCGCGATCGGCTACGGGCTGGACTACGCCCAGCGCTACCGCAACCTCGACTACGTCGCCGCGTTGGACGAGTAGATGATTGGGATCGGTCGCCCAATGCGCCTGTGTGCTGAAACCGCCCTGGTACGCTGAATTTTCCCTGTGAGGCGTTTTTTCAAAAGCGCAGCTTTCCCGATCCTGCTGGTGGTGATTCTCGCCTTCGTCGCCCAGCGGGTGATCAGCCCTGGGCCGGAGACCGAAGCGCCGTCCTACAACAAGTTGGTCGAACCCAAGACCGGCCTGATCGCCAGCGGCCGGATCGAAGAGGTGACGATCAACCCCAAGGACAACACGCTCGACGTCAAGGAAACGGGCGAAAACGGCGAGAGCTTTTCGACCGGCTACCCGCCCAACACCGAGCAGAGCCTGCTCAACCAGCTCGAGGCGAACGAAGTCAAGACTGAGGTCAAGGGAACCGGCGGCTCCAGCCTGCTCTCGCTGCTCACTTACATCCTGCCCTTCGTCCTCTTCTTCGGCTTCTGGATCTTCCTGATGAACCAGATGCAGGGCGGCGGCTCGCGGGTGATGAACTTCGGCAAATCGAAAGCGAAGCGGATGTCGGTCGACGCGCCGAAAATCACCTTCCGCGACGTGGCCGGGGTCGACGAGGCGGTGCAGGAGTTGCACGAGATCAAGGAGTTCCTCGAGAACCCGAAGAAATTCCAGTCGCTCGGCGCCCGCATCCCCAAGGGCGTGCTGCTCTACGGCCCGCCCGGCACCGGCAAGACCCTGCTCGCCCGCGCGGTCGCCGGTGAGGCCGGCGTCCCCTTCTTCTCGATCTCCGGCTCAGACTTCGTCGAGATGTTCGTCGGCGTCGGCGCCTCCCGCGTCCGCGACCTCTTCGAGCAGGCCAAACAGAACTCCCCCTGCATCATCTTCATGGACGAGATCGACGCCGTCGGCCGCCACCGTGGCGCCGGCATGGGCGGTGGCCACGACGAGCGCGAGCAGACGCTGAACCAGCTGCTGGTCGAGATGGACGGCTTCGAGATGAAAGACAACATCATCCTGATCGCCGCAACCAACCGGCCCGACATCCTCGACCCGGCGCTGCTGCGGCCTGGCCGCTTCGACCGCCAGGTCGTCGTCGACCGCCCCGACCGCAAGGGGCGCAAGAAGATCCTCGAAGTCCACACCCGCGGCAAGCCGCTGGCCAAGGCGATCGATCTCGACACGCTCGCCGGCCAGACGCCCGGCTTCACCGGCGCCGACCTGGCCAACCTGATCAACGAGGCAGCGCTCTTGACCGCCCGGCAGGGCAAGCGTGAGATCTCCATGCACGAGCTGGAGGAGGGGATTATGCGGGTGATCGCCGGCCCGGAGAAGAAGACCCGGGTGATGAGCGAGAAGGAGCGCCTGATCACCGCCTACCACGAGCTCGGCCACGCGATCGTCGGCCACCTGCTGCCCAACTGCGACCCAGTCCACAAGATCTCGATTATCAGCCGCGGCCAGGCGCTCGGCTACACGATCAGCCTGCCGACCGAGGACAAGTTCCTCACCAGCCGTGCCGAGCTGACCGACACGATGGCGATGACGCTGGGCGGTCGCGCTGCCGAGGAGATCGTCTTCGGCGAGATCACCACCGGCGCCTCCAACGACCTCGAAAAGGTGACCGAGACCGCGAAGCAGATGGTGATGCGCTTCGGTATGTCCGAGCGACTCGGGCCGCGCGTCTTCGGCCACGATCGCGGCCAGCCCTTCCTCGGCCGCGAATTCAGCGCCGAACCCGACTACTCCGACGAGATCGCGCGTGAGATCGACGACGAGATCCGCCGCATCGTCGAGGCCGCGCACCAGGCCGCCAAGGATCTGCTCAACGACAAGCGGGACGAGCTCGACACGATTTCGAAGATCCTGCTCGCGCGCGAGACGATCGACGCCGAGCAGTTCGTCGCCCTGCTCGACGGCAAGCCCGAGTCCGAGGTCTTCGCCGAGGACGAGGAGCAGGCGCAGCCGGCCGAGCCGGCGCCCGAGCCGGAAAAGGCGCAGCGCGAGGGCGCGAGGCCGATCACGCGGCCGAGGCCCGGGTACGCCGGCGGCGACGCATCCTGAGCGACCCGGTGAAGCTGATGGGGGTGGTGAACGTCACCCCCGACTCGTTCTCCGACGGCGGCCTCTTCCTCGATGCGGATGCTGCGATCGAGCACGGGCGCGAGCTGGCGGCGGAGGGCGCCGACATCCTCGATGTGGGAGGGGAATCGACCCGGCCGGGTGCGGCTGAGGTCGACGAGATCACCGAGCGGAATCGGACCGAACCGGTCATCGCGGAGTTGGCCGCGCAACCGGGCACCCTGGTCTCGATCGACACCTCGAAGCTGACCGTCGCCGAGGCCGCGCTCAACGCCGGCGCCTCGATCGTCAATGACGTGACGGCGATGCGGCACGACCCGGAGATCGGGGCGCTGTGCGCGGAGCGGGACGCCGGCCTGATCCTGATGCACATGCAGGGGGAGCCCCGGACGATGCAGGAGAACCCCGTCTACGAGGACGTCGTCGACGAGGTGAAGGCGTTCCTGGTCGAGCGCCTGCAGGCTGCGATCGATGCCGGCGTCGCCGAGGAGCGGATCTGGCTCGACCCCGGGATCGGCTTCGGCAAGACGCTGGAGCACAACCTGGCGCTGCTGCGCCGGCTCGGCGAGCTGCGCGAGCTGGGGCGGCCGCTGGTCGTCGGCACCTCGCGCAAGAGCTTCATCGGCAAGATCGACGGCTCCGCGGTCGAGGACCGCCTCGGCGGCACGATCGCCTCCTCGGTCCTGGCGGCGGCCGAGGGTGCGGACGTCATCCGCGTCCACGACGTCGCCGAGATGGCCCAGGCCACGCGCGTCTCGATGGCGATCCTCGGGTAGTTTCATCTCGCCATGGACGAGCCCAACGGCAACGGGATCGAGTCGAGCGTCGAGGTCGAGCTGCGCGGCCTCTCGATCTACACCCACCATGGCGTCAGCGACGCTGAGCAGGAGATCGGCCAGCGACTCGAGTTCGATCTCTCCTTCGACGTGCCCGACTGCGACGCGGTCCTCACCGACCGAATCGAGGACACCGTCGACTACAGCGAGGTCTGCGACATCGTTGCCCTCGCCGCTACCGAGCGCAGCTACCGCACGCTCGAGCGCCTCGCCCAGGTCATTGGTGAGCGCCTGATCGAGCGCTACGGCTGCGAGTCGGTCCGCGTCCGAGCAGCCAAGCCCGAGCCACCGCTGCCCCTCGCGATCCAGGAGGTCGGCGTCGAGGTCACCCAGGAACGCGTCGCCGAGGAGGAAGACGAAGACGACGACGAGGCGTCTTAGGACGTGCCGGGAGTTGAAGACGCATATGGACCTGTAACTCCCGGCACGTCGTGATGCGCGTCGGGTATCTGGGGCTGGGCTCGAACGTCGGCGATCGGACGGGGCACCTGCGGGCCGCGATCGAGCTGCTGGGCGAGCACGGGGTGGAGGTGGAGGCGGTGTCCTCCGCCTACGAGACCGAGCCGGTTGGCGAGGTCCTCGACCAGCCGGACTTCCTCAACGCCGCCATCCGCATCCGCACCGAGCTCGAGCCGGAGGCGCTGCTCGAAGTCTGCAAGGCGATCGAGGTCGAGCGAGGCCGCATGCTCGCCGCCTCCCGCCACAGCCCGCGCCCGCTCGACATCGACCTGCTCCTGCTCGGCGACCTCGAGCTCTCCACCGACCGCCTCACCCTGCCGCATCCTGAGGTGACGAGCCGCCGCTTCGTCCTCGCCCCATTGCTGGAGCTGGATCCCGAGCTCACCCTCCCCGACGGCACCGTCCTCAGCGGCTCCCTCGCGTCGCTCGCCCCCGGCCAGCGTGTCGAGCGGATCGGGGCGCTCTAGGCGGCCGCGGGCTCTGAGCGCAGCGGCTGCAGCCAGGCGGGCGGGAGGATCGGCGGGATGTCGCCGGCGATCTCGGGCTGGACCCGCTTGGCGAGGCGGCCGGCCGGCCGGGCCTCGATCAGCGGGCGCAGATCCTGGAAGGTCATCGCCAGGCGGATGCTCGGCGCGATCTGGAAGTCGGCGGCGTTCAGCTCATCGCCGTCCAGCGTGCCGGCGGCGATCAGGTCGTCGACTCGTTGCAGTAGGCCGCCGAAGATCGCCAGGTCATTGCGCACGTTCTCGTCGGTCGCCTCGTTGAAACGGGCGGAGAGGGCGACGATCGGAGCCGCGGTGCGCAGGGCAAGGCCGATCGGGATGCCGAGCTTGGCTCCCTCGGAGAAGCTGCGCAGCGGCGCCTTGTCCTTCTTCAGCGCCCACCAGATCAGCTGGCGCACGGGGTGCTGGAGCTCTTCGTCGCCGAAGCGCTCCGCCTCCTCGATCGCCGCCCGCTTTTCGGGATCCGCGGGCAACAGGGCGGGCTCGGGCCGAACCTGCTCCAGCTCACGGGCGATCTCACGCGAGCCCTGCACCTTGCGGCCGTCGATCTTCATCGCCGGCACGGTGTTGCGGGGGAAGCCGAGCCCGCGTACCACCAGCTTGGAGATCACCGGGAAGAGGTCAGTGCGCTTGAACTCGATGCCCTTGTGCTTGAGCATCAGCTGCGCCGCGACCCCCGGATGGGAGCCCGGGATCGTGTAGAGCCGGACCTTCACTGGTCGGGCCATCATAGACTCGCGCCGTGCTGCTTGCGGTCGACGTCGGCAATACCCAGACCCACCTCGGCGCCTTCGATGGCGAGAACCTGGTCGAGCACTGGCGCTTCCAGACCCGTGCCGGGGCGACCGGCGACGAGCTGGCGGAGCGGATCGCCGGCATGCTCGCGCTCAGCGGCGTCGGCTTCGGCGACCTCGATGCGGTCTGCGTCTCCTCGGTCGTGCCGCCGCTCGGCGCCCAGTACGAACAACTGACCGCCCGCTACACCGACGCCACCTGCCTGGCGATCGGGCCGGGCGTGAAGACCGGGATGCCGATCCGCATCGACAATCCGCTCGAGGTGGGCGCCGACCGGCTGGTCAACGCGGTTGCCGCCTACGAGCGCTTCCAGGCGGCCTGCGTCGTCGTCGACTTCGGCACCGGGATCAACTTCGACGCCGTCTCGGAGGCCGGCGAATACCTCGGCGGGGCGATCGCACCCGGCCTGGAGATTTCGCTGACCGCGCTGGTCGAGCGCGCCGCCCGCATCGGCCGCATCGACCTCGAGGAGCCGGAGACCGCGATCGGCCGCTCCAGCCGCACCGCGATCCAATCCGGGGTCGTCTTCGGCTTCGCCGGGCTGATCGACGGCGTCGTCCGCCGCATCGAGGACGAAATGGGCGAGGTGCGGCTGCTCGCCACCGGCGGCCTCGCCGGCGTGATCGTCCCCTTCACCGAGACGATCGACGAGGTCGACGAGATGCTTACCCTGAAGGGTCTGCGTCTCATCCATGAGCGGAACTCCTAAAGCCCAACCTCCTCTCACCGATCCCTTCGAGATCGGCGGCGTCCGCATCGCCAACCGCGTCCTGTTGGCGCCACTCGCCGGGATCGGCAACTGGTTCGTCCGCCTGCAGGCGAAGCGGCATGGAGCGGGGCTCGCGGTCTCGGAGATGATCTCCAGCTTCGGCCTGCACTACCGCAACGAGCGCACCCTGCGCGAGCTGATGCGGATCCATCCCGACGAGCACCCGGTCTCGGTCCAGCTCTTCGGCCACGACCCCGAGGTGATGCGCTCCGGCGCCGCGATTGCTGCTGAGGCCGGCGCTGACCTGATCGACATCAACATGGGCTGCCCGGTGCGCAAGGTGCGCAGGACCGGCGCCGGGGTCGAGCTGCTTGCGGACCCCGACCTGGCGCTCTCCCTCTTGCGCGGCGCGATCGAGGGCAGCGGCCGGCCGGTCACGGTGAAGCTGCGCTCCGGCCTGCGGCCGGGAGACCGCTCCGGCTTCGACCTCGCCGTCCGCCTCGCCGAGGAGGGCGGCGCTGCGGCGATCGGCTTCCATCCGCGCGCGGCGACGACCAAACACAGGGGTAGCCCCGACTACGCGCTCACCCGCGAGCTGGTCGAGCGGATCGAGGCGCCGGTGATCGTCTCCGGCGGGCTCGACGACGCCGACTCGGTGCGCCGCGCCTACCGCGAGTCGGGCGCCGCGGCGGTGATGCTCGCCCGCGGCTCGCTCGGCAACCCCTGGCTCTTCGAGGAGCTGACCGGGCGTCGCACGGAGCCCCCCACGCGCGAGGAGGTGGTCGCCGAGCTGCTCTGGACGGTCGACCGCGCCGAGGAGCACCTCGGGACCGAGCGGGCGACCCGATACCTGCGCAAGTTCTACCCCTGGTACGTCGAGGCGCTCGGCGCTCCGCCCGAGGTCGCGCAGGAGCTCCAGCGCAGCGCCGACCTGCCTCGGGCCAGGCGCTTGATCGCCGCCCAAAAACCCTTGAGTGCCGGGCTGACGCCCTCGCTATAATCCCGCGACTTCCGGCCCAGGTGTGGCGGCGCCAGCCCGTCCGCACCCGGGCGTTTTTGGTCTCAGGGCCTAACTCCAACGATCCCAGCAAGCAAAGCGAGGTCAGCGCAAAGTGACTCGGCAAGCGGTAATTACCCCGGAAGGGCTCGAGAAGCTCAAAGAGGAAATCGAGCATCTGTCGACGACCAAACGGCGCGAGGTTGCGGAACGGATCAAGGAGGCGCGCGAGTTCGGCGACATCTCCGAGAACGCCGAGTACGACGACGCCAAGAACGAACAGGCGCTGCTCGAGGGGCGGATCGCCCAGCTCGAAGAGCGGCTGCGGCGCGCAACCGTGATCGACGAGAAGGACGTCGACACCGATGAGGTCAGCTTCGGCTCGGTCGTCCACGTCAAAGACCAGAAAACCGGCGACTCGCAGAAATTCCAGATCGTTGGCTCGACCGAGGCGAACCCGGCAGAGCACAAGCTCTCGAACGAGTCGCCGATCGGCAAAGCGCTGCTTGGCCACAAGCGCAACGACGTGGTTACGGTCGACGTTCCCCGCGGGCCGAAGAAGAAACTCAAAATCACCAAGATCGAGAGCGCTTAGCGGCCGATAGGCTCGCCCCTCGATGAGCGAGCCAGAGAAGGAAGAGCTCTCCGACGTCCTCCGCGATCGACGCGAGAAGTTGGAGCGCCTGCGGGAGGCAGGGATTGAGCCCGTTTCCTCATTCGTTCGAGGAACGCGAGGAGATCGGTGAGGTGCGTGCCGCGCACGAGGGACTCGCGGCCGGCGTCGAGACCGATTCGCGCCACCGGGTCGCGGGGCGGATCGTTGCCCGCCGCGGCCACGGCAGGGCCGCCTTCCTCGATCTGCGCGACGGCAGCGGGCAGATCCAGCTCCACGCCACCGCCGACAAGCTCGGCGAGGAGGCCTTCGATCTGCTGGTCGACCTCGACCTCGGCGACTTCGTCGGGGTGGAGGGGACGGCGCTGGCGACGCGCCGCGGCGGCGAGCTCTCGCTGGCGATCGACCACTGGCGCCTGCTGGCCAAGAGCCTGCGCCCGCCGCCGGACAAGTTCCATGGCCTGGAGGACGTCGAAACCCGCTACCGGCAACGCGAGCTCGACCTGCTCGCCAACGAGGAGAGCCGGCGGCGCTTCGCTATCCGTGCCCGGACGATCTCCGAGACCCGCCGCTGGCTCGACGAGCGTGGCTTCGCCGAGGTCGAGACGCCGGTGCTGCAGCCGCTCTACGGGGGCGCTCTGGCGCGGCCCTTCGTCACCCACCACAACGCCCTCGACCGCGACTTCTACCTGCGGATCGCGACCGAGCTCTACCTCAAGCGGCTCGTCGTCGGTGGCATCGACAAGGTCTACGAGCTGGGCAAGGACTTCCGCAACGAGGGCGTCTCGCACAAGCACAACCCCGAGTTCACGATGCTCGAGTGGTACGAGGCCTACGCCGACTACGAGAAGACCGCGCGCGACCTCGAGCGGATGGTCGCCGACATCGCCGAGCGGGTGCTGGGCACGACCGTGGTCGAGCGCGACGGGGTCGAGATCGACTTCGCGCCGCCCTGGCGGCGGGTGACGCTGCGCGAGGCGGTGCGCGAGCGCACCGGCATAGACATCGCCGAGCACCCGACCCGGGAGGCGCTGGCGGCGGCGATGGGCGGCGAGCCCGATCCGGCCGAGGGCTGGGGCAAGCTGGTCGACGGCCTGCTCGCCAAGTCGGTCGAGCCGGAGCTGATCCAGCCGACCTTCGTCGTCGACTACCCGGTCGAGCTCTCGCCCTTCGCCAAGGCGCACCGCAGCAAGGAGGGCATGGTCGAGCGCTGGGAGGCCTTCGTCGGCGGGATCGAGCTCGCCAACTCCTTCAGCGAGCTCAACGATCCCGACGAGCAGCGGCGCC
Source organism: uncultured Solirubrobacterales bacterium (assembly GCA_963782685.1). Taxonomy (GTDB): domain Bacteria; phylum Actinomycetota; class Thermoleophilia; order Solirubrobacterales; family 70-9; genus VRUE01. The sequence continues at coordinate 133,606 of CAWAKV010000001.1, forward strand.
GCTTCGAGCAGCAGGCTGCCGAGCTGGAGCGGGGAGACGAGGAGGCCCAGCCATACGACGAGTCCTTCGTCGAGGCGCTCGAGTACGGGATGCCGCCGACCGGCGGCGTCGGCCTAGGGGTTGACAGGCTGGCGATGATGCTTACGGGGGCCCCCAGCCTGCGCGAGGTCGTGCTTTTCCCCGCTATGCGCGGCTGAAAGCACCCGAAAAGAAGCCAAAAAGCCGCTATGAGCGGCAATCAGGGTCCCAAGGCCGGACGGGCACTCTCGGTATCGTTAGAGAGCACATAGGCGCTTCCCGGTTTCCGAAGGGCGTCGCCGGTACTTCCGACCGCAAATCGCGTTTGACCTGTAGAGGTCAAGAGAGGAAGCCTTTGTTCGAGAGATTCACTGAGCGAGCCAGGCAGGTGGTGGTCCTAGCCCAGGAAGAGGCTCGCACGCTGAAACACAACTACATCGGCACCGAGCACATCCTGCTCGGCCTGCTGCGTGAGGAGGAGGGCCTCGCGGCTCGCGTCCTCGAGTCTCTCGACATCACCACCGAGCGCGTCCGCTCCCAGGTGGTGCGGATCGTCGGTTCGGGCGAGGAGGTCACCTCCGGCCAGATCCCGTTCACGCCGCGCGCCAAGAAGGTGCTCGAGCTGGCGCTGCGCGAGGCGCTCTCGCTCGGCCACAACTACATCGGCACCGAGCACATCCTGCTCGGCCTGGTGCGTGAGAACGAGGGCGTGGCCGCACGCATCCTGCTCGATTTCGACGCCGACTCCGACAAGATCCGCAACGAGGTGATCCGGATGCTCTCCGGTCCCGGCGGACGCCGCCAGGGCGGCGGCGGAGGCGGCCAGGGCGAGGGCAGCGGCGGCAAAAAGAGCTCCAAACTGCTCGACCAGTTCGGCCGCAACCTGACCAAACTCGCCGAGGAGGGCAAGCTCGATCCGGTGATCGGCCGCGAAACCGAGATCGAGCGGATCATGCAGATCCTCTCGCGCCGCACCAAGAACAACCCCGTGCTGCTGGGCGAGCCCGGCGTCGGCAAGACCGCCGTGGTCGAGGGGCTGGCCGCCCGCATCAACAACGGCGAGGTGCCGGAGCTGCTGCGCAACAAGCAGATCTACACGCTCGACCTGGCGGCGCTGGTCGCCGGCTCGAAGTACCGCGGCGAGTTCGAGGAGCGCCTCAAGAAGGTGATGAAGGAGATCACCCAGCGCGGCGACATCATCCTCTTCATCGACGAGCTCCACAACCTGGTCGGCGCCGGCGCAGCCGAGGGCGCGATCGACGCCGCCTCGATCCTCAAGCCGGCTCTGGCCCGCGGCGAGCTGCAGACGATCGGCGCGACGACGCTCGACGAGTACCGCAAATACCTCGAGCGCGACTCGGCACTGGAGCGCCGCTTCGCCCAGATCAGGGTCGACCAGCCCTCGGTCGAGGACACGGTCAAGATCCTCGAGGGCCTGCGCGAGCGCTACGAGCAGCACCACCGCGTCAACATCACCGACGACGCGCTGTCCGCCGCCGCCGAGCTCGCAGACCGCTACATCTCCGACCGCTTTCTGCCCGACAAGGCGATCGACCTGATCGACGAGGCGGCCTCGCGGATGCGGATCAAGTCGATGAGCGCGCCGCCGGTCTACCGCGACCTCGAGGAGGAAGTGGAAAAGACGCGGCGCGAAAAGGAGTCGGCGATCGAGGCCCAGGAGTTCGAGAAAGCGGCCAACCTGCGCGACACCGAGCGCCAGCTGACCACGCGCAAGCGCCAGCTCGAAGACGAGTGGTCCGAGGGCGACTCGGCCGAGCGGCCCGATGTGGGCGAAGAAGAGATCGCCGACATCGTCTCGATGTGGACCGGGATCCCGGTCTTCAAACTGACCGAGGCCGAGACCAAGAAGCTGATCCGCATGGAGGAGGAGCTGCACAAGCGGGTGATCGGCCAGGAGGTCGCGATCACCGCCGTCTCCAAAGCGATCCGCCGCTCCCGCGCCGGGATCAAGGACCCCAAGCGGCCATCCGGCTCGTTCATCTTCCTCGGCCCCTCCGGTGTCGGCAAGACCGAGCTGGCGCGCACCCTCGCCGAGTTCCTCTTCGGCGACGAGGAGGCGCTGGTGCGGATCGACATGTCCGAGTACATGGAGAAGCACGCGGTCAGCCGCCTGGTCGGTTCGCCGCCCGGCTACATCGGTTACGACGAGGGCGGTCAGCTGACCGAGGCCGTGCGGCGCAAGCCCTACAGCGTGCTGCTGCTCGACGAGATCGAGAAGGCCCACCCGGACGTCTTCAACATCCTCCTGCAGATCCTCGAGGACGGGCGGCTCACCGATGCCCAGGGCCGCACGGTCGACTTCCGCAACGCGATCGTGATCATGACCTCGAACATCGGCGCATCCGAGATCGCCAAGAACACCTCGATCGGCTTCACCGTCGCCGACGAGACCGGCATGTCCTACGGCGACATGAAGAACCGGATCATGAGCGACCTGAAAAAAGTCTTCCGGCCGGAGTTCCTCAACCGGATCGACGAGGTGATCGTCTTCCACAAGCTGGCCAAGGACGAGGTCAAGGAGATCGTCGACCTGATGATCAACCGCGTCCGCGTCCAGGTGGCCGAGCACGAGTTGCAGCTGGAGCTGACCGACGAGTCCAAGGACCTGCTGGTCGAGAAAGGCTGGGACCCCTCGATGGGCGCCCGACCGCTGCGCCGCGCGATCCAGCGCTACATCGAGGATCCGCTCGCCGACGAAGTGCTGCGCCAGGGGCCGATGACGCCCGGCTCGACCGTGCTGGTCGAGCGCGACGCCTCCGGCGACGAGGAGGACAAGCCGTTGAAGCTGACCATCATCAAGCCGAAGAAACCGGCGAAGAAGGCGAAGCCGGACAAGCCCGAGCCGGAGAAGGTTGGCGTTGGCGCCAAGAAGGACGAGGGCGGCGGCGAGGACGACGATCCTCGTGTCGAGGCTCCGCCCGCCGGCGACGGCGAGGGCTAGCGCCCGTCCCAAACCTCCCGATGCGCGAACCAGGCCGCACCGCCATCGGCACCTGGAGCGGTGGTCGCTTTCTCCGCTTCGGTGAAACGATCGAGGAGGACCAGCTCGAAGGGCTGCTGCGGCCAGGGAAGGGGATCGACACCGTCCTCACCGCTGACACCTACGGCCAAGGTGAGGCGGACCGGGTTCTCGGGCGGGCGCTCGACGGCGTGCCGCGCGGGGAGTACTCGCTGGTCGGCGCGGTCGGCCACGACTTCTACGCGGGCGAGCGCGACGGGCCGCGCGGCTTCCCCCGCTTCACCGATCCGCGCCTGCGCGGCGCCGGGGAGTACGCCAGCTACCTGCGAATGGCGGCGGAGCGCAGCCTCGAGCGGCTCGGTGCCGATCGCTTCGACCTTCTCCTGCTCCACAACCCCGACCGCATCGGCTACTCCAGCGAGGCGGTATGGGACGGCATGGCGGCGCTGCGCGAGGCTGGCCTGGCCGGCCAGATCGGGGTCGCGCCGGGGCCCGCCAACGGTTTCACCCTCGACCTGATCGCCTGCCTCGAGCGCTTCGGCGAGCGGATCGATTGGGCGATGATCATCCTCAACCCGTTCGAGCCCTGGCCGGGCGAGCTCTGCCTCGAGGCGGCCGCCCGCCACGAGGTCGAGGTGATCACCCGCGTGGTCGACTACGGCGGCCTCTTCTGGGGCGACCTGTGGCCGGGGATGGAGCTGGCCAAGGGCGACCATCGGGCGTTCCGGCCGGAGGGCTGGATCGAGGCCGGGCTGGCGAAGCTGGAGCGCGTCCTGCCGATCGCCGAACGGGTGCGGCTCACCCCGATCCAGCTCGCCTGCCAGTGGAACCTCGCCCACCCGGCGGTCGAGTGCGTGGCGCCGACGCTGATCCAGGAGACCGGCGCCGAGGCCTGCCCGATCGAGGCGAAGCGGGTCGAACTGGGAGCGTTGCCGGCCGAGCAGCGGCTGAGCGAGGACGATGTGGCGGAGATCCGGGCGATCGGCGACAACACTGGCTGCATGGTGTTGAAGGGCGCCAGTCCCGAGCACGAGGGCGAGGAGCGCCCCGACCGCTGGTCGCTCAGCGAGGACCTGGTCGAGGTGGGCGAGCGCTGGGGCATCGACCCCAACCGCGACCTGGTCACCGCATAGCCTGCCGGCATGTCGCGTCCCTGGTGGACCCTCGCCGGCACCAGTGCCGGCCTTTTCCTGCTGATGCTCGACTCGACCGTGGTCGCGCTCGCGCTACCCAGCATCCGCGAGGACGTCGACGCTTCCTCGACCGGTCTGCAGTGGGTGATGAACGCCTACCTGCTCGTGATCACGGCCTTCGTCGTCACCGCCGGCCGGCTCGGCGACATGTTCGGCCGCAAGCGCCTCTTCCTCGCCGGCATGTGCGTCTTCGCCCTCGGCTCGGTTCTTTCCGGCGCCGCAGACGACGAGCTGGTGCTAATCGGTGGCCGGGTGCTGCAGGGAGTCGGAGCGGCACCGATGCTGCCGCTCTCGCTGGCGATCGTATGCAACGCCTTCCCGGCCGGGCAGCAGGCGCGCGCACTCGGCATCTGGGCCGGGATCTCCGCCGTCGCGCTCGGCATCGGCCCGCTCGCCGGCGGCGCCCTGGTCGACCTCGACTGGCGCCTGATCTTCTGGATCAACCTGCCGATCTCGGCGCTCGGGATTACCATCACCGCTCTTGCCGCGCCCGAGTCGACCGACCCAGGCTCGGGCCGGCGCGTCGACCTGGCCGGTTTCCTCGCCCTCGCCACCGGTCTGACCGCGATCGTGCTGGCCCTGGTTCAGGCCAGGATCTGGAGCGCCGGCGCGGTCGTTGCCGCAGCCGTCCTCGGGCTGCTCTGCCTCTACGCCTTTTGGCGGATCGAGCACCGCTCGCCAGAGCCGATCGTCGACTTCTCGCTCTTCCGCAGCGGCCCCTACTTCGGCGCCAGCGCGGCGGCATTCGCCCTGGTCGGCTCCTACTGGGCGGTGATGTTCTTCCAGCCTCAGTACCTCCAGGACGTGCGCGGCCACTCGGCCGTGGTGAGCGGCCTGATGATCCTGCCGGTCACCGTGCCGATGATCTTTGTCTCGCCCTTCTCGGGCCGGCTGATCGCGCGCTTCGGTGCCCGCGCGCTGATGACCGCCGGCATGGTCCTGGGTGTGGTCGGGCTGCTCGCCCTGACCCAAATCGGCCCGGACAGCTCCTACGCCCTGCTGCTCGCCGGCTACCTTCCATTCGGGATCGCGCTGGGATTTGTCTACGCGCCAATGTCGACGGCGGCGATGGCGGCGATGGCGGCGGAGAAGGTCGGCATCGCCTCAGGCGTGCTGGCAATGGACCGGGTAATGGCGGGAACGATCGCCCTCGCCGTCAGCGGCGCCGTCTTCCACGCCCTGCTCGGCGACGACGGCTCCTTCGCCGACGCGGTCGGCGGCTCGACCTGGGTCCTGGTCGCCCTGGTCGCGACTGGGGCCGCGCTCACCTGGACTTTCGTCCGCGATCCGGATCCCGGCCCAGAACCGGCCGCCGCCAGTGAGCTGCCGCCCGATCAGTCACGCCATTTTCACCACCACAAGCGCTTCCACCTGTGAAAATCAGGGCTAACCCCCACCGGATCGCCCGAAAATGGGCTATGGGTGACCAATACGGTTGACAACCGCCTTTCCGACCTGTCCACTCGGGATTAGGCAGACCGCATTCCAGAGCGGAATTTGCCATCCTAGACGAGATGTCTTCGCCGCCCGGGGATGAGCTTCACGAGTTAGCGGAACGGCAGGATCCCCGGCTACTGAGGGCCCTGGATGTTGTCGCTCCCGGCGGCGCCCTGCGCGAGGGCATCGACAACATCGTCCACGCCAGCACCGGCGGCCTGATCGTCGTCGGTGACCCCGGCGACATCTCCCACTTGCTCTCCGGTGGGATCCAGCTCGAGATCGACTACACGCCGGCGATGCTCTACCAGGTGGCGAAGATGGACGGGGCGATCGTGCTCAACTCCGAGGCAACGAAGATCGTCTGGGCAAACGTCCAGCTGATGCCGGACCCGACGATCCTCTCCGCCGAGACCGGCACCCGCCACCGCACCGCCGAGCGCGTCTCCAAACAGACCAGCGCGCTGGTGGTGGCGATCTCGCAGCGCCGTGACGTCGTCTCCCTCTATGTCGAGGGGACCAAGTACATCCTCCAGGAGATCCCCGCCGTGCTGGCCAAGGCGAACCAGGGCCTGGCGACGCTGGAGAAGTACCGCGAGCGGCTCGAACAGGTCTCCAATCGCCTCACCGTGCTCGAGTTCGAGGGCGGCGGCGTCCTCTACGACGCGCTCACCGTCCTCCAGCGGGCCGAGCTGACCACGCGGATGGCGGTCGAGGTGGAGCGCTACATCGTCGAGCTCGGCACTGAGGGCCGCCTGATCGAGATGCAGCTGGAGGAGACGATGGTCGGCGTCGCAGCCGACAAGGCGGCGCTGATCCGCGACTACAGCGTGGAAGACTCCGAGGGGAACCTGGCCACCGTCCAGCAGTCGCTGGCGCGGATGCCGCACGAGGACGTGCTCGACTTCGGCCGGCTCGCCGAGCTGCTCGGCTACGACCGCAAGCTCAACACTCTCGACTTCCCGGTTGCGCCACGCGGCTACCGCGTGATGGGTCGCATCCCGCGCATCCCCAAGCTCGTCGTCCAGAAGATCATCCAGGACCTCGGCGGCCTGGAGGAGGTCCTGGCGGCCTCCGACGCCGACCTGGAAGCGGTCGAGGACGTCGGCCAGACCAGGGCAAAGGACATCCGCGAGGGGCTGCGACGCCTCCAGGAGGTCGATCTGGTCGACAGGTACTTACAGAGTTGACGGCCATCCCGAGGCCGTCGCAAATGGAAAGGAGCAAGCAATTCCCCAGCTAGAGGAGACCACCGAGGTAAGCGTCGAGGAAGTCGAGTACATCTGCGACTTCGAGGAGGGCGACAAGGTCGTCTACCCGCATCACGGCGCCGGCCTGGTGATGAAGAAAGAAACGCGTGAGCTGATGGGCGAGGAGCGTGAATACCTCACGATCAAGATCCTCCACAACGAACTCACCGTGATGGTTCCCTGCGAAAACGCCGGCAAGGCGGGGCTGCGACGGGTCATCGACGAGGTCGAAATCAAGAAGGTCACATCGGTCCTCACCGATGACGTGTCGGAGATGCCAAAGAACTGGAACCGGCGCTTCAAGTACAACCGCGAGAAGATCAAGACCGGCGACGTCTTCGAGCTCGCCGAGGTCGTCCGCAACCTGGCCCTTCGTGAGATGGAGAAGGGGCTCTCGACCGGCGAGAAGCAGATGTACACGCGGGCGAAGAAGATCCTCGCCTCGGAGTTCATGTACGCGCTCGACAAGGACGAGGAGGGCGCGGAGGAGTACCTCGACGGGCTGCTGGAGGAGCGCTTCGCCGCCACGGCGTAGCCCCACGACTGCGGCATCCGTCACCGCGGTCATCGCGGCCGCCGGCTCCGGGGAGAGGCTCGGAGCCGGCGGTCCGAAGGCCTTCGTGCCACTGGCCGGGAGGCCGATGGTCGAGTGGTCGATCGCGGCGATGCGGGCGGCGCACGGGGTGCGCTCGATCGTCGTCGCCTGCCCACCCGGCCATGTCCATGAGCTGGGCGGCCATGACCTCGGCGTCGTCGACGGCGGCGCCACCCGCGCCCACTCGGTCGCCAACGCCCTGGCGGCGGTGGGCACCGAGCTGGTCGCGATCCACGACGCGGCGCGGCCGCTGGTGACCCCCGAGCTGGTTGAGGGTGTCGTCGCGACCCTGGCCGCCGACCCCGAGGCCGACGGCGCCATAGCCGCCGTTCCCGTGACCGACACGATCAAGAGAGCGACTGCTCCGTTGGGGGGCGTAGAGACACCAAATGGGGCACGCGTCATCGAGGCGACGGTCGATCGCGGGCGGTTATGGGCGGCGCAGACGCCGCAGGTCTTCCGGGTCGAGGCGCTGCGCCGGGCGGTAGAGGCCGACCCGGCCGGGGTCGACGCCGCCACCGACGAGGCGATGCTGATCGAGGCGGCGGGCGGGCGCGTTTTGATCCACCCCGCCTCGCCGGAGAACCTCAAGGTGACGACGCCGCTTGACCTGGAGATCGCCGATCGCCTTCTGCGCGATCGCTAGGCCGCTGCAAACCGGCGCATCTCGGGGTCTTCGGTCGGCCGGATCGGGTCACGCACGAACAGTGCGCTCCCCTCACCGTCCTCCCTGCATCCCCCGACCTGCGTGGTTTTCGCGGCCTATGACCGAATTTTCAGCGACGTGGAGTCGGCGGCGGCGCTTGTAGAGGACACGCTCCAGGTAGAGAGTTGCCGTGCCGGCGAGCACGATCCCGCAGAGGTTGATGCTGAGCTGGGTCATCGCGCCGCGCCAGTCGGCCCAGTTGCCGAGCGCGGCGGCGACACCGATGTTGGCCGCCGCCGGGATCGTCGTCACCGAGATCAATACGCCAACCAGTGCGCCCGACTTGGCCGAGGTGAGGGAGAGAACACCCGCCGCGCCGGCGAAGACGGCGACGATGACCGAGAACGTGTCAGGCTCGGCGATGAACTGGGTCAGCGGGTTGTCGACGCTCTTGAAGTCGGAGTCGACCAGTCCGGTCGCGACGCAGATCAGCGTGAAGAGGAAGGCCGCCGTGATCCCGACCGGGAAGCCGACGGTCAGGGCGGTCAGCGAGCGCAGCGCGGGCCCGCGGCGGCGCTCGACCGCCGCTACGCAGAGCCCGGCCAGAGGACCGAACTCCGGCCCGACCACCATCGCGCCGACGATCAGGATCGGCGAGCCGGTGAAGATCCCCACCGAGGCGATCAGGCAGGCGAGCATCATGAAGACGAGGAAGTTGCCGCCCAGCTCGCTGCTCTCCGAGGTGCGAGCCTCGACCTCCTCCCAGACAACCGCGTCGGAGGGGGCGCCCCGTGCCGCCCGCTCAGCCTGCTTGGCCACCTCGGAGATCTGCGAATCGATCTGCTCCAGGGCGATCGAGCCGTCCCGCGCCACTCCCAGCTCCTTCAGGTCCTCGATCAGGACGCTGGCGTCCTCGCGGGCGACGTCGCAGAGCACCACATTCCCGCTCGGCTGGCGGGCGGCGCCGGGGAGATAGACTAGGTTGCAGGCCGAGTGCGTCGTTTCGAGCAGCCCCAGCACCTTCTCGGTCCGGTCGCGCGGGACGACGATCCGTAAGTGGACCATTCCCCGATCCTACGGGGACGCGCCGTCACTTATGCACCCATATGGACCTCGAAGTGGCAGCACGTGCCCAGGCCATAACTTGTGGAGTCGTGCTGACCGACTACCACCTGCATCTGCGCCCGGACGAGCCCGACACGCCGCCCGAGCGCTACTTCACCGCGGCGAACGTCGAGCGCTACCGCGAGGCGGCGGAGGCGGCCGGGATCGAGGAGCTGGGGGTCTCCGAGCACGTCTACCGCTTCCGCCAGGCACTCGAGCTCTGGCGCCACCCCTTCTGGCAGGAACAGGCGCGCGACGACCTCGACGCCTACTGCGAGTTCGTGCGAGGGGCGGGACTCAAGCTCGGCGTCGAGTGCGACTTCGTCCCCGGCGCCGAGGACCGCACCGCGAACCTGCTCGACGCGCGCGACTTCGACTACGTCGTCGGCTCGGTCCACTTCGTCGGCGAGGATGCGGTCGACCATGAGGACTGGGACGCCTGGGAGGCGCGGGGCGACGCCGACGAGGTCTGGCGGCGCTACTTCGAGGCGCTCGCCGAGTGTGCCCGCGCCGGCCTCTTCGACATCCTCGCCCACCCCGATCTGGTCAAGGTCTGGGGGCGCGGCCGGCCGCTGCCCGAGCGCGATCCGCGGCACTACTACGCGCCGGCGGTCGAGGCGATCGCCGAGAGCGGGATCGCGGTGGAGGTCTCGACCGCCGGGTTGCGCAAGCCGGTCGGCGAGCTCTATCCGGCTCGCGCCTTCGCCGAGATGTGCGTCGAGGCGGGCGCGCCGTTCGCCCTCTCCTCCGACGCCCACCTGCCCGAGCACGTCGGCTTCGGCTACGAGCGCGCGCTGGAGCTTCTCGGCGAGCTCGGCGTGGAGGAGATCTGCGTCTTCGAGCGCCGCGAGCGAAGGTTGGCGCCGCTGCCCGCCGGGGTAGGCGAGAATCGCTGACCTGATGAGCGTCGGCATCGGCTACGACAGCCACCGCTTCGCCGAGGGCCGGCCCCTGATTCTGGGCGGGGTCGAGATCGAGCACGAGCGCGGGCTCAGCGGCCACTCCGACGCCGACGTGCTCACCCATGCGGTGATCGACGCCCTGCTCGGCGCCGCGGGACAGGGCGACATCGGCACCCTCTTCCCCGATGACGACGAGCGCTGGCGCGACGCCGACTCGGTCGACCTGCTGCGCACCGTGGTCGGCACGATCGCGCGGCAAGATCGTCAACGTCGACGCGACGCTGGTCTGCGAGCAGCCCCGCCTCGCTCCCCACCGGGCCGAGATGGAGCGCATCCTCGCCGAGGCCACCTCGGCTCGGGTCAGCGTCAAGGCGACGACCAACGAGGGCATGGGCTGGATCGGCCGCGGCGAGGGAATCGCCTGCATAGCCGTGGCTTCGGTGGAGAGCGAATAGGCTTCGGCGATGAGCAAGCTCGGATCGATCGCGGCGGCGGCGCGCCAGGCGGTCTCGGACAAAGCATTCGAGCTGCGGGTGCTGCGCGAGGCCGGCGTCATCGGCGCTCACCGGCCCGACAAGTCGGCGAAGGTCGTCGCCGCCTTCCTGCGCTGGGGCGCCTCTCCGGCGCTCGGCATCACGACCGCGTCGATCCACTATCCGCACGAGACCGCGCTGATCGACGAACGCGGCTCGCTCACCTTCGAGCAGCTCCACCGCCGCTCCAATGCGCTCGCCCATGCCTTCGAGCGGATGGGGATCGGCTACGGCGACGGGGTCGGGGTCATGTGCCGCAACCACCGCGGCTTCATCGAGGCAACGCTCGCCGCGGCCAAGCTCGGTGCCAGCGCTCTCTACCTCAACACGATGTTCGCCGGCCCCCAGCTGGTCGAGGTGACTCGCCGCGAGGCACCCAAGGCGCTCGTCTACGACGAGGAGTTCGCCGGTTTGCTCGACGGCGTCGACGAGAGCGTCCAGCGGATCGTCGGCTGGAGCGAGGGCGAGAGCGAGGCGCCGACGCTGGACTCGCTGATCGCCTCGGCCGACGACTCCAACCTGAAGCCGCCGCCGGACAAGCCGCGCTTCGTCATCCTCACCTCGGGCACGACCGGGACGCCGAAGGGCGCTCAGCGCTCGAGCCCCGACGGCCTCTTCTCGCTCGCCGCGCTGATCGACCGCCTCCCCTTCCGCAGCCGCGACACGATGATGATCGCGGCGCCGCTCTTCCACTCGTGGGGCTTCTTTCACTTCATCATGAGCCTGCCGACCGCCTCGACGATCGTGCTGCGACGCCGCTTCGACCCGGAGGGGACGCTGCGCGCCGCGCAGGAGCACCGCGCCCAGGTCCTGGCGGTGGTGCCGGTGATGCTCCAGCGCATCCTGCAGCTGCCCGAGGAGACGCTCGCCTCCTACGACCTCTCCTCGCTGCGGATCACCTCGCTGTCCGGCTCGGCCCTGCCGGGCGAGCTGGCGATCGAGTGGATGGACCGCTTCGGCGACAGCGTCTACAACCTCTACGGCTCGACCGAGGTCGCCTACGGGACCGTCGCCACCCCGGCCGAACTGCGGACCGCCCCGGGCACGGCGGGGCGGCCGCCGCGCGGAACCGTCGTCCGCCTCTACGACGAGGCCGGGCGCGAGGTGCCGCGGGGGGAGGTCGGCCGAATCTTCGTCGGCAACGAAATGTCCTTCGAGGGCTACACCGGCGGTGGCGGCAAGGATCAGATCGACGGGCTGCTCTCCAGCGGCGACGTCGGCCACCTCGACGCCGGCGGGCGCCTCTTCGTCGACGGCCGCGATGACGAGATGATCGTCTCCGGGGGCGAGAACGTCTTCCCGCGCGAGGTCGAGGACCTGCTTGCCGACCACGAGGCGGTGGTCGAGGTGGCGGTGATCGGGGTCGAGGACGAGGAGTACGGGCAGCGGCTGAAGGCCTTCGTCGTCCTCGCCGAGGAGATCGAGGTCTCCGACGAAGACCTGAAGGCGCACGTCAAGGCGCATCTTGCCGGCTACAAGGCCCCGCGCGAGATCGAGTTCATGTCGGAGCTTCCGCGCAACGCGACGGGGAAGATCCTGAAGAAGGATCTTCACGCGCGCGAGGCGGAGAAGTCCGAGAAGTCCGCTTAGTTCACTCTCCGCTAATTGCGGAGTTTCGGGCCCAACATGGGTGGCGTGGCTTCCGCGCCGAGTAGTAGGTTGCGACGAATGGGTGAACCCGCGATCCAGCTGAGTGCGGTGGGGGAGACGACCGAGGAGATCCATGGCGTCGCCAAGCAGGCCCTCGAGTGGGTTCGGTTGAGCGAGGCGCGCGTGGTCGAGGCGGAGAAGAGCCGCGACGAGGTCAAGCAGAGGGCGCGAGCGGCGCTGGCGAAGATCGGCGAGCAGGGACGCGAGCGGATCGGCGCCGAGCGCGAGAAGCGGCGCGCCGTCGAGGCTCGTGTGGCACACGCCGAAGAGGGCCGCGACCGCGCCGAGAAGGCCTTCGAGCGGGCGCAGAAGCGGGCCGAGGCCGACCGTGAGGCGCTCGCAACACAGATGACCGAGGAGAAGGCGCAGGCGCGCGAGGTGCTGGCGCGGGCGGTGAAGCGAACCGAAGAGGAGGCGTCCAAGCGCACCGGCGAGGTGCTCGAGAAGGCGCAAGCCGAGGCCGACCGCCGTGTCGCCGCCGCCGAGCAGCGCGCCGCCGAGGCCGAGGCACGCGCCGAGGAGGCCCACCAGCTCGCCGTCAAGCTCGAGTCGGAGATCGAGGAGCGGGTTATGCAGGGCACCAAGGACGTGCGCCGCGAGGCCGAGGAGCGAGTCGCGAAGCTGGTCGAGAAGGTCGAAGGCGAGGCGGTCGAGAAGGCCCGCACCCGCGCCGAGAAGCAGCTCGAGGCCGAGTCCGAGCGGATCCGCGGACAGGCCGAGCAGCGCGAGGAGCGCCTGCGCCGCGCCGCCGAGGACGAGATCAAGGCCAGCGCCAAGCGCGCGCGGCGCGAGGTGCTGGCGGCGGCCGACGAGACGGCCCCGGTCTGGTCGCGCGACGAGGCATCCACCTCGGGCGCTGGCTACCGAACCTTCTAACCCTCTTTAGCATCCGCACCGATGCGAGAGGTGCGGATCAGGGACACGCTGAGCGGCGAGCTGCGCACGCTCGAAGCCGATGACGAGATCGGCATCTACGCCTGCGGTCCGACCGTCTACAGCCGGATCCACATCGGCAACGCGCGGCCGTTCGTGGTCTTCTCGTTGCTTTCGCGATACCTCAGGGCGGAGGGATACCGGGCCAAGCTGGTCGTCAACGTCACCGACATAAACGACAAGATCTACGACGCGGCGCGGGAGGCGGGCGAGCCCTCGGCAGAGTTCGCGGCGCGGATGACCGCGGCCTATTTCGAGGACACCGATCGGCTCGGGTTGGGGCGGCCGGACGCCGAGCCGCTGGCGACCGAGACGATCGCGGTGATCGTGACCCTGATCTCCGATCTGGTCACCTCGGGGCACGCATATGAGTCCGGGGGCGACGTCTACTTCCGGGTGCGGAGCTTCGACGGCTACGGGAAGCTGTCCAACCGCCGTGCCGAGGACATGGATCAGGGCGAGGAGGCGGGGTCGGCGTCACTGAAGGAGGATCCGCTCGACTTCGCCCTCTGGAAGGCGCACAAGGAAGGCGAGGACACGAGCTGGGACTCGCCGTGGGGGCCGGGGAGGCCGGGCTGGCACATCGAGTGCTCGGCGATGGCCGAGGCCGAGCTGGGTCCCTCGTTTGCGATCCACGGCGGAGGGTCGGACCTGGTCTTCCCCCACCACGAGAACGAGATCGCGCAGTCGGAGGCGGCAGGCCGCCCCTTTGCCCGTCTATGGATGCACAACGGGATGGTCGAGACCGACACCGAGAAGATGTCGAAGTCGGAGGGCAACATCTTCCAGCTTTCCGAGGCGCTCGATCGGTATGGGCGCGAGGCGGTCGTCGACTACCTGATCTCCGGGCATTACCGGCAGCCGCTTGCGTTTGGGCCCGAGCAGATGGAGCAGGCCGTGGCGCGGGTCGAGCGGCTGCGGAATTTCTTTCGGGAGCACCCGGTAGGGGACGGCGGGCGGGAGTCGGGGGGTCCCCCGCCGGGAACCCGCGACGAATCGTCGGGCGAGAGCCTTTGCCTCGCCGGCTCACAAGTTCCCATCGGGGGACCCCCCGACTCCCGCCTCGGTGGCTTTCGGGACGCGCTAGCGGACGACTTCAACACCCCGCGGGCTATGGCTGAGGTCTTTGAGCTTGTGGCGGAAGCGAATCGTGGGGAGGTGCCGGGGGCACAGGAGGCGGTCGAGGAGATGCTGGAGCTTGTGGGGCTTGGGTCGCTGGCGGAGGCTGAGCGGGGGGGCGATGCGGAGGCGGAGGCGTTGCTCGCTGAGCGGGAGGAGGCGCGGGCGGCTAAGGACTTCGCACGGGCGGATGAGATTCGGAATCGGCTGGCCGAGCTGGGCTGGGAGGTCCGGGATTCGGCCAACGGCGCCAAGCTTGTGCCTAAGGCCTGAGCGTGGCAGATGGCCAGATCATCTACGGTCGCCGGCCGGTCGAGGAGGCGGAGGGGGGAGACGCCGCGTGCGTCGCGTATGGCGGGCGCCCGAGACCTCGGCCGAGGAGCTCGAGCGGCTGTGCGGATCGCCCGACCACCAGGGCGTCGTCGCCGAGGTCGATCCGTATCCGTATGCGGACCCGAATGCTCTGCTGCGACGGCCCGGCGCGTTGATCGTCGCTCTGGACCAGGTCCAGGACCCTCGCAATCTGGGTGCCGTCTGCCGCTCGGCGGAGCTCGCCGGTGCCGCGGGGCTGGTTGTCCCCGAGCGCCGCTCGGCTGAGATCACCGCGGTTGCCTGCAAGGCCTCGGCGGGCGCCGTCGAGCACCTCGACGTCGCCAGGGTGCGAAACCTCGCCGACTGGCTCGGCGAGGCGAAGGCGGACGGCTTCTGGATCTGGGGCGCCGACGCGGATGCGACCGCCGCCCCCTGGGAGGTCGACCTAAGCGGCCCAACCGTCCTCGTCCTCGGCGGCGAGGGCAAAGGCATCCGCCCCCGGGTCGCCGCCGCCTGCGACAGCCTCATAGCTTTCCCGCGCCTCGGCCAGCTCGACTCCCTCAACGTCTCTGCCGCAGCCGCCGCCCTGCTTTTTGAGTCTGTGCGTCAGCGCTCGCGGCCGTAACGGGGCCTTCGCAGGAGGGCGTGGGTGTCCCTTGCGGAAACATTGGAGCCCTCCCCGGCAAGGACCCTTGAGGCTGGCCTCAATGCGGGTTTCCGCGGGGGACACCCACGCCCTCCTGCCTATCACCTGCAACGGCGATTGCAGAAAATCCGCAATTTGGGGTTGACAGAACTCCGCAGGCCGGTAAGAATGCCGCGGCAATAAGGGTGAACCTCAGCTTGAGTCTGAGATTCGCCTGTCAATAAAGGGCGCCACAGGGGAGGTACCGGCGCCACGACCCTTCGTCTCAAAGGAGAAGGATCTGTGGCTCTATCGTCGCCTACCCAGGAACTGCGACTCCCCACCGGCCATTTCAACGGCTCCACCCGGCCTAGTTCTAACCCTCAACCTGAGCTTGATGATCATTATCTGGTCGCCCTCGCGAAGGAGGGAAGGACCGATGCCTACGACACGATCGTGCGCCGCTACCGCGGCTTCGTCCGTCTCAAGGCCTCGTCCTACTTCCTGCTCGGGGGTGAGAGCGACGACCTGATCCAGGAAGGCCTGCTCGGCCTCTACAAGGCGATCCGCGACTACCGCAGCGATCGGGAGTCGAGCTTCCGCAGCTTCGCCGAGCTCTGCATCACCCGGCAGATCATCACCGCCGTGAAGACGGCGACCCGCAACAAGCACACGCCGCTGAACCAGTACGTCTCCTTCAGCCATACGCCGGCCGCCGCGAGCGACTCCGACACGACCCTGGACGAGATCCTGCCCGGCCCGTCGGTCTCCGACCCGGTCAACCAGGTGATCGCCAGCGAAGAGCTGGCGAGCCTCGTCTCCTGTCTCTCGGGCACCTCGGGCGTCCTCTCCGACCTCGAGAGCCGCGTCCTCTCCCTCTACCTCGACGGCCACTCATACGAGGCGACGGCCGAGCGGCTCGAGTGCGACACCAAGACCGTCGACAACGCCCTCCAGCGCGTCAAGCGCAAGGTCGCGGCGCACCTCGACTCGAGGGAGGTTCCGGCGTAAGAGCTCACCCCTACCGGGGTGGGCTCAGGGCGTCGATCTCAACCGCGAGGTCGAGCGCGTCTAGGAAGGAAGCTGGGTCGAACGCCTGTGCCGGCGCGAGGGCGCCGCTGCGGTCGTAGGCGGGGTCGGCGCAGAGCATCGCGCCGTGGGCGACGGCGGCGGCGGTGAGGCCGTAGACGTCGTTGCCCCGGACCGCGCCGCGCCGCGCGCCGGATTTGCCCGTGGCCTCGCAGCTGACCGTAAATCGCGCCTTCCGCCGGTCCTCCTCGCTCGGCGCCGCCGGCAGCCGCCGGATCAGCGCCCCCATCGCCCGGCGCAGGGGGGTGCGCATCGCCAGGCCGAGCAGGGGAGAGGAGGCAGCGGCAAGTGGCATCAGCCGCGGCGGCACGACCATGCCGTTGAGCAGCGTGCGCACGCGAGCCGTTTCGACGTGCCGCGGCACGGTGATCTGCTCGCCGGCCGGATAGCGCAGCATGCGCTGCTCCCCGATCGGATCGGGGAAGTGCCAGCGACCGCCATCGGCGCTCCGCGGCGCCGGCCGCCACTCGCCGTCGGCCCAGACCACGTCGCCCCCCCGCATGATCTCCAGCCCCGAGAGGGCGGTCCCATGCGTGGGCGCGAACCCGTGCACGCAGTAGGCGATGACGATCTCCTCCAGCGGTCCCATTCCCTCTGCCGTGAGCGCCGCGATCAGATCGCCCGGTGCGTAGTCGAACCCCATTCCGGAGACCAGCGCCGCCCCGTTCTCCGCCGCCCGCCGCCCATACCGGTCGAAGACCATCCGCATGAACCCCTGCTCGCCGGTCGTATCCAGATAGTGGATCCCGGTATCGGCGGCAGCCGCCACAAGCGGTTCCCCGTGCAACGTGAACGGCCCAGCACAAGCCGCCACGACCGAGCAGCGCTCCAGCATGTCCCGCAGCCCAGCTGCGTCGTCGACCGAGACCGCCTGGAACGGCACGCCGCCAAGCTCCTCCGAAAGCGCCTCCAGCTTCTCTCTGCTCCGTCCGGAGATCAGGAAATCCGCGCCGAGTTCCCTTAGCTCCCGAGCGATCAGCCCGCCGGTGAACCCGGTCGCCCCGTAGACGGCTATCGGCCCGCTCTGCGTCGCTGAACTCGCCATTCAGGCCGGACCGTAGCCGGTACCGCCGGCAGGCAGGTCCGCCAGGACGTACTCGAGCAGTTCGCGGCCGTGGTCCGATGCGACGGAAATGTCGTCGGCGGACATGCGAGATCGGTGCAGGGACTGCATACGGAGGACGTCGCCGTCCGTGCGGTTGTCGGGGAAGACGCCGGCGTAGGAGACGCCGAGGCGCTCGAGGTGGTCGGCCAGCAGGGCCGTGGCCGGGTTCTCTAGAGGCAGGTCCAGGTAGATGGCGTCGAGACGCTCGCGGTGGAAGAGGTGGTGGCGCTCGGCGGCCACCGCCTCCTCCAGGTCGGTGCCGGGATCGTGGGCGGTGATCAGGGCCAGGTTGTGGTCCGCGTCGATCTCGACGTGCAGGCCGGTCCGATCGGGAAGCCGCGTGCCAGCCGGCGGGTCGGCGAGGGCGCCGCGCAGCTCGCACAGCTCAAGCGTTTGCCCGACGATGTCGCGGTGGCGCTCCGGAGCGTAGACCGCGCGCTCGTGGCCATCGTTCAGCTTGGTGTAGAAGAGGGCCGCCGACTGACGGCGGGGACGCTGGTCGGTTGCGGCGTCGTTGGCGACCGAAGCGGGGATCCAGCCGAGCAGGAAGCCGGTCTCGTGGGCGCCGAGCTCGAGGTTGGCGCGCTGGCTGTAGGGGTGGGCGGCGGTCGCCTCGCTGAACATCCCCGCCATGCCGCGCTCGGCCGCCCAGTCCATCAAGTGGCGCTTGGTGCGGGTGAAGAGATGCTGCCCCCGGGCAACGGGCATCGTCACCGCCTGGCCCGAGTGGCCGACCGCGTCGCCGGGTGCGGCGAGGCTCATCCCCTCGTGGCAGAGCAGCTCGCCCGCGGCCGACTCGGCAACCCAGGAGACGTAGGTGCCGGCCGCCAGACGGGACTCGACCTCGGCCGCGTCGTAGACCCAGCGCACGTCGTAGGTCTCGCCGTAGGCGGCGCGGATCGCCTCGCTGAGGACAGCCCCCTCGCCCGGCGCGAGGTACCTGAAAGTGACTGCATCGTTTCCCACGCCGTCGATCACCCCCTCTATATTCGACTCTAAGGCCCGCCTAGCTCAATTGGCAGAGCGCTTCCCTTGTAAGGAAGGGGTTCCCGGTTCAAGTCCGGGGGCGGGCTCTCCGCTCAGGAGTCGCCGCCGCCCAGCACGCGTGCCTTCTCGGCGGCGAACTCCTCCTCGGTGAGGGCGCCCTTGTCGCGCAGCTCGGCCAGCTGCGCGAGGCGGCGCAGCCGGGCGTCGGCGTCGTCGCTGGGGGTCGCCGCCGTCTCTCCATCGCCCTCCTCGCCGCTCGGCCTGCGCATCTCCGGCAGCCGCAGTTTCGAGGCGCGCTCGCCGATGTTGGCGCTCTTGATCGCACCCGCCACCCGCTCCCTTGCCCCGCCGAAGTAGTCGCCCAGCTGGGCATCGGGGAATTCCTCGGCCGACTGGCGCCGCAGCTCGTGGATGCCGAAGGCGACGAAGCCGGCGATGATCAGGGTGGTCAGGAAGGAGCGCAGGTTCTGCGTCGGCGCGGAGAGGAAGTAGATGCAGACGACGATCGCCAGGGCGGTGTAGACGTAGGCGGTGTAGTCGCGCAGGAACGGCGTGACGAAGCGGCGGCTGGCGCGGGCCGAGCCGGTCGGCGAGCCGAGCCAGCCGGCGATCCCGAAGAGGACGCCGAAGACGATCACCGTGGTCGCGATGCTCACCATCAGCGAGGTGGAGATCGACCAGGCGGCTTCAGCGGCGGGCTTGACGCTTTCTTCCTTGACCAGCTGGTCGACGACGATGCCGCCGGCGATCTCGCGGAAGACGATCACGGCGAAGCCGGCGGCGATCAGCCCCACCCCGCAAAAGAGCACCGTCACCCAGCGCCCCTCGCGCGAGATGTAGATCGCCAGGCCGAACGAGAGCAGGGTCAGCAGCGAGAGCAGCAACGCCAGGCCTTTGATCGCGACGGCGATGTCCTGCGCGGTCTTCAGCTCGTCGGAGCGCAGGATCGTCACCTGGCCCGCGTCGGGCGGCAGCCGTTCGGCCAACTGGGCGCCGATCCCAACCTGGTCCGCCAGGTTGGTCACCAGGCTGCCCAGGTTCAGCGTGACCTCGCCTTCTTCGGTCGACACGGCCTCTTTCTTGTTTTCCAGTACCGCCAGCAGCTGTTCGTGCGCGGCCCGGTTGGCGTCCTTCCAGAGGTCCTGCGCGGTCGAGCTCTTCAACACCTCTTCGGCGCCGCCGCCCGCAACCTGCCGCAACCCCCCGGATGCCGGCCCCGCCAGTTCCTTCAGGTCGCCGGGGAGGATGTCCTCGAGTTCTTTTTCGACGTCGACGTTGGCGTAGAGCTGGTCGAACCAGGTATTCGCCGACCTCGGCGCGGATCTCTTCGTTCTGGATCAGCCGCCCGCTGGTGTCGACCCAGTCGTCGGTGTTGAGCGCCTGGCGCTCGGTCCAGATCGAGAAGACGGTGAGGAAGGCGAGCACCGAGCCGAGCACCACCAGAGCCTTGACCGTACGTCGTCGTGCGCGGCTCATTACCAGGGGATGCTATACGTGACTGCAATGAAGCTGGAGGGCATCCACCACATCACTGCGATCACCGCCGACGCGCAGAAGAACGTCGATTTCTACGCCGGGGTGTTGGGCCTGCGCCTGGTCAAGAAAACGGTCAACCAGGACAACCCGACCGTCTACCACCTCTTCTTCGCCGACGAGCAGGGCAGCGCGGGCTCCGACCTGACCTTCTTCGAGTTCCCCGGCGTGCCCGTGGGGCGGGCCGGGAACGGCGACGTGCATCGCATCGTCTGGCGCGTCGGCTCGCCGCAGTCACTCGACTTCTGGGCGGAGCGGCTCGACGCCCATGACATCGAGACGGAGCGGGCGGGGGAGACCCTGCGCTTCTCCGACCCCGAGGGTCTCGACCACGAGCTGCTTGTGGCAACGATCTCCGACGAGCCGCTGATCGCCGACCATCCCGAGGTGCCGGGCGAGCTGGCCCTGCAGGGTTTCCACGCCGTGCGCGCCTACAGTGGTGCCCCCGACGCCAGCACCCGCCTGCTCGAGGCGCTCGAGTTCGAGCCGGCCGGCGAGGGCTGGGAGGCGCGCGGCGAGCGCCGCGGCGGCGTCTACGTCTACGACGAGCCGCCGGCCGAACGTTCGCTGCAGGGTGCCGGCAGCGTTCACCACGTCGCCTGGGCTTCGACGATCGAGGACCACGAGGCCTGGCGGGAGAGGGCGATCGCGGCAGGGGCGCAGCCGACGCCGGTGATCGACCGCTTCTACTTCCGCTCGATCTACTTCCGCGAGCCGAGTGGCGTCCTCTTCGAGCTCGCGACGTTGGGGCCGGGCTTCACCGTCGACGAGCCGCTCGAGCACCTCGGCGAGAAGCTCTCCCTGCCCCCTGACTACGAGCACCTGCGGGCGGAGGTCGAACCGAACCTGCGCCCGGTCGTCAACCCCCGCGTAGCTGAGAACAAGGCCGGGTGAACGGAGACTTCGTCTGGAGGGACGCCGGGCGGGTCGTGGTGCTGCGCCGCGACGGCATCGCCCAGGCGCCGCAGCTCCTCCGCGAGCACGGCTTCGCCGATTTCGAGTTGCTGACCACCCCGCGTGCCCTGCCCAGTGCGCCCGAGCTCGAGGCGGCGGCGAGGGCCGTGCACGCGGTTCCCCCGGGCCAGGTGCCAGAGGCCGCGGCGACGCTGCTCGACCGAGCCCAGGCGCGGCAGCTGGTCGCCCACGGCGGCGGCCACGTGATCGACGCCGCGAAGGCGGTTGCCTCGGTCACCGGCGCCCGCGTGGCGGCGATCCCGACCACGCTCTCCGGTGCCGAGATGACGGGCATCCATCGCCTGCCCAGCGGCGCCGAGGATCGGGTGCGCTTGCTCGTCCGTGCCGCTCTGGTGGTGGCCGATCCGGACGCCATGTGCAGCCTGCCGGAGAAACGGCTGCGCGCCAGCGCCGTTCACGCACTCGCCCACGGCGCCGACTCCCTCTACACCCCCTTCGCCAACCCGGTCTCCCAGCTCACCGCGCTGCGCGGAGCCGAGCTGATCGCGACCGCGCTCGACCAGGAGCGAGAGGAGCGCGATCGGGCGCTGCTCGCGCAGGGCGCGATCCTCAGCGGCTACGCGATCGACTCCGGTTCGTTCGCCCTGCACCACGTGATCTGCCAGACCCTGGTCCGCATCTGCGGCAGCCCCCACGCTGAGACCAACGCCACGATCCTGCCTCGCGTTCTGACCTTCATGCGCTCGCGCGTGCCGGACCGTCTCGCCCCCCTGGCCGAGGCGATCGGCACGGGCCCCGACGACATCGAGGCCCGCGTGCTCCAGCTCGGCGGCGAACCCGCCGGCCTCGGCGATCTGGGAGCCGACCGCTCGAGGCTCGATCAGGCGCTGGATTCGATGCTCCTGCGCCCCGAGCTGGCGTTCACGCCGGAACCTCCCACGAGGGACGAGCTTGCGGCGTTGGTCGAGTCCGCCTGGTAACCGGCCGGTCGCCTCCGTGTAGCGCTCTTCGTGAGCGAAGAGCGATTCCAGCGCTACCACGAGTACACCCGCCGCCACAGTGTCAACTGGCCCCTCTACCTGCTGGCTAGAGCGCTGATCACCCCGTGCCTGCTCGTCTACCTCCGCCTCGCCCGCACCGGCCGTGAGTACGGCCGCCTCAGCGGCGGGCTGATCGTCGCCGCCAACCACCGCAGTTTCCTCGACCCCTTCGTGATCGGCGCCGCGCTGCCCTGGCGGCGGCCGATGAACTACGTCGCCAAGGCCGAGCTGTTCGAGCGCCGCTGGCAGGGCTGGCTGCTCTCCCGGCTGGGCGCCTTTCCGATCCGCCGCGGCGAGTCGGACGAGCTGGCGATGGAGACCGCCCGCCTCGCGGTCGAGCGCAGTGGCACCGTCTGCATCTTCCCCGAGGGAACTCGGATCCGCCGCGGCACCCTGGCGACGCCGAAGCGTGGCGTCGGCCGGCTGGCCCTCCAGACTGGTGCCCCGGTCGTGCCGACGGCCGTTTACGGCAGCGAGCGCGTGCGGCGCGGCTGGCGTATCCGCCCGCGCCAGGTGCGGGTGCGGCTGGGCAAGGCGATGACCTTCCCGCGGGTGGAGCAGCCCTCGCCGCCGCTGGCCGAGTCGGTGACGGCGCGGATCTGGCCCAACGTCCTGCTCCAGTGGGAAGAGATGGGCGGCCTGCCGCCGATGCGCCGCGCCGCCGTGATCGGCGCCGGCAGCTGGGGCACGGCGGTTGCCGTGCTGCTCGCCCGCGGCGGGCTCGAGGTCCAGCTCGGCGCCCGCACTCCCGAGCAAGCGGCCGCGATGGCCGCCGCCGGCGAAAACCGGCGCTACCTGGAGGGCGTCGAGCTGCCCGGCTCGATCCTCGTCCGCTCCGCCGCGGAGATCGAGCTGGCCGGGCTCGACCTGGTCTGCCTGGCGATCCCCTCCGGCTCGCTGCCCCAGGTGGTCGGCACGATCGCGGATCGGGTCAGTGATCGCTCCTCGGTGTTGCTGCTGGCCAAGGGCCTGGTCGCGCCGCTCGGCCAGCTGCCGGCCGAGTACGTCGGCGAACGGATCCGCGCCCGCGCGGTCGCCTGCCTCGGCGGCCCCGCCCACGCGCGCGAGGCCGTCTCCGGCTCGGCCGCACTGGTGCTCGGCTCCGGCGATGCCGACCTGCGCGACCAGCTGGGTGAGGTCTTCGACCGCGCCGGCCTCGTTTGCGAGCGCTCGCGCGACGTCACCGGGGTGGAGATGGCGGGCGCGGCCAAGAACGCCGCCGCCCTCGCCGCCGCCGCGGCCGAGCCCTTCGGCCTCAATGCCGCCGGCATCGCCGCCGCCGAGGTCTGGCGGGAGTGCATCTCCTACGCAATCTCGCACGGTGCCGAGCTGGAGACCTTCTCCGGCCTGGCCGGGGTCGGCGATCTGACCGCGACCGTGCTCGCCCCCTCCGGCCGCAACCGCCGCGCCGGCGAGCTGCTCGGGCGCGGCACGCCCGCCGCGGAGATCCCGGCGCTGATCGGCCAGGCGCCCGAGGGGCTCGACGCGGTGCCGCTGCTGGCCGCCGCCGCTGCCGCCGCGGGCAGCCCGGCCGAGGCGCTCGAGGGCCTGGCGGCGCTGATCCACGGCGAGATCGACGCCGAGACGTGGGTCGACGGTCTGCGCCTGGTCGAGCGCTCACGAAAGGCGGCGGCATGAGCGGCTGGACGCGGCCTCTAGGCTTCGCTCGTGAGCGCCAAGGAGAACGTCGAGCCGGCCGGCCTCGAGCCTGCCGCCAAGGCGGAGCTCGACCGCGCCTTCGAAGAGCTCTACCGCGATCACCTCAAGGACGTCTACTCCTACGCCTACTACCGGGTTGGCAACCAGCACGACGCCGAGGACCTGACCGAGCAGGCCTTCCTGCAGGCCTACCGCCACTTCGATCGGGCACGGCGCGAGTCCGACGGGCGGCCGCTGCGCCCCTGGTTGATTCGCATCGCCCACAACCTGGCGCTCAACTACTACCGCGACCGCTCGCGGCGGCCGCAGACGCCGCTCGAATACGCCGACCCGATCCCGGCCCGGCACGGGACCGAGGCGATCGCCGAGGGCAGGGAGGAGCTGCGGCAGGTGATCGACAAGCTCGACAACCTGCCCGACGACCGCCGCGACGCGCTGATCATGCGCTTCGCGCTCGGCATGGACAACCGCGAGATCGCCCGCGCGCTGGGGCGCAGCGACGGCGCCACCAAGGTCCTGATCCATCGCGCGATCAAGCAGCTGGAGGAGGAGATGGCGGATGAGTGAGGCGAGCGAGAAGCTGACCGGCAGCACCTGGGACGTCGAGCGGCTGCTCGGCGACGCGCTGCGGCCGATCGAGCCGCCGGAGCGGCTCTCGGGGCGCTTCGAGGACACGCTCTCCGCCGTCACCCAGGCGGCCGCTGAGGAGCTCTCCGACTGGGCCGAAGAGCTCTCCGAGAGCGAGCTGCGGGCGCTGCGCGACCCGCGCAACTGGGTGCGGCCGGTGGTTGCCGTCGGCGCCGGCGGGATTGCCACCGGCGCCCTCGTCCTGCTCGAGGCACGCCGCCGCAGCCGCCAGCAGACGAGGAGCCGCCTGCGCTCGATCACCGACCGCGTCGGCCTGTAGGCGCTCGAGTTTGTCCTTTCCCGCCATATAGGCGGGTAAAGACAAGCTCGTCAGATCAGGGAGCCGAAGACGGCGATCGCGACGTAGGTGGCGCTGAGCCAGAGCGCGTAGCGGCGCGAGGCGAAGCCGGCCAAGAGCAGGCCGAGGGCGCCGGTGAGGATGTGGAAGCTGTTGGCCCAGCCGTTGACCGAGAGCAGGCCGAGGGCATCGCGGGCGTCCTCGGGGGCGGCGAAGGAGGAGTCGTAGAAGAAGCCGGCGATGCCGAACGCCACCAGCGCCGCGCCGGCCAGAGTCGCGAACAGCCGTGCGGGGCTCGGCTCGTCCATGCGCGGCGATTGTAGGCTGCCCGTCCGCGATGGCGCAGACGTGTTACCGACACCCGAACCGGGAGACCGGCGTCTCCTGCTCCAACTGCGGGCGGCCGATCTGCCCCGACTGCATGACCCCGACCCCGGTCGGCATGCGCTGTCCCGAGTGCGCGCAGGAGCGGACCCGGGTGACCAGGGGGGCGGTTGGCCCCGGTCGCTACGACGCCCCCGCCACCTTCATCCTGATCGGGCTCAACGTGCTCGCCTACCTGGCCGAGATCGCCGGCAGCTCCGGCGGCCTGGGCACGCAGAACAGCTCGATCGTCCTCGACTTCGGCCTCTTCGGCCCCTACGTCGCAAACGGGGAGTGGTACAGGCTGCTGACGTACGGATTCCTCCACGCCAGCATCATCCACATCGGCTTCAATATGTTCGCCCTCTATTTCCTCGGCCGCATCCTCGAGCCCGGCATCGGCACGCCGCGCTTCGTCGCCCTCTACTTCGCTTCGCTCTTCGCCGGTTCCTTTGGTGCGCTACTGCTCGACCCGAATGCGCTCACGATCGGCGCCTCGGGCGCCGTCTTCGGCATCTTCGGCGCGACCTTCGTCATCGCCCGCAGCCGCGGGGTAGACGCGCTTGCCTCGACGATCGGCTTCATCCTCCTGCTCAACCTCGCGATCACCTTCGGTAGTGAGCGGATCAGCGTCGGCGGCCACCTCGGCGGCCTCGCCGCCGGTCTGCTCTGTGCCGCGGTCATCGTTGCCGGCGACCGCGGCATGCTCGGCCCGCGTCGCCTGGCGATGGAGCTGCTGACGATGGCGGCGATCGCCTTTTTCTCTATCGCTTCGGCCGTAGCGGTTGCGTGACGAGCAATCCCGGTAGGGGTGAAACGTCTTGTACTTTTTCGTCACCCACC
>CAWAKV010000002.1:0-545024 GCA_963782685.1 uncultured Solirubrobacterales bacterium
CATCGTCCGCTCCTCCCACGAGCACTTCGACGGCAGTGGCTACCCGGACGGTCTGGCCGGCGACGAGATCCCGATCGAGGCCAGGATCGTCACCTGCTGCGACGCCTTCAGCGCGATGACCACCACGCGCTCCTACCGCAAGGCGATGTCGCAGGAAGTCGCGCTGGCCGAGCTGCGCAGCTGCGCCGGAACCCAGTTCGACCCAGAGGTCGTCGCGGCGCTCGTCGCGGTCCTCTAGCCCCAGGCCGGCTCGCCAAGTACAGTTGGCTGACCAGCCAAACTTCGAAGGGAGCGGTCAGGTGGAGAGCGGAACGGCGCCGAAAGCAAGCGAGGCCGTCAACGGGGCGAGCTCAAACGGGAGCGCCGTGGAGCGGATCGAGGTCCTCAACCCCGCGACCGGAGGGACGGTGGGCAGCGTCGCCGTCGATTCCGCCGCGAGCGTCGCCGAGACCGTCGCGCGGGTGCGCGCCAACCAGGCCGAGTGGGAGGCGCTGGGGAACGAGGGTCGCTACCGCTGGCTCGGCGAGCTGCGCGACTGGCTGTTCGACAACCACGAGCGCGTGCTCGACACGATGCAGGCGGAGACCGGCAAGGTCCGCGGCGACACCACCGCGGAGACGGTCTACCTCACCGACCTGATCAACTTCTACGGGACCAAGGCGGACAAGTTCATCGGCGACGAGACGGTTCGCCCCCACTCGCCGCTGGCGGCGTCGAAAAAGCTGATGGTCCAGTACCGGCCCTACCCCGTGGTCGGCGTGATCAGCCCCTGGAACTTCCCCCTGGCGCTGGCGCTGGGC
The DNA here is from genome assembly GCA_963782685.1 of uncultured Solirubrobacterales bacterium. Taxonomy (GTDB): domain Bacteria; phylum Actinomycetota; class Thermoleophilia; order Solirubrobacterales; family 70-9; genus VRUE01. Next base: position 801 of record CAWAKV010000002.1, read on the forward strand.
GACGCGATCCCGGCGCTGCAGGCGGGCGCAGCCGTGGTCGTCAAGCCCTCGGAGTTCACGCCGCTGGGCCTGGCCGAGATCGTCGCGGCCTGGAAGGAGGAGATCGGCGGCCCCGACGTCTTCGATTGCGTGCACGGCACCGGCGAGACCGGCGGCGCGCTGGTCGATAACGTCGACTTCATCCAGTTCACCGGCTCCGATCGCACCGGCCGCAAGGTGATGGCGCGCGCCGCCGAGACGCTGACCCCGGTCAGCCTCGAGCTCGGCGGCAAGGACCCGATGATCGTCCTCTACGACGCCGACGTCGATCGCGCCGCCAACGCCGCCACCTGGGGCGGGATGTTCAACTCGGGCCAGGTCTGCCTCTCGGTCGAGCGGATCTACGTCGAGGAGCCCGTCTACGACGAGTTCGTCGCAAAGCTGACCAAGGAGGTCGGCACGTTGCGCCAGGGCGCCGACGGCAGGACGCCCGAGAAGGACGTCGGCGCGATGACCTCGCCCAACCAGCGGGCGATCGTCGAAGCGCAGGTCGAGGACGCGATCGCCAAGGGCGCGAAGGCGACGACCGGCGGCAAGCGGGTCGAGGGCCCGGGCGACTACTTCGAACCGACCGTGCTGGTCGACGTCGACCACTCGATGACGGTGATGCGCGACGAGACCTTCGGCCCGGTGGTCGGGGTGATGAAGGTGCGCGACTCCGAGGAGGCGCTGCGCTTCGCCAACGACACCCGCTACGGCCTCGCCGCCTCGGTCTTCGGCGAGAAGGAGCGGGCGGAGCGGATCGGGCGGCGGATCGAGGCCGGCGCGGTCAACGTCAACGACGTGATCGTCAACTACGTGCTGATGGACGTGCCGATGGGCGGCTGGAAGGAGTCGGGGATCGGCTTCCGCCACGGCGAGTACGGGATCAAGAAGTACTGCCGGCCGGAGTCGGTGATCGTCGCCCGCTTCGGCGGCAAGCGCGAGCCGACCTGGTACCCGTACACGAAGGCCCGCCGCGGCCTGATCGGGCGGATCGCGCGCGCCTTCAACGCACGCGATTGGCGCCGCCGCCTCGGCCTGCGCGCTCGTTGAAGCATTTTCAGGGCGCATAGCCTGCAAATGCTGCGATGAACGAATAGCCTGCCCGGCCGATGGCGGACTTCGCCGACTACTACCGCGAGATCTACGCTCGCGGCCTGGGCGGCGAGACGCCCTCGATCCCGGTCGCGGTCGAGGAGCTGGAGCGGCGTGCGCACGAGGCGATGGACGAGCGCGCCGCCAACTACGTCTTCGCCGGGGCCGGCAGCGAGGACACGATGCGCGCCAACCGCGAGGCCTTCCGACCGCTGGCGGATCGTGCCGCGGATGCTGCGCGACGTCGCCGAGCGCGATCTCTCGACCGAGCGTGCTCGGCACGGCGATGCCGGCACCGCTGATGCTGGCGCCGATCGGCGTGCAGAAGGTCGTCCACGCGGAGGGCGAGCTGGCGACGCGCCCGCGCCGCGGCGGCGCTCGGGCTGCCGATGATCGCCAGCACCGCCTCCGCACTTCACCCTCGAGGAGATCGCCGAGGCCGGCGGCGGCGAGGCGCCGCGCTGGTTCCAGCTCTACTGGCCCAACGACCGCGAGCTGGCCGAGAGCTTCGTCGGCCGCGCCGAGGCGGCCGGCTACGGCGCGATCGTGGTCACCGTCGACACCTTCGTCCCCGGCTGGAAGCCGCGCGACCTGCAGCAGGCCTGGCTGCCCTTCCTCCACGGGATGGGCATCGCCAACTACTTCCAGGACCCGGTCTTCCGCGCCGGCGCTCGAGCAAGCCGCCGGAGGAGGACCAGGGCGCCGCCACCGGCCACTTCCTCGGCGTCCAGGCCAACCCGTCGCTGACCTGGGACGACCTCGCCTGGCTGCGCGAGCTGACCTCGCTGCCGATCGTGGTCAAGGGCATCCAGCACGTCGACGACGCCCGCGAGGCGGTCGCGCCGCGGCATCGACGGCATCGTCGTCTCCAACCACGGCGGCCGCCAGGTCGACGGCGCGATCGCCTCGCTCGACGCGCTGCCGCCGATCGCCGAGGCGGTCGGCGACGAGCTGACGGTCCTCTTCGACAGCGGCATCCGCGGCGGCGCCGACGTGCTCAAGGCGCTCGCCCTCGGCGCCGACGCCGTCTGCCTCGGCCGCCCCTACGTCTGGGGCCTCGCCCTCGGAGGGCCAGGCGGGGGTCGAGACCGTGCTGAAGATGGTCCTCGCCGAGCTCGACCTGACGATGGCGCTCTGCGGCTACACCAGCCCGGACCAGCTCGGCCCCGACGCGCTCGCAGCCGGGGATGAGCGCGGTCGCCATCCTGGCGGATCGCTGGCTGAGCCTCTTCTCGGCGCGCCGTGATCTGCTGCCGGCGCCGAGCGGAAACCGGCGAGGCAACCGGCTTCTGGGAACCCGATCGTGGAGGCGGCGCGACGGTACGCACGCCGACGCCCCGGCGACGTCAGCTTCGCGATCGTCGGCCGTGCGCCTCGCCTGCGCGGCTTCCGCAAGGCCCGCACCGCGCCCGCGGCCAGCACGATCAAGGCGATGCTGCTCGCCGCCTACCTGCGCCAGACGCTCGGTCCGGCGCCGCCGACTGCGCGCCGATGACAGAGCGCTGCTGGAACCGATGATCCGCGCCTCCGACAACGCGGCCGCAACTCAGGTCGCCGGCATGCGTCGGCGACGGCAGGGTCGAGCGGCTGGCGCGGGCGGCGCGGATGCGCGACTTCGAGTGGGTGTGGGAACCCGGCTGGCTCGGCGGCCAGTCGCAGATCAGCGCCCGCGACCAGGCGCGCTTCATCCTTGCGCTACCCGCGCTACCTGCCCAAGCGCCACCGGCGCTTCGCACGGCGGCTGCTCGGTCTCGATCGTGCCCTGGCAGCGCTGGGGGATCGCCGACGTCCGCCCGCGTGGCTGGCGCCTCTACTTCAAGGGCGGCTGGGGAATCAACGACGACGGGGTCGGCGTCGTCAACCACCAGGTCGCCTTCCTCGAGCGCGGCGCCTGCCGCATCGCCCTGGCGATCCTCACCGAGCACAACCCCTCGACCGCCGACGGCGCCGAGACACAGCGCGGCATCGCCAAGCGCCTCCTGCGCGGCATCAGGCCGCGCCCCTGCGGCCGATCAACGCCCGCTGTTGCCTTACCCGACATGATCGGGACAGGAACAGCGGAAGGACCAGGCGGTGGGTGCTCGATCTTGGGGAAGAGCGGCGGGACGCGCTCGACCTTCTGGCCGCCGGGGCGGGAGCCGAGCTCGGTCAGCTCGCGCGAGTCCTCGCCCAGGGCGGCGAGCAGCTGCTCGCTGGTCCGCGGCAGGTAGGGGACGAGCAGCAGGGTCGTCACCCGCAGGCCCTCGACGAGGTTGTAGAGGACCTCGTCGAGGCGCTCGGGGTCGGCCTCGTCCTTGGCCAGCTCCCAGGGCCGCGTCTCCTCGACGTAGCGGTTGAGCCGCCGCACCAGCTTCCAGACCTCCTCCAGCGCCTGGGTCAGCTCGGCCCGGTCGAGCAGCTCGCTGAAGCGGCCGACGACGCCTTCGAAGTCCTCCGCGAGCACCGCGTCGACCTGCGCCACCGGCACGATGCCGTCGCGGTAGCGGTCGACCATCGCCAGCACGCGGCTGGCCAGGTTGCCGAAGTCGTTGGCCAGCTCGGTCTCGTAGCGGGCCTCGAAGCCCGCGGTCGAGATCGAGCCGTCCTGGCCGAAGCTGACCTCGCGGAAGCAGTAGAAGCGCAGCGCGTCGGCGCCGAAGCGCTCGATCACCTCGAAGGGGTCGAGCACGTTGCCGAGCGACTTCGACATCTTCTTCTCGCCCATCAGCAGGTAGCCGTGGATCGCCATCCGCTGCGGCGGCTCGAGGTCGGCCGCCCAGAGCAGCGCCGGCCAGATCACCGCGTGGAACTTGAGGATGTCCTTGGCCATCACGTGCAGGCTGGCCGGCCAGAAGCGCTCGGTCAGGTCCTCGCCCTCGCGGGCGAAGCTGAGCGCGGTGACGTAGTTGAGCAGGGCGTCGAACCAGACGTACATCCGCTGCTCGGGGTCCCAGGGCAGCCGCATCCCCCACTTCAGCTTCGGCCGCGAGAGCGAGACGTCCTCGAGCCCCCCCTTGATGAAGGAGACCGCCTCGTTGCGGCGGAACTCGGGCACGACGAAGTCGGGCCGTTCCTCGTAGAGGCCTTCGAGCTGCTCCTGGAAGGCGGAGAGGCGGAAGAACCAGTTCTCCTCGCGCACCCGCTCGAGCGGGATCTCGTGGATCGGGCAGGTCTGCCCGGGGCCGAGCTCGCGCTCGGTCTTGAAGTCGGCGCAGCGCGGGCAGTACCAGCCTTCGTAGGTGCCCTTGCTGACCCAGCCGTTGTCGTAGACGCGCTGCATGATCTCGGCGACCTGCTCGGCGTGGCGCGGGTCGGAGGTGCGGATGAAGAAGTCGTTGGTCGCGTCGATGATCGGCATCAGCTCTTCGAACTTGGCCGCGTTGCGGTCGGCCAGCTCCTGCGGCGTCACCCCCTCGCGCTCGGCCGCGTTCTCGATCGGCTCGCCGTGCTCGTCGGTGCCGGTGAGGAAGAAGACGTCCTCGCCGCGCTGGCGCATGTGGCGGGCGAGCACGTCGGCCGCCATCGTCGAGTAGGCGTGGCCGAGGTGCGGCTCGGCGTTGACGTAGTAGATCGGCGTGGTGACGTAGTAGGACATCGCGCGCGAGGCTAGTCGATCACTTGCGCGGCTCGCGGCCGGTCAGCGCCCGGTAGAGGTCGTTGGCGCGGGTGCCGGTGAGCGCGGCGACGACGCTGGCCGCGGCGCGCGGGCGGGCGCCCGACTGGACCAGGTGGCGCAGCGCGTCGACGGCGAAGCCGATGTCCTCGTCGTGCTCCTCGGCGGAGGCCGGCCCGATCACCAGCACGATCTCGCCCTTGACGTCGCCGCGGAAGCGCCGCGCCAGCTCGGCCAGCGTGCCGCGCGCGACCTCCTCGTGCATCTTGGTCAGCTCGCGGCAGACGGCGGCGGGGCGGTCGGGGGCGATCGCCGCCAGGGCGGCGAGCGACTCGCCGATCCGGCGCGGCGACTCGAAGGCGACCACGGTCTCGGTCGAGCGCAGCACCCGCTCCATCTCGCCGGAGCGCTTCGGCAGGAAGCCCTCGAAGCGCCAGCGGTCGGTCGGCAGGCCGGAGGCGACCAGCGCGACCGGCACCACCGAGGGGCCGGGCAGCACGCTGACCTCGAGGTCGCGGTCGATGCAGCGGCGGATCAGGCGGAAGCCGGGGTCGGAGATCGCCGGCATGCCGGCGTCGGAGACGAGGGCGACGGTCTCGCCGCGCTCGATCCGCTGCGCCAGCTCGATCGCGCGCGGCGCTTCGTTGCCCTCGTGGTTGGAGACCAGCGGCGGCGCCGGGCGGATGCCGAGCTTGTCGAGCAGGCCGCCGGTGCGGCGCGTGTCCTCGCAGGCGATGTAGTCGGCGGCGACGAGCGCGTCGCGGACCCGGAGCGTGATGTCGTCGAGGTTGCCGATCGGGGTCGGGCAGACGATCAGCGACCCGGGCATCAGCCTGTCCCGCTCCAGTTCGATCCGCGCCATCGCGGCGGCGCCGATCATCCCGGCGTCCTCGCCCAGCTCGGCGGCGACGACCGGGGTGCGGTTCATCGGCCGCAGCGCCCGCGCTTCGCAGCTCGCGGCGCGCGGGCTCGAGCAGCAGGTCGCCGGCGGCGATCACGCCGCCGCCGACGACGATCACGTCCGGCTCGAAGATGTTGGCGAAGCTGGCCAGGGCGACGCCGAGGCGGCTGCCGACCAGGTCGAAGACCTCGATCGCCGTCTCGTCGCCGGCCTGGGCGGCGCCGGTGACCGCCTTGCCGTCGACCTCCTCGCCCTCGGCGAGCAGCTCGCCGAGGGCGGAGTCGGGCTCGCTTTCGGCCGCCGCCCGGCCTTCGCGGCCGAGCGCCGTGCCGGAGGCGAAGGTCTCGACGCAGCCGCGGCTGGGGCAGTTGCCCTGGCAGCGGGGGCCGTCCATCTCGATCACCATGTGACCGAGCTCGGCGCCGGCGCCGGTCGCGCCGCGGTAGATCTCGCCGCCGAGGATCAGGCCGCCGCCGATCCCGGTGCCGATCGTCAGCATCACCGCGTTCTTGGTGCCGCGGGCGGCACCGTAGAGGTGCTCGGCCAGCGCCGCGACGTTGGCGTCGTTGTCGACGAAGATCGGCAGGCCGGTCCGCTCGACCGACCAGATCGCGGATCGGCAGATCGTCGATCGGCAGGTTGACCGCGGAGATCGCGAGGCCCTTCTCGTGGTCGATCGTCGCCGGGATGCCCAGCCCGATCGCCTCCACGCCGGGGCGCTCGGCGCGCGCCTCCTCGACCTCGCGCACGAGCAGCTCGACCAGGTCGTCCTCGGTCTCGCCGGCGGAGCGCTCGCGGCTCTCCCAGACGGTCTTGGAGTCGCCGTCGAGGACGCCGAGCAGCATCTTCGTGCCGCCCAGATCGACGCCGATCGCTTCGGCATGGCTCATCTGCGTTGTCGCGGACGACCGCGGGCATCGGCATGATTCCTAACCCTTTCATGGCCGGCAACGGCGAGCAGCGGCCCTCCGGACCGCCCGAGTACAAGGTCTACCGGTCCCGCCGGGGCCTCCTCTCGCGCTTCCGCAAGCCCGACCTCTCGAGCCTGCGCGAGCGCGACTGGCGAGCGCCGAAGCTGCCGGGAAGACCGGGCGGCCCGAAGCGCGAGCGCGGCCCGCGGCCGGAGCGAACCTGGCTCCGCCAGGCGCTGAAGTGGGTCGGCCTCGCGGCGCTCGGCTGGATCTTCCTCAGCTTCCTCGCCTTCGCCGTCTCGGCCCAGCTGCAGGCCTTCAAGCTCTCCGGCGAGGCGAAGTCGACGCTGCACGGCAACCCCCTGCTGCTGCCCAGCGCGCAGACGATCCTCGTGCTCGGCACCGACGCCCGCCCGCCCGACAGCAAGGAGCCGGGGGCGGCGCCCTCGCAGGAGTGCTTCGACCAGCAGGCGCACGGCGACGCCCCGCACGGCGAATGCTCAGTCGGCCAGTTCCGCGCCGACACGCTGATGCTGATCCGCGCCGGCGGCGGCGCCTTCCGCAAACTCTCGATCCCGCGCGACGTCTACGCCGAGATCCCCGGTCAGAGCCCGCAGAAGATCAACGCGGCCTACGCCTTCGGCGGCGCCGGGGCGCAGATCGAAGCGGTCGAGGACTTCCTCGGGATCGAGGTCGACCACGTCGCGATCGTCGACTTCACCGGCTTCGAAGACCTGATCGACGCGGTCGGCGGGGTCGTGGTCGACGTGCCGCAGAAGCTCTGCGCCGACATCTCCGGCGGCGCCGGCGGCGGCCAGGGCGGCGTCACCCTGCGGCTCGGCAAGGGCGAGAACACGCTCGACGGCGAAAAGGCGCTGATCTACGCGCGCATCCGCAAGGCCAGCCCCTGCCCGGGACCGGGAGCAAGCGCCTTCACCCTCGGCTACGACGACTTCGACCGCGCCGCGGCCCAGCAGGCGGTGATCAGCGGCATCAAGGGCCGGCTCACCGACCCCCTCCGCCTCCCCTACAACTTCGTCAAGGGCCCGATCATCGGCTGGAACGCGCCGAAGGCCTTCGTCAGCGACATGGGCTTCTTCACCATGCCCCAGCTGATCCTCGCCGCGGCGATCGGCGGCGACAGCAAGGCCGACGTGCTCTGCGAGGGGGAAAACTCGGGCTGCGCGCCCGGACCGGCGGGATCCATCGAAGTGCCCGACTCCGAGCGCGCCGGGCCGTGAAGGAGCTGCTGGGCGAATAAGTCAGTCGCTGGCGGCGGCTGCGGGCTTCGAGTCGCTCGACTTGCGCCTCTGAGGGCTTGGAGTCGGACGACTTGCTCTCACTTGACTTGGACTCGCTCGAGTCCTGCTTCCGTCGGAGCTGCCGTTGGCGCCGGTCTTCTTCTTCCCGTAGTCGGTGTTGTAGAAGCCGGAGCCCTTGAAGTGGATGGCGACCGGGTGCAGGACGCGCTCGGCCGGGGCGCCGCACTCCTGGCACTCGGTGAGCGGATCGTCGCTCATCCTCTGGATCACGTCGAAGACGTGACCGTTGGCGCACTTGTACTCGTAGATCGGCATGACGGTGGGCGATTATCGCAGCCGATACGGTTCCGCCATGGCAAACGCCGACCGAGGAGACCCGCAGCGACGAGACCTCGATGGAGGAGATCGTCGCGCTCTGCAAGCGGCGCGGCTTCGTCTTCCCCTCCTCGGAGATCTACGGCGGCCTCGGCTCGACCTACGACTACGGCCACTACGGGGTGCTGCTGAAGAACAACGTCAAAGCCGAGTGGTGGCGGGCGATGCTGCAGGACCGCGACGACATCGTCGCGCTCGACTCGGCGATCCTCCAGCACCCGCGGGTCTGGGAGGCCTCGGGGCACCTGGAGGGCTTCACCGACCCGCTCGTGCAGTGCCTCGGCAAGTGCAAGAAGCGCTGGCGCGAGGACCATCTGCGCGAGGCCGTCGAGGCGGAGGGCGGCGATCCAGAGGCCGAGCTGCGCTGCCCGGAGTGCGGCGGCGAGCTCTCCGAGCCGCGCCAGTTCAACCTGATGTTCGAGACCCACGTCGGGCCGGTCGCCGGCGAGGGCTCGGAGGTCTACCTGCGGCCGGAGACCGCGCAGGGCATCTTCATCAACTTCAAGAACGTGCTCGGCTTCGCCCGCAAGAAGCCGCCCTTCGGCATCGCCCAGATCGGCAAGTCGTTCCGCAACGAGATCACGCCGGGCAACTTCATCTTCCGCACGCGCGAGTTCGAGCAGATGGAGATGGAGTTCTTCGTGCCGCCGGCCGAAGCCGAGAGGTGGCACGGGATCTGGATGGAGGAGCGCGAGCGCTGGTACACCGAGCTCGGCATCCGCCCCGAGCTGCTGCGGGTGCGCCCGCACGGCGCCGACGAGCTCTCCCACTACTCCTCGGCGACCAGCGACGTCGAGTACCTCTTCCCGATCGGCTGGTCGGAGCTGGAGGGGATCGCCAACCGCGGCGACTTCGACCTCACCCAGCACGCCAAGTTCAGCGGCGAGAAGCTCGAGTACTTCGACCAGCAGACGAAGGAGCGCTACGTCCCCCACGTGATCGAGCCGGCGGCCGGCGCCGACCGCGCCACGCTCGCCTTCCTCGTCGACGCCTACGACGTCGAGGAGGTCGAGGGCCGCCAGCGCACGGTGCTGCGCCTCCACCCGCGCCTGGCCCCGGTCAAGGTCGCGGTCCTGCCGCTCGTCTCCAAGGAGGGGATGCCGGAGAAGGCGCGCGAGATCTTCGAGCAGGTGCGCCGCCGCGTCCCCGCCGAGTTCGACGAGGGCGGCTCGATCGGCAAGCGCTACCGCCGCCAGGACGAGATCGGCACCCCCTGGGGCATCACCGTCGACCACCAGACGATGGAAGACGACACCGTCACCCTGCGCGACCGCGACTCCCTCGAGCAGATCCGGGTTCCCGTCGAGGGCCTGGCCGACGACCTGGCCAACCGCCTCGCCCAGCCCTGGCACAGCCCGAAGCTGGGCTAACGCCGCAGGCTCGCAGTTGTCAGGAACTAGTCTGTTTATTTAAATGCTGTCGGGGTTCTTGGTCGCACGCCTAACATGCCTCCACAGCAGATGGCCGACGAGAATCAGACCCCAGGCTCAGGGCAAGGTACGGGCGACAAAGCCTCCGAGGTAATAGCCGAGACCCTGTCGAGCATCCGCGAGGACGACAAAGCGGGCACCCTTGCCGATGCCCTGGAGGGCGCGTGGGGCTCGGGGAAATTCGATGTTGAGACAGCTCTGAGGGAGATCGAGTCCGGATCTGGAGAAAAAAGAGGTGATGGGCAAGGATGAAGATGGGCCGACTGGAGCTCGATGGTTTTCGCTGCTTTCGCGAAAAACGAACGCTGAAGCTTAAAGGTGGACAAAGTCTCTGTCTGCAGGCGGAGAACGGCCGCGGGAAGACGAGCATTGCCGACGCGCTCGAATTCTGGAGTACTGGAGACCTCGCCTGGACCCACCGTGATGGTGTGGGATTAGCCGCACTCATCCATCTCGATCGCGACGAGGCGTTGGTAGAGGTCCAACTCGACGGCGTCGGTGTTGCGAGCCGCCGCCTGCGGGGCGGCTCCTCCGAACCGCTCGAAGCGGGGCCGGGACCCCTGGCTGTCGACTTTTCAGCGGAGCGCCTGCCGGTACTGGGACACCGCACGATGGCCCAGTTCATCGACAAAACTGCGAACGACAAGCGCGGCGAGCTGCTCGAAGCACTGGGACTGGATGATCTTGGTGCCTTTCGTGCGGGAGTCCGCAGCGTCAGATCCCAACTCAAACGCCGAGCGAAAGAAGCAAGTCAGCGACTGGAGGCCGCCGAGCAAGCGCTGAGCGCCCACCTCGGGGAGGAGAAACTGGAGGATGCTCTGGCCAGGCTCTCGGCCAGCGCCAAGCTCGAGTCAAAGCTCAGCCACGGGGACAACCTGGTCACTTGGGAGCCACCGGCAGCACCAGCGCTGAGACCTAGCTCACCGCTGTCTCGAGCCGAGGAGTTGGCGGGCGCACGTGAAGAGCTGGAGCAAACCTCGACCGACCTCTGGGAGGCGGCAGCGAAGGATCGAGTGGCGGCGGAGCAGCGAGGGCTCAACTCCTTGCTGGAAGCCGGAAATCAGGTTCTCGCCACCTCGGATGAGGATCGCTGTCCCCTCTGCTTGATCGAGCAGGACCGCGAAGCGCTGATTGATCGCATCACGGAGCGTGCCACCCAGCTCGCAGCTGCCGACGAAAAATTCCGCGTAGCCGAACAACAGCTGACCGAACACGAAGAGACGGCTCGCAGGTTGGCGCGCGCGATCGACAAGATCCTGAGCGAAGAGGATCCAATACCGGCAGACCTCGCACAGGCCATGGAAAGCTCCTTGACCAAACTTCGGGGCTACGTAAAGAAGCTCGGGGATGCCCGTGATCAACGGCGCCTTTTGCCCACGCTTCCGCTGCCGAGTACGCAGGTCGTCGCCCAGACCCGCCAGGCCGCCCTCTCGGCACCCGCTGCCGTCGGACCGGCTCTGGTCGAGCTATCGACCCTCAAAGGAATGCTGGTCGAGCTGCAGGAGACGCGAGCCTCGGCGATGCAGACAGTAGATAGGGAAAGCGCCGCCAACGCAGCCGCGAAACTGACTGACGAAGCCGTTGAAAGGGCCATCCAAGCGGAACTTGACCGCATCAACGAACCACTCGCGAGCTACTACGCACAGCTCGTCGGCCAGCCTGCCTACACGAACCTCCGCCTGACCTACACGCAAGAGCGGGCTGGCGGGATCGAGTTCGAATTCGAATGGGACGGAAGGCACGACGTCCGCCCTCCACAGAAGGTGATGTCTGAATCCGAGCTCAACGCGCTGGGACTGGCACTGTTCCTAGCGCGGTTGAAGACCGATCCGCCGAGCTGGCGGACGATGGTGCTCGATGACGTCGTCGCGTCTTTCGACGCCGCGCATCGCACCCGACTGATCCGGCTTCTGGCCGCTGAGTTCGCCGACTGGCAGGTGATCTTGCTGACCCACGACCCGCTGCTGAGCAAAATCGTCGATGCGGAAGCACCCCAATGGCAAGTCGAGAAGGTCACCGCCTGGACGCCCGTCGAAGGGCCCACCTTTGGCCCCAGCAACATGCGCGCCAGGCTGCGCCAGCGGCTCGATGCTGGCGAGCCAGCGGAAGAGCTGGCGGGATTGCCCGGCAGGCAATCGAGGAGACATTGGAGCGGCCCGTGCGGAAGATGGAACTGAAGATCCGACACGACCCCACCAATGGATACACCGCCGACGAGTACCGACGAGCCCTTGTCGATGGCTTGAAAGAGGGTGGCTTTCCTTGAGCCGATGATGAGGTTCTCAGTCGCCTCCGCACCGACGGATCGGCCACGAACCGCGCCTGTCATTACAGCGAGCGCGAGCCAGGAATCACTGAACAGGACCTCCGTATCCTCCTGGAGGATCTGGATGCGCTGGATCAGCTCTTTCACTGCGATACCTGTGACAAAAAGGTTTGGGACATCTCGCATCAAGGCTCAACTCGCTGTCAGTGCCGGTGCGGAGAGTTGACCTGCGCCTGATTGCAAATAACTCAGTGCATTGAGTAAAATCACTCAGTGCCATGAGTAAATTGCAGATATATAAGCGCCCTATCTTCCAGGTGCTGGCCGATCGCCTTGCCGAGGACAACGCACGAATCCAGGTCGTAAGCGGACCGAGGCAGGTCGGCAAGACGACCGTAGTGCGACAGGCTCTCCGAGCGCTCGATCAGCCGAGCCATTACGCCAGCGCCGACGAGCCGACCCTGCGGGACGCGGCCTGGCTCGAAGCGCAATGGGAGGAGGGGCGGCGGCTTGCCCGGGACCACCGTGGAGGCGCAATCCTCGCCGTTGACGAGATCCAGAAGGTCACCGGCTGGGCCGAGGCGGTGAAGAGACTCTGGGACGAAGACCACCGTGCCGAGCTTCCGCTACGGGTCGTCCTGCTCGGCTCGGCCGCACTTTTAGTCCAACGCGGCCTCAGCGAGAGCCTGACCGGGCGCTTCGAGCTCATCCGGGCGCCCCACTGGTCATTCTCTGAGATGCGCGACGCCTTTGGGCTCAGTCTGGACGAGTTCATCCATTTCGGCGGCTACCCGGGTGCAGCCGGATTGATCGAAGACGAGCAGCGCTGGGCGGCATACGTACTCGATGCGATCGTCGAGACGACGATCTCACGCGATCTGCTCCTACTCACCAGGGTGGACAAGCCAGCCCTGCTCCGCAGCCTCTTCCGCCTCGTCTGCGACTACTCCGGTCAGATCGTCTCTTATCAGAAGCTGACCGGTCAGCTGCAGGATGCTGGCAACACCACCACCCTCGCCCACTATCTCGACCTTCTCGCTGCAGCCGGTCTGGCCGTCGGGCTCGAGAAGTTCGCCTCCGGGAAGGTGCGCCAGCGGCGCTCGACGCCGAAGCTGATGGCGCTCGACACGGCGCTCGTCTCGGCCACCTCAGGCCGGACCTATGCCGAGGCCCGCGCCGATAGTGAGCACTGGGGGCGCCTGGTCGAGACGGCCGCCGGCGCCCACTTGGTCGCCACCCGCGACCCCCGAGCCGAAATCCTCTACTGGCGCGATCGTGGCAAAGAGGTCGACTTCATCGTCGAACGCGGCAAGCAACTGACCGCGATCGAGGTGAAGAGCGGGCGGCACGCTGACGGACTTCCGGGCATGGCCGCCTTCGAGCAGTCTTTCGGCCCTGTACGCAAGCTCCTGGTGGGCGGCGACGGCACTCCGCTGGAGGCGTTTCTGGCAGATACCACGCCCGTCAGCACCTGAAGCGGCTCTGCGGAGCCGCCCTATTCTCTGCCCTCGATGACGGCCAGCCTCTTCCAGGATCGGGACTTTCGGCTGGTGGCTGGGTTGGTGGGGCTCTCGGCGCTTGGGGACTGGGTGGCGATCGTGGCACTCGGGCTGCATGTGAAGGACATGACCGACTCGGGTTTCGCCGTGGCGGCGCTCTGGGTCTGCCTCTTTGGGCCCTCGGTACTGGTTGCGGGCTGGGCCGGGCTGCTGGTCGACCGGATCGAGGCGACGCGGCTGCTCGCCGGGGTCTCAGCGGTCGGGGCGGTTGCCGCGGTGGCGCTGGCCTTCAGCGATGCCCTCGTCCCGGTGCTCGTCCTCACCGCCGCGCTCGGCGTCGTCTTCGCCATCTCCTCGCCGGCCGAGTTCTCGCTGGTGCCGCCGCTGGCCGGCGAGGACCGGATCCAGGAGGCGAACGGGCATATCGAGACCGCCCGCTACCTCGGCTTCGGCGCCGGCCCACTGCTGGGTGGCGTGCTCTTCGGCATCGGCGGGCTCGAGCTGGCGATGATGGTCGACGCCGCCACCTTCGCCGCTGTCGCGATCGCCGCCCTCGGCCTACGCGTGCGGCGGCATCCCGCGACGCTGGCGGAGCCCGAGCGCGCGCCCCGTGCCCGCGACGGGGTCGCCTTCCTCTTCCGCGACCGCCTGCTGGCCCTGGTGATGACGGTCGCCTTCGCCTCGCTGCTCTTCATGTCGGCGGTTTGGGTCGGTGAGCTCTTCTTCGTCGAGGACGTGCTCGGCCGCGGCGAAATCGCCTACGGCGCGATGCTCTCGATCTGGACGATCGGCATGGCGCTCGGCGCGATGCTCCTCGCCCGCCGCGTCGCCGTTGGCGCGGTTGCCGCCGCCGGGCTCCTCGCCGCCGCCGCCCAGGGCGCCTCGCTCGCCCTGCCCGCGCTCTGGCTCAGCTTCGCCTTCTTCCTCGCCTGCTCGTTCACCGGCGGCCTCGCCCACGGGCTGAAGAACGTGATGTTCCGCAGCCTGATCCACGTCCGCGTCCCCGACGACCTCCACGGCCGCGCCTTCGCCGCTTACAACGGCATCCGCAACACCGCCGAGCTGGGCGCCTTCGCCGCTGGCGGCCTGCTGGTCGCGACGATCGGCGCCCGCGGGACGCTTGCCTACGCCGGCGGCCTCTCGGCGCTGGCCGGTGTGATCGGGGTCCTGGCGCTGCTGCGCATGTACCGCGGCTGGGTGCCGACCGGGCCGGCGGGGCCACCGATCGAGGCCTCCGGCGGCAACGCCGAGCCCCCGGTCCCGGCCCAACCAACCGAATAGCTCAGAGCGGTGCGTGAATGCCGACGAAAGAACCCTAGCCCCGACGGCGTTTCCTGCGCATGAAAGCAAAGATCGCAGTGACCGCAATGGCAATCGCCCTGCTGGCTGCCCTGCCGAGCGCCGCCTCGGCATCGGCGACGGGCACCTCCTACTTCGGCACCCTCGGGCCGATCAAGGGGATCCCCGTGTACAGGGGCGCCTATACCGTCTCGATCAGCGGCAGCGGCACCTACGTCAGCTCGGTCAGGGGAGGCTTTTCCTCGATCGGAAACATCTGCAACTGGACCATGACGGCCGAGTTCTTCGACTCGAGCGGTCGCTGGTACAAGACCTATTCGACGCCCACGCGCTACGGATGCAGCCGCACCGGGTCGGGGAGCATCTCCATCAACAGGAGCATGAAGCGGGGCTTCATGTGCTCGACGCTCAAACAGAACGGCGGTCGCATCACCAGCGTCTGCCACAACATCTACTAGGCCTCTAAGGCGCGAGAAAGCGCGTCACATCGGCGGCGTCGACCTCGAGGGCGGCGGCGACACTGGCGGGGAGCCGCTCGAGCGGCTCCACCGTCAGCTTGCCGCCGGCTAGGCCCCACTTGGCGACGGCCCGCCCGTGCGCCATGGCGAACGGATGGAATATGCCGTTGCGGGTGACGAGAGCGGTGTGCGGGCCGAGGATCGCCTCGCGCGAGATCCAGCCGAGCAGGACCGGGTCGAAGGCGCCGAGCAGGCGGGGTGGGGGGATCTCCTCCGGAGCCGCGCGCTTGGCGAGCCGCACCAGGCCATCGTCTCCCTCCTCGAGCTCGGCCCCGATCGCCTTCAGGCCAGCACGGGCATCGCGCAGCGGCAGGCCGGCCCACTTGGCCAGGTCGCGGTCGCTCGTCGGCTGGTGGCCGACCAGGTAGCGACGAGCGAGCTCGGCCAGCGCCACCTCGCGGTCAACCGCCGGCTGCTCCCCGAGCCAATCGCGGACGAGCACATAGGCGTGCTGCTTGCCTGCCATCGGGCCGCGCACGACGATCCCGCGTAGCGCGGCGAGGAAGAAGAGGTGGATCAGCGCCTGCCCCGCCGTGGGCACGCCCGCGGAATCGAGCCGCTCGCGCAGCTCGATCCGCGTCAATGGCCCCTCGTCGGCGAGCGCCCGCTCGATCGTCGCCACCGCCCGCTCGGCCTGGGCCTCGCTGACGCCCTCCTGGCGCAGGCGGCGGGCGCTCGAGGTCAGCAGGGGCGGCGTGGTCAGCGCCTGCAGCAGCTGGTAGTCCTCGCTGCGGACCAGGTGCAGGGTGCCGCGGTTGAGCCAGGTGACGACCAGGCCCCTGCCCGCCAGCGCCCGCTCGACGTCGGCGGCCGTCAGGCCATCGGTTCGTGCCCGCACGGCGAGGCGGAAGCCGCGCGGGTCCTGCCCCTGCACGGCGAGCAGCCGCTCGGCGACGGCGAGGGGATCGGTCAGCGCTGGCCCGGCGAGGGCCTGCGCTGTGAGGCGCTCGGCGAGGATCGTTCCGCTATTTGACTTCAAGCAGGTCGATCACGAAGACGAGCGTTTCGTTCGGACCGATCGCCGGCGGGCGACCTTCTTCGCCGTATGCGAGTTCGGGCGGGATGATCAGCTCGCGCTGGCCACCGACCTTCATCCCTTCGACGCCCTGATCCCAGCCGGGGATCACTTCACCGGCACCGAGGGTGAACGGGAAGGGTTTGGCGCGGCTCCAGGAGGAGTCGAACTCTTCGCCGCTTTCGTAGCCGACGCCGACGTACTGCACGGTCACCTGGTCGCCGGACTTGGCTTCCTTGCCGGTGCCTTCGATCAGGTCGGTCTCTTCGAGCTGCTGCGGCGGTTCTCCGTCGGGGAGTGCCACTTCGGGTTTGCCACGGTTCGAGGCGTCGCCGCTCGATTCGGGCGCCGCCGAACCGCTCGCCTGAGTCGGTTCGCTCGAGGAGTCATCGTCCCCTCCGCAACCGGCGAGGACGAGAGCCGCGCAGGCGACGATCATGAGCAGCAGCTTCTTCATGCTGCGGGCATCCTAAGCAAATCCCGGCCCAAAGGACCTGGCGGTAGGGTCCGATGATGGACAGCCCCGTGCTGACTTCTGTCGTGGTCCCCGCGGCGATCGCGGTGATCATGTGCAGCCTCGGGATGACGCTGACGCCGGCCGACTTCCGCCGCGTGCTGGTCGCCCCGCGCGGTATCGCGATCGGGATGCTGAACCTGGCGCTGATCTCGCCCCTGCTGGCGCTGGCCATGGCGGAGCTCTTCGGCCTGCCGCCCGAGCTCGCGGTCGGCCTGGTCCTGCTCGGCGCCTCGCCGGGGGGAATGATGGCCAACATGCTCACCCACCTCTCGCGTGGGGACACGGCGCTCTCGATCTCGATGACCGCGATCAGCAGCGTCGGCGCGATCGTCACCGTGCCGCTCTTCCTCGCCCTCGCCTCGGGCTTCTTCGGCGCCGAGGGCGTCGGTGAGGCGAGCATGCTCGGCATCGTCGCCCGCATCTTCGCGATCACGATCGTCCCGGTGGCGATCGGAATGGGTCTGCGCCAGCGCTACCCGGATCGAGTCGATGCCGTCTACCCGCGCTTCCGCGACCTCTCGCTGACCCTCTTCGGCCTGGTCATCCTCGGCGCGATCGCCAGCGAGCACGACACCGTCGCCGAGAACGCGCTCGCCGTCGGCGGCGCCGCGCTCGCCCTCAACGTCGCCGCGATGACGATCAGCTTCGCGATCTCAAAGCTGGCCCGCCTCGACGACCGCCAGGCGACGGCGATCTCACTCGAGCTCGGCATCCACAACGCGGCGCTGGCGATCGCCGTGGGCGGCTCCCTCGCGCCGGAGCTGACGATCCCCGCGGCCGTGTACGCCTCCTTCATGCTCTTCACCGGCGGCGGCTTCGCCTGGGTCATGAGCCGGCGAAACGCCACGTCGGGCTATGCTCACCCCGTTCTTTCGAGCGGAGGAGGAGAGACATGGCCGTTGGACTCAGGATCAAGTTCGCCGGTGGCACGCAAGAGCAATACGACGCCGTAAACGAGCAGATGAACGTCGCGGGAGATCCGCCGGAGGGCTTGATCTTCCACGCCGCGGGCCCGATCGATGACGGCTGGGGCGTGATCGATTTCTGGGAGTCGCGCGATCGGTTCGACAGCTTCCTCGCGGACCGGATTCAACCGGCGATCGAGGCCCTCGGTGACCGGGCGCCGCAATCACCACCGGACATCAAGGAGTTTCCCGTCTACAACGTGATCAAGGGTTGAGCTGAGCCGAATGGGCCTCAACCTCGCGTCCTTGCTGACCGCGAGCGCCGAGCGCTCGCCCGACGCACCGGCGATCCGGCTGGGCGAGGCTGAGCTCAGCTACGCCGAGCTCGACGACCGCAGCGCCCGCTTGGCGACCCTGCTGGACGAGAAGGGCGTCGGGCAGAGCGACCGGATGGGCGTGATGCTGCCCAACGTCCCCGACTTCCCGGTCGCCTACTACGGCGTGCTGCGCGCCGGCGCGATCGTCGTGCCGATGAACGTGCTGCTGAAGCGCCGCGAGATCGCCTTCTACCTGGAGGATTCGGGCGCCAAGCTGCTGCTCGCCTGGCACGGCTTCGCCGAGGAGGCACGCGAGGGCGCCGCCGAGGCAGGTGCCGAGCTGGTCGAGGTCGAGCCGGCCGCCTTCGCCGCGGCGCTTGCCGGGCTGGAGCCCACGCCGGAGGTGGCCGAGACCGACGAGGACGACACCGCGGTGATCCTCTACACCTCGGGCACGACCGGCAAGCCGAAGGGGGCCGAGCTGACCCACGCCAACCTGGCGCGCAACGCCGACGTCTCTTCGCGCACCACCTGCGAGATCGCCGGCGGCGACGTCGTCCTTGGCTCGCTGCCGCTGTTCCACTCCTTTGGCCAGACGGTGGCGATGAACGCCTCGCTCAGCGTCGGCGCCTGCCTCACCCTGGTGCCCAAATTCGACCCCGGCGAGGCGCTGGCGACGATGCAGCGCGATAGCGTCACCCACTTCTACGGCGTGCCGACGATGTTCGGCGCGCTGCTCCACCACCCCGAGCGCGAGAGCTTCGACACCTCCTCGTTGCGCACCTGCATCACCGGCGGCGCCTCGATGCCGGTCGAGGTGCTGCGCGGCTTCGAAGAGGCCTTCGGCGCGGTCGTGCTCGAGGGCTACGGCCTCTCGGAGACCTCGCCTGTCGCCTCCTCGAACCACCCTGGCAAGGAGCGCAAGCCGGGCTCGATCGGCACCCCGATCGAAGGGGTCGAGATGCAGGTCGTGGACGAGAACGACGAGCCGGTCGCCCAGGGCGAGGTCGGCGAGATCGTGATCCGCGGCCACAACATCATGAAGGGCTACTGGCAGCGCCCCGACGCGACCGAGGAGGCGATGCGCGGCGGCTGGTTCCACAGCGGCGACATGGCCCGCACCGACGAGGAGGGCTACTTCTTCATCGTCGACCGCAAGAAGGACCTGATCATCCGCGGCGGCTACAACGTCTACCCGCGCGAGGTCGAGGAGGTCCTCTACGAGCACCCGAAGATTCGCGAAGCCGCCGTCATCGGCGTCCCCCACGACGAGTGGGGCGAGGAGATCGGCGCCGCGGTCGTCCTCATGGAGGGCGAGCAGCTGGGCCAGGAGGAGGTCAGCGCTTACGTCAAGGACCGCATCGCCGCTTACAAGTACCCGCGCGTCGTCTGGTTCCTCGACGACCTCCCCAAGGGCCCGACCGGCAAGATCCTCAAGCGCGAGATCGAGGTCCCCGCGGCGGCGAAGACCTAGAGGCCTCTAGCCTCCCCAGGGAGGCATCCGGCCCGAGTCGGGCTGGAAGGCACGCGCCAGCTCGACCGCCTGCCCGACGTCGGGAAGGTCGGCGAGTGCGGGCACGGTCCAACCCCATTCGCGGTCCCGCTCGGTCCACGACGACACCAGGCCCGGGTACGGATCCGCCCGCCCCAGTTCTTCGAGCGGCGCTGGGATCTTGGCCACGAGCCGCGGCCCCTTCGGCCAGTAGAGGTCGATCAGCATCGCGTTGTAGCCGCCCGGTCGCTGAAAGGTCACATAGCCCTTGCGGAAGACCGTCTGCCAGGGCAGCCCGCGGCTCCTCAGCTCGGCTTCGACCCGCTCGACCAGGGCGCGGGCGATCATGAGACGGTCCTGATCGATCCCCAGCGACTCCGCGTATGAGGTCCAGTCCCACTCCTGCTGCCCTTCCGGTTCGGGCCTGACGCGCTTTTTCCACTCGTTCGGCTGCACCACGACCTTGAAGTGCGGCGCCGGCCTCGACTCGTCGATCATCAGCAGCTCGAGCTCGACACCGAAGAAGCCCACTCCCGCCACCGTGTTCTCGTTGAGCCACTCCAGCGCGCCGACGTGCTCCTCGGTCAGCGACTCGGCGATCCAGATGACGACCTCGGCTTCGGTCCCGGCGCAGTAGGTGAGCAGCTTGCCGAGGTGGTCATGGTCGGTCTGGCCGAACTGGTTCTCGACGATCGCCGTCCGCGCCTGCCCGTCCTCGAGCAGCAGGTCCAGCGAATAGCGCCCGACCTGGAACTCGCGCGCCCTCAGCCGCAGCGCGAGGCCCAGCTGCTCGGCGAGCAGGTCGAGGTGCTCGGCGAGCCAGGGGGTGAAGTCGTGGGCCTCGTGGTCCCAGCCCTCCGGCGCCGTGGCGGAGATCGATCGCAGCCGGCCGAACCGGGCTGACTCCTCGCCTGCGGGCGTGCCCTCCCCCACGCGCTACTCCACGAACTTCTCGAAGTCCACGTCAGGATCCTCCTCGAGGTGCTGGAGGACCATGTTCTGCAGGCGGCCGGGGTCGATCGGCTCGGCGCCCGGATCCGCTTCCACCTTGAGCTCGATCCGCAGGGATCCGGCCTCGCCGACGAGGTCCCGCAGGCCGCCCAGCGCGATCCGCAGCGTGTGCAGGTCGTCTTTGGTAGCTCGCACGGAGAGGACGACGCGACGGTGGCCGTTGGGGGTTGGGCCACCGGTGGTCGCGGGTTGCGGCGAGCCGGGCGACTCGGGCGGGGGCTCCCCGGCGGGCTCCTCCTCGCCCTGAGCGAGAAAGCGGCCGGCGACCTCCGGGCTGAGCAGGGCGGCGCCGGGGCCGAGATCGAGCTCATCGGGCATCAGCAGCTCACGAAAGCGGACCTGTGACGGATCGCCGACCGAGACCTCGTCGCCGTCTCCCTCGACGGCGATGCAGTAGGCGAAGAGCCCCTTCTCCACCCCGCCGATGATCGCGCCCTTCAGCGCCTCCGAACGCCACAGCCGTGGCATCCCGAAGAAGGAGTAGACCTGCTCGAGCAACCGCTCGCAGCGGACCGAGCCCCGCTCGCCAAGCTCGGCTATCGCCTTCAGCTTGGCCGGCATCAGTTTGTCGAAGACGTAGTTGGAGAGGGCGTTCCGCACCCGGCCGTGCAGGCCCTGCCCCGCTCCGAGAACCGTGCCCAGATCGACCCGCTCGAACTCCACCTCGCCGTTGCTGATCCCGGTTGGGAGCAGGACCTTCTCGTAGGCGTCGCCGAGGGCGCTGCCGAGGTCGGTGGCCGCCTGCCGCTTCCGCTCCTCCAGCTCCTGCAGCTGTTCGGCGCTGAACCCGTGCCGGGCCTTGTCAGCGATCAGCCTTTCCACCGCCAGCACCGCCCGGGCCGCGGCCCGGGCGCGATCGAAGGCAGCCGGGCGAGGGGTGACGAGAGCCAGGGCGTTCTTGAACTGCCGCTGGTGCGCCATCACGAACTCACCCGCGGGGACCTGCGCCTCGCTCCACTCCGGCGGCAGGTAGACGACCCGGAAGCGGGCGATGCGATCATCGACCTGCTCGGGGCCGGGCGGCCAGACGATGACCTCGCCGGACGCTCCCCCCGCGGCGAGGTCGCGGTCGAGGGCATCGCGCAGCTGAGCGCGCGCTTCGGAGGGCTCGAGCTTGTCCTGCTCGGCGATGATCAGCTTGTTCAGGTTGGGCCGCGACTCGAAGCGGTAGCGGCGGCCGGTGTGGTGGAGGTAGAGCAGCGCCTCGCCGCGGAGCTCGCGCAGGGCGGCGCGGACCAGATTGCCGTCGAGCTCGGGGATGAGCGTCGCATCGAGCACCTCGCGCTCCAGCGCCCCCTTGTCATCCCCGTCCGGACGGCCGAAGGACATCAGCATGATCGGCGGTCGCCACCCGGGTGCCGACGCGCAGGTCGGTCAGCGCCGGCGACTCGTCGCCGAGGCGCTCGTCGACCAGACGCGCGCCGGCGTCGTCGGCGAGGAAGTCGGCCTCGACCACGGCGCGGTACTGGCGCTCCTCGCCAACCTGCTCGAAGAAGGTGTTGCGCGTCCCCTCGTCGGCGAGGTCGACGTCGCCGGGACCGATCAGCGCCCCCGCCGCCCGGCCTTCGCCCGACCAGAGCGCGTGCACGACCGTGGCGAGGAACTGGAGGGCGCCGCGCGTCCGCTGGTAGCTCGGGCAGGCTCCCCCAGCGGTGGTACATGAGGTCGAGCAGCTCCGGGTGGAAGGGGATAGGCGAGCTCGATCGCGCTGCTCGAGCGCCTTCGCGCGGTCGCGCGGCTTCGCGCCGGTCGGCGTCGGTCTCGGCCATCGCCAGCAGCTCGCGCTCGAAGCTGCTCGGCGTAGGCCCTGGCGACCTCGCGGCGGACGGCGGCGTCGCCGAGCGACTCGAACAGGCGGCGCTGCACGACGCGCAGCACCTCGTCGCCGCGTGACCGGCTCGCGCCGGGCGTCGATGCGCGCGGCGATCTTCTCGAGCGTCGCGCAGGAGCTCCTCCTCACCGACCGCCTCGCCGACGCTCGCCTGCAGCGAGTAGACCATCGCCGCCTGGCTGCTCTGGTTGACCGCCTCGGTGAGGTTCTGGAGGAAGAGCATCGCCTGGCGGGCCACGTCGGAATCGCCCCGCTCGACCGCCGCGACCCTTGGCGACGTAGATGAGCACCTCGTCGAGCAGGATCAGCGTCGGCTCGCCGCCAAGCAGCCGGCCGAGCAGCTCACCACCGGGCGGCGCGCCCTCCTCGCCGTCGACCAGCCACGCCTCGTAGGCCTCCCAGCCGCCGAGCTGGTAGGCGAGCTCTCCCCACAGCGTCTGGATCCGCCGGCCGTCGACCGTCGCGGCCGCGCTGCGGGTCGAGGTACTCGCCCGGAGAGCACCGCCGTGCGGACCGGCACCCGGATCGGGCAGGCCGGCCAGCTCGGGGACGCCGCTGCGCCGCCTGCGGCGACGGTCGCCAGGTGGTAGAGGGCGAGCAGCGTGTGGGTCTTGCCGCCGCCGAACGGCGTCCGCAGCTGAAGGACCCGGTCGCCGCTCTCGCCGGCGAGAACGCCGACCAGACGTCGTCCAGCAGCCTTGCGCATCGCCTGCGGTGAAGTAGGTGGAGGCGAAGAACTGCTCGGGGTCGGCGTAGACGTCGGCGCCGGCTGCTGCCTGCCCGCAGCGACCGACGGCGAGGTTGGCGGCGTAGGTGCCCATCGCCAGGTCGCCCGACGCGCACGTCGGCGTGCGGCGCGACCACGTCGGTCCAGGGCTCGGAGGGTGTAGGCGCCCGTGCTCATCGGGCTCATCGATCAGGTTGTCGTCGACGAGCGTGCGCCACGCGCCGAGCAGCCGCTCGCAGGCCTGCGCCTCCGCCGGCTTGCTCTCGCCCTCCGTCGCGCAGGCCCTTGCCCTGCAGCGCCTGGGCGACGAGGCGCAGCTGCGGTCGGATCGAAGCGGCCTCGTCGAGGTAGTGCCCGACCTCCTCGCGGCGCCGTGCTCGCGCGCCAGAGCAGGCCGTGGAGGACGTCGATCAGCGGCGACCCCGGCGCCGTCGGGCAGCGAGGCCGAGCTCGGGGTCCTCGCCCGCGCTCGGCGAAGTCGAGGAAGGTGCACCTTGTCCTTGCTGATCCGCAGCGAGCGGTCGCGGCCCCTCGGCGAGCTCGCCGAGCTCGACCCCGGCGCTGTCGGGCGAGGTTGTTCGCCTCGTCGAACTCGACCTCCGCGTAGCCGAAGGAGTAGCGCGCGATCACGTAGTAGCGGGTGGCGAGCGTCGATCGCTGCCGACCCCGTCCGCGAGGCCGTGGACCTTGGCGAGCACGGCGTTGAGCACCCGCGCCTGCACCTCCTCGAGGAAGTCGCTCGGCCGGGAGCTCCTCGCCGTTGGGGAGCTCGACCGACGCGTATCGGTGAAGGGGCGCAGCCCGGCGCCGATCGTCGCGATGACGAGGTCGGAGCCCGCCACGCCCGCCTCGGTCAGCCGGTCCAGCCGCTCGGCGATGATCGTCGTCGAGCTCGCGCACGCACCTCGGCGTGGTCGCCGACCTCCTCGCCGCTCGCGCCGCCGCGCGACGAGGAAGATCGACGAGGCCAGCGAGGCGCGTGCCCTGGCCGATCGAGCGCTCCGGCATCTCGGTGTCGAGCGGCCACGCCTCGGTGATCGTGAACCCCGCCCGTCGCAGCGCCTCGACGAGGGACGCCCAGCCGAGCGTCGTCTTGTGGGCGTAGACGCAGACCAGCGGCGCGTTCGGCTTGAGCACCCGGTGGGCCTCGCGGAAGGCGGCCTCCATCTCCTGCTCGTAGAACTCGCGCGCCGCCTCCTTGCTCGCCGTCGTGCCGGTAGGGGGCGACGATCGCCTCGCGCCGCTTCGGCGTTAGCTCGCCGCCGAGGTGCTCGGGAAAGAGGAAGCCGACCGAGCGCTTCAGCCAGACATAGAAGAAGTCCGAGAGGTCGGCGTAGGAGATGTTGTCGTAGTAGGGCGGATCGGTGATGACCGCGTCGAAGGTCGCGTCGTGCGACGGGAAGCTGCGTCGCGGAGCGTCCGGTGGCACTCGACGCTCCGCGGCACGCCCCTGGCGACGTGCTCGACGATGAGCGCGATCCGCTCGACGTAATCGCATCACGTCGCCGGACGCCCGCCGAACGGGTTCGCTCTCGCGAAGTCCCAGACCATCGGAAGGGCCTGGCGGGCGACGTGTTCGACAGCCGTCTGTCTCGGGCACCCATCGACAGAGGCTGCTGCCGAAATCCGCGACCCGGTCCACGGCCAGCCCCAGGTAGGCGCAGATCGCCGCCGCCCGCTCCTCCTCCACGCCGCTGGCGATCATCTCGTCGTGGATCTCGCGCACGCCCTGCGCGAACGCGCAGAGGGTCGCGAGCTGCCGCGGCGTGAAGAGGTCGCGAAAGCGCGTCATAGCCGTAATGGGCGTCCAGAAGTTGCGCGTGTCCTGCGCCGGGATCGCCTCGGTCGGAGGAGCTACGTCGAGGTCCGCCAGGACCGCCGCGCACTCCTCGCCGCTCGGCAGCGGGTAGTCGCCGGCGGCGAGGTAGTCGCGACCCCGGCCGGAGGGCTGCGGAAGCACCGCGGCCAGCGGCGTCGATCTCCGATCCGCCCCGCCCGGCCCTCCTGCCTTGACGTAGTCGGCATCGACCGAGGCGCCGCAGACGAGGCAGGTCGCGCGGCCGCGACTCGAGAAGGCCCGCCGGGTCGAAGCCCAGCTCTGCGCCGGTCTCTGCGGTCGACGACCTCGCCAGCTGACCGCCGGCGGCTGCCGTCGACGACCGGCCTCAGGGCGGCGAAGCTGTTCCTTCTTCCGCGCGAGCCAGGTCTGGCGCACCAGCGGCATGCGGTGGTCGCCCGGCTGGGGTTCGGGCACGGCACCGTGCGCGTCCAGAGGTAGGCGATCGGACGCCGTCTCGCCGCCGCTCGGTCACCCCCGTCCAGCCCGAGCTGCTCGTTGCCGACCGCCTCGCCGTCGACCGGCGGGTAGAGGTGGCCGACCCGCTCCCAGGCCCGCTCGCACCCAGCGGCGACCCCACTCGCGGACGTCGTCGGCGAGGGAGGGGCCGAACCGCTGCGGATAGTCGAGCGTGCAGAGCTCGATCAGGTGGGCGACCGGGTTGAGCTCGACCGCGGTCGCCTCGCAGCCAAGCCGCGCGGCCTCGAGCGGGATCGCGCCCGCCGCCGGCGAACAGGTCGAGCACCTTGGGCGGCTCCCCGCCGTTCGCCGCGAGCACCCGCTGGCGCGCCTCGGCGATCGCGGTTCTCGTCGCGCCCCACCGACACAGGCCGGCGAAGTACGCCGACGAGCGCTGCGTCCTCGTGGAACGTCCGCCGGTACGCACCAGGGTCGCGTAGACCGCTGCCCGCGCTGCGGCGAGCGGCCGGCGCGCCCACCACAGGTGCAGCTTGCGCGGATGCACCGCCGGCGTGGCCGATCTTCTCTCGCTGGGCGACCGCGTTGATCGCCTCGACCGGGATCAGGTCCTCGATCAGCCGCCGGTCGTCGCTCATGGCGCAGCCGCCCCCTCGATCGCCGCGCCGGGGATGAAGTACGCGGTCACCGTGGTGACCTTGCTCGACCTCAGAACCGAGCCGGGCGGCCGGGTCCTGGATCGCGGACCCCGCGCGGGCGCTCGCCGGTCGCGCCGTAGACGACGTAGAGCCAGAAGGTCTCGCCGTGGCGTGCGCCGCGATCCACTCGGTGCGGCAGAGGCGACACGTCGACCCCGCTGCGGCCGAGCGACCCTTGACCTCGATCCGGCGCACCTCGCTGCACCCGCCCGTGCTCGTCGCGGCGCACGCTGCGGATGTCGAAGCCGCGCCCGTCGCGCTCGTCGGAGACGTCCTCGGGCTCCCAGCCCGCCTCGCGCTCGAACTCCATCGCCCAGGCCATCGCCGCCAGCTCGACCTCCGGGTCGTTGCGCATCGAGTCGCAGACCGTCGGCTCGTCGACCGTCCGCGGCCGGGCCGACCAGCGCGGTGCCGAGGTAGGCGACCGGGCCCGGGCGGACGATGCCGAGCCGCTCGAACGCCGTCGAGCTTCTCGCTCGCGGCGGCGCTCGAGCTCGTCGAGCCGGCGCTGCGCCTCGTCGCGCGCCAGCTGCGCCGCCTCCTCGCCGCGGTAGACGCGATCGTCGAGCTCCGACCACTTCGCCTGCGAGCACGCGCCGCTGGGCGTCCATCGACTCGATCGAGGTACTCGGCGGCGCAGCTCGCCTGCTCGGAGCGCTCCGCGCGCTTCTCCTGCACGGCGTCGTTCTGGACGCCGCAGCTGCACGAAGTCGCTGGGCGCGGTCGATCTCGGCCTGCGGTCGGGAGCTCGAGCTCGCGGCGGGCGAAGTCGCACCGGCGTGAGGTCGTGGAGCACGTCGGCGCCGATCAGCGTCGGCTCGTCCGCTCTCGTCGCCGACGGCGACGAGCTCGCGCATAGGCGATCTCATCCTCGCCGCCCATCCCCTGGCCCTGAACCTCGTAGGCGAAGAAGTGGATCGCGAAGGGGTCGGTCGCCCATGGCGCAACGAAGGGGCGACGGCACGCCGGGCGGCGGCCAGGCGCTCGTCGAGCAGCTCCGACCGCGGCGGCGTAGAGCGGATGCCCCGGCGAGAGCAGCACGGCGTCCTCGTGCTCGGCGCGCTCGCGCTCCTCCTTGCGGAAGGTGAGCTTGCGGTAGCTGGGCTCGGGGCGACCAAGGCGCTTGACCGCTGCCAGACGGTCGGCGCGCAGCGACCGCGGCACGTGCTCGATCGCGCCAGAGGCCGTCGGCTCGCTGCTCGAGCCGCATGCCGAGCTGCTCGCAGGCACGGACGAAGAACTGCTCGACGAACTCCGGCATCAGCCGCCGCTCCTCCGAGCGCCAGTCGCGCTCCCGCACCCAGGAGATGTCGACGTGCTTGGTGGCCTGAGCGATGCCGACGCTCTGCTCGTACTCCTTGTAGCTGCTCGGGATCGAGGCCGTCGATCTCCAGCTGGCCGGTGTCCAGCCGCTCGGGGTTGAGCAGCGCGTCGCGCAGCAGTCGCTCGAAGTCGACCCCGTCCGACGCTCGAGCACCTCGCCGACGACGTCGTAGACGCGCCCGCCGAGGTCCTTCTCGCATCTCGCTCGAGCTTCTCGCAGCAGGCGGAGCAGCAGCTTGCCCTCGATCGTGTTGCTCGGCGCAGAAGTTGAAGATCAAGCACGTGGAGTCCTGGCCGATGCGGTGGATGCGGCCCATGCGCTGCTCCAGCCGCACCGGGTTCCAGGGCAGGTCGTAGTTGATCATCAGGTGGCAGAACTGCAGGTTGATCCCCTCGCCCGCCGCCTCGGTGGCGACGCAGATCTGCTCGCTCGAGGTGGAAGTCCTGCTGGATCTCGCTGCGCGCCTGGCGGTCGGCACGCCGCCGTGGATCGAGCAGAGTCGGTAGCCCCACTCGCTCAGGTTCGCCACGAGGTAGTCGAGCGTGTCGCGGTGCTCGGTGAAGATCAGCAGCTTGCCGCGCCCGTCGCGCAGCTCGGCCAGCTCCGCCCGCTCCAGGCAGTCCGCAGGGCAGTGAGCTTTGCCTCCTCGCCGGCCGCGATGGTCCTGTCGGCGAGGCCGACGAGCCGCTCCAGCTCGGCGATCTCGACTCGCATCTGGTCGAGCGTCTCGGCGACGACGATCCCTTCCGCGGCGAGCGTCCTGGCTCTCCTCGGTCGCGTCGTCGAGCTCCAGCTCCTCGTCGTCGAGCTCGGCGATCAGCCGCAGCTCGGCGAGCTGCTGCTGCGCGCTCGCCTGGCGGCAGGGCCTCGACCTCCTCGATCCGTCGCGCCGATCCGCTCGCGCTCGCTTGTCGCAGCGAGGAGCGGATCGCGCCGAGGCTGGAGGCGAGCCGACGCTGCAGGACGGTGCGCGCGAGGGCAACCGCACCGCCCCTGCGGCCCGGCTGCTGGCCGAGGAAGTCGCTGGATGTAGGCGGTCACCTCTTCGTAGAGCCGCAGCTCCGGCCTGGTCAGGTCGAAGGGCTGGGTGAGGACCTCACGCGGGACGAACAGGTCGGCTCCGCGCTCGTCCTTCAGCGCCTCCTTCTGGCGCCGCAGGAAGTACGGGCTGTCCTCACGGGCGATCTGCTCACGCGGAAGCTCCTCGATCGCGAACTGGTCGGGGTCGAGGAGCTTGAGGAAGTTCTGGAAGCGAGTCGGATCGCCCGAGTGCGGCGTGGCGGTCATCAGCAGCAGCCGCTCGCAGGCGCCGGAGAGCTCCTCGGCCAGCCGGTAGCGCTGGGTGCGATCGAGGCGGTCGCGCTGCTCCTGCGGATCCCAGCGCGAGGTCGCCGAGCACTTGTGCGCCTCGTCGATCACGACCAGGTCCCACTCGGCCCGCAGCAGGTCCGGCATGATCTCGTCGCGCTTGGCGAAGTCGATCGAAGCGATCACGCGGTCGTGCTGCTGCCAGGGATTTCCGCCCGGCTGCCACTTGACCTGATGCGCGAGTCGAAGATCTCGAAATGCTCGTCGAACTTCTCCACCAGCTCGTCCTGCCACTGCGGGACCAGCGGCGCGGGGCAGAGGACCAGGACGCGGTCGGCGACGCCGCGAAGCTGAAGCTCCTTCATCAGCAGACCGGCCATGATCGTCTTGCCGGCCCCCGGGTCGTCGGCGAGGACGAAACGAAGTCGCGTCTGGGGGAGCATGTGCCGGTAGACGGCGACGATCTGGTGCGGGAGGCCGCGGACCCCGGACATGCTCACGGCGAAGTTGGGGTCGTGCGCGTAGGCGAGCTCGATCCGGTGCGCCTCGATGAAGTCGAAGAAATCGGAGGCATCGACCGGCTGCGGCCCTTCGTCCAGGACCTCGATGGCGGCGACCTCCTCGTCGGCGAGGATCGTCTCGTCGAGCACGCCGGCGGCGGTGCGCACGCGAATCTCGACTGCGCCGTTGAGGCTGCGCACCCCTTCGAGCTTGACCTCGCCGACGAAATGCCCAGGCAGGCGGAGCCTGCGACCGATCAGCTCGTCCAGCGAAGTTCCGTCCATTCGGAGCGCATCTTCGCATCAACGCTTCTCCCGCTTCGAATGCCTCCGCGTGAGCCGGGAAGAGAGGCCCACACGGCGAGGATCAATGCTCAGATTGATCTGACTAAGATCACGCAGATCATGCAAAGGTAGGACGGGTTTGGAGGTGGCACGTCCTCCCCCTGAGACAAAGGAGGCAACATGTTCAAGAGAAGGCTCACGGCTCTCGTGTCCGCGATCGCCGTCTGCGTCAGCGGGGCCGCAATCGCACCCAGCGGCGCGCTTGCGCTCGATCCGATCCTGTTCGTCCACGGCTGGTCGAGCAGCGCCTCGACCTGGAACACGATGATCGGCCGGTTCGAAAAAGACGGCTACCCGAAATCGCACCTGCGCGCCTACAGCTACAACACCTCGCAATCGAACAAAACGACGGCGGAAACGATCGTCAAAAGCGAAGTCGAAAAACTGAAGAAAGAAACCGGTGCGGAAAAGGTTGACATCATCGCCCACTCGATGGGCAGCCTCAACAGCCGCTGGTACATCAAGTTCGTCAGCGGCGGCGAAGCGAACGTCGACGAGTGGGTCTCGCTGGGCGGGCCGAACCACGGCACGAATTTCGCCTATTTCTGCTTCAGCACCGCCTGCACCGAGATGCGGCCTGGCTCGACCTTCCTCAACGAACTCAATGCGGGAGATGAGACGCCGGGCAGCGTCAACTACGGCACCTGGTGGTCGCCGTGCGACGAAATCATCAATCCGGACTCGAGCGTGCCGCTGAGCGGGGCGACGAACACGGAAACCGCCTGCATCTCACACTCGAACCTGCACCAGAACGAAACCGTCTACAACCAAGTGCGCGAATTCGTCAAATAGCTGAAACTGGCTGCGCAGCCAGGATCGCGGTATCCTGCTGCGCAGCCAGCAATCTTCCGAAGGAGAACGATGAGCGTCGCATCCCAGAGCCTGATGGACAACATCACCTACGAGGACCTCTACAAGCGCTGGGAGCAGGGCAACTGGAGCGCCTATGACATCGACTTCTCCGAGGACCGCGCCGGCTGGGAGGCACTGAGCGACATCCAGCGGCGCTCAGCGATGTGGATCTACTCGATGTTCTATTACGGCGAGGACCGGGTCGCCGACACGCTCGCCCCCTACATCACCGCCGCGCCAACCGAGGAGCAGTCCTACTTCCTCGCCACCCAGCAGGTCGACGAGGTCCGCCACTCGATCTTCTTCCACCGCTTCTTCAAGGAGGTGATCGGGGTCGGCGGCGACTCGATCCAGCAGACCCTCTCCTCCACTATGCCGCAGCTCAACTGGGGCTACCGCGGCATCTTCGACCGGCTCGACCTGATGGCGGAGGAACTGCGCAAGGACCGCTCGCTGCCCAAGTACGCGCAGGCGATCACCCTCTACCACCTGATCGTCGAGGGCAGCCTCGCCCAGCCCGGTCAGCACTTCATCGAGGACTTCTTCGCCTCCGAAGAGACGATGCCCGGCTTCAGCGCCGGCATGGTCAACGTCTCCCGCGACGAGCAGCGCCACATCGGCTTCGGCGTCAAGGTCCTCTCCGAACTGCTCGGCGAAGGGCACCCGGGCTGGGAGGAGAACCGCGCCGCCGTGGTCGAGCTGCTGCGCGAAACGCTGCCCTACGGGCCGGCCGTCTTCTACCCGCCCAACATGGACCGCTACTACACCGAGTGCTACGGCTTCTCGCTCGAGGACATCTTCGCCTTCGGCCTCAAACTGATCCGCCAGCGCTGGCGCACGATCGGCTACCCGACCGAGGAGATGCCGCCTGGCGTCTTCCCCTTCGACCCCGAAGCCTCGGCGGAGGAAGTCGCCGCAGCGCCAGGTGAAGCTGATGGAGGCCGGCGTCCTCGGCCCACCCGACGGCCCGATCCCGGACGCCTCGCCCGAGATCCAGCGCCTCTACTTCGACGTGGTCGAGCGCGTCGCCGACCCGGCGGCAGCCAACGGCTCGCCGCTGGTCTACCAGTACCGCTTCAGCGACGCCGACCCCTGGCACCTGACGCTCGACAACGGCTCGACCCGGGCCGAGCCGGGCGAGGCGCCCAGCCCCACCCTCACCCTGGAGACGAGCTGGGGGGACTTCGTCGCGATGGGCAAGCCGGAAGCGAGCCCGCTGAAGATGGTCCTCCAGCGCCGCATCCGCCCCCGCGGCAAGGTCCGCGAGATCGCCCGCCTGCGCAAGGTCTTCCGCTAGCCGTCAGGAGATCGGCGGGCGGCCGTCCGCCCAGGGCCGCTCGGCCTCGAGCTGGGCGGCCAGTGAGAGCAGGGTGGCCTCGTCGCCGGGGCGGCCGATCAGCTGGACCGCGAGCGGCATGCCGTCGGCGGCGAAGCCGGCCGGCACCGACATCGCCGGGTTGCCGAGGTGGTTCCAGGGGACGCAGTAGGGATAGAAGCGACTCATCCCGAGCACCGTCCGCAGCGCCCCCCGTCCCTCCCAGCGCCGCACCGGCAGCGCCGTACCGCCCATCACCGGGGTCATCAGCACGTCGTGCGAGTCGAAGATCGCGTTGACCCTGGCTGCATCGGCGGCCTCGGCGCGCCGCGCGCGCTCGAAGATCCCGTCGGGGATCAGCTTGCCGAGGCGGGCGAAGCCGCGGGTGCGCCGTTCGAGCCGCTCGGGGTGCGGCACCCGGTCGAAGTCTTCGGCGATCCCGCGCAGGTAGCGCGGCGTGATGTTGTTGCCGATCCCGCCCCACTCGGGGTCGCGCTGGCTCGACCTCGTGGCCGAGCGAGCCGAGCAGCTCGGCGGTGTCGGCGACCGCCCCCTTGGCGACGTCGTCGACGCGTCGGCGGCGCCGCGGCGCGCGGCGGCGCGGTCGACCAGGCGATCCGCAGCTTGCCGGGCGGCCCCTGCGCCGCCTCGACGAAGGGGCGCTCGGGGGGAGCGGGCGCACCCGGCTCCCCCGAGCCGCCGCTGACGACGTCGAGCCAGAGCGCGGTGTCGAGCACGCCGCGGCTGACGCAGTTGTAGACGGAGAGGCCGTTCCAGTGCTCCAGGTCCGGGGCGAGCGAGACGCGTCCCCGCTGCGGTTTCAGCCCGACCAGGCCGCAGCAGGCGGCAGGGATGCGGATCGAGCCAGCGCCGTCGGTGGCGAGCGCGATCGGCACCAGGCCGGCGGCGACGGCGGTGGCGCTGCCGCCGCTCGAGCCGCCGCTGGTCCGCTGTGGGTTCCAGGGGTTGCGCGTCACCCCCCAGGTCGCCGACTCGGTGAAGCCGCAGATCGCCAGCTCGGGCAGCGTGCGTCTTGCCGACCACGATCGCGCCCGCCTCGCGCAGGCGTCGCACGATCTCGCTGTCGGCCCCGGCCGGCTCGTCGAAGCCGTCGGTGCCGTAGGTGGTGACGTCGCCGGTCACGTCGACGCAGTCCTTGATCGCGATCGGCACGCCGAGCAGCGGCCGCTCCTCCCCCGCCTTCAGCCGCGCCTCGGCCTGCTCGGCTTCGAGCAGCGCCTTCTCGGCGAAGACGACGCGAAAGGAGTTCAGCTGCGGATCGAGGCGCGCGATCCGGTCCAGGCAGAGCTGCACCAGCTCGCTCGGGGCGAGACCTCCCCCGCCCGCACCATCTCCGCCTGCCTCGCCGCACCGGCGAAGGCGATCTCCGCGCTCATGGCGGCAAAGGGTATTAGGCCTCGGCCGGCTCGGGCTCGCGCTTGCCGCTCTCGAAGCTGAGGCGGGGCAGGAGGCGGTCGAGCCAGGAGGGCATCCACCAGTTCCAGTCGCCCATCAGCTTCATCGCCGCCGGGACGAGGATCAGCCGCACCAGGGTCGCGTCGAGGGCGATCGCCACGGCGGCGCCGAGGCCGAGCTCCTTGATCGAGGGCACCCCGGTGAGGACGAAGACGGCGAAGACGCAGCTCATGATCAGCGCCGCTGAGGAGATCGTGCGAGCGCTGGAGGCGAGGCCCTCGGCGACGGCACGCTCGTTGTCGCCGTGCTCGAGGTAGCGCTCGCGGATGCGCGACATGAGGAAGACCTCGTAGTCCATCGAGAGGCCGAAGACGATGGCGAAGATCAGCGGCACGTTGATCGTGTCGAGGGCACCGAGGCTTTCGAAGCCGAGCACGCTGTCGAGCCAGCCCCACTGGAAGATCGCGACGAGGATGCCGAAGGCGGCGCCGATCGAGAGCAGGTTCATCAGCACCGCCTTGAGCGGCAGCAGCAGCGAGCGCAGCATCACCATCAGGACGAGGAAGCTGAGCGCGAGGACGAAGCCGACGATCTTCCAGAGCGAGCCGTAGATCTGCGCGCGGGCGTCGTCGGTGCGGGCCGTTTCGCCGCCGATGTCGACCGTCGCCGCGGCGGCGAGGGCGCTGGCCGGGACGAAGGAGTCGCGCAGCCGCTCGACCAGGGCGGCGGCGGCCTCGGAGTCGCTGGGAGCGCTCGAGGTCGCCTCGATCAGGGCGCTGCTGCCGGCGTAGACGGGCGGCGCCACGGCTGCCACGCCCCGTTGGGCGCTCAGCTCGCGGGCGAAGCCGGCGACCGCGGCGCGATCGGCTTCGCCGGGGAACTCGGCGACGATCTGAACCGGGTCGGCGCCGCCGCCGAGCTGCGTGGCGGCAAGCTCGTTGCCGACGCGCACGTCGCTGTCCTTGGGGAACTGCTGGATCGCGTTGGTGCCGGTCTCCAACGAGAGGATCGGGATCGCGAGGAAGAGCAGGATGCCGGCGGAGAAGGCGATGGCGCGCCAGGGACGGGCCATCACCCGCCGCGACCATCTGACCCAGAACGCCTCGCGGTCAACCGGCCGCTCCCGATGTGGGAACCAGCCGAGCACCTTGGCGACGATCCCACCCGGCATCACCCGGTCGCCGAGCATCGCGATCAGCGCCGGCAGCAGGGTCGTCGCGGTGAGGATCGAGACGGCGACGACGGTCATCGCCCCCAGCGCCATCGAGCGCAGCGCCTGGTTGTCGACCATCCAGAGACCGGCCAGCGAGACGATCACGGCGATGCCGGAGAAGGCGACGGCGAGGCCGGAGGTGGCGAGCGCCTCGGCCCGCGCCCCCTCGCAGTCGCGCCCGGCGCGCCGCTCCTCGCGGTAGCGGGCGAGGATGAAGAGCGAGTAGTCGACCGCGACGCCGATTCCGATCATCGAGGCCATGTTGGTGACGAAGACCGAGGTCGACATCTGCAACGAGAGGAAGTAGATCAGCGCCCCGGTGACGATCACGCTGACGAAGCCCAGGGTCAGCGGCAGGGCGGCGGCGGCGAGCGAGCCGAAGACGACGAGCAGGATCAGGGCGACGATCGGGAAGCCGCTCGCCTCCGCCTTGGCGAGGTCTTCCTTGGAGAGCTCCTGCATCCCGGCCCAGACAGTCGCCTGCCCGGCGAGGTAGGGCGTGACGCCACCGGTGGCCGCACCGGGGTCGAGCCCTTCGCGCAGCTCCACCGCCGGATCGACCAGCTCGTCCGGCGAGACACGGCTGGTGAGCGGCAACAGGG
The DNA here is from genome assembly GCA_963782685.1 of uncultured Solirubrobacterales bacterium. GTDB lineage: Bacteria > Actinomycetota > Thermoleophilia > Solirubrobacterales > 70-9 > VRUE01. Next base: position 35,612 of record CAWAKV010000002.1, read on the forward strand.
CGCTGTCGCCACGGCGGAGCTGGACCTGGCCGCGGCGCGCGACCGCCGGCGATAGCGCCACTCCTTCCACCGCGGCGACCTCACGGCGCACCCGCCGCACCGCGGCGGCACGCTCGGCGCCGCTCGCATCCGGGGCCGCCCGCAGCAGAACGGCGACCCCGTTGGCCTGCGTGGCAAAGACCCCCTGCATCGCCTCGCCGACCGCCTTCGATTCGCTGCCCGGCACGTCGAAGCCGCCGCCGGTCAGGTGTTCGGTCTGACGCGCGGCGAGCGGCAGAGAGGCGAGGACGACCAGGACCCAGGCAGCGACTACGAGGCGGCGCCTGCGCGCCAGGAACCCGGCCAGTCGGATCATCGCGTCGTGCATTGGCTGGTTAGCCAGCTTCTCGCAGGCGCGGCACTTCGTCTGTGAGGAGAGTCACTCCCCGGCGAGCAGGAAACGAGCCGAGGCGGCGCCGGCCGCGAGTGCGGTGCTGATGTCGCGGTCGGGCTCCGAGAGGGCCTGCAGGGCGAAGCCGTCGCCGACCGCGAAGAGGTAGGCGACGATCGCCTCGGCGTCGTAGCGCAGGCTGAGCACGCCCTCGCGCTCCTTCGCCTCGAGGATCTCGGCGACGTGGGAGCGGGTGCGGTCGAACAACTGGCCGACCTCCCGCTGGATGTCGGGGTTGCGCCGGCCGGCGCTGAACAGCTCGTAGAGCAGCAGGAAGAAGGCCGGTTCGTTCTCGATCAGGTCGGTGAGGTTGGCGACCAGCACCTCGATCACGTCGTCGACGGTCTCCGCCCTGCCGAGCGGCTCGTCGAGGCGGGCGACGCGGATCTCGGCGTCGCGGCGGACGACCTCGACCAGCAGCCGCTCCTTGGTGCCGAAGTAGTAGTGGAGCAGGCCACGGCTGACGCCGGCCTCGCGGGCGACGTGCTCGAAGGTCGAGCCGGCGGCGCCGCGCTTGGCGACGCTCTCGCGCATCGCGTCGACGATGCGCTGGGCCTTTTCGCCGCTCAGCTCGCGCTCTTTGGTTGCAGCCTCCATCAGTTCAGTCTATTACTGCCTGAGGAGGCCACTGGTGCCAGCGTGACTGGGGCTGTCAGATCAGGCGCCGTTGATGCTCGTGGTGCTGGTGTACTCGAACTCCTCCTCGGCGCCGAAGAGGGCGTCGAGCACGGTCTTGCGGGCGTCCTCGCTGAGCACCAGCGCGATCCCCGCCGCCACCAGGCCGAAGAGGATGAGGCGGCCGAGGCGACCCTTGCGCTTGCGCTTCTTCGGCGCCTTCAGCTGCTCGGAGGCGTCGCGCAGGCTTTCCGCCGCGGTGCGCAGGTCCTTCTGCACCTTCTTGTCGCTGGTCACGGCCTTGACCGTGCCCTTGCCGTTGCCGGTCGCGCGGCCGTAGGCATTGCGCGCGGCTTCAAAGGCGTCGCGCAGGTTGTCGCGCAGCTCTTCGTCCTCGATCAGCCGCTGCACGTAGGGGTTTTCACGGGCGGTCGAATAGAGGTCCGTGGCCTGGTTCGCCTTCGTTTTGGTCATGCCTTCTCCTCGCTGGGGTCTGCTTGGGGACGCTCAGGATAACTCCAAACGTATTCCCTTTCTCAGCCGGGTCCAATCCCGTCGAGGAGGACGCCGTTGCTGCGGAAGTTGAGGTCCGCTCTGCGAACGCGCCGCAGTCGCAGGTGGGCGAGCTCGGGGCCGGGCATCGCGTAGCGCCTCACGTGCAGGCGACCGACCCGCTCATAGCCGACCTGGCGAAAGCGCGGACCGAGCAGGCGCTGCGGAACCGGCGGCGCCGGCCCGTCGGAGACGAAGTCGATTTCGTGCACGGCCCAGGTGTAGCCGTCGGACGGCTGCACCTGGAAGGAGCCGGTCGAGAGGTACCAGCGCAGCGAGGCCGCCCCCAGGGTCCAGCTGACCGTTGCTCGCGGCGCCTCCGGCTCGCCCAGCCGCGCCGCGACCGCGTCCCAATCGGGCCGGTGCAGCGACGGCGAGAGGCTGGCCCAGACGCAGAAGACGAGCGAGTAGGCGACGAGGACCGCGGCGAGGACGGTTCCGCTGCGCCGAGCGCCTCGCAGCGTCGCCCCAATCGCCACCGCCACCAGCAGCGGCACCAGCGCCGGCAGCAGGTTGCGGGCGAGCACGTAGTCCTTGCCGGGGACGAGCAGCGCCAGCGCCAGCGGAACGGCGATCGTCGCGGCGGCGATGGCCAGCACGGTGGCGCCCGCGCGCCGCTCGGCGCGGTCCCCCCGCGCGACGAGCAGTGCCAGGGCCGCGACGGCGGCGAGCAGGGGAACGACCGCCGGCAGCACGGTCGTCGTCCGGGCGACGATGTCGGCGGTCTCGCCGACGACGAATGTGACCCCGCTCTCCCAGAGGCGGTGGCCGAGACTGCTGTCGCCGATCCATTCGGCGTGGCCGAGCGACATCTGGTGGATCGCCAGAGGCGCCAGGGCGATGCCCGCGCCGACGACGATCCAAATCCCAGCCAGCGCTCGGCGCCCGCGTCTGCGCAGCAGCCAGGCGCCCTCGAGCGCGATCGGGAAGATCGCGAAGTAGTGGGTCGCCAGCGCCAGCGCCGAAAAGACCCCCCAAAGCGTCGCGTCCCGAGACGTGCCGGGACTTATAGGTCCATATGCGTCTTCAACTCCCGGCACGTCTGCGCGCTGGAGGGCGCGGACGAAGTAGAGGGCGGCGAGCGCGGTGAGCAGGACGAGCAGGGCGTAGGAGCGGGCCTCCTGCGAGTACCAGAGGAGCATTGGGTTGACAGCGACCAGCGCCGCGGCCACGACCCCCGCCCGGCGGCCGCGCAGTTCGGTGCCGAGCAGGTAGGCGACCGGGACCGTGGCCACCCCGGCCAGGGCGGAGAGCGAGCGCAAGCCGACCTCACCGGTGCCGGCTACCTGCGTCCACATCCAGGCCAGCCCGTAGTAGAGCGGCGGCGCCGACTCGCTGAAGCCGACTGCGTCCATCGCGTGCCAGAAGCTGCCGCGCAGGATGCGGCTGGCGGTGACGATCTCGTCGTGGTGGTAGGCCTGCTCGCCGAGCGTGGCGAAGCGCAACCCCGCGGCGAGGACGGTCAGGCCGGCGACGAGCCAGAAGGCGCGCGAGCGAGCGCCCGCCGCCGCGCGAATCGCCTCGATGAACGTCGACAGATTGCCCCTGCCCAGGGCCCCAGCCGCCTCCATCGCTACCTCGCGAGCGCGGCGTCGATCGCCTTCGCGACCTCGTCGACGTAGACGAACTCGAGCTCGCTGCGCTCGTGCTCGGGGATCTCAGCGACGTCGCCTTCGTTGCGCTCGGGCACGATCACGCGCTTGATCCCGGCCCGCTGCGCCGCCAGGGACTTCTCCTTGAGCCCACCGATCGGCAGCACCTGGCCGATCAGGGTCACCTCGCCGGTCATCGCCACGTCGTTGCGCACCGGCCGGCCGGAGATCAGCGAGGCCAGCGCAACCGTCATCGCCACGCCGGCTGAGGGACCATCCTTTGGCACGGCGCCAGCGGGAACGTGGATGTGGATGTCGTGCTTGGCAAACCAGTCCTCCTCGAGCTCGGACGCCAGCTCGCGCCAGTGCCCGCGCACGTAGGAGAGCGCCGCCTGGGCCGACTCCTTCATCACGTCGCCGAGCTGGCCGGTGATCGTCAGCTTGCCCGAGCCCGGCATCGCCGTCGCCTCGATGAAGAGAACGTCGCCACCGGTAGGCGTCCAGGCCAGGCCGGTGGCGACACCGGGGTCCTTGGTGCGGCGCCGCTGCTCGGCGAAGAAGCGGCGGCGGCCGAGCAGCTCGCGCGCCCGCTTCGCCGAGACCTTGACCTTGCCGTTCTTGACCTTGCTCTCGGCGACGTCGCGGGCGACTTTGCGGCAGATCGTGCCGATCTGGCGCTCGAGGTTGCGCACGCCGGCCTCGCGCGTGTACTCCTCGATGATCGCGGTCAGCGCCGGCTCGGCGAACTCGATCTGCGAGGGCTTCAGGCCGTTCGCCTCGATCTGGCGCGGCACCAGGTAGCGGCGGGCGATGTGGCGCTTCTCCTCGAGCGTGTAGCCGGCCAGTTCGATCGTCTCCATCCGGTCCTGGAGCGGGCCCGGCACGGTGTCGAGGATGTTCGCGGTGGCGATGAACATCACCTCGGAGAGGTCGAATTCGAGGTCTAGGTAGTGATCGCGGAAGCTGTCGTTCTGGGCCGGGTCGAGCACCTCGAGCATCGCCGAGGAGGGGTCGCCGCGGAAGTCGGCGCCCATCTTGTCGATCTCGTCGATCATGAAGACGGGATTGCGCGAGCCGGCATCGCGCAGGGCGCGGATTATCGTGCCCGGCATCGCGCCGATGTAGGTGCGGCGGTGGCCGCGGATCTCGGCCTCGTCGCGCACGCCGCCGACCGAGATGCGCTCGAACTCGCGCCCCAGCGCCCGGGCGATCGAGCGGCCGAGGCTGGTCTTGCCGACGCCGGGCGGGCCGACGAAGCAGAGGATCGGGCCCGGCGAGTCGGGTTTCAGCTTGCGCACCGCCAGGTACTCGAGGATCCGGTCCTTGACTTTCTCCAGGTCGTAGTGATCGGCGTCGAGCACCTCGCGGGCGTGGGCGATGTCGAGGTTGTCCTCGGTCTCCTTCGCCCAGGGCAGCTCGACCAACCACTCCAGGTAGGTGCGGATGACGCCGTGCTCGGCCGCGGCCGGCGGCAGTTTCTCCAAGCGGGAGAGCTCGCGCTCGGCGGCTTTCAGCGCGTGCTCGGGCAGCTCCGCCTCCTCGATCCGCTGGCGCAGCTCGTTGACCTCGGCCTGCTGCTCGTCGCCCTCCCCCAGCTCGTCCTGAATCGCTTTCAGCTGCTGGCGCAGGAAGAACTCACGCTGGCCTTTGTCGACTTCGGACTGGACCTGGGACTGGATCTGGCTGCCCAGCTGGACCACCTCGAGCTCGCGGGCGAGGATCTGCGAGAGGCGCCGCAGGCGCGCCGCGACGTTGACCTCCTCCAGCAGCTCCTGCTTCTCCTCGGTGGAGATGCGCAGAGCGCCGGCGATGAGGTGGCCGAGGGCGGCGGGATCCTCGATGTTGGCGACCGCCATCTGCAGCTCCTCGGGCAGGTAGGGGATGTGCTCGACGATCTCCGAGAAGGTGCGCTGCACGTTGCGCGTCAGCGCCTCCAGCTCCGGCCCCTCGTCGATCGAGTCGGGCAACTCGGCGATCCGCGCGACCAGGTAGGGCTCCTCGGCGACGTAGGGACCGAGTCCCACCCGCTGCGTGCCCTGGACGAGGATGCGCAGCGTCCCGTCGGGGACTTTCAGCATGCGGGCAACGACGCCGACGACGCCGACGTCGTAAAGGCCGTCGGGCCCGGGCTCCTCGTCCTCGGGGTCGCGCGCGGCGACCATCGCCAGCATGCGGTTGGCACCGAGCACGTCGTCGACCAGCTTGATCGAGCGCTCCTGGCCGACGGCGAGGGGGGTAAGGGTCTCGGGGAAGGTGACCGTCTCGCGCAGCGGCAGGACCGGCAGCGCATCGGGGAGCGGCTGGCTGGCACGGATCGCGTCCTCAGCGTCGAACGGCGCCTCGACCACCTCGAGCGCGGGGGCACCCTCCATCACTCGCGTCCTATCGGCACCCGACGGGTGCTCTGCGCCGGGTCGCGCAGCGGCAGGTCGACGCGCAGGATGCCGTCTTCGTAGGTCGCCTTCGCCTGGTCGGGGTCGACGTCGACCTGGAGCTCAACCACGCGGCGGAAGGGTCCCGAGGGGATCTCGACCTGCTGGTAGACCCGCCCCTCGGTCTCCTGCACCGGCCGTTCGCCGACGATCGCCAGCTGCCGCCCGCTGACCTCGATCCCAACCTGCTCCAGATCCACGCCAGCCAAATCGACCTTCACAACAGCTCTCTGCGGGTCGCCGCAGTAGTAGACGTCCACATTGGGCGAGAACCCGCTGCTTCTCCTACTCACATACGTCGTGCGCCCCCAGGCCCCACCAAGCATCTGATCCATCTCCCGCCTCATCCGGGCAAAGTTCGCAAACACATCTCGTTCAGGCATCGCGCAAAACATAGCCGTCACAGAGGGCGGGCGGGATCGCCCCGACGGTGCCTCGCGAAGCGGCCCCGGCAGGGTGATTCCAGCCGCGAAGCGGCACAACATTCCACCGCCGAAGGCGGTGGTGGGCATCCGGCGGGGCGATCCCGCCCGCCCTACGCCGGCTGCGTCTGGCTCGCCCAGCGAGGCGGCCGCATGAGCAAAACCGGCTGGCGAGGCGGCACGAGGCCCTCGGGGCGGTCCTTGCGGAAAGTGGTGCAGGGCTCCTCCAGCTGGAGGGCGCAAAGCTGGTTGCGACGGAAGTAGCAGTCGTCGCAGGTCGGCGGTTTGGGCTTGCGTGGCACGGGCGTGGATGTTGCCACTGCCGTGACACTTCCGTGACCCTCATTCCCGCAAATGACGGCCTCTTTGAAACAGGCCCGTCACAACTTCCCCGCGTCTTGCGGGCGCAGCGGGCCGCGCCGCTACCATTGGTCGCACGGATGGATGCCCAGAACCGCACCGAGAAGCTCTCGGCCTCCCCGCAGCTCTTCGAGAACGACTTCCTCAACTTCTTCTCGCGGGTCCACCCCTCGATCCCGGCAATCGTCTTCGTGCCGGTGATCGCGGTGATGGAGTTGCTGGCTGTCGCCCGCGGGCAGGCGGCCTGGGAGATCGCACTGCTCAGCCTCGCCGGCGTTGGTATCTGGACGCTGACCGAGTACTGGCTGCACCGGCTCTTCTTCCATTGGGAGCCCGATAACGTCTTTGGCCGCCGCATGCACTTCATCATCCACGGCATCCACCATGACCACCCCAACGACCGGATGCGGCTGGTGATGCCGCCGGCGGTCTCGATTCCCCTCGCCGCGCTCTTCTTCTTCGGCTTCACCCTGATCTTCGGTACGCCGGCTGCCTACCCGCTCTTCGGCGGCTTCATCGCCGGCTATCTCGTCTACGACTACACGCACTACTACGTGCACCACTTCGTGCCCAAGTCAGACCTCGGCAAGCGCCTGCGCGAGCAGCACATGCGCCACCACTTTCAGGACCACCGCTTCGGCTATGGCGTCTCTTCACCCATCTGGGACCTGGTCTTCCGCACCCTGCCGAAGAAACAGCGCCCCTGAGTAGCACGTAGGAAACCTGTGGGGTACCCGTTTCAGCCTGAGATCGAAGGCGTGTCCAAATAGTCAGGTAAGGGTAGGCCAATGCGGCCAGCCCGCTTTCCACAGTTACTGTAACTGTGCAACACTGCGGTACGTTAACCCTCTTATGTGACCCGGTTGGCTATGCGGACCGGGCGAAAGGAACGAGATGCCAAGCACCACTCACGTACTCGACGAGGCTCGCGATCTGGTTAAGAAGCGCCTCGCCGAGCTGGACGACGAGCGTAAGCGCCTCGAGCGCGCCCTCGCCGAGCTGGGCGGCAAAGTTACGGCTCGCGCCAGCCGCGGGCCCGGCCGTCCGCGTGGCTCGGGCGCGAAAGGCGGTGCTCCGAAAAAACGGCGTCGCCGCAAAGGCACCCGCGCCGACCAGGCTGTCTCGCTGGTCGAGGGAAGCCCCGGCATCAGCGCCTCGGACATCGCCAAACAGATGAAAATCAAGCCCAACTACCTCTACCGGGTCCTCGGCGACCTGGAGAAAGAGGGACGGGTGAAGAAGAAAGGGCGCCAGTACTACGGGGGCAAATAGGCGCTACTCAAGAGCAACCCCGGCAGGGCTTCCACTTAACTTTTTCGGTGGATCGCCTTATAGCTGACGCCCGGAGGCGTTGACGAAAAAGTACAAGACGTTCCAGCCCTACCGGGGTTGCTCTTAAACCAAGCCCAGGTCGCTGACGGCCTGGCGCTCTTCCTTCAGCTCCTCGATGCTTTTGTCGATGCGGGTGCGGGAGAACTCGGGGACATCGAGGCCCTCGACCACTTGCCACTCGCCACCGGAGCAGCTGCAGGGATGGCCGGCCACCACGCCCTCCTCGATCCCGTAGGAGCCGTTGGAGGGCACTCCCATCGAGACCCAGTCGCCGCTCGGGGTGCCAAGCACCCAGTCACGCACGTGGTCGATCGCGGCGTTGGCGGCGGAGGCGGCGCTGGAAGCGCCGCGGGCGTCGATGATCTCGGCGCCGCGCTTGGCCACGCGCGGGATGAACTCCTCGCCGATCCAAACCTCGTCGTCGACCGCGTCCCAGGCGCTCGCACCGTCGACCCTGGCGTTGACCAGGTCGGGGTACTGGGAGGTCGAGTGGTTGCCCCAGACGGTCATGTTGCTGACGCTGGAGACGGGCTTGCCGAGCTTGTTGGCGAGCTGGGCGATCGCCCGGTTGTGATCGAGGCGCATCATCGCGGTGAAGCGCTCGCGCGGCACACCGTCCGCGTTCGAGAGCGCGATCAGGCAGTTGGTGTTGGCCGGGTTGCCGACCACGAGCACGCGTACGTCGGCGGCAGCGCCGGCGGCGATCGCTTCGCCCTGCGGCTTGAAGATGCCACCGTTGGCCTCGAGCAGATCGGCGCGCTCCATGCCCGGCCCGCGCGGCCGGGCACCGACCAGCAGGCCGACGTTGCAGCCGTCGAAGGCCGGCTTGGCGTCGTCGAAGATGTCGATCTTGCGCAGCAGCGGGAAGGCGCAGTCCTCGAGCTCCATCGCGGTGCCCTCGGCCGCCTTGACCGCGTCGGGGATCTCGAGCAGGCTGAGCTCGATAGGCGTGTCCGGCCCGAGCATCTGGCCGCTGGCGATGCGGAAGAGCAGCGCGTAGCCGATCTGGCCGGCGGCGCCGGTGACGGTGACTTTGACGGGGGTGCTCACGTGTTCGTCTCCTGAAGTCGTGGTTTGAAGTTCGATGTCCCTACGCCATCGCGCGCTGGAGGCGCTCGTCTATCGCGGCAAGGAACTCCTGGGTGGTGAGGTATTGCTGGTCGGGCCCGACGAGCAGCGCCAGGTCCTTGGTCATCTTGCCGCTCTCGACCGTCTCGATGCAGACCTGCTCGAGCGTCGCGGCGAACTGTGACACCTCCGGGGTCTCGTCGAGGCGACCGCGGGCGGCAAGGCCGCGCGTCCAGGCGAAGATCGAGGCGATCGGGTTGGTCGAGGTCGGCTTGCCCTCCTGGTGCTGGCGGAAGTGGCGGGTGACGGTGCCGTGAGCCGCCTCGGCCTCCACGGTCTTGCCGTCGGGGCTCATCAGCACGCTGGTCATCAACCCAAGCGAGCCGAACCCCTGGGCGACGGTGTCGGACTGCACGTCCCCGTCGTAGTTCTTGCAGGCCCAGACGTACCCACCTTCCCACTTCAGCGCCGCGGCGACCATGTCGTCGATCAGCCGGTGTTCATAGGAGATCCCCTTCGCCTCGAACTCGGTCCTGAACTCGTTCTCGTACACCTCCGCGAAGAGGTCCTTGAAGCGGCCGTCGTAGCGCTTGAGGATGGTGTTCTTGGTCGAGAGGTAGACCGGGTAACCACGCTCGAGGCCGTAGCGCATCGAGGCCCGCGCGAAGTCGCGGATCGAGTCGTCGAGGTTGTACATCGCCATCGCGATGCCACCCCCGGGGAAGTCGTAGACGTCGAGCTCGACCGGCTCAGAGCCGTCCTTGGGGGTGTAGGTGAGAGTCAGCGTCCCCTCGCCGGGGACGACCATGTCGGTGGCGCGGTACTGATCGCCGAAGGCGTGGCGGCCGATCACGATCGGCTTGGTCCACCCCGGCACCAGGCGCGGAATGTTGGAGATCACGATCGGCTCGCGGAAGATGACGCCGCCGAGGATGTTGCGGATCGTGCCGTTCGGCGAGCGGTACATCTCCTTCAGCCCGAACTCCTCGACCCGCGCCTCGTCGGGGGTGATCGTCGCGCACTTGACGCCGACGCCGTGCCGCTTGATCGCTTCCGCCGCTTCGACCGTGATCCGATCCTCGCTGGCGTCGCGGCTCTCGATCCCGAGGTCGAAGTAGACGAGGTCGATGTCGAGGTAGGGCAGGATCAGCTGCTCTTTGATGAACGACCAGATGATCCGGGTCATCTCGTCGCCGTCGAGCTCGACGATCGGGTTCTCGACTTTGATCTTCGGGGCCACGGCGCGGCGATGCTATCGATGCGACAATCAAGCCGATGGCCACGGTCGAACGCCAGTCGAGCAGCACCCACGAGGTCTTCAACCAGGCGACCCCGCTGGAGGACTACAACTCCTTCGACGCCGACCGCGTCCTCAGCGAGGCGCTGCATCCGCGAGGGCGCGGGGCTGGGCGGAGGAGCAGGCGCGCGAGCTGGGGGCGATCTGCGGCTCCGCGCAGACGATCCGCTGGGGCTTCGAGGCCAACGAGAAGAAGCCGGTGCTGCGCACCCACGACCGCTACGGCCACCGCATCGACGAGGTCGAGTTCGACAGCTCCTGGCACGAACTGATGCGGATCGGCGATCGACCACGGCCTGCACGCCTCGCCCTGGCGCGAGCCCGGCCCGGGCGCCCACGTCGCCCGCGCGGCGATGTTCACCCTGCTGATGCAGGCCGAGAGCGGCGTCGGCTGCCCGATCTCGATGACCTACTCGGCGATCCCGGCGCTGCGCACGCAGCCCGAGCTGGCCGAGGAGTGGGAGCCGCGCTTCCTCTCGCTCGACTACGACGAGCGCTCGCTGCCGGCCGAGCGCAAGCGCGGCGCGCTCTGCGGCATGGCGATGACCGAGAAGCAGGGCGGCTCCGACGTGCGCGCCAACACCACCGACGCGCGACGCCGCTGAACGGCGGCGGGCCCGGGGCCGAGTACGAGATCGTCGGCCACAAGTGGTTCTGCTCGGCGCCGATGTGCGACGCCTTCCTCGTCCTCGCCCAGACCGACGCCGGCGTCTCCTGCTTCCTGATGCCGCGCTGGACGCCCGACGGCGAGCGCAACGCCTTCCACATCCAGCGGCTCAAGGACAAGCTCGGCAACCGCTCCAACGCCTCCAGCGAGGTCGAGTTCCGCGGCGCCTGGGCGCGGCTGATCGGCGAGGAGGGCCGCGGCGTGCCGACGATCATCGAGATGGTCAACCACACCCGCCTCGACTGCGTGATCGGCGCCGCCACCGGCTACCGGGCCGGCGTCGCGCAGGCGCTCAACCACGCCGCCCACCGCTCCGCCTTCGGCAAGGAGCTGATCGACCAGCCGCTGATGCGCAACGTGCTCGCCGACCTCTGCGTCGAGTCCGAGGCGGCGACGGTCGCGGCGATGCGCCTCGCCCGCGCCTACGACGAGGTCGCGGCCGGCGACGAGGACGCGCACCGAGTTCCGCCGCCTCGCCAACGCCGTGCTCAAGTACTGGATGTGCAAGCGCGCGCCCTGGCACGCGGTCGAGTGCCTCGAGTGCCTCGGCGGCAACGGCTACGTCGAGGAGTCCGGGCATGCCGCGCCTCTACCGCGAGGCGCCGCTGGCCTCGATCTGGGAGGGCTCGGGCAACGTGCAGTGCCTCGACGTGCTGCGGGCGATGGTCAAGAACCCGGCCTCGGTCGAGGCTTTCTTCGCCGAGGTGCTGGAGGGCGCCGGCGCCGAACCGCAGCTCGACGCCTACGTCGTCCTCGCTGCGCGCCGAGATCCCGGGCGACATCGAGACGATCGAGTCGCGCGCCCGCCGCGTCGTCGAAGCGGATGGCGCTGGCCCTGCAGGCCTCGCTGCTCGTCCGCTACGGCGACCCCGCGGTCGCCGACGCCTTCTGCGCCTCTCGCCTATCGGGCGACTGGGGCAACGCCTTCGGCACGCTTCCGGCGGGGACCGACTTCGGCTCAATCATCGAGCGGCACATGCCCGTGGCCTAGAGAGGTCGGGTAGGGCCTCCACTTAACTTTTTCGGTGGTGCGTGGTTGGGCTGACGCCCGATGCCCACGACGAAAAAGTACAAGACGTTCCGACCCTACCCGACCTCTCTAGTTCGCAGCGTCCCTGAGAGCTCGGCCGACCTGCTCAGCGGTGATGACACCCGAAAGGCGACCATCGCCGTCGACGGCCATGACTGCGCCGAAGCGACGCAGGGATCGATTCGCCAGGAGCGTGTCGAGAGGAGCGTCGTCGCGCACTTGAAAGGTGCCGTCGTCACGCTCGAACAGATCGGCCACCAGGGAGGTTGCACGGGAGGTCTCTGGAACCTCGTCGGCTTTGTCTCGTACGACGAGACCCAGGAAGCGGTGAGCCGTGTCGACAACCGGGAACCAGGGCCAGCGGTAGCGGAGGAAGTACTCGTCGAGGGCTCGCTCGACGCTGAGCTCGTCCGGGATGGCCACCGGTTCGCGGTCCATCACGTCGGAGACCTGCAGCTTGCTTATTCGGCCCGTGATCGCGGTCTGGGCGGTGGCCGCGCGGGCTGAGCCGTTGACCACGAAGCCGATCAGAGCCAGCCAGACGCCGGCAAAGACAGCGCCGTCGAAGATCAGGAGGAGGCCGGCGCCGATGAAGAGCCAGGCGAAGACGCGGCCGAGGCCGGCGGCGAAGCGGGTGGCCGAGGTGCGGTTGCCGGTGCGCCACCAGGCGATCGCGCGGACTATGCGGCCGCCGTCCATGGGGAAGGCCGGCAGCAGGTTGAAGACGAGGACGAGGAAGTTGATCATCGCCAGCCAGGCGACCATCGCGAGCGACGCCGGAGACGCCCGAGTCCGCTCTCGATCAGCACCGCCTTCCAGAACTCGTCGGCACCCGCCGCGCCGATGCCGATCGCCGTCAGCGACGACGACGATCGCCAGGGTGACCAGCGGGCCGGCGATCGCCACCTCGAACTCGGTCCGCGGCGAGTCCGATTCGCGGCTCATCCGCGCCATCCCGCCGAAGATCCAGAGCTGGATGCTGGAGATGCCGATGCCGTTGCGCAGAGCGACGAAGGCGTGGCCGAGCTCGTGCAGGACGATCGAGCCGAAGAAGCCGAAGGCGCTGAGGATCGCCAGCAGGAACGGCGTCGAGTCCGAGCTGCTCTCGCCGAGCACGTCGCCGTAGAACTGCGAGAGCCAGAAGATGACGAGGAAGAGGACGAGGAACCAGGACCAGTCGACAGCGATGCGGATCCCGCGCACGTGGAAGAGGGTGATCTGTCCGCCGCCGAACATCGACCAATTGTAGGGTCGGCTGGATGAAGGATCGCCTGCGTGCATGGCTGGAGGAACTGGAGCGGATCGAGCGGCCCTCCGCTTCAGAGGGCGAGCGGCGGGCAGCAGAGTGGCTGGTCGAGCGCTTCGCCGAGCTCGGCGCCGAGGCACGGATCGAGGCTGAGCCCGCGCACGGCACCTACTGGTGGCCGCTCGGGATCGGCGCCGCGCTGGGTGCGCTCGGCGGGATCCTCAGCCTGCGCGGCCGTCGGCTGCTCGGCGGCGCCCTCGCTGCCACTGCGGCCGCCGGGATGGCCTCCGACTTCCCGCCCGGCAAACGGCTGCTGCGCCGTGCCCTCCCCCGCCGCACCACCTACAACGTCGTCTGCGAGCTCGGCCCGGTCGAGGCCGAGCGGACCGTCGTCTTAATCGCCCACCACGACGCCGCCCACTCGGGCATCGTCTTTCATCCGCAGCTCCCCCACTTTGCCGACCGCCTGGGGCTGATCGAGAAGCAGGACACCAGCCCGCCGCTGATGGCGCCGGTCGTCGGCGGACCGGTGCTGGCGGCGCTCGGCGCGCTCACCGGCCGGCGGCTGCTGACCAAGATCGGCGTCTTCCTCGGCCTCGGCTCGGCGGCGGCGATGACCGAGATCGGCCTGCGCGAAGTCGTCCCGGGGGCGAACGACAACGGCACTGCGGTCGTCGCCCTGCTGGCACTGGCCGCAGGGCTGATCGAGCAACCGCCCGAGAACCTGCGGGTGATCCTGCTCTCGGTCGGCGCCGAGGAGTCCTTCAGCGAGGGGATCAAGGCCTTCGGCGAGCGTCACTTCGGCGAGTTGCCGCGCGAGAGCACCTTCTTCCTCTGCCTGGAGACGCTCGGCTCGCCCCACCTGCTGGTGCTGCGCGGCGAGGGCTTCCTCAAGATGCGCGAGTACCCGCAGCGCTCCCTCGCCCTGATGGACGGCCTGGCCGAGGAGCTCGGCATCCGCCTCTTCCCCAACCTGCGCCTGCGCAACGGCACCGACGGCCTCGAGCCGCTCGCCGCCGGCTACGAGACCGCCGTCCTCGCCAGCTGCACCGACCTCAAGCAGCCGGCCAACTACCACTGGTGGCACGACCTCGCCGAGAACGTGAACTTCGACACCGTCGCCGACGGCATCCGCCTCTCCGAGGCGGCGATCCGCCGCCTGGACCAGCGCTGGCTCTGAGCCTCCAAATCCGACCGCGGGGTCGGATTTCGGCGCTATAGAGTCCGCGCCCGTGCCAACCCACGATGTGCTCGTCATAGGCGCCGGCCTGGCAGGGCAGCGCGCCGCCCTCGCCGCCGCCGAGCAGGGGGTCTCGGTTGGGATCCTGAGCAAGGTCCACCCGGTGCGCTCGCACTCCAACGCCGCCCAGGGCGGGATCAACGCGGCGCTCAACCCAGGCGACTCCTGGGAGTCGCACGCCTTCGACACGGTCAAGGGCTCCGATTACCTGGGCGACCAGGACGCGATCTCGATCATGTGCGAAGAGGCGCCGGAGGAGATCCTCCACCTCGAGCACCTCGGCGTCACCTTCCACCGCAACGAGGAGGGCAAGCTCGGCACCCGCGCCTTCGGCGGCGCCTCCGCCGCCCGCACCTACTACGTCGCCGACATCACCGGCCAGGCGATCATGCACGTCCTCTACGAGCAGCTGATGAAGTACTCCGAGCAGATCGCCCGCTACGAGGAGTGGTTCTGCACGGCGCTGGCGATGGACGAGAACGGCGAGTGCTGCGGCGTCGTCACCCGCAACGTCGCCGACGGCTCGATGCAGCTCTTCACCGCGAAGGCCGTGATCCTCGCCTGCGGCGGCAACGGCCAGGCCTGGAAGCCGACCACCAACGCGCTGATCTGTACCGGTGATGGGATCGCGATGGCCTACCGGGTCGGGGCCAAGCTGATGGACATGGAGATGATCCAGTACCACCCGACGACGCTGGCGGGCAAGGGCTTCCTGATCACCGAGGGCGCCCGCGGCGAGGGCGCCCACCTGCTCAACGCCAAGGGCGAGCGCTTCATGGAGCGCTACGCGCCGAACAAGATGGAACTTGCCTCGCGCGACGTCGTCTCCCGCGCCGAGCAGACCGAGATCAACGAGGGGCGCGGCTTCCCCGACGGCACCGTCGCGCTCGACATCACCGTGGTGCCGAAGAAGCGGATCCACGAGGCGCTGCGCGAGATCGTCCTCGTCGGCCGCGACTTCGCCGGGGTCGACATCACCCGCGAACCGATCCGGATCAAGCCCGGCAACCACTACACGATGGGCGGCGTCAAGACCGACGTCGACGGTCGCACCGACGTCCCCGGCCTCTACGCCGCCGGCGAGACCGCCTGCGTCTCCGTCCACGGCGGCAACCGGCTCGGCGCCAACTCGCTGCTCGACACGCTGATCTTCGGCCGCCGCTCCGGCGCCGACGCCGCCGCCCGGGCAAAGCGGATCGAGGGCTCGCGGCCCTCGCGCGACGTGCTCGAGACCGAGCAGGCGACCGTCGCAGAGATCGCGGCGCGGGAGAAGGGCTCGGGTCGGCGCGTCTCGGAGATCAAGCTGGAGCTGGGCGAGACGATGGACGCCAAGGTCGCCGTCTTCCGCGACGACGCCGGGATCCAGCAGGCGCTGGAGACCGTGCGGCGGCTGAAGGAGGAGGCGCAGTCGGCCTACATCGACGACAAGGGCAGCGTCTTCAACCAGGACGTGCTGGGCGCGATCGAGCTGGGCTACATGCTCGACAACGCCGAGTGCACCTGCGTCGCCGCGCTGGAGCGCAAGGAGAGCCGCGGCGCCCAGTACAGGACCGACTTCCCCGAGCGCAATGATGAGGAGTGGCTCAAACACATCGACCTGCAGCAGGGCGACGACGGGCCTGAGATCTCATACTCAGAGGTGACGATCACCCAGTGGGAACCCGAAGAGAGGAAGTACTGAGCCGATGGCCACCTACACCTTGAAAGTCCGCCGCTACCAGCCCGAGAGCGGCGAGGGGGCCTACTGGGAGGAGTTCGAGGTCGACCTCGACCCCTCGCTCTCGGTCCTCGACGGCATCCTGCAGGCAAAGGATCGCGACGACGGCTCGCTCTCGGTCCGCTGCTCCTGCAAGGCGGCGATCTGCGGCTCCTGCGGGATGAAGATCAACGGCGAGTCCGGCCTCGGCTGCAAGACCCAGATCGGCGAGGCCCACGAGCAGGCCAACCGCCGCAACGGCGGCGGCGAGCCGATCGTGGTCGAGCCGATGGGGAACATGCCGGTGCTGAAGGACCTGATCGTCGACATGGAGTCGACGCACTGGACCAAGATCCGCCGCGTCACCCCCTGGCTCCTGCCCCACGGCGAGCCGCCCGAGCGCGAGTACGTGGTCGAGCCGGAGTCGATGATCGACATCACCCAGTCGATGGCCTGCATCCAGTGCGGCGCCTGCGTCTCCTCCTGCCTCTCGATGGAGGCCGACCCCGACTTCATCGGCCCGGCCGCGCTGGCCAAGGCATACCGCTTCGTCGGCGATCCGCGTGACGCCGAGACCAAGGAGCGCCTCCACGACCTCGCCCACGACCCGCACGGGATCTACGACTGCACCCACTGCTTCAGCTGCATCGACGCCTGCCCCAAGGGGGTCGCGCCGATGGACCAGATCATGCGGCTGCGGCGCAAGGCCGGTGAGGAGGGGATCCACGACGACCCCAACCACGGCCATAACCACGTCACCGCGATGACCAAGATGATCGAGAAGAAGGGGACCAACGACGAGGCGCTGCTGATCCAGGAGTCCTACGCGCCGGGCATCAAAGGCAAGCTCAAACCGCAGGGGATCAAGGAGCTGATCGTCTCGCTGCCGACCGTGCTGCGTGCGATCAAGACCGGCAAGGCGCGCTCGCTGTCGAAGCTGATCCCGGGTATCCACCCGAAGCTCCCCGGCGGCGCCCAGGACGAGGTCAAGGCGATCTACGAGCACGCCGAGGACCATCGCGAGGAATTCAACATCTACATCAAGGGCGAGGAGGACGTCGAGCCCGAGCCCGACGAGACCGAGACGGAGGAGAAGGTATGAAGCTCGCCTACTGGCCCGGCTGCGTCTCGCGCGGCTTCACCACCGAGCTGCACGGCTCGATGGCCTTCACGGCCGAGAAGCTCGGGATCGAGCTGGTCGAACTCGATCGCGCCAACTGCTGCGGCGCCGGGATCATCGCCGAGCACAACCAGGAGCTGGCCGACACGCTCAACGCCCGCACCTTCGCCCTCGCCCAGCAGACCGGGCTGGCGATGATGAACATCTGCTCGACCTGCCAGGGGGCGCAGTCGGAGTGCCAGCAGCGGCTCGACGCCGACTCCGCCTACCGCGCCCACATCAACGAGGTGCTGAGCGGGCAGGGGCTGGAGTACGTCAAAGACAAGGACGGCTTCACCAACAAAAACTTCCTCTGGCTGCTGGTCGAGGACTACGGGCTCGACAAGCTGGCGGAGAAGGTCGTGCGGCCTCTCTCCGGCCTGCGCGTCGGCCCCTTCTACGGCTGCTATGTGGTGCGGCCGAAGGAGCGGCTCGGCTACGACGAGTTCCCCGAGCGTGACCTCTACCTGGAGAAGGTGATCGAGGTCCTCGGCGGCGAGGTGGTCGAGTACGACGGCGCCCGCAAGTGCTGCGGCTTCCCGGTGATCACGATGAACCGGGAGACCTCGCTGCGCCAGGCCGGCACCCACCTCGGCGACGCGCTCGACGCCGGCGCCGACTGCCTCGTCACCCCCTGCCCCCTCTGCCACCTGAACCTCGACATGCAGCAGCCCGAGGCGGCCAAGATCGTCAACCGCGACCTCGGCCTCGCCGTCCTCCACCTGCCCCAGCTGGTCGGCCTCGCCCTCGGCGCCGAGCCGAAGCAGCTCGGCATGAGCAAGCACATCGCCTCGACCGGCTGGGTCGAGGAGCGGCTGGCATCGCCGGCAACCGTCTGAGCGGCGGCCGCGGGACCACGCTCGCCGTCGTCTCGGCGGCGACGGCGATGCTGCTGCTCGACGTGACCGTGGTCAACGTCGCCCTGCCGGCGATCCGCCACGACCTCGACGCAAGCTTCGGCGAGCTGCAATGGGTGATCGACGCCTACGCGCTGACGCTCGCCGCCACCCTGCTCGCCTGGGGCTCGCTGGCCGACCGGATTGGCCGGCGCCGGGTGTTCGCGGGCGGGCTGGTCGCCTTCACCGCCTGCTCGGCCCTCTGCGGCGTCGCCGGCTCGCCGCTTGTCCTCGACCTCGCCCGCGGCGCTCAGGGCGTCGGCGCGGCGGCGATGTTCGCCTCCTCGCTGGCGATCCTCGCCAACGAGTTCGAGGGGGCCGAGCGGGGGTTGGCGCTCGGCGTCTGGGGCGGGATCACGGGAGCGGCGCTGGCGATCGGGCCGCTGGTGGGCGGGCTCCTGGTCGACGGCGCCGGCTGGCGCTGGGTCTTCCTCGTCAACCTGCCGATCGGCGCCCTGCTGATCTGGCTGACGGCGCGCTCGCTGCCCGAGTCGCGCGACGAGCGGCCGCGCCCGGTCGACTTCGCCGGCATGGCGACCTTCGGCAGCGCCTGCTTCCTCGCCACCTACGGCCTGATCCGCGGCAACGAGGACGGCTGGGGGAGCGCCCACATCGCCGGCTCGCTGGTGCTCGCGGCGCTGCTCGCCGTCGCCTTCGTCATCGTCGAGCACCGCGGCCGAGCGCCGATGCTGCCGCTCTCGCTCTTCCGCATCCCCGCCTTCAGCGGCACGGCTCTTGTTGCCTTCGCCCAGTCGGTCGCCCTCTACCCCCTTCTCCTCTTCATGGCGATCTACTTCCAGGAGGGGCTCGGAATCTCGCCGACCGGAACCGGCCTGCGCCTGCTGCCCCTGACCCTCGTGCTCGCCGCCGTCGCGCCTATCTCCGGCCGGCTCAGCGTGCGCCTGCCGCTGCGCATCCCGCTGGCGACCGGCCTGGTGCTGATCGGCGTCGCCCTGCTGCTGATGCGCTCGATCGACGCGAGCAGCGAGTGGACGACGCTGCTGCCCGGCCTGCTCGTCGGCGGCCTGGCGGTCGGCGTGATCAGCCCGGCGCTGGCGGCGGCGATGGTGGCGGTTCTGCCGGTCGAGCGCAGCGGCGTCGCCTCGGGCATCAACAACACCTTCCGCCAGCTCGGCATCGCGATCGGCATCGCCGGTCTGGGGGCGATCTTCGAGCACAACGCCAGCGGCGCGGCCAGCCTCCGGGCCGGGATCGTCGCCGGCCTCGACGCGGTCCTGCTCGTTGCCGCGGCGGTCGCACTGGTGGCAGCGGTGGTGGCCTGGCCGCTGCTCGGATCGCAGCGCTCCAGCCCTGCGGGTACTGTTTGAGCCGGTGAGCCGGGAAGCCTGGTCGGCAACACTCGTCGCCGACCCCGAAAGGCCTCAATGGCAGTTGCGGTAGCCACCTTCCTGATCGTTCTGGCGATCGTCGCCAGCGAGAGGATGCACCGCACCAACGTCGCCCTGCTCGGCGCGGCGATCGTCGTCCTCTTCGTCGGCGACTTCTCGCCAGGAGCAGGCGATCGAGTCGGTCGACTTCAACACGATCGGCCTGCTGACCGGGATGATGATCCTCGTCTACCTGACCCAGCAGACCGGCGTCTACGACTACGTCGCGATCCGCGCCGGCCAGCTCTCCGGCGGGCGCTCCGTTCGCGGTGACGATGAGCCTGGCGGGCACGACCGCGCTGCTCTCCGCCTTCCTCGACAACCTGACGACGATCCTGCTGGTCGCGCCGATCACCTTCCTGCTCGCCGACGCGCTCGACATCGAGGCGGTGCCGCTGCTGATCATCGAGGTGATCGCCTCCAACATCGGCGGCACCGCGACCCTGATCGGCGACCCGCCGAACATCATCATCGCCGGCGCCACCGGGCTCAGCTTCAACGCCTTCATCGTCAACCTGGCGCCGGTCGTGGTCGTCACCTTCGCCGTGGTGATCCCGCTGCTCTACCTCGTCTTCCGCTCGCGCCTGCAGGTCGAGGAGCGCAACCGGCGCGCGGTGATGGAGCTGAACGCGCTCGCCTCGATCCGCGACTCGGCCGAGCTGCGCCGCACCGGGCCGGTCCTGCTGGTGACCGTGCTCGCCTTCTTCGCCCACCAGGCGCTGCACGTCGAGCCGGCGACCGTCGCGCTGACCGGCGCCGCGGTCGGCCTGCTGGTGACCAGGATCGAGCTCGAGCAGGCGCTCTCGAACATCGAGTGGCCGACGCTCTTCTTCTTCGTCGCGCTCTTCGTCATGGTCGGCGCGCTCGAGGCGACCGGGGCGATCGGCCATGTCGCCGACGCGGTCAAGGACGTCACCGGCGGCGAGCGGTCGGCCGAACTGATCGGGATCGCCTGGGTGGCGGCGCTCGGGCTCGGCCGTGGTCGACAACATCCCCTTCACCACGGCGATGATCCCGGTGGTCAAGGAGCTCCAGCAGACCGCTGGCGCCAGCGGCGACGACGCCTACTGGTGGTCGCTCGCCCTGGGCGCCTGCTTCGGCGGCAACGCGACGATGATCGCCGCCGCTGCCAACGTCGCCGCCGCCGGGATGGCCGAACGGGCCGGGACGCCCGATCGGCTTCCTCACCTTCCTCAGGGTCGGCCTGCCGGTGACGATCATCTCGCTCGCCATCGCCACCGCCTACATCGCAATCCGCTATATCGCCCTCTAGATGGGGAGAACCGCCATGCCCGACTCGATCGTCAAGCAGACCCTGCGTGAGGTGGAGCCGCTCGGCGCCGACGACCTGATCGGCCCGGCGGCCCGGCGGGTGATCGACGCCGGTCTGCCCGCGCTGCCCGCGGTCGAGGAGGACGGGCGCTTCGCCGGCATCTTCGGCGAGCGCGAGTTCATGGCCGCGCTCTTCCCCGGCTACGTCGGCGAGCTGGGCTCGGCGGCGATGGTCTCTCGCTCGGTCGACGAGACGATCGAGCGGCGGGCCGACTGCGCCGAGCAGCCGATCCGTCACTGGCTGACGACCGACCATGTCCTGGTCGAGGACGACTTCTCCGACACCCAGCTGGCCGAGCTCTTCCTCCACCACCGCGTGCTGATCGTCCCGATCGCCACCGCCGGCAGGGTCCACGCCCTGGTCACCCGCCACGACTTCTTCCGCGCCCTGGTCGAGCGCTTTGGGGTCCTGGCGGAGGATCTAGGAGACTGACGGGACCGTCAGCAGGTTTCGCTCCACCAGCAGCTCGGCGATCTGCACGGTGTTGGTGGCGGCGCCCTTGCGCAGGTTGTCGGAGACGATCCAGAGGTCGAGGGCGCGCTCGTTGCCGGGGTCGCGGCGGATGCGGCCGACGAAGACGTCGTCGCGGCCGGCGGCCTCGATCGCCATCGGGTAGCGCGCCGCGGCTGGGTCGTCGAGCACGGTCACACCGGGCGCAGCGGCCAGCAGCTCGCGGGCGCGCTCGGGGTCGAGCGGCTCGCGCGTCTCGACGTTGACCGCCTCGGAGTGGCCGGTGACGACGGGCACGCGGACGCAGGTGGCGCTGACGCGGATCTCCTCGTCGCCGAGGATCTTGCGCGTCTCGTTGATCAGCTTGCGCTCCTCGTCGGTGTGGTCGTCGCCGTCGGCGAAGCTGCCCGCCTGCGGCAGGGCGTTGAAGGCGATCCGGTGCGGGTAGGCGGAGGCGACCGGGTCGTGATCGCCGAGCACCGCCCTGGACTGGGCGAGCAGCTCGTCGATCGCCGCCTTGCCGGTGCCGGAGACGGCCTGGTAGGTGGAGATCACCAGGCGCTCGATCCCAGCCGCGTCGTAGAGCGGCTTGAGCGCGACGACCATCTGCATGGTCGAGCAGTTCGGGTTGGCGACGATGCCCCTGTGGCCCGACAGGTCGTCGGGGTTGACCTCGGCGACGACCAGCGGCACGTCGTCGTGCATGCGCCAGTAGCTGGTGTTGTCGACGACGACGGCGCCCGCCTCGACCAGCTTCGGCGTCCACTCGGCGCTGACCGCGCCGCCGGCCGAGGAGAGGACGAGGTCGAGGCCCTGGATCGTCTCCTCGCTCAGCGGGCGCACCTCGAGCTCCTCCTCGCCCCACTCGATCGCCTGGCCGGCCGAGCGCTCCGAGGCGAACGGCACCACCTCCGCGGCGGGGAAGTCGCGATCGGCGAGCAGGTCGAGGATCGTCGTCCCGACCAGCCCGGTCGCGCCGAGGACTCCGACTCTGTATCCGTCGCCCGCCATCCCGCCGAGTATGACGGGGCTCAGCCGCTGACCGTGGGGCGGTGTTGGGCTCCCATCGGGTCCTCGGTGCGGACCGCGTCGGCGCCCAGTTCGAACGCCTCGTGCAGGGCGCGAACCGCGTCGGGGACGCGGTCGGCCGAGATGACGCAGGAGATCTTGATCGGCGAGGTGGAGATCATCTCGATGTTGATCCCCTCGCCGCCGAGCACGGCGAAGACCTTGGCGGCGACGCCCGGGTGCGAGCGCATGCCGGCGCCGACGATCGAGACCTTGCCGATGCGCTCGTCGGTGACCACGCCCCGGCTGACGTCGAGCGCGCCGACCGTGTCGGTCGCGGCGGTCAGGTCGGCGCGGTCGACGGTGAAGGAGAGGTCGGCGAGGGCGTCGTCGCCCACGGGCTCGTTCTGGATGATCACGTCGACGTTGATGCCGGCGTCGGCCAGCGCGGTGAAGATGCGGCCGGCGACGCCGGGCTCGTCGCGGACGCCGGTGAGGGTGACGCGGGCCTCGCCGTCGGAATGGGTCACTGCGGTTACGAACGGTTGCTCCATGGTCTGCTGCTCTGCTCTCCTCTTCGCTGACGACGAGCGTACCGGGACCGTCTTCGAAGCTGCTGCGACAGTGGATGCGCACGCCGTTGTTGCGCGCGTACTCGACCGAGCGCAGCTGCAGGACCTTGGCGCCGGAGGCCGACATCTCGAGCATCTCCTCGTAGGAGGCGAAGGCCAGCTTGCGCGCCTCGGGGACGATGCGCGGGTCGGCGCTGAAGACGCCGGCGACGTCGGTGTAGATCTCGCAGACGCTCGCCTCCAGGGCGGCGGCGAGGGCGACCGCGGTGGTGTCGGAGCCGCCCCGCCCCAGCGTGGTCACGTCCTGGCTGTCGGTCGAGACGCCCTGGAAGCCGGCGACGAGGACGATCCGGTCCTGCTCGAGGGTCTCGCGGATGCGCTCGGCGCGCACGTCGATGATCTTCGCCCGAGTGTGGGAGGAGTCGGTGACGATGCCGGCCTGCGAGCCGGTCAGCGAGATCGCCTCGTGGCCCATGTCGTGGATCGCCATCGCGCAGAGCGCGCAGGAGATCCGCTCGCCGGTGGAGAGCAGCATGTCCATCTCACGCGCCACCGGTCGCTCGGAGATCTCCAGCGCCTGGGCGACCAGCTCGTCGGTGGTCTTGCCCCGCGCCGAGAGCACCGCGACAACGCGGCAGCCGCCCTCGCGCGCGGCGACGATCCGCCGCGCAGCGCGCTTGATCTCCTCGGCGCCGGCGACCGAAGTGCCGCCGAACTTCATCACGACTATGTCGGACCTGGCCTCGTTCATCGCGAGCGACCGAGGATAGTCAGGGTCGCGTACGCGCGTGGGCGCTATGCGTCACGCGGCGTCGACGGAGTCCGAGCCGAGGATCTCCTCAGGTGAGATGATCTGCATCGACCCGTCTGGGGAGACGACGACGGCCGAATAGCCTTTTCCCGCTGCCTGCTCAATCGCGTCCTCGGTGTAGGGCGTATCGGCGTCAATAAAGGATGACTGTTCCGGAACGATGGGCTTTTCTTCGATCGCCCGCTCGATCGCCTCATCCATCTTTAAGCTCGCAGGGGACTGTACGCCGTTCTTCACCGCCACTCTTCCCACCCCTCGATCATTGCGAGATACCTCTTCTTGATGTCCTGGATCGCCGTACGCATGCCTTCTCCAAGGGTACCGCGATGCACCTCTGTCCCTTTTTGCTTACCGCCAGCCCGGGTGTATCGATGCATCTCATTGAACCCGTGCGCACTGTCGTAGACCCGAATCGTCTTGGTCTCTCCGGCCCTCTCGAGGAGCAGCATGAGCGAGTAGTCGACAACCTCGGCGCCATCGTTCTCGAAGTCGACCAAAAGGACCACGCCAAGCTCGTGGTCGAGGACATCTTCATAGCTCACCTCCACATGCCGATCGTGGGCCGCCTCGACGCACGCGTGGTGCGCTGATTGTAAATCTTTTGTCACACCTTCGAGGCGATTGGTGAACGTGCGCTAGATCACACTTCAAGATATATCGTGTTGATATATCTTGAAGTTATGGAGCTGAGCGCCACCGCCTACGTAATCCTCGGCATGGTCAGCCGCGAGCCGCGGTCGGGGTATGAGATCAAGGCGGCGGTCGACAACACGACGCGGTTCTTCTGGGCAGCAAGCTACGGGCAGATCTATCCCGAGCTGAAGCGACTCTCCGAGGCCGGCTTGATCGAGGGGGTCGACACGCCGACTGGCGGGCGCAAACGGACCGTCTACGCGATCACCGTCGACGGCGAAGCCGAGCTGAAGGACTGGCTGCGCAAGCCGCCTGAGGCCGCAGAGATGCGCGAAGAAGGGCTCTTGAAACTGTTCTTCTCCGGCGTGCTGAAGCCGGCGGAGGCGGTCGAGACGCTGCGCACGATGCGCCGCCACCGGCTCGAGCTGGCCGAGCGGCTACGCGCGATGGAGCCGGAGAAGGAAGACCTGGATGACCCCTACCCGATGATGGTGCTGCGGGCGGGGATCGAGTTCAACACATGGTTCGCCGAGTGGTGCGAGCGGATGGAGTCCCAACTGCTCGCACCGGCACGAGAGAAAGGAAGCAACTGATGTTCGACGCACTCGCCCGCCTCGCCGACCGCCGACCCCGCCGAGTCGGCCTTCTCGCCATCGCTTTCTTCCTCCTTGCCGGCGCGCTCGGCGGCTCTGTCGCCGACCGGCTCGACCCCTACGGCGCCGACGATCCGGCAACGGAGGCGGTCGAAGCCAGGGACCAGCTGCGGGAAGCGGGCCTGCGAGTCCCGGCGGTCATCGTCGTGGTCGACGACGCGCCCGTCGCCCAGGCCTCCACCCGTCGCCGCATCGCCGCGCTCGAACGCGAGCTGCGCGCTCGCGCCGACGTCAAGTCGGTCAGCGGTTACTACACCACCCGCTCGCGCGACTTCGTCTCCAACGACGGCGACGCGACCTACCTGGCGGTCGCCCTGAAGCCGACCGGCGACAAGGAGTGGCAGGCGGCAGGCGGTGAGATCGCCGACGAGCTCGCCGCCCATCCGGGCGTCACGGTCGGCGGCGCCGCGGTCGCCCAGGAGCAGGTCAACAAGCAGGTCGAGGAAGACCTGCGGCGGGCCGAGATGCTCGCCTTCCCGCTGCTCTTCCTGCTCTCCTTCATCTTCTTCCGCAGCCTGGTCGCGGCGCTGCTGCCGGTGATGATCGGGCTGCTGGCGATCGTCGGCACCTTCCTCATCCTGCGTGTGGCGAGCGAGTTCGGCTCGATCTCGATCTTCGCCCTCAACCTGACCACCGGGCTGGGGCTGGGACTCGCGATCGACTACAGCCTCTTCATCGTCTCCCGCTACCGCGAGGAGATCGCCAAGGACGGCCCCGGCTTGGCGGCGATGCGCCGCGTCCTCGCCACCGCGGGCCGCACCGTCTTCTTCTCCTCGCTGACCGTGGCGGCGGCGCTCGCCTCGCTGCTCGTCTTCCCCCAGCGCTTCCTCTACTCGATGGGCCTGGGTGGCTCGCTCGTCGTCCTGCTGGCGGCGCTGATCTCGCTGACCGTGCTGCCGGCCGTGCTGACCTTGCTCGGCACCCGGGTCAACTCGCTCGCCCCGCGCTTCCTGCAGCGCCGCGCCGAGGCCGAGGCCCGCCCGGACGCGCAGGGCTTCTGGTACCGCCTCTCGCGCTTCGTCATGCGCCGGCCGGTACCGATCGCGACGCTCAGCGCCCTCTTCCTGATCGTCCTCGGGCTGCCGTTCCTCGGGATCAAGTTCACGACCGTCGATCCGAGCGTGCTGCCGAAGGAGGCGAGCGCCCGGCAGGCCTATGACACGGTCAGCAACGAGTTCCCGCCCTACCGCGAGACCCCGATCTGGGTCTCGGTCGACGGCGCCTCGCCGAAAGCGACGGCTGCGGTCGCGGCCCAGATCCGCAACACGCCGGGCGTCGCCGCCGTCGCCCCGCCCCAGCCGCTGGCCGGCGGCGTGACCGCGATCCAGGCGGTCTCGGCGAACCCCTTCGCCGCCGAGACGAGCCAGTCGACGGTGGAGCGGCTCCGCGACGTTGCCGCGCCGCCGGGGGCGACCGTGCTGGTCGGCGGCGCAACCGCGGACTTCATCGACTTCCAGGACAGCCTCACCCGCCACCTGCCAATCGCCTTCGCGATCATCGTCATCGCGACGCTGGTGATCCTCTTCCTGATGACCGGCTCGGTGGTGCTGCCAATCAAGTCGCTGATCATGAACGTGCTCAACCTCAGCGCCGTCTTCGGCCTGCTGGTGCTGATCTTCCAGGACGGCCGCTTCGAGAGCCTGCTCGACTACGCGAGCGCCGGCGCGATCGAGCAGACGATGCCGATTCTGCTCTTCGCCGTCGCCTTCGGCCTCTCCACCGACTACGCCGTATTCCTGCTCTCGCGGATCAAGGAGGCGCGCGACAACGGCGCCTCCGACTCCGAGTCGGTCGCGATCGGCCTCGAGCGGACCGGCCGGATCGTGACCGCGGCGGCGCTGCTCTTCGCCGTCGCGATCGGCGCCTTCGCCACCTCGCAGATCCTCTTCGTCAAGGAAAACGGGGTTGGCACCGCCCTGGCCGTGCTGATCGACGCCAGCATCATCCGCGCCCTGCTCGTCCCCTCGCTGATGGAGCTGCTCGGCAAGTGGAACTGGTGGGCGCCAGCGCCGCTGCGACGGCTCTACAATCGCTTTGGAATCAGCGAGACGCACACGCCGGATCCGGAGAGGGCATGAACTAGAGCAGCGAGACCGGCCAGGCGGCGAGCCGCTCGCCGAACGGGACCACGCGCTCGCCGGTGTAGAGAACGACCCCGCGCGCGAAGCGCTCGCCCAGCACCTGCTCCAGCCGCTCGAACCTCCTGAAGTCCTCCGACCCCACGCTGGCCGCGGCCTTCACCTCGATGCCGGCGACGCGGCCGTCGGCGGACTCCGCCAAGAAGTCGACCTCGACGCCCTTGGACGTCCGGTAATGCATGACCGCCGTGCCAGCTGCGGCGAGGCCAGCGTTCTTGACCAGCTCCATCCCGACATACCCCTCCAAAACCAAGCCGAGCATCGCCGGGTCGTTCGCAAGGCGATCGCGGTCAGCGCGAAGCAGACTGCAAAGCAGGCCAGCGTCGGAGATGAGCATCTTCGGCGCCTTGACCAACCGTGGGTGCAGGCGATTGTGCCAGGCGGCCAGACGCCGGACCAGAAACACGCGGTCGAGCAGCACCAGATAACGCTCGATCGAGCTATTGGGGATTCCGAGGTCCTGGCTCAGGCCACTTCGGTTGAGGGGGCCTCGGGAGCGCAGCGCTATTGCTGCGAGCAGCGCTGGCAGTTCCTCCAGGCGCTCGATGTCGGCGAGCGCGCGAACGTCCCGCTCCAGAATCGTCGTCAGATAGCTCGAGAACCAACGCTGCCTTCTCTCGTCGTCGGATCGTGCAACCGCCTCCGGGAAGCCGCCGACGATCAAGCGGGACACGAGCTCAGCACGACCCAATGGCGGGGCGTTGGGCAGATCGGGCCGGTCCGCGAACAGCCATTCGAAGAACCGGGCGCCCGACCGCGCCTCGAGCTCGGCGCTGGAGAACGGCCACAGCGTAAGAGCCTCCATGCGCCCGGCTAGTGCCTCAGCAACAGCGGGGGCGAACAGGACGTTGGCCGAGCCAGTCAGCAGGAACCTTCCCGGACGGCGATCGCGATCGACCGCAGCCTTGATCGGCAGGAACAGCTCGGGGGCGCGCTGCGCCTCATCGAGGATCACCCGATCGTCAAACCGCTCGACGAAGCCGACCGGGTCACGGCGCGCGGCCGCCAATTCGGTGGGGTCGTCGAGGGTCACGTACTCCGCCTGATGGCCGCGATCGGCCAGGCCAGTGACCAAGGTGCTCTTGCCCGTCTGCCTGCCGCCGCTCAGCAATACGACCGGCGTATCGCCCAGCGCGGCGAGCAGGGGCACGGTCAGTGCTCGCTCGATCATGGGCAAAATTTACCATTATGTGGGGAAATTTTCCCCACGTCGTGGTGAATATGTGCCAGCTTTGCTATGCGCCAGTCAGCGCGCGAGGTCGCCCTGGGCGGTCGTGCCGTCGTCGGCGTCCCTGGCGTGCTCGTCGCTGGCTATGCCGGCGAGCTTCAGCGAACCGTCGGGTTCCACCTCGGCGGTGGCCAGATAGGAGTCACCGGCGGTGAGCTTTGCGCTGTCGATCTCATTCGGAACGGTGAGCGTCAGGCTCGACTCGCTCTCACCGGCGCCGTCCGCCGAGAAGAGGAGCTGGTTGGCGTCAGGCAGGACTTCCTCGACGATGCCAGCCAGGTCCAGGTAGGTGGACGGCGGGCCGGGTTCCACCTCGACCTCGCTCTGCGTGAGAGAGATCGCACCTTTTGGCTCGCCCGGTTCCGCAATCTTCGCCGTCACGGTCACGTAGGAGCCGATCGGGGGAAGCGCGGGGGCGGGGGCGGCCGGGTCGGCGTCGACGTGGATCAGCAACGAGGCGCCGCGGCCGGAAACCGTGTAGGCGGGGGCGGCAGGGTCGGCGTCGGCGAAGGTGACGCTGCCGCGGAACGTCGCCTCGCCGGCGAGCTTTTTCCCCTGCTCCAGCTCGCCTGCCTCGGCGAAGGTGCCGTTGGCGAGGCGGCGCAGCGGCGCGCTCAGAACCGTGCCGGGCGCGGGCAGCTCGGGGGCGTGCACGGCAACAAGTTCGCCCCCTTTGATCGCCAGCGCGTAGCTGCCGGCGGCGGGGTTGGCTTGGACCACGGTGCCCTCGAAGGTCTGCCCCTCGGGTTCTTCAGCTTCCTCCTCAGCCTTGTCGCCCGCGGCGGCCGGCAACGGCTTGGCTGCCGGCGGGGACGCTGGAGCAGGCAAGGATTCGACCGGTTCGGGGACGAGTGGGACCGAGGAGGGGAACGCTTCTTCGAAGCCGCCGGCCGCGCCGCCTTCGAACGGCGTCGCGGATTCGGCGGAGACGACCGGACCGCCGCCGCCGTTCTGCCCATCCTCCCCGCCCGAACTCGGGAGTTCGACGATCTGCTGGGCGGGGGTCGCCAGGGTCCCCGCCGTACCGGGGCCGATCGCGACGCCGGCGAAGATGCCGAAGCCGAGCGCTGCCGCGCTCAGCGGCGCCGCCCAGCGCCGGTCGGTGACCACCAGCGCGAAGCCCCTCAGGATGTGCCTCATGCGCTCACCTCGGTTCGCTCCATCAGCTGTTTGCCGCACTGCCAGCAGAAGGCGGAGCCCTGCGCGTAGAGGGCGCCGCAGCTGCCGCAGGCGCCGGCGGCGCCGGCCTGGCCCAGCTTCAGCATCCGCTCAACCTCGGCCAGCTCGGCATCGACCTGCTGGAGCTTCGCCGCCTGGCGGCTGAGCACGTCGAGGCGGAAATGGTCGCGGACCGCCATCTCGTAGGCGAGCCCGCCGAGGTCCCACTGAAGCTCGGCAAGCTGCTTGGAGAGGCGCTCGCGGCGCTGCCCGAGGTCCTCGCTCATTCGATCGCCGTGCCCTCGCTGCCGCCGCCCGGCGCCTTGTTGTCTTCCGGCGGCGGCGCGCCCCCCGTGGCGATCTCGTCGGGCAGCTTGGCGCTGTTTTCGGAGTATTCCTGCGGGCTCTGTTCCTGCAGCTGCTGGAGCGCCTCGTCGCTGGCCACCGGCGCGTTTCCGGTGTTGGCACTGCCGCCGCTGACCACGCCGTCCTTGGCTGCGTTCTTGTCACCGGCCTTCGACTTTGCCTGCTTCGCTTCCGGCTTCGCTCCGCCAGCTTCTTCCGCCGCCGTCGCGCCTTGCTTCGCTTCGCCGCCCTGCACGACCACCGGCGCCGGCGCCGCCGCCGTGCCGCCGCCATCCCCCTTGCCGATCAGCACCCCGATCAGCAGCATCACGCCGAGCACGGCGATGCCGCCGACCGCAGCCAGCGGCGTGTAGTCGCGCTGTGGGCTCGCCGCTTCTGGGCTCGTCGGCGCGGGCTCCTCGGGCCGCTGGGCTGGCGCCTCGTACTGCCGGAAGTCGATCCGTGGCTCTCCCCGACGCGTGCCGCAGTTGAGGCAGTAGCGCTGATCCTCGGCCAGCTGCGCACCGCATTTGCGACAAGTCAGGTCGTCGGTCATTCGAGCTCGTACCCGGGGAGGCTGGGGAACTCGGTCACCGTCACCTCGGCGCCGCGGGGGTCGCCGATGAAGTAGATGCTGTAGTGGGCCGGTTTCGGCTTGGCCTTGAATGGTTCGATCGCCCCGCGCCCAGCGGCGACGACCCTGCCACCCTCGGTCGCGACCGCGTAGAGCAGCAGCCGGTCGAGGTCCTCTCCCGATTCGTTCTCGACCTCGCCGCCGGCGAGGACGCCGGAGAACGGATCCCCCTCCAGCTTCGGCTCGGTGAGCGAGATCTGGGGCTGCTCACCGCTGAAGGCCTCCCCCCCTTCGCCGACCTTCACCTCGACCTCGGCCGGCTTGCCGGTGGCGAGGATCTGATCGTGAACCCAGTCGGCCTCGCCGCCGGCCGGGATGTAGGGAACCGCGGCCAGCGCCGGCTCGATCCCGGGGATGGTGTTCACGTAGACGCTCTTGCCCTTGGCATCGAGCACGTCGATCGCGATCGGCACCCCGACCAGGTCCCGGTTCGAGCGGTTGCGCAGGCGAACGACGACGGCGCTGCCTGCCTGATCGGTCAGCAGGGTCGCCGAGACCACCTCGACGTCCTTGCTCCGCTCGCTGATCTTCAGCCCCTTCTCCTGTTGCACCGGACCGAGCTCGGCGGCGATCTTGGCGCTCTTGTCCTGGGTCGATTCGCACCCAGTAGCCACAAGCGCCACCCCCGCCATCGCCAGTGATACCGGCACAACCGCCCGCCGATGGGCCGAAAAGTAGAGTCGGACTCGACTTTTAGGCCCGTCGGCGGTCATCCGAAGGCACCGCCCACGTACTCGCGCGTGCGGGCCTCGCGCGGGTCGCCGAAGACCTGCTCCGCCGGGCCATACTCGACCAGCTCGCCCAGGTACATGAAGCCGACGTGGTCGGCGATGCGCAGCGCCTGCTGCATGTTGTGGGTGACGATCACCACCGCGACCTCATCGCGCAGCTTGAGGATCAGCTCCTCGATCACCTGGGTCGAGCGCGGGTCGAGCGCTGAGCAGGGCTCGTCGAGCAACAGCACCTCGGGCCGGGCGGCGAGCGCGCGGGCGATGCAGAGCCGCTGCTGCTGACCGCCGGAGAGGCGCAGGGCCGGGTGGTCGAGCGTCGCGCCGACCTCGTCCCAGAGCCCGGCGCGGACCAGGGCGTCGCCGACGTAGTTGAAGAGGGCGTCCTTGCCCGGACGCCGCGAGCCCTGCTCGCGCAGGGCGTAGGCGACGTTGTCGAAGACACTCATCGGGAACGGGTTGGGCTGCTGGAAGACCATGCTGATCCGCCGCCGCAGCGCCGTCACCTCCATCTGGTCGATGTCCTCGCCGTCGAGCGTGATGCGGCCGTCGCGGCGCGCGGTCGGGGTGATCTCGACCAGGCGGTTGAGCGAGCGCAGGAGCGTGGTCTTGCCACAGCCCGAGGGGCCGATCAGCGCCAGCACCTCGCCCTGGCGGACCGGCAGGGTGACGTCGTCGACGGCGACCTTCTCGCCGTAGGAGATCGTCACCGCCTCGGTCCGCATCCGTTCGACCTTCGGCCCCGGGCTGGGCTCGGGCCGGCGCACCGGCGAGGCGAGGCCGATCGCGCCCGGAGCCAGCGGGGCAGTGTGGCCGTTGGTCGCCGGCGGCTGCACCACGGTCGGCTCGCGGTCGACGACGATGCGGCGCACTGGCGGCGGTGGCCCGAGGACCACGTCCTGCTGCTCGCGGGGAGCCTCTGGCGGCTTCAGCGCGTCCATGCCGGCTCTCTCCCGCGGGCGATGCGCGTGACGGCGAAGTTGAGCGCGATCACGACCAGCATCAGGACGAACGCCGCGAAGTAGGCCTTCTCCGGCGCCAGCCCCTCGCCCGCGGGCGAGTTGAGGTAGACGTAGCTGGTCAGGGTGCTGCCGGTGCCGCGGAAGAGGCCGAAGACGCTGCCGCTTTCGCCGTTGAGGATCTGCAGGGTGGCGCCGAGCAGGACGACGACGATCGCGGTGTCGCCGGCGACCCTGCCCATGCCGAGCGCGGCACCGGTGCCGATCCCCGGCCGCGCCGCCGGCAGCAGCACACGCCGGATCGTCGCCGCCTTGGTCTTGCCGAGCGCATAGGAGGCCTCGCGCACGTGACCCGGAACGGCGTTGAGCGCCTCGCGCGTCGCGCCGACCACCAGCGGCAGCGCGATCAGCGACATCATCGAGGCGGCGGCGATGAAGGAGCGGCCGAGCACGGCGCCGCCTTCGGCGTCGAAGGTGAGGAAGCCGAGCCATTCCTGCTGGAAGAAGACGAGGCCGAACATCGCCAGGACGATGCTGGGCGTGCCGGCGACGACCTCGATCGCCGATTCGACCGCGCGGGCGAGGCCCGCCGGGCGCCCGTACTCGGTCAGCCAGACCGCGATCGTGACCCCGAGCGGCGCCGCGATCGCCGTCGACATCACCAGCAGCAGCGCGGTGCCGAGGATCGGGTCCTTGAAGCCGCCGCTCTGCGCCTGGCTGAGGGTCGAGACCGGGCTTTCGAAGAGGAGGCCGAGGTCGAGGTACTCGATCCCGCGGTAGCCCATGTAGAGGACGATCGTGCCGGCGATCGCGATCAGTGCCAGCCCCGCGCCCCAGGCCGCGTAATAGCCGAGCCGGTCGCGCAGCGGCCAGCTGCGGACGCTGTCGATCGGCTTGGTCACGGCCGCACCCCGTACCTGCGCATCGGCTGCTTGGCGAAGAAGCCGGCGAGCGAGAGGAACATGCTGGAGACGAGCAGCACCGCGGCAAAAGCGAACAGGGTCTCGCCGAAGGGCACGACCGAGAGCCCTTCGACGTTCTCAACCAGGGCCGAGGCGAGCGGCCGGGTCGGCTCGAAGAGGAAGGTGATGCCGTCGATCGGGTTGGGAGCAAAGCTGGCCGAGCCCGAGACCATCGAGAGCATGATCGCCTCGCCCAGGGCACGCGCCGTGGCCAGCACGGCCGCGGCGACGACCGCGGGACGGGCGGTTCGCACCGAGATCGTCCACATCACCCGCCAGCGGTTGACCCCGAGCGCCGCCGCCCCCTCGGTCCAGGAGCGGGGCACCGCGCGCAGCGCGTCGACCACGATCGCGATCATGATCGGCACGATCATCACGGTGAGGATCGCGATCCCGACCGAGATGCCGGCGCCGTCGAGCTGGACCACGCTGGCGACCGATTCCTTGCGCTCGAGGCTGATCAGGTGCTCGCCTACCCAGGGGACGATGACGAGGATGCCGATCAGCCCGTAGACGACCGAGGGCACCGCGGCGAGCAGGCGCACCACCGGCTCGAGCACGCGGTTGAGCGGGGCGGGGGCGAACTCGACGATGAAGATCGCGGCGAAGAGCGAGAAGACGATGCCGATCGCGACGGCGCCAGCGGTGACGACGAAAGTGCCCCAGAGCAGCGGCCAGGCGCGCAGGTGGTAGACGTAGTCGGCGGGGTTGGCGGGCGAGTTGAAGATGTCCTCGAGCTGGATGTCGACGTCGCCGCCCGAGCCGAACCAGGCGAGGCCGTTATGGGCGAACGAGGGCCACGCCTTCTGGAAAACGAAGACGATCATGCCGGCGATCAGCGCCAGCACGATGCAGGCGACGGCGCCGAGGATCCGCTCGACCCTGGCGTCGGTCCAAAAGCCGCCGGCGCGGGGGCCGGCGTCCGACCTGCCGGGGCCTCGGCGCCCCGGCAGGCGGGCTGCGAAGCCCCCGACGTCCACTACCCGAGCGGTACCCAGTCGCTGGCCACCAGCCGCTTCGCCGTCGGGTTGTTGCGGGCGAAGTTGATGAACTCCTTGGCGACACCCGTCGCCGCGCCGCGGCTGACCAAGTAGAAGTTACGCGTGCCGGCGTACTGCCCCGACTTGGCGTTGCGCAGGGTGCAGGGCACGCCCTGGTAGGGCACGACGTGCAGGCCACGGGTGAAGCTGAACGAGGCGTAGCCGATCGCGTTCGGGTCCGATTTGATCGTCTGTGCCTGCAGGCCGTTGGAGGCTTTGGTGGTCGCACTCCCGGCCACCCTCAGGGTCTGGCCCATGAAGATGTTCTGGAAGGCGTCCTGGGTACCGGAGGCGGCGGTACGGACGACCAGATCGACCGGCCCCCTCGCGGCGGCGCCCGGAACCTGGCTCCAGCTGCGAATGCGGCCGGCGAAGATGTCCTGGATCTGGGTCTGGCTGAGCGTCGCGATCGGGTTGGATTTGTTGGTCACGACACAGACCGCGTCGCGGGCGACTTTGTTGAAGACGATGCCGCCGGGATCGGCCGGTTTGGGATCGCGCGAGGACATCCCCAGGGTCACCCGGCCGCGCGAGACGTCGGTGATGCCGATGTCCGAACCGCCCTGGAGGATCACGAACTTGACTTTGCCCTGGTACTGGGGCTGCTTGACGAAGGCTTTGGCAAGCTTGGTCGCCAACGGGGCGACCGAGGTCGATCCGCTCATCGTGATCGTGGCGGCAGAGGCAGGCGCGGCGACGGCCAGCGAAGCTGCGACGGCCAGCACTGCGGCGGCCGCTCGGGGACGGTTTCGGCTCATGGATTTTTCGCTCCTGGAACGGGGTTCTGTACTCCGTCAGTCTCCGGCCGGAGCGCCTGGGGAAAGTGAACGCGACGTAACTGAATGGTGAAAAACCTGTAACAACCGCGCCGATAACAGAATCTTCTCCAGTTCGACACATTTCGTTTACCGGCTGGCCGCGGCGGTTCGAGAATGTTGCCGACGTGCCCCAAACCTCGAGCTCAACGAAGCGGGTGCGCCAGATCGCCAACGTCGAGATTCGTCCGGCGGAGTTCCAGGTGCTGATCGACGAACGGCGGGTGGGCCTCACCGTGCGTGAGTTCGAGCTCTTCATGCTGCTCGCCGAGCGGCTCGATGCAGTCGTGCAGCGGCCCGAGATCTAC
Organism: uncultured Solirubrobacterales bacterium; assembly: GCA_963782685.1. Taxonomy (GTDB): domain Bacteria; phylum Actinomycetota; class Thermoleophilia; order Solirubrobacterales; family 70-9; genus VRUE01. The sequence continues at coordinate 70,809 of CAWAKV010000002.1, forward strand.
GAGCTCATGTGGGGCGGCGAGATGCCCCGCCGCGACCGCTCGGTCGACGTCCTGATCCGTCGCGTGCGCGCCAAGCTGGAGCAGGTCGCCCCGGAATGGCGCTACATCCACACCCACTTCGGCATCGGCTACCGCTTCAGCCCGGAAGCTCTTTAGCGGTCGGTGGGGATCGCCACCTCGCCTTCCTGCTCCATCAGCACGCCGAGGACATCGTCGGGCAGCCAAACCCGGTGCGGGTAGCTAGGGCCCCACGAATTGAGGATCGGCACAGCGCCGAGCTCATCGGCCCGGTCGTTGCCGAGGGCGGCGTGGACCTCATCGACTGACTGTGCCCAGCGGAAGGTGGTGAGGCCCGCGTCCAGTTCGGGTTGATAGCCACCTCGTTCGGTGTGGTCGTCGTCGGCATAGGGATCGCTCCACGGCACGTGCCCGGCCGCGATCAGCACTTCTCCCCCTGCACGAACCGAAGTGCCCTCGTTGTCGCCGGGGTTGGTTTCCGGCCACTGGTCGCGCTCCTTGCAACGATCCCACAGCCACCGGGCCGCGTACACCGATCCCTGGTTGAGGATCGACATGCACCGCGACCAGCCAAAGCCGACGCAGGCGCCCTCCCGACCCTGGTCGTAGAAGACATGCCACTCATCGCGGTCGCTCAGCTCGCCGCCGGGCTCGAGGCATACGCAGTGGCCGCCGCGGATCCGGGTCAGCGAGCTGGCACCGCCGCGTGCGATGAAGTACTCGCCCGTATCGCCGTCCTGCGTGGGGCCATCCATCTCGACATACCAGTTGACGCCGATCACAACTGGCTTGCCCGTCGGGCGCTCCTCGACCGGCAACGCCCGCAGAGCGTACTTCTCGACGTGGCGCCAGTCATCGGGAATGAAGCGGCCAAGCCGTGGATCCTCGGGGTCATTATCAATGGGGCGGTAACGCATCGCGGCCTCCTCCGGAATAGCTCATTAGTTGGCAAACCTTCACCACGTGGGCGATCTTCGCACTTTCAGGCGCAGGCCGCCTAGCTCAGGCTCATCTCAGCTCGCCCGCTTTGCCTTGAGCGAAGTTGAAGGCGCAGCGGAAGTTCTCCGGTTGGCCGACCGGCTTGCCGCCGGCGAAGCCGCCGTGGTCGCCGTTGTCGTAGACGGTGACGTAGTGGAGGGTTTCCGGCGCGGGGTCGGCCGGCAGCGGGGCGGGGTTGGGCTCCCCCGCCTTGGGGTCGCCGCGGGAGACCTCGCTGACGCCCTGCGAGCCGGCCGCACGACCGCCCGAGGCGGTGGTGGTCAGCGAGGCGCTCATCTCGCGCCGGTCCTTGAGGCCGTCGGTCGGATCGATGTCGGTCGAGGCGGTGACCTCGTTGTCGTCGACCCTGCCGGCCAGCTTGACGTAGGGGGCGGCGCCGATCAGCTGCGCCGCGGTCGGCAGGTAACCGCCCAGCTGGGCGCATTTCTGGGTGGCGAAGAAATAGTCGTTGCGACCGATGTCGTCTTTCTCCAAGGGATAGGGGTTGGTCATCATGCAGACCGTCCCGATCTTCACCGTCTCCGGCGAGCAGTGGTCGAAGACCGTTCGCGGCAGGACGCTGGCCGGGAACTTCTTCTTGCTGTTGAGGCGCAGGACGCCGAATTTGCGCGGCTTCAGGCTGGGCCCGGGCAGGGCGCGCTTGGCGAGGACTTCGGCGGCGCCCGAGAGGACGAAGGCGCCGAGGGCGAGCGCCAATGCCGCCCAGGCGACGATGCCGACGGTGCGTTGATTGGTCATCTGCGACTCCTTCGGTTGCGTTCTGCGCGGGTAAAGGCTGGGGCGGGGCGAGTGCGGTCGGGGCGGGCCCCGGGGCCGCCGCGGACCGAGGCACCCGCCAGGGCGGCGAGCAACACCAACCCGAGCAGGTAGGGCGGCACGGACGGGCCGTCGTCCGGCTGGTAGCGCGAGAAGGCCTGCGATTCCTCGATCGCCGCCTCCTCTTCGCGCTTTTCCTCGACCTGGTAGGTCCGCGCCGGCGCCCCGCCTGGGGGCAGCGGCCGCACGATCGGCGGGGGCGGTGGCGGCACGATCGCCGGCACAACGGAGGCGATCGGCGCGCCGATCGGGACGAACGGATCGGGCGCGGGCGGCGCGGGTGGATTCGGCGGGGGCGGTGGGTTGGCCGGCGGGGGCGGTGGCGCGACAGGCGGAGGTGCCGGGGGCACGAAATCCACCGGCGGGCTGCCACCAGGAGCGGGCGCCGGCGGAGGCGGGGCTGGGGGCGCCGCGACCGCGCTGGCCCGTTTGAAGCGGTCCGGCCGCAATGGCCGCGTGCCGCAGGGTCGCTGCACGCTGCCGCCGAGGACGGTGATCCGTTCGGAGTAGGAGTAGCCGCCGGCGCTGATCGTGACCGTCGTCGTGCCCGCGTTGAATGGGCACAGCAGCCCCGACCTGTTGTCGGTGACGACCTTGTCGTTGGCGTCGAGGAAGGGCTTGCGCAGGTTGGTCGAGGCGGGGTCCTGGCGGACGAAGTCGGCGATATCGGGGTCGGCGGAGACGAAGCTGTACTCGGGGTCGAGCCGGTTGGCGCAGCCGGCGACCAGGCACTGCTCGGGCGGGAAGAGCGTGTAGGGGTTGCCGCCGGATGGCTCAGGCGTACCGCTGCCCGCCGAGGCCTGGCCCCAGCGGTCGCCGCCCCGCGGCCGGCGGCCGAGGCCACGAAAGAGGGCGGGGCGCGAGCGGCGCAGCAGCGTGCCGTCGGTGGCCTCGAGCGAGAGGTCTTCGATCAGCGGGATCAGCCGCACGCCGACCGGCGCGATGTTGCCGCCCGCCGGCGGGTCGCCGATTTCGAGCAGCATGATGCCGCTGTCGCCGAACAGCGCGTCGGCGATCTGCAGGCCGACGGCGCCGGCGATCTGCGAGCGGTAGCCGAGGGTGCCGGTGCCGAAGCTGGGGATCGTCCGCGCCGCCCCGGCCGGGATGCTCATCGCCCGGTTCTCTTCGGGCCGGTCGAAGAGGTAGGCGGAGGCGCCGCCGTCGACCAGCGCCCGCGCCACCTGGTCGCCGTCTTCGGCGACGTTGAGCTTCGGCGTGAAGCTGGTGTTGAGGCTGCGGCTGCCCATGACGATGACCGGTATTCCCTCGGTGCGGGCGTCGGCCAGCACGGCTTCCAGCCAGGGCAGCTGCGCCTCTGCGGGGTTCTGGTGCGTGTCGCTGGCGGCCAGCGAGCCGAGCGAGTTGTCGATCACCACCACGCGCACGGTCCCCCCGGGGCCGTCGCTGTCGAAGGCGTAGTGGGTGCGGGCCTCGCTGGGATCCGGCGCGGCTCCCGGGATGCCGGCGGCCGAGATCCCGCTCGGGGCGGGGGCGGAACCAAGCGGGGCGGGAAAGGAGGCGAACGCGGATTGGAAGTAAGACGCGCCGACTTCGTTCGAGGCGTCGCTGGAGCCGAGCGCGGGGAAGACCGGCAGGCCCCCCGGCGCCGAGCCGAGCAGCTCGGCGTAGCGGGCGGCGTCGGCGGCGCCGAGACCGCTCTTCACCCGGTTGCCGGTGTAGAGCAGGGCGCGCGGCCCGGCCCCACCCCGCATCGCGGCCACCGTCCCCAGGGCGGCGAACAGGCTGCGGTCCGGGCCCAGCGCCTGCGGCCGCAGGTCGGCGCAGGTGGAGTCGCACTCGGCGTTGCCGGCCACGGCGAGGCGGATCGGCCCGGCCGGCATCGGCACCGGCTGCGAGCTGGCGGCCCCCGGCGAGGCCTCGGCGGCGGCGCCGTAGCGGAAGACGGCGGCCGTGCGCACCCGTTCGCGCAGCGCGCGAGCGGCGCCGTTGCGCGCCGAGGAACCGCGCCCGGCCGAGTCGGAATCGCCGCTCCAGCCGCCCACCGCCCAGCCGTTGCCCGAGGAGTCGAGCAGCAGCGAGAGCACCGGGTCGCTCTTCAGCGGGCTGTCGTCGCCCGAGGGGGCGAAGGCGGTCCGCTGCTCGTCCTCCCAGCCGCCCGCCGTCTCGCGCAGCAGGTAGCCGTCGCCGGGGAGGGAGAACGGGGGAATGATCGGCGGGGGAACATTCGGGTCCGGTTCGGGCAGGTCGTCGGCCGGCGGGTAGGAGAGGCGCGGCAGGACCGAGACGACGGCTCGCACCGAACCGCCGTCGCGCACCGCGGCGGCGGCGATCGCGGTCGCGCCGGGCAGCGGTTGGTTCGAGAAGCGCCAGGACGAGCCCGGCCCGCCGTCGCGCTCGATCACGATGTCGCGGCCGGCGGCGACAGCACCGCCGTCGGGCAGGCCGGCAACCGCGAAGAGCCGTGGGCTGCCGCTGCGGACCCGGTCGAGCAGCGCCTGCGCGGAGGCGTCGACCTGCCAGGCGCCGCCGTCGTTGACGAGCAGGTCGCCGCCGGCGGCGACGATCGCCTCGCTGCCGGCGAAGGCGATCGAGGTCAGGTTGGCTCGCTCGAAGCCGGCGGGCAGTGCCTCCTGGTCCCAGCTCTTGCCGTAGCGGAGGAGGACCCCTCCCTTGCCGACCGCAAAGCCACGATCGGGATCGGCGGGGTCGAAGGCGACGTCCAGCAGGTTGCCCTCGAAGCCGATCGGGATCCCGGGGTCCTGCACCCAGAGTTCATCGGCCCTGTTCCACTGCCACATCGCCCCCAGGTCGCCGACCGCCTGCGCGCGCGAGGGCTCCGGCCAGGCGACGCCGCGCAGGTTCGCTTTGTTGACGCTGCCGCTGGCCGAGAGCAGGAACTCGCGCTTCCAGCCGCTGCCGGGGATGTAGCGGAGCACCGCGCCGTTGGCGCCGACGGCGAGTGCGCCGGAGTCGAGCGACCCCTGGGCCGCCCCAGGCGCGCCGGCGATGTCGGTGAGCGGCGTGCGGACCGCGATCGGCCATGGCTCCAGGCGCGAGGGCGGCGTCTTCGGCGAGATCTCGACCGGGCCCTCGAGCCAGCCGCTGTCGGCCCCGGCGAAGGCGCCGCTGCGGCGGAAGTTGCCGCCCCCGCCGGGCATCCGCTGGAAGGCGTCGTCGGCGAAGCGCAGGTAGGTGCCGCGGTTGCTGCCCTCGGCGCCACCGGGGTCGAGGGGGTTGGTGACGATGCGGGTGCCGAAGCTCCCGCCAGCCCAGGCGAAGCTTCGGTAGCCGCCCTGGCGGGAGAGCTTGACGCCGAGCGGCCCCTCGCAAAGCCCAGAGCCTTCGGCGTCGCACCAACTGCCGCTCACGGCGCCTTTGCCCCTGTCGTAGTAGATCGTCACGTCCCGGCTGACACCCGCGATCGTCGCCGTCAGGTCGACCCAGGCGCCATCAGCGGTGACGGTGAGTGGCTGCGAGGCGCCGCCGACCGGAGCGACGCCGGCGATTTCCTCGGCCGGCGTGTCGGTGTCGGCAAAGGGGGTTTCGGCGAGCGGTCGCTCGACCCAGAGCGGCCCTTCCGGCGTCACCGTCCGCTCCAGCAGAACGACGGACCTGCCCAGCGTGTCGACGGGCTCGGCGATCGCCCAGGCATTGCCGATCCCGGTCGCGTCGATCGCGAGGATGTGGAGCTCCGACTCCGAGCCGGCCGGCACCTCGACCGGCTCGCGCTTCCATTCTTCGCCGTCGAAGTGGATCACCGCATCGGCGACCGAGCGGCCGATCGGGGCAAAGAGGAGGCCGGTCGCGCCGTCCTCGTCGAAGGCAGCGTTGGCGGTCGCGCCCAGCCCCTGGTCGCCCGCCAGGCTCTCCGCCGGCGCTCCGCCTTCAGCCGGCAGCAGCACGTCGGCCGGGGGCGCGGTCAGCGCCCGCCAGCGCTCACCGGGATCGCGACGGATGACCACGACCTGTTTTCCGCTGGGGCGGTTGAGGTCGCGGCCGACGAGGACGCCGCCGCCGGCATGCGTGATCCGCGCCGAGAGCGAGTTGGGGACGGGGCCGCGATAGGCCTGGCCGGCCTCGTCCAGCGGCAGGTCGAAGACCTGCCAGCCGGTGGCATCGGTGTGGCGCACGAAGGCCAGCTGCGGATCGCTCTGGGCCCCTGCCGGGGGGCTGGTGTCGAGGTGGCGGGCGCCGACCGTGACTTCGCCCACCGCGAGGGGGAGCTCGCGGTACCCCCAGGCTTCGCCGGGCTCGCCCCCGGGAGAGGCGCCCATCAGGATCGTCTCTGGGTCGGCGACGCCGAGCAGGGGCAGCGGGCCGGCCGGCGCGGTCGCGGCGCCACCGGCGCCGGGCGAGGCAAGCGCCAGGACGACCAGGAGCAACAGGGCGAAGCCGGCGAGGCTGTTGCCGCGCCCGCTCACTTGCGCTTGAGCTCCTTGGTCTTGAAGGCGAGCCTGGTCGGGTAGCGCTCGCGGCTCACCCGCAGGCTCAGCGTCCGCCTGCCGGGAGCGAGGATCCGCGGCGACGTGCGGGCGACGGTGCGCCCACCGCGCTTGGCAAGCAGGCGCACGCGGGCGCGGCGGGTCAGGGTGAAGGCGACGGTCAGCCGCAGACCCTCGAGACGGGTGCGGATCTGGCGCAGCAGCGGCGGCAGTCGCTTCACCCTGGCCTGCTTTTCCGCATTTGGCGTCAGCTCCAGCGGCGGCGGCGCGAAGAGCTGCGAGTCGTCGACGGGTAGGCGGTCGGGGATGAACTGCTCGGCTGCCTCGTTGGGCCGGAACTCGATCGTGCCTTCGAAGGCGGGGTCGGTGTCGAGCGGCAGCGGCGAGCCGTCGCTGTAGTGGAAGAGCCAGCCTGCCCAGGTGACCAGCCAGCACTCGGTCGGCGAGGGGCACTCCACCCGAGCGGCGCTTCCCCGCCCCGAGCCGGCGGTCGGCAGCCGCGTCGTCACGGTGCTTCCGTTGGCGGCGATCCGCGCCACGATTGCCTTGCTGTTGGTGCTGCGGCGATCGGCGAAGGGCACCACCGCGGCAAACGCTTCGGAGGTGCCCGGGATCGCGGCGACGTCGCCGAGACGATCGGCAGCGCCGAATTTCGGCCCGGTCAGGGTGAGCTCCTCGAAGCTGTCGCCGACCAGACGCGCCGCCAGCGGCGGCCGCGCGACCGCGCCTCCGGGCGGCGCCGAGGAACCCGAGGCCGCCCCGCCCCCGACCGCCCAGAGGTCGGTGCCGTTGCTGTCCATCGCCAGCAGCTCGCTGCCGTCAGCCGGCACATCGACGAGCGGCGCCGGCTCGAACGGATTGCTGGCGAACGCCGGCCCCGCGATCTCGTGGATCAGCCGCGGCACGGACTCGGGTTCGGCGAGATCGACCGGCTCGGTGCGGTTCTCGGGCGAGCGACCAACCAGGGTGCTCTCGTAGAGCGTGCCCTGATGAAACTGCATGTCGCTGACGCCGCGCCCCTGTGGTCCGTAGATGCTGATCAGGTCGCTGCCGTTCCAGTGCAGGTGAAAGGCGCCGACACGCTCGCCAAGCGCGTCCTGGGAGCCGATCCCCCCGAACCAGCAATCGTTTGGCCCGTTGCAGGTGGCCGACATCATCTGGCGGAAGGGGTCGGCAGCGTCGACCCTGGTGCTCCAGGAGCCGGCGACCTCACCGTCCTTGAAGCGACAGAGCGCCAGGCCGGAGCCGCGGCGGGGAAGGCTCGGTTCGCTGACGACCCAGAACTCGGTCGGTGCGGCCCAGGCGATGCGGGCCGTGTCGCCGGGGCCGCCGCAGACGGTGGCCAGCTGGTGCCAGCTGCGCCCGTTCCAGCTGTAGATGCCGCGGGGGATCGTGTCGTTGCCCTCGATCGTGAGCAGGCCGCGGTTGACGTCCCAAAACTCGAGGTCGCCGGGAGCGCCGAGCGGCACCTTGAACGGCACGCCCGGCGGAGGCGGCGGCTGCTCGAGGCGCCAGATCGGTTCGGCGGCCGGGGACTTGCCCGGAACGAGGAGCAGCGCCGCCGCAATCAAGCCAGCCAGCCCGAGTGTCCCCCGTCTACTCACCTTCCGCCTGGGGCTGGCGATCGAACTCCTGCGTCTGCTGGTCCGGCTCGTGCGCGCCGAAGTCGAGCAGCGTCGGCTCGACCGTCGAGAGCACCGCGTCGAGGGCCACGCCGGAGAGGGTCTCCTGCTCGACCAGCGCGTTGGCCGTCTCGTACACCGCGCTCCAGTTGCGGCGCAGCACCTCCTCCGCCCGCGTGACCGATTCGCCGACGATCCGCTCGACCTCGCGGTCGATCAGCTCCAGCGTCGCCGGGCCGACCGAGCCGAGCTCCTGCAGCGAGGCGCCGAGGAAGACCTCGCCCTCTTTCTCACCGATCGTCACCGGGCCAAGAGCCTTCGACATGCCGTAGGAGGTGACCATCGAGCGGGCGAGGCCGGTCGCGGTGTGGAGGTCGTCGTGGACGCCGCTGGAGACAACGCCGAACTCGATCTGCTCACCGGCGAACCCGGCGACGATCGAGATCAGGTGGCGGTGCATGTCGGGCTCCTGCATGATCACCGCGTCGCGGTCGGTGAGCATGTGGGCGGCGGTGCCGAGCTGGCGGCCGCGGGCGACGATCGAGAGCTTCTGCGCCGCGACCGTCTGCCCGATCGAGCGAGTCACGACCGCGTGGGCCGCCTCGTGGATCGAGATCACCCAGCGCTCCTCGCTGCTGAGGACGTGGCTCTTACGGGCCGGGCCCGCGACGACGCGGTCGATCGCCTCCTCCAGCGTCGGCTGGTCCATCTCGGCGCTGCCCTCGCGCACGGTGAGCAGCGCCGCCTCGTTGATCACGTTGGCCAGCTCGGCGCCGCTGAAGCCGGGGGTCAGCTTGGCGATTTCCTCGAGCGAGGTTCCGGGTGCTAGCGGCCGGTTGCCGCAGTGCAGGGCGAGGATCTCGAGCCGGCCGTGGACATCGGGGACGTCGACGGTCACCTGGCGGTCGAAGCGGCCCGGCCGCAGCAGCGCCGGGTCGAGGATGTCGGGGCGGTTGGTCGCGCCGAGTACGACGATGCCCGCGTCGCCGCCGAAGCCGTCCATCTCGACCAGCAGCGCGTTCAGCGTCTGCTCGCGCTCGTCGTTGCCCTGGCCGACGCCGGCGCCGCGCTTGCGCCCAGCGGCATCGAGCTCGTCGATGAAGATCAGCGCCGGTGCCATCTTGCGCGCCTTGGCGAAGAGGTCGCGGACGCGCGCCGCGCCGACGCCGACCAGCGACTCGACGAAGTCCGAGCCGGAGAGCGAGAAGAAGGTGGCGTCGGCCTCGCCGGCCGTCGCCTTGGCCAGCAACGTCTTGCCGGTGCCGGGCGGGCCGACGAGGAGGACGCCCTTGGGGGCGCGGGCGCCGACTTTGGCGTATTTGCCGGGATCGGCGAGATAGTCGCGGATCTCGCGCAGCTCGGCCACCGCTTCGCCGGCGCCGGCGACGTCGTCGAAGGTGGTGCGGTCCGGTGCCCCCGCCCCCCGCTTGCGGCCCTTGCCGGTGAACTTGGAGAAGCCGGCGAAGGCGCCGGCGCCGGCATCCTGGCCGAGCCTGGTGAAGAGGACGAAAAGACAGACCAGGAGCAGGATCGGGATCAGGAACTGGACGACGATCTGCTTCGCCGGCTTGTCCCACTGCTGGTCGACCTGGACGACGGCGCCGCTTGCGGTCAGGCCCCTGACCATCGAGGAGGTCTGCGCGTCGGACTCCGGATAGGCGGCGTAGAGGAGCTGGCCGTCCTTGGTCTCGAGCAGGACGCGGGCGTCCTGATCGAGCAGCGTCGCCTCGACGATCTGCTTGCGCTCGGCCAGCTTGGAGACGCGGCTGAGCGGGATGCGCTCGCCGCTCGTGCTCGGCTGGATCTGCCCGAGCAGGTTGAAGAAGAGGAAGGTGAGGACGAGCGAGGCGACGATCAGCAGGGTGCTGAGCGGATCCTTGGCGAACCAGCGGGCGATCACGCCCAGCCGCTCGCCGACCGCGCGGGCGGCGTCGCGCCCGCTGACCTGGGGCGGGCGCACCGGTATACGACTCAAACCCTTGCGTCCCGCCTTGCTGCCTTCCTTGTCGCTCATCTGCCCTCTCAGTTCGTATTCGTGGTCGTGTCCATCACCGGCACGGCGCCCGGGCTCGCGAGGAGCCCGGGCGCCGCGGTGCGCCGGTTATGGACGGGTGCGCCTAGCGACGCCTCCCTTTTTTGGGTTTGCTGAGCTTCAGCGTCAGTCCGGTGGTGGTCGTCTTCGCTTCACCACCGGCCGGCGTGAAGGTGAGCGCCAGGCTGACCCGGAGCTTGCCCTTCTTGCGTAGCTCCTTCATCGCAGCCGCGCTCGGCTTCAGCGTCAGGTTGAACGTGCCGGCTTTGGTCGCGTTGAGCACGACACGGCCGACCTTGATCGTCTTGTTTTTCGTCGGCTTCCGAGCGCTGCTCTGCGCGGTCTGCACCTTGGCGGTGCCGACCAGCTCGAGCTTGCCCGCGCCGGGCAGCTTGACCGAGACGGTCGCGCTGCCGGTTTTGGACGAGATCGATTTGCGCGGCAGGGTGAACAGGTTGCTCGGCTTGACCGGGACCGGCGCCGGAGCGACGCTGTCACCGCCACCGTCTTTGTCGTCATCGATGTCGTTGTTGTTGTCAGCCGCGCCTTCCCAGTTGAGCGAGGCAACGCCCGCCCGGGCGATCGTGAGGATGTCTTCCGGGAGACGCGCGTAGTCGTTCGGGAACAGAGCGGCCTGGGAGGTGTCGGAGACGATGTTTTCCCAGTAGTCCTTGACCGTCCGCGCCTTCGCCTCCTCGGCCGGGCTGCCGCCCCACACGTCGGAGTTGTCGTCGAAGACGAGGCCGTAGGTCAGCGTGCAGATGCCGTAGCCGACCGGCGATTTCACACCGCTGACTTTTTCCCAGTTGCCGGTGGTGGTCGCCGGCACTTTTTCGAACTCGGTTTCTTCACAGTTGGCGCCCTTGGGGCCATCCGTGCGAAAACCGTTGGCCGCGGAGGTCGGCTCGGTGAACGCGTTCGCACCGTTCTGGATCTGCGTCCAGTAGGTGTCGTTGTCGTTTGCCTCCGGGGTGATCGCCAGGCTCCCGGTGCTGTTGCTGCGAGCGGTCGAGATGTCGGAGTAGCCGACCGAACCGTCGACTTCGACTAGTTTTTTGACCAGCTCGCCGTTGCCGTTGGCGCAACCGCTCGTCAGGTGATCGAGGGTGTCCGCCTGTTTGCCCGGCGCGACTTTCCCAGGACACTGACCGCCTTCGCCGAGTTCGGCGCCCGGCCAGATCTTGGTTTTGTTGGTGGTGTCGCTCGTCGCGTAGGTGGTCAGCCAGCCCTCACCCGGATCGATCGTGTTGAGGTAGTCCTTGAAGGCGAACGAGGTGCCGGAGTCGTCGAAGCGGACGACGCGGATGATCGGCATTTCACACGCAGGGGTGTCATCGAGCTCTTCGAATACGTCCTCCCAGCTGACCAGCGGGTCACCGGAGGTTCCCTGCGACCAGATGGCCTCGAACTCGGCCTTGGTAAAGCGAACGCGCACCACGTCGTCGGCAGCACCCGTCGGGCCGGCATTTTCTTCGTCCGTCTTGGAGGCGGCGTCGAGGTCGGTCACGTCGCAGCCGTTGGGGAAGTTGACAAGCGCCGCAACAGCGCCGACCGCAGCGGGAATCACATGGATTTTGCCGTCGTTGCTGGGGTCGGAGTCAGCGGTGAACACCCCGCCGGTGACGGTGCCGCCGGCGTTCATCTCCGCGATTTCCGTCGTCGTCGGCGGCTCGTCGGTCATGCCGAAGCGGGGAGGCAGGCCGCGTTCCTTGACGGCTTTGCGCCCTTCGCCGCTGCCCAGCGCTTCATAGCTGACGCCGGCGAGTTTCGGCGTCCCTTTGCAGTACGTCGGTTTGAAGTTGTTGATGAACACGTTGTGCGCATCGCGGGCGAAGGACGCACCGCGGCCGATGATGTCGGCGCCGGCGCATTTGCCCGTCGTGAACGCGGCGTTGGCCTGTGGTGCCAGGCCAAGCAGCGCGAGTGCCATCGCGGCCAGGGCCATCGCCCCTGCCACGGCAGCACCAAAACCCCGCCTGGGGGCGCTGAGAGTGCGGCTCATGAGACTCATTCCTTTCATTGACTGAACCTTGCGGCGCCAGGGTTGTCCGCCGCATATCGCTCTGTCAAGCCGCTTCACAGGACTTCTACTCCTGCGTTACATGTCGTTATCAGGGGTGTCACCAGATCGTTTCCAGTTCGTGACCATCGGTTCACTTCCGTGCGTCACTCGATCGCCTTCCACCTACCGTTTGGCGGAAGACGACACGGCGCGAAGCAGCCGCGCGGCGCCCGCCACGGGAGGCGACATAGCTGACGAAGACACGGCCGGGGATCGCCTCCCGCCGGCGCAGCTCCCGCCGGTAGCGACGCACCGGACGCAGGGTGAGGCGCACGGTGCTGCGCCCGGTCCCCTGCGCGCGGCCGCTCGCGGTTGCCAGGGTGCGACGCTTGCGCGGCTTGCCCGCCCGGGCCTTGGCCACGGCCTTGACCCCTCCGGCGGCGGGAACGGAGATCGTCAGCACGATCGCGCCACCGCTCATCGACCTGGCGCGGATGCCGATCTGCGGGCCGCCGCGATCGCTTTCGATCGTGCTCGCGCCGGCGTCGTCGAGGCTCCCGTTCACGGGCCCACCCCCTGGATCGGGCTGCCGGGTGGCGACGAAGGCGTCCGTGCTCTGGTTCGCGTCGCCGAAGAAGAGGTTGCCGGCGAAGGCGGTGAAGGCGACGCGCGCGCCGTCGGATGAGATCGTGATGCCGTTCTGCACGTCGGCGTCGATGTCGCCGCCGGAGTATGGGAGGGCTGCCCGCTCGAGCGTGCGGTCTTGCAGATCGACGACGTACAGCTCGCGCGCGTCGGCCAGCGAGCGCGGCGTTGCCGAGGAGCCGCAGGGCCGGCAGGGCGAATCTGGTGCGGACCGTGGTCATCGCCAGATAGCGCCCTCCCGCCGACATCGCGATGCTGTCGATCGGCGGGCTCGTGGCCGGGTCGCCGCCGACCGTGTCGCGGGTCAGCTCGATCGTGGACGGCCTTGCGGCTCAGCCCGGGCCGTCATGTCGGTGACGAAGAGGTCGAGCCCGGAGCCGGTGAAGGGCAGCGGGCGCGGCCCGGCGCCGGTGAGGAAGGCGACGGTGTAGCCGTCGCCGCTCAGCGCCGGAAGCTGGGAGACGATCCCGGCCCGGTTCGACTCCTGGTCGGTGAGCGGCCCGTAGCAGGGACCGGTCGAGGTCTGGTCGAAGCTGGTGACCGCCCCCGGCGGGCAGGCCGGGTCGTCGGGGTCGGCGAGCCCGGTGATCCGCCGGGTCGGGGCGCCCGGGCCGTCGGCGACCCGCCGCCAGAGGTAGTAGAGGAAGATCGAGGCGGAGTTCTCGCCGCCGAGGAAGCGGGTCTGCGCCGCCGCGTTGCCACCGGTCCAGGCGACGGTCGTTCCGTCGGCGCTGAGCGCCGCGCCGAGCGCGCCGCCGGCCGGTTCGGCGGTCATCGCGCCGGTTCCCGGGTCGCGTTTCGCGGTCACCAGCGTCGTCGTGTTTGCCACCCGATCGCGCACGAAGATCTGGCCGGCCGGGACGTCGACGCTGCCGCTGGCGGGGAGATCGGAGGGGGCTTCGGTGCGGAAGGCGACCCTGCTGCCGTCGGCGCTGATCGCCACGCCGCGCGACACTTCGGCGCCCGGTTCGCTGCCGGGGAAGGGAAAGGCGGGCGGCCCGTAGCTGGCCGGGACGTCGCCGCCGTCGCGCGCCGAGACCAGGTCGAAGGCGCCGGGGGCGCCGATCGGCAGCGCCATGTCGCGCACGTAGACGTCGACGTTGTCGTTGGTGTCGGCCGGGACCAACAGCGGCTCGGCGGTGGCGAAGGCGACGTAGCGGCCGTCGGCGCTGATCGACGGGTTCGAGGCCCCGAGGCGGAGGAATCGTTGCTTTCCGCCGCGCCTTCCTCTTCGAACAGGTCGCCGTCGGCGACCTTCTCCAGGGCCCGCGTCTGCAGGTCGAAGCGAAAGACTCCCCCGGCCCGGTACTGGCCCGGCGGGTCGGGGTCGTCGTCGGCGAAGAAGTTGCGGGCCAGGGTCTGGATCGCGACGTAGCGGCCGTCGGCGGAGATCGCCGCGAAGACGGTCGAGTCGTCGCCCTGCTCGAGCCGGTCGTAGTCGGCGGAGACGAGCTGGGCGCCGTCGCGCCGTCCCAGGCGTTCCCCCAGGCGGCGGAAGCGGTGGCGGGCGGCGAGCATGACGGCGATCGCCACGAGCACGCTCGCCACGGCAGCCGCTGCCGCCCCCTGCCTCATCCGATCACCACCTTGCGTCGCAGCAGGGTCACGTTGCCGGCCTTGTCGCGCGCCCGCACCCGCAGCTCGGAAGCGGCCCGCGTGCGAGTAGGTGTGGACGACGCGGACCGTCACCGGCCGGCTCGTTCCCCTGCCCTTCCCTCCCTGCGACGGCGAGCGCTCGTTCGCTGCCGCCGCGCGGCCGCCGAAGCGCCAGCGCCGCCCCGCTCGCCGAAGGAGACGCGGACCGAGCCGCGGCGGAGCCCGGAGGTGGTGCGGCGCGGCCCGTCGGTGACGACGACGGTCAGGCGGCGGCCGCGGCGGCGCAGCTTCACCCGCGGGCCGTGACGGTCGACGCGCAGGCGGACCCAGCCTGCTGCCGGTTTCCTGGCCGGCGGCGTCGACGGCGAAGATCTGGATCTGGTGGCGCCCGTCGTCGATGTCGTCCGCGGTGAGGAAGGCATTGAGGCGTTTGCGGTTCTCGACCACCGGCTCGTCGTCGACGCTGACCGAGTAGCGGACCGGCCGATCGCGTTGAGCGAGCGGTCCCAGGCGATGCGGATCCTGCTTCTTGCGCTGCCACGCTTCCGGCAGCAGGACGAGGAACGGATCGGGCGGAGCGTCGACCACGGCGGCGGCGATCTGTGCGTTGGCGCCGCTGCCCTGCTCCCAGGCGACGATCGCGTCGCCCAGGCCGGAGCCGCCCAGGACGAAGTCGCCGACGGCGCCGCCGCTCGGGGCGCTCAGCTCGGTCGGCTCGACCACGCCGTCGGCGCGCCGCTCCTGGACCGCGACCAAGCCGGTCCCGCCGCGCAGCTCTCGCCAGGCGGCAACCGCGGCACCGGTTTCGGCCAGGTCGACCAGCGGGTCGCCGGCGACCGCGCTCGCGCCCGCGTCGAGCCGTTTGACCGGCTCCGCCGCGACGTCGTCGCCGGAGCCGAGCAGCGTCGCCGGACCGGAGGAGAAGCCGCTGAGGAAGAGGCCGCGGGGATCGACCCCGACGCTGGGCGCTCCCAGACCGCCGCGCGCGCCTTCGTCGGTGAGCAGCGCCTGGCCGAAGCTGCCGGAGAGCTCGGAGAAGACGTCGGGCGTCTCGTTGACCATCGCCCGCGGCGCGTCGAGCTTGCTCGCCTGTCCGGGCTGCTGGCGGAAGGCGACCGCCGCCTGGCCGAAGCCGGCGACGTCGAGCGCAGAAGGCGTCGGCCGGCCCGCGCAGCGGCGCCCCCTCCCAGGAGGAGGGGCTGACCTGGAGCGGGATGCCGACGCTGGCGCCGAACAGGCGCCGCGCCCAGACCCGGTCGACGAACTCGTCGTCGGGCTCCTGCCAGGCGACCACGCCGCCGCCCTGGACGTCGATCCCGACCTTGGGCGAGTTCTCCTCGGTCGGCAGGCGGACCGGGGCGTTGATGTTGCGATCGATCGGCGTGCCCAGCACCGACCAGAGGCGGCCGTTGTAGCGGGCGACGCGCACGTCGGCGCCGACGTAGCCGGGCGGGTTGGCGGGGCTGATGTCGGTGACGACGCGGTAGGCGAGGTAGGCCTGGCCGCCGCGGGCCATCGCCAGGTCGGGGAAGGTCGAGGTCGCCTCGCCGACGTTGAAGTCGATCGGCACCGGCGGCTGGAAGTCGCTGGCGCCGGGGTCGAGCGTCGCCGAGAAGAGGCGGTCGCTTTCGATCCCGAACTCCTGCACCCAGGTGACGACGAGACGGCCGCCGTCGCCGGCGCCGATCCGCGGCCAGCTCGATTCGAAGCCCTGGCCGACGTCGACGCGGCGCGCCGGCCCCCATGCGCCGTTGCGGAACTGAGCGGCGAAGACGTGGGGGTGACCGTCGACCTCCTTCAACCAGACGATGCCGCCGGTGCCGTCCTCGGACATGGCCGCGTCGGCGACGTCGATCACGTCGGCGCCGGGCCCGTCGATCGGCTGCACGTCGGAGACGATCGCCCGCGCGCAGGCAGGCGCGATCAACAACAACGCGGAAGCGAACGCGAGGCAACGATGCACGGCCGCATCGTCCCGGCGACTCGTGTCGAGTTTGTAACTAGGGTGCTACTAAGTGGTTACAGAGCGGCGGCTAGGCGAACGCCTGGCTGGCGCGGCGGCGCAGGTCGGCGTTGAGCATCCCGGTCACCTGGCTGGGACGCTCGCCGGCGCTGGGGATCGCGTCGCCGATCAGGCCGCTGGCGCGGAAGCCGTAGAGCGGCGCGTCGAAGCCGGCCTCGCGGATCTTGCGGACGAGCTGCACGGCGGAGGGGGTGTCGGCGCCGGGGCCGCAGAGGACGATCGCGGTCGGGTCGAGGGCGCCGAGGGCGCGCTCCATCCGCTCCTCGCCGAGCTCGTCGGAGAGCATCAGCACGCGGAAGCCGGCGCGGCGCAGGGCGAGGTCGAGCGCCTGCGCGTGGACCGCCTCGGCGTCGGAGCCGCGGCTCGAGTCGAGCAGCAGGATGCCGGCCGGGCGGGAGGCGGTGGAGGCGAGGCGGCGGGCGCCGTGCAGCCAGCCCATCGCCCAGCGCGCGGCGAACTCGAGCTCGGCCTCGCGCTCGGGGTCGGCGGCGAGCTCGTCGATCGCGGGCAGCAGCAGCTCCTCGACCGTCCGCTCCAGCGGGCGGATCGCCAGGCTCTCCTCGATCGAGCGGTCGGCGGCGTCCTCGTCGAAGCCCTCGAAGGCGGCGAGCAGGCTGACGCCGCTGGGGGGTGCGTCCTGCCGCTGGCGCGCCAGCGCGATCGCCGAGGAGATGTTGCCCGTCTCGGCGAGGGCGTCGCGCAGCGTCTGCAGCTCGACCAGCTCGTAGTTGCGGTGGTTGCCGGGCGTGCGCCGCGGGACCGGATAGCCGTAGCGACGCTCCCAGCTGCGCAGCGTGTTGGGGCTGACGCCCAGAACTTCTGCGGCGGCGTTGGTTCGAATTCCTGGCACGCGCAGCATTCTGGCACCGGAATTCCAGGTTTACACCAGTTATGGACAAATTTCAGGAATCTGTCAGCGATCTTGCAAATGCGCCTCGAGCGCGCCGACGCCCACAGGCTGGCCAACCGAGCGTGCCCGCCACATCGCCTCGTCGGCCTTGTGCAGGAGGCCGTCGGCGTCGCCACCGTGCTCGGGACAGGCGACCACGCCGGCGGAGATCCCGATTCGCAGGCCGCCGGCCCGCTCGAGGTCGTCGAGCTGGCTCAGCAGGCGCTCGGCCATCTGCACCCCGCCGACCGTGTTCTGGCCGGGCGCGAGGACGCAGAGCGCGTCCTCCTCGAGGCGGAAGGTCTCATCGACGAGGCGGACGCTCTCGCTCAGCGCCGCGCCGACCACCGCGAGCGCCGTCTGCCGGCCGCCATCGCCATCGTCATCGCGCGTTCCCGGTCCCTCGACGTCGAAGACGACAAGGGCGAAGGGCTGCTCGTAGCGGCGCTGGCATTCGAGCAGCTGGTCGAGCCGCCGCCGCATCTGACCGTGCCGGTAGAGGCTCGGGTGCTCCTCCTCGGTCGCAACCGCCGAGCCGTCCGTCGAGGCGCCGCCCCGCTCCCAGAGCGTGCCGACGGCGGTCGCCGTGACCGAGCCGAACTCCTCGGCCAGCCGCTGCGCCGCGGCGGCGAAGAGCGCCGCGTCCCCTCCCGCCATCTCCTCGTGCAGCTTGCCCAACAGCGAGGCCTGCGCCGCCGATACCTCGCGCGCCAGCTGCCCGGCGCCGGAGTCCTCGCGGGTTGGTGTCTCGATAGCCACGCCGGGACCTTGGCGGAGCGAGCGGACGCCAGATAGACGAAAACCCGCAATTTGCGGCTCGATACCTGTCTAGATGAGATGTCTACCCGCCGGGCGTCCAACCCTCAGGCGGAGTTGTTCAGCCCACTGAAGAGGAGCCTCTCCTTCTCCCTGGTCGAGCCCTCCACGTAGTGCGGATCGGCCCAGCTGTCGTCGGCGGCGAGGTAGAGCGGCTCGTCCGGCTTCGGCCCCGCGTCGCTCGGGTTTGGGCCCGCCTGTTTGCCTGCCTTGGCGTTGGCGCGCTTGCGCAGGCGGAAGAAGCTGAACAGGCGCATGAACTCGGTGACGTAGACGTCGGCGACGCGGGTGTCGCCGCGGATCACCAGCAGGTTCTCGTCGTTCTCCCGCGTCGAGGGCTCGCTGAAGTTGGCCGAGCCGGTGATCACGATTGGGTCGTCGCCGAGCGCGTCGATCAGCATGTACTTGGTGTGGACGTAGAGCACCGACTTGGCGAAGCCGGTCAGGTGCTCCTCCAGCCACTGGTGCCAGTTGCCCTGGCCGAGATATGAGCCAAAGGTGACCTCGTTGTCGAGATCGCGTTCGATGCTCCTCGCCACTGGGGCGACGCGGTTGTTTTCTTTGTCGAGGAGCAGGTAGCGCAGGTAGCCCTTGTCGTTCTCGAAGACTTTCTTCAGCTGCTTGCTGACCCCGAACGGCGCGGTGAGGAAGACGCTTTCCCCCGCCCGGTCCATCAGCGCCGCGTACCACTCGAGTGCATCGACGTTCTCCCGCGGCGAGAAGACGACGCTGGTCGAGTTGCGCGGCGGCAGGAGCGCGTCGCCCCCCTGCGCCAGCCGCTGCTCCGGCTCGCCGTTGGCCGATACGGTCCAAGCCTGGAGCGGATCGCGCTCCGGATCTTTGACGAGTTTTTTCCAGTAGGCGAGGTAGGCGGCGGCGATTTTCTTGTCGCGGACGATGTGGCCGACGTTGGAGTGGCCGAAGATGCCCCCTTTGGTGATGTTGGTCGAGCCGGTCCAGACCTCGACCGGCTCGCCGTCCTTGAGCAGGACGAAGAACTTGTTGTGGGGGATCTTCGCCTTCGTCCGCCAGTCGCAGGCGCCCTCGATCTCGGATACCTCGATCGCGGCTTTGTTCTTGCTCGCCTCATCGACGACGACCTTCACGTCGACGCCGCGTTTCCTCGCCCCCCAGAGAGCGTCGAGCACGGGGACGTAGTTGAACTCGTAGAGGGCCCCGCGCAGCGCCCATCCCTTGCCTTCGGCCTGGGCCAGGAAGGCGATCAGCGCCTCCTCTAGGCCACGCGAGAGCCACCTGTAACCGGCACGGTTCGGGATCTGATCGGGGTCGCGCTTGCCGAATTCGCGCTGGTAGGCCTGCCAGCCGGCGGTGCCGCGGTTGAAAAAGATCGCGTGCTTGCCGCGGTCGGTCGGCTCGGTGGTGACCTCGAGCGTGACCGCGGCGCCATCCTTGAGCGATTTCGGCCTGCCGTACTTGGAGGTCACCGTGAAGATGTAGGTGTGGCCCGGCTGGGACGTGTAGTCAGACCACTGGAACGCCTGGATCGGGTTTTTCTCGCTGCTGTGGCTCGACCGCGCCCCCTTGTCGTTGTCCTCGAAGAGGAGGAAGTTCGGCAGGTGCCATTTCTCGCCGGTCTCCTTGTCAAGCCGCTCGATCGCGAATCCCATCAATCCTTTGCGGGCACCCGGGTCGACGCTCATCCCGAGGAGCACCACGTGGGTGCCGGCGATCGCCCTGACGGTCAGTGAGCCACTGGTCGACTTCTTTCGCATCCGCGCCTCCCGCTGGCGATGAGTGACAGTGCGGGGACCCTATACATACCCAGACCGAACAGTCAAGGTACCCTTACTGTTAAGTCGCTGCCGGCGAGGCTGGCAGCGGGCCGCTCACTCGAGCGGACGGCGACCGGCGAGGGCGTTGCCCAGGGTGACCTCGTCGGCGTGCTCGAGGTCGGCGCCGATCGGCAGGCCGCTGGCCAGGCGGGTGACGGTGACCTGGCCGCGCAGCTGCTCGGCGATGTGCAGGGCGGTGGCCTCGCCCGTGGTGGTGGGGTTGGTGGCGAGAACGACCTCGCGCACCCCACCCTCGGCGACCCTGCGCAGCAGCTCGGCGATCTTCAGATCGCCGGCGTCGACCCCATCGATCGGTGAGAGCGCGCCGCCAAGGACGTGGTAGAGCCCGCGGTACTCGTGGGTGCGCTCGATCGGGATCACGTCGCCGGGCTCCTCGACCACGCAGATCGTCGCCTGATCGCGGCTGGAGTCCTGGCAGATGCGGCAGAGCGGCCCCTCGGAGAGGTTGAAGCAGCGCTCGCAGAGGCCGACCTTCTCCTTCACCTCGCGGATCGCCGCGGCGAGTGCCGCCGCCTCCTCGTCGGGTGCGCGGAGGATGTGGAAGGCGAGGCGCTGCGCGGTGCGCTGGCCTATCCCCGGCAGCCGCGAGAGCTCGGCGACGAGGCGGGAGAGCGGTGCCGGTCCCTCGGCGCTCACATGCCTGGGAGGCCCATGCCCCCCATACCGCCGGTGATCCCGCCCATCTTCGCGCCGGCCAGCTCCTGGGCGGCGCGCAGCGCCTCGTTGACCGCGGCCTGGACCATGTCGGCGAGCATCTCGGCCTCCTCGGGATCGATCGCCTCGGGATCGATGACGATCTCGCGCAGGCTCATGTCGCCGCCCATCTTCACCTTGACCATGCCGCCGCCGGCACTGGCCTCGACGACCTCGTCCTTCAGCTGCTCCTGCGCCTGCTCCATCTGCTGCTGCATCTGCTGCGCCTGCTTCATCAGCGCGTTCACGTCGAAGCCCCCAGGGCCGCCCCGTGCCATTGTCTAACCGACCTCCTCGGCGTCGAATTCGCTCTTGATCCTCTCCACCAGCGCCTCGTGGTCGACGCCGTCCTTCGCGGCCTCGCTGTCTGCCGAAGACTCCTCACCGTCGAGCACGGCGTAGACGGGCCGCAGCTTCTCCCCCAGCACCGTCTCCAGCGCCGCAGCCATCTGCTCCCGCTTGTCGGGCGCCTCGGCCTTGCGCTTGTTGAAGGTGTGGTCGGCCGGAAAACCGACGGTCACGGTCTGTTCGCCAGCGTCGAAGGCAACCGGCCGAGCCCCCTCGAAGGTCGCCGCAAGCGCGGGTGCCGTCTGCAGCAGCTGATCGAGCACAGCCGGCCAGACGCGCATCAGCTGCTCGATGTCCAGCTGGCCCGCAGGTCCTGCCGCCGGAGAGGGGGTGTCCGCAGGAGATTCGTCTTCAGCAGACGGTGCGGGCTCTGCAGCTTTAGCCGGCGGCGCCTCTGCCGCGGGTGGCGGCGTAGGGAGGACCTCCCCCGAGGAAGCTTTAGCTACCGCAGGGGGAGGTGGGTCCCCTGCGCCGACAGGCCCCGCGGCCCGCGGGGCACCCGTCCCTCCCTGCTCGAGCTTCTCGATACGCCGAAGCAGCCCCTCAGTGCTGGGGTCGAGGTCCGGGCGGGCGGCTTTCAGGAGGGCTATCTCGACAGCCATGCGGGCGTCGTCGCCCTCGCGCACGGCGGTGAGGGCCTGCGAGAGCTCGTCGATGGTGCGGACCAGGGTGGCGGCTCCGATCGCCTGAGCTTGGGCGGTGAGACGGTCTTGGTCGGTCGCGGTGACGACGAAGGTGTTGGGCACCTCGCCGACCGTCTGGGTGACCAGCAGGTGGCGCAGGTGGGCGAGCAGGTCGCGGGCGAACTGGGAGGGGTCGCGGCCCGAGCGGGCCATCTCCTCGACCCCGAGCAGGACCGCCTTCGGGTCGGCGGCGATCACCGCGTCGACCGCGCCGAAGAGCAGCTCGGCATCGGCGGCGCCGAGCAGCTGGAGGACGTCGTCGAGGCCGACTTCGTTGCCGCCGTAGGCGACCAGCTGGTCGAGCGTGCCGAGCGCGTCGCGGAAGCTGCCCGAGGCGGAGCGGGCGATCGTCGCCACCGCGCCCTCGTCGACCTCGATCCCCTCCGCCGCGGCGACCCGCTGCACGACCTCGGCGATCTGCTCGAGCGAGGGCCGCTGGAAGTCGAAGCGCTGGCAGCGGTCGGCGATCGTCGCCATCACCTTGTGCGACTCGGTCGTCGCCAGGACGAAGACGGTGTTCGGCGGCGGCTCCTCGAGCGTCTTGAGGAAGGCGTTCCAGGCCTCCTTGGTCAGCATGTGCGCCTCGTCGAGGATGTAGACCTTCCAGCGCCCGCCGGCTGGCGCGTAGGCGACGCGCTCGCGCAGGTCGCGGACGTCGTCGACGGAGCGGTTGGAGGCGGCGTCCATCTCGATCACGTCGATCGAGGTGCCGGCGGCGATCGTCAGGCAGGACTCGCACTCGCCGCAGGGGGTGACGGTCGGCCCGCCGCGCTCGCAGTTGAGCGAGCGGGCGAGGATCTTCGCCATCGAGGTCTTGCCGGTGCCGCGCGAGCCGACGAAGAGGTAGGCGTGGTGGACCTTGCCCTGCTCGACCGCGTTGCGCAGGGTGCGGACGACGTGCTGCTGGCCGACCACCTCGTCGAAGGAGCCGGGGCGGTGACGCCGATAGAGGGAGGTCGAATCGCTGGGCGAGGGCACTGCGGCCAGTGTATCTGCGCCGATACCTTGCGCCGATGCGCTCGGCGGCCCGCAGACTGCTCGTTCCGCTCGCCTGGGTCGCGGCGGTCGCAGCGGTCCTGTTGCTGGTCTTCCCCCTCGGCTTCCCCAACTACGACACGATCTACTCGCTGCTCTGGGGACGCGAACTGGCCGACGGCCAAAGCCCCGATCGGGGCGCCGCCCTGCCCCCAACGCCGCATCCGCTGGCCGAACTGTTCGGCCTGGTGACGTCGCCGCTGGGCGATGGCGCGGTCGACCTGACGATGGTCGTCGCCTACGTCTCGCTGGGGCTGATCGGCTACCTCGTCTACCGACTCGGCTCGCTCTGGTTCGACCGCCCGATCGGCGCCGTCGCGGCGCTGATCGTCCTCACCCGCGCCCCCTTCCTCTCCAACGGCCTGCGCGCCTACATCGACCTCCCCTACATCGCCCTAGTCCTCGCCGCCCTCGTGATAGAGACCAAGCGCCCCCGCGCCGGCTGGCCCGTCCTGGCTCTCTTAGCTCTAGCTGGCCTGCTGCGCCCCGAGGCCTGGCTCTTCTCGCTCGCATACCTCAGCTACCTGGTCCTGAGCGCCTGGCGATCGCGCGAAGACCGCGACGGCAAGGAAGAGGCGGGGGTGCCCCTCGAACCGGCGGATACTCAAAACGGCGGTCTAATTAGACCGCCGTTTGTCGGGGCGAGGGGCACCCCCGCCTCTTCCCGCTCCCTTGCTGTCCTCGTGGCCCTGGCCCTGGCCGCTCCGATCCTCTGGGCCCTGTTCGACTGGATCACCGCCGGCAGCCCCACCTACTCCTTCACCGGCACCCGCGAGACCGTGGAAACGCTGGAGCGCCAGACCGGCCCGGTCGACCTCGTCCTCTACGGGCCGCGCCGACTCGGCGAGGTTCTGCAGTGGCCGGGAATGGTCGGCGCCGCGGGCGGGGTTTTCATCGCGCCGCATCGTCCTCGACCGCCGCCGGAGATCGCAGCTTTTCCCGTCCTATGACCCGGAAAAAGCTGCGATCGGCCTCGTGGCCGCGGTACTGGCCCTCGGCGCCTTCGCCATCCTCGCCTGCGCCGGCCTGGCGATCATCCCCCGCTACACGATGCTCGCCGCGGCGATCCTCGCCGTCTTCGCCGCGCTCGCCCTGCTCGGCTGGCGCCTGCTGGAGGCCGGGCACCCCTGGCGCCGCGCCTGGCAGGCCTTCGCCGCGGTGGTCGCCCTGATGTTCGTCGTCTGGGCGCCCAACCAGTACGACCTGCTCTCCCGCGTCGACACCGACCTCACCAACCAGAGCGAGATCGAGTCCGACCTCGGCGACCTCGCCGACTCCGGCGCCTTCGAGCCGCTCTGCCTGCCGATCTCCGTCCCCAACCACCGCGCCGTCCCCCGCCTCGCCTTCGACCTCGACGTCAGGCCCTCGCGCATCGTCAGCTCCTCCGAGCAGCGCCAGCCCCGCCGCGGCTACTTCCTCGACCCGGCCAGCCCCTTCGTCATCCACAACTTCATCCTCGACCCCAACGACCCGGCCCGCTTCGCCACCAAGAGGTCCCCCCCGGCTTCCGCGAGGTCGACCGCAACGAGTCCTGGCTCCTCTACCGCCGCTGCTGACCCCTAGCCGATGGAAGCATTTGGGGGTCCATAGGCCCCCAAATGCTTCACTGAGCGCGCTCGACTGCCGCGACGGCGGCGTGGGTGGCGGCGGCCAGGTCGGGGTCGGCGAGGTCGACCGCTGGCGGCAGCTCGACGTGCAGCTCGTTCGAGGGATCGAGGCGGGCCCGGAGGCCGTTCGCGCGGGAGCCGAGGACGTGGCCGCCGCGGCTGCGGTCGGCTGAGATGAAGTGGAGGTGGTACCCGCCGACCTCGATCCCCTCGGCGTAGTCGGGGAAGCGGAAGCCGAGCATCGTCCCCTCGACCTCGGTCAGCTCGAAGACGTGCTGCTCGAGCACGACCTCGGTCAGCGGCCGGTAGGGCGGCTCCTGCCGCGGCACCGAGCGGGCGCGCACCGAGTCGAAGCGGCCGTCGAGGCGAATCGCGCAGGAGGCGGCACCGGCCGGGATCAGCTCGTCGAGTCGCGCCAGCAAAGCCCGCGTGGTCGAGCGGTCCTTCGATCCGCGCCTCGACCGCCGGCTCGAAGTCGGTCACCACGGCGAACGGCGTACGCGCCTCGGGACTGACCTCGGCGACCGCCCCGTCGACGTCAGCCCGGTAGAAGCGCCCGTCGAGGGCGATCATCTCGCCGTCGAGGCCGTTCAGCGTGCCGAGGCCGAGGTCGCCGTGCTCGGCCAGCTCGGCGAAGCTGAGGTCGCCGTCGTAGGCGCCATCGAGCAGAGCGCCGATGGTCGAGGCCTGGAAGAGGACGTGCCGCTCGCGCTCGGCGTGCAGTTCCTCCTCCCGCATCGTCTCCACGTGCAGCGCCCTGATCCAGCGCTCGTCGAGCATGCCGGGCAGTCTCGCATGCAAGCATGGCCGCCATGGCGGCGATCGAACTGCGCGGCGTGGTGAAGAGATTCGGCCCGATCACGGCCGTCGACGGGCTCGACCTCGACGTGCCCGAGGGCATCTGCCTCGGCCTGCTCGGCCCCAACGGGGCCGGCAAGTCGACGACGATGCGGCTGCTGACCGGACAGGCGCTGCCCGACGCCGGCGAACTGCGCGCGCTCGGCCACGAGCTGCCGGGCGACGCCAAGGCCGCCCGCGCCGAGATGGGGGTCGTGCCGCAGCTCGACAACCTCGACGTCGACGTCACCGTCGAAGACAACCTCGCGGTCTTCGCCCGCCTCTACCGCGTGCCCGACGTCGGCGCCGCGGTCGACCGGGCGCTCGACCTGGCCCGTCTGCGCGAGCGCCGCCGCGACGCCGTCGACGAGCTCTCCGGCGGCATGCGCCGCCGCCTGCTGCTCGCCCGCGGCCTCGTCCACGAACCGAAGCTGATCCTGCTCGACGAGCCGACCGTCGGGCTCGACCCGCAGATCCGCACCCAGCTCTGGACGCTGATCGACGACCTGCGCTCGCGCGGCACGACGATCCTGATGTCGACCCACTACATCGAGGAGGCCGAGCGGCTCGCCGACGAGGTCGCGGTGATGACCAACGGCAAGATCATCAGCCGCGGCAAGCCGGCCGAGCTGATCGCTGAGCACGCCGGCCGCGAGACGGCGGAGGTCTACGCGCCGCCGGAACGCCTCGCCGAAGTCCGCGCCACGGCCGAGGCGGCCGGGCTGCGGGTGCGCCCAGCCGGCCCGGCGATCGCGATCGTCGGCTCCGAGCGCGCCAACGGCGGGGCCGTGCCCGACGACGCGGTGCGCCGCGCCGCCTCGCTCGAGGACGTCTTCGTCCTGCTGACCGGCGAGGAGGCCGAGTGAGTAACGGCAGGGCGAAGCTGCGGCGGCTCGAACCGGCGGCGATCGGCGGCGTGATGAGTCGCGAGCTCGCCAACTTCCGCACCTACTGGAAGGGGACGACCTTCTCCAGCGTGCTCGAACCGATCGTCTACCTGCTCGCCTTCGGCCTCGGCCTCAGCGCGACCCTGGTCGACGAAGTCAACGGCATCCCATACGTCGAGTACGTCGGCACCGGCATGGTCGCCACCGCGGTGATCTTCTCCAGCGCCCTGCCGGCGATGTTCGGCACCTTCGTCAAGCACCGCTTCCAGAACACCTACGATGCGATCCTCGCCGCCCCGGTCGACGTCGAGGAGCTGGTCAGCGCCGAGATGCTCTGGATCGGGGTCCGCGCCAGCATCTACGGCTGCGTTCCCCTGCTGGTGACGATCGCCTTCGGCCTCGACCCGGCGGCGGGGATGCTGCTGACGCCGATCTTCTGCCTCGCCACCGCGCTCGGCTTCGCCGGCTTCGGCGTGGCAATGGCGGCAACGGTCGCCAAGATCGACCAGTTCAACTACGTGACGGCGCTCTTCGTCACGCCGCTCTTCCTCGTCTCCGGCGCCTTCTTCCCGATCGACGAACTGCCCGAGGGCCTCCAGGTCCTCGCCCAGCTCAACCCGCTGCACCAGCTGGTCGAACTGGTTCGCGGCGGCGCCTTCGGTTTCGATCCGATCGACATCGTCCGCTTCGCCGGGCTCGTCGTCTTCGCCTTCGTCATGTGGCGAATCGCCGTCCGCCAGATGACGCAGCGCTTGATCGACTGACCGCCGACGGGCCTAAAAGGGAAGTCCGACTCGACTTTTAGGCCCATCGGCGGGGATGTAGGCTGCCCCGCCATGTTCGGCGGCTTCAAGCGCTCCGGGCTGTTCGCGATCTTCGGCATCGTCGCCGTCGCCGCGATCGTCGTCGTCATCGGCCTCTCCGCCGATCCCACCGATGCGAATCCGAAGGGAACCTTCGCGCTGATCTTCGGCGTGCTCGCCGTCTTCCTCGTCGTCCTCTTCGCCCTCCAGCGGGCCGACCTCAACCGGGTCTCGGGCACCGACGCCCGCGACAGCTCGCGCGCCGCCGCCGAAGGCGGACGCGAGATCGAGAACCCGGCGACGATGGAGGACGCCGAGCTGTGGGCGGCGATGGCGGTGAAACCGATCGACGCCGAGGCGGTCAAGGCGCGCGCCGCCGGGTGGGAGGCAGGACGGCGCAGCCAGAATCTGGCGATGATCGTGACGCTGCTGATCTTCCTCACCGTGCCGCCGATCTACTTCTTCGAAAGCTTCGTGCCGCTCCTGATCGGCGGGCCGCTGATCGTGATCGCGGCGCTCTGGGGAAGCATCCGGGCACTGATGCCCGGCGGCGAGATGGACAAGGGCTACGAGAACGTCGGCTTGGCGATGGCGCCGCTGGGGTTCGAGGTGACCGAGCGGCCGCAGGTGAACATCGAGACGCGCGACCCGACGACCGGCCGCGTCGGGCCGAAAATCCGCGGCGCGCTCGTGCTCGAGGGGCAGCGCCACGGCCGCCCCGTCTCGGTTCGGCTGGGCAGCACCGAGACGACCAGCCGCAGCGAGGTCACCGTGGCGACCCCGGTGCCCGAGTTCGAGGCGAAGTCACGCGACGGCCGAGTCCGGGCGGACAACGGCGCGCCGGAGAACGTCGTCGCCGCGCTGAAGCGGGTGCCCAACTCGACCCGCTGGAAGAAGGTGGCGGTCGAGGGCGGGCCCGAGGGCATCGAGATCGTCCGCAAGGGCGGCGGGCAGGCCGACTGGCTCTGCGACCTCTGGCTCGCCGAGCGGCTCGCCGACGCCTGAACCCCCGGCGGTTGAAAATGGACCGTGCACCCGCCTTCGAAGCGAGGTCCCCAGGCATGTCCGTCGCGGTTGGCTCGAGTCGGGCTCGCCTGCGGCACCCGCGGCTTCCGCTTAAGGCTGCTTCCTTCCGGACCTGACCTGATTCACGTGCCCACGTCGCGCAGGACCCGGCCGTCAACGCCGCCCCCGGCGGACCGGTCCCGAAGGCCAGCCCCTAAGAACGGTATTCGGCCCCGCTAGAGCGGATTGCGGGTTACAGGGCACCGCTGATTCCCCGCCTAGCACGGTCCACCCACGATCCTACCCGCCCGCGCCCGTAGGATCGTCCCCGCGCCTTGATCCAGGTCGACACCGACTCCTTCTTCGTCATCGTCACGATCGCCGCCCTCGCCGCGGTCACGGTCGCCGCCGTCCCCCGCGCACTCGCGCCGCCGGTCGTCGTGGTCGAGCTGATCCTGGGGATCGTCGTCGGGCCGGAGGTCCTCGGCCTCGCCGAAACCGACGAATTCATCGAGTTCTTCTCCAACCTCGGGCTGGGGATGCTCTTCTTCTTCGCCGGCTACGAGATCGACTTCGAGCGCATCCGCGGCAGGCCGCTGCGGCTCGGGCTGTTGGGATGGCTGCTCTCGATCGCGCTCGCGTACGGGATCGGCGGCGCCCTCGCCAAGGCGGGGATCGTCCTCTCCTTCCTCTACACCGGCTCGGCGATGGCGACGACCGCGATCGGCACGCTGATCCCGATCCTGCGCGACAGCGGCGAGCTGAAGACCAGGTTCGGCACCTACCTGCTCGCCGCCGGCGGCGCCGGCGAGTTCGGCCCGATCCTGCTCGTCACCCTCGTCCTCTCCACGACCAACCCACTGCACGAGGCGGCGATCCTGGTCGCCTTCGTCGCCCTCGCGATCGCCGTCGCGCTGATCTCGGTGCGGCTCGCCCCGCGCGGCTGGTCGGCGCTCGAGCGGACCTTCGAGGCGAGCAGCCAGCTCGCCGTGCGGATCACCGTCGTCCTCGTCTTCGGCCTGGTGCTGCTGGCGGGCGAGCTCGGCCTCGACGTGCTGCTCGGCGGCTTCCTCGCCGGGATGATCGTGCGGCTGGCGCTGAAGGGCCGCGAGCTGCAGGTGTTCGAGTCGAAGCTGACCGCGGTCGGCTTCGGCTTCTTCGTCCCCTTCTTCTTCGTCACCAGCGGCATCGAGTTCGACCTCAGCGCCCTCGGCTCGGTCAGCGCCCTGCTCAAGCTGGCGATGTTCCTCGGGCTCTTCCTCGTCGTCCGCGGCCTGCCCGCGCTGCTGCTCTACCGCAAGGTGCTGCAGGCCCGCCAGCGGGCGGCGCTCGCCTTCTTCTCGGCGACCGAGCTGCCGCTGGTGGTGGCGATCACGACGATCGCGGTCGAGGCCGGTCACATGAGGAGCTCGACCGCGGCCGGCCTCGTCGGGGCGGCGATGCTCTCGACCCTGATCTTCCCCTTCGCCGCGCTCGCCCTGCAGCGACGCGCTGTCGCCGCCGGCGAGACGGGGCCGCCAGGGTCACCCGCCGAGCAGCCGGCCGTCTAGAGGCTCTAGACCTCAGCCCCGCCGGATCAGCGCCCGGCTGCGCGCGAAGGTGGTCGTCACGCTGCGCCGCCGCGTCACCGCCACCCGCCGCTTGATCCGGCCCTGCGCGACGATCCGGCAGGCCCGCCCGGCGCGCTGCTGACCCTCTCAAGGCGCCCCGAGCGAGAGAGGTTCGCGACCATCCCTCGCAGCCCAGCCGTCGTATGATCGACCTCCCAGGGCGCGTAGCTCAGTGGGAGAGCGCTCGCCTCACACGCGAGAGGTCGCTGGTTCGAACCCAGCCGCGCCCATGTGCCGACCGAGGACGCCACGCACGTGTCGGCGGACAGGGCCGTCGACGTGATGCTCGCCGAGTTCAACGCCCTGCGGGCGGAGATGGTCGCCTACATTTCCGCCCAGGCGGCCGTGGTCGGCCTGGGCCTGACGGCGCTCGGCGTGATCACGGGGCTGGCGGTCGGCAAGGATGGCGATGACGAGCTGTTGCTGGCCATACCGCCGCTGGTGGCGCTGATCGTCCTCGTCCACATCGCCGGCACGTACCGGGTGGCCAAGATCGGCGACTACATCCGCGAGAAACTCTGGCCGCATCTCGAAGCACGTGTTGGAGCCATCCCCTCATGGGAGATATGCGTCGCCGAACAGCGGTCCAGGCGGATGGCGTTCGTCAAAGCCGTCGTCGTCGACTTCCCCGCGATGGCGCTGTTCCTAGCCGCGAGCATCATCGTCCTGGCGACGGCTCAGAGCAAGTTCGAGGCGCTGTGGTGGCTGGGGGCAGTGGTCACGGCCATCGCGATCGTGTTCCCCGTTGCCGTGGGCGGCAGGATCCGCAGCAGAAGCAGCGCGTAGCTCCCTCAGGGCTGCTGGAGGACCGAGAGGATGTTGCCCGCCGGGTCCTTGAACCAGGCGATCGAGGGGCCGGGGCCGCGGGCGATCGCCTTCTCGTCCTGATCGAAGCCGTCATAGCGCTCGAAGCTGACGCCGCGTGAGCTCAGCTCCTCGACGGCGGCATCGATGTCGCCGACGTCGAAGTTGAGGATCGTGTAGTTGGCCGGGGTGAGGTCGGGTTTGGCGTAGACGAAGACCTCCTGGTCGCCGGCCAGATCGAGGGCGATCAGGCCGATCTCCTCATCGATGTCTTTGACCCTCAACCCGAGGGTCTCGCCGTAGAAACGCTTCGCCGCGTCGAGGTCGTCGACGGCGAAACCGCTGAAGGCTTTGGTGTCGGCCAGCATCTGCGGGCTCCTTTCGTCGCTGGTCCCTGCCTCGGTTCGACTCTACCCGGACAGCTCCGGGATGAAGCGCTCGAGGTGCTCGGCGATCGTGCGGCGCACCCATTCCTGGGTCGCGCTGTCCGCCATCCGGTAACGACCGAGCAGCATCTTCTGGTCGTCGAGCGGCAGGCCGGCGATCTCCCAGCGCACGGCGAGGCGCTCGAAGAGCAGCTCCGAGCGGCGATGCCATGCGTCCTCCTGCGAGGTCGCCGCCGTCACCGGCCCCTCGCCGAGCTTGGCGATCGTGCCCGCGCTCAGCGACTGGCGCAGGGTGAGGACGTTGCCCTCGGGGTCGGTGTAGTCGACGGTCGAGGCCTTCTGCCGGGGCCGCCGCTGCTTGCGCTTCGCCATCGGCTCAAGTCTGCCAATCAGTCCCCTTCGCCCGTCGGCCGGCGGCGGCCCTGCTTGCGCTCGCCCAGCTTGCGCTTACGCTCCAGTCGCCGCTGGCGGGCGGCGCGGCTCGGCTTGGTCGGTCGCCGGCGCCGCGGCACGACAAGGGCCGCGGCGATCTTCTCCGCCAGACGCTCCAGCGCCAGCTCGCGGTTGCGCGCCTGGCCGCGCGCGTCCTGGGCGACCGCAGCGACGACCGGCCCCGCGCGCTCGAGCAGGCGCGCCCGCTGCGCGTCGTCGAGCGCGCCCGACGCCCGCACGTCGAAGACCGCTTCCACGCGCGAAGCGGTGACGTTGGCGTGCTGACCGCCCGGCCCCGAGGAGCGGCTGGCGCGCAGCTCGACCTCCGCCAGCGGGATCGAGAGCCGCTCGTCGATCTTCAGCTCATCGGCCATCCGGCCACCGTAGCGGCGGCGGTTACCTCAGGCCAGGGCGTCGATCTTCGCCGCCAGCTTGAAGTCCGCGGCGGTGACGCCGCCGTCGGAGTGGGTGGAGAGGGAGACGGTGACGGTGTCCCAGGAGATCTCCAGGTCGGGGTGATGGTTCATCTCCTCTGCCGGCTCGACCAGGCTGCGGACGAAGTTGACCGAGCCGACGAAGTCGCCGCGCTTGAAGTCCTTGCGTATCGCCGCGCCGTCCCGTTCCCAACCGGGATGCTCCGCGAGCCTGGCATCGATCTCGGAATCGCCCAAAGGAGCCATGGTTCCTATGCTGCCACAAATCGGAGCGTTCAAACTATGAGTGACAATCGTCTGCCAACTCTGTGGCGCTAACCTCCGATCGGCACGCGCGGGTTGGCGCCGTAGAAAGCCAGGGTGCCGAGCATGCCGACGATGTGGACCATGATGATGTTGACCACCATCGACTTGGCCGTCGCCGTGCCGACGCCGACCGGCCCGCCGGAGGCGGTGTAGCCGTAGTAGCAGCCGACGACGATGATGATCGTCGCCATCACCATCGCCTTGCTCAGGCTGAAGAGCACGTTCGATGAAGTCCTGGAACGTCCAGAAGAGCAGCAGGTACCCGCCTGAGGAGACGTCGCCGATCTGCTCGACCACGACGAAATAGCTGGCGATGTAGATGACGCCGAGCCCGACCAGGTAGATGAAGGGCAGGGCGAGCCAAGCGCCGAGCAGGCGCGTGGCGGCAAGGAAGGTGACCGGCGGGATGCCCATCACCTCGAGCGCGTCGATCTCGTCGGAGATCCGCATCGCGCCGAGCTCGGCGACGATCCCCGTGCCGACCTTGGCCGAGAGGATGTAGCCGAAGGCGTAGGGCAGGGCCTCGCGCAGGTCGCAGTAGGCGGAGAAGACTCCCGCGTATGAGGGAGCGCCCTGCGCACGAACGAAGTAGGCACCGATTAGCCCGCATTGCACGCCGAGCAGGAAGACGAAGGCCCAGATGATCAGGGCCGAGCCGAAGATCAGGATTCCAGCCTGACGCAGGCCCTCGCCGAAGAACGGCATGACCCTCCCCGAGTAGACGAGCCCGGCGACGCGCGAGCCGAAGCGGGCGATCTCGCCCAAGGAATCGAACCAGCCGCGCGGTACGTCGAGTAGGCCGTTCACCGGATCCTCGCCCTCACCGGATGGTCTGGAGTTCCGGGTTGGAGGCCAAAAGGACCGCGGTGAAGACGGTGAGGAAGGCGAAGACGCCCATGAAGGCGATCACCACGCCCTGGTTGACGGCGCGGCCGACGCCGGCGGCGCCGCCTGAGGCGGTCATCCCCTTGTAGCAGCAGACGACGGCGATGATCCCGCCGAACATGCCGCACATCAGCACCGACCCCCAGATGTCGGTGATCAGCGCGTTGTCGAAGAGCGTGGCAAAGAAGCCGCCGAGGGGCTGGCCGTAGAGCAGCGAGGCAACGATGCCGGCGGTCAGGCCGAAGACGATCGCGAAGACGTCGAGCAGCGCGGTGATCACCATCAGCGCCAGAAAGCGGGGGACGACCAGGTTCTTGATCGGATCGACGCCGAGCACCTGCAGGGCGTCGAGCTCCTCGCGGATCTTGCGGGCGCCGAGGTCGGCGGTGATCGCCGTGCCGGCGACGCCGGCGACGACCGCCGCGGTCACCACCGGGCCGATGAAACGGACGGCGGTGACGACGAAGAAGCCGCCGAGTTTGTCGAGGCCGCCGATCAGGTTGAGGAAGCCCGCCGCCTGCAACCCGGGCGCCCCGAGGCAGAGCGCGAAGGTCGAGATCGACATCGGGAACCAGGAGAGTTTGAGCACGAAGAGGAACTGACCGACCAGCTCCTCTCCAAACGGATAGGGCGGCCTGACCGCGGCAACGAGCGTGCGCGCGGTGAGGATCATCATCTCCCCAACCTGCTCGAAGAACGATTTGGCGGGGAGGAACGCCCGCGCTACAGCTTGTGCCGCCACCAGCTCATCGCCCGCTCGAGTGGACTGGCCCCCTGCGCCCTTTCGCGGCCCGCCTGGCGCGCCCGCTGCTCGGCCGCTCGCTGGGCCGTGGAGAGCTGCGCGATCAGCGTGTCGCGCGTCTGCTCCAGCTCCTCCACCCCGGCGACGTGGGCACTGGCGCGGCGCGGCGCCGTCGGCAGGTCGCGCGGCAGGTCGGCCGGGTAGGCAGCCAGCTCCGCCTCCAGCCGGGCGATCTGGCGGCGCAGCTCCTGGCGCACCTCGATCGCCTCGCTCTCCTCGGCGAAGTCGGGCAGGCCTGGCGTAGGTTCCGTCGCGGCCTCCTCGAGCGCCCCCGGCATGCTCGCGCAGGCCGAGGCAACGATCGCCAGCTCACGTGGGCTGAGGCCCGCCTCGTGGGCGCGGCGCAGCGCATCGGTCGCGATCTCCTCGAGTTGGGCCGCGGGCTCGATCCCCTCGGCGACGAAGGTGCCCTGCCCCTGGCGGCTGACGACCAGGCCCTCCTGCTCGAGCCCGGCGTAGACGGCCCGCACCGTGTTCACGTTGACCCCGGCCCAGTCGGCAAGGCGGCGGAAGCTGGGCAGGCGCTCGCCGGAGGCGAGGCGACCGGTGGCGATCAGCGCCCGCAGGCGCCAGGTCAGCTGCAGGCCGACCGGCAGCTCGTCGGTCGGATCGATCGAGAACGGGTTCGGCTCGTGCGCAGCCTGCTGTGCCATTGAAGAGACACAGTAGATGGTCCAGCTGTGCTAGTCAAATAGCACAATTAGTGATCCGCGCGCCGGAGCGCAGCTGGCGTGGCCTCATCACCCCACAGAGCCCGCCCGCCCAGCGCCCGTCGCCGCGCACGAGCAGGAGGCCGTAACGACGACCGGTGCGGCTGGGCAGGCCGCATGCGGCGGAATCCCTGGCGCTGCGCACGCTGACGATGCGACCGCGGCGAATCCCCTCCCCGCGTCTGTAAACGCGCTGCACCCGGTAGCGGTAGTCGGCCTGCGTGCGGCTTCGCGGGACCACGCCGAGCAGCCGCCCGACGATCGCCGCATCGGCCTGCTGCATCGCTTTGCCGGGAGAGGTCGGCGCGCAGGAGCAAGCCTGGGCGCTCCCGGTAGAAAACACCAGGGCGCCCAGGACGACGACTGCCGCGATTGCCAGGCGCCTCAACCGCACTCTCCCCACTGTAGAGAGAAACGCCGGAATTCACAAATCCCCGTTAGGGGGTTAGGACGATCTTCAGCGCCTCGCGATTGTCGTAGAGCTCGTACGCCTCCGCCGCCTGGTCGAGCTTCATGTGGTGGGTGACGAGGGGCGAGGGGTCGAGCTTGCCCGCCTCGAGCAGGCCGAGGACGCGGTCGACGTGGGCGATCACGTTGGCGAGGCCGAGGCGTAGGGTCAGGCCCTTGAGCCAGGCGAGGCCGAGTGGCACGTCGCCCACGCCGGCGTAGGCGCCAATGCCGGAGACCGTGCCGGCGTCGCGGGCGAGGCTGACCGCCATCGCCAGCGGGCCCGGGTCGCCGACCGCGTCGACGACGACGTCGACGCCGCGCCCTTCGGTCGCCGCCCGCACCGCCCGTTTCGGCTCGTCCTCGGCCAGGTGGAGGGGGACGGCGCCGAAACGCTCGGCCATCTCCAGGCGCGCCGCCACCGAGTCGATCGCGAAGACCCTGCTCGCCCCCGCCGCCAGCGCCGCCTGGACCGCGCAGAGGCCAACCGGGCCGAGGCCGAGCACCGCGACCGTGTCGCCGGCGCGCATGCCGGCGTGGGCGATGGCGTGGAAGCCGGTGCCCATCACGTCGCCGGCGAACAGCGCGACCTCGTCGGATACGCCCTCCGGCACGCGGCGCAGGGTCAGGTTGGCGCGCGGGACCAGCAGCAGCTCGGCCTGGGCGCCCTGCAGGTCGCCCAGCTTCGCGCCGTGGCCGAAGATGCGACCCCGCTCGCAGCGGTGGTAGTCGCTGCGCAGACAGGCTGCGCAGGTGGCGCAGGCAGTATGGAAGCAGCCGAGCACACGATCGCCCTCGGCGACGCGCTCGACGTCAGGCCCGGCGGCGAGCACCGTGCCGACGAACTCGTGGCCGATCGTGAAGCCGGGATCGACCGGCACGCGCCCGTGGTAGATGTGGAGGTCTGAGCCGCAGATCCCGCTCGCCTCGACCCGTACGAGAGCGTCATCGGCGGCGACGACCTCGGGGTCCTCCTTCTCCTCGATCCGGACCTCGCCCGGGGCCTGGAAGGTGACGGCGCGCATGGGCGCGAACCGTACCCGACGGCGAGGGGCCGCTCGGCCCGACCGGCGCTCAGCCGCCGACGCTGACGCCGGCGACCTGGAAGCGCCCCGCGTCGACACCCGGGCTCGCCGTCTCCGCGATCCGCGCTTCCAGCGCCAGCTCGCGCTCGAAGTCGGCCTCCTCGCCGTGACGGAAGGAGACGTCTTTGCCCTCGAGCAGCTCGATGAAGATCTCGACGAAGCGGGCGTCGAGCTGTTTGCCGGCGACCCGCCGCAGCTCCTGGATCGCCTCGTAGCTGGAGGTCGGGGTGCGGTAGGAGTCGCGCGCGGTCATCACGTCATAGGTATCGGCGACGGAGATGATCCGCGCCAGCTGGGGAATGTCATCCCCTTCCAGCCCGCGCGGGTAGCCTTTGCCGTCGATCCGCTCGTGGTGGGCGAGGATGATCTCGGCGACCGGGCCGTAGCCGTCGAGCGAGGAGACGACGCGGGCGCCCTGCTGGGGGTGGCGGCGGATCAGCATCCAGTCTTCGTCGGTCAGCGGCACGTTCGCCTTCAGGATCCGGTCGGGCAGGATGAACTTGCCGATGTCGTGCAGCAGCGCGGCGATGTGGACCAGCTCCTCCTCACGGCGCGAGAAGCCGGCGCGCTGGGCGATCGCGCGCGAGTAGCGGGCGACGGCGGCGCTGTGGCGCGCGGTCATCTGGTCTCGCAGGTCGAGCGTGCGCAGCAGCGCGCTCAACATCCCGACCTGGAAGCTGGCCAGCTGGTTGGTCCGCACCTCGAGCTCGCGGGCGCGGTCCTGCGACTTGAGCAGGGCGCCGAGCAGGTACTGGAAGGTGACCAGGACGATGCCGAACAGCGCGACCCCCGCCAGGCCGATCTGGAAGTAGATGAAGGCAACCCCGACCGCCATCAGGGCTGCCGCGAGCTCCGAGGGGAGCAGTGGGATCAGCACCGTGCGGACCTTCTCGAAGAAGGGGCTGCGCTCGAGGTAGTAGGCGTCGGCGCCGATCATCGAGAAATCGATCGCCAGCGCGGCGACGAAGGCGCCGAAGACGAGCACGTAGAACACGGGGTCGGCGGAGCTGATCCCGCTGGACTCGACGATTTCATGAAAGCCGACGCCGACGACGAGCGGGAACGTCGTGAAGGTCAGCGCGTTGACGAGCAGATCGTGCAGGCCTTCGCGGAAACGAAGCCATCCGAACAGGATCGAGATGATGCCGATCAGCGCCGCTGGCGTTCCACCGAGCAGGACCATGGCGAGAACGAGGGCGAGGAAGTTGCCGGAGACCTTGAGGTGCGATTCGGTCTCGATCGACATGATGTCGCTGAAGGCCGAGAAGCCCAGCAGGATGCCGAACAGCGCCAGGTTCCAGTCGGCGTTCGGCGCCCGCCAGACCGCGATGGCGGCGACGGCGACGAGGCCAAGCGCCAGCAATACGTTGCTCAGCCGTGTGGGTCGCTCGGTTTCCATAGATCGCGCGTGGGGCCGGATCGGCGGGCTCGGGCTCGGTCCTCTGGAGATTTCGCACCGGTAGGGCGAATCCTGCGACTGGCGGTCAACCTCGCTGATGACCGAACCCTGCGATATCAAGGTAGAGGTTCGCGATGCGCTCGACAACCCACCTAGACGAGCTGGCCAATACCTTGCAATTTGCGCAGAAAGAAATGGAGAGCGGCCCTAAAACGCACAAGGGGCGCCAAAAGGCGCCCCTCGAAACTGGAAAGCAGGCACCTAGTGCGCTGCCTTGTCATCTAGAAAGTCTTTACTTTTTCCAAGCCATTGCTACATCCCTTTCGTCGAAGCCCGTGCGGGGTCTCGCGCAAGATTCGGCGAGAAACGAGTTAGTCGCTGTCAAGTTTGTAGCACAACTTGGCGGAAACCTGTGCATCTGCAACGAAACTTGTGCAATAAACACGTGGGGATTTCAGTCGAATAATGGGTAGTCCACGCCTACGCGACCCTCTGCGACGACCGGCTTTCCGCCGTCTGGCGCTCTCCTATGCGGTCAACGAGATGGGCGACTGGCTCGGCGTCATCGCCCTCTCCGTGCTCGTTTTCGAGCTCACCGAGAGCGCCCTCGCGACCGCGCTGCTCTTCATCGGGACGGGCGCCCTGCCGGCGCTGCTGACCCCGGTGATGGTCGCCCGGCTGGAGCGCCCCCCACCCCGCTTCGTGCTGCCGACGATCTACGCGGGTGAGGCAGCCGCCTTCGGCGCCCTGGCCCTGCTCGCCAGCCACTTCTCACTCGCCGCGGTCGTCGTCGTCGCCACGATCGACGGTGCTCTGGCGCTGACCGCGCGGACGCTGACCCGCGCCGTCTCGGCGGCGATGCTCGAGCCCGAGGGCGAGCTGCGGGCGGGCAACGCGGTCCTCAACGTCGCCTTCACCGGCGGCGCCGCAGTGGGGCCCGCCGTGGCCGGCGCCGTAGTCGCCACGCTCGGCGTCCAGTCGGCGCTGCTGCTCGATGCGCTCTCCTTCTACGCGATCGCCTGCATCCTGCTGACGGCAAAGCCGTTGCCTCAGCCCGACCCGGAGCCGGAGGCCGGTCTGGGGGAGCGGATACGCGCCGGCCTCGGCTACATCCGTGGGCAGGCGACGCTGCGCAGGCTGCTGACGGCGCAGACCGCCGCGATCGTCTTCTTCTCCGCTGTGGTGCCGATCGAGGTGATCTACGCGAAGGAGACGCTCGGCGCCGGCGACACCGGCTACGGCCTGCTGCTCGGCTGCTGGGGCGCCGGCATGGTGCTGGGTAGCGTCGTCTTCGCCACCCTGCGGCGAGCGCCGCTGCCGCTGCTCCTCTTCTTCGCCACCGTCGCGATCGGCGCCGGCTACCTCGGCATGGCCGCCGCCCAGACCCTGGCGATCGCCTGCGTGGCCTCGGCCGTCGGCGGCCTCGGCAACGGTGTCCAGTGGGTGGGGGTGGTGAGCGCGGTGCAGGAGCTGACGAAGCCGGCGATGCAGGCGCGGGTGATCGGCACGCTCGAATCGCTCGCCTCGGCCGCGCCCGGCATCGGCTACGTGCTCGGCGGCCTGATCGCCTCCGCCTGGAGCCCGCGGGCGGCATTCCTCGTTGCCGGGGTGGGAGTGATGACGATCGTCTTCGGCTCCGTGCCGCTCCTAGGCAGGAATTGGCCATTGGAACGGGGAAAAGAACGTCCAGGGAGTATTGACGCCGCCGACGAGATTATGGTGGAGTTAATTCCCGCAGAGGTCCTGCCCAGTCCAGATCGGAGGTCGTGACGTGAGGAAGCTGCACGCAGCGCTGGCGCTTGTCGGACTGGTGGTGATCGCCTTGGCCATCTCGTCGTGTGGCGAATCGGAATCAGAGGGCAAGGAAGGCGGCACGCTGCGCGGCACCTATGCCTCGTTCCCCGACTACCTCGATCCCAGCCTCTCCTACACCCAGGAAGGATGGACGGCGATGTGGGAGACATACATCCCGCTTCTCACCTACGCCCGCGCCAACGGCGCCGCGGGCGGCAAGGTGGTCCCCGGTCTGGCCGAGGACATGCCTGAGATCACCAACGGCGGCAAGACCTACACGCTGACGCTGCGCAAGGGCCTCAAGTACTCCGACGGCCAGCCGGTCAAGGCATCCGACTTCACCTTCGCGCTGGAACGCACGATCAAGCTCAACTCGCCCGGTTCGCCCTTCTACACGGCGGCGATCGTCGGCGCCGAAGAGTTCCAGAAAACCAAATCGGGCGGGATCCCCGGAATCGAGACCAACGACAAGACCGGCGAGATCGTGATCGATCTCAACGCGCCGCGCGGCACCTTCAGCAACGAGCTAGGCCTGATGTTCGCCGCTCCGCTGCCCGCCGACACGCCGGTCAAGAACCTCTCGGCAAACCCGCCCCCCGCGACCGGGCCCTACGAGATCGTCAAATCCGAACCGGGCAAGGGCTGGAGCTACGAGCGCAACCCGCAATGGGAGAAAGCCAACGGCGAGCTTATGCCGGACCTGCCCGACGGCCATCTCGACAAGATCGAGATCGAGGTGGTCCGCAACGCCGCCACCCAGGTCAACGAAGTCGAACAGGGCACGAGCGACTGGATGCAGAACCTGGTCCCGGCCGACAGCTACGCCGAGGTGAAGAGCAAATTCGAGGGAACCCAACTGCGGGTCGAGCCGACGATCAGCAACTACTTCTTCTGGATGGACACGACCAAACCACCGTTCGACGATCTCGAGGTGCGCCAGGCGGTCAACCACGCGGTCAGCGGCGAGGCGCTCGAACGTGTCTACGCCGGACAGCTGAAAGCCAACCAGCAGATCCTGCCGGAAGGCATGCCGGGCCACGAGAAGCTCGACCTCTACCCCTACGACCTGGCGAAAGCGAAGAAGATGATCGCCGAAGTCAACCCCAGCGACCGCGAGATCACGGTCTGGACCGACAACGAAAGCCCGAATCAAGAGGCGGGCGAATACTTCGACGACGTCCTGCGAAAACTCGGCTTCGACACGACG
Organism: uncultured Solirubrobacterales bacterium; assembly: GCA_963782685.1. Lineage (GTDB taxonomy): Bacteria > Actinomycetota > Thermoleophilia > Solirubrobacterales > 70-9 > VRUE01. The sequence goes on from CAWAKV010000002.1 coordinate 110,683, forward strand.
CTGAAAGTGATCAGTGCCGACGAGTACTTCACCGTGATCAGCAACTCGTCAACCCCGAACCTCGACACCGGCTGGGCGAGCTGGTTCCCCGACTACCCACATCCCAACGCCCTCTTCCAGCCGCTGCTGGCGAGCGAAAGCATCCTGCCGGTCGGCAACAGCAACCTTTCCCGGTTCGACGATCCGAAGCTGAGCAAGAAGATCGCCCAGCTGAACGAAGTGCCGCTCGACTCCGAAGAGGAAGCCGAATACGCGCAGCTCGACCGCGAATACATGGAGTCTGCGCCGATGGCGCCCTACGGCTCGCTCGCGGTCTCAACCTTCGTCGCTGACTCGATCGACCTCGACGAGGTGATCTTCAACCCCGCCTTCGGGCAGGACCTGGCCAGCTTCCAGTTCGAGTAGATGGAGGGCCGCAGCCCCTGGTATCTGGCCTACCGGCGGCTGCGGCGAAATCGAGTCGCCCTCGCCTTCGGCGCGCTCTTCGTCCTGATCCTCATCTTCGTCCTCGCCGCGCCGCTGTGGGCGAATCACGTCGCCGACACCGGCCCCAACGCTACGCACACGCTCGAAAAGGTCACCGTCGACGGCGAGCGCAGGGACGTCGTCAATCCGGAAGGCAAGCCGATCGGCCCGCTCTGGTTCGGGGCCGGCGGCAAGTTCTTCCTCGGCGCCGACGGTCGCCTCGGCCGCGACGAGATGGTGCGGCTGATGTACGGCGGCCGCACCTCGCTCCTGATCGGCCTCACCGCCGCCGTCATCACCACGCTGCTCTCGGTCGTGCTCGCCCTGCTCGCCGGCTACTACCGCGGCTGGACCGACTCGGTGATCTCGCGGGTGCTGGACCTGATCTGGTCGATCCCCGTGCTGCTGCTGGGCATCGCCCTGGGCACGGCACTGGCGCTCGGCGGCCTGGAGCTCGGTCCGGTCTCGATCTCCGGCAACTCGCTCTGGATTCCGATCCTGATCATCGGCGTCGTCTACGTCCCCTACATGGCACGGCCGCTGCGGGGCGAGGTGCTGGCGCTGCGCGAGAAGGAGTTCGTCGAGGCGGCGGTCGCCCAGGGGGCCGGGCCCCTGCGGTTGATGTTCGGTGAGCTGCTGCCCAACCTCTGGTCGACGATCATCGTCTTCTTCACCCTCAGCATCGCCAACAACATGCTGCTGGAGGCGGGCCTCTCCTTCCTCGGCGCGGGCGTGCAGGCGCCCAACTCCTCCTGGGGGACGATGATCTCCAGCGCCTTCGAGGTGGTCTCGAGCGAGCCGCTGCTGAGCATCCTGCCCGGCACGATGATCCTGCTCACCGTGCTCGCCCTCAACGTCTTCGGCGACGGCCTGCGCGACGCGCTCGATCCGAAATCGAAGATCCGGCTCGAGGCCCACTCCGGTCTCGCCGAGCCCAAGGGTACGGCAGTCTGATGGGCCGCTTCGTCCTCCGCCGCCTGCTCGGAATGGTCCTGGTCCTGTTCGCGATTTCGCTGATCGTCTTCCTGATCTTCAACGTGCTGCCGAGCTCCGATCCGGCGCAACGCTTGGCCGGCAAGAACCCCACCCCGCAGCTGATCCAGAACATCAACGAAGAGTGGGGATTCGACGACTCCCTGCCCAAGCAGTACCTGACGACGATGGGGAAGATCTTCAGCGGCGACCTCGTCTCCTACAACACCGAACTGAACGTCAACGAACAGATCGTCGAGGGGATCCCGCGCACCTTCTCGCTCTGCATCGGCGCCGCGACGCTCTGGATGCTCTTCGGCATCCTCTTCGGCTACCTCTCGGCGGTCAGGGCGGGTGGCCTGGCCGACCGGCTGCTGACGATCTTCGCCGTGGTCGGCATCTCGATGCCGGTCTTCACCCTGGCCACCCTGTTCATCGTCCTCCTCACCTACGAGACCCAGCTCTTCCCCTCCGGTGGCTACGTGCCCTTCACCGAAGACCCGCTCGACTGGGCCTACCACCTGATCCTGCCCTGGGCGACGCTGGCGATCCTCTACACCGGCTTCTACAGCCGCGTGCTGCGCTCGAACATGCTCGACGCGATGGGCGGTGATCACGTGCGCACGGCGCGCGCCAAGGGTCTCAGTGAGCGCCGGGTGATGACCCGCCACGTCCTGCGCAACTCGCTGATCCCGATCGTCACCCTGTTCGGGCTCGACTTCGGCGCGGTCGTCGGCGGCGGCGCGATCATCACCGAAGCGCTCTTCGGCCTCGGCGGAATCGGCGACTACGTCTACGAAGCGACGATCAACCGCGACCTGCCGCCGGTGATGGCGGTGACCCTCTTCGGCGCCTTCTTCGTCGTCCTCTTCAACGCCCTGGTCGACATCGCCTACGCCTGGCTCGACCCGCGGGTGCGCCTGGGGGAGTCGCCTTCATGAGGAACGACGGATCGTGAGCGAGGCGCTGCTCAGCGTGCGTGACCTGCGCGTCAGCTTTGCCACCGAGGCCGGTCGTCTGCAGGCGGTCGACGGGGTCAGCTTCGATCTCGCCGCCGGCGAGGTGCTGGCGATCGTCGGCGAGTCGGGCTCGGGCAAGAGCGTCACCGCGCAGACGACTGTCGGCCTCACCCGCTCGCCCAACGCGAGCATCGAGGGCTCGATACAGCTCGGCGGCAAGGAGCTGATCGACGCCAGCGAGGCCGAGCTGCGCCGCGTCCGTGGCGAGCGAGTCGCGATGGTCTTCCAGGACCCGATGACCTCGTTCAACCCGGTCTACCGGATCGGCGACCAGGTAATCGAGGCGATCCGGGCGCACCGGCCGAAGATGGACGAGGAGGAGGCACGCGAGCTGGCCGTGGAGACGCTCGCCGCGGTCGGCATGCCGGAAGCCGAGCGGCGTGCCCAGCGCTACCCGCACGAATTCTCGGGCGGGATGCGACAGCGGGCGATGATCGCGATGGCGCTGGCGCTGGGGCCGGAGGTGCTGATCGCCGACGAGCCGACCACGGCGCTCGACGTGACGATCCAGGCGCAGATCCTCGAGCTGCTGCGGCGGCTCAACCGCGAGCGCGGCCTGGCGACGATCCTGATCACCCACGACTTCGGCGTCGTCGCCGAAGTCGCCGACCGGGTGCTGGTAATGCACAGAGGCAAGATCGTCGAGCGCGGCGACCTCGACCACGTCTTCTACTCAGCCGAGGACGCCTACACCCGCAAGCTGCTGGGCGCGGTGCTGCGCCTCGACCAGGCGCCGCCGCTGCGGCCCGGCCGCGGCGAGGAGCCGCTGCTCGAGGTGGCCGGCCTGGTCAAGCACTTCCCGGTCAGGCGCGGTTTGCTGATCGACCGCGAGGTCGACCGGGTGCGCGCGGTCGACGGCGTCAGCTTCAGCGTCGCTCGCGGCGAGACCCTGGGCTTGGTGGGGGAGTCGGGCAGCGGCAAGTCGACGCTCTCGCGGACCGTGCTGGGGTTGCTCGCGCCAACCTCGGGCTCGGTCCGCTTCGACGGCCGCGAGATCGCCGGCCTCTCGCGCCGCCAGATGCGGCCCCTGCGGGCGCAGATGCAGATGATCTTCCAGGATCCCTACGCCTCACTCAACCCGCGGCGGCGGATCGGCCAGATCGTCGCCGAGCCGCTGCGGCTGCAGAGCCATACCTCGGGTGCCGAGCTGCGCAACCGCGTCGGTGAGCTGCTGGAGCGGGTCGGGCTCTCCGCCGGCCACTACAACCGCTACCCACACGAGTTCTCCGGTGGCCAGCGGCAGCGGATCGGCATCGCCCGCGCGCTGGCCCTGCAGCCGAAGCTGATCGTCGCCGATGAGCCGGTATCGGCCCTCGACGTCTCGATCCGCGCCCAGATCATCGACCTGCTCGCCGATCTCCAGGAGGAATTCGGCTTGACCTATGTCTTCATCGCCCACGACATCGGCGTCGTCCGCCATGTCTCCGACCGGATCGCGGTCATGCACAAGGGCAGGATCGTCGAGCAGGGCCCCGCCGACCAGGTCTGCGAGCGGCCATCCGACCCCTACACCCAGACCCTGCTTGCCGCGGTGCCGATCCCCGACCCGCGCGAGAGCCGCGCCCGTCGGGGATCATCCATGTCGTGAACCTGCCGCTCGCCCCGCCGATCAAGCCGCAGCTGGCGCTGACCCGCAAAGAGCTGCCGCAGGGCGAGGAGTGGGCCTACGAGCAGAAGCTCGACGGCTTCCGCGCGATCGTCTTCGTCGACGGCGAGAGCGCCTACATCCAGTCGCGCGGCGGCAAGGACCTCACCCGCTACTTCCCTGAGCTCAGCTTCGCCCCCGGGCGCTACGTGCTCGACGGCGAGCTGGTCATCCGCGATGCCGAGGGCCAGCTCGAATTCGACGCGCTGCAGGAACGCATCCATCCGGCGGCGTCGCGCATCGCCCTGCTCTCGAAGGAGATCCCAGCCGCCTACGTCGCCTTCGACCTGCTCGCCGAAGGGGACGAGGCGCTGCTGGAGACGCTGTTCGGCGAGCGCCGTGAACGACTGGAGACGCTGGCTGAGGAGACCGGCGCCGAGCTGAGCAAGTTGAGCCCCGATCCCGAGCAGGCGGAGGAGTGGCTGCGGAGGACCGAGGGAACCATGGCCAAGCAACTCGACGCGGTCTATCTGCCAGGCAAGCGCAAAGGCATGGCCAAGGTCAAGCGCGAGCGCGAGATCGATTGCGTCGTGCTCGGCTGGCGGCCGGGAAAAGAGGAGGGCACGGTCGGCTCGCTGATCCTCGGCCTCTACGACGGCGACGAGCTGCGCCCGGTCGGCCACATCTCCGGCTTCAGCAAGGAGACCAAACGCAGCCTGCGCGATCTACTGGCGCCACTGGAGACCGGCAAGAGCGGCACCGCCGAGCCAAGCCGCTGGACCGGAGCTCGGGACCTCGAGTGGGTAGCACTGCGCCCGGAGCTGGTGATCGAAGTGGGCTACGACCATGCCGCCACGGGGCGCATTCGCCACGGAGCACGCTTCCGTCGCTTCCGCGACGACAAAAACCCCCGCGAGTGCACGTTCGACCTCTTGGACGAAGGCTGACTCTGGGGGAGTCACCGGGGGTGTCCACCCGCGCGCTGGGTTTCCGCGTGGGGCGGGTTGCTCCTCTCGCTGACGTGCCGGGCGGAAACAGGACGCCGCTGCGCGGGTGGACACCCCCGGCACCTCCCCACCATCAGCTTTCCGTGGGTCAGAACAAGGCGCCCTGGGAGGGAGAACCGGTAGTCCCCTGAACGGGCGGATACTCAGAGCGGGCCGAAGGCCCGCGAGTCCGGGCAGGGGACTGCCGGTTCTCCCTCGCCGCTCGCGTTCTTCCCCAGCCGCGGACTGCCCGGGTGGCTTGCTTGCGTTGGTCCGGGCGCATGTTGGCGCGGCCGTTGGCGTAGAGCTTCTCGTAGCGAGGTAACAAGTCGGGGCGTTTTTCTTGCAGCCAGGCGAAGAAGACGTCTCTTACCTCGTCGCGCAGGTGGAGGGCCACGCCGCCGAGGATGGTGGCGCCGGCTTCGCGGGCGCGGTCGACGATGGGTTGGACCTGCTCGGGGTCGTCGTTGATGCCCGGCATCAAGGGGGCGATCAGGACGCCGGAGTCGATGCCGCGGCGGCGCAGCTCTTCTACCGCGTCGAGGCGGGCAGCGGGGCTGGGGGTGTGGGGCTCGGTCGCTCGCCAGGCGTCCTCGTCGAGGGTCGGGACGGAGAGGTTGACCGAGACCGGCAGGCACTTCGCCATGCGCTCGTAGAGGTCGATGTCGCGCAGGGCCAGCGGCGACTTGGTCAGGACCGAAACGGGGGTGTTCGCCTCCTCCAGCGCGGCGAGGATCTCAGGCATGAAGCGGTAGCGGCTCTCGACCCACTGGTAGGGGTCCGTGTTCGTCCCCAGCGCCACCAGGTCGCGCTTCCAGCTGGGCCGCGCCAGCTCCGCCTGCAGCAGCTCGGGCAGGTTGACCTTGACCACGATCTCCCGCTCGAAGTCCCGCCCGGCATTGAAGTCCAAAAAGGTGTGGGTCCGGCGGGCGAAGCAGTAGACACAGGCGTGACTGCATCCTCTAAAAGCGTTGACCGTGTAGTTGAAGCCGTAGCGGCCGCCGGGGACGTGGTTGAGGGCGGAGCGGGCATGGACCTCATGGAAGTTGATCCCCATCGCCTCGGGCGCGTCGAAGGTGCGGACGACGGTGCCGTCGCCGACCCCCGGCAGCCGCATGTCGTTCTCGACTCGTTGCTCGTCCCACCTCATACGAACATATGTTCGCATACAGGCTCGACGGGACCACCGGGGCGGGCACGAAAACACCGCCTGGCGGGCCGCCTTATCGTCGCCTTTCCGTTGAAATGTCTATCCGATCAGGCAATCCAACCTCATAGATCGATCCTGCTGTGCTACGAACAGAGGGCAAATGGCAACAAGGAGGGCGCGTAGCTTCAAGGAGATGGAGTGGCAGGCGAAAACCCGCTGCCCCAGCTTCGTCAGTTAAGGGACGAAATCCGCCGCATAGAAAGACTGCACCCCCGGCGAAACCGGCTGATTCGCGAAGCCGCCGAGCAGGGGCACACACAGCAGCAGATCGCCAAGGCGGCGGGCCTGTCCCAGGCCCGTGTCCATCAGATAGTTATCAGCGACTTATAGGGCGGCCAGGAGGCTAGGACAGCCTGCCCTCGATGACGTAGCGCAGCACGGCGACGACCTGCTCGGGAGTGCGAGCCGTGGCCTGGGCGGCGCGGTCGACCTCCTTCAGCGCATGGTCGAATTCGGCATCGTGCAGAGTGACGTAGGGCTTGCCCAGGGCGGCGGCGTAGCCGGCGTCGAAGGCCGCATTCCACTGCCGGTACTTGTCGCCGAAGCGGACCACGACCACGTCGGCGGCGCGGATCAGCGTCTGGGTGCGGATCGCGTTGACGCCGGCGCCCATGTGGTCGCGCCAGAACGGCTCGCCCTCCTCCCCCAGCGTGCCGACGCCGGCGTCGTCGGAGGCGCCGTGGTCAGTGACCGGCGCCGAGAAGGCGACCGGCAGGCCCGCCTCGCGCACTCCGGTTTCGATCCGCTCGCGCCAGTCGGAGTGGATCTCACCCGCCAGGTAGACCTGCCAGGTGCGATCGCTCACGATCCGACCTCCTCGAAGTGCTTGCTCAGCATGGTGACCTGGCCCTGGTAATTGGAACCGAGTGCCTCGCCGTAGAGGCGCTCGGCGGGGGCGCTGGTCCGCTCCAAGGCCAGCTTGCAGACCGGCTGGCGGTGCTCGACCATGAAGGAGACGTCGCGCGCCCGCACCTCGAGCGCGGCGCGGCTGCCGTGGCGGCCGCCGGCCGGGTCGTAGCCGAAGCCAGGGTCGAAGAAACCGGCGTAGTGGGTGCGCAGCTCGCCTGCCGTGGGGTCGTAGGCCATCATCTCGGCCGCAATCTGGGGTGGGATGCAGACCCCCTCGGCCGAGAGCAGCAGGTAGAAGATCTCCGGCTCGAGCACGATCCGGCCGCCCGGCTCGGGATAGACGGGGTCCCAGTAGTCGGTCCAGCGGTAGGCGCGGATGCGGGAGAGGTCGATCGGCAGGCTGTTCTTCTTCGCCCGGTAACCGACGATCCGGTCGCTGGGGCCGGAGAGGTCGACGCTGAGGAAGAGCCCCTCGGCCAGCGCCAGCTCCGACTCGCGCAAGGCGTGGGAGTCGAGGTAGAGCAGCGGGAACTCGTCCTGGAGGGCGCGGATCGCGGTATCGGAGAGGCGCACGTCGCCGCGGGCGAGGCGCAGCTGGTTGAGCGAGAGGCCGCTCTGCACCTGGATCGCGAAGGAGCGCGGCACAACCTCCAGGTAGAGGCGACCGTGGTAGCCCGGGCGGATCTCGTCGAAGCGGTGGTGGCGGTCGGTGAGCACCCGCGTGAAGACGTCGAGACGGCCGGTTGAGCTCTTCGGGTTGGCCTTGGCCCGCACGTCCTCGGGCAGCGCCAGCTCCTCGATCAGCGGCACCAGGTAGGGCCGGTCGCGCTCGAGCACGGCGCCGTCGCGCAGATCGATCTTCTGAAAGGCCAGGCCGTCGATCTTCTCCTCGACGGTCGACTCGACGTCCGGCAGGAAGCTGCAGCGCAGCGCCCAGGCGAAGTCCCCCAGGCGCAGGTCGATGCTCGCCGGCTGGAGCGCCTCGGGGCGGATGCGGTAGTCGCCTGAACCGATCCATTCGGCCTCGATCGCCTCGCTCAGCGCCTGCGAGGGCAGCACCCCGGCGGGCGCCTCGCCCCGCGGCTCGGTTGCCGCGCCCCCTGCGGCTGCGCTCGGGTCGCTCATCTAGCGGAGATTATGCGCCGGGCCTCGGCGACGCCGAGATACGGAGTCAGCGCAAACTCAGCAAGTTCCGGGAAGAACCGATCGAGCCGGTCGCTTTCTCCGGCCAGCACGCGGCGTCCGAGCAGCGAGGCGATGCCACCGACCACTGCCTCGTCGGCGGCCTCTGGCGGGCGGCCGGCGCTCGTCCCCGCCGGCGCCCCTTCGCGCAGGTAGGGAACGAAGCTCTCGACCGCCACCTGAAAGCGGCCGTACACGCCAGGGCCGGCGCGCAGCCCCTCGACCAGCAGGAGGTTCGCCCTGGCCGGCTCGGTCGTCAGCTCGGAAAGCACAGCGGCGAGCGCGGCGCAAACGCCCTCGGCCCACCCATCCCCCTCCGCGCAGGCAGCCACCACCACGGCGCGCAGATGCTCGACGGCGCCGCCGTAGGCAGCGAGGAAGCACTCTTCTTTGCTGCCGAAATGGGCGTAGAAGTCGCTCTTCGAGACCCCTGCCCGACCGGCGACCGCGGCGACCGTCGTGCGATCGAAGCCGTATTGGTCGAGCAGATCGGCGATGGCCGTCAGGATTCGCTCGCGCTGGTGTTTGGCGATGTACTCTCGGGGCAGGCCGTGACGCCCGCGTGGCAGGGGTTTCATGCAGCACTAAAGTCTGCCAGTGCTTAGTCCATTTTGTCTATAGGCAGTTCTGCTATTCAGCCATACCGGCACCCAGGTAGGGCGCCATCATGAACTCGGTGAGCTCGGGCAGCAGGTCCTCGGCCCGCTCCGCCTCACCGCGGCGAATCTGCTGGTTGACGATCCAGGCGACGCCGCCGACCAGCGTCTCGGCGATCGTGTCCGGCAGCCGCTCGTCCCGCGGCAGGCCCCGCCTGGTCAGCTCGACGAAGGTCTCCATCGTGTCCTCGTAGCGCTTGGTCGACGCCGGTGTGGCGGACAGCGCCTCGATCATGCACATGCGGGCGAGGGTCGGCTGCTCGGCGACGAAGCCGAGGAAGGCGGCGAGCCCGCCTTCGACCCGCTCCTGCCAATCGCCGTCCACGTCGGCGCTTCCTTCCTCGACCCGGCGCAGGACCTCGTCCCGGGCCGAGTCGAAGGCGGCGAGGAAGACCTCCTCCTTGCCCTCGAAGTTGTCATACAGCGTTTTGCGGGCGACGCCGGCGCGCTTGACGATGTCGGAGATCTTTGTCGCCTCGTAGCCCTGTTCGGCGGTCAGCTCGGCGAGGGCGTCCATGATTCGGCGCTGCTTGTGCAGGGCGATGAACTCACGTGGCAGCGACGGACGGACGGAGGCGGTGGGTCGCCTCGGCGTCTCCTCGTCCCGCGTCCCCCCTTTTCCCCGTGGCGGCATGAAGACAAGGATACCCGGGACGGCCGAAATTCCAATGCATGGTAGCGACTTCTTTGGTACCCTTCGGTTGCCTGCCAATTTTTCGAAAGAAACGCGTAGGTTCCTTTATGCCCCAGAAGCCACCTGAGAGGGTAATGCTGAGCAGGGAGAAGCTGGCGAATGCGGTCGGCGATCGCTGGTCGGATGACGAACTGCGGGAGGCCGTTGCGCTGCTGACCCGGGCCGATGGGCGCTTCCCGGCTGGCGTGAGGACGCTCCCGCCCGATCTGGTCAAGGCAGTTCAGCGCGAGCGCCTGCTGATCGCGATGATCGACACGGTCACCGATATCGGCTACAGCACGCTCACGGTCCAGAACGTGCTCACCCGGGCGGGGATCTCGCGGCCGACCTTCTACGAGCAGTTCGAGGACAAGGAGGACTGCTTCCTCGCCGCCTTCGACGCCTCCTCGCAACGGATGCGGGCGCGGATCGAGGAGGCTGTCGCGGATGCGGCGCCCGAGTGGCGGGACCAGCTGCGCGCCGGCATCGCCGAGCTGCTCCGCTTCATCGCGGAGGAGCCGGAAGAGGCGCGCATGGTGATCGTCGAGGCGCGGGCGTCCAGCCCGGCAGGGTTGCGGCGACGCGACGATCTGCTCGACAGCTACGCCGGCTGCATCGACGCTCTTGTCAGGGAGGACCTGAACGAGCCCCCCTCGGCGATCGCCGCCGCCGGCGTCGTGGGCGGGATCGAATCAGTGATCTACGCGCGCCTGCAGAAAGGTGAAACCGCGGAGCTCGAAGCGCTCCTCCCCTCGCTGATGTACTTCGCCGTCCTCGCCTATGCCGGCCAGGAGGCCGCGGGCGAGGAGCTGGACGACGCCGCGCTCGCCTGAGCGTCAGATCCCGGGCGTCAGGAGGAGCGCTTGCGCCGCTTGGTGGAGCGTTTCTTCGGGCGGGCGGCGACCCGCAGCGTGCGCTCGCTCTCCTTCTCCACCGCCTCGCCCATCGCGATCTGGAAGGTCGCATGCAGGGCGCCCGCGGCGAGCGGCCGCATCCGTTCCAGCGCCTCGCTCATCCGCGGCCAGTCGCGCTCGGGCCGGCCAGAGCGATCGAACGGCTGCCAGACCTCCTTGACGAAGAGGTCGACGAAGGCGCGGGCGACGCCATCGGCGTGGCGGCGCAGCTTCTCGGCCGCGACCAGGGCGCCTTCGGGACCGATCCCGAGCTCGGCCAGCTCGGCGGCGGCGCGCAGCAGCTGCGGGCTGATCACCTCGACCCGGCCGTCAGGGAGCGCGCGGATGATGCCCAGCTTTTCGGCCCGGCGCCCCAGCTTGGCGTCAGCCGCGTCGCCCCAGAGCTTCGCCAGCTCCTCGGCGTCGACGATCTCCGGCGCCTCGTCTTCGAACGGCGTGCGCAGGGCGCGGGTGAAATCGAAGATCGCCGAGGCCGAGCCGTCGCCGCGGTCGAGGACGCGGCGGATCGCCTCCAGGTTGAGCCCGTCGGCCTGCATCTCGCGGGTCAGCGCGATCCGGGCGACGTGCTCCTCGTTGTAGTAGCCGGTGCGCCCGCGGACGATCGGCGGCGGCAGCAGGCCCCGCGTCTGATGGGCGCGGATGTTGCGCACCGTCATTCCGGTCCGCTCCGCCAGCTGGCGGATCGTCATCTCGCCCTCGGCGGGCTTGGAGCCTCTAGAGCCCTTGGCGGCCATCACGGCACATGGTATGCGGCACGGAGCCGCCTAACCGCAGAGCGAGAGGCGCTGGCCGTTCGCCTCGGCGGCGGCGTCGGAGCAGAGGAAAGCGATCCCCTCGGCGATGTGCTCGGCGGGGGTGAAGGAGGAGAAGTCTCCGCCTGGGCTCTCCTCGCGCATCCGCCTGGTGAGGATCGCGTCGACGACGACGATGTTCGCCGTCGCGGCGGTGCCGGCGAAGCCGTCGGCGAGGGCGAGGGTCCAGGCCTCGGCCGCCGCCTTGGCGGCGGCGTAGGCGGCGTTGGAGTTGGAGGGCGCCTGCGCCTGCTTGGCGGAGACGAGGACGAAGCGGCCCTGTTCGGAGGCCAGCAGCGCATCATGGAAGGCACGGGTGGTGTGCTGGACGGTGCGGATCAGCAGCTCGTGCAGCAGGTCCCAGTCGGCGAGCGGCGCCTCGTGCAGCGGCTGCCCGCCGCGCCAGCCGCCGACCAGGTGCAGCAGCCCGTCGACCCGGCCGAAGCGCTCCCGCAGCGCCGCGCACCAGTCCCTGGCCGCCGCCTCGTCGAGCAGATCGACCGCACGCCCGTCCCAGCGCTCGGGCGGCAGCTCCAGGTCCGCCCCGACCTCGTCGATTCGCCCCTGCTCGCGATCGCTCCCGGCGACAATCGCTCCGGCCGCCGCCAGGCGCTCGCCCACCACCGGCCCCAGCCCCCCGCCGATGCCGGCGATGGCGAAGACACGGTCGTCGAGGCTGTCATTGCCGCCCACCTCTACATCTTCGCGCATCGCAACCCTACGAAAGGGCGAGATTTTCCGTAATGGAGTGGCTTGCCAGCAAAGGTGCGCTCGTCTGGATTCCACTGGGGCACAGCCCGGATGCTGACCTAGTCGCCGAATTCAACGGACGTCTGCTGCGCGTACAGGTCAAAACATCGACCTACAAAAAACGAGCCCCGACGCACATGCAAGGTGGGGCGTTGACGTTGCGACCAGCGGCGGCAATCAGAGCTGGAGTGGGACTGCGAAGAAATTCGATCCGGCCCTCATCGATTACCTCTTTGTCCTGGTTGGCGACGGTCGGCGTTGGTTCATTCCAGCCACCGCGATCGAGGCTTCCAGGTCGCTGACTCTCGGAGGAACCAAGTATTCTGAGTTCGAGGTCGAGCGAGGACAGTCGATCGAACACCTCGTTTATCTGGGAGATCCCCAGGAGAAGTCAGACCGATTGCAGGGGGAGTGCCTGAGCGGTCAAAAGGAGCAGACTGTAAATCTGCCGGCTATGCCTACGCAGGTTCGAATCCTGCCTCCCCCATCCCCACACGCCAGCGGACCACTCGGCGACATAACGAAGTCCGAGCGAAAGCTCGCACGCAGCGGCCACGCTCTCCTACGCCAAAAGCGCCAGCTGACCATTCCCAAGCGGCCCTGTGCAGAGGCAGGGCTGAGGATCGGGGACAGAGTGCGAGTTCGTGCCGACGGACCCGGTCGAATCGTCTTCGAGCGCGCCGAGGCTGGAGAGCTCCTCAACCCGGCGTGACGCCGAGGCGGGCGGCCATTTGCTCGTTGAAGGCTTTGAGGGCCGACATCGGGCGCATGAAGACGGTCAGCTCGGCGACGCGGCCGTCCTCGTCGAGCTCGAGGAAGTCGATGCCCTCCAGCTCGCGGTCGCCGACGCGGGCTTTGAAGCGCAGCACGACCGTCCCCTCCCCCGCCAGCTCGTCGGTGTAGCGGAAGTCCTCGAGGGTGGCGGCGACGTGGGTGAGGACCTGGGTGACGATCTCGCGGCCCTCGAAGCCACGAAAGAGGATCGGGCTGTGCAGGACGACGTCCTCGCGCAGCGTTGCCGTCGCCGCCTCCAGGTCCTTGGCCTCGACAGCGAGGCGGAATGGGTGTGGCGCGGCCATCAGCGCGGCTCGAGCACGAAGAGGGCGATGTCGCGGTCGGTCCGCGCCTCGTATTCGTCGAAGCCGGAGTACTGCTCGTTGTGCTTGCGCCAGAGCTCGGCTCGCTCCTCGCCCTCGGCGACGCGGGCGCGGACCGGGCGCCGCTCACGCCTGATCTCGACCTCGGCCTCGGGGTTGGTCTTCAGGTTGAGCGACCAGGCCGGCGTGCGGTTGTGGCCCGCGTTGGAGCCGATCACGACGAGGTTGTCGCCGTCGGTCAGGTAGACGACCGGCGCCGTACGCTTCTGCCCCGATTTGCGCCCGGTGGTGGTCAACAGCAGAACCGGCGCCTCGTTGATCCTGCCCCCGATCCTGCCGCCGGAGAGCCGGTAGAGCGGGATGTTCAGCTTCCCGGTCCAGCGCAGCCCCGTTGCACCCATCGCTTGCGACGCACGTGAATAGAACTTGTCCCCCGAAGGCATCTGAGCAGTATTTCAGTCCCTGACGCGTCGGAGAGGTCGTCAGGCAAGGACGCAGGGAGCGTGGCGTGCTCTGCACGCGAGCGACCGAGGACGCCGCATGACGGCCTCTCCGGCGCGTCAGGAGGCTTCGCGCAGCATCTGTGCCTCCGGCAGGTGCTGGAGCTTCTTCAGCGTGCTGTTCTCGATCTGGCGGATCCGCTCGCGGGTGACGCCGAAGGTGTTGCCGACCTCCTCCAGCGTCAACGGCTCCATGCCGGTGAGGCCGTAGCGCAGCTCGATCACCTGCCGCTCGCGTTCGGGCAGCGCGGAGAGGGCCTTACGCACGCCCTCCTTCTGCAGGTGTTCGCTCGCCTCTTCGAAGGGTTCGGCGACGGTGTCGTCGGCGACGAAATCGCCGAGCTCCGAGTCGTCCTCGTCGCCCACCGGTTTCTCCAGCGAGACCGGCAGCTGCGCGACGCGGAGGATCTCCCGCACTTCGCCCAGCGGCCAGCGCAGCTCCTCGGCGATCTCAGCCGGCTCGGGCTCGCGGCCGAAGCGCTGCACCAGCTGGCGCTCGACGTGCGCCACACGGTTCAGCTTCTCGACCATGTGCACCGGGATGCGGATCGTCCGCGCCTTGTCGGCGATCGCCCGCGTCACCGCCTGCCGGATCCACCAGGTGGCGTAGGTGGAGAACTTGTAGCCACGCCGGTAGTCGAACTTCTCCACCGCCCGGATCAAGCCCAGTGAGCCCTCCTGGATCAGGTCGAGGAAGCTGAGGCCGCGGCCCAGATAGCCTTTCGCGATCGAGACGACGAGGCGCAGGTTTGCCTCGACCATCTGCCGCTTGGCGATCATGTCGCCGCGCTCGATCCGCTTCGCCAGTTCGACCTCCTGGCTCGCGGTGAGCAGGTCGACGCGGCCGATCGAGCGCAGGTAGAGGCGCAGCGAGTCGAGGCTGGGTTCGATCGTCAGATCGAGCTCCTGTTTGCGGCCGGCGCCGTTGGCCGACTCGGCGCGCTGTTCCTTATAAGCGCTGACGCCGTCCTCGGCGATCACTTCGACGCCGCTCTCGACCAGGTGAGCGTGGAGGCCGGCGACCTGCTCCTTGGTCACCTCCACCTCCTCCAGTGTGGAGGCGATCTGCTCGAAGGTGAGGTAGCCGCGCTCGCGCCCGAGGGCGACCAATGCTTGGAGCTCTTGCGGCCCCATAGGCTGCGCCTCCGAATCCTGATTCAGCCCCTGTGGGACCGTCTCCAACGGCTCGATCTCACTGCCTCCACTGCAACCCTGTTCCCCTCCCGGGGGCCGGCCCCAACGCTCCGGCCTCCGGAAGTATAGGGAGCAGATCGCCTACGCTTCGTCTGCCGATGGCCACCCACTCGACCACCCCGCTCTCCCCCGCGACGCCCGACGTGCAGTCGGGAACGCCTGCCACCGGGGTCAGTCTCTCGCGCGTCGGGGTGACCGGGGTCGAGAAGGTGATCCGTGTCCAAGCCAACGGCAGCGAGAACCTCTACCACGCCGATTTCGAGTGCTTCGTCGACCTCAACCCGCGCCAGGCGGGGGTCCACATGTCGCGCTTCGAGGAAGTCGTCGGTGAGGCGATCGACGAGGTCGTACTCGGTGAGGCCTTTCGCGCCGAGATCCTCGCCGCCCACATCGCCCAGCGGGTGCGCGAGCGCCAGGACGGGCTGCGGGCCGAGGTCTCGGTCACCGCCCGCTACCCGGAGACCGTCACCACGCCCGCCAGCGGCCAGCGCACGCAGGAGATCTACGTCCTCTTCGGCACCGCGGTCGACTCGCTGCGCGGGACACGCACGCTGACCGGCGTGCAGGCCCAGGGGATGACCGCCTGCCCCTGCGCGCAGGAGATGGTCGGCGGGCTCGCCCGCGAACGCCTCGCCGAGCGCGGCTTCGACGCCGAGCAGATCGAGGCCGCGATCGAGGCGGTGCCGATCGCGACCCACAACCAGCGCGGCATCGGCACCCTGCACATCGGCTGCCCCGAGGGCGGCCCGGCCTGGATCGACGCGCCCGAGCTGCTGCGCATCGTCGAGCAGTCGATGAGCTCGGAGATCTACGAGCTGATGAAGCGGCCCGACGAGCTGGCCGTGGTCGCCAAGGCCCACGCGCAGCCGCGCTTCGTCGAGGACTGCGTGCGGGAGATGGTGCGCCGCGTCGCCGCCGACTACCCGGACCTGCCGGGCGACGCCTTCGTCATGGCCCGCCAGGAGAACCTGGAGACGATCCACCGCCACAACGTCGTCGCCGAGCGCTACGGCACGCTCGAGGACCTGCGCACCGAGCTCGAGAGCGGCGAGCACCAGCGCCGCCACACGACTATGCGCGAGTGGCTGGAGGCTCCAGCGACCTGAGGCGCTTGCGCAGGCCGAGGAAGTAGTCGGCGCCGCTGATCAGGGTGGCGGCTACGGCGAGGTAGACGAGGACGTCGACCCAGGCCGGGGCCGGGTTGGCGGCGATCAGGGCGATCACGGCGGCGATCTGGAGCACGGTCTTCAGCTTGCCCATCCAGCTGGCGGCGATCACCACGCCGCGCTCGGCGGCGATCGCGCGCAGCCCGGTGACGGCGATCTCGCGGGCGATGATCACCATCGCCACCCACGCCTGCAGGCGGTCGAGCGAGACCAGCGAGACCAGCGCCGCCGTGATCAGCAGCTTGTCGGCGAGCGGGTCCATCAGCTTGCCGAAGGTGGTGACGGCGTCGCGCGAGCGGGCGAAGTAGCCGTCGAGGCCGTCGGTGAGCGCGGCGAGGGCGAAGACAGCGGCGGCGAGCTCGTCGCCGTTGGGCGTCTCGCCGAGCAGGGCGACGACCACCACCGGCACGGCGAGGATGCGCAGCATGGTCAGCGTGTTGGCGAGATTGAGCGGGAACATCAATCCGGGGGCCGACGGGCCGAAAAGTCGAGTCCGACTCGACTTTTCGGCCCGTCGGCGGCTGGGCGGCGTCGCGCCTGGCGAAGTAGTCCTCGCCCTCGATGCTGACATGAGGGACGAGCCGGTCGAGCCAGCTCGGCAGCCACCACATCCGCTTGCCCGCCAGAACCATCACCGCCGGCACCAGCAGGCAGCGGACCAGCGTCGCGTCGATCGCGATCGCCACCGCTAGGCCGACGCCGAACTCCTTGACGATCGGGTTGCCGCTGAGGACGAAGCTGGTGAACACACAGACCATGATCGCCGCCGCCGAGGTGATCACCCGGCCGGTGTTGGCCAGCCCTTCGATCACCGCCCGCCTGGCGTCGCCGTGAGCCTTGTAGTGCTCGCGCATCTGCGTCAGCAGGAAGACCTCGTAGTCCATCGAGAGGCCGAAGAGAATCGCGAACATCAACAGCGGGACGAAGCTGACGATCGGGATCGAGTGGTCGAGGCCGATCAGCGAGGCGCCCCAGCCCCACTGGAAGACAGCGGTGACCACTCCGTAGGAGGCGGCGACCGAGAGCAGGTTCATCGCCGCCGCCTTGACCGGGATCAGCAGCGAGCGGAAGGCGATCAGGAGGACGATGAAGCTGAGCCCGACGACGATCGCGATCATCAGCGGCAGCTTGTCGCTGATCTGGGTGGCAAGGTCGATGTAGCCGGCGGTCTGGCCGCCGACGAAGGCGGTCGCGCCGGTGCCCTTCAGCGCCGCGGGAATCGTCGTCTCGCGCAGGCCTTCGACCAGTTCGACCGTTTCGTCGTCCCAGGGGGCCGATTCGGAGATCGCCGAGAAGACCCCCGTCGTCCCCTGCGGGTCGAAGGCCGGCGGGGTGACCGCGGCGATGTTGCCCGTTTCGCCGATCGCCTTCTGCAGGCCGGGGGTCACCCGCTTCGCTTCGCCGGCGGACCTGAATTCGGCGGCGATCAGGAGCGGGCCGTTCGAGCCCTGGCCGAAACCTTCCCGCATGGCTTCAGCCGATTGCCGGGCGGTCGTCGACTTGGGCAGGGCGGTGATGTCGTTCTGGCCGAGCTCGAGGTCGAGCAGGGGGATGGCGAGGACGATCAGCACCGCGAGAGCGGCGACGGTGGAGCGCCAGGGGCGTGCGGCGACACCGCCGGCCCAGCGCAGCCAACCGTGCGGGCGCTTGTCGTCGGGATGGGTCTTGCCCAGCTGAACTCGCAGCGAGTCGATCCGCGGCCCGAGCAGGCCGAGCACAGCCGGCAGCAGGGTGGTCGCCGCGCAGACGGCGGTGAGGACGGCGATCGCCGCGGTGAAGCCGAGCGTGCTTACCAGCGGGATGCCGGCGAAGGCGAGCGAGCAGAGCGCGATCACGACGGTGAAGCCGGCGAAGACGACGGCGCCGCCCGCGGTCGCCGCCGCGCGGGCGATCGACTCGCGCACCTCCATCCCTTCGCCCAGCTGGAGTTTGTGCCGGGTGACGATGAAGAGCGCGTAGTCGATGCCGACGCCGAGCCCGATCATCGTCGCCAGGGTCGCGGCGACGCTCGGCACCTGCACCACGCCCTCGAGCAGGCGGATGATCGAGAGCGCGCAGGCGAGGCCGATCACCGCGGAGACGATCGGCAGCATCATCGCCGTCACCGTGCCGAAGGCGAAGAGGAGGATGATCACCGCCGCCGTCAGGCCGATCGCCTCGCTGATCTCGGTCGAGGGCTTGGAGAGCTGCTGACCGACGTAGCCGCCGACCGCGGCTTCCAGCCCGGCCGCTTCGACCGGGGCGGCAGCGTTGAGCACCGCTTGGGCCTCCGCTTCGGTCAGTTCGCCAGGGCCGATGCGAAGGTAGACGGGGATGTAGGCGATGCGGCGGTCCGGGCTGAGGGAGCTCTTGGAGCCCTGACCGCTCAGCGGGTCGACCGCCGAGATGACCTCCGGCATCGCTTCCAGCCGCTTCGCCGTCTCGGCGATCGCTTCGCGGTAGCGCGGCTGGGTCAGCGGCTCCTTGTCGGAGACGATCGTCAGCGGGTTGTTGCCGTAGGCCTGGTTGGGCAGGTCTTCTTCGAGCAGTTCCGTCGCCTGCGTGGAGCCGGTGCCGGGCAGGGTGAGGTTGTCGTTGGTCTTGCCTTCGGCGGCCTGGCCGGCGATGACGAGCGCGGCGGCGAGCACGAGCCAAACGACGATCGTCGCGTAGTGATGACGCGAGCAGAAGCGGCCGATCGCGTAGAGGGGGGCGGTCACGCCGGGATCATCCCCCACCGCCCGGATCGCCGCTAGGGGCTGGCACTTCGCCGCCGTCGAATGCCTCGGGAATCGAGGCGGCGGGACTGGCGCCGAGGGCCTGGCGCAAGAGCACGAGGTGCTGGGCGTGGCCGGCCGCGAGCGAGGCGTCGAGCGTGCGCGGCGCGGACGTGTAAAGGCGCGGCGCGGCGTCGACGTATGCGGCGAGGGCGTCGCTCTCCAGCTCGTATAGGAAGGTGAGGAGGGCGGCCCGATCCCGGACTCGGGAGGGGTCGAGCGCTTCGGCCTCGGCTTCGGTGTCGCCGCCGAGCCCGCGGACCGCCTTGGTCAAAGCGTTGGCGTACTCCTGCTCGGCGGCACGCAGACGCAGCCCGAGCGCCCGCTCGGCACCGCGCAAAAGGGGCTTGCCGCGCGTGTAGGCATCAAGCAGGGTCAGCTCGCGGCCCAGCGCTTGGTTGAGAATCTCCGCGTCGGAGCCCTTCTCGGGATCGGTCTCAGCGCCGTGACCGCTCTTGCCGCAGCCGCCCGCCGCGATCAGGATCGCGGCGAAAGCGAAGGCCAGAACGGCGGCGGCGCGGCCGTAGCCGCGCCGCCAACCGTAGCCACCCACTGACAGATCGGAACCCACAGGCCGGCAAGCCTACGGGCTCTGGTACGCCGCTGCGTCAGGTGATCCGGCTACTTCGCCTTGGCCTTCGCTTTGCCTTTTGCTTTTGCTTTGCCTTTGGCTTTCGCTTTCTTGGCGGATGCTTTCGATTTCCGCTTCGGCATTTTCTTCGCCGCTGCCTCGGGCACCTCGTAGCCGAGCATGGAAACCGACATGTTGATGCCGTCCTCTTTCGACCTCGCCAGCCGTTTCACCGCGGCCGCCTGGGCTTTGAGCACCTGCTTCAGGGCGCCGTCGAGGATGCCGTTGATCTCCTTCCAGCCCTGCTCGTCGACCCTCCCCGGCGTCCAGCTCATGTGGCGGTCCTCGCGCTCGTCGAAGACTTCCTCCTCGAGCGAGGCAACGACCTCGTCCAGGATCATCTGGAACAGATCCGCGCTCATCGCCTCCCGAGCGGTTTTAGGCAGCTCGTGCCAATCCCGATCGGTCAGGTAGGCACGTGAGGTGGCGCGGTAGTAATGCTCCACCGCTCCCCGGCGCGGCTCGGTTTTGACCAATCTGATGACTTCGTAGTCTTTGAGGACTTTGACGTGGTAGCTGACCTGGCTCAAGCCTTCGCCGAGCTCCTTCGCCAGTTCGTTCGGGCTGGCCATTCTTTCGTTGAGAATCGCCAGGATCTCGGCACGCAGTTCGTGGGCCAGCGATTTGACCAAGTCCTGGTTCACGCCTCGTTTGGATTTGGCCCTTCCCTTGCCTTTTTTGCTGCGTTTGGTGGTTTTGCTCTTTACGGGCAAAGTGACTCCTCCGATCGTTGCTGGGTGGCTTAACCATTCCATCCTATTGACCACAAAGGCGGTTTTCCAGCCCAATCTCAGACTTTTCACTTCGCTGTGGCGAAATAGTGGAACTTTCTCCACCAATGCCTTGGTCGGGAGCTATGCGCCCGCGGGGGCGCGGTTGCAGACGGGTCTCATGGGAGGGGGTGAAGTAGATGAAGATCGCCGCGTCAGAGGCAGTGGTCCCGATGCTCTCGGTTCACAAGGTCGGCTAAGCGCTCAGGCAGAGCACCTAGCTTTCGCGTGGGGCCTCGCCCGACTCCAGGGCGGGGCCCCACATGATTCAGTTCGCTCCGATGGCTCCCAGATCGCAGCCGGCGGGCGCCGGCGAGGACTCGCTGAAGCTGCTCGCGCAGGAGGTCCACGCCTGCCGCCGCTGCCCTCGCCTGGTCGAGTGGCGCGAGGCCAGTGCCGCCGCGCCGCCGCGCCGCTGCCGGGGCGAGGACTACTGGGCGCGGCCGGTCGCGGGCTTCGGCGACCCGGACGCGCGCCTGGCCATAGTCGGACTCGCCCCCGCCGCACACGGCGCCAACCGCACGGGGCGGATGTTCACCGGCGACCGCTCGGGCGATTGGCTCTACGCCGCCCTGCATCGCTCCGGCTACGCGAACCAGGCCGAGTCGGTGCGGCAGGGAGACGGCTTGCAGCTGCGCGGCGCTTACATCACCGCCGTGGTCCGCTGCGCGCCGCCCGCCAACCGGCCCACGCCAGGCGAGCGCGACAGCTGCCTCCCGTACCTGACGCGCGAGCTGGCCCTGCTCGAGAGCTGTCGCACGATCGTCGCCCTCGGCGCGTTCGGCTGGGACGGAACCCTGCGGGCGCTGCGCGAGCTGGGTGCAAACACTCCCCGGCCAAAGCCCCGCTTCGGCCATGACGCCGAGGCGGAGATCGGTGACTGGAAGCTGCTCGGCTGCTACCACCCCAGTCAGCAGAACACCTTCACCGGCCGGCTGACCGAGCCGATGCTCGACCGAATCTTCGCCCGCACTCGCGAGCTGAGCGGCTGAGGCCCGCTACAACTCTTCGCTGTCGCCGGCCATCCGCGCGGAGATGCTGTCGGCCGTCTCGAAGGCAGCCAGCATGACCGAGACCGGAATCCAGGGCTCGGAGGACTCGTTGCGACGCTCGTCGCAACGCTTCTGAATCGCCTGGATCCGCTCGAGGACTCGCTGTATGGCCTTCATCACTTCCTTCCAGCCACGCTCGTCCACAAGAAGCCAGCTCTGGCTCAGGTGCCTGTCGCGCGCGTCAAAGGACCCTGCTCCGAGGGCAGTGGTCAGCCCGCCGATGATCTGCTGCAGCATTTCGCCGCTCAAGGTCGAGCGAACGCCGTGCGGAAGGTCCATCCACTTCTCATCGTCGAAGTGGAAAGCAGGCGCGATTGGCTCGTAGAAATGCTCGTCGAAGCCGCGGCGCTGTACGGTGCGAACCAGCCTGATCAGCTTCCGCCGCTTCAGATCGCGAAAGTGGTAGCTGACGTCGGAGACGTCGAGGTCGAGTTCGTGGGCGATTTCGGCCGGGCTCACCACTCCGCGTTCGAACAGTGTCACCCACACATGACCGCGCAGCGGGTGGGTGAAGGTTTTGGCAAGCGCCGGATCGATGACCTGTTTGAGTTCCTTGCCGTGCAAATTGCTGGCCATGACGGCCCTCCGTTTCCATTTGCTGTGCTGGTTTTGCGGCGGTTCGCGTCACCCTAGTACCGGGAACGGACTCCACCGGCGCCCGAACGCGACCCAGACCTTCCGGGATTCCCTTGGCGCTCGCCTGGTGGCGATTGTCGAAACTTATTAAAGCAATCAATCGGTCCACATCGCGAATTCGACGGAAGGCGGGACAACATGATCAGACCAAGGATCAAGCGCACGACCGAGCAGATCGAAGCGCCCAACGGTGACCTTTATCTGATGCGACCGAGCGCCGGGGCGGACATCCAGATCGAGAACCCCGACGCGGAGGGGAGGGAGCTGCTCGCGGCGCTGGACGGCAGCCTCGAGCGCAGCGAGCTCGAGCAGCGCTTTGGTGAGGAGGCAGTTGGCGACCTGCTCGCACAGCTGGAGGAGCTGAGCCTGGTCGAGGACGCCGCCGACGACGACCTGATCCCGGCAGCGACGGTCGAGCGGTTCGATCGCCAGATCCGCTACTTCTCCGACATCACCACCGGGCCGGCGCCGTCGCAGTGCCAGGCGCGGCTCGAGAGCGCTCGCCTGGTCGTCCTCGGGGTCGGCGGCCTCGGCGGCTGGTCCGCCCTCTCGCTCGCCTGCTGCGGGATCGGCGAGATGCTGCTGATCGACGGCGACCGGGTCGAGGAGAGCAACCTCAATCGGCAGGTCCTCTACACCGAGGCCGACATCGGCCGGCTCAAGGTCGAGGTCGCGGCGGAGCGGCTCGGCGCCTTCAACTCGCGGATGCGGTTGGAGACGGTTCCCGAGCGGGTGGACGGCGAGGAGTCGCTGGCGGCGGCGATCGAGGGCTACGACCTGGTGATCGACGCAGCCGACTGGCCGGCGCACGAAATCGAGCAGTGGTGCAACAGCGCCTGCTTCGCGGCGGAGATCCCCTACATCACGATGAGCCACTTCCCGCCGATCGCCCGGGTCGGGCCGCTCTACGTACCCGGCGTCACCGGCTGCTTCGCCTGCCAGGTCGCCGCCTACCGGCGCAGCTATCCGATGTTCGACGTCGCGATCGAGCAGCGCCGCGCCAAACCGTCGCCGGCGGCGACGCTGGGTCCGGCCTGCGGACTGATCGGCGGTCAGGTTGGGCTCGACGTGATGCACCACCTGACCGGCCTGGCCGAGCCCTCGACCCAGGGAGTCGGCCACATCTACGACCTGCGCACGATGGAGGTCGAACGCGAGCCGGTCGTCCCGGAGCCCGACTGCCCCGTCTGCGGCCAGCTGCCGACCGCGACGCCGCGGGGGCGGGGAGAGACGAAGGCCGGGCGCAAGTAAGTTAGGGGGCGATGCCGCGCGCTCGTCCCATCGCCCCGATCCTCCTCGCCGTGCTGCTCGGACTTGTCGCCTTCGCGGCGGGCTGTGGCGACTCCTCGGGGGGCTCCGGCTACGGATCGCGGGACTCGACCGAGCAGCCGCCGACGGCCACGGCGACGACCCCCGAGGCGCCACCGGGCGCCTCGGCGCGGAGCTGCGGTCGCACCACCGTCACCGGCACCGAAGGCCTGCGTGTCACCGGCATCGGCTGCGACGTCGGCCGCGGGATCGTCGCCGCGTGGACGAGCAAGCCCTCCTGTGCCCCGGGAAACGAGGCCTCGCGCGTCTCCTGCACGCTGCCTGACGGCTACGGCTGCATCGCGGCCGCGGTCGAGCGCGGAATTGCCGTCAGCTGCTCCCGCCCCGGCAGCTCGCTCGCCTTCCTCGCCAAGACTGGCTGAGCGCCGCCTAAGCGGTTCGCCGGCGGCGAGCCACACGGCGGCCGAGCGGATCGATGAAGAGCGCCAGCCAGAGCAACTGCGCGACGTGGGGATCGATGAACGCGACGGGGATCGAGGCGAGGAAGACCGCGGCGACTATCAGCGCTCGTCGCTGCCCTTCCCGCGCGACCTCGGGTGAGGTCTCGGCGAGGCCGGCGCGGCGAGCGTCGATCGCCATGATCGCCCCGATCAGGCTGACCCCGATCAGGTTCACGGCATAGAGCAGGATGGCGTCGGTATCGCCGCCGTGGTCTCCCAGCACCTGGCTGCTGAACGGGATCAACACGATCCAGGCGAGGTAGAGGAGGTTGAGGCCCAGCAGCCTGCCGTCGAAGCTGACGACATCGCCGAAGAAACGGTGGTGGACCACCCAGAAGCGCCCGATCACGGCAAAGCTGATTGCGTAGGCGAGCAGATCGTGCCGCTGCTCCCACAGCACGCTGCCGAGGTCGTCGCCACGGATGTGCTCGGGCACGCTCAGATTGAGGACCAGCAACGTGATCGCGATCGCGAAGACCCCGTCGCTGAAGGCGACGATGCGTGAGAACTCGACCTCGTTCTCCTCCCGCCGCCCGAGCTGTC
Organism: uncultured Solirubrobacterales bacterium; assembly: GCA_963782685.1. GTDB lineage: Bacteria > Actinomycetota > Thermoleophilia > Solirubrobacterales > 70-9 > VRUE01. Next base: position 134,849 of record CAWAKV010000002.1, read on the forward strand.
CGCTCCTTCGACACAGCCCCATCATCGAGTCTCCGCGTGACGGAACCGCGCCGCCTAGAATGGCTTCCAGCGCCGGCGTAGCTCAGTTGGTAGAGCACTTCATTCGTAATGAAGGGGTCCCCGGTTCAAGTCCGGGCGTCGGCTTGGCGCCGCTAGTTGAGCGGGGTGCCGCTGAGGCTGGCGACCTTCCAGACGCCATCCTCGTTGGCCATCGGCATCGCCAGGATGGTGTCGCCGACGGCGGTGTAGATGAGGAAGGATTGATCGCCCTCGACCCGCAGCGAGCCGACATCGGCCTGTTCGGCTTCGGTCTTCATCGACTGCTTGGCGGCGGGATTCGTCAGCCCCGCCAGAATGGCCCCGCAACTGGTGTCGTCGGCCTGTTTCGCCACCGTGGCGAGTTTTTCGAACGATTCGATCATCGTCGTGGACATGTATTCGCAGGTGGCTGCCCAGTTGCCTTCGGCGCGAGCGTCGAGAAAATCGTGCAGGGCGGTGGCGGCCGCCTCGAATTCCGAGTCGTCGGCCTCTTCGCCGAATTCCTGGACGCTGTTGTCGCCACCCTTGACCCGGTACTGCTCGGAGCCGCCGCCGGAGTCGTTGTGCTTCTTGGGGACGAAGTCGGCCGCCGAGCGGCCCTCCGGCGGACCATCTTCCCCGCCAGCGGAGCCTGCGGTCTTTCCGACGTCGCCTGACTTGTCCTCGTCGCCACCCTGGGCAGCGGCCGACTTGCCTTCGGCCTGAGTCTGGCCCGCTTCGGCACCCGTCGAGCTAGTCGAACCGTCGTCTCCCCCGCAGGCGGCCAGGCCCGTGGCAAGCAGAAACACGACGAGCGCAGCGCTCAGCGTCTTCGAAACCCTCCTCACGGGATCGATTCTAGAGAACCTCGCGTTTCTACTTCGCCTTGCGCTTCCCACCGCACTGAGGCTTCATCACCGGGTTAGCCGTCGAGGACTTGCCGTTGTGGCCTTCGCTCTGCACGTTTGCCCTCGATTTACGGGCGCAGAGATTGCGGCTGTTGATGATCAGGCCCTTTTTGCCGCCCTGCATTTTCAAGACGACTTTGGAGATCGGGGCGTCGGGGGAGTCTTCGAGGCTCGCCCTGATCCCGCCCTTGGCGGAGTCGATGCGAACCGATACCTCGATGTCGACGAGGCCGTGCAGGTCGAAGACGAGGTCCGGCAGCTTGTGGCTAGACGAGCGCAGCCAGACCGGTCCCTGGAGCGGTTCGTCGAGGAGCGGCGTCCAGGCTTTGATGTAGCCGTACTGGGCGGCTTTGGGGCATTGGTCGGCTGCGAACTGCACCCTGGTGCAGATCGTCCTGATGTGGGCCTGGTCGAGGAATGCGGATCTCGGCAGGCGCACGACCAAGCCCTCGACGTTGGCATCGCCTGGCCGTGGCGTGTAGAGCGCGGTGAGGCCTGGGTGGCCGCCTCGTTTGGTGCCGCCTTTCAGGTTCAGCTTCAGGTCGGGTTTGAAGCCGAGGTTGAGGCAGTTTGCTGCCTGGAAGCGCGTCGCCAGGTCAACCGGGACGTCGTCTGCGGGATCGAGCACGTTCAGGAATGAGCCGAAGAGCGTTGCTCTTGCGCTCGATTCGTCACAGCTCGTCGGGTTCAAGGTGAAGTTGGGCCGGTCGACGTAGACCCTGAGATCCCTCACCTTGAGCACGATCCCCTTGAGGATGTGGGGGATCGGGTCAGATGCGGCGCCGTCTACTTCGACTTCGGCGGTTTTCGGGTTGAGGTCCAATCCCAGCCTGACGACGACCGTGTCGGCGTCGAAGGGACCAGCGACCGCCGGGGTGATCGAGATCACGCTGAGCGGCGCGCCTTTGTATGGGCCGCCGAGGTAGACCTGGCCACCGACGTAGGTCAAGGCCCCTCCCACTCCGGCTCCGGCCAGGGTGTGGCCGATCAGGGAGTTGGCGGGACACGATGGGCTGGCGATCTCCTCCCTACCGCTCTTCGACTTGGCGATATCGACCGCTGCGTCTGGGCATTTGTCGACTCCCTTCAGCGAGCCGAGCACGCCGGGAGGCAGGACCGAGGAGAACTTGGTCATGTTCTGTTCTCCGTCGTTCCTGATCAGGCGCATGTTGAAGGGGCTGAAGCTGCCAGCGTTGTTGTTGAGCGAGCCCGCTTCGAAGTGGGGTTTGAAGGGGGGCACGCCTCCCGGTGGGCACGGTCCTCCTCCGACTCCCTTGGTGACCTGGAAGTCGGAGAAGACGGTCCTTGGGTTGGTTGGGGCAGACCAGGGGTAGAGCCTCGATTCGGTGGTGTAGGTGCCGCAGGTGGCTGGAGTTATGAGCGCCGCTCTCTGTCCCTCGCGCAGGTGGGCGTTGAAGTGGGAGATCGGGAACTGGGGGCTGTCGTCCAAGGTGACGACGATCTGCCCGGTATTCGGATCGGGCTCGACTTTGACCGGCAGCTTGGCGATCGCCCCCAGGTTGGTGTTGCGGATCACGAAGTAGAGCGCGATCAGGGAGTCGAAGGGGTTCTCGGCACCCGGCGTGGTCGTGTTGGGATCGTCCTGCTGGGCAAGGAAGATCGAGCCTTTGAGTGCTTCGTCGACGATCGGGACTTCGACGTCGAGGGTGCCGACCTTGGAGTTGTTGGGACAGCCAGTTCCTGGAGCTGAATTGAGCTTCTCCCTATCGAAGTCAGCGGGCGTGCAAATACCGAGGCCTTCGCCCACCGAGGGGTTGATCGTCACGCCCTCGGGCAGGACGACTTCGGCTTTCTTGGTGTCCGACCCCGCCAGGCCGTCGGGATTCGTCAGGCCCTCGTCCTCGAAGTCGAGGTTGAAGTCGAAACCGGTTCCGGTCTCTGCTGCGTCGGAGGTCGGCTTGGATTCGATCTGGGGGTCGTAGGCGAGTTTGCCGCAGCCCGTGAAGCCCTGCGGGTTCGGCGGTTCGGCATCGTCGTGGGTGAGAACCGAGCCCGAGATCCATTTGCCTGGCTGCGCGAAGGAGTCCGCTTCCCACTCGGTCGCCAGCGGTCCTCTGCAGGCGCGCGGGTTGGTCAGGAAAGGCTCCTCGGGGATGGCGACCGGGCAGCTCCCGGTGGAGACCGGTTCGTACTCGAAGAGGTTGAAGAAGTTGGCGAGCGAAATGCAGTTATCGCTGCGCAGCGAGTCGTGCGCCGGATCTGCCGGGTTGCCCCAAAGCGTCAGCCCGGCGCCGATGAATTCGAGCGCCTGGGCTGGATTTACCGTCTCGGCGACGATGTTGTAGGGGTACTCTTCTTCGACGCCGACCGCGACCTGCACCGGCACAGCGCCGAAGCGGACCCAGAAGCCGAGCGCCGCCGGCTTACCGGGGGGCGGCTCGAGGTTGTAGACGGCCGAGTAGGTGAAGAGACCGGGGACGAATTCGTTGGAGAGCTTGACTCCAACCACACCGAGTGCCGAGCTGGCGGGGCAGTCGGGTTGGTTTCCGGCACCTGCTGCAGAGCTCGTGAGGAACTCGGCGTTCGAGCAGCGCGGCATCGCGGTGGGCTTGCCGATGAAGCCGTCGGGCTGGGCGATGAGCAGGTTCTTGACCGCCTCGTCGAGAACCTTGCCGCCGAACGGAGTTTCGATCGAGCTGATGTCGAACAGCGACGTCACCGCGAAGGGGTGGGCGCCGGCTTGAAGCGCCGGGCTGCCGTCTTCGTTTTCGAACGTCACGTCGAAGTTTTCGATCGCGAAATCGGCCGATGCCGGAGCTGGCGCGAACGCGGTGGCGAGCAGCGCGAGCGAGACAGCCAGCGCGCCCTTAAATCCAAGCTTCCCTCTCATCGGCCTGCCCTCCGGTTGTTGCGCCTACAGCGCTTCGCTTTCTTCTGCTTTGCCTTGCTGTTCTTCGCCCCCTGGCGGTTACGGGCCCGGCAGCGGCGGCGCTGAGCTTTGCGCGGCGCCGGATCGCCCGCCCCCCTGAAGCCAGCGCTTGCCGGGGTCGGGTCGTTGGGCGCCGGCGGGATGCCCTGGCAGGCGTCGCCGACGCACTCGGGGGCTTCCGGAGGCAGCGGGAAGCCGCCGCCGACCCTGGCGTCGTAGATGTCCCTGAGGCCGTAGTCCTGGGCGGCGAGGCTCGAGGTGGTGTAGAAGAAGACGTCGTCGCCATTGGCGCTCGCCTCAGCGAACTCGGAGTCAAAGGCGCTCGTGCCCGAGGAGATCAGCGAGATGCAGCCGTCGGCGCCGGGCGCGTAGGTGGAGTCAGTCGCGGCGCAGCCTCCCACGCCCTCCTGCTCCCACTGATAGACGTCGATCTTGCCGTTGGAGTCGCGCGGGGTGAGCGCATTGACGCTTTGGAAGAAGAGGCGGCCATCGACCAGCAGGCGCAGCGGGAACATCGCGTTCTCGAGCTGGCGGATGATCACCTGCCCAACGACTTCGCGGAAGGGCTCACCCTCGCCGCGGGCGCCGCTCGGGATGCAGCTGGCGCAGACAAGCTCGTCCTTGGCGGCGTCGTAGACGTAGGCAAGAGGATTGAGGAAGCCGCTCGAGCCGCCCTCGTTGTCGTAGCCGGTCAGCGAGGCGAAAGAGGTGAAGGCTACGTAGCGGCCGTCGGGGGTGACGCGGGAGGTGCGCTCCTTTGGCTCGCGTGCGATGGGCCCGTCTTGCAAACCGGCGTCCTGACTCGCAAGCGTGCCGATGAAGGCGAACGTTCCGCCTCCATCGGCGTCGTAGAGGTAGAGGTTGGGCTGGTTCGGGACCGCTTCGTCGCCCTCGCTGTTCTGGCCGCTGCCAGGCAGTGTTTCTTTCGAGACGAAGTAGACTTGGCGCGCGTCCTCGCTGATCCCGGCGACACCGTAGACGCCGTTGGCAATATGTTCGGTCGCTTCGGTGTCGACGTCGAAGGCGAAGAGGACATGGTTGTTGGGGCCGCCGCCGCCCTGATCCGTCGTGTAGACGGCGCGCGAGCCGTCTTGGGCGGCTCCCTGGAACCACGAGCCCGAGGTCCCCGCTTCTTCTTCTCCGACCTGGGAGACCGGCACGGTTTCGCTGCCGCCGATGCGGACGTAGAGACTGCCTTCCGCGAGGGAATAGAACCCTGGCTCGGTCGTCCAGAAAATTCGCTCGCCGTCCTCGGAGATCGCTCCGGTCAGGCTGGGTCTAGTGGGACCGTAGCTGACGTTGTTTTCGCCTGAGCCCGCTCCGCAGGGGCCATTCCACGGTTCTTCGTTCGGCAGGATGCAGACGAACCGCGGCAGCGCTTCCGGGGCGACCGACTCGTAGAGCTGAAAGACCCCTTCGGTGCCCTCGGAGGCGAGTTTTTTGCCCGCGGAGAAGATCGCGTGCGAGCCGTCGGCGGAGGCGCCTTGAAAGTTGAGTCCCGGTGGTCCCGGCGGCGCGGTGACCGGCGCCACCGCTTCGAAGCCCTCGGGGCCGCAGAGCCTGTCGTTGCGGCGGTAGACGTTCTGAATCCCCGCCAAGCCGGCCGGCGAGAGCGGCGGTTCGCCATGGTTAATCAGCCAGCCGTGGCAGAGGTCGTCGGTGAAGGCCTGGTACTGCATATTGATCGCTTCGGCGCCAAAGACAAGCGGTTTGATCTGAGGCGGATTGATTGCGTGGGTCTGCCAGCCGCTGTCCGGCAGTCGCTGGGCGATGTACTGGGAGGACCAGGGGACCGAGAGCGCGCCAGCGAAGGCGCGGTAGGCGGAATAGGTGAGCTTGTCGCCGGAGGGCGTGCTCTTCGTCCCGCGCGCCGGCCAGTTGGAGTCGGCCGAACGCAGCACCTCGATGTCGCCGCCGTTTTTGTCCAGCGGGCTAACCAGCTCGTAGGCGCGGCAGTCGGGCAGGCTGGCGCCGGCGCCGTAGCGGTTGGCCTGGTTGGGGCAGTCGGTGTCGGCGCTGAAGGGCCTGAAGGTCCTGATCTCGCGGTCGGGGCCGACGTTTTCCCCGGCGGCGCTGGTCGCGACGACGCGGTAGTGGTACTCGGTGCCGGGAGTGAGACCTTCGAGGAAGCGGATCACCGTGTGCACGGAGCTGTCGGAGCCGACGGCGAGCTCTTCGGTTTCAGAGCCGTAGGCTGCGCTCGTGCCGTACTCGAAGCGGTAAGTCGTGGCGCCGCCCTCGGGGTCGATTTCTGCCTTGAGCGTCGCTTCGGTTAGCAGCACGTCCTCTGCCCAGCTATCGAGCAGCCTGGGACCGGCGCTCTGCAGGGTTTCGTCCTGGCCGAAGACCGGCCCGTTGGGGTTGGCGGCTTTGAGCCGGTAGTGATAGACGGTCCCCACATCGAGGCCGCTGATGGCGGCCGAGACCGCAACCGGGCTCGAGCCCGAGCCGATCCCGGCCGGATTCGGCACGCAGGGGACGGTGTTGCCGTACGCCGTCGTCAGCCCCCATTCGAAGAGGCATTCGCTGGTCGCCTCGCCATCTGGGTTGACGGTGCCGTTGAGGGTCGCCGCGGTGTCGGTGACGCCGGTCGCTGCGGTCGTGGTGACGTCGGGGGAGGTGCTCACCGCGCCGCTCAGGACCTGGATCTTGTCGGACACGCCGTAATAGATGTCACCGCTCGAGCCGCGCACGGCCAGCCCCTTGCTGGAACCCTCAACCGTGGTGGTGGTGACCGCAGTCGCGCTGACGGCGCCGGAGGCGTCGAACTCTTCGACCGAGCCGCTGGCCGCATAGACGTGCCCGTTAGCGGGGTTGACCGTCACGGTCGTGTGGAAGCCCGGGGCGACGGTGTATTTGAGTTCGCCGGTTGCGCTGTCGATTTTCGAGACCGGGCCTTCGTACTGGGCCGGGAAGAGGAAGCCGGCGGTGGCTCCCGCTCCCGCCGCAAGCGTGCAGGGCTGCGTAGTCGTGGTGAAGGTCGAGGTGTGGTCGGCGTTGAGCGGCGGGTTCGCTGCCGGCACGAACTTGTGGATGCCCGCGCTGGAGTCGCCGACGTAGACCGCTCCTGCCGAGTCGACCGCGACGCCGCAGGATTCAGAGAAGTCGGTCGCCCCCGCGGCGGTCAGCTGACCGAGGTAGGCGCCGGTACTGGAGAAGACGTTGATCAGGTTGGGGAAGCCCTGGGTGACGTAGATGTTGCCGTCGGTGGTGGTGCCCGAGTTGTCGACGGCGATCTGCGATTCGCTTACACCGCCGAATTCGAGGCCGTTTTGGGGCGTCGTGTCGGGACCTCCCTGGCCGTCGATCACGTTGGTGCCCAGGGCGGAGAAGTTGTCCGGAGTGCCGTCGGCGTTGAAGCGTTTGACCGTGGAGGTCTCGTCCGTTTTGTCCATGACGAGGACGTCGCCCGTGGACTGGTCGATCGCAATCGCCCTGGCTTCGAAGCTCGGCTGTGCGGCCGAGCCGAAGACTTCCTTGAAGGCGTGGAACTTCAGGGCGCTGGCCTGGGGCGCCGCAAAGGCAAGGACGAGCGCAAGGACCGCCGCGGGGAGGACCAACCGCTTGGCTTTGGACGCACCACTTCGAGTCGATGCCTTCGCGTGGCTTCTCACGTAGCTCTCTCCTTGTCCCTGAGCCCCTCTGCCAGCCGCTTCCCTTGGCGGCCCTCCCGGGCTCGGTTTTCCCTGTCCTGTGGTCGCCGGGACAAACGAGCTAGTTCCTGGAACTAACAATCGCGTTCCCAAACAACGAGGCGAAGGATAAACATACGCGTATGGAAATGTCAAGGAACGAAAGTGGTATGAGGCCGATGGGGGGCTAGGATTTGGGCGTGGCAGAGGGGATCGCGATCGTTGTGGCCGACGATCACCCGATCGTGCGCCAGGCGCTGCGGGGACTCCTCGGGGAGGAGAGGGACCTGGAGGTCGTGGCAGAGGCGGAGGACGCCGCCGAGGCGGTTCGCCTCCTGCGCGAGCGCAAACCCGATGTGCTGATCCTCGACCTCAACATGCCCGGCCGACCCTGTCTGGAGGCGATCCCGGACATGCACGAGGCCTCTCCCGGGACGAAGATCGTCGCACTGGCCACGCAGAGGGAGCCTGCCCTCGCACGCCAGGCGCTCCATCTCGGCGTGCTCGGCTACGTGCTCGAGGAGGCCGCTGACGACGAGCTGGTCCAGGCGGTGCGGCATGCGGCCGTGGGCGAGACCCACGTCCAGCCGGCCCTAGCGGCGATGCTTGCGGCCGAGCCAGAGAGCTCCGCCACCGATCTGAGCGAGCGCGAGACCGATGTCCTGCGCCTGATCGCGCTCGGCCACACCAACGCCGAGATCGCCGAGCAGCTCTACATCAGCGTGCGCACGGTGGAGACCCACCGCGCCCACATCCAGCAGAAGCTCGGCGTCTCCAGCCGCGCCGAGCTGGTCCGCAGCGCGCTCTCCCGGGGCCTCGTCGAGACCTGAACAGAGGCTCCCACCGACGCTCGGTGACGTCTTTGGATCGGCACCATCGTCTAAAGTGCCGCCGATCTTGGCGAGGGGAACAGCGACCGCCACGCTGGCCATTGCCCTGCTGCTGACGCTCGGTAGCGCGTCTGCCGTACCGGAGGGCCGAGTCGTCGTGCTCGGCGCCAAGTCCGGATCGCACCTGGAGTTGAGCATGAGCGGCAGCACCCTGGTCGTGCGGGGATGGATGCCCCGGGCAGCTGGCGCGGGCTGCCGGCTAGCCCATCGCGGCCTGGCCATCTGCCGCCTCGATCGGGCCGGTTCGGTTGAAGTCGCGATGGGGCCCTCGGGCGATTTCGTCGAGGTGCGCGACCGGCTTCCGGTCCCCCTTACCGTCCGCCTCGGCGGTGGCTCGGACAAGTTCATCGGCAACGGCGAGCGCGACACCTGCTTCCCGGAAGGGGCGCGGCGCAACCGCTGCGTCGGCGGCGGCGGGGACGACATCTGCATCACCGGCAATCGCAACAGCGACTGCGTCGGTGGACCCGGGGACGACTACTGCAAGCACGGCGCCGGCAGCGACGGCTGCTGGGGCGGTTCCGGCCGCGACGTCTGCATCATGGGCCGCGGGCAGGACGGCTGCCATGGCGAAGGGGGACGCGACCGGCTCTACGGCGGTCCCAGCCCCGACCGGCTCTACGGCGGCGGCGCCTTCGACCACTGCGACGGCGGCCCCGGCTGGGGCCGCTCGCAGACGTGCGAGGCCGGCCCCCGGCGCTGATCTCTGGGTCCTTCCGCGGGTTGAGGCAGGTCCCTCTGACCGTGGACCTTGACATTTTTTGCTGCACGATCTAAGTTGCCTGATCATTCGTGAAGCCCATTAGGGAGGGATGGGCTTCAACCCCCACGGAAGGAGGATTCATGCAAGCCATGAGACGCTTGGCCCTGCTCGCCTGCCTGGTTGCGGTTCTGGTGCCGGCCAGCGTGGCCAACGCCACGATCACGACCACCACGATCGAATACGGGCCGTACACGATCCCCGCCGGCAGCGGCGATCCGCACGACCACGACACGATGGGCCAGATCGAAAACAAAATCGTGAGCAACGTCTCCAAGCCGTGCACGAGCTGCACGCTCGTCGGCGTCACCCCGGACCTCGTCTACACGAACGGCAGCAAAGCCAATCTCGACACCGGTCCGATGCTCCACCACGCCATGTTCGCCGCCAGCGGAGGTGGCAAGTCCGACGCGACCTGCGCGGGCAAAGGGCCCGGGCTTCTCGGCGAGCGGTTCTTCGCCTCGGGGAACGAGCGAACGGCCGTCGACCTCACGTCGCTGTCCTACGGCTACAAGATCGGCAGCTCGGAGACCTGGAACATGGTCATCGACCTGATGAACTGGGAAACGACGTCGAAAACGGTCAAGGTGAAGATGACGTACAAGTACGCGACCGGATCCGATCACACCAGTCGCGAAGGCGTACGCCCGGTATGGCTCGACCTCGACCAGTGCAGCCTCGATTCCGAGGTCTCGGTACCGATCGGCGAAAGCGATTCCCACTATGACTGGAAAGCCAGCTTCGCGGGCAAACTGATCGCTGCCGCCGGTCACATCCATGACCACGGCGTAAACGTCGAACTGACCAACGAGAGCACCGGCGGGACGCTGCTCTGCAACTCGGTCGCCGGCTACGGCGGCGCAGGCTACGAAACGCCCGACGGGCGTAAACACATCTCGTCGATGTCGGTGTGCACGGGCAATCCGATCTCGACGATCAGCAAAAACCAGACGCTGCGCCTGCATGCGATCTACAACGTGCCGGAAGGGCACCATGAAGTCGACGACGCGATGGGCATCATGATCGCGTACATCGATCCCACCTGATCGTCCGCGACAGCCCGCCTGCTACGGCGGGCGGGCTGCTCGCCGAGAACGGGCCCGCCGCAGCCCGGTGCCCAAGAGCGAGCCAGCCGAGCGGAGGGGGTGGGATTCGAACCCACGAGCGCCTTGCGACGCCAACAGTTTTCGAGACTGCCCCGTTCAACCACTCCGGCACCCCTCCAGGGCACTACCAAGCCAAATCCTATCGACGGGCGCCCACGACGTGGCCCAAACCGCCTTGATGGGGCCCCCGGCGAAATGCCTCTGCCCCTATATCTCCCAGGTAATCTGGCCCGTGACCAAAGCGATCGCTACGGCATGTGCGCGCGTGTGTGCTCCGAGCTTGCCCAGCGCGTTGTGAACGTGAGACTTGACCGTCTCCGGGGAGAGAAACAGGCGCTCCGCAATGTCGCCGCTTTGAAGCCCGGAGGCGACCAACATCATGACCTCGCGCTCGCGCTCGGTGAGTTGCAGCCGACCGCTTCCCTCCACGGCGACGGGTGCCCAGGTCGCTTCGCGAGCCGAGGGGCTCTTCACCTGCTCGGCGGAGCCCTCCTCAGATGGGATGAAGACAGAAAGGTGGCGTGCGGGCAGCACGTTGGCCGTCGCACTGAACTCGACGGGCACTCGTCCGCGGTCCGGAACGTACAACTGATACCAGCCCTCCGCCCCGCCACTGGCCAAGAACGCCCCCCATTGCTCCTCTAACCTCTTGCGCTCGCTCGGAGGCGTGAAATCGTCCATCGTGCGCCACGGGATCTCCTCCCGGGCGATCCCCAGCAAATCGCATGCAGCGGCATTCCCGGTCACCCATCGTCGCTGGTCGTCGGCAATCAGCATCGGATGCCGTGACCGCTCAAACGCCGCCCGCAGGCGCACCGCTGCCAGCGAACCAGGCTCGCCGTCCGCAAAGACCTGAGCGTTTTCTCCGTCTCGGGGTGGATCAAGAGAAGCCACACTTACTCCCTTGTTCAACGCCTGGATTTGCCGATTGCTCTATTTCGTACGATAAGAGATAAGTCGTTGGCGAGGCAAGCTAGTCTCTTTGGGGGAGTCTCTTTGGGGGGGATCCACCGTGCTTCACATGTTCGGGGGATTGTGCTCCTCGGCCGAAAGCCTGAGAGTGAGGCACTCAGCGGCGATTCGGCCGATTCGTGACGCCCACCGCTTGCTGACCATTGAGGTTGCGTCTAGGCCCCCTAGGTCTCTCCCCGTGCCAGACCTAGGGGGCCTTGAAGTCGAGACTCACAGACAGCTCGTGTCCCAGCGCTCAAGGCGGCGCGCGGCAGGGCCGATGCAGCATCCGTGCAAAGCAGCGAGCAGACCCGTATCGGGCGGTTCTTCGATCGTCATCCGGCGCCGCTGCGCGCCTTTGCGCTCTGCGCGCTGCTCTGGGGCGTCGGCTACCTGATCTGGCGCTTCGGCTGGAGCGGCGAAGGCGCCAACCCGGTGCTGTTCGCGATGCTGCTCGTCACCGAGATCTACGGTCTGTGGGCGCTGGGCACGCTGGCCTGGTACTCGTGGTCGCGACCGCCCGCGGTGCGCCCCCCGGTCACGCCGGGGCACAAGGTTGACGTCTACGTCTGCACCTACGACGAGCCGTTCGAGGTGGTGGCGGCGACGCTGGCCGGCTGCCGGGCACTCGCCTACCCGCACACGACCTACCTGCTCGACGACGGACGGCGGCCGGAGATGGAGGATCTGGCGCAGACCGCCGGCGCCCGCTACCTGACACGGCCAGACAACTCGCACGCCAAGGCGGGCAACATCAACGCCGCCCTGCCGCGAACCGAGGGCGAGCTGGTGCTGATGCTCGATGCCGATCACGTGCCGATGCCGGACGCGCTCGACGCGCTGGTCGGCTACTTCGATGACGAGAAAGTGGCCCTGGTGCAGAGCCCGCACGATTTCTTCAACCACGATTCGGTCCAGCACTACGTCGTCGGCCGCCACGAGCAGTCGCTCTTCTACCGCGTCGTCTGCCCCGGCAAGGACCGCCACGGCGCCGCCTACTGGTGCGGCTCGTCGGCGCTGCTGCGGCGCGAGGCGCTGCTCGAGATCGGCGGGGTCGCCACCGAGACGATCGCCGAGGACTTCCACACGACCATCCGCATGCAGCGCCACGGCTGGACCAGCCGCTACCACGACGAGGTCCTGGTCCAGGGCCTCGCTCCGCACGACCTCGACGGCTACCTGCTCCAGCGCGATCGCTGGGCACGCGGCAACCTCGCCGTCTTCACCCTGCCCGAGTCCCCCCTGCGCGCCCGCGAGCTGCGCCCGCTCCAGCGCCTCTCCTACTTCTTCAGCCTCGCCGCCTACCTGGCGCCGCCGATGCGCCTGCTGCTGCTGGCGACGCTCGGCGCGGTGTTGTGGACGGGCGCGCTGCCGATGAAGATCAGCGTGCTCGCCCTGGCGGCGCTCTGGCTGCCGACGATCAGCCTCAACCTGCTCGCCGGCTCTGCCCTGACGCGCGGTTACATGAAAATCGGCGAGACCGCTCACTACGAGCTGCTGACCATGGAGATCTACACGCGCGCCCTGCGCTGCATCTTCCGCCCCGGCCGCACAGCCTTCAAGGTGACGCCGAAGCAGGGCGGCGACGCCGGCGGCCTGCACGCGGTGCGCAAGCTCCACCTGGTGGTCCTCGCCGCGCTCGTGCTCGCCGGCGGCACGGCGCTGCGCCTGCTTGACCTGGCCGGCGTCGGGCCGCTCCCCGACATGCCGGGGATCGCCGCGGTGATCGTGCCGCTGCTGGGCCTGATCGAGCTGCGCCGCGTCCTGCGCACCCTGCTCGCCGTCGGCCGCCGCCAGCAGCGGCGCCAGGTCTACCGCTTCCAGGGCGACGCACCCGCCCACTGCTTCGCCCCCGAGGGTCACATCGGCGGCCGCCTGGTCGACGCCAGCGCCGCCGGCGTGGGTTTGGTCCTCGACGCCCCGATCACCGTCGGCGAGCGCCCCGCGGTCCTGCTCGAGCTGGAGGACGCGGCGGGCGACGCCCACGAGGTGGCAGCTCAGGTGGAGATCCGTTCCTGCCGCGAGGCGGAGGGCCAGTACCTGGTCGGAGCGACGATCGAGGAGATCGATCCCTCCTCGCGTATGCGCCTGATGGAGTGGTGCTACGTCGTATGCAGCCACGAGCGCCTGCGTGGCCACCGCCCGGCTGCCCTGGTGCCGACGGAGGGAGAGGTCATCGTGCTGCCACTCGAAGAACCCACGCAGCAGGCTGCCGCGGCATAACGTCCTCCCGGTCGTGAGGCAAGCATGGCAAGGACGCAGGGAGCGTGGTGTGCTCTGCACACGAGCGACCGAGGACGCTGCCAGGCGCCGCCGCGCGGCCGGGAGCGGAGAGGGTGGGATTCGAACCCACGAGGCGGGTTAACCCCGCCCACGCGATTTCCAGTCGCGCTCCTTAAGCCACTCGGACACCTCTCCGGGTCTGCTCGAAGGGTATTGGCTCAGTCCGCTGGCCGCGAGGCGCGGCGCGAACTGAAGAACTGCCGCAGCAGGGCCGCGCACTCGTCCTCCATTACGCCGCCGGTCACCTGCGGGCGGTGGTTGAGGGCGGGCTCGCCGAGGACGTCAAGAACGCTGCCGGCGGCTCCGGCCTTGGGATCGGGGGCGCCGTAGACGACCTCGGGGATGCGGGCGAGGACGATCGCCCCGGCGCACATCGCGCAGGGCTCGAGCGTGACGTAGAGCGTCGTGCCCGGCAGGCGCCAACCGCCGAGCGCCTCGGCGGCGGCGCGAATGGCGAGGAGCTCGGCGTGGGCGGTGGGGTCGCGGCGCAGCTCGCGCTCGTTGCCGGCGGCCGCCAGCACCTCCTCGCCGCGGGCGACAACCGCGCCGATCGGCACGTCGCCGTGGGCCTCGGCTTCGCGGGCGTGCTCCAGGGCCAGGCACATCAGGCGCTGTTGGGCAGCGCTGGCGTCGGCTTCCGGCATCAGCCGAAAGTATCGTGCCCGACAACTTCCCCGACGGGCCGGTGTTAGATCATTTGCCCGCACTGGTGCAGGGATTTCGTGAGCCGATGCCGACCATGAGACGACGCCTACCGATCCTCGCTGCCCTGACGCTGCTCGCAAGCGCCGTCATGGCCGGCTCGGCCGGCGCCGCGACGGGGGCTCTGGGGCAGGCGTCGGAGGCCCACGTCGCGCTCGCCAACGATCCCGGACCGCTCTCCACCCCGCCGGGCCCGCCGGGCGGATGGGTCTCGCTGCAGTGGAACTTCCTCCCCTGGGAGGGCGAGGGAACGGCCGCTATGCCCGTCTCCGCCGGCGGTATCGACGCGGTCGGCGCCTGGCAGAACCTGACCGCAGCCAAGCGCCAGGGCGCGCGCGGCACCGTCATCGCCGTGCTCGACACCGGCATCGCCTACCGCGACTACGGCTCCAGCTTCCGCCGCAGCCCGGACTTCGCCGCCGGCCAGTTCGTGCCCGGCTACGACTTCGTCGACGGCGACCCCCTGCCGCTCGACCAGAACGGCCACGGCACCCATGTCGCCGGGACGATCGCGGAGAAGACCAACAACCGCATCGGCCTGGTCGGCCTCGCCTACGGAGCCAAGCTGATGCCGGTCCGGGTCCTCGACCGGCACGGCAGCGGCGAGGCCGACGACATCGCCCGCGGCATCCGCTTCGCCGTCGCCCGCGGCGCCGACGTGATCAACATGAGCTTCAACTTCGGCTGCGGCAAGAGCGTGCCCGGCATCGACCGGGAGCTTCGCCGCGCCTACCTGGCGGGGGTGGTGACGGTGGCCTCGATCGGCAACCTCGGCTCGGAGGCCTGCGTCTCCCCACCGGCCACCGGGCCGCGCACGATCGGCGTCGGCGGGACCACCGAGGGCGGCTGCCTCGGCAGCTACTCGGTGCTGCCCGGCAAGGGGGTCGACCTCCTCGCGCCCGGCGGCGGGGCACCGGTCAGTGGCTGTCCCTCGGTCTCGAGCCGCTCCATCTACCAGGTGACGCTGAAGGCCGGCAACCCGCGCCGCTTCGGCGAGCCGGGCAGCTACATCGGCACCTCGATGGCCGCCGCACACGTTTCCGGGGTGGCGGCGATGGTCCTCGCCAGCGGCATCATCGAGCGGGGCGTCTCGCCGCGCGGCAGGGTCAACCGCCTGGTCAGGCGACTGCGCCGCACCGCCCGCGACCTCGGCTTACCCCACGAACGTCAAGGGGCCGGCCTTATCGATGCGGGCGCCGCCACGGATCCGTCCGGATGACCTGAGGTTCTCTGACCAAGCAGATCGTGGGACGCAGGGAGGCTGGTGAGGGGAGCGCACTTGTTCGTGCGTGACCCGATCCAGCCGATCGAGGACCGCGAGATGCGCCGGTCAGAGGACCTCAGGTCGTGCGGACGATGATCACGCTGCATGGCGCGTGATGGGAAACATTGTTGGGAACGCTGCCGAGCAGGAAGCGGCGCGCTCCGGTCATGCCCTTGTTGCCGACGACGATCAGGTCGGCCTTCGTCTCTTCGGCGGCGCTGAGGATCGCCTCGGCGGGGTCTCCCTCGAGCGGGTGGGTCTGCACCTCGATCCCCTCCTTCCGGGCCGCGGCCGCGGCCGCGTCGAGCACCAGGTTGACGTCCTCCCGCGGGCCGATCTCGTACTGGACGTCGGCGGGGGCGCCCTCCTGCTCGCTCTGGATGCGCCGCTTGGAGACCGGTTCGTAGGCGCTGACGATGCTCAGCTGAGCGCCTGCGAGCTTGGCCAGGTCAACGGCCTGCCGGACCGCCTCGGCAGCGGTCTCCGATCCGTCGGTTCCAACCACGATGCGAGTGAACACGCCGCCTCCTCTGGGTTCGCTGGTCCGGCCGCGCCGATACTAACGCTCGCCGCGACGGCGAATCCTTAGCGCCGGGTTACGTCTCCCTGGCGGGCTGGCAATCCCCGAAAGCCGTCGCCGAGAATCTCGGTCGGCGTCGTCGCCAGGCGCACGATCGCGATCGCCATCGAGGCGACGAGGCAGGCGATCAGCACGAGCATCCCGACTCTCCAAAGCATTGGCATGCGGCCGAACCCTAGTTATAGGCTAGGTCTCATGGAGAAGATTGCGGACGGGGTCTGGCTGTTGCAGGGCGACCTGCGCAAGTCGATGAACGTGTACTTCCTCGAGGAGGAGGGCGGCGGCGTGGTCCAGTTCGACGCCGGCACCAAGGCGATGACGCGGAAAGCCCGGGCAGCGGGTGAGCGGCTGGGCGGGCTGAAGCGGATCGTGCTCGGCCATGCGCACGCCGATCACCGCGGAACCGCTCCGGGCCTCGACGCGCCGATCTTCTGCCACCCGGACGAGGTCGCCGACGCCGAAAGCGACGCCGCGATCGCCCCCTACATGGACATCGCCGAGCTCCCCGCCGCGCTTGCGCGGGTTGCCTACCCGTTCCTGCTGCGGCGCTGGGACGGCGGCGCGGTGAAGATCGCCGGCACGGTCTCCGAGGGGGACGAGGTGGCGGGCTTCCGCGTCGTCCACTTCCCCGGCCACGCGCCCGGCCTGATCGGGCTCTGGCGCGAGCGCGACCGGGTGGCGCTGGTCAGCGACGTCATCTACCTGATCGACTCGGCGCGCATGGGGAAACCGCTGCCGCCGGGCGAGGCCAGCGTTCCCCACCCCGCCTGGGCCTGGGACCACGCGAAGGCCAAGGAGTCGGTGCGCAAGCTGGCGGCGTTGGAACCGGCCGTCGTCGGCGCGGGGCACGCCGAGCCGCTGCGCGGCGAGAACCTGCGCGAGACGCTCGAGCGGGCGGCCGAGAAGTACTAGAAGCCCGCCCGGCCTCGCCGCGCCTCCGGGGCCGGCTGGCATAGGTTGCCCTCTCTGATGATCGGGACCTACGTCTCGGCGGCGCTGATCTGCGTCGCCTCACTGCTCGTCGGGCGCGCCCTGCTGCTCCTCGCCGGCCGCGATGGCTGGACCTGGCTGGAGCCGGCCGCCGGCTTCGGTGCCGTGCTGACGGTGACCGGCGTCCTGGCGCGGGCGCCGGGCCACGGCACCTCGGCGACGCTGGGGCTTGTCCTGCTCCTCGTCTCCGCCCTGGCCGCCGTCCTGCTCCGCAAGCGGGCGCTCGTCCCAGGCGAGGAGTTGCGACGCGCCTTGCCGGTGGTGCTGACGATCGCCGTCGTGCTCTCGATCCCCTTCGCGATCAGCGCGCGCTGGGGACTGCTCGGCGTCGGCTTCAACAACGACCTCGGCCTTCATCTCGCCTGGGCAGAGTGGCTGCGTGGTGGCGCCGGGCCGGTGCCGGAGACCGGCTACCCGCTCGGACCGCACGGACTCGCCGTCGCCGTCGCAGCGGTGCCGGGGATCGGGCTCGGCCAGGCCTTCGTCGGCGAGATCTTCGCAATCGGAATCCTCACCGGGCTGACCGCCCTGGCGGCGCTGCCTGGCTTCGGGCCGGGCCGGCGGCTGCTCGCGGCGACGATGGTCGCGGTCTCCTACCTCGGCGCCTCCTACTTCGCCCAGGGCGCCTTCAAGGAGCTGGCCGAGGCCCTGTTCGTCCTCGCGGTTGCCGTTGGCCTGCGCGAACCCGGCGCGCTGCCGCGCGGGTTACTGCCCCGGGTGGGATTCGCCCTGCCCTGGCTGGCGATCGGCGGCGGCGTCCTCTTCTCCTACAGCTTCGCCGGCCTCGCCTGGCCGATCGCCGTCGCGGCGCTCTGGAGCCTGACCCTGCCGGCCGTTCGCCAGGCACTCTCGCCGCGGTCGCTGCTGAGCTTCCTGCTGCGACCGCTGACCCTGCTGACGATCGCGGCGCTGGCGGCGCTCGGCGTCGCCGCCACCCTGGTCGGGCCCTTCGGCTTCGTCGACACCTTCAACAAAGTCGCCGGCACCAATACCTACGGGCCGGTCTCCCCCGTCGAGGCGCTGGGGGTATGGCCGGCGACCAACTACCGGCTCGCCGCACCCGGAGGGGCGCACCTGACCGGCCTTGCCGGCGCGATCGGCGTCCTCGCCCTGATCGCCGGCACCGCCTGGTGGGTGCGGCGGCGCGAGCTGGCGGTGCCGCTCGGCCTGGCGGCATGCGTCCTCCTCTATCTCGCCGCGCTGCCGACCAGCGGTGAGTACTCGCAGGCCAAGGCGTTGATGATCGCCGCCCCGCTGGCGATGCTGGTCGCAATCCGCCCCCCGCTCGCCGAATTCCGCCCGTCGGCGGGGGTGGCGCGGGTTGGGTGGGGGCTGCTGGCGGTGGTCTTCATCGGCGGCGCCGTCTACTCCAGCTTCCTGGCGCTGCGCAACGCGCCCGTCGCCCCGCCCGGCCACGGGGCGGAGCTGCGCGCCTTCCTGCCGATCGTCCACGGCAAGCCGGTCCTCTACGCGGGCCAGGACCGCTACGCCCCCTACGAGCTGCTCGGCGCCGACACCCACGTGCCCCTGGTCGAGTTCCCCGACCCTTCCGTCTCCGAGAACGCGGAGAAGCCATTCGACACTGGCGACGCCTACAGCCCGATCGACTTCGACTCCTTCTCACGCGGCACGCTCGATGCCTTCCCCTACGTGGTCACCGGCCGCGCCGCCTGGAACAGCCAGGCACCGTCCGGCTTCAGGCGGATCGCCGCGACCCCCTCCTACCTGCTCTGGGAGAGGACGGGCGAGGTACCGGAAAACCGCCACGTGCTGCTCGAGGGGACCGACGCCGGCGCCCTTGCCGGTTGCGCCGCGCCGGAGATCCGCATCCTCCTCGCCAGCCGGGGCCGTGCCCACCTCTTCCCGGCGGTGGCGATCGCCCCCAAGGCCAGTTGGAACGAGGGTAACGAGCTTCAAGCCGGCGAGCGGACCTCGCAGACGGTCGAGCTGCCGCGCGGCCGCTGGCGGCTTTCGCTGCAGTACTTCTCTCCCTTCGCCCTGACCCTCTCCGCCCCCGGCTTCCAGCGCGAGCTGAAGCCTGCCCTGGACGGGCAACGACCGAACACGATCAGCCTCGCCAACAACGGCCAGTTCTGGCCGGCCGGTGCCTACGCGAGCGACGGCGGCAGGGTCAGGTTCGCGATCGACGCCGAGGAGCCGAGCTTCCTACAGCGCCTCAGCGGCTATGACGACGTCGCCTACGTCGGCAACCTGGTTGCCGTCCGCGCCGCTGAGCGCCGGGTCGTGCCGCTCAGCGCCGCCTGCAACGGCTGGATCGACTCCTACGAATCGAAGGCCCAGCCCTAGACGGCCTTGGCGGCCAGGCGTTCGGGCGGAACCCGGACCACATCCCACACCAGGCCCATCTTCTCGAGGCCGTCGATGACGACGGCTGAGATGTCGACCTGCCAGCGGCCGAGGCCGTGGGTGGCCGAGGTCGGAAAGGCGTGGTGGTTGTTGTGCCAGGCCTCGCCCAGCGTCGGGATCGCGATCAGGGCCAGGTTGCGCGACTCGTCGGCCGTCTCGTAGTCGCGGTTGCCGAAGACGTGGCAGAGCGAGTTGATGCTGTAGGTGAAGTGGTGCAGGACGAAGACTCGCACCAGGCCGCCCCAGAGCAACCCGGTCACGGCGGCGAAGAGGGTGCCGCCGATCAGCCAGCCAAGGGCAAAGGGAAGCAGGAGGCCGAGGATCGCCCAGAGCAGGAAGGTGCGGTCGACCCAGTTGATCGTCGGATCGTCGAGCAGGTCGGGAGCGAAGCGTTCCTTGTTGCCGCGCTGGGTGTGGATGAAGAGCCAGCCCATGTGGGCGTGGAAGAGTCCGCGCGCGGCGCCGGACCAGCCGTGGCCGTGATCGACATGAGGGCTGTGTGGATCGCCCTCTTCGTCGGAGAAAGCGTGGTGCTTGCGGTGGTCAGCCACCCAGGAGATCACCGGCCCCTCGATCGCTGCCGAGCCGAGGATCGCCAGCAGGCCATGCAGCCAGGGCTTCGCTTTGAAGGCGCGGTGGGTGAGGTGGCGATGGAAACCGACGGTTATCCCCAGCCCGGTAAACACGTACATGCCGACGAGGAGGAAGACGTCGCTCCAGTGCAGAGCGCTGCCCCAGACCTGCCAGCCGGCGAAGATGAGGGCGACGAAGGGGACCAGCGTGACCAGGCCGGTGATGATTCTGTCGCGGGTCTCGTTCGCGACCGGCTGGATGTCGGATGGGAGTGGCCCCGCGCCTACCATGTGCGAATGGATCATATGCTGCGTAGATGGCGTTCTCCAGTACGGCGCCGCTGCGGCGCGAGATCGAAGCCCGGATTCCGCAGCGCCCGTTCGCGGTCGAGTTCTGGGACGGAACCCGACTGCCCGCCAGCGATGAGCGACGGGCCGACCTTCCGCGTGCGCTCTCCCCGAGCCGCCGCGCACGTCCTGCGCGCGCCCGGCCAGCTCGGTCTCGGCCGCGCTTACGTTAGCGGCGAGATCGAGGTTGACGACATGGACGCGGTGATCGAGCTGCTCGACAGGTGGCAGCCGCCGTCGCTCGATCGCGGCGACATCGCCCACCTGCTGCTCGGCACCGTGCGCGCCGCCGGCCTGACCCGGCCGCCCAGCCGACCGGCCGCCGAGCTCGTCCTCAGCGGCCGCCGCCACAGCAAGGAGCGCGATGCCAAGGCGGTACGCCACCACTACGACGTCTCCAACGAGTTCTTCGCCCTCTTCCTCGACGAGTCGATGACCTACAGCTGCGCCTTCTTCGCCGCGGGAGCGAAGAATCCCTGGAGGAGGCGCAGGAAGAGAAGCTGGAGACGGTCGCCCGCAAGCTGGCGCTGAAGGAGGGGGACCGAGTGCTCGACGTCGGCTGCGGCTGGGGCAGCTTCCCGCTCTGGGCAGCGACCAAGCACGGGGCCACCGTTGTCGGCATCACCCTCTCGCCGCCGCAGGCCGAGCGGGCGCGGCAGCGGGCCGAGGAGGCCGGCGTCGCCGACCGGGTCGAGATCCGCGTCATGGATTACCGCGACCTGGCCGGCGAGCGCTTCGACGCGATCGCCTCGATCGGCATGGTCGAGCACGTCGGCGAGGAGCAGATCGACGTCTACGCCCGCACTCTCGCCGGCCTGCTCGAGCCGGGCGGCCGCCTGCTCAACCACGGCATCGCCCGCCTCCGCCACACCGACCCGGAGGCGGGCGCCTTCTCCGAGCGCTACGTCTTCCCCGACGGCGAACCGATCCACCTCTCGCGCGTCCTGCTCGCGCTGGAACGGGCGGGCTTCGTCACCCGCCACGTCTCCGAGCACGGCGCCGACTACGCCGAGACGCTGCGTCACTGGGCGCGGCGGCTCGACGAGAACCTCGACGAGGCGATCCGGCTCGCCGGCCCCGAACGGGTCAGGGTCTGGCGCCTCTACCTGCGCGCGGCGCGGAACGGGTTCGAGAACGGGTTCTTGAGCATCTACCAGGCCCGCTGCTCATTGGCCTGAGACCGGGAAGTCTTCGGAGACGTGGGGGATCGCCCAATCGGCATCAGCTTGTCTGAGCTCCTCGACGCTGTAGCTGCCGGTGGCCACGCCGACGACTTTGATCCCGGCGCCGTGGCCGGCTTTGACGTCGCGGGGGGTGTCGCCAACGGAGATGCAGGCGCCGTCGCTGAGGACGCCGCCGGAGACCAGCTCGCCGCGAGCGAGGGCGGCCTTGGTCACCTCGGTGCGGTCGGCGGAGTCGGAGCCGTAGCCGCCGAAGCTGAAGAAGCGGTTGAGGCGGCCGCGGGCGAGCTTGATGTGGGCGGCGGCCTCGATGTTGCCGGTGACCAGGCCGAGCAGGAGGCCGGCGTCGATCAGGCGGTCGAGCAGCTGCTCGATCCCCGGCATCAGGCGGTAGCCCGCGGACTCGGCGACGGTGTCGGGCAGGTGCTTGAGGTAGCAGCCGATCGCCTTCGCGCGTTCCTCGGCGCTGCCCTCGCGACCGAGCACCTCGCGAAAGAGGATCGCGGCGATCTCCGGGTCGGTCATGCCGGCGTCGGTGTGCTCGGCGACGTTTGCCTCGACGCCGTGGAGCTCCTCGAAGGCCCGCCGCCAGGCGCCGCCTCCCGCGCCGCCGGTAACAAGCAGCGTCCCGTCGATGTCGAATAAAACGGCGTGGATGGTGGGCTCGGCCATGCAGCGGAAAGCTACGCGCTACTCGCCCGACTCGCCGACGATGTCGCGCTGGGCGAGGCTGTAGAGGAGACCGAGCGCGGGCAGGATGGTGACCGCGGCGACGCAGAAGACGATCAGGATCGAGGTAAGGGTTGGGCCGGGTGCGGCCGCCGTGGCGATGTCGAGCGAGGTCGGCAGCAGGTAGGGGAACTGGGCGACGCCCCAGCCCCAGATGATCGCGGCGACGGCGAGGATCGCCAGCGGGCGCAGGCCGCGGCGGCCGCGGCGCAGCAGCAGCGCCAGTACGCCGAAGCCGCAGAGGATCGAGACGATCACCAGCGGCAGCCCCTCGACGATCAGCCGCTCGTAGACGTACTCGGCGTTCGCCTGCAGCGCGACCAGGCCGGCGGCGGCGAGCCCGCCGGCGATCAGGCCGGCGCCGAGCGCGCGCGCAGCGAAGTAGCCCTCCATCTCCTTGTCGCCACCCCGGTGCGAATCGGCAACGAGGAAGATCGCCGCCAGGTAGGCACCGCTGGCGACGAACAGCGCCCCGGTCAAGAGGGGGAGCGGCTCCAGCCAGCTGGAGAAGGCCTCGCCGTTGCCCTCGGCCGGCACGTTGCCGGAGGCGATCGCGCCGACCACGGCGCCCATGAAGAATGGCGTCATCACCGAGGAGACGGCGAAGGCGGCGCCGAGTGCCCGCTGCGCCGGCAGCGAGTCGACCGACTTGCGGAAGGCGAAGCCGGCGCCGCGCAGAACGATCCCCAGCGCCGCCAGCGCCAGCGGCACGTAAAGGGTCGACATGATCGCGCCAAAGGCCTCGGGGAAGGCGGTCCAGAGGACGACCAGGATGAAGATCAGCCAGACGTGGTTGGCCTCCCAAACCGGCGTGATCGAGCGCTGGATCCGCGCCCTTGGCCGCTCGCCGCGCTCGGCGTCGCCGGCGATTAGGTCCCAGAGGCCGCCGCCAAAGTCGGCGCCACCGAAGATCGCGTACATCGTCGCGCCGATCCAAAGGATGGCCGCGCAGGCGTCGGCCTTACTCATCGTCCGCCCTTCCGGTGCGCCTTATGCACCTGTGAGGGACAAAAAGCGCACCGGAACCTCATGCCGGGACCTCCGGCGGTCCATAGGGGGTCTCGGCCTCGTCGCCTTCGCCCTCCTCGCGCCAGCGGCGCGCCATGCCGCGCAGGACGAGGATCGCGGTCGTCCCCAGGGCGACGTAGAGCAGCATCACGCCGGCGAAGGCGAACCAGATCCCGTCCGCCTCGGTCACCGCTTCCTCGGTGCGCATGTAGCCGTTGACGATCCAGGGCTGGCGGCCGACCTCGGTGACGATCCAGCCGCACCAGACGGCGACGATCGCCGCCACCCCGGAGACAGCGACCGCGCGCAGGAACCAGGGCGTGCGCGGAATGTCGCGCCGCCGCCACCAGACCACCGCCAGCCAGGCGGCGAGGGCGAGCAGCCCGAAGCCGATGCCGACCATCGTGTCGAAGGAGAGGTGGAGCAGGGTGTTGGCCGGCGGCCGCTCGTCGGGCGGGATGTCCTCCAACCCGGTCACCACCGTGTCGGTGCTGAAGCCGACCAGCCAGGAGTCGAGGCCGGGGATGCCGATCGCGCCCTTCACCCCGTCGTCGGTGCAGATCCCGCCGAGGTACTCGGTCTGGTCGGGGCCGGTCTCCTGGATGCACTCGAAGGCGGCGAACTTGGCCGGCTGGTGATCGGCGACTTCGCGTGCCGCGAGGTCGCCCCAGAAGATCTGCAGCGGCGTCGCCAGGCAGGCGATCGTCAGCGGGATCAAGAGGCCGAGGCGGTGGTGGCGATCGCGCCGTCCCTTCAACATGCCGACCGCGTAGACCGAGGCGAAGAGGAAGCCGGCGACCATGTAGGCGGCGAGGATCATGTGCGGCACCTCGTAGGTCCAGGCGGGGCTGAAGAGCACCTCGAGCGGGGCCGTGTCGACCACCTTGCCGGCGGCGTCGAGCTCGAACCCCTGCGGCGTGTTCATCCAGGCGTTGGCGGCGACCACCGAGAAGGCCCCGCCGATCCCCGAGACCAGCATCGGCACGCCCGACCAGAAGTGCGCCCAGCCGCCAAGCCGCTTCCAGCCGTAGATGTAGATCGCGAGGAAGATCGCCTCGGTGAAGAAGAAGAGGCCCTCGATCGCGAAGGCGATGCCGAAGGCGTCGCCGAAACGCTCCATGAACTCGGGCCAGAGCAGACCGAACTCGAAGCTGAGCACCGTGCCCGTGACGGCGCCGGTGGCGAAGGTGACGGCGGCGACCTTCGACCAGCGCCGCGCCAGCCGCATCGCGTCGGGGTCGTCGCGTTTGAGCCCGATGTAGTTGGCCGTGAGGACGATCGCCGGGAAGGCGACGCCGATGCAGGCGAGGACGATGTGAAAGCCGAGGGTGAACGCCATCAGCTCGCGCGCGGCGAGCAGGTTGGACTCCGACGCCGCGAGCGGCAGGGCGTCGAGGCCCGGCACTTCCTACCCCTTCCGCCTCGCCTGCCGGTAGCGGCGGATCAGGGTGTTGGTCGAGCTGTCGTGCGTCAGCTCGGGCTCCTCGGCGGCCTGCAGCTCGGGGACGATCCGCTTGGCCAGTTCCTTGCCCAGCTCGACTCCCCACTGGTCGAAGGAGTCGATTCCCCAGATCGCCCCCTGGGTGAAGACGCTGTGCTCGTAGAGGGCGACCAGGGCGCCGAGGGTGAAGGGGTCGAGGCGCTCGGCGAGGATCGTGTTGGAGGGACGGTTGCCCTCCATCACCCGGTGCGGCACGACCTCCTCCGGCGTCCCCTCCGCCCGCACCTGCGCCTCGGTCTTGCCGAAGGCAAGTGCCTGCGTCTGGGCGAAGACGTTCGACATCAAGAGGTCGTGGTGCTCGCCGAGCGGGTTGCTGGACTGCATGAAGCCGATGAAGTCGCAGGGAACCAGCCGCGTGCCCTGGTGGAGCAGCTGGTAGAAGGAGTGCTGGCCGTTGGTGCCGGGCTCACCCCAGAAGATCGCCCCGGTGTCGTAGTCGACGCGGGCGCCCTCGACGGTCACGTGCTTGCCGTTGGACTCCATCGTCAGCTGCTGGAGGTAGGCGGGGAAGCGGTGCAGGTACTGGTCGTAGGGCAGGACCGCGCACGTTTCGGCGCCGAAGAAGCCGCCGTACCAGACGCCGAGCAGGCCCATCAGCATCGGCAGGTTGCCCGCCGGCGGCGCCTCGCGGAAGTGCTCGTCCATGGCGTGGAAGCCGGCGAGCATCTCGGCGAACTGGGCGGGCCCGATCGCCAGCATGGTCGAGAGCCCGATCGCCGAGTCCATCGAGTAGCGGCCGCCGACCCAGTCCCAGAAGCCGAACATGTTCTCGGTGTCGATGCCGAACTCGGTGACCGCCTCGGCGTTGGTCGAGACGGCGACGAAGTGCTTGGCGATCGCCTCCTCCTCGCCGCGCAGCCCGGCCAACAGCCACTCGCGCGCGGTGTGGGCGTTGGTCATCGTCTCCAGCGTGGTGAAGGTCTTCGAGCAGATCACGAACAGCGTCTCGGCCGGGTCGAGGTCGCGGGTCTTCTCGGCGAAGTCGGTGCCGTCGACGTTGGAGACGAAGCGGAAGCTCATGTCGCGCTGGCTGTAGTGGCGCAGCGCCTCGTAAGCCATCACCGGGCCGAGGTCGGAGCCGCCGATGCCGACGTTGACGACGTTGCGGATCAGCTTGCCGCTGTGGCCGGTCCAGGCGCCCGAGCGCACCCGCTCGGCGAAGTCGGCCATACGGTCGAGCATCTCGTGCACCTCGCGCACCACGTCGACGCCGTCGACGATCAGCGAGCGCTCGCGCGGCATCCGCAGCGCCACGTGCAGCGCCGGTCGGTCCTCGGAGACGTTGATGCGCTCGCCGGCGAACATCGCTTCGCGGCGGGCCTCGACGCCGCGCTCGCGGGCGAGCTGGCCGAGCAGAATCAGGGTCTCGTCGGCAACGCGATTCTTGGAGAAGTCGAGGTGGAGGCCGGCGCCATCGGCGACCAGCCGCTCGCCACGATCAGGGTCGGCGGCAAAGAGCTCGCGCAGGTGAGTGTCGGCGAACTGCGCGTGGTGGCGCTCCAGCGCTGGCCAGGCCTCGCCCCAACGTAATGTCGGCGAGGCCTCGCCGACCGCGGCCCCATCCCCGCTCATAGGACAACCTCCCCCTTGTTCTCCAGAGATTGAGAGGCCGACCGAAGGGAGGCCGTCGAAGATCCCCGGGGAACGCAGAGAGAAGCCGACCGCCGTCGGGAGAGCGCCTTGCTCGCTTGCCTCGCAGAAGGCCCGCGTGAGACCAGCGCCTCCCGGCGGTCGGAGGCACCTGAAGCGGCCACAGGAAGTGGCGCCCCAGAGCGCCGCACTATGAGCAACCGCAACGGTACCTCCCGGTCGGCGCAGGCAAAAGCCAAGCGAGGAGGAATGCGATGGAAGGAACGGCGGCGGGGATCGACTGGGCCAGCGAGGAGCATGCACTCTGCGTGGTCGACGCGGCGGGGAAGAAGTTGGCGGGTGAGCTCTTTGCCCACGACGAGGCGGGAATTAGGCAACTGGTCGCCCGGATGCGGGCTCTGGAGGTCGAGCGGGTGGCGATCGAGCGGCCCGACGGCCTTCTGGTCGACCGCCTGCTGGAGGCCGGCTTCACGGTCTTGCCGGTGCACCCCAATCAGCTGAAGGCCACCCGTCCGCGCTTTGAGGCGGCAGGCGGCAAGTCCGACGGCTTCGATGCCTTCTGCCTGGCCGAGCTGGCGCGCACCGACTCCCACCGGCTGCGGGCACTTTGCCCCGACAGCGACGAGACCAAGGCGCTGCGAGCGCTGACCCGCACCCGTGAGGACCTGGTCAAAGCCAGGGTGCGCCTCGGCAACGAGCTGCGGGCGCAGCTGCAGGCCTTCTGGCCCGGGGCCGCGCAGATCTTCGCCGACGTCGACTCCCGCATCGCACTGGCCTTCCTGGAGCGCTACCCGGCTCCCGCCGACGCCCGCGGGCTCGGCGAGAAACGGCTCGACGGTTTTCTGGCCCGGAACCACTACTGCGGTCGACGGAGCGCCGCCGAGCTGCTCGACCGACTTCGATCGGCGCCGGAGGGCCGGGCGGGAGCGCTCGAGTCCGAGGCGCGAAGAGGAGCCGTGCTCGGCCTGGTCGCCGCTCTGCGGCCGATCGTCGCCCAGATCGCGGAGTTGACCGCCCAGATCGCCGGGGCGGTGCGCGCCCATCCCGACGCACAGGTTTTCCTGCCGCTGTTCAAGGACCCCAAGTCGGTGGTGACCGCAGCGCGGCTGGTCGCCGAGATCGGCGACGACCGGGGTCGCTACCCGACCGGTGAGGCGCTGGCCGCGGACGCCGGCATGGCGCCGGTGGCAAGAGAGTCGGGCAAGCGCAAGGTCGCGTCCTTTCGCTGGGCCTGTGACAAGCGCCTGCGGGAGGCGGTCGCCTGTCTTGCCGACTCGACAAGGCACCACCACCCCTGGGCTCGCAGCGTCTATCTCGGGGCGCGTTCCCGGGGACTCGACCATCCGCATGCGATTCGGGTCTTGGGGCGGGCCTGGCTGCGAGTTCTCTGGCGCTGCTGGCAGGACGAAGTGCCCTACGACCCCGCTAAACACGGCAACTTGCGAAGGCTGCAACCCGCCGGGGGTTGACACAGGAAGTCTCACGCCCGCGCCCCCACCTGCGACTCGATCGTTTTCAGCATCTCGTCCCAGGACTTGGCGAAGGCCTCTTTGCCCTCGTCCTGCAGCCGCTCGGCGAGCGCGTCGACGTCGATGCCGGCCTGCGCGAACTGGGCAAGCACCTGCTCGCAGTCGCCGCCGTCAGCCGGCACAGGATCGCCGACCTCGCCGTGGTCGGCGAAGGCGTGCAGGGTCGGCTCGGGCATCGTGTTGACGGTGAAGGGCGAGGCGAAGCCCTCGATGTAGAGGACGTCGGACGCTTCCGGATCCTTGGTGCCGGTGCTGGCCCAGAGCAGGCGCTGCGGTCGCGCCCCCTCGTTCATCAGCCGCTGCATGCGCGGCGAGTCGAGCAGCTCGCGGTAGGCGCGGTAGGCGCGGAAGCCGATCGCGAGCCCGAGCCGGTTGTGCAGATCATCCGGCACCTCGCCCGAGACGGCGACGTCCCAGCGGCTCATGAAGATCGAGGCGACCGAGGCGACGTCGGCGCTGAGCCCGACCTCGATCCGGCGTTCGATGCCCCGCATGTAGGCGTCGGCGGCGGCGAGGTACTGCTCGCGCGAGAAGAGCAGGGTGACGTTGATCGGGATGCCGGCGAAGATCGACTCCTCGATCGCCGGCAGGCCCGCCTCGGTGCCGGGGATCTTGATGTAGAGGTTGTCGCGCTCCGCTTTGGCGTGGAGGGCGGCCGCCTCCTCAATCGTCGCTTCGGTGTCGTCGGCGATCAGCGGCGAGACCTCGAGCGAGCAGAAGCCGTCGACTCCGGCGGTGCGCTCGTGGACCGCGGCGAAGAGGTCGGTGGCGTCGCGCAGGTCGGCGAGCGCCAGCTCGAAGAAGATCCGCTCGGGGGGCGTGGCGCCGATCCCCTCCTCGGGAATCGAGCTGGCGCTGAGCTCGGCGATCTGCTGGTCGTAGGCGTCGCCGCCGGAGATCGCCTTGTCGAAGATCGTCGGGTTCGAGGTCAGACCGGTGACCGAGAGCTCCTCGATGTAGCCGGCCAGCGTGCCGTCGCCCAGCATCGTGCGGGTGATGTTGTCGAGCCAGAGGCTCTGGCCCAGTTCGTGCAGTTTCGCGGTCGGCTTCATGAGAGCAACTCCTTTGCGGCTTCGGCCACCCGGTCAGGGGTGAAGCCGAACTTGTCTTGGACGTCCTTCAGCGGGGCCGAGGTCCCAAACGTGTGCATTCCTATCTTGACGCCAGCGGAGCCGACGTAGCGATCCCAGCCCAGGGTCGAGGCCTCCTCGACCGAGACGCGCGCTGTGACGCCCGGCGGCATCACCTCGTCGCGGTAGGCCTGGTCCTGGCGCTCGAACAGCTCCCAGCAGGGCAGGCTGACGACGCGGGAGCGGATGCCTTCGCCGTTCAGCTCCTCGTGCGCGGCGAGCGCCAGCGCGACCTCGCTGCCGGTGGCGATCAGGATGAGGTCGGGCTCGCCCGCGCCGCCCCCGGCGTCGGCGAGCACGTAGCCGCCGCGCCGCAGCCCCTCCGCCGGGGCGTACTTGGAGCGGTCGAGGATCGGAACGTTCTGGCGGGTGAGGACGAGGGCGACCGGCTGGTGGGTGCGATCGATCGCCACCCGCCAGGCCTCGGCGACCTCGTTGGCGTCAGCGGGACGGATCACGTCGAGGCCGGGGATCGCCCGCAGCGAGGCGAGCTGCTCGACCGGCTGGTGGGTCGGCCCGTCCTCGCCGAGGCCGATCGAGTCGTGCGTGAAGAGGTGGATCACCGGCAGCTCCATCAGCGCCGAGAGGCGGATCGCCGGCCGCGCGTAGTCGGAGAAGGTGAGGTAGGTCGACCAGAGCGGGCGCAGCTTGGAGAGCGAGAGGCCGTTGGAGATCGCCGCCGACTCGTGCTCGCGGATGCCGAAGTGGAGCTGGCGGCCGTCGTAGGCGCCGGGCTCGAAGTCGGCAGCACCGTCGAGGCGAACCGAGGTCGAGTCGGTCAGGTCGGCGGAGCCGGCGAGCAGCCAGGGCACGCGGGCGGCGATCGCGTTCTCGACCTGGTTCGAGGCCTTGCGCGTGGCCAGCCCCTTCTCGTCGGGCTCAAAGCTGGGGATGCCGGTGTCCCAACCCTCGGGCAGGGCTCGCTTCTGCGTCGCGTCGATCTCGGCGGCGAGGTCAGAGTTGTCCTTGGCGTACTCGGCCAGCCTCCCCTCCCACTCCGCGCGCGCCTCGGCGCCGCGCCGGCCGACGCCAGCGGCGAAGTGCTCCCTGACCCCATCGGGGACGAGGAACTGGGCGTCCTCGGGCCAGCCGTAGGCCCGCTTGGTCTCGCGCACCTCCTCCTCGCCGAGCGGCTCGCCGTGGGCGGCGGCGGTGTCCTGCTTGTGCGGCGAGCCCCAGCCGATGTGCGAGTCGACGACGATCAGCGTCGGCCGCCCCTCCTCGGCCCTGAACTCCTCGAAGGCGCGACCAAGCAGCTCGGTGTCGTTGGCGTCGCCAACCCGGGTCACGTTCCAGCCGTAGCCCATGAAGCGCGCGGCCGCGTCGTCGTCGTAGGCGATCCGCGTCTTGCCGTCGATGGTGATGTGGTTGTTGTCGTAGATCCAGCAGAGGTTGTCGAGCTTCAGGTGGCCGGCAATCGAGGCCGCTTCATTGGAGACGCCCTCCATCAGGCAACCATCGCCGGCGATCGCGTAGACGTCGAAGTCGAAGAGCTCGGCGCCGTAGCGTGCCCCCTGCCACTTCGAGGCGATCGCCATCCCGACGGAGGTCGCGATCCCCTGTCCGAGCGGGCCGGTCGTCGTCTCCACGCCGGAGGTCCAGCGGTACTCGGGGTGGCCGGGGGCGCGCGAGTCGAGCTGGCGGAAGTTCTCGATGTCCTGCAGCGAGACCGCTGGCCGGCCGACGACCTCATAATCGGGTTCGACCGCCTGCACCTCGGCGAGGTAGAGCAGCGCGTAGAGCAGCATCGAGGCGTGCCCGGCGGAGAGGACGAAGCGGTCGCGGTTGGGCCAGATCGGATCGGCGGGATCGAAGCGGAGGAAGCGCTGCCAGAGCGTGTAGGCGACCGGGGCCATCGCCATCGGCGTCCCCGGATGCCCCGAGCTCGCCTTCTGGATCGCGTCGATCGACAGCGTGCGGATCGTGTTGATGCAGAGCTGGTCGATGTCCTGCGTCATGCCCGGAGACCGATCCTATTGGTTGGCTGGCGGCGGTCCTTAGGGCTCGATTCGGGTGACCGTGCCGTCGCCGTTGTTGGCGACCCAGACCGCCTCCCCACCGACCGCGACGGCGCCGGGGCTGGGACCGACCTCGACCGCGTCGCCGAGCGGCTCGCCGCTCTCGATGTCGAGCCTGCTGACCGTGCCGTCGCCGGTGTTGGCGATCCAGACGACGCTGGTCCCGGCGTCGATCCCGCCAGGCCGGTCGCCGACCTCGGTCGGCAGGCCGAAGAGCGAGCGGGTCGAGGGATCGACGCGGGTCACCTGGTCGACGCGGCTGGTGGCGACCCAGACCAAGCCGCCACCGACGGTGATCCCAGCTGGCCCTCGGCCGACCGGGATTGGCGCGCCCGCGGTCGCCGTGCTGAGGTCGATGCGGCGGATCGCACCGGTCGAGGCGCTGCTGACCCAGACGCCCCCAGCGCCCGCGGCGAGGCGCAGCGGCGCCGCCTGGGGCGGGATCGCGCGCTTGAAGACCAGCCCGCCGCGGGGGTTGATCGCGGTGACCCCGCTGCCGCCCTCGTCGGCGACCCAGACGCGGCCGCCGGCAAAGACGATTGCCCCGGGACGACCGCCGACAGGAATCCGCGCCGTCACGCGCTCGACGGGATCGATGCGCAGGACGGTGCCGGTGCGAGAGTTCGAAACCCAAACAGAGCCCGCGCCGATCGTCACCCCCGAGGCGCCCCGCCCGATTCGCAGCCTCGAGCTCACCTGCCGGCTCTCGGGATCGATCCCGGAGAGAGTCCCGTCCGGCGCGCTCGTCACCCAGACGGTTTCCGGCCCAACCGCCAGGCGCAGCGGTGGAGCTCCCACCGCGATCGGCGGCGAGACCGAGATCCCATCGTCCGCCAACAACCAGGCGACAAGCGCGGCGGCCATAGCGACGACGGCCAGGCCGGCGAGCAGCCAGCGCCAACGCCCCTCTCCACCGGCACGTCCGAGCGTGGGACGGTCGGCGCTGTCGGAAAGGACCCTGGTGGCAGCCGGCGTGGCGCCCTGACGCTCGCTGGCCGCCTCGATCAGGGCGCCGGCGCTGGGATAGCGATCGCCTGGGTCCTTCGAGACCGCTCGTTCGATCACCCGGTCGAGACCGGCCGGCATCTCGGGCTCGGTCTCCCTGGCCCGACGCGCGTAGGGGACGACGCCGGTGAGCGCCTCGTAGAGGACACAGCCGAGCGAGTAGATGTCGGCGGGCGGGCCCACCTGCTCGCCGCGCCACTGCTCTGGCGACATGTATTCGACCGTGCCGACGATCGAGGCGCCGCTGAGGACGCCGCTGTCGCCAAGCGCCTTGGCGAGGCCGAAATCGGTCAGGTAGGCACGCTCGCCCTCGAGCATGATGTTGTGCGGCTTGACGTCGCGGTGGACGATTCCGGCGGCGTGGGCGGTATCGAGGGCGTCGGCGATCTGAGCCAGCAGGGCGACCGCCTCCGCCGGCGACAGCGGCCCGTCTCGCTCGATCCGCTTCTTCAGGTCGCCGCCCTCGATCAGGCGCATGGCGACGATCAGCTCGCCGTCCTCCTCGCGGGCGTCGAAGACCGGCACGACGGCCGGGTGATCGAGCCGCGCGGCGAGGCGCGACTCGCGCAGGAAGCGGTTGCGGAATCCCTCGTCGCCGGCGAACTGGCGCGCAATCACCTTCAGTGCCACCGGCCGGTCGAGTGCCAGGTGGGTCGCCCGATAGACGACCCCCATCCCGCCCCGCGCGATCAGGGCGTCGAGGCGGTAACCGGCAAGAGTCGAGCCAATCGAGGGATCTCCCACATGGGCGTTATATCGCCGGCCCCCGCAAAAGTTGCGGGGGCCGGCGAAGCACGTGCCGGGAATTAGAGGCCCCTACGGGTGCACAACCCCCGGCACGTCTCGGCTGGCGATCGGCTACCCCCTGGGGGGCACCGGCTGCCATGCGATGACCGGACCGATCACCGTGCCGTCTTTTTCCGAGGCCTCGAAGCCTTCGGCGAGCTCGGTCTGGCGGCGGGTCGCAACGTCGATCGCAACCAGCGACTGCTGCTCCTCAGCGGCGACGAAGGCGGCGACCTTGCGCCCGTCCGAGGAGAAGACGCCGTTGGTCTCCGAGCCATCGGGGAGCTGGGCGAGCTTACGCGCCCGGCCCGGGCCGACCGGCTTCGACCAGAGGCCCTGATCGCGGCGGAACAGCAGCGTGCGGCCGCTGGGCGAGAAGTCTTCGACGTAGGCCGAGCCGACGCCGGCGACCAGCGCTTTGACCGCGGTGCCGTTGCGGCGCATCGTGTAGACGTCGGCGTAGGCAGCCGGTCCCTCCGCGCTCTCCCCGCGGCTGAAGAGGATCCCGCCGGCGAAGTAGCGCGGCTTGAACTCGTCGACGCCGCCGGTCCGGGTGAGCCGGGCGAGCCGCGCCCCGCTCGGGCGGATCGAGTACAGGTCCTCTTTCGTATCGGGGGCCGCGCCGCTGCCGCGGACGAAGGCGATCGTGCGGCCGTCGGGCGAGAAGTCCGCCTGATGGTCGTCGTCGGCGCCGCTGGTCAGCGCGAACAGTCCGCCGCCCAGCGCCCTGACCGAGTAGAGGTCGGCGGGGGCACCGGCCGCGGCACGCCGCTCGAAGACGACGCGACGGCCGTCGGGTGAGACGAGCGGCGCTGAGTCGAGCGCGCCGCCGCTCGTCAGCCGCCGCTGGCCGGAGCCGTCGGGGCGGATCGAGTAGAGGTCGCCGCCGCGGACGAAGGCGATCGTGCGGCCGTCGGCCGAGAAGGCGGGTTCGCTGTCGGTGGGATCCTCGGTGATCTGGTTGAGGTGCCCGCTGCGGACGGCGAAGAGGCCGCCCTCGGTCTCGCCTTCGACCGTCGTCGATTTGGAATAGACGACGGCTCGCGGTGACGCCGCCTGTGCGACGGATGCCGAGACGGCGAGCGCGAGCAGAGCGACGATGGAGATGAGTAGTGACTTGCGGTGCATGGCATTTCCTTTCAATCGGTGGACAACCTGCCCCACCGATGCTGAGCCCCGAGGCCGTACGCGCCAACGACACCCGCGCCCCCCACCGGGCCACGTTTGGCCCCCACCAGGCCAGGGTGGATCGCGCGAGTTTGCACTTTCCCGCCATATAGGCGGGTAACGGCAAACTCGACTACCGAAGGCGGTCGAGGCCGAGCTCTATGACGCGGGCGGCTATGAGGCGGGGGCGCTCGCGACCCGCGTCGCCTGGGACCTCCAGCTTGGCCGCGAGAGCGTCGAGACGGCGCTGGGCAGTGCGCTCGCTCACGTGCAGCGCCTCAGCCAGCTCCGCCCGGGTAGCGGGACGGCCGGCGAAGGCGCCCTCGCTGCGGTAGGGAGCGACGAGGGCCGCAGCCGTCGCGCGCTCCTCCTCGCTCAGCTCAACCGAGGGCTCGCTTGCCGCCACCGTCGCACCCGCCCGGCCGGGGACTGGGTCGGAGACTTCGAGCCGGTAATCGGCGACGGTGAGCACGTCGCCGTCGCGCAGGCGCCGCGGCCGGTCGAGCGGCTCGCCGTTGAGCGCCGTGCCGTTGCGGCTGTCTAGGTCGGTCGCCATCAGGACGCCGTCGCGGCTCTCGATCTCGAGGTGATGCCAGGAGACGGCCTCGTCATCGAGGCAGACGTCGGCCTCGGGATCGCGCCCGACCCTCGTCCGCTGCCCCAAAGCGAACGAGCGCGGCTCAGCACCGCGTCCCGTCATCCAGATCCGAGCGTCCATCCGCGCGAGCATAGAACCCAGACGTGCCGTGACTTAGAGGTCCATATATAGGTGCATAAGTCCCGGCACGTCCCTGGATAGAGTGCGCGGCGTTGGGGGCTGACGACGAGAAGCGGATCGTGGCCGAGGCTGCGGCATTGCTGGTCGAGGACGGGATGACGGTCGGGCTGGGAACCGGCTCTACGGTCGCGCACCTGCTGCCGGCGATCGCGGCCCGCGGCCTGAGCGACATCCGCTGCGTCGCCACCTCGGTCGCCACCGAGGAGCAGGCGCGCGGGCTGGGTATCCCGGTCGAGGAGTTCAGCCGGCTGGAGAGACTCGACATCGCGATCGACGGCACCGACCAGGTGACCCCCGACGGCTGGCTGATCAAGGGCGGCGGCGCTGCCCACCAGCGCGAGAAGATCGTCGCGGCCGCAGCCGAGCGCTTCGTCGTCATCGCCGATTCGAGCAAGCCGGTCGACTCGCTCGCCCCGCCGGTGCCGCTGGAGCTGCTCGCCTTCGGCCTGCGTTCGACCCTGGCCCGGCTCGGCCCCGAGGTCGAGCTGCGCGACGTGCCCCACAGCCCCGACGGCGGCGTCATCGCCGACTACCGCGGCGAGATCGGCGACCCCGCCACGCTCGCCGCGCGGCTCGACGCCGACCCGGGGATCTCCTCACACGGCCTCTTTCCCCCGGTTATGGTGAGCGAGGTCTTGGTCGGGGCAGGCAACTCGGCTGACCGCCTGACGTTGAACTGACTTTTCAAGGAGACCGTAGATGACCGACTTCACCGGGCTGGCGATCGCCGGCCGGACCGCCACCGCAGAGGACTCCGACTGGGACCAGGCACGCGCTGCCTGGAACCTGGCCGCCGATCAACGCCCTGTCGCCGCCGTCTTCGCCGAGGGTGCTAACGACATCGCCGCCACGGTCCGCTTTGCCGCCGAGAACGACCTCAGAGTCGCCGCCCAGGGGACCGGCCACGGTGCCGCGCCGCTGGCGCCGCTGGATGACACGATCCTGCTCAAGACCGAGCGCATGCGCGGTGTCGAGGTCGACGCGGAGGCGCGTACCGCCCGCGTCGAGGCGGGGGTCTGGGGCGCTGAGCTGGGCCAGGCGGGCGGCGAGCACGGCCTCTGCTTCCTGCCGGGCTCCTCGCCCGACGTCGGCATCACCGGCTACACGCTGGGTGGCGGGCTCAGCTGGCTCGGTCGTCGCCACGGCTTCGCCTGCAACCGCGTCGCCGCAATCGAGCTGGTCACCGCCGAGGGTGAGCCCCGCACGGTCGACGCCGAGAACGACGCCGACCTGTTCTGGGCGCTGCGCGGGGGAGGCGGCGGCTACGCCGTCGTCACCGCGATGCGGCTCGAACTGCTGCCGATCGGCGAGGTCTACGCGGGGTCCCTCCTCTTCCCAGCCGAGGTCGGTGCCGAGGCCGTGCGCGCCTACCGCGAGTGGGCGGCGGGCGTCCCCGACGAGGTCACCTCAGTCGTCCGCTTCCTCACCCCGCCGCCGATCCCCGACGTGCCCGAGCCGCTCCGCGGCACCCCGCTGCTGACGATCGGCGCCGCCTGCATCGGCAGCCAGGCCGAGGGCGAAGCGACGATCGCGCCGCTGCGCGCGATCGGCGAGACGATCATGGACACCTTCGCCTGGATGCCAACGGCCGGCCTGAGCAGGATCCACATGGATCCCGAGAATCCGGTGCCCGGGGTCGGCGAAGGCCAGACCATCGCCGATCTGCCCGACGAGGCGATCGACGCCTTCGTCTCGATCGCCGGTCCGGACTCCGGCTCGCCGCTGCTGCTCAGCGAGCTGCGCCACCTCGGCGGCGCCCTCGGTCGACCCGCCGAGAACGGCGGCGCCCTCTCCCACCTCGATGCCGGCTTCGTCATGTACAGCGTCGGCATGCCGATGACGCCGGAGCTGGGCGAGGCGATCCCCGCTCACCTGACCAGGATCGAGGAGACGATGAGCCCTTGGTCCGCCGATGGCGGCTACTACAACTTCATCGAGGGTCCCTGCGACGTCGACGCGATCCTGCCGCCCGACGTCTGCGACCGCCTCGCGGACGCGAAGCGCAAATGGGACCCCGACGGCCGCATTCTGGCCAATCACGCCATCTCGGTAGCTGGATGATAGTGGTACGATTTACCCACTATGGCTTTCGTCGTGCCTGCAAAGGGCGGGCGATTCGAGATCAGAGAATCATCCAGCACCCCGAACGGTCCTCGTAGTCGCACCCTGGTCTCGTTCCGGGAGCTGGACGACCAGGTAATCGAGAAGGCTCGCGAAAAGGCGAAAGGCCCCCTCGACGCGGCGAAATTGCGCCGCGCCGCGAGGCGGGCTGGAGCGCCGGTCTCGCGCCCACCGGTCGAGGGCGCCGCGCGCGAGCTGATCGCGGAGCTGGCCAAAGGCCGCACGCTGGACCCCCCCCTCCGCCACATGCTCCTCGACCTGCTCCGGCGTGGCTATCGCGATGGACGCGAGGAGTCCCGACGGCACGAGGCAGAGCACGGCGTCGCCGAGTGGATGGCAGCCACGCCGGCAGAGCGCGGAAAGGCGCTGGTCGACTTGCTCCTACTCGCCGATGCTCTCCCGCACGGAGACAGGAAAGGCAAGCCGCTGTCCTTCCCGAGGTTGGACTCGACGAACCGATGATCGAAGCGCCGTCTCTGCCCGACAAGGTGATCGCGATCCACGAATCGCTTCACGAAGCGAAGATCCCCCACGCCCTTGGCGGCGCTCTCGCCCTCGCCTACTACGCCACGCCCCGGGCCACGATCGACATCGACGTCAACGTCTTCGTCCCAGCCGAGCGCTGGCGGGAGGTGCTCGATGCCCTCGCGCCACTCGGCGTGGCGACCGAGGACCTCGATCCCATCGCGCTCGAACGAGACGGGCAGTGCCGCCTCTGGTGGGGGGACAACGCGGTCAACCTCTTCTTCGCTTACGACCCGATCCATGACGAGATGCGGAGGCAAGCGCGGCGCGTGCCGTTCGGTGGGGTCACGGTGCCGATCCTCGCACCCGAGCACCTCGTCGTCTGCAAGGCGATGTTCGACCGCCGCAAGGATTGGCTGGACATCGAGCAGATGCTGATCGCCGCCGATGAACTCGACCTGGGCGAGGTCGAGAGCTGGCTGGAGCGGATGGTGGGAAAGCAGGATCCTCGCCTCGCTCGCCTCGCCGAGCTGAAAGCGATTCCCCCCGAGGAGGACTAAGACTTCCCCGCGGCGGCCTCGTCGCAGACGACGAGCATGTCGTCGTTCTCGACCCGGCCGGCGGGGATCGACAGATCGCCGGCCAACAGCTTGGCCAGCGGCTCGCGGGCGGCCTCTCCCAGGATCAGCCAGAGGATGCGGCGGGCTGCGCTGAGCGCCGGATAGGTGAGGGTCATGCGGCGATGTCCCTCGTAGAGGTCCCAGGTCATCGCCACGCGACGGTCGTCGACTTCGAGCACCGGGTCATTGGGGATGAGCGAGGCGGTGTGGCCGTCGGGACCGAGGCCGAGGTGGACCAGGTCGAGGTGCTCGGGGACGTGCACTTCGTACTCGGCGGCGGAAAGTTCGAGGTCGCGGCTGGTCACCGGCATCGGCCGCAGCGTCGCCTGGTGGTCGAGCGAGAGCATCTGCACCAGGTGGGTGAGGTTGCGTGTCTCGTCGCCGGGCGGGGCGACGCGCTCGTCGACCTGGTAGATGCGCGTCTCCTCCCAGGGCATCCCCTCCATTTCGCCGAGCAGGCCGACCATCGCCCAGGGGGTCCTGCCGCCGCTGAGCGCGAGGTTGAATTCGCCCCGGGCCTCGACCGCCTCCCGCCCCGCCGCGGCAACAGCCTCGGCCGCGAAGCGCGAGGCCGCGTCGGCGTCGGGGAGGACCTTGGTCTCGATCGCCATCGTGGTCGCTCGCCGGTTGGCGGGCCTAGGAAGCCTTCTCGTCGTGGCCACCGAACTGCTTGCGCATCGCCGAGAGCACCTTGTCGCCGAAGTCGTCGAGGTCGCGGGAGTAGAAGCGCTCGTACAGCGCCGTGGTCAGCACCGGGGCCGGCACCCCCTCGTCGATCGCCGCGATCGAGGTCCAGCGCCCCTCGCCCGAATCGGAGACGCGCCCGGCGAAGTCGGAGAGATCGGGGGATTCACGCATCGCCGCCGCGGTCAGATCGAGCAACCAGGAACCGATCACGCTGCCGCGCCGCCAGACCTCGGCCACCTCGGGCAGGTCGAGGTCGTACTGGTAGTACTCGGGCTGCTCCAGCGGGGCGGTCTCGGCGTCGGCCTCGCGCTGCACCTTGCCGGCGTTGGCGTTCTTGAGGATGTTGAGCCCCTCGGCGTAGGCGGCCATCAACCCGTACTCGATCCCGTTGTGGACCATCTTGACGAAGTGGCCCGCCCCGTTCGGCCCGCAGTGCAGGTAGCCGTTCTCCGCCGGCGAGGGATCGCCGCTGCGGCCGGGAGTGCGCTCTGCCGAAGCCACCCCGGGGGCAAGGCTGGCGAAGATCGGGTCGAGCCGCTGCACGGCGCCCTCGGGCCCGCCGATCATCAGGCAGTAGCCGCGGTCGAGGCCGAATACGCCGCCGCTGGTGCCGCAATCGACGAAGTCGATGCCCGCTTCGCGTAGCTTCTCGGCGCGGCGAATGTCGTCGCGGTAGTAGGAGTTGCCGCCGTCGACGATCGCGTCGCCCGGCTCCAGCACGGCGGCGACGTCCTCGACCGTCCTCTCGGTGATCTCGCCTGAGGGGACCATCACCCAGACCGCGCGCGGCGCGCTCAGCTTCGAGGCCAGGTCCGCCAGCGAGGAGACCCCCTCGGCGCCCTCGCCGGCCAGCTCCGAAACCGCGTCGGCGTTGACGTCATAGGCAACGATGCGGTGGCCGCTTCGCATCAGGCGGCGAGCCATGTTCGCCCCCATCCTCCCCAGGCCGACGATTCCCAGCTCCATCAGCAGGCTCCTCCCATGACGGTCGGTTCGCGCTCCACCGGCGAAACCCTACGCCGCCGCAGCTGGCGCCGCTGCCTGCCGGCTCGGATAGCCTGCCGGCAATGGCGAGGCGGAACGACGGCACTGCGGCCGACGTGCTGACGATCTTCGGGATCAGCGGCGACCTGGCGAAGAAAATGACCTTCCACGCGCTCTATCGGCTCGAGGCGCGCGGCAAGCTCGACTGCCCGATCGTCGGCGTGGCGATCGACGAGTGGGATGACGAGAAGCTCCGCACGCATGCCCGCGAGGCGATCGCCGCCACGATCGAGGACCCCGACGAGGACGTCTTCGGCCGGCTCGCCGCCCGCATGTCCTACCTCCAGGGCGATTACGCCGATGGGAAGACGTTCGAGCGCCTCGGCAAGGCGATCGACGGGGCGAAGCGACCGGTCTTCTACCTCGAGATCCCCCCCTCGCTGTTCGCCACGGTGGTCCAAGGGCTCGGCGAGGCCGGCTTGACCGAGAACGCGCGCGTGGTGATCGAGAAGCCCTTTGGCCACGACCTCGATTCCGCCCGCGCCCTCAACTCCGAGCTCTGCGCGGTGCTCAGCGAGGAGCAGATCCTGCGCATCGATCACTACCTGGGCAAGGAGCCGGTGATGGACATCTCCTACCTGCGCTTCGCCAACTCGCTGCTGGAGCCGGTCTGGAACCGCGAGCACGTGGCCCACGTGCAGGTGACGATCGCCGAGGACTTCGGCGTCGAGGACCGGGGGCGCTTCTACGACGCGGTGGGGGCGATGCGCGACGTGATCCAGAACCACGCCCTGCAGGTCCTCGCCCTGATCGCAATGGAGCCGCCGGCCGGCAACTACGCGGACTCGATCCGCGACAAGAAGCTGGAGATGTTCCGGGCGGTGCGGACGGCGGATCCAAAGCGCTACGTGCGCGGCCAGTACGACGGCTTCCTCGAGGTGAAAGAGGTGGCGCCGAGCTCGACCACGGAGACGTTCGCCGCGGTCGAGCTGGAGATCGACAATTGGCGCTGGAGCGGCATTCCCTTCTTCATCCGCGCCGGCAAGTGCATGCCGGTCAAGGCATCGGAGGTGAACGTCGTCTTCAAGCGCCCGCCGCGGCTCGGGATCGGGCCGGGCAAGCTGCCCGAACCGAACCAGTTGACGGTGCGGATCGAGCCGGTGCCCGGATCGCGCATCCGCCTCTTCGCCAAGCGGGCCGGCGAGGAGGCGTTCGAACCCGCCGACCTCGAGGTCCTCTTCGAGAAAGTGCCCGGCGAGGACCCCGAGCCCTACGAGCGCCTGCTCGGCGATGCGCTCGCCGGCAGCAGCCAGCTCTTCACCCGCCAGGACACCGTCGAAGAGACCTGGCGAATCGTGCAGCCGCTGCTCGATGAACCGGGCCCGGTCCACTCCTACGAGCCGGGCACCTGGGGACCGCAGGAGGCCGAGAGACTCACTCGCGGCCTCTGCCAGTGGTACGAGCCCTGGCTGCCGAGCAGCTAGCAGTTAGGCGCGTGAGCGGCGGGCGGTCAACCCCTCCAGCACCACCTCCAGCGGCGAGCGGTGCTTACCGTTCGCCGGCTGGCGAGCTCGTTGGAGCTCGGTAGCAAACTGGATCGCCCTTTCGACTCGGCTGTGCCGGTGAGCGTGGCGGGTGCCGAGCACGACACCCCCCGCAACGCCGGCGAGAGCAGCGCCGCCCGCGACTAGCGGGATCTTCGCTTTCTCGGCCGCGTTGCCGACGGCAGTCGTAGCTTTGTCGGCCGCGTTGCTCATCGCCTCCGTGGGAGCCGGTTTCGAGCTGTTCGTCCGTTTGCGCGAGCTCTGTTTGCGCGAGTTCGTAGATCTTCGTTTCGGTGGGGATTTGGTTTTGGCTTGAGCCATTTCGTTCTTTCCTCCTAGCTAGTCGTTCCTGTCCAACTCTCGCTCACGCCGCTCGGCGCGCTCCTCGTCGAGCTCGGCCTCGACCTTCGCCCGCTCCGCCCGCTCCTCGGCGATGGCGGCCTCGGTGCGGCTCTGCTCGGCTCTTTCGCGGTGGTGGTCCACGTCCCGGTGCTGAGCCTCGCCCTGCACAGCAGCAAACTCCCGCCGCTGGCGGGCCCGGCGGGCGGCCGAGACGACGATCGCGAGAACGATCAGGACACCAATGACTATGGCGACGATTGCGATGGTGGACATCGCTCCTCCTTTTGGATAGAGACTTCCTCCCAATTGCCCGCTCTGCATGGTTCGAAACCCGCCGGAGGAAGGCATAGCCTGGCGAGCGATGACGGTCGGTAGCCAAAGCCAAGCGGACGCCCTGCTCGCGCAGCTGGGCTTCCAGCACTGGCGGCCGGGGCAACGGGAGGCGGTCGAGGCGGCGCTCGAAGGGCGGGACTCGCTGATCGTGATGCCCACCGGCGGGGGCAAGAGCCTCTGCTACCAGCTGCCCGGGCTTGCCTCGGAGGATCTCACGATCGTGGTCAGCCCACTGATCGCGCTGATGAACGACCAGTGGCAGCGGCTGACCGCCGCCGGGCACCCGGTGGCGATGGTCACCTCGGCGATGGACGAAGGGGCGGTGCGCCGCTCGCTCGCCGAAGTGCGCGGCGGCGCGGCGCGGATCGTCTATTGCTCGCCGGAGCGCTTCGGCTCGACCGTCTTCCTCGCCGCGATCGAACAGCGACGAGTCGACCTGCTCGCGGTCGACGAGGCGCACTGCGTATCCGAGTGGGGGCACGACTTCCGCCCCGACTACCTGCGCCTGCCGGAGATCGCGGCGCGACTCGGTCGGCCGACGGTGATGGCCTGCACGGCGACCGCGACGGAGGCGGTGGCGCGCGAGATCGCGGCGCGCTTCGAGATGCGCGACCCGCTCCAGGTCCGCTCCGGCTTCGACCGGCCCAACATCTCCTTCGACGTCGTGCGGCTGGAGGGCAAGGGCTCGAAGGCGCGGCGGCTGGCGCTGCTTGAAGCGGGGCTCGCCGAGCCGGCCAATCGCCCGGCGATCGTCTACTGCGGCACGCGCCGGGATACCGACGAGATCGCAGCGACGCTGCGCGAAGCCGGCCTGCGCGCCCTCCCGTACCACGCCGGCATGGAGGCCGAGGACCGGAGCAGCACCCAGGCGCGGTTCATGGCCGGCGAGGCCGACGTCATCGTCGCCACCAACGCCTTCGGCATGGGGGTCGACAAGGCCGACGTGCGCTCGGTCTGGCACATGGCGATCCCGACCAGCCTCGAGGCCTACTACCAGGAGGCCGGCCGAGCCGGGCGCGACGGCTTGCCGGCGAAGGCGGTGCTGCTGGCGATGAAAACCGACCTCGGTCGCCTGGTCCGCTTCAACCAGCAGCGCGCCGGCGACCCCGAGCTGGCGATCGCCCGCGAGCGCGGCTGGCGCGACTACCGCACGATCAAGGAGTTCATCTATTCCGATCGCTGCCGCCGGCGCAGCGTCCTCGCCCATTTCGGCGACAGCGCCGCCGGCCAGCCGCCGGAGCGCTGCTGCGACGTCTGCGACCCGGTGGGCTGGCTGCCCGATCCGGAGACGATCGTCATCCGCCGCAAGCCGAGCGCCGCGAAGCCACCGCCCGTGCCGGCCGACCTCTCCCCCGCCGACGCCACCATCTTCGCGCGGCTGAAGGAGTGGCGCCTGGACGCCGCCGATGGCAAGCCTGCCTACACCGTCGCCCACAACTCGACCCTGGAAGCGATC
The DNA here is from genome assembly GCA_963782685.1 of uncultured Solirubrobacterales bacterium. Lineage (GTDB taxonomy): Bacteria > Actinomycetota > Thermoleophilia > Solirubrobacterales > 70-9 > VRUE01. The sequence continues at coordinate 178,084 of CAWAKV010000002.1, forward strand.
GCCGCCACCCGTCCCACCAGCGACGACGCCCTGCTGGCGATCCGCGGCGTCGGCCCCGGCTTCGTCTCCAAGTACGCCGCCGAGGTGCTCGCCATCGTCGGCTCGCCTGCGCAGCCTTAAGCGATAAGCAACCTGGCGCGATGAACAGGGTGGTATTCCTACGCCCGATGGCGCGGGGTCGAAAGATCGCCCTGCTGGGAGGCGGGTTACTGGTCGTGCTGGCGGTCCTCGCCTGGCTGAACCGGCCGCGCGACGAGCCGGCCAAGGCCACGGTCGCCGACGCCGTTCGCACCTTCCGGGCCGAGGACGATCCGGCCACCCGCGAGGAGAAGGCCGGCGAACCGGCGCTCGGGGTCTACCGCTACGGGACCCGGGGTCTCGAGTCCGTCGAGAGCCCCGTGTTCGACACGACCCACGACTACAACGGGACCTCGACCATCGTCCTCAGCAGGGGGCGGTGCGGCCAGCGCGAGCGCTGGCAGGTGCTGGACGGACGCTGGAGCGAGGTAGAAGCGTGCCTGCCCCGAGACGGCGAGGCCACCTTGACGATTACCGAATTCCATGAATTCTTCGAAACCGGGCAGAAGGACGTCTTCCGCTGCCACGGTCCCGCCGGTGCCGAGCCGGCGACGCTGAAGCCGGGAGCCCGCTTCGACAGCTCCTGCGAGTCCGACGACTCCTCGACCGCGACCACTTCGCAGGTGGTGGGAGTGGAGACGGTCCCGGTCGGCTACGAGGAATTCCCCGCGATCCACATCACCTCACGCAGCGTCTTCGACGGTGCGACCTCAGGTATCACGAGCCGCGACGAATGGCGCCGCCGCAGCGATGGCCTGCTGTTGAAACGCTCGGTTGAGAGCGAAGCAGACACGAACGTCGCCGGCGGCACCCACTACAGCGAGCGCTACACGGTCCGGCTGCTCTCGACCACGCCGAAGCGCTAGCCGGGCGGTTCGCCGGCTCGCAGTTCGGTCCGGGCTAGACGTCGTCGCGGCCGAAGTTCGCCAGGGCGACCTGTTCGGCGAGCTTCAGCAAGCCGAGGGTCGAGTGGGGCGAGGAGGCGGTGCTGCGCATGCGCACGTGGGAGCCGTGCGGACCCCTGACCTCGACGATCGTGCAGATGTCGCCGACTTCGCAGTCGTCGCCGTAGTCGGCTTCGATCGCTTCCATCTGCGATGCGACGTGCTGCCCCACTTTGCTCTGGTCTAGCGCCACCTGGCTCACCCCTCCACCGTTGTCGGATCGATCCTCGCCTTTCAGTGTTCCATGCGATGGCGCCTTTCTCTCGCATACCGAGAGAAAGGCGCCAGGCGAATTGCATCGCCGAGGGGCGTCGCCTGCCACCATGCTCGGCTCGCTCGATGACCGCCACCCGCGACAGGACGATCTCGATCGGCGCGCTCTGCGCCCTGGCCGCCCTCTGCCTGCTCGTCACCCCGCCGGCCGGTGCCGCCGGCTCGCTGGTGCCACGCGGCGACAACGTCTTCTTCGGCGTCAGCGACACCGGCGACAGCGCCGACTTCGGCCAGTTCTCCGAGGCGCTCAACAAGCACCCGGCGCTGATCCAGTCCTTCCGCACCTGGGGCTCGGACTTCCCCGAGTCGATCGAACGCTGGCAGGCGGCGCGAGCGCGGCCGATCCTCCACATCAGCACCGCCGACAACAACGACGGCCACGAGCTGATCAGCCCGCGCGGCGATCGCCAGCGGCGCCGGCGACGAGTACCTGATCCGCCTCAACAAGCTCTTCTGGGCGAAGAAGATGCGCGCCTACATCCGCCCGCTGGGCGAGCCCAACCGCTGCCTCAACGTCTGGGCCGCCTACGACTGCGCCGGCGACGCCCGCGACGGCGCCCACAGCACCCGCGCCTACAAACGCGCCTTCCGCCGCATCTACGTGATCGTCCACGGCGGCGGCAAGCGGCGGCAGATCGACGCCCGCCTGCGCCGAGGCCGGCCTGCCGCCGCTGCACAGCGACGTCGGCGGTCTGCCGAAGGCGCCGGTCGAAGTGATCTGGAGCCCGCTGCCGGCCGGCTCGCCGACCGTCCCCCAGAACCGGCCGCGCCACTTCTACCCCGGCTGCGCAGCTGGGTCGACTGGGCGGGCACCGACTTCTACTCCGACAACCAGGACTGGAAGGCGCTCGACGGCCTCTACCAACGCTTCTCCGGCAAGCCCTTCGCGCTCACCGAGTGGGGCGTCTCGACCGGCGACGACTCCGCCTACGTGCGCAAGCTGATGACCTGGGTCGAGCGCCACCGCCGCGCCAAGATGCTCGTCTACTACCAGGACTTCGGCTCGGCCAGCTCCTACCGGATCCAGAACTGGCCGGCCAGTCTCGGCGTGCTGCGCAACATGATCCACAACGGCCGCTTCCCCTCCTACGCGCCGTTCCCGCCGAAGGCGCCCCCACCGCCGCCCGGCGGCATCGCACCGAAAGAAGCGCGGCTAGCGCGCCGTTCACTGCGATCCGCCAGGCCCCGTTTGTACTTGAAGGGCTGCGAGGGCGGTGATGCTCGAGTAGCCGACCAGGTAGAGGCGGCGGCCGTCGGAGACGACCGGCGTGTAGGTGCCGCGCGGGTAGCGGAAGACGACGCGGCCGCCCTTCATCGCGAAGCCGGTGGTCGAGGTGTCGTCGAACTCGGCGACGTAGACGATGTCGCCGACCGCGGTCAGCGAGCCGATCACCGAGCCGCCGGCCGAGCGGATCCAGCGCGGCACGCCGTCCCTCGCGTTGAGCGCGTAGACGTTGCCGTCGAAGGAACCGATGTAGACGGTTGGGCCGGTGCGCTTGGTGCGGGCGACGGCCGGGCCCGAGTAGGCGTAGCCGCCGGTCGAGTAGGTCCAGGCGATCGTGCCGTCGCGGCGGTCGAAGCTGTAGACGCGGGTGTCGTTGTTGCCGGCGTAGACGCGGCCGAAGGCGACGGCGGGGGTCGAGTAGAAGGCGCCCGAGGTGCCGAAGCCCTGACCGAGCGAGTCGCTCTGCCAGACGCAGCTCGCCGCTCCTCGGCGTCGACCGCGTTCATGTAGCCGCCGTAGTCACCGACGTAGAGGACGCCGCCGTAGTAGGCGGGGGCCGCCTTGACCGGGCCGCCGAGCCCGGTCGACCAGCGCACGTTGCCGTTCTTGGTGCTGAGCGAGTAGAGGTTGCCGTCCTCGCAGCCGAAGTAGAGGCTGCGGCCGACGACCACCGGCGAGGACTCCGCCCGCCCCGGCAGCTCGCGCTTCCACAGGATCTTGCCGGTACGGGCGTCGAGCTTGACCACGTGTCCGGGAACGAGGTTGACGATGTAGAGGCGCTGCTTCGAGTAAGCCGGCGAGGAGGCATTGAGGCGCCCGATCCGCCGCCTCCAGAGCTGCTTGCCGGTGTCGGCGTCGAGGGCGATCGCGTAGCCGTTGTTGTCGACGAAGTAGAGCCTGCCGCGGGCGACGACGGGCGGGAACTCGAGCAGTGGGCCGTCGGTGTAGCGCCAGACTTTCTTGAAGGGCGGCTTCACCCCCTTGGCCGGCAGGTAGCGCGTGCGGGGACGGTCGTAGCCGTAGATCGGCCAGGTGACCGTCCTGCGCTTCTGCACCACCTTCGGCTTCTGCGGCTGGAAGGCGACCGCTTCGTTGTGGATGTCGGCCGGCCGCTTGAGCGACTCGTAGGCGATCGCCCCGCCGGCGACGAGCAGGATCAGCAGCGCGGCGCCGCTGGCGAGAAGAAGGCGCCGGTGCTCGCGCCAGAACCAGCGCGGGTGGCGGACCAGGCGCTTGGCCTCGCGCCAGGCGTGCCGCAGCGGCGACCCGTCACTCACCCTGGCGCAACTCCCACATCTCGATGCAGCCGTGGTCGGCGAAGCCGAGCCGTTCGTAGATCGGCGTGCCGGCCCTGGTCGCCTGCAGCGAGGCGGTCCGGGCGCCGTCCTCGCGGGCAGCCGCCAGCGCTCGCAGCATCAACCAGCTGGCGATTCCCCGGCCGCGGTGCTCGGACGGGGTGGCGACACCGGTGACGCAGCAGTCGTCGCCGATGGCGATCGTGCCGACGCAGCCAACCGGCTCGCGGCCGGCGAAGGCGCCGTGCCAGGCGATCGTCGTCTCCCCGGCGAGGGCGGCGCGGAAGCCGTCCTCGCCGTAGCCGTAGGCGCGATCGTTGAGCTCGGCGGCGGTGCGCGCGTCGCAGGGACCGGGCTCAACCCCGGCGGGCGACACGGGCACCTCCAGCGGCGCCGCGAGCTCCATCGCCATCGCTCGCGGCTCGGCGTCGAGTAGGTGCTCGCGGGAGTCGAGGAACTCGGCGGAGCCGCGATCCTCGTCGGCAACCCAGACGGTCCAGGCCCGCACCCCGGCGGCGTCGTAGAGCTCCGCCAGCGCCTCGTACTCGCGCACCAGCGCCGCGGGATCCTCGTAGTAGACGGCGTTGAAGAGCGAGCGCTGTGGTGCGGACGGAGTGAGCGCCGCGACCAGTCCGTCGCGGCGGATGAGGCGCGAGTCGGGCGCTCCGCTGCCGAACGCTTCTACCTCGTCGCGAACGCCGGCGATCGCCCGGCGGCGCAGCTCCTTCTCGTCGATCCGCTGGCCCATCCGGGCCGGCTCAGGCTCCCGCCGCCGCACGGCGCTCCGACTCGGCGACGATACCTTCGACCAGCTGCTTGACCCCGAACTTGGCGACCGCGACCGCCACCCCACCGACCACCGGCAGGGTGGGATTGGTGCGGACGGCGTAGGTGACCTTCGTCCGGCCGTCCTGCGGCGTCAGCTCGACCGTGCCGACGTGATCGCGCAGCGGCGCTCCGGAGAGCAGCTTGTAGGAGAAGCGCTGTGGCGCCTCGTAGACGATCACCTCCTCGCGCAGCGGCGGGCCGACCGTATGCAGCACACGGATCGCCCCGACCCCATTGGGCGCCGGCTCTCCCTGCTGCTCCAGCTCGGACTTCCGCAGAGGCGTGATCTCCGCATACCGGCGGTGATCCGTCAGCACGTCGAAGACGAGCTCTGGAGGTGCAGCCACCTCGCGGACAAAGGTGAAGCTAGCCACAGCGGGGGAGCCTAGCGAGAGCGGCAGGCGACCCGGTCATCCCGCCATCTCCCACCTTCGCGGGTCGCTTCCCTCGACAGCCGCGACCTCGCCCAGGATCACGAGGTGGTCGAGGCAGGAGAGGACGATCTGGAGCGCCCAGGCGCTGGCCGGCGTGTTGACGCCGTCGGGGCCGAGGATCTCGGCGACGATCTCGAAGGCGGTCTTCTCGCCCTCGCCGAGCGCCTCGCGCGTTTTGCCGAGCAGCTGGTCGACCTGGCGCCGCGCCTCGGCGATCTTCGTCGCCGGCTCGCGAAAGGTGCGGCCGTGGCCGGGCAGGACGAGGTCGACCGCGAGCGGCTCGATCTCGTCGAGGCCGCGGAGGAATTCGCCGACCGGGTCGGGGCTGTGGCCGTAGTCGAAGAAGAGCACGGTGCGGCCGAGCAGATGGTCGCCGGAGATCATCAGCTTGCGCTCGGGCTGGTGGAGGACGACGTGGGACGGAGCGTGGCCGGGCGTCTCGTGCACCTGCCAGGCACCGAGGTCGGTCTCCACCTCGACTCCGGGCACCAGGTCGCGGTCGGGCACGGCGATCGCGTCGATGCCGGTGTCGTCGTCGTCTTCGCGCGAGGCGCGGTAGCGCTCCAGGGCGGCGGGCGGCACGCCGCTCTGCCGCGCCACCTCGATCCGGTGCTCGAGCGCCGCCGCCGGGTCGTCGGCCATCAGGCGGATGTGCTCCCAGGCGGGGTGCATCCAGAGCTCGCAACCGGCGCCCTCGACGATCGGCGCGGCGAGGCCGTAGTGGTCGGTGTGGGAGTGGGTGCAGACGAGCAGGCGCACGTCCTCGAGCCCGAAGCCGGCCTGGGCCAGGGCGAGGTCGAAGCGGCGCAGGCCGCCCTTGCCGCCGATGCCGGTGTCGAAGAGGACGATGCCGCCGTCGGCGGCGACCGCCCAGACGTTGCCGTGCGGAACGCCGGGCCAGGGCAGCGGCAGCCGTAGGCGCCAGATGCCCGGCAGTACCTTCTCCGCCCGCGGCTGCTCCGGGCGCTTGCGCATCGTCCGCCATCGGCGGCATCCTCTCGACGGCAGTGGAGCCGATCCGGCGTGACGTGCTGCGCGAAGGCGAGCGGGTGACGCCGCTGGAGCTCTTCTTCGACCTCGTCTTCGTCCTCGCGATCACCCAGTGCACGGCGCTGATGTCCAACCACCCGACCTGGGAGGGGCTGGCACAGGGGCTGCTGGTACTGGGGATGCTCTGGTGGTCGTGGACCGGCTACGCCTGGCTGACCAGCGTCGTCGACCCCGAGGAGGGCGCGGTGCGCCTGGTGATGTTCGGCGCGATGGCGGCACTGCTGCTCGTCTCGCTCGCGGTGCCGGAGGCCTTCGACAGCCTTGCCCTCGCCTTCGCGCTGATCTACGGCGTCGTGCGCATGGCCCAGATCGCCCTCTTCATGCTCGCCAGCCCCGATGACGACAGCCTGCGCCACTCGGTGCTCGGCCTGGCCGCCAGCACCGCGGTCGCGGTCTCCCTGCTGGCGCTCGCCTCGCTCTTCGACGGCCTCGCCCAGGGAGCCCTCTGGGCGCTGGCGCTGTTCCTCGACATGGGCGGGCCCTACCTCTATCGGCTCCGAAGGCTGGAAGCTGATGCCGGAGCACTTCGCCGAGCGCCACGGCCTGATCGTGATCATCGCCCTGGGCGAGTCGATCGTCGCGATCGGCCTCGGCGCCGACCACGCGCCTCGACCTCGGGATCGGCGCCGCGGCGGTGCTCGGCGTCGCCCTGACCGCGGCGATGTGGTGGACCTACTTCGACATCGTCGCGATCGTCGCCGGCCGTCGCCTGGCCGAAGCCGAGCAGGGCAGCGTGCAGAACGAGATGGCGCGCGACTCCTACTCCTACCTCCACCTGCCGATGGTCGCCGGAATCGTCCTCGTCGCCCTCGGGATGAAGAAGACGATCGGCCACTTCGACGAGCACCTGCGACACCGTCCCCGCCTTCGCCCTGCTCGGCGGCCTTGCCCTCTACCTGCTCGGCCACGTCGCCTTCCGCTATCGCCACATCCACACGATCAACCGGCAGCGTCTGGGGCTGGCGATCGTCCTGCTGATCCTGGTGCCGGTGGCGACCGAGGTCCCGTCGCTGCTCGCGCTCGCCGTCGTCAACGTCCTGATCTGGGCGATGATCGCCTACGAGACGCGCAGCTACGGCGAGGGCCGCCGCCAGGTCCGCCGTCCTGAGGCGGCCGGGGCCTGAGCGCCCTTCGGACGTGCCGTCACTTAGGCACCTATATGGACGCCTAAGTGACGGCACGTCCCTGGCCAGCCAGCCAGTCGCCGCTTAGAATCCCGCCCATGAGCGAGCGGGAGGTCAGGGTCGCGGTGATCGGCGCCGGCATGTCGGGGATCGGCGCGGCGATCCACATGCGCCGGGCGGGGATCGAGGACTTCGTCGTACTGGAGCGGGGAAGCGAGCCGGGCGGAACCTGGCGCGACAACACCTACCCCGGCTGCGCCTGCGACGTGCCCACCGCGCTCTACTCCTATTCCTTCGCGCCGAAACCGGACTGGAGCCGGGCCTTCGCGCCGCAGGAGGAGATCCGCCGCTACCTGCTCGACGTCGCCGCCGAGCACGGGGTCGCCGATCGCATCCGTTGCAACGCCGACGTCCTCGAGGCCGAGTGGGACGAAGGCCGGCAGCGCTGGCTGGTCGAGACCAGCGCCGGCAAGTACGCCGCACAGGTCCTGGTCTCGGCGACCGGGCCGTGGAGCGAGCCGATCGTCCCCGACATTCCGGGGCTGGACAGCTTCGAGGGGAAGGTCTTCCACTCCTCGCGCTGGGACCACGACCACGATCTCGACCGTGCCCGGGTGGCAGCGATCGGCAGCGGCGCCTCGGCGGTCCAGTTCGTGCCGGAGATCCAGCCGCGGGTCGAGCAGCTGACCGTCTTCCAGCGCACCGCGCACTGGGTCCTGCCCAAGGCCGACCGCCCGCTCGGCCGCCGCGCCCAGGCGATCTTCCGCCGCTACCCCGCCACTCAGCGCGCCCTGCGCGGCGGGCTCTACGGCACCGCCGAGCTGCTCGGTGTGGCGACGCGCAACCCGCGGCTGCTGGCGCCGCTGCAGGCGGCCGGCCGCCGCCACCTGCGCCGCTCCGTCCCCGACCCCGAGCTGCGCCGCATCCTCACGCCCGAACTACACGATCGGCTGCAAGCGGCTGCTCTTCTCCAACGAGTGGTACCAGGCGCTGAGCGAACCCAACGTCGACGTCGTCCCCCACGCCGTCGAGGAGGTGCGACCGCAGGGGGTCGTCGGCGCCGACGGAGTCGAGCGAGCGGCCGACACGATCATCCTCGGCACCGGCTTCACGATCACCGACCTGCCGATCGCCGCCCGGGTGCGGGGACGGGGCGGGCGCAGCCTCGAGCAGACCTGGCAGGGGAGCCCGACCGGGTACCTGGGCAGCGTCGTCCACGGCTTCCCCAACTTCTTCATCCTGCTCGGGCCCAACGTCGGCAACGGCCACTCCTCCGCGTTCATGCTCTCCGAGACGCAGATCGGCTACATGCTCGAGGGGCTGCGGACGATGTCCCGCGGCGACCTGGCCAGCGTCGAGGTCCGCGCCGAGACGCAGCAGCGCTTCAACGCCGAGGTCCAGGCCCGCCTCGCCGGCACGGTCTGGAACGCGGGCGGCTGCATGAGCTACTACCTCGACGCGAACGGCCGCAACAGCACGATGTTCCCGGGCTCGACCTTCGAGCTGCGCCGCCGCCTCGGCCGCTTCGACCTGGCCGACTACACCACCCAAGCCCCCAAAACGGAGCCGGCCACGGTCTGATGGGACTGGCGGGAAGGACGCAGGCGCGGCTGATCCGCGCCGCGGAGCCGCTGGTCAATCCGCCGTCGCAGATCGACGAGGTGGAGCTGCGGGCAGCGGTCGGCGGCAGGACGGTGCTGGTCACCGGCGCCTCCTACGGGCTCGGCGAGGCGACCGCCCGCCGGCTCGGTGCGGCCGGCGCCACCGTCCTGCTCACCGCCCGCTCGGCGGAGCGGCTGGAGGAGATCGCGGCCGAGATCCGCGCGGCGGGCGGCGACGCCCACGCGCACGCCGCCGACCTGACCGACATCACCAGCGTCGAGGAGCTGGCCGAGTGGGTGCTGGCGACGCACGGCCACGTCGACGTCGTCGTCAGCAACGCGGGCAAGTCGATCCGCCGCTCGGTCGAGCTCTCCTACGACCGCTTCCACGACTTCGAACGGACGATCGGGATCAACTACCTGGGGCCGGTGCGGCTGCTGCTGGCGCTGCTGCCCTCGATGCGGGCGCGCGGCGGGGGCCACATCGTCAACGTCTCGACGATCGGCGCGCGGATCGCGCCGGGCCCGCGCTGGGGCGCCTACCAGGCCTCGAAGAGCGCCTTCGACATCTGGCTGCGCAGCGTCGCACCCGAGCTGCGCGGCGACGGCGTCACCGCGACCTCTGTCTACATGGCGCTGATCCACACCCGGATGAGCGCGCCGACCCCGATCTACCGCCACGTGCCCGGGCAGACTCCGGAGCAGGCAGCGGCGACGATCTGCCGGGCGATCGTGCGGCGCCCGCGCTCGATCTCCCCCTGGTGGTCGCCGGTCGCCGACGTGGCGACGACCGTGGGGCGGAGGCCGTGGGACGCGGCGACCGGCCTGCTCTTCCGCTTCACCAGGGATACCGCCGCGGCGCGCAGCGGCGCCAAGCAGGGGCCGGAGGGCAGCGCGGACGAAGAGGGTTCCGACCTGCTCTTCAACCTGCGACTGGGACGGCGCGCGATCGGCAGCGCTGCGGGGCGCCGGCGGGCTCGCCCCGGTGCCGCCCTCCCGCCTGCCGACCGCTGCGCGGGCGCTGCGGATGGGACTCGGGCCGGCGTCCCTGGTGGCGCTCGGCGCTGCCCGGCATCCAGAGCGCGCCGCCATCGCGGACGATCGCGGCGAGGTCTCCTACGCCGAGCTCGACCGGCGCGGCGCCGCGATCGCCACCGGCCTGCGGGACGGCTTCGGGGTCGGGCCCGGCGCACCGCTGGCGGTGATGTGTCGCAACCACAGCGGCTTCGTCGAGGCGATCGTCGCCGGCTCGCGCCTCGGCGCCGACCTGCTCCTGCTCAGCACCGACTTCCCCGCCCCGCAACTGGCCAAGGTGCTGGAGCGCGAGCGCCCCGCCGCGGTCGTCCACGACGAGGAGTTCGAGCCGCTCTTCGCGGGAGCCGGGTTCGACGGGCCACGGATCCTCGCCTGGTGCGACGGCGAGCCGACCGGGCCGAGCCTCGACGGGCTCGCCAGCGGACCGGCGGCGAAGCTCGGCCGCCCCGCCGAACGGGGTCGCCTGGTGATCCTCACCTCGGGGACGACCGGCGTCCCCAAGTCCGCCCCCCGCAACCCGGAGCTGAGCGCAGCGCTGGGGCCGGTGGCGACGATCTTCTCCAACGTCCCGCTGCGCGCCGGCGAGCCGCTCCTGGTCTGCCCGCCGGCATTCCACGGCTTCGGGCTGGCGTTCCTCTCGCTCGGCCTGCTGATCGGCACGACGGTCGTCCTACAGCGGCGCTTCGAGCCGGAGGAAGCGCTGGCGGCAATCCAGCGCCACCGGGCGGGTGCCCTGGTCGCGGTGCCGGTGATGCTCGACCGGATCCTGCGCTGTCCGGCCGAGGTACGCGAGCGCTGCGACACCTCCTCCCTGCGCGCCGTGGTCTCGGGCGCCTCGGCGCTCTCCCCCTCGACCTCGGCCGGGATCACCGACGCCTTCGGCGACGTCCTCTACAACCTCTACGGCTCGACCGAGACGGGCTTTGCCGCGATCGCCGGCCCCGCCGACCTGCGCGCCGCCCCCGGCACGGTGGGCCGGCCGCCGCTGGGGACGACGCTGAAGGTCCTCGACGCCGAGCGCCGCGAGGCCGCCCCCGGCGAGGTCGGCCACGTCTTCATCGGCGGCCGCCTCGTCTTCGACGGTTACTCGGGCGACGAGACGCCGAAGGAGACGGTCGACGGGCTGATGAACACCGGCGACCTCGGCCATCTCGACACCGAGGGGCGGCTGCTGATCGACGGCCGCGAGGACGACATGGTCGTCTCCGGCGGCGAGAACGTCTTCCCGCAGGAGGTCGGCGACGTGCTCGGTCAGCACCCGACGGTCGGCGACGTCGCTGTGGTCGGCGTCGACGACGAGGAGTTCGGCCAGCGCCTGCGCGCTTACGTCGTCGCCGCAGCGGGGTCGGAGCCAACCGAGGAGGAGTTGCGCGCCCACGTCAGACAGCACCTGCCCCGCTTCCAGGTCCCCCGCGACATCGTCTTCGTCGCCGAGATCCCGCGCACCGCAACCGGCAAGGTTCGCGCCCGCGCGCTCGAGAGCCCCCCTGGCTGAAGCCTCCTACGGCGAGACGAAGGTCGAGGGGTCGGGACCGATCCGCTTGCCGACGTCGAGCGCGCCGATCTCGGCCATGTCCTCCTCGCTCAGCTCGAAGTCGAAGAGCTCGAAGTTCTGCTTGATCCGCGCGGGCGTCACCGACTTGGGGATGACCACGTTGCCAAGCTGAAGGTGCCAGCGCAGGATCGCCTGCGCGGGGGTCCGGTCATGCCGGGCGGCGACGCCGGCGATCGTCTCGTTGACGAGCAGCTCGCCCTGTGCGAGCGGGCTCCAGGCCTCGGTCGCGATCTCATGCTCCAGATGCCAGGCGCGCAGCGCCGCCTGCGGGAGGTGCGGGTGGAGCTCGATCTGGTTGACGGTCGGCCGCACAGCCGCCTCCCGCTCCAGCATCTCCAGATCCTCGATGCGGAAGTTGGAGACGCCGATCGTGCGCGAACGTCCCTCCTCCTGGATCCGTTCGAAGGCGCGCCAGGTGTCGAGCGTACGGCCCTCGGTCGGCACCGGCCAGTGGATCAGGTAGAGATCGACGTAGTCCAGTCCAAGCCGGGCGACGCTCTTCTCGCAGGCGCCCAGGGTCAACTCGTAGCCCTGCTGGGAGTTCCACAGCTTGGTGGTGACGAAGATCTCCTCGCGCGGGATGCCGGAGGCGGCAATTGCGGCGCCGACGCCGCGCTCGTTGCGGTAGGCGGCGGCGGTGTCGATGTGGCGATAGCCGACCTCGAGCGCCGCCTCGACCACGTCCTGGGTCTTGTCGGGCGGCACCTGGAAGACGCCGAATCCGAGCTGGGGGATCTCGACGCCGTCGTGGAGCGTCACCGTGGGGCTGGAGGTCGCCTGGGTCATCGTCTGCTCCGTTCCTGTAGGTGGGCGGAACCCGCACCGGGCGGTTACCCGGCGGAGGAACGATTATGCCTCCGCGGCGAAGCTAGGAGGGACTAGGTGACGTGCCTCACAACGTTCCGAACGCCATGAAGTAGATCCGGGCCCGCCGAGAGGCTGTGGGTGTTCGACGCCTACGACCTCAAGGAGGACCCGGATGCAGCACCGTAATGCCCCGCTCACCCCGAACGGCAGGCGCCGCCTGGTGGCGCTGGTCGAAGAGGAGGGCTTCACGTTCGAGGCGGCCGCGGCCGCCTCGAACGTGGCGAAGTCCACAGCCCATACCTGGGTCTCGCGATGGCGGGAAGCCGGCGAGGCCGGGCGCCTCAGCCTGACCTGCCTGCAGGACCGCTCCTCGCGCCCGCACCGCAGCCCGAAGATGCTCAGCGAGGCAGATCACGAGCGCTGCTGCGAGGTGCGCAGGCGCACCGGCTGGGGGGCACGCCTGGTCGCCTCTGAGGTGGGCATCCCCCATGCGACCGTCCACCGCGCCCTGCGGCGCCGGGGCTGCTCGCGAGCTCCGCGAGCGCCGCGGGAGCAGGTGGTCCGCTACGAGTGGCCCTGTCCCGGCAACCTCCTGCACATCGACACCAAGCGCCACGCGCGCTTCATCGAGCCCGGTCACGCGGTGACCGGCAAGCGCACCGAGCGCTCACGCGGGGCGGGCTGGGAGTTCGTCCACACCCTCGTTGATGACTGCTCCCGGCTTGCCTACTCAGAGATCCACGACGACGAGCGCGCAGACACCGTCACCGAGTTCACCCGTCGCGCCTTGGACTGGTTCTTGGCGCGGGGGATCGTCACCGAGCGGCTGCTCTCAGACAACGCCTGGACCTACGTCAAGAACAAGGGCCTGGCCCAGCTGCTCGGCGAGCGGGCGATCGAGCACTGGCGCACCAAGCCCTACTCGCCGCAGACCAATGGCAAGGTGGAGCGCCTGCAGCAGACCATGGACCGCGAGTGGGCCCGCGGCCTCAGCTACCGATCGAGCGCCGATCGTCGGGCGGCGTTGCCACACTGGCTCGACCACTACAACGAGAGCCGTCGTCACTCAGCTCTCGGCGACCGCCCGCCCATGGCTCGCGTTCGGGACGTCTTGGGGCACGACAACTAGGCGGTCGAGAGGCCGATAGCCAGGAGCGGGAAGCCGGCCATGAGCCCGAGGAAGGCGCCGATCGCGACCCCGGTCAGCGTGCTGGTGGTGGTCGATTTCGCGCCCGCGACGAAGCCGACGAGCACGCAGAAGGCGGAGATTCCGAGACCGATCCAGAAGACGTCGGGCATGAGCCGCGGCAGCCTATCGAACCGCCCCACGGCCGGGCAGGAATCGGGGCGCTCGCGGCAAACGCCACAAGCATGGAGAGGACGGGTGGCGCCCACCGGAAACTGATCCTCGCGGCGATGATCTTCGCCGTCTCGATGACCTTCATCGATCAGACGATCGTCGCAATCGCGATCCCGCAGCTGCAGCAGGATCTCTCGCTCTCCTCCACCGGGGTGCAGTGGATCATCAACGGCTACCTGCTCTCGCTCTCCGCCCTGTTCGCCTTCGGCGGGCGGCTCGCCGACATCGCCGGGCACCGGCGCATGGTCACGATCGGCGTGGTGATCTTCGCCACCGCCTCGGCGCTCTGCGGGGCGACGCCGGAAACGGGCGCGGCCGAGGCGTGGATCATCGTCTTCCGCGTGATCCAGGGAGCGGGCGCGGCGCTGATGTTCCCGGCCGCGCTGGCGATCGTCCTCGGCGCCTTCCCGGTCCGCGAAAGGGGCAGGGCGCTGGCGATCTTCTTCGGCGTCGCCGGCGCCTTCACCTCGGTCGGCCCGATCGCCGGCGGCTACCTGACCGAGTGGACCTGGCGGGCGATCTTCTGGATCAACGTGCCGGTCGCGATCCTCGCCCTCGTCTGCACCGCGATCGCCAAGCCGGCCAACGAGAAGCACCCGGCGCCTCTCGACTACCGCGGCGCGGTGCTGGTCTCCGCCGGCATGGGCATCGCCGTGCTCGGCCTGCAGCAGTCGAGCGTCTGGGGCTGGGGCAGCCCCGTGACCTGGATCTGCATCGCCGCCGGGCTCGCCCTGATCGGCGGCTTCATCCGCTACGAGCTGCGGATCGAGAACCCCCTGATGCGGATCCGCACCTTCCAGAACCGCGCCTTCGCCGTCGACAACGCGGTCCTCTTCTTCCTGATGATCGCCTTCGTGCCGCTCTTCTTCTTCGCCAGCATGTACGCGCAGATCTCGCTCGGCGAAAGCGCCTCGGAAACCGGCCTCTACCTGCTGATCTTCTTCGCCGGCTTCTTCGTCGCCACCCAGCGGGGCGGGCAGATCCTCGACGCCAGCGGGGCCCGGCCGACCGTCGTGCTCGGCTGTCTGCTCGGCGCGGTCGGCTTCGCCCTCTGGGCGAAAGAGATGCCCGAGCTCTCGGTCGGCTCGCAGTGGCCCTACATGGTGCTGGCCGGGGCCGGCGTCGGCCTCGTCCTCAGCCCGGCCAACACCGACGCCCTCAACCGGGTGCCGCGCAGCCGCTACGGCGAGGCGACCGGGATCACGCAGACGGTGCGCAACTTCGGCGCCAGCCTCGGCCTGGCCGTGCTCGGCACGGTGCTGATCCTCGAAAACAAGGCGAACCTGGAGTCGACTCTGGGCGAAGAGGGGATCCCCAAGCCTCAGGCGGACCAGATCGCCGACTCGCTGAGCGAATCGGGGGGCGGCGAAAGCAGCGCCTTCGCCGAAGGCGCTGGCGCCGGCGCACAGAAGATCTTCTCCGCGGTCCAGTACGACTTCGCCCTCTCCTCGCGCACGGTCTTCTACGGCATGGCGGCGGCGATGGCGGTCGCCTTTGTCGTGGCCCTGATCTGGATGCCCTCCGGGAAGGCTCCCGACCTGGACAGCGCGGACGAAGCGCCTGACGCGCCGCGCCCGCGGAGGTCTGAGCCGTCGCGGTAGGTTTTGGGCGATGAAGCTGCTCGCCTTCAGCGACCTGCACCGCGACCTCGGCCAGGCCACCGAGCTGGTCACGATGTCGGCCGAAGCCGACGTCGTGATCGGTGCCGGTGACTTCGCCTCGGTACACGAAGGCCTCGAGGAGGCGATCGACGTGCTGGCGGCGATCGAGAAGCCGACCGTGCTCGTCCCCGGCAACAACGAGACCGCGGACGCCCTGCTCGAGGCGGCATCGAGCTGGAGCGCCGCCACCGTTCTGCACGGCGGCGGCACGGCGATCGACGGCGTCGAGTTCTACGGCCTCGGCGCCGGCATCCCGATCACCCCCTGGGACTGGAGCTTCGACCTCGACGACGAGACCGCCAGCGAGAAGCTCGCCCCCTGCCCCGAGGGCGCGGTCCTCGTCCTCCACTCACCCCCGCAGGGCCACTGCGACGCCAGCGGCAGCGGCGATCACTTCGGCAGCAAGGCACTGCTGAAGGCGATCGAGCAGAAGCGCCCCCGCCTCGCCGTCTGCGGTCACATCCACGAGTCCTGGGGTTGCCAGAGCCAGATCGGCGAGACCCCGGTCCACAACCTCGGCCCGAAGGGGACCTGGCTCGAAGTTTGATCAGTCGCGATTGGCCTCGATCGCATCAGCCCTGCCAGGCGGATCTCAGTTCGCCGAGCAGGACATCGAGGGAGGGCAGCGCCGCATCCCGCGGTGAGACTTGGGCCTCGCGCTGGGGCCAGGGAATCTCCAGCCCCGGATCGTCCCAGCGGCAGCCGAGCTCATCCGCCATGTCCCAGTAGTGGGAGACGGAGTAGATGTGGGTCGAGGGCTCCTGGAAGTAGAAGCCATGCGCCACCCCGTGTGGGATCGAGATCGCCGTGGGGCGCTCCTCGCTGAGCTCGACGCAGGCCGCGGCGCCCTCGGTCGGCGAACCATCGCGCAGGTCCCGCAGGCCGATCGTCGCGCGGCCGCGCACGATGGTCAGGTAGTCGTCGTGCCGCGGATGGACGTGGACGCCCCGCAGTACTCCGGCGTTGGTGTGAACCGCGTTCCACTGGATCGGATCGACGCCGGTCTGCCATTCCTCGCGGTACAGCTCGAGGAACGTGCCGCGGTCGTCGCGATGCGGTTCGAGCGGGGAGAGGCGCAGGTCGTGGGGCAGCGAGCCGACCACCGGAGCTGAACCCGACGCGCTCAAGCCGGCGCCACCTCGCCGGATCGCGCCAGCGCGATCATCTCGGCCACGCGTTCGACGATCACGACGGCCTCGGCGGCCGAGCTGCGCGGCGGAGGGCCTCCCTGAAGGTGCTCGACGAAGGCACGCAGCTCGGCCAGCAGCGGCAGCTCGCCGGTCGCGGGTCGACGCTCGACCGCGTCCTCCTCGAGCTTCCCGGCGCGCCCGATCACGACGGCCTCGGCGTACCCGCCGTCGAGCTGCGCGACACCCCCCTCGCAGACGAGGCGCAGCTCGCGCCGGTGCCCGGGCGCAAGCGCCGAGACCTCGACGACCATCCACGGCGACTCGCCGAGGATGGCGGTGAGGCCCGAGAGCTCCTCGCCGACGAGCTCGGGCACGGCGTAGCGCGGCTCGGGCACCTCGCCAAGCACCTCGAGCGCGATCGCGAGGTCGTGCGGGGCGTGGATCCAGACAGTGTCGACGTCGCTGTAGCGGTGACCGAGGGTCACCCGCCGGGAGTGGATCCCGACGACGGGCCCGAGCTCGCCCGACTGGGCGATGCGCGCCAGCTCGCGCACGCCGGGGTGATAGCGCCACTTGTCCATCACGAAGAGTCGATCCGGAGCGGCTGCCGCGAGCCGGCGGGCGGAGGCGACGTCCGCGGTCAGGGGCTTCTCGACGAACACCGGCACGCCGAGAGGGAGAGCCTCTTCAATCGCCTCCGCGTGCGTGGCGGTTGGCGTCGCGACGACGACGCCGTCGACCCCCTCGAGCGAGGCGATGTCCGGAACGATCGTCGCGGCGCCGCCCTCGCGAGCGCGCTCCCGGCTTTGCTCGGAGCGGGCGACCACGGGGACATCGCAGCCCAGGGTCTGACCAGGTCGCGGAGGATGTGGCGCCCCCAGCGCCCGCATCCGGCCAGCCCCACGCGCAACGCAGCGCCTCTCCCGTCAGCAGTCATCGCGACCGCATCCTGGAGTGGTGAGACATGGCCGGCGATCATAGCTCCGCGGCGAAACCCGCCCTATAGGGTGCGAGCGATGATCCGCCTACCCTCAGCCGACAATCCGGAGGTGTCGGTGATCGTCCTCCTCGACGGTGCGGCGGAGATGGGCGAGCGCTGCCTACGGGCCATCGCCACCGCCGACGATGCGGTCCCCTGCGAGACGGTGATCCTGCTCAACGATCCCGACCCGGCGCTCGAGGATCTCGTCCGCAGGTCGACGACTGGGGGCAGGGTGATCTCTGTCGCGGGCGAACTCCGGACCGGGGGTGGGTTGGAACCTCGGCGCCGCGGTCGCGAGGGCCCCGCGCCTGGCGACCCTCCATGAGGACAGCGAGCCGGATGCCGGCTGGCTGACGCCGCTCTGCGAGGCGATGACCGAGTCCGGCGCCGGCGCCGTGGGCAGCCGCCTCTACAACCGGGACGGCTCGGTGCAGAACTGCGGCTGGGTGCTCTATTCCGACGCCAGCCATCAGCAGATCAACGCGCTGGTCGCGCCCGAGGTCGTGGCGGCGTCCGAGCCCACGCCGGCGGACCTGCTCAGCGGCGCGGCGATGCTCGTCGATCGCGAAGCGGTGCGCGCCGCCGGCGGCTGGGACGAGCGCTTCCACCCGGCGGTCTTCGTCGACATCGATATCTCGACCGCGATGTGGAACCAGGGCCGCCCGGTGCTGAGCGTGCCCGCCTCGGGGGTCCGCCACCAGAGCGGGGCATTCGATACCCGGCCGAACACGCCCCTGACCGGCCCCCGGCTGCGCCGCTTCCTCTTCGAACGACACCGCGGCCGCTTCCTCGCGAAGTGGGGACCCGCCGTACGCGGCCTCGCCCCGCCCCCGGCCGACATGGAGCCGGAGAGCGTCAAGGCGGCTGCGCAGGATGCGCTCGTGCTTACCCGGCAGCGCGCGGAGCAGGTCCGGGCAGGGAGCTGGAGGTCACCTGTCCCGCCACAGACCGCCGAACCGCGCTTCAGCGGAATCCCAGCCCCGGTGCTCGATGCAGGCGACGGCACCTACGCGGTCGCGCCCGAGGTCGAAGCGGCGCTGAACGTCGCCGAGGCGGAGCTGGTGAGCGACTACTGCCGCTGGCTCGTCCGCATAGAGGAGGAAACAGCCAATCACCTGCAAGAGGCGCACGAGGTGCTCCGCCACCGAGATCGGGAGCTCGCCGAAGCGCAAACCCACATCGCCAACATCGAGGCCCAGAACAAGGAGCTCTCCATCGCCCTCGACCGCATCCTCCACGGCAACACCTGGCGAGTGCGCACCCTAATCCACCGAATCCTCCAGGGCATCCGCACCGCGGTCACCCGACCCTGAGTCCGCGCCCGGCAGGATTTGAACCTGTGACCTTCGATTTCGTAGCCCGGCCCTGACGGCGAGGTTCGCTAGTTGCCGTGCCCGAAGCGGACGTCGGGCAGGGTGCGGTTGAGCCAGGAGGGCATCGACCAGGCCGCCTGACCGGCGAGCCGCAGGAACACCGGCAGCAACAGCAGGCGAACCGGGAAGGTGTCGAGGAGGACGGCGACGCCGAGGATCACCCCCATCTCCTTCGGTGGCAACGGTCCCGAGAGGGCGAAGGTGAAGAAGACCGCGACCATCACCGCACCGGCGGCGAGGACGACGCGCCCCGAGCGGGCCAGCCCGCCGACCATCGCCTCCTTCGCGTCTCCCGTCCGCTCCCACTGTTCCCGCGCTGAGGAGAGCAGGAAGACGGTGTAGTCCATCGCGATCGCGAAGATCATCGCGAAGAAGAAGATCGGCCCCCAGGCGTCGAGAAAGCCCTGCGATTCGAAGCCGAGCAGGCCGCTCAGGTGACCGTCCTGGAAGATCAGCTTGGCGACCCCGAAGGCGGCGGCGGTCGAGAGCAGGTTGGCGAGAACCGCGATCGCCGCCACCAGCGGCGCCTGGAAGGCGATCAGCAGCAGCAGGAACCCAAGCCCGACGACGAGCCCGATCGCCAGCGGCGCCTTCGCCGCCAGCACCGACTCGAGGTCGTGGTTCTCGGCGGCCGCGCCGCCAACCAGCGCGGCCGGGGGCAGCGTGTCTCTCAGCCGCTCGACCGTGTCACCGAAGTCGGTGGTCGCGGCGGCGCTGGTCGGCACTGCTCCGATCAGGACCGCATCGCCTGCGCCGGCAACGGGGGCAGTGACGGAAGCGATGCCGGGATCGTCTTCCAGCCCCTCCACCACCGCCGTACGGATTGAGCGCGGCGCGGTGACTTGCATGGTCGCCGGCGCGCCCGGACCGAAGGCGGCGCTGACCTGCCGGTAGCCGACTCGCGAGGAGTCATCCACGGGGACGACTTTCATCGAGGGCATCCCCGTTTTCAGGCTGAGGGCCGGGAGGGCGAGGCCGACGAGGAGGACCAGAGCGAGGCCGCCGAACAGGAATGGGCGCCGCCACAGCAGCTCCCCCCAGCGAGCGAGCCGCGGCGAGCCGCGATCGTCGCTGCCGGCCCAGGGTAGGGACAGTCTGTCGACCTTGGGCCCGAGCTTGGCCAGCACCGCCGGCAGCAGCGTCAGCGTCGCCGCCAGCACGAACAGGACCGAGATCATGATCCCCAGCGAGACCGAGCGGAAGGCGGGGCTGGGGACGAGCAGCACCGCCGAGATCGAGACGAGCACGGTGAGGGCGGAGAAGAGGACCGCCTTGCCGGCGCCGTCCATCGCCTCGGCAACCGCCTCGACCGCGGTGCGCTTGCCCGCGAGCGCGCCGCGGAAGCGCATGACGACGAACAGCGCGTAATCGATCCCGAGCGCCAGCGCGAACATCAGCGCGAAGTTCATCGCCCAGATCGAGATCGGCGAGATCAGGGTGCCGAGGTAGAGGACCCCGGCAGAGGCGACGAGGCCGGTGATCGTCAGCATCAGCGGCAGGCCCGCGGCTACCAGCGAGCCGAAGGCGAGGACGAGAATCGCCAGCGTCACCGGCCAGGAGATCAGCTCCGATTTCAGCATCGCCTCGCGGTTGGCTTCGTTGAAATCGGCCCACATGGCAGCGGCGCCGGTCAGGTTCGCCTCGGTTCCCGGTCCTGCCGCGGCGGCGATCTCGGGCCTGAGGCGATCGGCGGCGGCGACCATCTCGTTCGGCCCGCGGGCGGCGGTGCCGACCACGATCGCGGTCAGGCCATCGGCGGAGATCGATGCGCCGGGGTGCGGCGGGATGACGGCGCCGACCGCGGGGTCGGCGGCGAGCACCCGTTCAACCGCGGCCACGGTGCGCTGGAGCCGCGGCGCACTCGCTCCGGCCCCGGAGGAGTGGACCGCAACCTGGAGCGCGTAGGTGCCGGCGCCGCCGAACTCGCGCTGGAGCTGGTCCCGGGCCCGGACGGACTCCGAGCCGTTGGCCTCCCAGCCGGCGCCGGAGAGCGCCATCTCGACCCGGGGCGCCAGCAGCCCGAGGCCCACGGCGATCAGCGCCCAGGCGAAGAAGACTCCCCGTCTGTGGGTCGCGGCGTAGCGCCCCAGCCGCCCGATCGGTCCCAGCCTCTGTGCCGTGTCCATGGTCTCTCCTTCACCAGTTTACAACTAGACAGTTTATCAACTTATCAGTTGTGAACTGTACAATGATCACATGGAGCAGACTCGATTGACCCAAGAGGCGGCGGAGCTGATCGCGCGCCGCTTTCACGCCCTCTCCGATCCGACCCGGCTGCGGATCCTCGATGCCCTGCGCCGCCAGGACGAGGCCTCGGTAGGGGAGATCGCCGAGCTGGTCGGGGGCTCGCAGCAGAACGTCTCCAAGCACCTCGGTGCCCTCCACGCGGAGGGCTTCGTCTCGCGCCGCAAGCGCGGTACCAGCTCGATCTACAGGATCGCCGACCCCGGCGTGCACCAGATCTGCGACGGGATCTCGGCCGGAATCGAGGCCCAGCTGGCGGAGATGGAGGCGGTGCTCTCCAGCTGAGCCGGCCACCGCTTAGGGAGCAACGAGGAACGCGCCCGACAGGATTCGAACCTGTGACCTTCGGTTTCGTAGCCCGAGACCGTGGATCGGCTGGGCTACGTGGAGCCCGGTTTCAAGCGGTTTTCGGCAGATCGAGTTCCGCTGGGATCGGCTGGAATCTGTGGGGCATGTTGCCCCATTTGTTGCCCCAGCGGACCGCGTCGATGCTTGGCTGACCGTCGTCGCCTAGCTTTTTGTTCAGGTCACGACGATTGCTTCCTCGACCGGCAGCTTGAGCTGGACCCTGACCGGGGTGTAAAGGTCGACATCCTGCTCTTCGGTACGTAGCGAGACAATCAGGCTGTAGCGAACAGGGAGATCGACGCGGTCGGGATGTCTGCTGTTCTTCCACCAGCCGCCAACTGGGTGCACGGCTAGAACACCAACTTTGGCGAGCGCAGCGCCGGAGCCCTCCCAGATGTCTTGATGCAAGGAGCCGAGGTTTCGCTGACTGGGTCCGACCACCCAATTCGAGGTGCCACCCGACGGGCGTGCTTCGTCCTCCTCGCGCTGGGCTTCGCGGTTGACTCGGGCCAGGAACTGATCAGTAGTCTCGGCTGGACCGCGCAGCTCGAAGCGCAAGGCATGAGAAGGATAGGCGTAGCGCCGCCGCCAGCCACGGCGGGCCGCATTGGGCTCAACGAAGTACGAGAGGGTGACCTTAAGCGAGACATCCGCGGCACCAAGCTCCTGCAGGGTCTCGATGGGCCACGGCAGGGTGTGCAGGCGAAGATGACGGGCATTGAAATCGATGCCCTGAAAGGGCACGAACTCATCTTGGGCGACCATCGTCACTGCGTTGCGGGCAGAGGCAAGGACGCGATCCTCGGTCGGGACACCCCAGCCGTAGCGACGAAGTAGCGAGAGCTTCTCGGTCTTGTTGGGGGCCGAGTCGATGCGTCCGCGCATCGGGGGAGTCCAGTCGGCAGCGTGGACGAGTAGGCCCCGAATCGTCTCGGGCCAGTAGGCCGGGTAGGTGGCCTGAGTGAGGGCGGCAAGGCGGGCCGCCTGCGCCGTGGCGGCACTGGTCGCATTCGCGGACCCAAGGGCATGGTCATCGCGGGCGTCGGTAGTGCGTACTGAAAGCAGCGGGTGGCGCTCATGAAAGTCCTCGGCGCCGTCAGTTAGGACGTTGCCGCCCTCCATGCAGATGTCAGGCTTTAGCGGCCAGGAGCGCCGGGGGAAAGTGACCGAGGTGCGGCTGTGGGGCGAAAGGTCCCCGCGAGAGCCGAGTACGCCCCATCCGGAGAACGTGGGGTCGGTGGGCAGATCGTCCAAGTCGGTGTGGGCACCGACCGTCAGCGCATTCCAGGACTGGGCAGGGTCCTCGACGGCAGCAAGGTCGCACGCGGCGAGATAGTCGGCCGCAAAGTCATCGACGTTGCCGGCGGAAATCAAGAAGAGTCTCGAAGCGTCGGGGTCGGGTGCGCCAAGCAAGGAAATGCCCTCCGCGGAAGCGGCAATGTCGACACCCGCGGCGAGGGCGTCAACCGACGCCGACCATAGGGTCGGCTCTCCGGGTCGCTCCGAGCGCGTGGTGATCGGCATGCAGAAGACCCGTGATCGGGATGCGGTGGCCTCCGGCATAGAAACAGCCTCGGCCGTGACCAGGCCATAGGCGAGTGGATCGTGGGCATCCTGATCTGAGTCCGGGAGAATCTTCACGGACTCAAGGCGATGGCGGAGCCGCAGTACCGAAGCCGTGAGCAGCGGGTCATCGAGCGGTCCGAGAAGACCAAGACCAGCCATAGGAGTGCCGTGGTTTCGCGTATCGCCAATCGGACCTGGAACCACTGAGTGGACGTCGGCAGCCGAGAGCGAGCCAGAGATCAGAGCGTGACTGCGCCTGACACCGCTGTCGAGGTGACAGACCGCGGGAGCGGTGTCGTCCGCGAGCTGTAGACGATTTGAGAGGTCGTCGGCAAGCTGTTCCTGATCCGGGAGGTCAAGGTCCTCAATCGTCTGAACAAACTCGGGCTTTCGTATCTCCGCAAGCGGAATCGACGTGAAAGGGAGCGCTTGCAAACCGTCCCAGTCGCTCTCAACCCAGACAACCGTACGGTCGGTGAGCCTGAGAGCGCGCTCTACGAGCCGCAGGTTTCGAGTGGCGGCGTAGGCTCGGAGCAGATCGAGGCCGTCATCGGTCCGACGCAACCAGAGCTCCCACCAGTGCCGACCAGTCTGCGGGGGTGCGCCCTCGGATTGCCAAAGGTCTTCAAGGACAGCGCGGCGGATGCGACCTATGTTGGAGACGAGTTCGCCGTTGTACGGATTACCCTCACCGCCAGTCGTTGAGATGTAGCGCTCAAAGAGTCCGAGGAATGCTTGACGGTAGGCGTTGTTGATCCAAATCGTTGCCCGCTCACCCTCACCATCCTCGGTATCAGCGGGCACCACTGAGAGCAGGAGCCACATCGGCAGCTTCGGTTTTTTGGTGTGCCGCGAGAGTCGTTCTAGAGACTGGAGCCGTAGAGGGTAAGAAGGGTCAGCACCCTCGAGAACGACGACGGATCCAAGGGCACGGAGCTCTTTCTCATCGAAATCGACGGCGGCACGCTCGGCGTCAACGTCCTCCAATGCTCCCTGAGCCTCGCCCCGCATTGCAACCCCGTGAGTGCGTGACTCGACTGGGCGAATCTTTGGATCTCCCCTCCCCTGCCGCGTGAAATCGCGGGTCTCTACTCGATCGCGCACAAGAATGTGCGCAAGCGGTGCACCGGCCTCCATCAGCGGTCGGCGGCGTGGCGGGCGGCGCGGCGGTTGTCTAGAGCCACCGCCAGATCGGTGGGGTTGATCGTCTCATCGCCCCGAATCACCGCCTGCTTGGCGGCGGCCTCGGCGACCTTGACCAGCTCGGCATGACTGAGGCCCGAGACCATCTTGTTCGTCGCGACCCGATCGAGACGCAGGCCCTTCCCCATTGAGCCGAGCCTGGAGCGGAGCACCTCGCGGGCCTCCTTGGGCTCGGGCAGCTCGTAGTGGATGGCCATGTCGAAGCGACGGAAGAGGGCACGGTCGAGGATCGAGCTGTGGTTGGTGGCTGCGATGACGATGCTTTCAGGCGCCGCCTGATCGAGGAAGACCAGGAAGGAGTTGAGAATGCGTCGGGCCTCGCCGACATCGTTGCCACTTCGATCCGCACCAAGAGCGTCGAACTCGTCGAAGAGATAGACGGCGCGCTGATCACGGACGGCGTCGAAGACAAGACGGAGCTTCGCGGCGGTCTCGCCGAGGAACTTGCTGAGCAGGCTCTCAAGACGAACCGTGAGGAGCGGCAATGAGAGTTCGTGCGCAAGGACAGCGGCGGTCATCGTCTTGCCGGTGCCGGGCGGGCCCTCCAGCAGCAATCGGTGAACGGGCGCGAAGCCGCGTTCGGAGAGCGAGCGGCGCTGGCGTTGCTCGGCGAGCACCTCGTGAATCTGAGAGAGGTGGCGGTCAGGGAGCACCATGTCGCGAGTACGCACATCGGGGAAGGAGGCGGTGACGAGGTCGGCCAGGTCACCGCGGGGACGTGCGATCGGGGTAACCGTGCGCGGGGCCACCGGCTCGGCCTTGGCGGACTCGATCGTCTTCTTCAGATCGGCCGCGAGCTTGCTGTGCCCTCGGCGAGCCTCCTGCGCGGCGATCTGGCCAGCGACGGCATAAAAGGAAGCATCATCGCCAGCGGCGTGGCTCTTCAGCAGCGCCTTTATGTGGTCACCGGAACCGGCCACAGCCGCATGTCTCCCTTCACGTCCGCTGGGTGTATAGAAGGCCAACCTTAGCGTCAGACGAGGCGCTCGCCCCAGGCCCCAACGCATACGGGCGAACAGGTGCGCACCCGCCTGACTCAGGGATCGCTACCAAGAGATTCTTGCGGACCTAGGAGTCCGCAAGCCTTCGCAGCGTCTCGCTATTGGCCTTGATCGCGGCCTTGATCCTGTCGCTGCGCTCTTTGGCGCTGCCGGACAGGCCAAAGCGGAGCTTTCTTTTCCTGGCGGGTGGGAGCTTCATCACCTAAGGCATTGTCGCGGTCGAATCGCCGAGCGGGAGGTCGAGGGCTGGAGCCTCCTCGCCGGGCAGCAAATGGGTGTAGCGAGTCAACGTGAACGCGGCCGAGTGATGGCCCAAGGCGCGGCTCAGTTGGAGCAGGTTGGTGCCCCGGCGGAGGTGGAGCGAGGCGAAGGTGTGGCGGAACGTGTGGAAGCCGGCCCAGGGGGCGTTGACCTCCTCCACGAGCGGCTTGAGGACGCGGCGGCGGAGGTTGTCGGGGTCGAGCGCTCCGCCATCCTCGTTGGGGAAGGCGAGGGCGGTGGAGTCCTGATCGGGCTGGGCGGCGAAATGGATGCGCAGCCTGGCTGCCAGCGGTGCCGGTAGGCGGACCTCGCGGCGACCGTGTTTGCTCTTGGGCGGCTCGATCCGTTCGCGGACGATGGCCCGGCGGACGCAGACCTCTGGCTCGTCGGCATCGAGCTGGAGGTGCAGGCGCTGGAGGGCGATCGCCTCGCTGATCCGAAGGCCGCTGGTCGCCAGGAGCTCGAACAGCGGTCCGTGGCGCTCAGGCGCCATCGCGAGGACCGCGGAGAGCTGCTCGCGGGTGAAGACCTTGACCTCGTCCTCCTCGTCAGCGATCTGCTCGCGGTGGGGCAGCGCCAGGCCCTGGGCCGGGTTGTGGCGGATCAGGCCCTCACGCTTCGCGGTGGCCAGGGCGGCACGAAGCGGGTTGGCGATGTTGGCGACCGTGCTGTCCGCGAGGCGTCGGCCCTGCTCGCTCTCGTCGGCGAGCCAGTCCAGGAAGCGGGCGATGTCGTACGTCGTCACGTCGACCAGCTTCAGCCTGCCGGAGAAGTAGGGACGAGCGTAGGCGACGATCAGGCGGCGGTATTCGTCGCGGGTGTTCTCGCGGAAGCCGCGCCTCCCCTGACCGCGGTAGCGCTCGACCCATTGGTCGAGGAAGCGCAGGAAGGTGATCGTCGTGCGCTCCTGGAGCTCGCCGCGGTCGCGGTCGGTCTCGCTCTCGCGCTTGATCCTTCGTGCTGCCTCGTAGGTGCGGGCGTTGCGCTTTCGCTGCCTCCCCGCCACCCGGATGACGGCAACGTAGCCGACAACGTTCCCGTCGCCGTCGATGCGCTTGAAGACGCCCGGCGTCTTGGTCTTGACCAGCCGCCGCCTGTCGCCGCAACCTGGATCGGCCGCAGGGGCCGACGTATCCTGGGAAACGCTCATGAGCTTCCACCTCGTGAGCCGGGGGCGGGCCGTGTCAGCGGTGCCGCCCCATTTGACGTTGACGGACAAAACGTTACAAGGTGCGAAGCCGAGCGACAGCGAGGCGTCGCGGTCATTCCACAGGCGAAGGTCAGCAGAGCCACGGCGAGGCTGACGGCGGCGGGACGATTCCGCGTCTTGGCGACAGCCACCGGAGAGGATCGATCACGGAAGTAGGCCCCTTCGGGATATAGATGTCAGCGATTTAGGAGCGTCGAAAAGCCTGGCCGCAAGCGGGCAAGAGGACGTTGCCGAGGGCAGCAATGCGAGCCGTAGTGCGAAGTGCAGTGCGAGCCGTAATGCGAGCTATAGAGCGAGCCGCAGTGCGAGCCGGAGCTTGGGTGCGGACCCCAGTGCGGACCCCGATGCGAACCCCAGTGCGGACCCCTGTACGAACCCCGGTGCGAACCACCGCGCGAACTACAGAACGAAGCGCGAAACGAAGTACGGAACGAACGCAGAGCGAAGCGAGCACCTGCTCGGTTTAGGCGCCTGGTTCGGCCTCTGAGATGTTGTACTCGCCCGGTCCCATGCCGACGAAGCTGGGCTTGTAGGCGATGCCGTCGAGGAGGTCGGCGGGCGGGATCGAGAGAGCGCCGCCGAGCCGGATCACGATGTCAAGGCTGGGGACGTTGGCTTCCTTCTCGTACTTGTTGACGGCGCCACGGCTGATTGAGGCGCGGATCGCGACCTTCTCTTGGCTGAGGCCCGCTCGCCTGCGGCAGCGGATCAGGTTCTCGGCGAAGCGGGCTTTGAAGGTGGCGGTGTCGCAGGTCTGGAAGGTCATGCGGCTTTCAGCTCCGGTCGCTCGGCAATCTCGAAGCCTCCGCCGACTATCTCGACGTATCCCGGCGCCCACTCCAGGCCAGCGAGCAGATCGCTGACCGGCGCCGAGAGGCTTCCGGCCAAGCGCAAGACCGTGTCAATCCGAGGCGTCCGCACGCCGCGCTCCAGGGAGCCGACCTGGGTGCGGTGCAGCTGCGCTCGATAGCCGAGCTCTTCCTGGGAGAGCCCTGCCCGTTCGCGGCAGCGGCGCAGGTTCTTGGCGAAGCGAGCGGCGACCTCGGGTGAGGGCTCCATGGGATCAGCCGCCTTCGCGATCGAGGTCGACCAGCACGCCTTCGCAGGCGTCGAGGCCAAGGCGGAAGCGCCGATTCGTCGCCTCGTCTTCCTCCCTCGACCTGCGCTCGGCAGGCGATTCGGCCAGCAGGCGCTCAGCTTCGTCCTGGAGCCGCTGGAGCAACTTCGACAACTCCCCGAGCGGCATCGTCAGTGCGACCGCCTCGCGGCCGTCATTTGGCTGCCAGCCGATGTCATCAAGCAGCCGGAAGTCCTCTGCGAACTCGCGGCCAAGCTGCTCGGCGGCATCGAAGTCCTTGCGCTGCTCCATCTCCACGAAGACATCGCTCAGGCCGCCCAGGTGATTGCGGACCAGCGCGTAGAGGCCGTCGCGTTGCTCCCTGCTGATCGTGGCGGTGCTGCTGGGCATCGGCGCCCCTCCTCTCGGTCGGGCACCGAAAGACCGCCCGCGATGCGTCCCGTGACGGGACGGCGGGTACCGTCTCCATCGCATCGAAGGCTCAGTCTTCGGATCGGGTAGGGACGGGGCTTAACCCCGCCCCTCCCACACCACCGGACATGCGGGTCCGCATCCGGCGGTTCGCGTCGTGTCCCGGAGGCGGCGGTATGGCTCGGCGAATCCCTTGAGGCCCTGCTCGGTCCAGTAGGCAGCGGGCAGAGCACGGTGCAAGGCGGACCTTGCGACGCGCCAGTAGCCCTTCTTCGTTCCGGCCCACTCACGAGCCTCGCGATCGGGCATTCCCAGCGCCTGGAGGTTGCGCCTCCGCGTGCGGACGCGCTTCCATTCCTTCCAGCGTGTCTGGCGCAGTCGCCTCCTGAGCCAGCCGTCGAGTTCGATGAACGGCCAGGGCGTGTCGGCCAACGAAAAGTAGGCCGTCCACCCGACCGTAAAGCGGTTGATCTCGGCGATCCTCCGCTCCATCGAGACGCCCCATCTGCGCGAGGTGAGGGCTCGCAGCCGCTCCTTGGCCCGCCTGCGGGCCGCGGGGTCCAGCCACACCTGCACCTCACCGCCGCGGCGAGCGAAGCCGAACCCCAGGAAGGGCCGCCTGCTCGCCCACTCAACCGCCGACTTGCGGCGGTTGACGCGCAGCTTGAGCGTCTTCTCGACGTAGCGCGTGATGCTCTGCATGACTCGCTGCCCCGCCCGCTCGCTGGCGACGTAGATCCTGCCGTCGTCGGCGTAGCGGACGAAGCGGTGCCCGCGCCGATCCAGCTCCCAGTCGAGGTCGTCGAGCATGACGTTGGAGAGCAGCGGGCTGAGCGGGGACCCCTGCGGGGTCCCCTCCTCGCTCGCGTGCACCACCCCGCCATCCATGACGCCCGCTCCCAGGTAGCGCCGGATCAGCGCCAGCACCTGCTTGTCTGCCACCCGTCTTGCGACCCTCGCCATCAGCGCGTCGTGCTGAACTCGGTCGAAGAACGAGTCGAGGTCAAAATCGACGCACCACGCCGTGCCATCGGCGATGAACTGGCGTGCCCGCTCGACCGCTTGATGGGCCGAGCGCCCCGGCCTGAAGCCGAAGCTGTGGGGATGGAAGTGAGGATCGAAGACAGGCGTGAGCACCTGCGATAGGGCCTGGCAGATCAGCCGATCCACCGCAGCCGGCACCCCCAGCATCCGCTCGCCGCCCGAGGGCTTGGGGATCATTGCCCTGCGCACGGGTTGCGGTCGGTAGGTGCCCGCTTCGAGCGCACTGCGGACCTGGGGCCAGTGGTCTTTCAACCACGGCCGCAGCTCCTTCGTACTCATCCCGTCGATGCCAGCGGCACCGGCGTTTCGCTCGACGCGTCTGAGCGCCAGGGCGAGGTTCTCGCGGGAGAGGAACATCTCCCAGAGGCTCGTCCCGGCAGGGTGAGGAGCGGTGTCGCGGGGCGCCGGAGGGTCGCTGCGCTCTTCGCGGGGAGCTTCGGGCTTCACCCTAGGCATCCATTGCGCGAAGGCCCCTTGCGGGGTTGGCTGCGGTCGATGCGATCCTCGCGAGCACGCGCGTCCTGCGCCTCGGCTTCGCGTTCGGCCCTTCCCGGCGAACTTCGATCCCGCCGGTACTACGGCCTCTGCTGACTTCTCCACAGCGCGCCGGGGCCTCCCGGCCCAAGCGGTCCCTTGCCACCCGACGATCACGCTTCGCGTGGACGGGCATCCCAGGACTCCCATGGAGATCTCCCCAGGTAAGACCAGCAACCTTCCTCGCGCACCCGCCGCATCTACGTCCCGGCCCTTTGATGGCAACGGGCTTCGCCATCAGCAGCTGGCTCGCCCGGACCGTGCCGCCTCGTATGCGGTTCGTGTACCTCGGGTCGCGATTTCGCCTCCGGCTTCCTTCCCACCCCGCCTTGCGACGACGCAGTTGCCTTTGACTTGTGGTTTCTGCCATCTGATCCACGGGGGACTTGCACCCCCGAGCTGCTGGTCATGCTGAGCGCACTGCCGGCCCCGGGGCGCTACAACGCTGCCGGGGCGCTTCTTATTCGCGTTTGCCGCGCGAACGTAGGTGGACCAGCAACCCGGCGCAAGGCCTGGGATCAAACCTCACTCCGACCTCACATTGCCCCAGGCGTTGCCCCAGCGGCAATCTCGCACTGTCCGAGTGACTCCCGAAAGGCCGGAATTCCACTCCACAAGCGGGATTAAGCCAGCGCGCCCGACAGGATTCGAACCTGTGACCTTCGGTTTCGTAGACCGACGCTCTATCCAACTGAGCTACGGGCGCGGGTTGAGGCTGGCGCCTCGTGGGGATTCTATGGGGTCAGCGGCCTTGGAACTCGGCGTGGCCGGGGCCCTTCTCGAGGAAGGTCTTGACGGCGTGCTGCAGGTCCTCGGTGGCGAAGAGGTCGGCGGCTTCCTCGCGAACCGCCTGGTCGGCCGCTGGGATGCCGCCTTCGCGGTAGCGACGGAGGATGTGCTTGGTCATCGCGTGTGCCTTGGTCGGGCCGGCGGCCAGGTCGGCCGCGTAGGCGCGGGCGCGCTGGTCGAACCCATCGTCGTCGAAGAGGAGGTTGACGACGCCCCAGCGCTCCATGGTCTCGGCGCCGAAGAGGTCGCCGCTCATGACGAAGTGGCGGGCACGGCCGCTGCCGGCGCGCTCGGCGAGACGCTGGGTGCCGCCCATCGAGGGGGTCAGGCCGACCACCTTCTCGACCAGGCCGAACTGGGCCGAGCGGGCGGCGAGGATCAGGTCGCAGCCGAGGGCGAGCTCGAAGGCAGCGGTCAGGGTGAGGGCGTGGGCGGCGAAGACAACCGGCAGCGGCAGGGCTTCCACCCGCTCGACCGTGCCGATCAGCTCGTCCCAGAGCCGGCTTCCCTGCTCCGGCGTAAGGCTCTCGAACTCATGCACGTCGACGCCGCCGGAGACGGCGCGGCTCTCGGCGCGGAAGAGCAACGCTCGCGGCGGGTCGGCCTCGACCGCGGCGATCGCCGCCTGGAGGTCCTCGAACAGCTGCCGGTTGAAGAGGTTGAGCGGCGGGCTGTCGAGCGTGGCGACCGCCAGGCCAGCCTCGTCGCGCTCGAGCCGGACGAGGCTCATGCAGGCGCGTCGGCCGGCTTGTTCAGCCGCACGTGCCAGTGCACGGTCGCCGTCGCCACCCGCGTGCCGGAGCCGTCGACGAGCTCGATCTCGCAGGGGAACACGACCTTGCCCTCGGCGTCGAGCGTGGCCAATGCCTCCGCCGCCGGCACGCCCAGCTTGGCGCGCGCCTCGATCGACTCCCTTGGCGATCTTCTCGTAGGAGATCTCGGCGCTGCGCGCCAGCGGCGTCACCTCACCGAGCCGTTCGGCGAAGGCGCCGACGAAGGCCGCGCCCGAAGCCGTCTCGGCCACGGTGAAGAGGGCGCCGGCATGCTGCGAACCGACGTGGTTGGTCAGCTCCTCGCGCTCCGGCAGGCGCACCGTCGCCTCGCCCTCGGCGACGCTGGTGATCTCCACCCCGAGGTGACCCGCGAACGGAACCGCCTGCGTCATTCCCTGCGCAATCGCGTCGAAGTCGGTCATTCGGCCGGGAGCCTACCTGTCAGGGAATGCGGTGTACCTCGAACAGGTTGGTGCCCAGCTCCTGGTCGGGCATGCCGGCGACGATCGCGATCAGCTCGCCCGAGCGTGGCGATCCCGTGCTGGAGCGCGAGCGCGGCGCAGTTGTCGAGCAGGTCGCGGACCTCGGCCTCGTGCTCGCGGTGGATCGCGGTGACGCCGAAGAGCAGGCTGAGACGGCGCACGGTCTCGATCCGCGGCGAGATCGCCAGCACCGGCACCTTCGGCCGGTGGGCGGAGACGAGGCGGGCGGTCCGGCCGCTGGTCGTCGGCACGACCAGGGCCGCCAGGTTGAGCCGGTAGACGGCACCGACGGCGCTCTGCGCGACCGAGTCGGCGACGTCCTGGGTGGCCTGGTCGGTGCGGGTGAAGAGCCACTGTCCGTAGGGCAGGTCGGGCTCGGTCGCGCGGGCGATCTGGTCCATCGTCCGCACCGCCTCGACCGGATGGCGGCCGACCGCGGTCTCCTCGGAGAGCATCACCGCGTCGGTGCCGTCGAAGATCGCGTTGGCGACGTCGGTCACCTCAGCCCGGGTCGGGCGTCGCTCGCTGACCATCGAGGCGAGCATCTGGGTCGCCGTGATCGCCGGCTTCGAGCGCTGGCCAGCCGCCCGGATCAGCCGCTTCTGCACGACCGGCACCTGGGCCAGCGGCAGCTCGATGCCGAGGTCGCCGCGCGCCACCATGATCCCGCCGCTCGCAGCGCGGATGATCTCCTCGACGTTCTCGGCAGCCTGCTGCTTCTCGATCTTGGCGATCAGCGGGATGTCGGAGCCGAGCGATCGCAGCCGCTCGCTGACCGGCTCGAGGTCCGCCGCGGAGGAGACGAAGGACATCGCCAGCAGGTCGATCCCGCGCTCGACCGCGAACTCGACCCAGCCGAGGTCGCCGTCGGTGGCGGCGCGCGCGATGGCCCCGGGGATGTTCATCCCCTTGTGCGAGGAGAGCGTGCCGCCGACCTCGACCTCGCAGTCCACCCCGCCGTCCTCGGGCTCGCGCACGCGCAGGCGGATCGATCCGTCCGCGAGGTAGACCAGCTCGTCTTCGCGCAGCGAGGTGACCCCTGGCCAGTCGACCGGGATCGTCTCCTCGTTCCCCTCGACCGCCTGCGGCGTCAGCTTCACGTGCATCCCGGTCTCGAGCTCGGCGACGTCGTCGCGCAGCTCGCCGATCCGCAGCTTCGGCCCCGGCAGGTCGCCGAGCACGGCGACCTCGCGGCCGGCCCGCTCCGCCGCGGTCGCGGATCGACTCGATCGTGCGCGCGTGGCGCTCGCGGTCGGCGTGGGAGAAGTTGAGACGGAAGACGTCGGCGCCCGCCTCCACCAGGCGCACCAGAACCTCGTCGTCCCAACTGGCCGGGCCGACGGTTGCGATGATCTTGGTACGCCTGCCGTGCATACGTCACATGACTGTAGAGGCTGGTGAATATGACATCGATCTGTGTAACATTAGGGTCGTGACCCATCTGGCCGAACGCGTCGCTCCCGCTACGGCACCGGCCGACGACGGCCTCGTCGGCGAGGCGCCTCCCTCCCCCGCCGGACCGCTCGAGCGAGGCGAAGCGAGCGGCCTGCCGGAGCCGCCGACGGTTCGCCTGCCGCGAGCTGCTCCAGACCCTGCGCTTCAACCAGCGCCAGATCCAGTTCGTCTTCCGCGCCCGCCGCGAGCTCGGCGAGGTCTTCCGCATGCGCGGCGCGCTGCCCGGTCCGGGCCCGGTGATCACCAGCCACCCCGACCACGTGCGATCGCTCTTCACCGCCAAGCCGGAGCAGGCACCCTCGCTGACCGGCGAGTCGCCGCTGCGGCCCGTCGTCGGCCCCAACTCGGTTCTCACCGCGGTCGGCCCACGCCACATGCGCCAGCGCAAACTGCTGCTGCCGCCCTTCCACGGCGAGGCGATCGAGCAGTACACGCAGATGATCGCCGCGGCCGCCGAGCGCGAGATCGACCGCTGGCCAGTGGGCCACCCCTTCCCCCTGGCGCCGCACATGCAGGCGATCACGCTCGACGTGATCATGGCCGGGATCTTCGGCATCGAGGGCAAGCCGCAGCGCGGCACGCCCGAGCACGGGCTGCGCCAGATGACCAAGCGGCTGGTCAGCGCCTCGACCTGGCCGCTGGCGCAGGTGAGCGAACTGATCAATTTGAACCGCGAGGAGCCGATCGGGTTGATGAAAACCGGACTCGACCTGCTCGACCGCGCGACCTACGCGGTGATCGAGCAGCGCCGGCGCGCCGAAGACCTGGGCGAGCGGCGCGACATCCTCTCCCTGTTGCTGCAGGCGCGCACCGAGGAGGGCGAGGCGCTGAGCGACAAAGAACTGCGCGACGAGCTGCTCACCCTAGTGCTCGCCGGACATGAGACGACCGCCAACTCGCTCGCCTGGACCTGGGAGCGCCTGGTCCGCAGCCCCGCCGCCCACGACGCCCTGCGCGACGCGGTGCGCGGCGAGGGCGACGCCACCGAGCAAATCGAGGCGACGATCGTCGAGGGAATGCGCTCGCGGCCGGTGATCCCGATCATCGGCCGGCGGGTCAAGGTCCCGTGGCAGCTGGGCTCCTACGCGGTGCCGGCGGAGACGCCGGTGACGATGAGCATCCTGCTCGTCCATCACCGCGAGGACATCTACCCCGAGCCCTTCGAGTTCCGCCCCGAGCGCTGGCTCGGCCGCAAGCCCGGCACCTACGAGTGGATCCCATTCGGCGGCGGCATCCGCCGCTGCCTCGGCGCGGCCCTGGCGATGGCCGAGCAGCGCGTCGTCCTCGAGGCGATGGCACGCCGCCTCGACCTCGAAGCCGACGATCCCGCCGCGGAGCCTGCCCGCCACCGCAACGTGACGATGATCCCTGCGCGCGGCGCTCGCGTCGTCATCCGCTCGCGCCATGCCTGAGCTGGCTGACAGCCGGGACGGCCTCAGCTTTTGAGCTGACGCGCGATCGCACGGGCGATCCGCCGCCCGATCGGCCCGCTCGAGGAGGAGTGGTCGACACCCCGTCGCTTCAGCATCGCCGCGACCGCGAGACCGGCGGCGCCAGCCCCAACAACGACGACTTGCTTTTGGGCCACCCGCTCACCACACCCATAGGGCACATGGGTCGCGGTGG
This sequence comes from uncultured Solirubrobacterales bacterium, assembly GCA_963782685.1. Classification (GTDB taxonomy): domain Bacteria; phylum Actinomycetota; class Thermoleophilia; order Solirubrobacterales; family 70-9; genus VRUE01. The sequence continues at coordinate 212,864 of CAWAKV010000002.1, forward strand.
CTGACGACCGAGCGCTCCGCCCGGTATAGGATCGACCCATTCAGGGCTGACCCTGAGTAATCCAATCCAGTAGGGAGGACGCCAGATGGCACCCACGCAACTGAGGCGCACCTGCGCGCAGATGATCGTGCACGAGACCCTCGTAGAGACCAAACCCGAATACCGCGAACGCCGGCTCGAGGCCGAGGACGAAACGAAACGCAGCATCGAGGTCGGCGAGGCGATGCGAGTGGTCGCCAAACAGATCACGATCCCCGTCGTCGTCCACGTGGTGTACCGCGACGACAGGGAAAAACTGACCGACGCGCAGGTGAAAAGTCAGATCGACGTCCTGAACCGTGACTTCCGCGCCAAAAACACGGACATAAACAAGGTGCCGAAAGTGTGGAGGAGCCTCGTGCTCGACTCGAAGATCAACTTCGCCCTCGCCAAAAAAGACCCGAGGGGAAGGAAAACGAACGGAATCACGCGCACCCGCACCACGGCCGCCTCGTTCGGCCCGAACGACACGGTCAAGTCGAAAAAAACCGGCGGGGTCAACCCCTGGCCCACCGACCGCTATCTGAACATATGGGTCTGCAACCTCGGCCAGGGACTGCTCGGCTACGCGCAGTTCCCGGGCGGGCCGGCCAAAACCGACGGGGTGGTCATCCTCAACACCGCCTTCGGGACCGAAGGGATCGCCAAAGCGCCCTTCAACAAAGGCCGCACGGCAACGCACGAGGTAGGCCACTTCCTCGGCCTGCGCCACATCTGGGGCGACCGCAACGATTGCAGCGGCGACGATTTCGTCATCGACACGCCAAAAGCCCGCCAAGCCAACATGGGCAAGCCGAAATTCCCGCAGATCACCTGCAACAACGGGCCGAACGGCGACATGTTCATGAACTACATGGACTACGTCGACGACGCCTCGATGTTCATGTTCACCGCCGGGCAGGTGGCGAGGATGAACGCAACGCTGGCGGGACCGCGGAAGAAGCTCGCGGGGCTCTGAGACGATGCGTAGGTGAACACAGCCAGCAAGGATGCGATCGAGGGGCGGTGGGTGCACTCGCACGAGGAGGACACCGGTGAGGAGATGGTTTTCCGCCCGGCGAGCCACCCGCTCCCCCCCTCCCGCGGCCGCACGTCCTTCGACCTGCAACCGGACGGCACCTACGTGGAAAGCGCACCGGGCCCGGTCGACGTGCCGGTCGAGTCCGGCGGCCGCTGGTCGCTTCAGGGTGACCTGCTCAGGCTGGAGGCCGACGGCGAGCGGCCCGGTCACCTCTGGCGGATCGTCGCCGCAGAGCGCGACCGGCTGGCGGTCCGAGACGCGTAGGCCGCGAACGGGGTTGATGAGACGGTATTCGAACCCCGAAGTCAAGACAAGGCTTGATCAGCTTGACCGCGGTTAGGTCCGCCAATCTGGAATGGGTCACTAATCCGCGAACAGGACCGCTCCTGCTCGAAGTCATTAGAGTCTTGAAACAAGCGGCATGGCGGCCAAGATCGTCGCCAGTGGGGCTACGTGTCCGATCAATTCGACAGGGAACTTGAGACTCGCCTGGACGGGACAACCCGTCTGGAGTCGGATGATGTCTTCGACTGCGCCACTCACGCGGCAGAGGGGCTGAGCGCGGAAAACATAGTGCTGGGCGAGAGGGAGCAGGACGAGAAAGTGCTGATCTTCTCCCTTCAGCCGAAGTTCCGACTCCACGGAAAGAAGATGATGGGCGCCGTTGTCGTCTCCATCGAGAGCACCTGCTCGAGCCCAGAGCGTTCTACGAGAGTGGCCGCGTATCTGGAGCTAGACCAGGTGAGCGTCCGTCGACGGACCTTCAGTTTTTCACCGCAAGTTGTCGGTTTCCAGCTTTATGCGCGGTTCCTAGACGCATTCAAGAGATCGCTCGAGAGTTCCGACCCGACCTCCGACGTGCAGGTCAGCCAAAGCTTGGAGCGTGCTGAACAGCTAATCGCGGCGGAAAAGAGTTGAAGTCGTCGCGGCTGGCCGAGATCGCTGCGGGTTCCAATAGGCAGAGCCAAATCCGGCCGGAACGGAGAGGGAGGGATTCGAACCCTCGAGAGAGCTTGCGCCCCCTACTCGCTTAGCAGGCGAGTGCCTTCAGCCACTCGGCCACCTCTCCGGGCGCTGAAAACCATAGCGCCGGGCTCCGGGAGACGGCGCGGTTAGTCTCGAATGCCTTGAATCCCTCCATCGAGCAGACCCACACGCGATACGAGCAGATCTTCGCTGAGGTCGAGGCGCCCTTCGCCTTCGTCGACCTCGACGCGATGGCGGCCAACGCGGCGGAGATGCTGGGGCGAGCCGGGGGGAAGCCGATCCGCGTGGCGAGCAAGTCGCTGCGCTGCCGGGCGTTGCAGGAGAGGATCCTGCGCAGCGACCCGGGCTTCGAGGGGTCGATGACCTTCACCCTGCCGGAGACGCTGTGGCTGGCCGAGCAGGGCTTCGAGAACCTGCTGCTCGCCTACCCGACCGCCGACGCCGGAGCCCTGAGCGAACTGGCGCTGCGCTCGGTCGCCAACCCCGAGGGCGCGCCGATCGTGATGGTCGACTGCGCCGAGCACCTCGACGCGATCGATTCGGTGCTGGGGGCGGGCGCCGCGCCGGTGCGCGTCTGCATCGACCTCGACGCGAGCTGGTGGGCGCTTGGGGGCCGGGTCAAGGTCGGGCCGAAGCGCTCTCCGGTGCACACGGTCGAGCAGGCCGTCGCCCTGGCCCGCGAGATCGAGCGCCGGCCGCAGCTGAACCTGGCGGCGCTGATGGCCTATGAGGGCCAGATCGCCGGCGTCGGCGACCAGCCGCCCGGGCGGCGCCGGCGCGGCGCGGCGATCCGCTTCATGCAGCGGCACTCCGCCGCCGAGCTGGCCGAGCGGCGCAGCGCGGTCGTCGCCGCGATCCGCGAGATCGCCGAGCTGCCGATCGTCAACGGCGGCGGCACCGGCAGCCTCGAGCTGACCGCCGCCGAGGACTCGGTCACCGAGGTGACCGCGGGCTCTGGCTTCTACGCCCCCGCCCTCTTCGATCACTACAGCCGCTTCTCACTGACGCCGGCTGCCGGATTCGCCCTGCCGATCGTACGCAAGCCGGCCCCCGGCGTGGCGACCGCGCTCGGCGGCGGCTACCTCGCCTCCGGGGGCGGCGACCCGGCGCGGCTGCCCGCCCCCTGGCTCCCGGCTGGCCTGCGCCTCGACCCCGAGGAGGGAGCCGGCGAGGTGCAGACGCCGCTGCTCGGCGAGCCGGCGGCGCGGCTCTCGATCGGCGATCGCGTCTACCTGCGCCACGCCAAGGCGGGCGAGCTCTGCGAGCGCTTCGACACGCTGCACCTGGTCGAGGGAGGCGAGATCGTCGACGTGGTCCCCACCTACCGGGGCGAGGGGCAGGCGTTTCTCTGAGATCGAAGTCCACATTGGGCCCCTGTGAGGGGCCAAATGTGGACTTCGTCAGGGGCCGAGAACCCGGCGTGCGTACTCGTTGCTGAAAACGCGGTTGGGGTCGAGCCGCTCGCGCACCGCCCGAAACCGCTCCCACGCCGGGTAGAGCCGCGCCAGCGTCTCCGCAGTCTGGAAGTGGCGCTTGCCCCAGTGAGGGCGGCCGCCGTAGTCGCGCATGATCTCCTCGACCGCCTCGAAGTAGGGCCGCCACTTCATCCCGCGGTACTGGTGCACGGCGATGTAGGTGGTGTCGCGCTCGTGCGAGGGGCTGAGCAGGGCGTCATCGCCAGCGGCCACGCGCATCTCGATCGGGAAGAAGACCGGGTAGCGGTTGGTCCGCACCCACTCGATCACGCGGCGCGCCGCCTCGGGGCCGTGCTGGCGCGGAACGCCGTACTCCATCTCGGTGAAGCGGACGCGCCGTTCGCTGGCGAAGACCCGGTCGCTGCGATCGACCGTCTTGCCCCCGGAGGCGAGCGCAGCCGCCAGGCGGGAGAGGCGGGGGATAGCACGGGGGGCGAGCTTGCCGGCTGCTGAGAGCGCCTCCAAAGCCCAGTTCTCGATCACCGTGTCGTTGAGGTAGGAGGCAAGCGGGCCGCGCGGGCGGGGCGGGCCGTCGACCCGGTTGCGCTCCAGCACCAGGGCCGAGTCGGCATACGGGAAGGTGAAGAGCTCGAAGTGGTCGTGGGCCTCGGCTCGCTGCTCGAAGCTGTCGAGCACCCCCTCGCGCGGCTGCGGCGAATCGATCCGCTCGAGGACGAAGGCCGGAACGCAGCGCAGGGTGACCGCTGAGATCGCGCCGAGCGCGCCGATGCTGACCCGTGCGGCACGCAGCAGGTCTGGCTCGGCGCCGCCAAGCTCGCACACGCTGCCGTCCCCGGTGACCAGCTCGATCGCCTCGACCTGGGCGGAGATGTTGCGCAACCTCGCGCCGGTGCCGTGGGTGCCGGTGGAGATCGCGCCGGCGACCGTCTGGCGATCGATGTCGCCGAGGTTCTCCATCGCCAGGCCGAGCGTGTGCAGTTCCCGGTTGAGGTCGGCGAGCACAGTGCCCGCCCCGACCTTGACCAGGCCCGAGTCGCGGTCCGCGTCGATCGTGCCGCCGAGGGCGGAGACGTCGATCATGGTGCCGCCGGTCAGCGCCGTCTCGGTGAATGAGTGGCCGCTGCCGACGACGCTCACGTCGCGGCCTGACTCGGCGGCCCTGACGACCGCGGCTACGAGCTCGTCGCGATTGCGCGGCCGCACCACCTCGCCCGGCGCGCAGCGCTGGTCCCCCGTCCAGTTGCGCCAGGTGTCGACCACGGGATCAGGCTAGTGCGTTCAGCCCTCCGCCGGCTGGACCAGCGGCGGCACAAGGAAGCGGTAGGCATAGGCCGCGGTGAGCATGAGCAGCGCGGCGACGGCGAGGCTCGGAGCCGCGTACCCGGTTGCGCCTGCCAGACCGCCTCCCGCAACCGCCCCGACGGTCTGGCCCGCGGCCCAGGCCATGTTGGAGAGACCGGCGGCGAAGCCCTGATGGAGCCCGCTCAGGTCGGCCGTCTCCGAAAGGGTGGTCAGGGCGGGCGCGAAGCAGACGCCCGCACCCAGCGAGGCAAGGATCAGTGCCGCCAGTACAGGCTCCAGAGCATGCGCCATCGCGAGCAGGACCATCGCGCATGCACAGATGCCAATTCCGCTGACGAAGGGAATGCGCCTGCCGACGCGATCCGAGTAACGACCGGCGATCGGCGCCAGTCCGGCCTCCAGGGCGGCACCGGCGATGAATCCGCCGGCGATCGCCACGTGCCCTCCCCCCAATTCGTCGATGCGCAGCGGCACCAGCACCTCGGCTACGCCGAACATCACCGAGGGAACCGCAACGAAAGCGGTGGCGGTGAGCACCGGCCGGCTGAGCATCGTCGCCCCCACCTCGCGTAGGGGCTGGCGCTCGGGCGGGGCGGGCTCCGGCATCCGGGCGGCGATCGCCGCAAGCAAAACGGAGATGCCCAGCACCGTGCTAAAGACCGCCTCGGTCCCGACCTCGGCGGCGACCGCGCCGAGGACCGGGCCGACCAGAGCGCCGGCGACCGCGGTGCCGAGGGCGGTGCCGATGATCGAGCCACGCCGCTCGGGCGGGGCGGACGTGATCAGCCAGGTCAGCGCCCCGGACCAGATCAGCGCCCCCGCGATCCCCTGGGCGAAGCGGGCCGCGTCGAGCAGGACGATCTCCCGGGCGAAGCCGAAGACGAGGCTGGAGACACCGAGCATGAGGAGCCCGCCGATCACCGTGCGGCGCGGCCCCATCCGCGTCGCCACGAATCCAGCCGGCAGCGAGGCGAGCAGCGTCCCGGCCGCGTAGGCGGCGGCCAACACCCCGGCCTCGGCCTTGCTCAAGCCGAAATCGGCGACGTAGTCCGGCAGCAGCGGAGCGATCGCCGCGTAGAAGGCGACGTCGAAGAAGACCATCGTCGAGGCAAGGACGAGGAGCCGGCGCATGCTGGTATCCAATCACCGCCGACCCGCTTTACTCGATGCCCTTTTGTCCATACATTTGCCGCTAGCATCGACACATCGTCTGAGCCCCCCGGAGGGGTGGCAGAGCGGTTGAATGCGGCGGCCTTGAAAGCCGTTAGGCGTCGTAAGGCGTCTCGTGGGTTCGAATCCCACCCCCTCCGCTTATGGAGCCAATCTGGCTCTGCAGAGCGATTTGCCGAGCCTCGCCGAGGCCACTGCCGAATCCGATTGTCTCCGGCTGAATCCGGTTGTCTGGGTGGCCCACGGTGGCACGAGGGTGGCACGGCCACAGCCGCGATCAGGCGATCCGGACCCGCCGCTAGGGTCGCCGCTGACCTTCGCCTTTCACGACAAAGCCACGATTCCCTCTGGCCTCGTGCGCAAGATTCTGACCCGAGACGCCGGGCTTGCCGAAGACGAGGCCTTGAAGCTACTCTGAACGGAGAGATCAATGGAGACCGTGCGCGTCATCTATCACCACGAGGCAGACGGCTGGTGGGCCGAGTCCCCCGACGTTGACAGCTGGTCGGCCGCTGGCGACACCTACGCCGAGGTCGTCAAGCTCGCCGAAGAGGGCGTTCCCTTTGCCCTCGGCCACGACGCCGAGCTAGAGCACTACGTGCCAGCAGGCGAGCACGTCGCCGCCTAGCGCAATCCCCTACGAATTCCTACGCCTCGCATTACTCGTTATGGCATAGATAACGCCCTGAGCAAGGGCCACGAACTCGTGCGCTCGCTGAGAAGAAATGTCCTTCTCGCCACCATGAGCTGCGAGGTTGCGCAGGACGCTCAGGCCTTCTATCGCGTCATGCGTCTCGGCAGTTATAAGCCCTTCTTCTCGCGCGATCTCGGCGAGGCGTCTAACGCTCCAAGGGGTGTCGAGACCCTCGACCCCCTTTCTTCAAGCACCCCTCTCAATGCAGCCTCGACCGCCGCAAAAGCCTCGACAATCGCCGCCGTCGGACTGCGCTGAGCGATCTCATTGAGTTTCCCGGCGGCCCCAATCTCGCCCTTGGAGATTGAAGGGGGTAAACCAAGATCGCCCTCCACGTCCGTTATCCGACGTTTCCACTCCAAGCTGAATGGCCCGGCGGCAAGTTTGCCAGTGGCGCTGGCGAGTGCGTCAGTGAGCGGCCTTCTGAAAAGAAGAGCCACGATGAGCACAACGACCGGCCAGGCAATTGCTGCAATGAACTCAGCGGCCGACATTCGATCAATCTTCGCGTTTCAGTCGGATGATCCACGTCATCCGGCGGTTGCATCGCAATTCGGATTCCGCTTGCTCAAGCAAAACCCCGTCCGGCTGAATCCGGGTTATTTCCGGTCTGACTGGCTCACGAGTGGCGCACCGCTGGCGTACGACGATAACCGGATTGTCTGCACCTCAGCACTGACTTTGGCCTTCGCCCACTCCCTGTCGAGTCGCCCTACATGCTCGTGCGCAACCTCGGACCGTCGCTCGGCTCGGGCAACGGGAAGCACATCATTGCCGATATGACGTTGATGCCCTTCTCTCCGCTCTCAAGCCTTCGCTCGGTGGATTTCGCAACCGCCTCGAATGCCTCGTGCATCGCCCTGGTCTGGCTTGCGGCAACTTCGTGGAGGCCCTCCTCGTCGAGTAGCAGCGGGGACCTGCTCAGATGGTTATTGACGTACACATCAAATAACCCGGCATCGAAGGATTTGGCGGCATCAGCAAGGATTAGCTGGACGATCCAAATCGAGTAGAGCTGCCGTTCCGCGATGCTCAGCTTGCCCCACTCCTCATCGCTCACAATCGGCCGGATGACCGCTCGGTAAAAGTGCTGAATCGTCCCGCCTACGTCCCGTTCGTCAACGAGTTCGGCGATTCCCAGTCGCTCTAGCTTCTTGAGATGATGGCTGGCCTTGGACGCAGAGATGTCCAGCCTTTCGCCGACTTCCTTCGGACTCCTGACGTCGTCGGCAATGAGAATCATCGTTTTGACGGTGATCTCATGTGAGATCACGAGCGAAAATTGCTCGTTGAGGCTCGCTTCGGTTTGACTCCTCGTGCTCACATCTCCTCCGCGCCAGGGTTTGATCGCGCCATCCTAGCCAAACTTGTCCTGACTTCTTGAGCAGTTAGCAAGGTTTCTGGCACTGAACCTTCGTCGCGATTGAATGATCTAGTTATCTAGATCATTCAATCGTGACGAAGGAGGTGAATAAGATGCGGGTTGCCCAAGTCGATCAAACGATCCCGGCCCCCTCGGTCAGGAAGGGCTCCTAGGGACGGCAAGGGGCGGTCTGCGGCTCGTGCGGATCGCCCCGGCCTTACAAGTCCTCGCGACGACTAGCAGGCTCGTTGCACAGAGAATTTTGAGCAACCAGTACCGGCGAGCCGATATAGAGAATTCGCTTCGTTTAACCAGAACAGACGCTTAACGTCGAGCGCGTTCAATTGTTCGTACCGAAGAAAGGACGAAGACGAACCCAATGGCGCGCGAGAGACCAGGTGGCAAGAAAAGTCGCCAACCGCCGAAAGGCAAGCCAAATTCAAAAGCAAAGAAGCTGGCCAAAAAGCGGCCTAAACGGCCCTCAAAGGACCTAGTCAACTACCGGCAGATGTTCGCGCTGTCAAAGGAGGAGCGTGTCCGAATCTTCGCGGTCTTCTGCGAGCGCATCGCCAGCCCGAAAGAGATAGCTGGGGAGCTCAACGAAGGGTTGAGCCAGGTCAGCTACCACGTGTCTGTCCTGCGGGAATGTCGTCTGATCGTCTTGGATCACAAAATCCCGCGCCGTGGTGCCGTCGAGCACTTCTACCGTGCGGCAGTGCCAACGCTGATCCCGCCCGACGCCTGGGACAACCTCTCTCCTGCCATGCGGAAGACGATCACGATGAGCATCCTGCAGGAGTTCTTCGAGGATGCTTCGGCCTCAATTGAGGCGGGTGTCTTTGACAGCCCTCCAGGCGAGCTGAACTCGACTCCGCTGATCCTTGACGCGCTCGGCGTCGAGGAACTTGGTCAGCTCGCCCGCGACTTCCTAGAGTCCGTTTTGGAGTTGCAGGCCAATGCAAGCAAGCGATTGCCAAAGGGGAACGGCAAGCCGACCGACGCGACCACGGCGACGGTCTTTTTGGCGAGCTTCCTATCGGCCAGAAGCCCAAAAGATGGCAAGAAAGCATCGGCCACAAAGAGGCGGTAGCGCCATGCCGCTCGATGACGAGCAACTTGAACACGCGGTCCTCATGGAGATCATCGCCCTGCACCCAGCCCATCCCACCCGCGCTGAGCTGCGTCTGGCAATGAGTGCCGCGTTTGAAGATGCGGGGAGTCAAACAATTGATGATTCGCTCTGGTCCCTCAGGCGCGTCGGCCTCGTCCGGGAAAACGGGAATGTCCTCGAACCAACGCTCGCCGCCATTCATGCCGCCGAGATCATCCAGCGGGCATGACCTACCCGTAAAACAGCGCTGGGGCGTCGGCGTCACTTCCCCGCCCTACCGACCGATTCCCGGCACGCGTCCGAGATCCCGCGCTCTCGCTGCATGTTGCCCGACGCTGAGCACCCGCTGAGCCGTCGCATAACGGCGCGTTGTGCAGCTCTCTCACCCTCACTCACGCCCAAGCGCTCGCTTCGGGTCGGCGATGCCGTGTTGCTGGCGATAGCTCTCGATCCCGCTACGCCGCGATTCCAAGCCTTGCGCTTCGCCGGATTACTCGGTATCTCCCCCAAGGTCTTCGTGATGTAGGGAGGGGAGATGCGGGCCGCGGTGATCGCCATGGGCCGCTGCCAGCTCCTGACCGAGCGGCCCTCCAGCACAAGCGCCTCAACCAGATACCACGCCTTGTCCACAGGAGAGCCCCCCCCATTCGATGTCTCCCATGTCCTGACACAGGTGTCGCCTATGTGGTGGAACCGGACACCACCCCCTCCGTTCATCGAGCGAAATCGGGCCATGGCGGGATACGCTCCCGCGATGACCAAGTGGGCAGTGCTCGCGGTCCTTGCGACCGCGCAGTTCCTGATGGTCCTCGACCAGGCGGTGATGAACGTCGCCATCTCGCAGCTGGTCGAGGACTTCGACACCACGGTGACGACGATCCAGATGGTGATCGCCCTCTACGCCCTGGTGATGGCCGGCCTGATGCTGACCGGGGGCAAGCTCGGCGACCTCTGGGGACGGCGTCGCGCCTTCGCGATCGGCCTCTGCATCTACGCCGTCGGCTCCGGCCTCACCGCCGCCTCCTGGAGCGTGCCCTCGCTGATGTTCGGCTGGTCGATCCTGGAGGGGATCGGCGCGGCGCTCGTGCTTCCCGCCCTCGTCGCCCTCGTCGCCGGCAGCTACCAGGGCAGCGACCGCGCAATCGCCTACGGGGTCCTGGGCGGCGTCGCCGGCGCCGGGATCGCGGTCGGCCCGATCCTCGGCGGCTGGGTCACCACCGACTTCACCTGGCGACTCGTCTTCGTCGGCGAGGTCGTGGTGGCGATCGGCATCCTGCTCGGCACGCGGTTGATCCGCGAGCCGGAGAGGGCCGGCGACTCGCCCCGGCTCGACTGGGTCGGCAGCGTGCTCTCGGCCTCCGGCCTGGCACTGATCGTCTTCGGCGTCCTGCAGGCGAGCAACTGGGGCTGGCTGAAGCCGCTCAACTCACCGGTCGAGCCCTTCGGCTTCTCCCTGACCCCGTTCGTGATCGCCGCCGGCGCGCTGGTGCTGGCCGGGTTCCGCGCCTGGGAGCGCCGCCGCGAGCTGCGCGAGCTGGCGCCGCTGGTTCACTTCCGGCTCTTCTCGATTCCGTCCCTGCGCGGCGGCACCTCGATGCTGCTCGCCCAGAACCTCGTCCTGATGGGGATCTTCTTCACCATCCCGCTCTTCCTCCAGATCGTCCAGGGGCTGAACGCGCTCGAAACCGGCGTGCGGATGCTGCCCGCGTCGGTCGGCCTCTTCCTCACCGCAATCGCCGGCTCGGCCCTGGCCTCGCGCTTTCCGCCCCGCACGCTGGTCCGGGCCGGGCTGCTCGTCACCTTCGTCTCCACCCTGCTGCTGCTCGACACGATCGAGCCCGAGCTCGACAACACCTCATTCCTGATCGCGATGGGAGTGCTCGGCGTCGGGATGGGCCTGATCGTCTCCCAGCTCGGCAACGTGGTCCAGTCCTCGGTCGGCGACGCCGACCGCAGCGAGGCGGGCGGGGTGCAGAACACTGCCCAGCAGCTTGGCTCCTCGCTCGGTACGGCGCTGCTCGGCGCGATCGTGATCAGCGGCCTGGTCACTGCCTTCTCGGGCAACGTCGAATCGGACCCGGCACTCTCCAAACAGGTCAACGACCAGGTCCAGGTCAAGCTCAGCGCCGGCGGCAGCTTCCTCGCCTCAGAAGAGGTGCGCGAGGGCGCCACCGCGGCAGGGCTCGACAACGAGGAAGCCGACGCGCTGGTCGACAACTACGAGGACGCCCAGCTGACCGCGCTGAAGACGGCCTTCCTCTTCGCCGCCTTCCTCGTCCTCGTCTCCTTCTGGTTCACCCGCCGGCTGCCGACGCGGCGCTTCGACGAGCTTCAGGCGGGGCCTGACCCGCCGCTGGCCGAGCCCAGCGGGCCTCGAGGGCCAGCTTGATCAGGTAGGCGACGATCACGCCGATGATCACCAGCGGTGCCGAGCCCGGCCCGGCGGAAGAGGTGAGGAGGATGCCGAGCAGGGCAGCGGACAGCGGCAGGCCGAGAACCGACACCACGCCGACGCCGATGCCCACCGCCACCGCCGGGGTGACGTCGAAGCCGGGCAGCTGAGCGGCCATCAGGCCAGCCGCCGCGCCGAGGAACATCCCCGGGAAGACCGGGCCGCCGCGGAAGGAGCCGAGCGAGAGGCCGTAGGCGACGCCCTTGAACGCGCACAGCAGAGCCAGGGCCGAGAGCGACCAGGCGCCGGGGTCGGCGACCAGCGGGCCAAGTGCCTGCTGCCCGGAGAAGAGCACCTCCTCGACGCCCTTGTCCGCCGTTTCGGCAAAGCCGATCGCAAGTCCCGCCACCGCCAGCCCGGCCGCCGGCAGCAGCAGGAAGGGCTTCGCCGCGGCGAATCGCTGCGTCTCGCGCGCGAGGCGGAAGATCGCGAACATCGCCACCGCGATGCCGGCGGCGAGCAGGATCGACCAGCCGAAGTCGGCGAAGCCGGGGGTCTCGAAGGGCGGCAGCTTCAGCGCCGGAATCGCGATGTCGGCCGTGCTGAGGCCGGTCCACGACCCCATCCCGATCCAGACCAGCGAGCCGATTCCCGAGGCGAGCAGGCCCGGGACGAGCACCAGCGGCAACCGCGATCCGCCGATCCCGGAAGCCTCGATCAGGAGCACCGCAGCGATGATCGGCGAGCCGAAGAGGAGGGCGAGCGCGGAGAAGGTCGCCGAGGCGGAGAGGATCTCGCCCACCTCGGGTGAGGCATTGCTGCCCAGCCGTTGGGCGACGAAGATGCCGAATCCGCCGCCGATCGCGATCAGGGGAGCCTCCGGCCCGAGCACCGCCCCGAGGCCGATCGAGGCAAGGCCGGCGACGATCACACCCGGTAGCTCCACCGGCTGGACCGGCGACGGGTTGAGGCCCTCGGCGGGAATGTGGCCGCCGCGGCCGGGCAGGCGTGCGATCGCCGCGGCCGCGATCACGCCGGCGAGCCCCAAAACCGGCAGCGACCACCAGAGCGGTTCGCGGTCGAAGCCGAACGCTTCGGGCAGGTCGGTGAACACCCATTCCTGCAGGTGGAAAACCAGCTCGAGGAAGCCCCAGGAGATCAGGGCCGCGACGACGCCGACCGGCGCAGCGATGGCCAGCAACACGAGGAACCGCCTGCTGCGCAGTACCGCGAGGGGATCCGGGCGCGGTGGAGCAGCCTCAGCCACGGCGTGATCCTGGCAGGAATGCCGGTCGGCCGACCGAACTCCCTGGGATGAACCGCGAGCGGTGGCGGCAGCGTGCGCAGCGGGCCAGCGACGCCTTCGGGTTGGTGTTGCTGCTGGTCCTGCTCACCTACGTCCTGGCCTCGGTCCTCTCCAACCGCGGCTGGGGAGCCGTCCTGCTGACGATCGTCACCGGGGCCACCTCAGTGGTCGCGTTGACCAGCTCCCAAGCCCGGCCGATCTTCGTCAGGCGAGCACTGATGCTCGCCCTCCTTGCCGTCCTCCTCGCCCTGGTCTCCGCCGCAACCGGTGGGCGGCACTGGCTGAGCGTCGCCAACTTCATCGAGATCGGCCTGCTCGCGGTCGCGATGGCGGCGGTGCTGCGGCGCGTCCTCAGCGCCGACAACGTCTCCTCGCGCACGATCCTCGGCGCGATCAGCGTCTACACCGCGCTTGGCATCCTCTTCACCTGGGCCTACAGCCTGATCGACCGGATCGAAGGCGGCGCCTTCTTCGGCGAGGGCGCTGCCGACAAGGGCAGCGACTTCCTCTTCTTCAGCTACACGACGCTGACCACGACCGGCTACGGCGACCTGGTGCCGGCCGGACAGTTCGGCCGCATGGTCTCGGGCCTGGAGATGATGATCGGCCAGGTCTTCCTCGTCACCCTGGTGGCGGGCCTGGTCAGCCTCTGGCGTCCCGGCGAAGGCCTGCTGCGGCGCCGCGAGAAGCGGACTGGCTGACTCAGTCGGAGAGCTCGACGCGCTCGATCTTCCGCTCCTCGACCGGCCGGTCGGAGCCGTCGGTCTCGGTCTTCTCGATCGCGTCGACCGTCTCCATCCCCGCAGTGACCGTGCCGAAGACGGTGTGCTTGCCGTCCAGCCATGGCGCCGCCTCGGTGGTGACGATGAAGAACTGCGAGCCGTTGGTGTTGGGACCGGCGTTGGCCATCGCCAGTGCCCCGCGGACTATCTTGTGCTCGTTGATCTCGTCCTCGAAGGTGTAGCCCGGGCCGCCGCGGCCGGTCCCTTCCGGGCAGCCGCCCTGGACCATGAAGTCGGGAATCACGCGGTGGAAGATCAGCCCGTCGTAGAAGCCGTCGGCGGCGAGCTTGCGGAAGTTCTCGACCGTCTTCGGGGCGTCGGAGTCGTGCAGCTCGAGCACGATCTCCCCGGCATTGGTGTGGAACGTGGCCTGTGACATGGCCGCTCACCCTACCGGTCCTCTGACCTGCACCGTGACGGGACGCGAGACCCCGGGCGCATAGGGCCAGCGCTCCTCGGCGAGGGCGACGGCGCGCAGCCGGATCCTGGCTGTGCCGACGATGTAGCGGAAGCGGTAGCGGGCGCGGAAGCGGCCGCTGTGGTCGCTTCGGGTGACGAGCACCGGCCGCCAGAGGCGTGACTCGGTCTCGTAATACTGGATCGCGACCAGCTTGCCGCGGCGGGGCAGCGGCGCCCCGCGATCGCGGACCCTGCCCCAGAGCCGCAGCGACTGGCCGGTACGCAGCGTGCGCGGGCCAGCCTGGAGGGTCAAGGCGCCGCGCACGCGCAGCGCCAGGGCCGTGCGACGGGCGCGGGCCAAGCCCGGCCCGCCGGGGAAGGTGACGGTGATGCGCCGCGACGGGCCCGCTGGCAGCGCCAGCCGGAAGCCGCCGCGCCGCCCGGTCTCGATCGTCTTCACACGGCGGTGGGTCAGGGCGCCGCGCGAGGGCCGCGAGACGACCCGAAGTCGCCGCCCGGTCAGCCCGGCCCCGTCGGCGTTGAGCAGGCGGCCGGCGAGCTCCGCGCCGGCGCCGAAGGGCACGGTCACCCGCGGGCCGCTGCGCTGGCGCCAGCGCAGCCTGGCGAAGAGGCGGGTCTTCGCCCGGGGCGCCCGCGCCGCCGGGGACGAGATCCCGTCCTCCCCCCGTCCCGCGGCCGGCCGACTCGGCGCCACCGGCGGCGGCGTCTTGCGCAGCGCCATCTCGGTGCCGTCAGCGCGGCGCGTGGTCGTGGCGGTGTTGCCGGCGCCGTCGGCCACGTCGGCGCGGAAGACGTAGGTGCCGGGCTCGAGGCCGGCCGGAACCGCGGCGACGAGGCGGCGCGAATCCGCCGCCGCGCCGTCCTCGACCTTGGTCGGCAGCGCCGTCCAGCGGTCGGCATTGAGGCGCTTGTAGGAAATCTCACCCTGCGCCGGGCCCGAGTGCTCGTCGCTCATCTCGGCGCCCACCGTTTGCGGCAGCTCCGGGCCGACCTGATCGGGGACCGGCTCGAACGCCACCCCCGGCGGCACGTCATCGAGCCGCATCGCCCGCTCGATCGCCGAGGCGGAGTTGGCGTTGCCGGCCTCGTCGCGTAGCCAGAGGCGGATGACGTAGACACCGGGCCGAGGCAGGGTGCGGTCTGCCAGCGCGGCGAGATTTTGCCCCGCGGCGAACTTGACGCCGGTGTCGTAGCCGGCGGGGCCGAGGATCCGCCAGTAGGCGCCGCCGATTGGGCTTGCAGGTCCCTGGTCGGGGTTGCTCCAAACAAAGTCGAAGTTGTCGATCCGCCGCCAATCTTCACCGCCGACCACGGTGAGGTCGCGTGGGTGCGCCGGCGCGTTGTTGTCGATGCTGACCGTCTGCTCGCCGGTACAGCCGACGTTGCCGGCGAAGTCGGTCGTGCAATGGCGCAGACTGTGACCGCCGTCGCTGAAGCGCGTCGTGTCGATCATCGCGCCGTCCGCTCCATGCGGCCCGCAGGGCTGCATCCTCGTTCCCCGCCACTCGCCGCTGATCATCGCCTTCGCGCACGGGTACTCGTGCAGATCGATGCGGTTGCCATCGAGCAGCGTCTCGCCGAAACGGACGCCGCCGCCATCGTCGGTGCCCGAGAACATGACCCGCTGAGACCCCCGGCGCCAACCGCCCGCGGTCAGGTCTCCCCAGACCCAGGCCCCCGGGCCACCGTCGTCCTGGATCGTGATCGTCAACGCGCGCACCGCCGACCATGAGCCGGGCTCGAGCGAGCACCACTTACTCTCGGCGCGAGCGCAGAGCAGGCGATCCTCGAGCGCCGGCTGGGGGATGGAGAAGCCGGCGACGAAGTCGCGCAGGTTGACATCGGTGCTGGCGGCGCTGAGGAACGGCTCGAAGCCGCCGCTCGAGGTCCCCACTCCGATCCGCTGCTCCATTCCGTCGTGCAGGACGTGCCACCAGGTGCCGCTCACCCGGGTGATGCCGGTCCCGGGCGGCGCCACCCAGCGCCAACGGGCGAAACGGGTGCCGGAGAGGGTCGAGCCGCCCTTGGTGAAGCTCTTCAGGTGGGCGCCCTCGAAGGGGTCGGTACCGGCCGGCGTCACACACCAGGCGTCCTGGCGAAACTTGGCGCCACCCGTGCTGTCGGCCCAGTCGGCGTCCGCATCGATGTGCCAGCCGCACTGGGCCACCGAGTACTTGCCCGCCGTCGCCTCCTGCGCTGCCAGCAGCAACAGCGCCAGCGCCAGCGCCAGCGCGAGCCCCATCGCCACGATCCGTCCCAGTCCCACGCGCGCTCCCGACATCGGTCCTCCTCCGCTCGAATTGCAGACAGAGGACCAAGGGCACAGCGGCGCGTTCTCTCCCCCCTCGCGGACGGATGTTCCGCTCGGTGTCTCCTCGGGCGCCCCCCTGTCCGCACTCGGGCTCTGCGAAAATGGCCAGATGCCACTGCCGACCGAGGACCAGATAACCGAGAAGCTGCGCGCCGTCATCGATCCCGAGCTGCGCCGCTCGATCGTCGAGCTGGGAATGGTGCGCTCGATCGAGGTCGCCGCCAGCGGCCGGGTCGAGGTGGTCGTATCGCTGACCACCGCCGGTTGCCCGATCCGCGCCCACTTCGAACAGGCCGTCGCTCAGCAGGTCTCCGAGCTCGACGGCGTTACCGAGGTCGCGGTCGGCTTCGACGTCCTCTCCGACGATGAGAAGGGCCAGCTCCAGCAGACGCTCGGGCGCGGCAAGCTGCCCGAGGGCGCGCTGGCCCAGGTGAAGAACGTGATCTGCGTCGCCTCCGGCAAGGGCGGAGTCGGCAAGTCGACGATGACCGCCAACCTGGCGGCGGCGCTGACCGCCGAAGGGCACCCGGCCGGAGCGCTCGACTGCGACGTCTACGGCTACTCGATCCCGCGCATGCTCGGCGTCAACCGCAAACCGGATGTCAACGCCGAGCGCAAGATCCTGCCGCTGGAGGCGGCCGGCGGGGTCAAGGTGATGTCAATCGGCTTCTTCGTCGAGGAGAACTCCGCCGTCGTCTGGCGCGGGCCGATGCTGCACAAGGCGATCCAGCAGTTCCTCGAGGACGTCGCCTGGGGCGAGCTGGAGTACCTGCTGCTCGACCTGCCGCCGGGGACCGGGGACGTCTCGATGACCCTCGCCCAGCTGCTGCCGCAGGCGAAGTTCGTCCTCGTGACCACGCCGCAGCCGGCGGCGCAGACGGTGGCCAAGCGGGCCGCCGACATGGCCGCCAAGTTCGACCTCGAGCTGCTTGGCACGATCGAGAACATGTCCGGCTTCACCACCCCCCAGGGGGAGCGCTTGACGATCTTCGGCGAGGGCGGCGGCCAGCTCCTCGCTGACGAGCTCGACATTCCCCTGCTCGCCAAGGTCCCCCTCTCCGAGCCCCTGCGCGAGCACGCCGACAACGGCACGCCGCTGGTCACCGCCGACCCGGACTCCCCCGCCTCGCAGGCAATCCGCCAGGCCGCCCGGGGCATAGTCGCCACCACCCCGCAGGAGTTGCCCGTCCTGCAGGCGACCCCGGCAGCCGCCGAAGCCCCACCGGTCAGCGGCACCCCGCTGCCGGTCGTCCAGGGCTGAGCGAGCGCCCTACGCGGCGCTCTTGCTCTTGTATCAATTGTTCGGACCGATTCCGGTTATGGCAGAGGAGCAAAAGGCAGGCGAGGCAGGTAGGAGAGCCGCCACCGCTCTGGGTTAGCGGCTAGTGCAATTTCCGCGCCCCATTGCGATGTTCACGACCCGGCCGACGGAGGGAATTCCTCGCTTTGACACAGCTTCGAGGTGGAAGCAACCCGGTTTCCGTGCGAGTAGGGCCCCTGGAAACTCCAACCTCCGCTTCGGAGGATGGCAGTTGACGAACTTCACTTCCGCCTGTCCGTTCCGCCGCGCGTAGGCGAAGTTCTCAGTCTTGCTCAAATCGTAGGCAAGCAAAAAGCTCGTGCGATCACGCTGGGGAACCCGCAGCGTCGCTTCCTGGCTGTTCAGGACTACCAAGGTCTTGAATGCCCTCCATTGCCCGCCGAGCATCTTCCCGCGCTCGAATACCTCCCCTCGCTGAAACGAGCGAGCTGCTCGACGGAGTACAGCCTCGCATCTCCGAGGATCAGATCGTCGCTGGTCACCGGAACGCGACCCGAGCCTACTCTGGGGTCGCAGTCTCGAACGAATGGGGGTGAACCGGATTCGCCAGGCAAGGGAGGGAACGTCTCGCTTTTGGAGCGGTCAGAATCGGCCGAATCCGCGCATCCCAAGCCGATGATCAGCGCTATGACAATCGCGATAGGAGCAATGGCACGCAGGAATCCACTCCCAAGCATGGGTCGAGGCTATAGCTCAAATCTGATCGACGCCCGCTGAATCGAGCCGCAACCGCAAGGGCTACCTCGTCGCGATCGACCCCGAGTCGACCGACACGCTGAAACACCTCGTCGATCCGTCAGCCTGACCGCCACGGCGACAAGGCCATCAGCCTTGCATGAGCGAGCCGCAGACAATAACCCTCAGGCAGCGCTCTTGGTCTGGCCTCAATTGTTTGGACCTATTTCAGTGAATTGCGGCCACTAGCGAAGCTGTCCAGTCATACACAGGGCTTGTTGCTCTACAGCGTGCCCATCTGCCCCAGGAGCGGCTCTCCTGATGACGGCTAGGGCCTACCCGACCGAGTCCCGGTGGCCAGGAAGGTGAGCAAACCGCCAACCCCCCCCGTTAGGAGCGGTCTCTCGGACGGTCAAGATTGGCCCGGCCCGGGCCAACTTTCCGTGTCAGTCTGCAGGAATGGCTCGATTGCTTGCCGCTTCGGTAGTCATCGCCCTCCTGGGTTGCGGTACCGCTAGCGCGGGGAGCCTCCCAGGGCAAATGCTGCTTTCGGGAAATCACATCGATCTCTACGTGCCGGCGACTGGAGAGATGCGCCGGGCGGCAGAAGGCGGAGACAAGGCGGCGCTCTTTCCGTCTGGCCGAGAGCTGGCCTACATCCGCGCGGTGGGGTGCTTCCCGATCGGGGAAGAAAGCTGTTACACAGAGTACTCGATCTTCGAGAAGTCGCTTGAGGAGGATGCGGCGGCGCCCGGGCGGGGGACGTTCGGACCGACCGACTTCTTCGTGCGGGCGGTGGACGTTGCGCCGGGCGGCAAGCTGGTGTTCAGTGCGAAGCCCGGGCCGGGGCCGAGCCCAGTCGATTGGCCGCAGAAAATGGAGATTTATTCGGCCAACCTGGACGGGACCGGCATTAGGCAGCTCACCCACAACGAAACCTTCGACAACGATCCGGTCGTCTCCCCCAACGGCGCTCGCATTGCCTTCTCACGCCGGATTCGCGGCCGTGGGCAGATTTTCACGATGCGGATCGACGGCACGGATGTGGTGCGGGTGACGCGCGACCGGAAACGGGACCGACTCCCTGCCTGGTCGCCGAACGGGCGGCGGCTGGCCTACCTCTCGCAACCGCCCGAGCGCGGCGGGTCCTGGGAGCGGGAGATTTACACCGTTGGCGCGAGTGGGGGACCACAGCGCCGCCTTACCTTCAACGAGGGGTCCGAGGGGAAGGCCGCCTTCTCGCCCGACGGGCGTTCTATTGCCTTTCTCTTTCTTGATGGCATTTGGGTGATGGGCGCCAACAGCAGCTCTCCGCACCAGATCCTCTCTCGTCCGGGACTCTCCGGTTACCAAGACCTCGACTGGGGGCCGCTTCCCTAACCCCGCGCCCGGGCGCAGACCCAACTGGTTGGCGATGTGGTCGAGGGCTGCACGATACCTTGCTTGCATCAATTGTTCGGGCCGATTTGCGTGTGCGAGGGTAGGTAGGCTCTACCCCTCGACCTCGGTGAGCGCGACGATCAGATTAGACGCGCGGATCGCCACAGCTGCATTGCTCTATATCCTGGCCGCTGTGCTGTGGCCTTGCCTGATGGCTTCGAGATGGTCCTACTTGGGCGCACGAGGCGGAACAAAGTGAGCCGCCTGCTGAAGCGGCAATGGGCTTCGGCTCTCTTGGCTTCCATTGCGGTTGCTGTCGTCGGTGCTAACGCGGCGCAGTCAAACGTCAATGCAGACAAAGGCGCTTCCTCCTGCTCTCGGGGGCAGACCCGCCAGGCGCTCGACTCCTTCATCGGCGCCTTCAACCGAGGCGACTATGCAGCTCTTGATTTGCTTTTCGCTCAGCCTCCCGCATTCCGATGGTATTCATCGTCAAAGCCGGGCCAACGCATAGGCGCTGCGGCGAAACGTCGGGGCACGCTCATTCCCTACTTCCGCACTCGCCATGCCAGGCAGGATCGGCTTCGTCTCCTGGCCTTTGAATTCACTGGCAGGGCAGCTCGCTGGAGCAATCTCTCATTTGAGATGCGTCGCTCCGCCGCTGACTTCAGACAGGGCAAATGGATCGAATCACTAGCGAAGGGTGCAGTGGTATGCGACGGAGGTTCGGCTCAGTTCATCGTGATGAGCCTTGGCGGACCTGCCCCTATACCCCGTGCGTAGCGAGCGCTAGCTGTAGTTCCTAACCCGCATTCGTGCCGCCGTCGCTGGAGAGGTCACGGAGGCCGCAGGGGTCGCGGCTGTGCGCTCGGCGTTGCTGCGCCTGTTCGACGGCTTCACCCTGCGCCGCGACATTCCCGACCGAGCGCATGTCGAGCTGATCGACACCCGCTGGATCGAGCCGCGCGTGAGTGAGAAGGCGGTCGCCGGTTACGACGAGAAGCTGCGGCCGGTGCTTGCTCGCAAACCGCTAGAGCAAGCGGAAAACAATTACGCCGA
The DNA here is from genome assembly GCA_963782685.1 of uncultured Solirubrobacterales bacterium. Taxonomy (GTDB): domain Bacteria; phylum Actinomycetota; class Thermoleophilia; order Solirubrobacterales; family 70-9; genus VRUE01. The sequence continues at coordinate 233,633 of CAWAKV010000002.1, forward strand.
AGCCTTGCTCTTGTAGTAGTCCGCGTTGATCTCGGCGTATTTGGCCCACTCCGCGGGGAGCTGGTCCTCGGCGAAGCAGGCGTCGACCGGGCAGGCCTCGACGCAGGCATCGCAGTCGATGCACTCGTCGGGGTCGATGTAGAGCATCTCGACCGAGTCGTAGTCGGGCTCGTCCGGGGTCGGGTGGATGCAGTCCACCGGACAAACCTCGACACACGAGTTGTCCTTGGTCCCTATACACGGCTCGGCGATGACGTAGGTCATTCGAAGCTTTCTCCTGGGTCGACTTTGCGGTGCGGCGGCGGGACTTCTGCCCCCCGCCAAGACACGAGCCGACATTTTATAGGGATGATGTGGCGATGCTGCTGTTGACGGGGGCAACTGGAAGCATCGGTTCAAGGCTGCTGCCGCTGCTGCTCGAGCGGGGCGAGGACGTGCGCTGCCTCGTGCGCGAGCCGCGGCGACTGGGCGCGCACCGGGTCGACGTGCAGATCGCGCTGGGCGACCTCGGCGAGATGTCGGACCCCTATCTGGTGCGGCAGGCGCTGCGTGGGGTCGACAGCGTGATCCATCTGGCGGCGACGATTCGCGACCAACCCCCGCACCGGATCGAGGAGCTGAACGGCCTGGCGACCGTGCGCCTCCTGCGCGCTGCCGAGCGCAGCGGGGTACGGCGCTTTGCCTTCTTCAGCGCGCTTGACGCCGCCAGCGCCCAGCGCACGCGCTTCTTCCGCGCCAAGTGGCTGGCCGAGCGGGCGATCTCCTCCTCGCCGCTGAGCACCACGGTCTTCGCCCCCTCGATCGTCTACGACCGCAGCGATCCCTGGGTGACGCTGCTGCGCCGCTTCTCCTTCCTGCCGGTGATGCCGGTCTCGGGCGACGGGCTGGCGCGCTTTCAGCCGATCTGGGCAGCCGACGCGGCCCGCTGCGTGATCGCCGCGCTGGACCGCAGCGGAGACGAAGCTCGCGACCGCTACGAGCTCGCCGGACCGCAGACGCTCAGCTACGACGAGATGTCGGACCTGGTCAGCCAGGTCGCCGGCAGGCCGCGCCCCCTGGTCCACCTGCCCCTCCCCCTCGTGCGCGCCGGCTTGATCGGCCTCCGCAACGTCTTCGGCGAGGCCGTGTTCGCTACCTGGGAGGAGGCAGAGCTGATGGAGGTATCGATGACCAGCGAGCGAGGCACCGCGGATGCGGAGGAACTCGGAGTGAAGCCAAGAAAGATGGCCGATGTCCTGGCGGAGGCCTAGCGGCAGGCTCGCCGCCGCCGCGATCCTGGCGATCGCCCTGACCGCGCTGGGCGCGGCGCAGGCGTCGGCGCGAACCCTGGTACCGCCCAAGCCGGGGGTCTTCTTCGGCGTCAGCGACCGCGGCAGCGTGGCTGAGTTCGACGAATTCGCCGGTCTGCTGAACAAGCACCCGGCGCTGCTCGAGACCTTCCACCCCTGGGGCAACAGCCTCAACAAGGCATACGAACGCTGGCGCGAAACCGAGACGCGGCCGATCCTGCACATCTCGACGATCGACGACCAGACCCTGACCGAGATGATCACGCCGGCACAGATCGCGCTCGGAGTCGGCGACGACTACCTGCTCCAGCTCAACGACTTCTTCGCCAAAAAAGGCGTGCTCGCCTACATCCGCCCCCTGGGCGAGCCCAATCGCTGCCTCAACGCGTGGACCGCGGTCACCTGCGACGGCGCCCAGAGGGGTGGCGAATACACGACCGGCTGGTACAAGCAGGCCTTCCGCCGAATCGCGACGATCGTCCGCGGAAACGGCACGCTGGAACAGATAAACGCAACCCTGGCCGGAATCGGCCTGCCGCCGGTCCAGCGCAGCAAAGGGCCGCCGCCCCCGGCCCTGCCGGAAGCGCCGGTCAGCATCATTTGGAGCCCGCTGCCGGGCGGCTCGCCCCGGGTCAGGGGCAACTTTCCAGGCAACTACTGGCCGGGACGGCGCTGGGTCGACTGGGTCGGCACCGACTTCTACTCCCAGTTCCCCGTCTGGAAGGACCTCAACCGCTTCTACAGTGGCAAGCAGTGGCGCGGCAAGCCAGTCGCGATCGCCGAGTGGGCGGTCTACGACGGGGACGAACCGCGCTTCGTCAAACAGCTCGTCGCCTGGACGGCGAAGCGACCGCGAGTGCGCATGTTCGTCTACTACAACGGCTTCGGCCCGGGCTACAACCCCTACGACCTGAAGCTCTACCCACGCACGACCAACACCCTGCGCCTCAAGGCCCGCCGCCCCAACTTCCTCGAATACGCCGAATACAACGCCGGCACCCTGCCCCCCCTCCCACCAAAGCCCAAGAAAACCCCGACGCCGCCGTCAACCCCAACCCCCTAGATGATTGATTCCACGCCGCCAGGCGTGGAAGGGCGCCTGGGCGAGGAGGGATAGGGCAACAGGTCGAAGTCGACGGTGCCTAAACCGCACCATCGATCCCAAGGAGGGCCACGATGCTCGCCGACCTCGACCTGCTGCTCACTGCGGTGTTCTGCACCGCCGACGATCTCCTGCCCGAAAAGCAGAGGAACGCCCGCCGAAGCCTGACCGACGCGGAGGTCGCCACCCTCTGCGTCGCCCAGGCAGTGATGGGCATCTCATCCGATCGCGAGTTCCTAGCCGTCGCCGAGAGGCGACTGGGTGGGTTGTTCCCGAGGCTGCCTCGCCAGCCCGGCTTCCACAAGCGCCGGCGCCGGTTGACCGAGACGATCGAGTGGCTGATCGGCGTCTTCGCCACCGACAGCCCCGGTCACTCAGATCCCGTGGTGCTATTGGACTCAACGCCGGTGGAGTGCGGGCGCTCGGTCGAGACGGTGCGCCGCTCAGAGCTGGCCGACGCCTGCGGCTACGGCTACTGCCGTTCGCACTCACGGTGGTTTTGGGGCATGCGCCTGCACCTCTGCTGCGCTCCCGACGGGACGCCCAGGGCCGCGATCCTGGCTCCCGCAGACCAGTCCGAGCGCGAGGTGGCTCTGCGCCTGTTGCCGAATGCCCTGCGCGGCGGCGAGCGGATCGTCTGCGACAAGGGCTACGCCGGGCGGGAGTTCGCCGCCGAGGTCGAAGCTCGCTTCGCCGCGGAGGTCCTGAGACCGGCCCGCAAGGACGAGCCCGAGGCGTCCTTCAGCCTCTCGGTGATCCGCCAGCGGATCGAGTCGGTCTTCTGGACCTTGAAGGACCGCCTCGGGCTCGAGCGCCATCGCGCACGCACCCTGGTCGGGCTGCGGGCGCGGATCGCGTCGAAGCTCTTGGCCTTGGCCGCTGGAGTCTGGGTCAACAGCTGGCTGGGGCTGCCCAGCCGATCCTTCGCCCAGTTCGCGGCCTGAGCGTGGAATCAATCATCTAGCCGCCGACGGGCCTCAAAGTCGAGTCCGACTTGACTTTTAGGCCCGTCGGCGGGGATTTGGCTGGGTGAGGAGAGCTCCAATCGTCTCGCTGAGGGGTCGGGGTTCGCGCTCGATTTGCTCCCAAGTGCAGCGGGTGACACGCCAACCGGCGAGCTGTAGGCGCTGCTCCCTTCGTCTGTCGCTCTGAAATGCGGTGTCCGTGTCGTGATAGCGACGGCTGTCCGCTTCGACGATCAGGCCGGCGTCGCGCCAGAGGAAGTCAGGCTTCAGCCGCCGCCCTCCGACGTTGAGCGTCACATTGACCTCCGGCCTCGGCAGCCCGGCTCGCTCGCACATGCTTAAGAACAGGCGCTCCATCTCGCTGCGAGTCCGTTTGGTCTCGGGATGGATGTCGTCCATCAACATTCGCAAGCGAGCTACCCCACGTCGCCCTCTGCTGCGCTTAATCAGGCGCCGTACGGTGCTGTGGTCTAGCACCCGCAGCACCTCCGCCTCGGAGATCGCCTTCCTCAATTCCCAAACTGGCAACACCGCGGCGAGGTCCAGGAGTGTCCGCGGAACGCTCGTGCAAGGGATCCCGTGCAGCACCGTGCGGTCAACAGGGGTCAGCGATCCATCTCGGTGCGCATCGATCTCCTTCGGGATTCGTCCACGCCGGTTTGGTGCCGTTACGTCGATCAAGGAGCGTCGATCCTCACGCAGTCCCCACAGCGCTGCTGCTGACCGATGGGACAGCACAGCCCCCGACCCACACGCGAGCACAGCAGCCATTTGCCGCTTCCTTGGTGTCAGCAGCGCATGACCGACTGCGTAGACGCCGTGATGAATTGGATGTAGTGCCCCAACCTTGGCACGCCAGTACGCCGTGCCCCTGTCCATTCCCAAGCTCCGCAGCTGTTCGAGCGAGATCAGTCCATGCTGCTGCTCTGCGATCCCCGCTATCTCCGAATCCCATTTCGCCGCAGAACCACGCCGACGGGCCTCAAAGTCGAGTCCGACTTGACTTTTAGGCCCGTCGGCGGGGGGTTGAGGGTGGTGCAGTGGCATGCGCCGAGCGTGGCTTCTTTCGACGCGCGGGTGGTGCGCTGATTGCGCCGATTTGACGCGGGCTTTGTGGCGAGTTGCGCGCCCCGTCCTCGACCGCCAAAGACGAGGGGCCCGGCATTGCCGGGCCCCTCGGAAAAGCCACTCGCCTGTTGAGACGAGCATACGCCTGGGTAGGCGTGGCTACATCATCCCGCCCATGTCCGGCATGCCGCCGCCGGGCATGCCGCCGCCGGCGCCTTCCTTCTCCGGCGGCTCGGCGATGATCGCCTCGGTGACGAGGATGTTCTTGGCGATCGAGGCGGCGTTCTGCAGCGCCGACCGGGTCACCATGGTCGGGTCGATGACGCCGGCCTTGATCAGGTCGCCGTACTCGCCCGTCGCCGCGTTGAGGCCTTCGCCCGCCTTCAGGGAGCGGACCTCGTTGACGACGACCGAGCCCTCCAGGCCGGAGTTCTCGGCGATCTGGCGGACCGGCTCCTCCAGCGCGCGGTGCACGATGCGGGCGCCGGTCGCCTCGTCGGGATCGTCGAGCTTGTCGGGATCGAGGTCGCTCTGCGCGTTCAGCAGGGCGACGCCGCCACCCGGCACGACTCCCTCCTCGAGCGCCGCCCGGGTCGCCTGCAGGGCGTCCTCGACGCGGTGCTTTTTCTCCTTCATCTCGGTCTCGGTGGCGGCGCCGACCTTGACCACGGCGACACCACCGGCCAGCTTGGCGAGGCGCTCCTGGAGCTTCTCGCGATCGAAGTCGGAGTCGGTGTTCTCGACCTCGTTCTTGATCTGGTTGATCCGGCCTTTGATGTCCTCACTGTCGCCGGCGCCATCGATGATCGTCGTCGTGTCCTTGGAGACGACGACGCGACGCGCCTTACCGAGCTGATCGAGCTGGGTGTTCTCCAGTTTGAGGCCCATCTCCTCGGTGATCACCTCGCCGCCGGTGAGGATCGCGATGTCCTCGAGCATCCGCTTGCGGCGGTCGCCGAAGCCCGGCGCCTTGACCGCAACGCCGGTGAAGGTGCCGCGCAGCTTGTTGACGACGAGCGTCGCGAGGCACTCGCCCTCGACGTCCTCGGCGACGATCAGCAGCGGCTTGCCACCCTGCATCACCTGCTCGAGCACCGGCAGGATGTCCCGCACGGAGCCGATTTTCTGGTTGGCGATGAGGATGTAGGGGTCCTCCAGCACCGCCTCCATGCGGTCCTGATCGGTGACCATGTACGGCGAGATGTAGCCCTTGTCGAACTGCATCCCCTCGGTGAACTCCAGCTCCATGCCGAAGGTCTGGCCCTCCTCGACGTTGACCACGCCGTCTTTGCCCACCTTCTCGATCGCGTCAGCGATCACGTTGCCGATCTCGTCGTCGGCGGCGGAGATGGCGGCGACGCGGGCGATCTGCTCCTTGCCCGCGACCTCCTTGGACTGCTTGCCGCGCAGGTTGTCGACCACGTCGTCGACGGCCTTCTCGATCCCGCGGCGCAGGGCCAGCGGGTTGGCCCCGGCGGCGACGTTCTTGAGGCCATGGCGAACGATCGTCTGGGCCAGCAGGGTCGCCGTCGTAGTGCCGTCGCCGGCCACGTCGTTGGTCGCGGTGGCGACCTCGCGGACCAGCTGGGCGCCCTGGTTCTCGAAGACGTCCTCGACCTCGACCTCGCGGGCGATGGTGACGCCGTCATTGGTAATCGTCGGCGCACCGAACTTTTTGTCGAGCACGACGTAGCGGCCTTTCGGGCCGAGGGTCACCTTGACGGCGTCGGCGACTGCATCGACGCCGGCCTGCAGGGCCCCGCGTGCCTCCTCCTTGTACTTCAGCTCCTTGTGAGCCATTGGGTTCCTTCCTCCTTGGTCTCTCTAAGTCCTATGGGCGGGGTCTAGCCGAGCTTGGCGAGGACGTCCGACTCGCGCATCACGAGCAGGTCGTCGCCCTCGACGGTGACCTCGGTGCCGCCGTATTTGGAGTAGAGAACCTCGTCACCCTCGCTCAGGTCGAGCGGGCGGCGAGAGCCGTCCTCCTGAATTGCGCCATCGCCGACGGCGATGACCTTGCCCTTCTGCGGCTTCTCTTTGGCCGTGTCGGGGAGGACGATGCCGCTAGCGGTCGTCTCCTCCTCCTCGATCGGCTTGACGATCAGCCGGTCCCCGAGGGGCTTCAGCTTCATCCGTGGACCTCCGTTATCGGTGATGGGTTGCTGGTCAAAGTCGGGAAATCGAGCCTCAGAGCCGTTTCAGCGGGCTCTGGACGTTGGCACTCTATACAGATGAGTGCCAACGGGGTAAAAGATAGCGGCAAGGCTCAGCTGCTGGCAAGCAACTTGCAGCCGAGCAGGCGGGCAATCCCCTCACCGCCGTGCGACATCACCCAATCGTGGTTCCACTCGAAGGCGGGCCGGGCGATCGGGGCCAGCAGGTTCATCCACGGCTTCGTCGTCGCCACGTTCCACTCATAGAGGACCGCCGTCACCCCGTCCCGCTCGAAGAGCCGCCAGCGCCCAATCCCGGCGAGCTCGCCGACCGCGTCCGCCTGCATCAGGTGCGGTCGCTCGACGTGGGTGGTCGTGATCTCGAACTCGACCCGGTAGGGCAGCAGGCTCTTCCAGACCATGCGCGAGACCGCGCCGACGCCGCCCCCGTCGCCACCGTTCTTTTCCTCCACTTCCTCCACCCCGCGCCACCACTCGGGCCAGCGCTCCTGGTCGTAGATCGCCTCCCAAACACGCTCCCGCTCACACCCCAAGAGCCAAGTGGTCAGGAAGGCATAGTGGGCCATGGACTAGATGGTCCCCAGCGGGAGCGTCAGCGGGGTCAATTGTGATGCGGCGTCTCGCCGTTGCCGAAGTGCGCGCCGGGTGGCTCGACGATCTGCGAGAAGCGGATCACGGTGACGATGTCATCGGGACCGATGGTGCGGCCGTAGATCTGTTCGAGGAACTTGACCTCGTCCTCGAGCCGGCGGAACTCGGGGTTGTCGTGCTCGATGTCGCGCGGCGAGAGGTCCTCGACCTTCTTCACCTCGACGTCGTCGATCACCGCGGCGAAGATTTTCTCGCGCGGGCTGTGGCGAAAGCCGACCGTGATCCAGACGACCTGGCCGCGCTCGTACTTGCCCGTCTTGTCGCCGAGCCGAATCGTCGCCGTCTTCCGCCCGCGCTTGAGCTGATCGACGAAGACGGTCGAGTAGAAGTTGAGTACGTAGATGCCGCCACGCATAGCGCTGCGAGCGTATCCGAAGCCGCCGCGCGCAGCCAGCGCGGATCGCAACTGGACGTTTGTTGGGGTGCAGGGTTGCAGGCAGGGGGCAAACAGTCGATGGGTGTGAGTGATGCGACTCGCCCTGCCACACCTGCGCTGGTTCCTCGCTGCGCTATTCGCCTGCGCCGCCGCACTGCTGCTCGCGGTCGCGGCCAGCCCGGCATCGGCCGCCTCCTGCGCCGGCAAGCACGCGACGATCGTCGGCACCGCGGGCAACGACGTCATCGTCGGCAAAAGAGCCAGCGACGTGATCTACGGCGGCGGCGGCAACGACAGGATCGCCGGCGGGCGCAACGGCAATGACACGATCTGCGGCGGGCCGGGCGATGACACGATCCACGGCGGGCGCGGCTATGACGCCCTCCACGGGGACGGCGGCGACGACAGGCTCGCCGGGGACACCGGCTCCGACCACATAGAGGGCGGCGCCGGAGACGACGGCCTGCTCGGCGCCGAGGGCAGCGACAGCCTCGTCGGCGGCAGCGGCGACGACGAGCTCAGCGGCGCCAAAGGTCCCGACCGGATGATCGGTGGCGGTGGCGACGACACCCTGATCGGCGACAAAGGCAGCGACGAGGCGATCGGCGACGGCGGCGACGACCGGCTCCTCGGTGACAAGGGCAACGATCGCCTCGAGGGTGGACCGGGCAGCGACCGGATCGATGGCGGCGCCGGCGACGATCCGGCTCTGGACGGCGGACCGGACAGCGACCTCGTCCTTGCCGGAACCGGCATCGACAGCGCCGACGGAGGTCTCGGCGACGGCGACATCGTCCGCGGCGACAGCGGCATCGACAAGCTGGATGGCGGCGGGGGCGGCCGCGACATCGTCTCCTACGCCAGCGCGACGCGCGGCGGGGTCATCGTCGATCTCGGCGCGGGCAAGTCCAAAGGCGACGGCCACGACACCCTGCAGGGCTTCGAGGACGTCGTCGGATCCCCCCAGGGCGACGAGATCGTCGGCGACGGCGACGGCAACCGCCTCGACGGCGGCGTCGGCAACGACGACCTGAGCGGCGCCGGCGGCGCTGACGAAGCCTTCGGCGGAGCGGGCAGCGACAACTGCGAGGCCTTCTCGGTGGAGCACTCCTGCGGCGCCGAGGAGAACCCGCCCGGCGACGGCACGTTCGTCATCCTTAACCAGGGACTCGACGGCTCCAGCCTGATCGTCCAGGGCGACGCCGCCCCCGATCACATCCAGGTCGGCTTCGGCGGGGACGGCTGGACGGTCTCCGACGACGCCGGCGTCTTCGCCGGCGACGGCTGCTCGCAGTCCGGCGACACGGCCGCGATCTGCCCGGCGGGGGGCCCCACGGGTCTGCTCGTCATCACCGGCGACGGCGGCGACGACAGCATCGACATCGACGCCGGCGTCCCGGCGGGGGTCAAGGTGCGGGCCAACGGCAACGCCGGCTCCGACTCGCTCAGCGGCGGCCCCGGCGACGACGTGCTCGAGGCGGGCGAGAACTACAACGGCCCCGACGACGGCAGGGACTCGCTCTCGGGCAACGCCGGCAGCGACGTGCTCTACGCCGATCCCGGCGGCGACCAGCTGGCCGGCGGCCCCGGCAACGACCTGCTCGTCTCCTCGGTCGCGGTCTGCCAGGGACACACCTACGTCGGTGGGCCGGGCGACGACACCGTCTCCTACGGTCGCTCGGATGCCGCCCTACGGGTCGAGCTCGGCGGGACCGGCGCTCCCGGTGGCTGCGGCAGCGCCGATAGCGTCGTCGGCGACAACGAGAGCCTCGAGGGATCCGACGGCCCCGACGTGCTGGTCGGCGACAGGGGCGAGAACAGCTTCCTCGGCCATCTCGGCGCCGATACGTTCATCGGCAAGGGCGGCAACGACTTCATCGATGCCGTCGATGGCGGGCGCGACAAGCTGATCAGCTGCGGTGGCGGTGGCGACGACGACGTGCTCAGGGATCCGGCGGACCCGAACCCCGTCGGCTGCTGAGCTCCGCCCCTCGCCCCTCAGGCCGGACCGAAGCCCTCCTCGCCGATCAGCGGCACGAAGCGGCAGGGGCCGATCTCCTCGCGCCGCAGCTCCTCGCCACGGCGGTGGAAGACGGTCAGCAGGTCGGCACGATCGGCGGCGATCGGCACGACCAGACGACCGCCATCGGCGAGCTGGCCGAGCAGGGTCTGAGGCGGTGCCGGCGCAGTCGCGTGGACGGCGATCGCCTCGAAGGGACCCCGCCCCGGCAGGCCGCGGCTGCCGTCTCCGACCAGCAGCTCGACGTTCTCGATGCCGAGGTGGTCGAGGGCGCGGCGGGCCTCGGCGGCCAGCGACTCGTGCCGCTCGATCCCGAGCACCTCGGCGGCGAGGCGGGAGAGGACGGCGGCCGAGTAGCCCGACCCGGAGCCGATCTCCAGCACCCGCTCGGTCCCCGCCAGCTCGAGCGCCTGGCAGATCGCGGCGACGATCCAGGGCTGGGAGATCGTTTGCCCCTCGCCGATCGGCAGGGCGGAGTCGGAGTAGGCGCGGCGGCGCTGCCGCTCCGGCACGAACTCCTCCCGCGGCACCTCCCCCATCGCCGCCAGCACGCGCTCGTCGGCGATGCCGCGCCGCCGCAGCTGCCGCTCGACCATTGATGCTCGAAGGTTGTCGAAGTCCTTCATTGCACCCGAAATGACAGCCCCAGGGCCGTCATTTCAAAAGATGTAGTTGCGGAGCTTTGCCGGCGCCAGGACGGTGACCCGGCCGCGGCCGGGTCGAACTACGCCGGCGCGCTCGAGATCGGCGAGGAAGCGGCTGACGCTCTCGCGCGAGGTGCCGGCGAGCTGGGCGAGGTCGGACTGGTTCATGCGGATCGTCACCTCGCCCCCCTCGGCCACGCCCGGCGCCTCTTCGGCGACGAGCTGGGAGAGGACGCCGGCGACGCGGCTGGGCACCGTCTGGAAGGACTGGCGCGAGATCCGCTCGTTGGCGGCGCGCAGCCGTCGCACCAGGGCACCGATCAGCTTCACGGTGATTTCCGGGTGGCGGGCGAGCAGCGAGCGCACCTCGCCCGCCGGCAGAGCGAGGAGCTCGCCGTCGCTGAGCGCTTCGACGCTGGCCGAGCGCACCTCGCCGTCGAGCATCGCCAGCTCGCCGAAGATGTCGCCCGGCCCGAGCGTCGCCAGCGTGATCGCCCGTCCGTCGGAGTGCTCCCGCGTCACCCGGAAGCTGCCCGAGCGAACGATGTAGCAGGCGTCGGAGTGGTCGCCCTCGTGGAAGACCCGCGTCGCGGCGGGAAAGGAGCGAGGCACGGCGACATGCGAGAAGCTCTCCAGCTCACCCTGCTCGAGGTCGGCGAAGAGCGGCACGCTGCGCAGCAGCTCGACCGGGCTCTGACTCTCCGCCGGATCGGACACGCGGTGGATTATCGCGTGCCCGACCCCTCGGAGCGCTCTACTTGCCCGTCTGGGCCTTGAGGACCAGGCGGGCGCCGCCCAGCGCCACGCGGTTGCGCTTGTACCGACGCGGGACTCGATACCTGCGCTTACCGCCCTTCGCGCGTGGGCGGGCATCGACGTTCAGCACCACCTGGCCTCCTGCCTCGCCCGCGGCCGCGGACAGGACCGGATCGGGAGCGGCGCCGACCCCGGTGAGGACGATCGGCGAGGGGCCTTCGCTATCGCCGAAGAGCCCCAGCATCGCTTTCTTGACACCTTCGCTCAGCGGCTGGAAACGGACCTGGATGGTGCAGGTCGAGGCGGGCAGCAGTTCGACGCCGGTGCAGTTCTCGTCGAGGATCTGGAAGCTGCCGATCGCGCCGCCGGCGATCACGGCAATGAATACGCCGCCCGGCATGTTGCCGGTGTTGGCGATCGTGATCTCACGGGTTACCCCGGCCGAGCCCACCTTGGCCACGCCGAAGTCAGTCGTGGCCGTGGCCGGGGTGAACGCCGCCCGGCCACCGGTGCCGCTCAGCTCGGCGCTGAACGAGTCGGAACCGACGTTGACGCTGAACTGGGCGGTGTATTCGTCGGAGTCGTGAGGACCGAAGTAGATCTGCGCGTAGCAAGCTTCGCCCGGTTGCAGGGTCGAGCCGTAGCAGTTGCTGCTGCCGGTCCAGAAAGCGCTCGCACCCGGTCCATTGATCTGCGAACCGCCGATCTGGAAGGCTTCCGCACCGACGTTGCGCAGCTGGAAGGTGGTCTGTTGCGACCCCCAGTTGAGCGGCTGCAGGCCGAAGTCGTAGTGATCCGGTTCGAAGACGAGCTGCGGCGGCGCGGGAGGTTCAGGCCCTTCCGGGGCGGCGAGGCTGGCAACCGGCCGGGCCGCGATCGTGACCAACATCGCAGCGAGAAATCCGATCAGGATGAAGGTGGTCCTGGCGTGTTTGGACTTATGTCTGAGCGTGGGCATGGACGAGTGATCGACCCAGGCGGGGCCCAGCTAAAGATCGGATGAGAAATTTCAGCTGGCTGAGGCGGTCAGCTTGCGGGGGCCGCGGCTGAAGCCCGCGCTCAGCAGGGCCTCCTCGTGGCCGGAGCCGATCACCGGCTCACCGTCGAGCTTCTCGATGCCGAGCTTCGGCAGACGGCCGGCCGCGACCGCGTCGGCAAGCGCCTGCATCGCGGCGGCGAGGTCGGCGTCGCTGAGCTCGCCGAGGCGGAGGATGCTGCGACCGCCGCGCTCGACGTAGACGAGCGGCTCGCCGTCGCGCAGGAGGACGTGGGCGCCGGGAGCTCGGGCAGGGCGGCGGCCCGAGGGCGGCTTCGGCCAGGGCAGCGCGGCGCCGTAGGGATTGGCGGGGTCGGTGGCGGCGAGGATCTGGAAGGAGCCGTCGGCTTCGGGCAGCGAGCGCAGCCGCTCGACCGCGCCCGGCAGGGCGAACTGGGCGCCGCCGAGGCCCTCGACGAAGTAGCCGCGGCGAGCGGTGCCGAGCAGCTCGAGGTTGCCGAGCTCGGCGTAGAGGGTGGAGAAGCCGCCCGGGACGCCCTCGGCAAGCACCGTCTCGCGGGTGACGATGCCGTAGCGCTCGAGCATTAGCTCGGCCTGGGCGCGCAGCCTCGCCCCCGGGCCCGGCGCGTCGTCGAGGAGCGGCGCGGTCAGCGACCAGCGGCCCTGCACGGCCGCGCCGGCGGTGGAGCGGCGGCGGGCGAAGCGGCGACCCTGGCGCTCCTGCGAGGGCACCGAGCGCAGCCGCGGCGCCCGCAGCGGCGCGAAGGCGTCGTTGGTCACCTCGCCGCTCCAGGCCAGGTCCCAGAGGGCGTTGTGCAGCTCCTCGGCGGGAAAGTCGAGGTCGGCGAGCAGGTCGAGCCAGAACGAGGGCCCGGCGGCCAGCCGCTCGCGGATCGCCTCCTGCGGGGCGCCCTCGCTGCGCTCCAGCTTGGCGTTGGCCGGCGGCGGGCCGGCGAGGCGCACGTCCTCGCGGAAGTAGAGGGCGACGCGGCCGTCGCTGCGCCCGCGCGATCCGGCGCCGATCCAGACCAGCTCGCCGCTGGTGCAGAGCTCGTCGAGCCAGGCGGGCGAGTAGGCGCCGAGACGGCGCGGCAGCACGTCCTCCTCCCAGACCTTGGGCGTCAGGGCGACGCCCTGCAGGGGGACCAGCGCGTCGCGCAGGCGGTCGGGACCGGCGCCGGAGGCGCGGTGGGCGTCGACGTTCTGCCAGCTGGGCAGGAAGCGGGCGAAGCGGTCGCGCGCGGCGGGCTCGACCTCGCGCCGCAGGTGGGCGAGGCTGGCGCGGCGCACGCGGCGCAGCACGTCGGAGTCGCACCACTCGCGCTCGCTGCCGCCCGGCAGCAGCTCGCCGCGGACCAGCGCCCCTTCGCGCTCCAGCTCGCGCAGCGCCGGGGTCGGGTCGACCCCGTAGCGCTCGGCCAGCTGGACGGTCGGGAATGGTCCGTGGGTGCGGGCGTAGCGGCGTACCAGGGCGCGCATCGCGTCGGGGTGGTCCTCGAGGAAGGTCTCGGGCAGGCCGGGGGGTGGCGGCACGCCGAGCGCGTCGCGGTAGAGGCCGGCGTCCTCGCCGGCGATGTAGCGCTCCTCGCCGGCGATCCGAACCGCGGCGACGCGGCGCTCGGCGACCAGCTTCTCCAGCATCGAGGCGGCCGAGTAGCCCTCCGCCACTCGCTCGGCGCACTCCTCCGCGCTGAGGTCGCCGACGTTGCGCAGCACCTGCTGCAGGGCGTCGCGATCCTGGCCCCGCCCCGCCTCGGTGCGGTGCTGGAGCTGCGCCTCGACCTCCTCCAGCGCCTCGGGGTCGATCAGCTCGCGCAGCTCCTCCTGGCCGAGCAGCTCGCGCAGCAGGTCGCGGTCGAGGGCGAGCGCGGCGGCGCGCCGCTCCGCGTTGGGCGTGTCCCCCTCGTACATGTAGGTCGCCACGTAGTCGAAGAGCAGCGAGGAGGCAAAGGGCGAGGCGGTCGGCGTCTCGACCTCGACCAGGCCGAGCTTGCGCGAGTGCAGGTCGGTGAGGATCTGGCGCAGCGAGGGCAGGTCGAGCACGTCGCGCAGGCACTCGCGGTAGGTCTCGAGCACGACCGGGAAGCGGGGGAAGTCGCGGGCGACCTCGAGCAGGCTCTGCGACTTCAGCCGCTGCTGCCAGAGCGGCGTGCGCTTGCCCGGGAAGGCGCGCGGGATCAGCAGCGAGCGCGAGGCGTTCTCGCGGAAGCGGGCGCCGAAGAGGGCCGAGCCGGAGAGCTCGCGCACGACCAGGTCCTCGAGCTCGTCGGGCTCGACCATGACCAGGTCGGCCGGCGGCGGGTCGTCGGCGTCGGGAAGGTGGATGACGATGCCGTCGTCGGACCAGATCGCGTCCGCCTCGAGGCCCTGCTCCTCGCGGATCTTCTGCCCCAGCGCCAGGCCCCAGGCGGAGTGGACGCGGCCGCCGAAGGGCGAGAGCACGCAGAGGCGCCAGTCGCCGATCTCGTCGCGGAAGCGCTCGACCACGATCGTCTCGTCGGAGGGGACGACGCGGGTCGCCGCCTGCTGCTCGCGCAGGTAGGCGACCAGGTTCTCGGCGGCGCGGCGGTCGAGGTCGTACTCGCCGGCCAGCTCCTTGGGCTCGCGCGAGACCGCCTCGCGCGCGAAGGCACCGATCGCCCGCCCCAGCTCGGCCGGGCGGCCGATCCCGTCGCCCTTCCAGAAGGGCACCGCGCCGGGCAGGCCCGGCGCCGGGGTGACGATCACCCGGTCGCGGGTGATGTCCTCGATCCGCCAGGTGGTCGCGCCGAGCAGGAAGGTCTGACCGGGACGCGCCTCGTAGACCATCTCCTCGTCGAGCTCGCCGACCCGGCGCCCGTCGGGCAGGTGGACGCCATAGAGGCCGCGGTCGGGGATCGTGCCGGCGTTGGTGACGACCAGCGAGCGGGCGCCTTTGCGGCCGTGCATCGTGCCGCGCGTGCGGTCCCAGACGATCCGCGGCCGCAGCTCGGCGAAGCGGTCTGAGGGGTAGCGCCCGTCGAGCATGTCGAGCACGTTCTCCAGCTGTTCGCGCGAGAGCTCGCCGAAGGGCTCGGTCGCGGTGACCAGGCGCTCGACCTCGTCGATCTCCCACTCGTCGAGCGCCGCCATCGAGACCAGGTGCTGGGCGAGCACGTCGAGCGGGTTCTGCGGGATCACCGTCTCCTCGATCGCCCCTTCGCGCATGCGCCGGGCGACGACGGCGCACTCGAGCAGGTCGGCGCGGAACTTGGGGAAGATGCGGCCGCGCGAGACCTCGCCCAGCGAGTGGCCGGCGCGGCCGACCCGCTGCAGGCCGCGGCTGACCGACTTCGGCGACTCGACCTGGATCACCAGGTCGACGGCACCCATGTCGATGCCCAGCTCCAGCGACGACGTCGCGACGAGGCAGGGCAGCTGGCCCGACTTCAGCATCTCCTCGACGACGGTGCGCTCTTCGTGGGACAAGGAGCCGTGATGGGCTCGCGCTATCTCGAGCAGGGACCATCGCCACTGCCCGCGGGGCCTGTCACAGCAGGGGACCCACCACCCCCTGCGGTAGCTAAAGCTTCCTCGGGGGTGGTACCCCCTACCGCGCCACCCGCGGGAGAGGCGTTTCCGGCCTGCTCGGTCGCCGGCAGCTCTTGCGGAGCTTGTTCGAGGGCTAGCTCGTTCAAGCGCTTGGCTAGGCGCTCTGCAGCACGGCGAGCGTTGACGAAGATGATCGTCGAGTTGTGCTCTTGGACGAGCTTCAGGAGCTCGGGGTAGATCGCGGGCCAGATGGAGCGGACATGAGCGTTCGGCTCTCCATCAGCTGGGACGCCCTCGGCGTTGGGGAAGCTTGGAGCTCCCGGTTCCGACATGTCCTCGACCGGAACGACGATCTCCAGGTCCAGCTCCTTGGCGATGCCAGCGTCGACAATCTCGCAATCCCTCTTCGGCCCCACGAGGAACTTCGCTATCCGCTCCAGAGGCCGCTGGGTTGCACTCAGACCGATCCGTTGGACTCCCTGCGCCTCTGCGGTGGGTGGCGCGGTAGGGGGTACCACCCCCGAGGAAGCTTTAGCTACCGCAGGGGGTGGTGGGTCCCCTGCCGTGACAGGACCCACCGCCTGATCGGCATGGTCCCTTACGAATCGATCCAACCGCTCCAGAGTCAGCGCCAGATGCGACCCGCGCTTGCTCTGGGCGACCGCGTGGATCTCGTCGACGATCACCGCCTCGACCCCGGTGAGGATCTCGCGCGCCTGGGAGGAGAGGATCAGGTAGAGCGACTCGGGGGTGGTGATGAGGATGTCGGGCGGCGTTTTGCGCATCGCCCGCCGTTCCGCCTGCGAGGTGTCACCGGTCCGCAGGCCGACCGATATGTCGGCGCCGATCCCGCGCAGCGGCGCCCGCAGGTTGCGCTCGATGTCATAGGAGAGCGCCTTCAGCGGCGAGACGTAGACGATCTTCACGCCCTCGCCGAGCCGCGGCGACCGGGAGAGCATGTCGATCCCCCAGAGGAAGGCGGCGAGGGTCTTGCCGGAGCCGGTCGGGGCGCAGATCAGCGCGTTGTCGCCGCCCGAGATCGCCTCCCAGCCGCCTGCCTGCGCGGGCGTCGGCCCCTCGAAGGAGGCCTCGAACCAGCGCCTGACTGGGGCGCTGAACGGCGCCAGCGGATCGGTCTTCGCGCTTGCTTTCCGAGCGGTGCTCAACCCACCGATCTTACGCACAGGGGGGAATCAGAATTCGAACGCGGCCCGCGGCACGGTCTCGGCGTCCCCCTCGGTCCAGGCGTTGAAGCTGTACCAGGAGGGCTTTGCCTCGCGGTTCTCGGTGAGCAGGCCAGCCGAGTCGCAGAACTGGCAGGCACCGTTGGCATCGGCCCAGGAGAACCACCAGACGCCGCCTATCTTCCACGCGCGGCGGTTGTGCCAGAGCATCGCGAAGGCCTGGTCCAGCTCCCGCGCCTGCCCCCACAGGCCGCGCTCCCAGCGCGTCTCGAAGCTGGCCGAGCCCCAACCCAACTCGGTCAGGTAGAGCGGCGTGGCGGCGTCGTCGTGGACGCGCATGACGCGCCGCAGGTTGCGGATCTGACTGCGCATCGCGACCGCGTCGGCGACGTATGGATGCAGCGCCACCCCGTCGAAGTACTGCTTCACCCGGCGAGCGCGGTAGACGCGGTGGAGGAAGTCGGCCGAGCTGACGTTGGGCGGTATCTGCAACGGCCGCCCGAAGAGGCCGCCGAGGATCGCCTTCGCGTCGGGGTCGGTGCGGTGGACGACGCGGCCGCTGATCCGCAGCAGGCGGGCGAAGCGCTCGGGGTCGGCGCGGCCGAAGGTGACGATGTTGGCCTCGTTCCAGACCTCCCAGGCGCGCACCGGCAGATAGGGGACGTCCGGGTTCTCCCACCAGAAGGCGCCGCCGGCGCCGTAGCGCCGCACCGCGCGGCGCAGGAAGCCGGCCCAGGCGCGGCGCTGCCAGGCGCGCGCCGAGGGCTCGAGGTGGGGATCGGGCGCGACCCAGGATGGCGAGGCGAGGAGGAAGGGCATCACCCTCATCCGGTGCTTCGCGGCGAGCCCGACGGCGAAGTCGAACGCCGACCAGTCCGGACGCCCGAAGAAGGGGCTGACCGGTTCGACCTGGGCCCAGAACAGGGGCAGCCGCAGGCTCCTCAGCCCCGCCCCCTCCATCAGGCGATAGTCGCCGTCGTTGGGCGCGCTCTGCGGGGAGATGCCGAAGAAGCCGGGCTGCGCCTGGCCGGCGGCTGCCTGCGGCAGCGCCAGCAGCATCACCGCCGCGAGGACGATCGAGAGCTTTCTCCTCATGGCACCGCCATCAACCTCTTGCGGCGCAGAAAGTAGCGTCGCGGTCGCTCTAAGGCCGGCCGCCGGCGAAACGAACGAAGGCCCGCCAGGCAGGGCTTCGGCACGAAGCCTTCGCCGAAGAGGCCGGAGCCGTCGCAGAAGTTGCAGGCACCGGGCTGGTCGTCGACCGAGAACCAGTAGACCCGCTCCACGTGCCATTTGCGCTGTTTGCTGCGCAGCAGGCCGAAGGCGCCCTTCAGCTGCGTCGCCTGGCCCTCAGGCCTTTGGCGAAGCTGTTGCCCGCTCGGTGCGCGGCGGCTGCGAGCTCCAGCCGAGCTCGGTGATCCAGAGCCCCTTGTCGGCGTCGTGGTTGGCCTTGAGGACCGCGCGCACTTCTTCGATCGCGAGGTGAGGTGTCTTGTAGCCGCCGGTGTAGGGGTGCAGGGCGTACGCCGTGGAACTTGGACTTGATCCCGGGCGTGCTCTCGTACATCTGCTCGAGGAAGTCGGCGGCGAAGTAGGCCTGCGGCGGCCCGCCGTTGATAGGTCGCCTCGATCGGCCGCGCGAAGAGGCCGCCGAGGACGATCTTGGCGCCCCGGTCGGCGGCTTTGGCCGCACCGTAGGAGAGCTTCACCAGCTTGCCGTACTCGGCCGGGTTCGGGCCGCACGACGAAGTACTTGAAGTTCGGCTCGTTCCAGATCTGCCAGACGCGGATCGGCCGCTTCGGCAGGCCGGGATTCTCGACCCAGAAGGTGCCCCGCGGCCCGTAGCGCTCGACCGCCTGCGACGACGAACTTGCGTCCAGCCGGAGCGCTGCGACGCCGCTGCGCACCGGCAGGAACTTCGGGGCGTGGACGATGCCGCGCGGCCCGGCACGAGCCACCGAGGGCACCGCCCAGCGGCGGCGCGCCGAGGAGGAAGGGCAGCACGTCGATCCCCGCGGCGGCCGCGGCGGCGACGATCCGCGTCGGTGCCGGTCAAGTTGAAGGGTCCGTTGCGGCAGGGGCTGCACGCGCGCCCCAGGCGATCGGGATGCGGATGCTGTCGACGCCGCCGCGCTTGAGCCGCTGGAACTGTTCGGCGGTCGGCGTCGCCTGCGGCACGACGCCCCAGAAGTTGCCCGGCACGGCGCCCGCGGGCGCGACGGCGATGGCCGCGCCAGGGCCGCGATCGCGAGCGACCAGCGCGAAGGCACGCAGGCGCAGCCCCGAAGGCGCGAGCGTTCCCCTCTCGCGCATCGGCTAGCCCGCCTCCGGCGAGACGGGACGGGCTCGCGACCGATCGCCGCTCCGGCGGCGCTGGCGGATCATCACCGCGGCGATCGAGATCGCCGCGAGAACGACGATCGCGATCAGGATCGGCACCAGCGGCGAGGACCCGCCGTCGCTCGTCCGAGGAGGCGGGCGTGTCGACCGGCGGCTTCTGGTCGCCTTGCCGGCGCCGCCGCGCCGTTCGAGCCTTGCCTTGGCTACCCTGCTCGCCGGTGCCATCGTTGCGCGGCCGCGCGCCACCCGGACTTCGACGATGAGCCGCCCTGCCGACGATCCAACCTCCGACGAAGCCCCGCCGGATGGCGCCGCCACCGCCGCCCGGCGTAGCCTCGGACGAGCTCGGCGGAGGGACCGTTGCCGTTCGGGATCCTGTGCCTCCGGTTACGGTGGGCGGGGCGTCCTGGTACTGGAGCCCGCTGCTGGAGTCCGCCTGAGCGAGCACCGGAAAGCAAGCCAATGCGAGCAGAGCCAGCACTGACAGAGCGAGGATCGAGCGGCCCCGGGCGCGGGCCGGAACTTGGCGCGTCCCAATCATGGCGCGCAAGGTTAGAGCAAAGCGCGGCGCTACTCGCTCCAGTCGCGCTGATCGTCGGCTCTGGCGCTGGCCGGAGGCGGCTTCGACGTGAGCGACCGGCACATCGCCGGTCTCGCCGCATGGCTGGTCGTGGTCGCCCTGCTCGTGCTCGGCGCGGCCTCGCGGGCACCGCTGGGGCGGCCGTTCTACTGGGCAGCGGGGCTGATCGGCGGTCTTGCGCTTCTGTCTGCAATTTCATCCCTCTGGTCGGGGTCGGTGGAGCTGAGCGTGATCGAGGCGGACCGGGTCCTGGTCTACCTCGGCTTCTTCCTTGCCGCTTTCCTCATCGCCCAAACCGACGAAAGGCGCCAACGTTTCGCTGAAGGCCTGACGATCGCCGTCGCGATCGTCGGCCCTGCTCGGCCTCGGCAGCCGCCTGCTGCCCCATCTGCTCGAGGTCGGCGACCCGCTCGGCAGCGGGCCGCGCCTGCGCTACCCGCTCGGCTACTGGAACGCCAACGGGGCGATGTTCGGGATCGGCGTCGCGCTGCTGCTCTGGATGCAGCCGCCAGGCCGCCTCGGCGGCACTGCGCTGGCTCTCGGTGGCGGCGCATGCCGGCGGTCCTGCTCGCCCTCTACTTCACCTACTCGCGCGGCGGCCTGCTGGCGCTGGCGATCGCCGCCGGCTGCCTGATCGCCCTCTCGCGCGATCGCCTCTGGCTGCTGGCGACGCTGGCGATCGGCGCGCTGGGAGCGCTGCCGGCGGTGCTCGCCGTGCAGGCGCGCCGCAGCCTCGCCGACAACGTCGCCACCCAGGCGTCCGTCGACCAGGGCGTCACGGTGCTGCTGATCCTGCTCGCCGGCACCGCGCTCGCCCTGCTCCTCTTCGCCGCGCTGCGCGGGCTCGAGGGGCGCGGCGGGCAGCTGACCGGGCGCGCGGTCGAGCTCTCGCGCAACCCGGCGCTGCTGCGTGGCGTCGCCGCGGCGATCGCCGTGGTCGCGATCGGCGCCGCGATCGCGGTCGGCGGCCGCGCCTGGGACCAGTTCTCCAGCTCCGACGTGCAGTTCCCCAGCCAACCCGAGCAGCACTTCTCCGACTTCAGCGGCGCCGGCCGCCACGACTTCTTCCGCGTCGCGATCGACGCCTTCGGCGAAAAGCCGATCCTCGGCGGCGGCGCCGGCACCTACGAGTTCTCCTGGGAGCAGCACCGCTCGATCGACCCAGCCGGTCCACGACGCCCACTCGCTCTACCTCGAGGCCTTCGCCGAGCTGGGCCTGCTCGGCGGCGCTGCTCGTCCTCGCCGCTGGTCGCTGTCCTGCTCTGGATCGGCTTCGCCGCCTGGCGCGCCGCGCCGCATCCGCAGCGCGAGCGCTACGCGGCGCTCTTCGCGGCGATGCTCGCCTTCGCGGTCGTCGCCGCGCTTCGACTGGTTCTGGGAGATCGCCGCGCTGGGCGCCGTCTTCTTCCTCGCCGCCGGCGTGCTGGTCGCCGCCCGCTGCCGCCAGCTCGGCACCGCCGCGCGGCGGCGCAGACGAGGGCGAGCGAGCGCCGCTTCGGGCTCGCCGTCGCCGGCCTCGCCGTCGCCTGGATCGCCGCGGTCGCGCTGATCGGCCCGCTGCTGGTCGAGCGCGAGATCGACGCCAGCCAGGGCGCCGCGGCCGCGGGCGACTTCGCCGCCGCCGTCGACCACGCCGAAACCGCGCGCTCGATCGAGCCCTTCGCCGCCTCCCCCTACGTCCAGCTCGGCCTGCTCGCCGAGCGCCAGGGCGACTACCCGACCGCCACCGAGCGCTTCACGCAAGCGATCGACCGCGAGGACCGGAACTGGCAGCTCTACTACCTACGCTCTAGAGTCGAGGAAGAGGCCGGCGACGAGGCCGCGGCCAGAGCCGACCTCGAACCGCGCCCGCCACCTCAACCCGCTGGAGGAGTGCCTCCGCGGGAAGCCGGACTGCGGGTGACCCACGATGACGAGCAAGGCGCAGGAGACCGCATCGCGCACGACCTCCCCGGCGCAGCCGCCGGGCCCGCAGCCGCGTGGCGGGCGCACGGGCGCGGCGACGCGGCTCGGACTGGCGGGCCCGAGCGGCGCGCGGCGGCGCGGCGCGCTGCTGCGCCGCCTGCTCGCCACCGGCGACTGGCTGACGCCTGGTCGCGACGCTCTGCGTCGTCACCGCGGCGAGCTCGAAGACCGACGTCGGCACGCTCTTCTGGGCGGCGATGTTCAGCCCGGTCTGGATCGCTGGTGCTGAAGCTGCACGGCCTCTACGACAACGACCACCGCCGCATCCGCCACAGCACCCTCGACGAGCTCTCCAGCCTGGTCTCGGCAGCGGCGCTGGGCACGCTGGCGCTCGACGGGCTGCTGGCGCTCAGCCCGGTCGGGCCGCTGCCGGCGACCAGCGCGATCGTGGTCGGCGTCGGCGCCCTCGCCGGCAGCTTCGCCTCGCGGGCCGTGCTGCGCTTCTTCTGGCACCGCCTGGCCGGCGTCGCGACCGGCATCGTGATCGGCCCGGCGCCGGCGGTCGCGGTGGTCGCGCGGCGCGTCGCCACCCATCCCGAGACCCGCCTGCACCTGGTCGGCTACCTCTCGCCGCGCGGCGACGGCGCGGACGGCGAGGGCGCCCGCCGGCTGCCCCGGCTCGGCTCGATCGCCGACATCTCGCGGGTCGCCCGCGAGCACGAGGTCGAGCGGGTGATCGTCACCGAGCAGGAGATGAGCGAGCCCGCGGCCGAGCGCCTGATCGAGGAGTGCAAGGCGGCCGGCCTGGCGCTCACCTTCCTCCCCCAGCACTACGGCCTGCTCGGCCCCGGGATCGAGCTCAACCGCCTCGCCGAGCTGCCGGTGCTCGACTTCCGCTTCTCCGACCCGCCGCGCTCGACCGTGGCGCTGAAGCGCGGCATGGACCTGACGATCGGCGGCGCGCTGCTCGTCCTGCTCTCGCCCGGTGCTGCTGGCCAGCGCGCTGCTGATCCTGCTCGACTCGGGACGGCCGGTGCTCTTCCGCCAGCGGCGCGCCGGCAAGGACGGCAAGCCGTTCACGGTGCTCAAGTTCCGCACGATGGTCCCCGAGGCCGAGGAGCAGCTGCGCGAACTGGTCGACCTGGAGAAGCTCGACGAGCCCGCCTTCAAGATCGCCGACGACCCGCGCGTCACGCGCGCCGGCGGCTTGCTGCGGCGCTTCAGCCTCGACGAGCTGCCGCAGCTGGTCAACGTCGTGCGCGGCGAGATGTCGCTGGTCGGGCCGCGGCCCGAGGAGGAGGCGGTCGTCGCCCTCTACGACGAGCGCCAGCGGCTGCGCCTCGCGGTCAAGCCGGGGATGACCGGGCCGATGCAGGTCTACGGCCGCGCCGACCTCACCTTCGAGGAGCGGCTGGCGATGGAGCGCGACTACCTCGACAACATCTCGGTCGCCGGCGACCTGGCGATCCTGCTGCGCACCCCGGCCGCGATCGTCCGCGGCGACGGCGCCTACTAGGGCCGGCACGATGAGCGCCCGGCTCGACCTCGAGGTCGTCATCGTCAGCCACGGCGCGGAGGAGCTGCTGCGCAACTGCCTGCGCTCGCTGCGCGAGCATCCGCCGCGGGGCGAGATGCGGGTGACCGTGGTCGACAGCGGCAGCCCCGACTCGACCCCCGACGATGGTCGCGCGCGAGTTCCCGCAGGTGCGGCTGCTCCGGCGCGACAACATCGGCTTCTCCGCCGCCAACAACCTCGTCCTGCGCGAGGGCGAGGCGCGGGCGGTGCTGCTGCTCAACCCCGACACCGAGGTCCACGCCGGAACGCTCGACGCGGCGCTGGCACGGCTCTGGAGCGAGGAGCGGATCGGCATGGTCGGGGTGAAGCTGGTGACCGAGTCGGGGGCGCTCGACCACGCCTGCAAGCGCTCCTTCCCCACCCCGCTCGGCGCCCTCGCCCACTTCACCGGCGTCGGCCGCGCCGACGGCGCCGCCGGACGCCCTCAGCCAGTACCGGGCGACCGACCTCGGCGACGACGAGCCGGGCGAGGTCGACGCGGTCAACGGCGCCTTCATGCTCTGCCGGGCCGAGGCGGTGCGCGAGGTCGGCCTGCTCGACGAGGGCTACTGGCTCTACATGGAGGACCTCGACTGGTGCCGGCGCTTCTGGGACGCGGGCTGGAAGGTCTTCTACGAGCCGGCCGGGACCGCGCTGCACGTCAAGGGCGGCTCCAGCGGCGGCCGCCGCGCCCCCCGCCAGGAGATCGCCTTCCACCGCGGCATGGGCCGCTTCTACCGCCGCTTCGACGCCCCCGAGCGCAACCCCCTCGTCAACGCCGCCGTCTACGCCGGCATCGGCGCCAAACTCGCTCACCAGCCTGGCGATCACCGCAGTCAAAGGTCGCTAGTGAGTCCCTGGAAACGACAAGACCCGCCGAAGCGGGTCGAGTCTGGCGAAGCGGGGAACCACCCCGCAGACGGCTGACACCCGTGTCTCAAAGGCTACCACGGCCCGCCCCCAAACTCGCACCACTTCGGCGGTCTTATGCGGAGGGCGCCGGACTCGAACCGGATCCGTTGGTTGAACGAACAGATGGGTGTCAGCCATCTGGGCACACCTGTGCGCCTTCGCCCTCCTGCCGGCGACGCTAGCAGTGAAAACACACCTAATTCGAGGGACAGGCGAATTGGCACACAACTTTTTCAGTTGTGTTCGTTATTTGTCACCTTTGTAATGACCTCAGTGAGTGTTGAGTGAAGACCGGCCTTCGAAGACGGCAACCAAGGTGCGTGCGCGGTTTGGCTTGACCCACTGCACGCGGTGGCCGCCGTGGGCCCAGTGGGAGAAGGTGAGGAGACGGTCGTGGCGGCGTAGGCGGAGGGGAGCCTCGATCCGCACTCGCTGTCCCTTACGCACCCAGCGGGCGAAGGCTGACCGGCGCCACTCGCCGCCGAGGCGGAGCGGCAGGCCGCCGGGCCGCGAGGCCAGGCGCAGCCTGACCCGCTGCGGCCGCGGGCTGAGGATCGGTCCAGTCGGCGCCGCGATCGGTGCAAGGGCAGGCGCGGCGTAGCTGGCGGTCAAGGTCACCGCCTCGGTCGGGCCGATCAGGTGGGTGCGCGGGCCACCGTCCGACCAGGAGGCGAACGTGTACTCCTGCCCGCCGAGCACCACCTTCTCGGGCGCGGTGACCGTCGCCTCCCCGCCGGCGAGCAGGGTCTTGGCGAAGGGAGCCTCCTGGGTGGTGGTGTCGATCGTCAACGCCACCCCCGGCGGCTCCGAGCGCAGCGTCACCTCAGCGGTACGAGGGTGGACCTCACGGCTGATCGTCTCGGAGAGGCCGCGACTGTCGCTCGCGGTGAGAGTGACCAGGAGATGGGTCGGGTACTCGTGGTCGGGCGCGATGACCGAGGCCGTCCCGGCGTCGGAGATGTGGGCCAGCGGGTGGGAGTGGCACTGGTCGGGGCAGTGGCGGATCAGGACGTCCCAGTCGAGCCGCGGCGGCTCGCCGGAGTCGGCGTCCCCGTCGGGATCGGTGGCCGAACCCTCCAGCTCGACCTCTTCGCCCACGGTCCACTCGGTCCCCGGGGCGGGAGAGGCCATCGTCAGATTTTCCGGTGGCAGGTCGCCCGGGTAGAGCTTCGTGCGGGCGACGTCCGTGGCGCCCTCCGTGTCAGTCACCCGCAGCTGCGCGATGACGTTGACGGGTTCGGTGTAGGTGGGTTCGAGCGTAACCCCCGTCTGCTCGAAGACGCCGTCGCCGTTCAGGTCCCACTCATACGTGAGGTCTCCGCCCTCGTCCTCCTCATCGGTCGAGCCCGATCCGTCGAGCTCGAGCGTGAACTCGCCCGCCTCCATCGATCCGTAGGGCGCCGGGACGGTGTCTATCCTTGCCACCGGAGGCTGGTTGCCGGCGAAGTAGCGCAGACGGGAGATGCGGTCGTTCCAGAAGTCGGGCATGTAGAGGGCGCCGTCCGGGCCGAGGGTGAGGTTCACCGGGATCAGCGCCCCTTCGTCCTCGGGAGCGGGGACGATCAGGCTCTCCAGCGTCGCCGGATCCGGCCTGCCGTCGATCCCGGGTCGCATCGCCCAGACGCAGCCGCGCACCGCGTCGGCCAAGAGCAGAGCGCCGTCGAGGTCCTCTGGCAGGGCGCCGGGCGGGGGCGCATCCGCCCGCTCGTAGAACGAGAGGCCGGCGATCGCCGCGCCGTTGGCGGGGTCGCACTCGTCGCCCGCGAACAGGGCACCCGTGCGAGGGTAGGTGAAGTAGGGCGAGGTCAGGTTCGCGCCGGGACTTTCGTAGAGGCTCAGGCAGAGGCCAAGCGGGACGGAAAAGGCGAGCGACTGGAAGCCCGATTCGGGGCCGGGTCCCTCGAGGCACGGCCAGCCGAAATTGCGGGGGCCACCCGGCTGGTTCGCGGGGTCGGGGATCAGGTCGATCTCCTCGAAACGGGTGCTGCCGACCTCGGCGACCCAGAGCTCGCTCGTCCCCGGCCGCACCTCGATCCGGAAGGGATTGCGCAGGCCGATGCCGACGATGCGGCGGGCGTCGACGTCGGCGCTGCCGATCAGCGGGTTGGTCGGCCATGGGTCGCCGGTCTCCGGATCGATGCGGATGACCGAGCCGTTGTAGCCGGTCGGATCCCCGAGTAGCGCCCGGTCTTCGAGATCCTGGCTGCGCAGCGAGCCGCCGGCGTTGGGCGGGTCGCCGCAGGGGTTGCCGAACTGGCCGTAGTCGAGGGCGGCGAAGTTCGCGCCCTCGCCACCGCTGGCGAGCAGGGCGCCCGCCGCGTCGAAGGCGAGGTCGCCCATCGAGTGGACCGAGTACTGCTGGCACCAACCGCTGACCAGGACTTCTTCGTTCGGCGAGGCGGCGCCCCCCACCGCGATCCCGGTTGCCGGGTCCAGCTCGAAGCGCGACACCCGGCCGGAGATGAGGCAGTCTTCCGCCCCGCCCGCCAGCAGCACGCAGTTGTCGTCGCCGTCGGGCCCCTGCTCGTGTACCGGCGCCACCTGGCCGAGCGGCGCGTCGTAGGGGTAGCTGAGGTAGAGGTACGGCTCAGCCGGGTACTCAGGGTCGAGCGCGATCGTGACCAGGCCGCGATCGTGAACCGAGTGGACCTCGGCGGCGATGTCGAGCGCCAGCGTCGGTTGCGGGTCGTCGACACCGTGGAACACCCTGACCCTGCCGTTGCGCTCGGCGACGAAGACGTCGCCGTTGGCGGCGAAGGCAAGCGCGGCCGGCCGGCTGACCCCTTCCATCGGCGCGTCGACCCGGTAGCCGGGCGGGACCTCGAGGGCCGCGGCCGTCCCGGGCCCGAGCATCGCCAGGGCCACAGCCGCGAAGCAGGTGCCGATCGCCGCTCGCACCCGCATCAGAATGGCAGGCTGTCGACCACCTCGTTGAGGCGCGGGGCCCCCTTGTCGCGCTCACTCAGCAGCGGATCGTCGACCGGCCACTCGACCCCCACGTCGGGGTCGTCCCAGGCGATGCCCGCCTCGGTCGCCGGGTCGTAGACGCTGGAGAGCTGGTAGGCGACGTCGGCGACGTCGCTGAGCACGGCGAAGCCGTGGCCGAAGCCGGCCGGGACGAAGAGCTGGCGGTGGGACTCGTCGTCGAGCTCGTGCCCCTCCCACTGGCCGTAGGTCGCCGAGCCGGTGCGCAGGTCGACGGCGACGTCGAAGATCCTGCCGCGCGGGCAGCGGACCAGCTTCGCCTGGCCGGGCTCGGTCTGGAAGTGCAGCCCGCGCAGCGTCCCCTTCGCGGAGCGCGAGTGGTTGTGCTGGACGAACTCGACGTCGACGCCGAGCTCGCCCCAAGCGTCGCGGCGGTAGGTCTCGACCATGAAGCCGCGGGCGTCGCCGTAGACCTCGGGCTCGAGCAGGACGACGCCGTCGAGCTTCGTCTCCAGTCGGCGCGGCATCAGCTCAGCGCTTTGCCGTACTGCTTCTCGTAGTACTCGCGGTACTCGCCGGAGCGGATCGGCCCCCACCACTCCTCGTTGTCGCGGTACCACTGCACGGTGCGCTCGAGGCCCTCGGCGAAGTGGACCTGCGCCTCCCAGCCGAGCTCGTCGCGCAGCTTCTGCGAGGAGAGCGAGTAGCGGCGGTCGTGGCCGGGGCGGTCCTTGACGTACTCGATCTGCGACTCCTCAGCGCCGGTCAGCTCGATCACCCGCTTGACGACGTCGATGTTCTCGCACTCGTCCGGCCCGCCGACGTTGTAGGCCTCGCCGGGGCGGCCGTTCATCAGCACGGCGTGGATGCCGCGGCAGAAGTCCTCGACGTAGAGCCAGTTGCGCACCTGCCGCCCGTCGCCGTAGACCGGCAGCGAGTCGCCGTGGACGGCGTTGAGGACCATCAGCGGGATCAGCTTCTCCGGGTACTGGCGCGGGCCGTAGTTGTTGGAGCCGCGCACGATCGAGGCCTCGATCCCGTAGGTGTGGACGTGGGCGGAGACGAGCAGGTCGCCGGCGGCCTTGGTCGCCGAGTAGGGCGAGGAGGGGTCGAGCGGCGAGGTCTCGGTGAAGGAGCCGGACTCGATCGAGCCGTAGACCTCGTCGGTGGAGACCTGCAGGTAGCGGCCGATGCCGAGCTCGCGGGCGGCGTCGAGCAGGGTGCCGGTGCCGATCACGTGGGTGCGGGCGAAGGCGTCCTGGTCGTCGATCGAGCGGTCGACGTGGGACTCGGCGGCGAAGTTGACGACCGCGTCGCAGCCCTCCATCGCCTCGCGCACGATCGCCGGGTCCTCGATCCCGCCGACCACCAGGTCGGTGCCCTCGGGCAGGTTCTCGCGCCGGCCGGCGTAGGTGAGCTTGTCGAGCACCCGCACCTCGTGCTCGCCGCCGATCAGGCGCACGTAGGTCGAGCCGATGAAGCCGGCGGCGCCGGTGACGAGGATCTTCATGCGACCGCCTCCGCCTCGGAGCGGCGCTGGGCGAGGTAGGCGGCGAGGCCGTCCTGCCAGGAGGGCAGCTCGATCGGGTGCTCGCGCTGGCTCGCCAGCGCCGAGTAGGCGGGGCGCGGGGCCGGGCGGCCGAGCATCTCGGTCGTCGCTGACATCACTTTGCACTCGACGTTTGCCTGCTCGAAGATCTCGCGCGCGAACTCGTACCAGGAGCAGGCGCCGCCGGCGGCCATGTGGTG
The DNA here is from genome assembly GCA_963782685.1 of uncultured Solirubrobacterales bacterium. GTDB lineage: Bacteria > Actinomycetota > Thermoleophilia > Solirubrobacterales > 70-9 > VRUE01. Next base: position 262,336 of record CAWAKV010000002.1, read on the forward strand.
GATGCCGAACTCGACGCCCTCGATCAGGCGGACGATGCCATAGGCGAGGTGCCAGGTGTAGGTCGGCGAGCCGACCTGGTCGCGGACGACGAGGACCTCGCCGTGGTCGGCGGCGAGGCGCAGCATCGTCTCGACGAAGTTGTGGCCGCCGGTGCCGAACAGCCAGGCGGAGCGGACGACGAAGTGGCGCTTGTTGGCGGCGCGCGTCGCCTCCTCGCCGGCGAGCTTGCTGCGGCCGTAGGCCGAGAGCGGCGCGGTCTGGTCGGTCTCGACGTAGGGGGCGCCCTTGCTGCCGTCGAAGACGTAGTCGCTGGAGACGTAGACGACCGAGGCGCCGACCGCGGCGGCCGCGGCGGCGACGTTGCCGGCGCCGCCGCCGTTGATCCGCGTCGCCTCCTCCTCGTCGTCCTCGGCGCCGTCGACGTCGGTCCAGGCGGCGCAGTTGATGACGACGTCGGGCCGCTCGCGCCTCGATCTTGGCGTCGACCGCGTCGGCGTCGCCGACGTCGAGCTCGGCGTGGCCGAAGCCGACCACCTGGTGCCCGGCGTTGCCGGCGGCGAGCATCACGTCGCGGCCGAGCATCCCGCCAGCCCCGGTGACGAGGATCTTCACCGCGTCCCGCCCATCAGACGATCTTGATCTCGCACTTGTCGCCGACCAGCATCCGCAGCGTCTTCGGCATGCCGTCGCTGCGGGTCAGCTTCACTTCGCGGCCGAGCAGGCTCGCCTCCATGCGGGTGCCGAGGTCCTCGACGACGGAGCCCGAGAGGACGATCGAGTGCTCGATTTCGGAGCGGCAGATGCGCACGTTCTCGCCGATCGAGGTGTAGGGGCCGACGTAGGCGTCCTCGATCCGGGCGCCGGCGCCGATCACCGCCGGGCCGCGGACGACCGAGGCGCTCAACTTGGCGCCCGCCTCGATCACGACCCGGCCCTCGACCCGGGAGGCCTCGTCGACCTCGCCGTCGATCCGCGGCTCGATCTCCTCGAGCACGAGGCGGTTGGCCTCGAGCATGTCGGCGAGCTGGCCGGTGTCCTTCCACCAGCCGCTGACCACCTCCGACTGCACCTTGTGGCCGTCCTCGATCAGGCTCTGGATCGCCTCGGTGATCTCCAGCTCGCCGCGCCAGGAGGGCTCGAGCGCCCGGGCCGCGTCGAAGATCGCCGGCTGGAAGAGGTAGACGCCGACCAGGGCCAGGTTGGAGGGCGGGTCCTTCGGCTTCTCGACCAGGCGCACGACGCGATCGCCGTCGAGCTCGGCGACGCCGTAGGAGCTGGGGTCGGAGACCGGCGTGAGCAGGATCAGCGCGTCGGGCTCGGACTCGCGGAAGGTGGCGACGAGGCCGCGCAGGCCGTCGGCGAGCAGGTTGTCGCCGAGGTACATGACGAAGGGCGAGCCGGCGATGAACTCCTCGGCGGTGAGCACGGCGTGGGCCAGGCCGGCGGGCTCGTCCTGGACGATGTAGGTGATCTCGGCGCCGAACTGGGAGCCGTCGCCGGCCGCCTCGCGGATCTCCTCGCCGGTCTCCGGCGCGATGATGATCCCGATCTCCTTCACCCCGGCCTCGACCAGCGCCTCGATCCCGTAGAAGAGCACGGGCTTGTTGGCGACAGGCACGAGCTGCTTCGCCGAGGTGTGGGTGATCGGGCGCAGGCGAGTGCCCGCCCCACCGGAGAGAATCAGTCCCTTCAGGGGCTCCATTCGACGCTGCAACCCTACTGCGCCAGCCAGATCGTGCGACCCGCCATCTACATCCCGACCTTCAATAGCCGCCAGCGGCTGGGCGGAGCGCTGCGCAGTCTCGAGCGCCAGAGCCGGCCTGTGGACGTGGTCGTGGTCGACAACGGCTCCGCCGACGGGACGGCGGAGCTGGTGCGCGAGGAGTTCCCCGAGACAACGCTGCTCGAGCTTGAGCGGAACCTCGGCTTCGGCGCGGCGCTGAACCGCGCGGTGGCCGAGCACCCTGCCGACCCGCTGATCCTGCTCAACGACGACGCCGAGGCCGAGCCGCGCTTCGTCGAGGCGCTGCTCGACGCGGCGGCGGAAGGGGCCGAGTGCGCTGCCGGGGTGCTCGCCCAGGGAGCCTCACCGGAGCTGATCGACTCCGCCGGCGTCGTCGCCGACGCCACCCTGATGGGCTTCGACTACCTGCACGGCGAACCGCTCGCGGCCGCCGAGGGGGCACCCGACCCGCTCGGCCCGAGTGGCGGCGCCGCGCTCTACCGGCTCGACGCGTTCCGCGCGGCGGGCGGCTTCGACGAGCGCATCTTCCTCTACTACGAGGACCTCGACCTGGCGCTGCGCCTGCGCGCCGCCGGCGGCCGCTGCCGCCTCGCGCCCGGCGCGCGCGCGCTGCACGCCTACTCCGCCAGCCTCGGCGCGGGCAGCGGCGCCAAGTACGCCCGCACCGGCTGGAGCCGTGGCTACATGCTGCGCCGCTACGGCGTCACCTCGGAGCCGCGCCTGGCGCTGCGCGCCCTCGCCGCCGAGGCGGCGATCTGCGCCGGTCAGCTGCTCCGCGATCGCACCGGCAAGGGGATCGGCGGCCGCCTGCGCGGCTGGCGAGACGGCGTCGGGCCGGAGCGCCAGCCGGTCCCAGCCGATGCGCTGCTCGACATCTCGCTGGGGGAGGCGCTGCGCTTGCGCCGGCGGCGACGCGGCTGACCCGGGCCTTCAGCGGAGTCGCTGGAGCAGCTCCTTGAAGCGGCGCAGCGGCCGCGTCAGCCGCCAGCTCGCCGAGGCGCGCATCACCTCGACCTGGCGCTCGGCGGGCGGCGAGCCGAGCGAGGCGCGGCTCGAGCTCTGCGCGTCCCAGCCGAGGGCGAGAAAGCAGAGCTCGACGTCGACGCGGTGGACCGTGCGCAGGGGGGCGATGTGCGCCGTCTCGAAACCGAGGAAGGCGTGGTCGGCGAGGCTGGCGAGGACGCGGTTGGAGAGGCGGACGACGTTCTCCAGGTCGAGCAGGCCGGCCTGCTCGGGTAGGTCGAGGCGCACGATCTGTGTCTCCGCCATGTCCTTGACGTACAGCCGCAGCTCCAGGCGGTCGATCCGCACAATCGCCGGCCGGGTGCCGAGCCGGATGCGGATCCGCTCGATGTGCGCGCCGGACAAGCTCGCTCGCGCAAAGCTGAGGCCGTTGTGGTTGCGGCGCGGCGTCAGCTCCACCGCAGAGGAGGCGTCGAGCGCAATCCCCGCGCTCGCTTCGATCGCCATCTCACCCGTCTCCAGGTCGGTCGCTCCGGCGTCCGGGTCGATCAGCGCCGCCGCCTGCGCCGCGGCGAGGTCGGCGAGGTGGGGGTCGTGGAGGCGGGCGACGGCGTTGGGCCAGTAGACCTGGGCCATCGGCAGGTCGCGCAGTTGCTCGGGGTCGAGGTGGCGGATGCGCTCGGCCAGGCGGTCGTTGGCCAGGTGCTCGACGTGCTCGGTTCCCTGGCCGGCGTCGTGCTGCCAGGCGCCGAAACGGGCCGCCTCCTCGGCGGTCGGGTCGACGCAGGCGCGGGCGACGATCGGCGCCAACTGGTCGGCGGCGGCGCCGAGCGAGCGCACCTTGTCGGGCAACGCCTCGCGGTAGCGCAGGTAGGTGCGCTGGAAGGCGCGGATCCCGTCGCGCACGGCCGCCGCCTCGACCCGCTGACGCTCCGGCAGGCTGGCCTCGGCGAGGACAGGCTCGAGCTCCTCAGTGAGGCCGAGCTGGGTCCCCTGCTCGGGCATGCAGACCTGCTCCAGCACCTCAGGCGAGCGGATCACCGCTTTGGCGATCGTGCTCGGGTGGCCGAGACTGGCAAGGAAGCCGAGGACCTGGCCGCCCAGCGTGACCGTGTCGACCGCCCCCTCGTGGGTTACCAGGTAGAGACCGTCGACGCGCAGGTCCACCCCGGACTGACGCAGGACCTGGGCCAGTCGCCGCTGAATCGAGGCCCCCCAGCCGAGGTCGACGAGGACGAAGGGCTCGTCGAGATCGCCCTGCTCGCGGCGGACCAAGCGGACGATCCGCTCGCGCAGGGTGGCGGCGTGGGCCTGGATGCGCTGGCGCACCAACTCGTCTTCGGCAAGCGCGTCGAAGGTGTCGTTGGCGCGGTGGGGCTCGTCGAGGGGGCTGTCGAGATGGCCGGCGAGCCCCGGGCACAATGCTGGGTCGACGCCCAGCATCTCGAGCAGCTGGCGGACCGTGACCGCCTCGCGGCGAGAGAGCAGGCGTTCGATCTCGTCTCGCGAGGCGTCGCCGATCGACGCCGCCGTGACCACCTGGCGGTTGAGGTGCAGCTTGGTGGTCTCGACCTCGCCGCCCGCCGCAGCGGCGTTGTCGATCAGCTCGCTGAGGAAGTCCCCCTCGCGCATCAGGCAGTGCAGGCGGCGCACGCCCAGCTGCTGCGCCTGCGCGACGGTCCAGTCGGCGAAGCCGGTCAGTGGCGGGCCCATCACCTCGGCGCCGAAGTGCCACATCGGCCGCAGCGCCTCCGGAACGTCCCGCGCCTCGCGGTGCAGCGCCATCTTGGCGCGCAGCTGCACCAGCGAGCCGTCGAGCTCGGCCACGTCGGCCCGCCCCGCCTCCTCGCTGTGGTCGGGGGCCAGGGCGCGAACCCGTCTGTAGGCGCTCTCCCGCCGCAGCAGCCTGGCGATGCCCTCGGAGCGGCGGGGTACGTGGGCGGTGACGATCCCCCGCTTGCGCGCGGCGGCGACGTCGGCCTCGTCGTTGTCGCCGAGGTGGGCGACGAGCTCGGGGGCAGCGCCGATCGCGGTCAGCACGTGGTCGAAGAGGTCGTCGCCCTTGCCAACCCGACGGTCGCTCGAGGTGAAGACGTCCGCCAGCTCGATCTCGGCGAGGAACGGCTGCTCGAAGAGGCTGCGGATCTGCTGCTGCGAGAAGTAGGTGTCAGAGACGGCGTAGACCGGGATGCCCGCCTCGTTCGCCACGCGCAGCAGGTGGACCACGTCGAGGTCGGGCACGAGGACCTCCCGCTCGACCTCGACCTCCAGCGCGACTGCCTCGGCGCGGGAGAGGGGACTGTGGCACCACTCGGGGATGCGCTCCCAGATCTCCTCCAGCCCCACCTCCAGGGTGCCCATCCGGCTGCCCAGGTGGAGTCGCGCGGTCACCTCGGCGCGCTCGCGCAGGAGGGCGAACGAGCGCGGGTCGAGGCTGACGTCGAGCGCGCCGCGCTCGCGCAGACGCTGGCCGAGGACGACGAAGACATCGACCGGTTCGGGAACGGTCCGCCAGACGATCGTGTCGAAGACGTCGCTGCTGAGGGCGGCGATCGCGCCCGAGCGCAGGCGCCTTTCGATCTCCTCGAGCGCGGGGTAGGCGACCTGATCGGTGCTCATCGGGGGGACCCTAGTTCGTCGCCGGGACGTGGCGATCAGCCGCCGGCGCGCTGCGCCAGCTCGTACTGGAGTTCGAGCACGCGCGAGTAGAGCGCCATCCGGTTGAGCTCGAGCCGGGTCAAGAGCGGCGAGCGGTCCCAGGGCTCGAGCAGCTCGGCGACCTGGGCGGCCCAGGGGGCGCCGCGGTCGTAGACGACGCCGAGGCCGAAGACCGCGGGGACGATCGCAAAGGCCAGCTGCGGCCGCCCCTCGAGCACGTCCTCGATCGCGGTGCGAACGCCGTTGCGCTCGCCGCCGGCCTCGACCGCGATGGCGTACTGACCGGCGCCGACGAAGCCGCTGGGGGTGAGCGACTCGGAGAAGACCGAGGGACCCGTCTCCCAGCTGTGCGGATGGACGCTGGTCGGGTCGAGCGCGCCCGGGTCGTAGTACATGTCACGGCGCGCCAAAGGCCAGAGCACGTCGTGGAAGAGGATCAGCTGCTCGCCGTCAGAGCCGGCGCGAGCGAAGACCGCCTCGAGCTCGGCGCGCACCGTGGCGTAGTTGTGGTCGCCGTCTATCGCCCAGAAGTTCGACCGTGGCAGCGAGGGTATGCAGCCGGGCGAGCGCTCGCACACCAGCTTGAGCCGATCCTCGTTCCTCGCTCTCTCCAGGAGCTCATCGCCCGGCGCCGGATCGACGCAGACGACCTCCCCCGCTCCCGCCTCGAGGTAGGCGACCGACGCCTGCCCGGTCTCGCCGCCGATCTCGATCACGCGCTCGGGGGCGACCGCCGCCAGCAGCGGCTCGATCAGCGGTGCGAACTCGCGCAGCGAGTGGAGCAGGATCGGCGCCTCACGGGCGAGGCGCGCCTGACCGTCGGGGTCGTCGCGGCTGTCGAGGAAGCGCCCGGCGGATGGCGTCTGGTCGTTCTCCACGGACGGCGATCCTACCGCCCGTTTCCCAGCCAGCACCTGGCCCTCCCCAGGTCACCGGAGCGGCGCAGGGCACGGCGCTCGGCGACCAGGCGGCGCAGCCAGCACAGGGCGGCGAACTTGCCCCGCAGCGTCGCCAGGAAGCGGCGCTGGCGGGCGGCGCGCAGCAGCGAACCCGCCTCGACCGCAGCGATCCTGGGGACGGCGCCCGCCGGCATGAACTTGATCTGCGTGGCGAGCCGGTTGCGGGCGACCAGCCTCGCGTTGGCGGCGCCGGGCCGCTCGAATCCCTCCCGCCAGGAGGCGTTGCCGACGTGCCAGGCGACCGCCTCGGGCACGTACTCGAAGGCCCAACCGGCGATCCGCGCCCGCACGTTCAGGTCGACGTCCTCGTAGAAGGCGAAGTAGCGCTCGTCGTAGCCGCCCAGTTCGGGGAACAGCTCGCGTCGCAGCAGGCAGGCGGCGCCGCAGACGCCGAAGACCTCGCGCCGCTCGGCGCTGCGGCCACCCTGGGGCTCCCCCATGCCGAGCTCGAAGGCGCGGCCGTCACGGGTCAGCGCCTGGCCGGCGCTGTAGAGGCGGGCGGCGTCGACCTCGCGGGGCGCGTCCAGGCCGCCCTCGAGCTGGAGGATGCGCGGCTGCACGCCACCGAGGCCCGGATCGGCCTCGAGCGTATCGAGCAGGGTGCGCACGCACCCCGGCTCGAGCACCGCATCGGCGTTCAGGACCAGGATCGCCGCCGCCGCGGTGCGGGCGACGCCGAGATTGACTGCGGCGGCAAAGCCGGTGTTCCGCGGCAGGGCTACGTGGGGAACTCCCTGCCGCTCCAGGTAGGCGAGCGAGCCGTCGCCGGAGCCGTTGTCGACCACGAGCGTCTCCAGCGCAATTCCCTGGGCCGCCAGCGAATCGAGGCAGGAGGGGAGGAAGTCGATCGTGTTCCAGCTCGGGACCACGATCGCCACAGGCGGGGAGTCGTTCACGCGGCGAAAGCCTGACAGCTGACCGCGGCGAGTGGCGCAACCATTACCGTTCCCGACGCGATGCCCGCCGAGGATGCCACCAGCGCGGTCGCGATCGAGGCGCGAGGGCTGGAGAAGTCCTTCCGCATCCCGACGCACCGCGTCGACTCGCTCAAAGAGCGCATCGTGCGTCCCTTCGCCAGCCGCGACTTCCGCGAGCTGCGGGCGCTCGACGGCGTCTCCTTCGAGATCCGCCAGGGCGAGTTCTTCGGCATCGTCGGCCGCAACGGCTCGGGCAAGAGCACGCTGCTGAAGCTGCTGGCGAGCATCTACCGGGCGGACGCCGGGACGATCCGGATGGCCGGCCGGCTGGCTCCCTTCATCGAGCTCGGGGTCGGCTTCAACGCCGAGCTGACCGCGCGCGAAAACGTCGTCCTCAACGGCGTGATGATGGGCCTCACCCCGCAGCAGACCCGCGACCGCCTCGACGCCGTGGTCGAGTTCGCCGAGCTGGACGAATTCGTCGACCTGAAGCTGAAGAACTACTCCTCGGGGATGCTGGTGCGGCTCGCCTTCTCGCTGATGCTGGAGGTCGACGCCGACGTGATGCTGATCGACGAGGTGCTGGCGGTCGGCGACGCGGCCTTCCAGCAGAAGTGCGGCGACGCCTTCCACGAGATGAAAGCGCTGGGCAAGACGGTCGTCCTCGTCACCCACGAGATGGCGACGGTCGAGGAGTACTGCCACCGGGCGATGCTGATCGACAGCGGCAAGATCCAGCACGTCGGCGATCCCGCTGAGGTCGGGCGGCGGTACCTGCACCTCAACTTCGAGCGGGGCAGCGAGACCGGCGCCGGGCCGACGGCCCAGGCGAGCGACGAGGTGCGGCTGCTCGACGCCCGCCTGGAGGACGCCGAGGGCACCCGCCTGACCAGCCTCGAGCACGACGCGCCGATCCGCCTGCGCGTCTCGCTCGAAGCGAAGCGCGACCTCCCCGGGCTGGGGGTCGGCTTCATCCTCGCCAACGCCGACGGCGTCGGCGTCTTCGAGTTCGGCGCCCAGGTGCAGAGGGAGGGCGCCCCCACCCATTTGGTCGCGGGCGAGCGGGTCGAGGTCACGGCGGAGGTGGAGAACCTGCTCACCCCGGGCCGCTACTTCGTCCACTGCGGGGTCAACCGCGCCGACGGCCAGAGCGTCGCCCTCTACGTCCACAACGCGGTCGACTTCGTCGTCTACGGCGGCGAGACGCGGGCACGGGGAGTCGTCTCCCTGCCGCACTCGGTCGCGGCGAGCGTCACGGGACCGGAGGCGCGATGAGCGTCGAGACGACCGAGATTCCCCTGCGCGAGGTGCGCGGCCCCTCCGCGCTCGGCGGCGGCTCGCGGCGCTTCTTCGACCTGCTCTGGCTGATGTCGGTGACCGAGTTCAGGCGCGTCTACTTCGGCACCGTGCTCGGCTACGTCTGGTCGCTGGTGCGGCCGCTGATGCTGTTCGCGGTGCTGCTCTTCGTCTTCACCCAGATCTTCCGCATCGGCAGCGACGTGCCGAACTACCCGGTGCTGCTGTTGCTCGGCATCGTCCTCTTCACCTTCTTCCAGGAAGCGACGCAGAACTCGGTCAGCTCGGTCGTCGCCCAGGAGGGGATCGTGCGCAAGACCCAGTTCCCGCGGCTGGTGATCCCGCTGGCGGTGGTGCTGACGGCGGCGTTCAACCTCTCGCTCAACCTGATCGTCGTCTTCGCCTTCATCCTCGCCTGGGGCGTCGACCCGACCTGGACCTGGCTGCTGCTGCCGCTCGCCATGGCGCTGCTCTTCATGCTGACGACGGCGGTGAGCATGATCCTCTCGGTGCTGTACGTGCGCTTCCGCGACGTGCTGATCATCTGGACGGTCGCCGCCCAGGTCCTCTTCTATGCCACCCCGGTCCTCTACCCGATCGAAATCGTCCCCGACGAGTACCAGCAGTGGATATTCCTCAACCCCCTCGCCCCGATCTTCGAGCAGATCCGCGTCTGGGTGCTGGACCCCAACGCCCCCACCGCGACCGAGGTCGTGGGCGGTGCCGCCGGCCTGATCCCCGCCGCCGCCATCTTTCTCGGCACCTGCGCCTTCGGCGTCTGGATCTTCAAGCGCGACGCCCCCCGCATCGCCGAGGAGCTGTAATCCCAGGCTGCTAATCTAGGTGTGATTCTGCCTAGAATTCTTGATGCACGAAGGAGCGGCTACCTGTGCCCACCCTTGACACGAAAGAGCTGATTTCCGTCACCGAGGCGGGCCGACTCGGTGTTTCCGCACTCGTCAAAGTTGCTGAGCAGGGCGAGCAGCGGGTGCTGATGAAGAACAACAAACCCGTCGCCGCCGTTGTTGGAATCGAAATGCTGGAGAGGAACGAGGAACTGGAGGAGCGACTGCTCGATGTATCGCTTGCACTTACGCGGCTGCTGACCACCAGTGAGCGACGTCATTCTCTCGACGATGTCCTTGACAGATTCGGATTCACTCGCGAGGACCTCGAGAAAGACTGAGAGAGCGTGCCTGTCCGGGTCGAGCTGATAGACGAGGTCGTAGTCGACCTGGCGAACCTGGCGGAGAGCGGCAACCTCAAGCAGTTCTTCAAGAAGCTGCTCGAAATCGAGGCTCATGGCTCACAAGCCGGCGAGCCGCTGGGTCGCGATCTCGTCGGCTGGCGAAAGATCACAGTAGGCAACCGGAACTGGCGCGTCGTCTTCCGCGTCGACAAGGACGAGACCGTCGCGACGGTATGCGTGGTCGGCGACCGAGAGGATGCTGCCTGCTACGAGGAAGCCCAGCGGCGCGCGCAGCAGGCCAAGGACGCGGACGCAGCAAGTCTTGCGGCGTCGATGATCGAGCTACTTGGCAGTCGCAAGGATCGAAACGCCGCCCGGGCGAAGCGCAAGGCCCTGAAGAACTGAACCGGCAACGACTGCGAATACCGTGGGGCCCTAGCGGCAGATGCGGGCCAGCTGGGAGGCGTCGACGTGCAGGTACCAGGGGTACCGGGGGGCGGCGTCGCGGGGAATGCGCAGCTCGGTCGCCGAGTCGCCCGGTGCCCCTTCGGTGACAACGGGGAATTCGCCCGTGGCGAAGCGGCGCAGTGAGAAGCTCGCGCGCGGGCCCGGCGCCAGTTCGATCCTGGTCAGGCCGGGCGAGAGGCGCACCTCCGAGGTCGGCGACGCGCTCCCCGCCGGCAGCGTGACGCAGTTCTCGCCGGCGCCGCCCGGAGCGAAGGCGCCGAGCCTGGTAAGAGTCGATAGCGGCAGCGCCTGCGCGAGGACGATGTCGGCCTGCTTGCGGCCGTAGTCGGGGGCGCCGGCGAGTTCGGCGGGGGTGTAGGCGGGCGAGCCGTACTCCTCCACCGCCGCTAAATACTTGTCCGCCTCGACGTTGACCAGCGTGGGCGTACCGGCGACCTGCGAGTTCAGCCAGAAACCCGGATCGACCGTGCGCTTGGCGAATTCGATTCCAGCCAGATCCGAGCGGGTGTACACCGACTGAATCATCAGCGCATCCCGTCCGTCCCGGAGGTAGATCAGATTGACCGACAGGGCAAGCACGGTGACGACGGCAGCGACGGCAATCGATCGCCTGCCGATACGCACTCCCTGGAGGAGATTGGCGAGAAGCAAGAGGATGAGCACGGCGCCCATGTACTGGTAGCGACTCGACACGGGTGCGCGACCCGCCGAGGCGTTGAAGGCGGTCAGGAACCAGTTCGCCGCAGCCGCCGCGGCGATCGGCCAGAACCCGGGGGCAAGCCCACCCTTTCGCGCCAGCTTGTAGGCGAATGCGGCGACGACCGCGACCAGCAAAGGGCGCCCCCATACCGGGTCGGTCGGGCCGCCGAGCGGACTGTCACCAAAACCGAAGAGCCCGGCGATGGCGACGGCGGCCGAGTCGACGACGAAGCGCGGCGAGGTCAGCACGTTCCGGAGTGAGAGATGCGACTCGGCATCCGACCCCCAGCCGAGGTACCAGACCGCGAAGAGCAGCACCGGAATCGCGACGAAATAGGCTCGGCCGATCCCGCGGCTCCGCCGTTTCTGGAAGACGTCAACGGCACCCGCGGCGGCGAAGGGAATGGCGAGGCTGGAAAAGCCGAAGGAAACCAGGAGGAAGACGCAGGCGGCGATGTCACCACGCCGGTCGTCGCGTTCGAGTGCGAGCAGCATCGCGAGGCCGAACAGCACCGAGCCGGAGAAGCCGAGCTCGAACGGCCAGAGGAGGACCTCCCAGGCCGGACCGAGGAAGAGGAGGAGAAGCGCGGCGAAGAGGGCGAGCCAGTCCCCCACGCGCCGCCTCACGTAGATGAAGAGCAGGGCTGCGGCGGCGGCGAGGACGAGTGCCTGCAGCACGTATTCCGGAGTCGCGTCACTCATCCCAAACAGCCGCAGCAGCAGCTGCTCGATCGCCACCGGAATCAGGACGATGTGCTCGTTGTGGGGAGAGAGCAGCGAATCGAGCGTGGGGTCACGACGATTCATCAGCAGGTCCCAGGTGTCCTGGAGGAACGTCATGTCCTGGGTGAGGCGGAGCAGCACACCCACCGAGAGGGCGAGGGCGATGCCGAGAAGCGCCACCGGCGCATTGCGTTTCAGCCATTCCATGGCGGTGCGGGAGTGTATTGGCGGCTCCGGGGACCTAGGGCTCGCCCGACCGGAGCGCGATCCAGGCAAAGCCCGCGAGGCTCGCAGCGGCAAGCAGCGCGGCAAGGAAGGAGTAAGAGGTTCCCAGGGGTGGGTTGAGCGCCGGGACGTAAAGACCGAGCACCAGGAGCAAGTTGAGACTGGCCAGGGCGACCGCGAACCTCGCCGAGACAGCGTAGGCACCGGCGATGCAGCCGGTGACAGCCAGCAGCGGAACGGCGAGCGTTCCGACGTGGAGGATCGTTGCCGAGTCGGGTTCGCCGAACATCAGCAGCGCCCAGATCGCACAGGCGAGGCCGCAGAACGCGAACGAGACGAGCGCGAACCGCCACTCTGGGCTATCGGGCCGTCCCCGAACACGAGCGACGAGCATCGTCAACGGGGCGAGCAGGAGAACCCCGAGGAAGGGCAGCAGCGATAGGAAGCGCGGAAACCGCAGTGCGGCCACCGCTTCTCCGGGGTGGCCTTCGCGGAACTTGTCGAAAGCTGAGCTGACCGCCCCCTTCGTCTCTCGCCGGCCAGTGATTTCGCTCACGTTTCGCCGCTTGTTTTCGAGCACGCCGTCGAAACCAGCTTCTCGGTACCCGTCGGCGATCGTCTCCAGGGCGCCGCGATCGTCGATCGCCAGCGAGCCGCCGAGCTGCCACTTGACGAGGCGATCCCCGGGCGGGTCGACGATGCGCTGATAGGCGAACCAGGGCGCGAGCAGGACCAGGCCCACCGCCGCCGCGACCCCCAGCCAGCGCCAGCTCGGCAGGCCGCGCAGGGCGGCGATGGCCAGCAGCGGCACGATCCCGAAGGCGCTGGCGCCGTGGGCAAGCAGGGCGAGTGCGCAGAGGGCGGCGAAGAGGGCGGCAGCGTACGGGCTGCGGCGCAATCGCGGCCAGTCCGCGGAGAGGACCATGGCGAGGGCGGCGAGCACGAACGCGGCGGCGATCAGCTTGGGCCAGACGAAGAAGCCGTGCAGGATGGCGACGTCGCTGACCATCGCCGCCACGATCGCCAGCCCCCTGGCGAGTGGCCGCAGCCGGGCGGCGCAGAGCACCGCCCACATGCCGACGATCCAGAGCTGTTGCACGACCACGCCGAGCACCTGGTAGTGGAGGCCGCCGTCGCCCCAGCCGAAGGGGCGCTGGGCCAGCACATACCCGACCTGGAGCGGCGGCCGGTCGCTGGAGAGCCAGTCGGCGAAGGGCGGCGGGGTCGGGCTGTGGCCGTGGTCGAAGTACCACTCGGCGAAGAAGAGGGGGATTTCGTTGTCGGTCGGCAGCTGGTGCGAGAAGCGGGTCGCGGCCATCAGCAGCGGCTGGTCGGTGCCGCCGTGGAGGAAGCCGAGGTAGACGACGAAGGCGCTGCCCAGCGCCCAGAGCGCCGCCGGCACGGCGAGCTGTCGCAGCAACTCCCGATCGAGCCGGTCGGGCCGGCAGAGGACGATCCCCTGCACCGAGCCCAGCGCGAGCAGGAAGGCCGTGGCCTGCCCCAGCACCGGGTCCGCGTAGTAGGCCCAGAAGGCGAGCATCGCGGCGGCTCCGGAGGCGGCGAGGGCGACCGCCAGCAGCAGCGGCACGCTGCGCAGACCGCGCCGCATCGCGAGCAAGGCCGCCAGCGCAGCCGGCAGCGCCGTCAGGACCAGGTGCTCGAGCAGCAGGTAGAGCAACTCGGCGTTGGCGCTCACCGGGCTTTCCGCCGGCCCACGAGGAGGTAGGCGCCAGCGCCGCCGAGAGCGACAAGCAGGGAGACGATCGTCAGCCAGCGACCGGCGGTCATCGCCGGCTCCCAGGCCGCGCTGACCTCGACCTCGCGCGGCCGGTCGGAGGCGGGAAGGCGGACGACCATGCGGCCGTCCGGCGTGCGCCCGACCGGGCTAGCGCCCGAGACCTCGACCAGGTAGGTCCCGGTGGCGATGTTCGTCTCGACCGTGCCCGCCGGCCCCGGCGGGTAGCTCGCCGCGTAGCTGTCCCTGATCTCATCGACCGGGAAGTCCAGCGGAGCGTTGAGGCTCGGCGCCATTTCCGGCGCCGAGCCGTCGGCGAACTGGAGCGGCGCGTACCAGGTCGGCGGCGGCTGCACGGGCGAGGCCAGCGCCTCGTCGCGGCCGGAGAGCCAGGAGCGCACCTTGGAGTTCTGGTCGATCGAGAGGCCGAAGTTGAAGGCGGCGATGACGGCCAGCACGAGGACGGGGACCCGCCCGGTCGAGGGGTCGCGCTGCATCGCGGCGAGGGCGAGGGTGACCAGGCCGACGAGGCAGAGGTCGACGTAGGTGAGGATCCGGTACGGGAACTGGATGAACTGGAGGACCCTCGGCAACTCCGAGATCAGGCTCGGCGACAGCACCAGGAGAAGGAGGGCGCCGCCGAGGCCGAGCAGCCCCAGGGCGGCCCTCCTGGCGGCGGAGGGCAGGAAGCGCCAGTAGGCAGCACCGCAGATCAGCGCCCAGAGCAGGGCGAGTACCGGCAGTTGGGCGTTGACGTCGGCGGTCACCACCGGATAGGGGTCGCCGACGTTGCGCAGCAGGCTGAACAGCTGGTCGGGGTCGGTGTAGGCGGTGAGGTTGATCGGATCGGGATCGCGTTCGACCAGGCGGGTGTGGAAGAGGACGAGCGGCGCCAGGATCCAGGCGTTGAGGCAGACCCCGAGCGCAGTCAACCCGGCTACGGCGAGTCCGCGCCGCAGCCGCGCCCGGACCTCTCGCCAGTAGGAGACGGCGAGCAGGCCGGCGACGAGGAGGAGGAAGACGGTGCCCCAGACCAGGGTCAGGGTGTGGGTGCCGGTGAGCGCAGCGACGGCGACCACGTAGATCGCCGCGGTCGAGAGCCGCACACGCCCCTCCCGGAACATGCTGAGGCCGGCGGCGGCGATCAGCGGGATCGCCGCGGTCGCGACCACTTCCGGGATGTCGCCGCGGCCGTAGAGGTTGGTCACCGCCAGGGGGGCGGTGACCGCGATGCAGCCCGGCAGCTGCGAACGCCAGCCCGGGATACCCAGCTGGCGGGCGATCCAGGTCCAGCCGAGGTAGGCGGCACTCATCGCGGCGGCGTAGGCGACGAACGCCGCCGCCTCGGCGCTCAGCAGCCAGGAGACGGTGCCGGCCACCGCGTAGAAGGTGCCGCCGTAGAAAGCGTAGTAGGGGTAGAAGACCCCCAGGCTCGACTGGAGGAAGTAGCTGGGCTCGCCCAGGTCAGCGATGTTCGACCCCTGCACCCAGATCAGCCAGAGGTGGTTGCCCCAGTCGGTGGAGAAGGTCCGGTCGGTGAAGACGATTGGGATAAGCAGCCCGCCGATCACCGCGAGCGGGATCAGCCACTGAACACGGCTAGACTGGCCCGCGGATGTCCGAGCAGGCAACGTCGACTGATCGTCGCTCATCGGCCGAGCAGAGTACTGCCGAGTTGCGACAGGAGCTTGCGCGCCAGCAGGAGGAAATCCTGCGGCTGCGTGACCTCCTGGTCCGCAAGGACGCCGAGCTGGGCGCCGCCAAGGGGCGCCTCGCCGAGCTGGACGACCGCTCGCAGCGGATCGCGGGCGCCGCGGGGCGGATCGAATCGAGGGTCCCCGGCCTCGGCAAGCTGATCGGCACCGCCCTGCGCATGCTCCAAGCCCAGCGACGCTAGCCGGAGACTGTGGCCGCACCCCGCTTCTCGATCCTCACGCCTGTCCACGAAACCCAGGCCGACGTCCTGCGCAAGATGTTGCGCTCGGTGCGGCGCCAGAGCTTCGCCGACTGGGAGCTCTGCCTGGTCGACGACGGCTCCCGGCAGGCCCACGTTCACCGCATCCTCGACCGTGCCGAGGCGACCGATCGGCGCATACGGGTCGAGCGGAGGGAGGTCAACGGCGGCATCGTCGCCGCCTCCAACGATGCGCTGGTGATGGCCAGCGGCGAGTTCGTCGTCCTGCTCGACCACGACGACGAGCTGCATCCCGACGCCCTCGCCCACGTCGCCGAGGCGATCGACCGCAGCCCCGAGGCGGACTACGTCTACACCGACGAGGACAAGATCGACCTCCGCGGCCACCACTCGATGCCCTTCTTCAAGCCCGACTGGTCGCCGGAGCGGATGCGGACGCAGATGTACACCTGCCACCTCAGCGTCCTGCGCCGCTCGCTGGTCGAAGCGGTCGGCGGCTTCGACCCCGAGTTCCACGGCTCCCAGGACTGGGACCTGGTGCTACGGGTGACCGAGCGGGCGCGGCAGGTCGTCCACGTGCCCCGCGTGCTCTACCACTGGCGCATGCTGGAGACCTCGGCGGCGAGCGCGGCGGCGGCCAAGCCCTGGGCCTTCGAGGCGGGCCGGCGGGCGGTGCAGGCCCACTGCGAGCGGATCGGCCTGCCCGCCGAGGTCGAGCAGGACGCTGCCGACCCCGGCGTGTTGCACCTGCGGCCACGGCTATCGGAGGAACCGCCAATCAGCATCGTCATCCCCACTGGCGGCCAGGTGCGCGACGTGCGCTTCGAGCCGGTCGTCCTCGTCGTCAACTGCGTCCGCGGCATCGTCGAGCGCTCGACCTATGAGAACTACGAGATCGTCTGCGTGGTCGACGACTCGGTCGAGAAGGGAGTGATCGACGAGCTGCGCGCGATCGCCGGCGAGCGGCTCCGCCTGGTCAACTTCGAGGGCCCGTTCGACTTCTCGGCCAAGGTCAACCAGGGCGCGATCCAGAGCGAGGGCAAGCACCTGCTGCTGCTCAACGACGACATCGACATCAGCACGCCCGAGTGGCTCGAGCGCATGGTGATGTACTCCGAGCGCGAGGAGATCGGCGCCGTCGGCGCCCGCCTGGTCTGGGGCGACACCCGCCTCCAGCACGTCGGCCTCAGCTTCGAATACGGCCTGCCCAACCACATCTACCGCGGCTTCGCCGGCGACTTCACCGGCTACATGAACGACGTCCTCGTCGCCCGCAACTGCCTCGCCGTCACCGGCGCCTGCCTGATGACGCGCCGCGACGTGTTCGAGGAGGTGGGTGGCCTGACGGGCGAGTTCCCGGTCAACTTCAACGACGTCGACTACTGCCTCAAGGTGCACGCCAGCGGACGGCGCATCGTCTACGACCCGGACCTGATCCTCTTCCACTTCGAGTCCTCCAGCCGCACCGCCGAGGTCGAGAAGTGGGAGTTCGAAAAGCTCGTCGACCGCTGGCGCGCCTACGCCGCCGTCGACCCCTACAACAACCCCAACCTGCACCGCGGCGTGCCGCGCATCACCTCGCACTTCGGCTGGGCGAGGCGGCGGCTGCCGCGGCCGCTCAGAGGGCCTCTTAAGCTCGCCGGTAGTCGCCGCGGCTGAGCGTGTGCTCGAGCCAGACGTAGAGGACGATGAAGAGGTAGCGGCTGCCCATCTCTTTCATCGCCAGCTTCGCCTCGCCGGCGGTGCGGTTGGTCCAGGAGGTGGGAATTACCTCGTAGCTGTGGCCGCGCACGATCGCCTTCAGCGGCATCTCGACGGTCAGGTTGAAGTGCTTGGAGAGCAGCGGCTGGATCGTCTCGATCGTCTCCCGCCGGTAGCCCTTGAAGGCGTTGGTCGTGTCGTTGTAGCGGTGGCGGAAGAGGATGCGGATGAACCAGTTGGCGAGGCGGTTGATCGTCAGCTTGAGGCGCGGGTAGTCGTGCACCTGCGCGCCGGGCATGAAGCGCGAGCCGAAGGCGCAGTCCGACCCCGCTTCGAGCAGGCGGTGATAGCGGGCGATGTCCTCGGGGTCGTCGGAGGCGTCGGCCATCGCGATCACCACCGCGTCCCCTTCGAACATGTCGAGCCCGGCGCGGATCGCCATGCCGAAGCCCTTTTCGTAGTGCGAGGGCCGGCAGCGCACGCGCGGGTTGCGCTCGCCGATCGCGGCGACCACGGCGGCGGTCGAGTCGCTGCTGCCGTCGTCGACGACCAGCACCTCGTACTCGATCTCCTCGCGCTCGAGCACCGCGGCGATCCCCTCGACCGTGCGCCCGACCGAGCCCTCCTCGTTCTGGGCGGGGATGACGACCGAGAGCTTCAAGCCGTGGCCGCCGTCCAGCGCTCGATGTTCTGCTCGTGCATCTCGCGCAGGATGTCCTCGACCCCGTGGCGCAGCTTCCAGTCCGGGTAGTCGGCCTCGAACGGCGCCAGGTCGGAGATCCACCAGCGGTGGTCGCCGATGCGCGGCTCCTCGCCCATCTCCCAGCTCGAGCTCGCGGCCGGCGATCCGCTCGCAGATCTCGATCGCCTCCAGCATCGAGCAGTTGCTGAAGCGACCGCCGCCGATGTTGTAGACGGCGGCCGGGCGGGGAGCGCGGCGGTAGGCGTCGAAGGCGGCGATCAGGTCGGCGCTGTGGATGTTGTCGCGCACCTGCTTGCCGTCGTAGCCGAAGACGGTGTAGGGGGTGCCGGTGACGGTGCACTTCATCAGGTAGGCGAGGAAGCCGTGCAGCTTGGCGCCGGCGTGCTGGGGCCCGGTCAGGCAGCCGCCGCGGAAGCAGACGGTGGGCATCTCGAAGTAGCGGCCGTACTCCTGCACCAGCAGGTCGGCGGCGGCCTTGGAGACACCGAAGAGCGAGTGGGTCGAGGAGTCGATCGACATCGAGGTGTCGATGCCGCGGTGGTAGCGGTGGGACTCGGGCAGCTCGAGGCGCAGCTCGAGCTCCTCCAGCGGCAGCCGGTTGGGCGTGTCGCCGTAGACCTTGTTGGTCGAGCAGAAGACGAAGGGCGCCTCGGGGCAGTGGGCGCGAGCCGCCTCGAGCAGGTTGAGCGTGCCGTTGGCGTTGACGCCGAAGTCGGTCTGCGGGTCGCTCGCGGCCCAGTCGTGCGAGGGCTGGGCGGCGGTGTGGACGACCAGCTCGATCGCCTTGCCGTGCTCGGCGAAGATCCGCTCGACCGCCTCGAGGTCGCGGATGTCGACGCTCTCGCTGCGGAACTCGGGATGAGCCTCGGCGAGGCGCTCGGTGACGTGCGCGGTCGAGGCCTCGGGGCCGAAGAAGCGCGCCCGCATGTCGTTCTCGAGGCCGACCACGTCGAAGCCCTCGCCGACGAAGTGGCCCACCGCCTCGGAGCCGATCAGCCCCCCCGAACCCGTGACGATCGCAACCGGCATCCGCCTCTACTCCTTCTCCCCCGCGGGGGCGTCGATGTTCAGGGCCGCCGCGATCCGCTCCTCGTCGCCGACGATCCACTCGTGGATGTCGGCGAGGACCTGCTCCGCGCTTCGCCGTGGCCGCCACTCGTCCAAGTCGAACAGTCTTGCGCAGTCGGAGATGTAGACGGGGACGTCGCCCGCCCGCGTCTCCGCCTGCGGCTCGATCGGCACCTCGTTGCCGCTCAGCTCGCGGCAGATCTCGGTCGTCTCCAGCAGCGAGAGACTGCACTCGCGACCGCCGCCGACGTTGACCGTGCGACCGTCCCAGGTCGTCGGGATCGAGCAGCTGGCGCTCGACCAGGTCGACCAGGTCCTCGACGTGGAGCAGGTCGCGGACCTGCTTGCCGCGCGCCGCCGAAGCCGATGTACGTCAGCGGCTGCCGAAGACGATGGGCGAGCATCCAGTGGGTGAAGACGCCCTGGTCGACCTTGCCCATCTGCCAGGGGCCGGCGATCACGCCGCAGCGGTCGACCACCGCCTGCACGCCGAAGGCGGCGCGGTACTCCTCGATCAGCAGCTCGGCCGCCAGCTTGGTCGTGCCGTAGAGGGTCCGCGCCCCAGCCAGGGGGAAGTCCTCGGAGATCCCCGCCGCGGAGGCGCCGACAACCGGCTGCTCGGCGGCCAGCTCGAAGCGCGTCTCCGCCTCCTCCAGCGCCAGCTCCAGCTGCGGCGCCACCGGGTAGACGCGGCTGGTCGAGAGGAAGAGGACGAAGGCGCCCGCGCGCCGCGCCAGCTCGAGGCAGTTGTAAGCGCCGGTGAGGTTGGTGTGCAGCAGGTAGGAGGTGTCGCCGTCGACGCCGCTCATCACCGATGGCTCGGCCGAGCACTCGATCAGCGCCGCGAGCGAGCCGAACCGCTCCAGGTCGGCGGGCTCGCGCACGTCGCCCTTGACGAACTCGACCCCGGCCTCCTCCAGGCGCGGCAGGTTGAGCTCGGAGCCACGCCGGTAGAGGTTGTCGAGCGCGACGATCTCCCACTCGGGATGCCGCGAGGCGAGCGAGACCGCCAGGTTGGAGCCGACGAAGCCGGCGCCGCCGGTGATCAACAGACGGCTCACGGGCCACGACCGCCCTCGGTGGGGAGCATGAACTGGAACTCTCCGGATTCGCCGACCGTGGCGACCGTACGGAACTCGTCGAGCACGTAGTTGACCAGCGGTCGTTCCGGCAGCGGGGCGCCACCCAGCCAGAGGGCGGCGAGGCCGTCGTTGCGGATCGCGCAAGGGCGGGGCGAAGCGCGCAGCTCGTTGACGATGCGCTGCTGGCGCTCGCTGTCGAGCGCCTCGATCCAGGCCCCCGGCGCGGCTGGCGGCGGCGGCTCGATCCCCGACCAGAGGTAGAGGCTGTTGACGTTGGGGTAGCCGATGAAGTCGGTGCAGCGGTGCTGCTGGAGGAGCTCGACCAGGCGGGTGTAGTTTTCCGCGTCGGCCTGGGGCAGGCGCAGCTGGGTGGCGCCGGGGAACGGCACCTCCAGCTGGTCGCGGTAGATGACCGCGTTGTTGGCGATCGTGCGCCCGATCGAGTTGATCGCGAAGTCGGCGGCGATGGCGACCAGAGCGACCGCGGTGACGATGCCGAAGCGCTCCAGCGCCTGCCCGCCGCGGACAGCGCTCCACTCGCGCAGGGAGGTCAGCGCGTCGGCGAGGAGGAGGGCGCCGATCGGGACGAAGGTCAGCGAGGCGATCCCCACCTGGCTGCCGGCGACCGGGTAGACCTGGAGCGCCTCGGCGACGCCGAGCGCCGGCAGCAGCACCCGCAGGAAGCGTTTGTAGGGCGGCTCCTCGACCCCGGCGGGTGGGATGACGGCGATCCAGGCGAGCACCATCGGCAGCGAGTCCGGGTTGCCGGCGGATGGACCGAGGGACAGCGGAGTGATCTGCGCCACGGTGAGCCAGATCGCCAGGCCGGCGGCGGCGCGCAGCAGGCCCGGCCAGATCGATGGCGGGCCGCTGCGCTCGCCGCGGCCGGCGCTGCGCAGCCAGACGCTGATCGCCGCGCCGGCAAGCGCGGCGACCGCCCAGTCGACGACCCCGATCGACATCTGGAACTGGCTCATGTTGACGTCGCGCACCCGCATCGCCTCGGTGACGACGCCGTCGTAAATGTCGGCCAGCGGCGAGCCGTTGAGCACGATCGCCGCCAGGATCGCGACAAAGGCGACGCCGAATCCCGCCGCGGCGCCGAGCAGCCAGGGCATGGCGCCGTCGTCGCGCTCGCCGCGGCGGCCGCCCAATGGCCAGGCGGCGACCACGACCGCCGCCATCGCCAGCAGCTGCACGGCGGTCATGTCGCGCACCCAGCCGATTTCCAGGTCCTGGCCGGTAACGAGCAGGGGCATGACGAGGACCGCGCCAATCGCCGGCCAGCTCAGCCAGCGGCGGCTGCGCAGCGGCTCGAGCGTGAGCACGGCGGCGAGCACCACCGCCGCGACCGCATAGACGCCGAGGTTGACCTTGGTCAGGACGAGCGCGGCGAGCAGGACGCCGCCCGCGGCGCCGGCCCAGAGCGGGCGCCGCGAGGGACCGAATGCCGCCAGCGCGACGAAGGCGCCGAGCAGGAGGACGCAGAGCACCTGCGGGTGCATCGGCTCGTTGGCCAACACGAAGAGGGTGGCGAAGGCGGCGATCATCCCGGTCACGCCGAGCGCCAGGCGGCCGGTCAGACGGTGGCAGGCGAGGCCGAAGAGGAAGCTGGTCGCGACCCAGAGCACGACGACGATCGAGCGGCTCGCGTCGGTGGTCACCTCCAGGCCGGTGAGCGCGAAGAAGCCGCCGAAGAGCTCGTGGTAGAAGGGCCCGTAGGGCGAGTAGATGTCGGTGTAGAGGGTGTCGCCGTGGGCGAAGGCCTGCAGCGTCACCAGCAGGGTGCCCTCGTCGTCGTAGCCGGCCCAGACGGTGAAGGCGGTCAGGTAGGCGGCGACGGCGGCGCCCATCGCGACCAGCGCGTAGACGGCGATCGCGACCACGGCGGGGTCGCTCAGCGTGTCGCGCCAGCCGGGACGATCCTGCGCTGGTGCTTGTGGGGCGGGGCCTCCGGTCAAGGCCGGCGCACGATACCGGGCAGCGCGGGCGCGGCCGGGCAGCGCCCGCCGCGCAGTCGCAGCCGGTAGGCGAGGCGGCTGACGTCCCTCAGCATCTCGATGCTGGCCGAGGCGACGCGGACGCTCGAGCGCGAGTCGTGCAGGTAGAGGACCGGCACCTCGGCGATGCTGAGGCCGGCCTGGTCGGCGCGCATCAGCAGCTCGACGTCGAAGGCGAAGCCGGGGCAGGTCTGCTCGGCGAGCAGGCGCTTGGCCGCCTCGGCGGGGAAGAGCTTGAAGCCGTTCTGGGTGTCCCGCAGGCGCAGCCCGGTGAGCAGGCGGACGGCCCCGTTGAAGGTGTTGCCGAGAACCTTGCGGTGCCGCGGGCCGCGCTCGACCACGGCGCCGGCGACGGCACGGGAGCCAATCGCGATGTCGGCGCCGGCCTCGATCGCCGCGGTCAGCTTCGGCAGCTCCTCCAGCGGCGTCGAGAGGTCGACGTCGGCGAGCAGGACGTAGTTGCCGCGCGCCCGCTCGACCCCGCTGGCGACGGCGGCACCCTTGCCGCGGTTCCGCTCGTAGTCGAGCACCGGCTTCAAGCGGTCATCGCCCTGTGCCGCCTCGGCGAGCATCGCGCGCGAGCGATCGGTGCTGCCGTCGTCGACGATCAGCACCTCGAGCAGCTCCATCCCGGCGTCGGCGACCGCACCCTCGGCGCTCGCCTTGAGCACGTCGAACAGGGCCGGCAGCCGGGCCTGCTCGTTGTAGGCGGGTATGACTAGTGAGAGGGTGTTCAGGCCGATGCCTCCGCTGCGGCAACCTTACAAACGCCCCGGACCAGGTGACTTCCAAGGTCCGGTCGCGAATGCCCTCGACCTCTGGCAGGCGCAGCTCGACGCCGCCGGCTGGCCTGCGGCCGAGGGGCTGCCCGTCGCCGAGCGGGAGCGGGCCGCCACCATGCGGCGCGGGGTCGTGCGCAGGCGCTGGGTCGCGGCCCGCTGGGCGCTGCGCGGGGTGCTTGCGCGCTATCTCGAGGCGGAGCCGGAGACGATCGAGCTGCGCGCCGGCGAGCGCGGTAAGCCAACGCTCGCGGCCCCGGGGGCATCGCTTCGCTTCAACCTCAGCCACAGCGGCGAGATCGCGCTCGTGGCAATCGGGCACGAGCGCGAGGTGGGGGTCGACGTCGAGCGGATCGAAGCGCGGCGCAACCTGCTCGCCCTCGCCCGGCGAGCGCTCCCCGCGGAGGAGGCGGCGCGAATCGAGGCGCTGCCGGCCGAGTCGCGGCTGGCCGCGTTCCACGCCGCCTGGACGCGGCGGGAGGCGGTTGCCAAGTGCCTCGGTACCGGCCTCCACGTGCCGTTACCCGACGTGCCCGTGGCAATCGCCGAACTCGACCTCGAGCCCGGCTACGCCGCCGCCCTCGCCGTCGCCGGCGAGATCGTCCCACCGCTGCGCCGCTTCGCCATCGAGCCCGCCGAGGTCGCCGGCTAGCGAGGCGCTAGGGCCGCGGGCGACCGCCGGTGAGGCCGACGAAGGCCCGCCAGGCGGGCTTCGGCTTGAGCCTGGCGCTGTCGCGGAAGAAGCCGGTCGAGTCGCAGAAGTTGCACGAGCCGCGGGTGTCCTTCCAGGTGAACCAGTAGGTGCCGCGCAGGTTGAGGCGGCCGCGGTTGCCGGCCAGGTAGCGGTAGGCGCTGCGCATCTCGCGCAGCTGGAAGCCCGTGCCCTGCTCGAAGCTGACCAGGTTGGGGTTGTGCTGCGAACCCCAGCCCATCTCGGTGAGGTAGAGGCCGGCGCCCGGGTCGCGGTTGTCGAGCGCCACCTGGCGCATTTCCTCCGTCATCCGCTCCAGGTCGGCCGCGCGTTCGGCGTAGGGGTGCAGGGCGACGCCGTCGAAGCTGGCCTTGATCCCCGGCACGCTGTAGAGGCGTTCGAGGAACTCCACCGCGTGCATCGCGTTGGGTGGCTGGGCGCTCGGTTCGCCGAAGAGCCCGGAGACGATCGTCTTCAGGCGGCCATCGGCGCGCCCCAGCGCCTGATCGGAGATCCTCAGCAGGCGGGCGTAGCGGTAGGGGGAGGCGGGGCGGGCGAAGTAGAAGAAGTTGGCCTCGTTCCAGATCTGCCACTCGACCAGCGGCAGCTTGGGGACGGGGTCGGCCGTGCCTGCCCCGTGCTCGCGCCAGAACTCGCCGCTCGGGCCGTAGCGTTCGCCGGCAGCGCGCAGGAAGGCGACCCAGGTGCGGCGCTGGCGGGCGTTGTCGACCGGCAGCGTCGTGTACTTGGGCGAGATCCAGGACGGGGTCGAGTAGACGAAGGGCAGCACGCGCAGGCGCTGGCGCGCCGCAGTCGCTACGACTTCGTCGAAGCCGGCCCACTGGTATTCGCCTTCGCGCTCCGGCTGCACGCCGCTCCAGGCGAGTGGCCAGCGCACGCTGCCGATCCGACCGGCGCGCATGTATTCGGCGTCGGTCTCGGTCAGCGCGGTCTGCGGCACGATGCCGAAGAAGGTGCGCGGGACCGCCCGCGCGGTTCCGGCGCCGGCAGAGAGCGACGCCAGCGCGACGACGGCGAGCACGAACGAGACGAGCGCTGCAGCGGTTATGGCTTGCTTCGGCCTCATCGGGGGACGGAACCCAATCACGATCGCGAAGTAGCGGTGGACCTGAAACGCAGCAGGGGCACCCGCCAGGCGGCTTCGGCGACGATCGCGGTGCCCATCTTGGAGTGGCCGGCGCGGCGCTCGCGGAAGACGATCGGGAACTCGGCGACGTCGAAGCCGAGCTGGGTCGCGTGGTAGGTCATCTCGACCTGGAAGGCGTAGCCGCGGGAGCGGATCGAGGCGAGGTCGATCGCCTCCAGCACCTCGCGGCGGAAGCACTTGAAGCCGCCGGTGAGGTCGCGCACGCGGAGCCCCAGCACGAGGCGCGCGTAGGCGCTGCCGCCGCGGCTGATCGCCCGTCGCAGCGCGCTCCATTCGCCAACCCCGCCACCGGGTACGTAGCGGGAGCCGATCGCCAGATCGGTCCGCGCGCCGACCTCGAGCAGCCGCGGCAGGTAGGCCGGGTCGTGGGAGAAGTCGGAGTCCATCTCGAGGACGTGACCGGCGCCTTCGGCAAGGGCGCGCTCGAAGCCGGCGATGTAGGCGGGGCCAAGGCCCTCCTTGCGCGGCCGGTGCAGGACCTCGACCTCCTCGTGCCGCGCCGCCAGCCGGTCGGCGATCCCGCCGGTGCCGTCGGGGGAGCTGTCGTCGACGATCAGCACCCGAGCCGAGGCGGGCAGCTTCGCGCGCACGGCCTCGACGAAGGCGACGATGTTGCCGGCCTCGTTGTAGGTCGGCAGGATCAGCCAGGCTGGACCGCGAGCGCTCAGTAGGTGCCGCCCAGCTTGCGGTGGTCCCAGGTCGCGACGTGCAGCGGCTTGAAGTGGATCGCCACCCGCTTCGGCGCCTGGGCTTCGAGCGCCGCCTTGGCGTCGCCCTGCACCGAGTCGATCCCCTCGGCGTAGCGCACGGTCAGCTCTTCGGCGAAGCCGATCACGGTCTCGAAGTCATGGTGGATCTCCGCCTCGGCCTCGATCATCGCGCCGCGCAGCTCGCCGTACTCGTGGCCGGTCTCGACCAGGATGGTGGCGCGCGGGTCGCGCTCGAGGTTGCGCACCTTCTGCGATTTGGCGTAGGTCCAGATCCAGATCTCGCCCGCGCGCGGCACGAACCAGAGCGGCATCGAGTGGGGAAAGCCGCGGGGCCCGTTGGAGGAGACGACAGCGACACGCTCGCCCTCGAGCAGCTCGAGCAGCTCCTCCTCGCTGAGCTTGATCTGGTCGCGGCGGCTCATCGCCGCGGGGACTCTACGCAGCCGCCGCGGACGCCGGGCGGAACGAGCGGCGGTAGGCGGTCGGCGTGGTGGCCGTGGCCCGTCGGAAGTGCTCGCGCAGCGAGGCGGCGGTGCCGAAGCCGGCCCGCCAGGCGACCTCGTCGATCGAGAGGTCTGACTCCTCCAGCAGGCGCTGCGCCTCGAGCACGCGTTGACCGAGCAGCCAGCGCAGCGGCGTGGTGCCGGTCTCCTGGCGGAAGCGGCGGGCGAAGGTGCGCGGGCTGACGCCGGCATGACGGGCCAGCGCAGCGACGTCGAGTGGCTCGGCGAGGCGCTCGGACGCCCAGTGCCGCGTCGCCTCCAGCGAGCCGGAGCCGTCCTGCGGGGAGCGCTTGATGAACTGCGCCTGGCCCCCCTCGCGGTGTGGCGCGGCGACCATGCGGCGGGCAACCCGCTCGCCGGCGGCGGCGCCGAAGTCCTTGCGGACGACGTGCAGGCTGAGGTCGATGCCGGCGCTGAGCCCGGCCGAGGTCATCACCTCCCCCACGTCGACGTAGAGCGCGGCGGGGTCGACCTCGACCCGGGGAAGAGCTCGGCCAGCTGCCCGGCGTGCGCCCAGTGGGTCGTCGCCCGGCGCCCGTCGAGCAGCCCGGCGTATGCGAGGGCGAAGGCCCCGGTGCAGACCGAGAGCGCCCGAGCCCCCCGCTCGGCCGCTCCGCGCAGGGCATCGAGGGCGGCCTCCGGGGGTGGGTCGAGCAGGGCGAAGTAACCCGGGACGACGATCGTCTCCGCGGCGGCGAGCGCGTCGAGGTCGTGCTCGGGCCGCAGTCCAAAGCCCGTCGTCGTCGCAACCTCGGTGCCCCCGACCGAGCAGGTCGAGACCTCGTATAGAGGCGTGCCGTCCGCCTCCGAGGCGGCGATGAAGACCTGGGTCGCCGCGGTGAGGTCGAAGGCGACGAGGCCGTCGAGGCAGAGGGCAACCACGCGGTTCATGGCAGAAATCTAGCGAACATTGGCATTCCTGCCTATCGACAGCTCGCCGCCCGCAGGCGATGATCGCTGCATGCAGATCGCCATCCTCCTCTACGACGAGCTCGCCGCCCAGGACGCGATCGGTCCCTACGAGGTGATGCGCTGCGTGCCGGGCTGGGAGGTCGCCCTGGTCGGAACCCGCAAGGGCGAGGTCCGCGCCGAAGGAGGCCTCGGCCTGCTCGTCGACCACACGCTCGGTGAGACGGAGGACGTCGATCTCGTCCTTGTCCCCGGCGGCGCGGGCAGCGACGCCGTGGCGGAGGACGATGCCGTGCTCTCCTGGCTGCGGGCGGTGGACGAGCGGACGAAGTGGACGACCTCGGTCTGCACCGGCTCGACCGTCCTTGGTGCGGCCGGCCTGCTCGAGGGCAAGCGGGCGACCTCGAACTGGCTCTATCTGGAGCGCCTGCGCGACTTCGGCGCCGAGCCGGTCGGCGGGCGCTTCGTCGAGGACGGCAAGATCGTCACCGCCGCCGGCGTCACCGCCGGCATCGACATGGCCCTTCACCTGGTCGGTCGCGAGGCCGGGACCGAGGTCGCCGAAGCGGTCCAGCTCGGCATCGAGTACGACCCCGACCCGCCCTTCGACGCCGGCTCACCGGAGAAGGCCCCGGAGGCGATCGTCGAGGCGGTCACCGCCTTCAGCCGCGCAACCGCGCGTTAGCTGTCACAGAACTTTTTGCTTCTGCGCGCCACCCGTGCGTCGCGACCGCCTAGCGTTGTGCCCATGGAGCCCGGCACAGCCATTCCAGCGGTCCGACCGACGGCGGGTGATATCGTACGTACGCTGTCACTCAATTACGTACGTACGAATCCACTGGAGGATCCGATGGCCCTCACCGCCTCGAAACTGCGAGCCAACGTCTACCGCCTGCTCGACGAGGTCCTGGAGACCGGCAAGCCGCTGGAGATCGAACGCAACGGCAAGCTCCTGGTCATCGCGCCCAAAGAGAAGGCGGAGGGGTCGATCTGGGACCGGCTGCCACGTCGCAAGGGAGCGATCGTCGGCGACCCTGACGAGCTGATCCACATGGACTGGTCCTCGGAGTGGAACCCTGATCCATATTGACACCCATATCGCGCTGTGGATCTACGCCGGCTTCGTCGAAAAGCTTCCGGCTGCGGCACGGGAGCTGATCGAGGAGCGAGAGCCCGTCTTCTCGCCGGTGGCGGTTCTCGAGCTGACATACCTGCACGAAATCGGCAGGGCGGGAGACTCAGTGCCGATCATGCTGGCGGCATTGAGGCAAGACATAGGCATGGAGGTTATTGACGGATCGATTGCTGAGCTTGGACAGGCGGCAACAGAGCTCTCCTGGACGCGGGACCCTTTCGACCGGCTGATCTCCGCCCACGCAGTCGTCACCAACGCACCGTTGGTCACCGCCGACGAGACGATCCGTGAGCACCTTCCGCTCGCCGTCTGGGACTGACTACCTCAGCCGGATCGCCTCGGTGAGACGACCACCGGGGATCGCGACGACGAGCTGAGACCAGGGGCGCGCCGGGCCGGCGGTCAACTGCTGGCCACGGGAGTTGAGCGGCAGGCGGAAGGTCTGCGAGCGACCGCCGGTGAGGCGGAAGGGGCGCCGCGCGATCGCCCTTCGCACCATCCTCGTCTTCACCCCGGCCCTACCGCGGCGGCGGATGACGAAGCGCTGCCTGACCCGGGCGCGGACCATGATCTGGCCCGGGCACTGCGGTCCCGGCCGGCCAATCGCAGCGGACCGTGAGCCGGACCGCGTTGCCGGCCGCCCGGGCGTGCAGCAGCGAGAGCGGCACCGGCACGCCGACGTTGCGGCAGCCGAGCAGCTCGTCGGCGCCGGGGCCGATGTCGAGCGCGTAGACGCAGAGGCGCTGCCTGCCGCTGCCGACCACCGGGAAGCTGAGGTCGAAGCCGTGGGCGGCGCCTACGCGCGGGAAGATCGCCGCAGCAGGTCGCCCCGTTCGCAGGGCGGCGATCGGCCCGAGCTCGTAGCGAGACGCCCCCTCGTCCGCCGTGCCGCCGAGGTAGGCGCGGATCGAGAGCGGCTTCAGCGGCGCGTTCGGGTCGAAGGCCCAGCCGGAGATCCGCACCTGGCCCGGAGCCGGCGAGCTGACCAGGTCGAAGCTGCCCCGCGGGTCGTCGCCGGAGGAGTCCGCCCCCGCCGTCGCCCCTTCGACGTAGTTGTTGTCGATGTTGATCGTCACCCCGCCCCAGGTCTCGTCGTGGCCGCCGCGGTACTGATGGATCCGCTGGTGATCGCTCCAGGCGCTCGCCGGGACGTAGGGGTCAGCGGCATTCGCGCGGCCGTTCCAGTTGGCGATCCAGATGTCGTCCGGCTGCGGGTAGGCGGTGCCGAGCCTGGAGACGAGATCGGCGATGCCGGAGGCGCTGCTGCTGTAGACGCCGGAGTCGTAGCCGAGCGCGTGCAGGCGGGTGGTCCAGGCGGCGAGGAAGGTCAGGGTCGCGCTGCTGGCACTGGCGGTGCGCGTGTAGCTCTCCATGTCGAAGTAGATCGGGCTGCCCTCGCCGATGCCGGCGATGCGCGCCTGGTCGACCGCGTCGGTCGGCCGCGTCGGCACCCTGCAAGGCGGCCGAGCCCAGGCTCAGCGTGGCGCAGGAGGTACAGCTCGAGGTCGGCGCCTGAAGGCCGACGTAGGTCGGGATCAGGTGCCAGCCGGCCGCCGTTTGCGCGGCCACCCAGCTGGCGGTCAGGTTCGGCTGCGAGCAGCCGCGGTTGAGGCCGCCGATGTAGACGCCGATCGCCCGGTAGGGCGAGTCCTCCCAGGCCGCCATCGAGCGGCGCGAGGGGGCCGTGCAGGCGTCGAAGCCGAGGCCGGTGAATTCCGAGGCGGCAGAGATGCGGGCCGGGCGGCACGCGGCTGGCGCGGGGTTGGGCGGCGCGGGCTTGGGCTCCTGGATCGACGAGGATCGCCCGCCGCCGTCCCATCGCATCGACCGGGCAGCGCTGCTGGGCTCCCGGCGTGCCGAGGTAGACGGCCCTGCGGTCGAGCCGCACGCAGGTCCGCGGCCGCTCGGCCAGGCGGATGACAGGCCAGCCGGCGGGCACGGCGACCTCCTCCCCCCGGAAGTGGATCGTCTTGGCGCCGGCGCTGGCAGGCAGAACCAAGGCCAGCGTCAGCAGGCATAGAGCAACGCGCCGCATCTACTCCCCAACCATTCCATACCGCCAACGTTTCGGCCTGCTCAAGACAAAGCCGCAACAGACATGCCGGTGCGGAGGCGTCCATATGGGCACCGGAGCACCGGCACGTCCATCTGGGCTATGGAGTCAGCGGGCGGGACCGAGGTCCAGCTCGCGCCAGGGGCCCTCGCCGGCCATCGGCTGGGTGCGGCCCTCGAGCCAGTCGGCCTGGAGGTCGTCGTAGTGGGGGCTGGCGGGGTGGCCGGACTGGCCGGTGAACATCTGCCAGCGCGAGCGCGCGGGGTCGGTCGGGTCGCCGACCATGCGCCAGCTCGGCGCCCAGACCGCCTTGTAGGGGTCGTTGGGGTCGTAGGCGATCTGGCTCACGGTCTCCTGCGCGCCACCGGCCCGCAGGCTGCGGTTGAGCAGCTTGCGCAGCAGCGGGTTGGCCTCGCCCAGCGGGTGCGGGAACTCCATCTCGTGGACGTGGCCCCAGCGCCAGCCCTCGGGCTCGGGGCCGAAACGGTCGCTCGAGGTCGTCGAGCGCGCCGGCCAGCGCTTCCAGCACGAGCTCGTCCCAGGGACGGCCGATCAGCTCCTCGTCGCCCTCCTCCCAGAGGCCCATCAGGTGCGAATGCCAGCGCCAGGGCGAGGTGACGTGCGGCGTGAAGCCGTTGTCGGCCCGGTCGAGCCAGCGCTCGCAGAGGTCACGGTCGCCGATCGCCGCACGGGCGACCTCGCGCGCCAGCCGCAGCAGGAAGGCCTGGTAGATCGTGCCGGCGATCGAGTCGGGGTCGAGCCGCCCGTCCCAGCTGCGCAGCCGCTCGACCGCGCTCAGCTCGCGCTGTCCCTTCGGCGTCAGCCGGCCCAGCCGCCGCGCCGCCTCCAGACCTGGGATCGAGAGGTTGTCGGACTGCATCGCCTCGAAGCCCTCGACGTCGTGTTCCTCGGAGGCGCGCAGCAGCTCCTCGATCCGCCGCGCCCGGTAGCCGTCGAGCCAGTCGCTGGTGATGTGGTGCGGGTACTCGTCGCCGACGATGCGGTTGTTGGCGGTGATCAGGAAGCCGCTCTCGGGGTCGGTGACCTCGGGCAGCTCGTCGTAGGGAACGGTCCCCTCCCACTCGAACTCGCCCTCCCAGCCAGGCTTGGGCAGGTCGGGGCAGCCGCCTCTGCGCAGCGGCAGGCGACCGATCAGCTTGTAGCCGATCGAGCCGTGGCGGTCGGCCCAGATCAGGTTGGAGGCAGGCGCCGTGTGGCCCTCGAGCGCGGCCACGAGCTCCGGGCCGGCGCGGATCCCGTGCAGGTCGAACATCCCCGGCGAAGGCGGTCGGCCGGTCGAGCGCGGTCCAGCGCAGGGCGAGCGGCTCGGCGTCGTCGGCGCCGAGCGCCTCGTTGACCAGCGGGCCATGATGGGTAAGGCGCACGTCGAGCACCTCGGGTGCGTCGCGGCCCTTGACCGCGATCTCCTCGCGGACGATCTCGAGCGGTTGCCACTCACCCTCGAACAGGTACCGGTCGCCGTCGACCCGCTCGACGAAGAGATCCTGGACGTCGGCCATCACGTTGGTGAAGCTCCAGCAGACGTCGTTGTTCTGGCCCATGTAGACGCCGGGCATGCCGGGCAGCGAGGCACCGCGGACGAAGCGGTCGCCGAGCGTGAGGCTGACCTGGTACCAGATGCCCGGCATGCTCTGCGGCAGGTGCGGGTCGCCGGCCATCAGCGGCGAGCCGGTGGCGCTCAGCGCCCCGCTGACCGCCCAGTTGTTGGAACCGCTCGCCTCGGCGGCCATGCCGATCGAGCGGCGCACGGCGTCGATCTGCTCAGCCAAGCCGAGGCCGTCGCCGGACCAGGGTTCCTGCGTCACCACGGGGTTGTCGGCCGGGTAGCCCGGGTCGAGCCGCGCCGCCAGCTCGGGACCGAGCTCGCGTGTCATGTCGGCGCGCAGCAGCTCCTTCTCCCAGTTGGTCGAGAGGCCGAAGGCGAGCAGCTTGCCGAGGCCGAGGATGTCGGCCGGGCGCCAGGGCTCGAAGTCCAGGCGCAGCAGCTGCATCTCGAAGGGCAGCGCCCTGGCGCTCGCCGCGGCGGCGTTGACCCCCTCGCAGAAGCGCTCGAGCAGGGCGCGCAGGTCGGGGTCGATCGCCGCCGCCTCGCGCTCGGCCGTGCGCCGCATACCCAGGGTCCGCATCAGGCGGTCGACCGGCAGGCCCTCCTCGCCGGCGAACTCCGAGACGCGGCCGGAGAGGGCGCGGCGGTAGAAGTCCATCTGCCAGAGCCGGTCCTGGCCGTGGCAGAAGCCCTCGGCGAACCAGAGGTCAGCAGCACTCGCGGCGATGATGTGAGGCACTCCCCAACGATCGCGCCGCACCCGCACCGTCCCCTCCAACCCCGCCAGCTCGATCGTCCCCTTCTGCTGCGGCAGCGGCCGTCGTGCCAACCAATGCCAGGCGGCAGCGGTCGCGGCGGCGGCCAGGCCGGTGCCCACCGCTCCGGCGAAAAGGCCCGCTCGTGCCGCTCGCCCAGGGTTCATCCATCCACATTACTGGCTGGTCAGCCAGGATCACTCCCAGAGGTCGCCGGGCACCAGACCTTCCGCCTCCAGCTTCTGCAGGTGCGCCTCCATGACCAACGCCGCGGCGGGGCGCAGCTGCTCGGGGACGTCGTCCCAGGCCTCCGCCAGCAGCGCTTCCTTCGAGCGCTCGCCGCGCTCGAGGGCAGCGAGCAGGCGGCGCTCGCGCATCTCGCGGTGCTCGACGTACTCGGCCAGCTTCGCCGCCGGGTCGGTCACCCAGGGACCGTGGCCGGGGCAGATCAGCTCGACCGGCTCGGCCTGCAGCAGGCGCAGCGACTCCATGTAGGCGGCCAGCGAGCCGCCGTCCGGCGGGACGAAGGTCGAGCCCTCGCCCAGCACCAGGTCGCCGCTGAAGCAGACGCCGTCGGCGGTGAGGAAGCAGACGTGGTCGGCGGCGTGACCGGGGGTGGCTAGCGCGCGCAATCCACCGTGCTGCTCGCCTCCGGCCGGCAGCACGACGTCGTCGAAGCGCTCCGCCCCGGCGGAGTGGTCGCCGTGGCTGTGGGTGAGCAGAACGAGGCCAATCCCCCCGCGCTCCTCGGCCGCCGCGCGCACCGCGTCGAGGTGGCCGGCGTCGTCCGGCCCCGGGTCGATCACCGTGCAGGGGTCCGACCCGTAGAGGTAGGTGTTGGTCCCCGCCAGGGTCATCGGCCCCGGGTTGGGCGCCGTCAGCCGCCCTATCTCCGGGTGCCCGGGGGCTTGTTCAGGCAGCGCTGGCCGCGACCTCGGCGGCGATCGCTTCGCGTGCCTCCTCGGGCTCGAGCACGACGAGATCGCCGGCGCCGCGCAGGATCTCGCGCACCAGCCAGGAGGTGCCCGCGTAGGGCAGCTCGACGACGACGGCGCCATCGGCGAGCTCCTCGACCACGGTGCGCTCCTCGCGCAGCCAGCGGGCCCGCTCGGAGGAGACCCAGACGCGCGCGACCTGCGCGGTCGGGACCTCGCCGTCGGTCATCCAGCCCTCGACCCCCGCCAGCTCTTCGACCTCCTGCCGCGGCTCGTAGGTCTCGCTGCTCGCTGCCGCCTCCTTCACCCGGTCGAGCTTGAAGTGGCGGATCCCCTCTTTGGTCAGGTCGTAGCACTCGACGTACCAGCCCTCGCGACCGTTCTCCAGCCGGTAGGGCTCGACCCGCCGCTTGGTGAACTGGTCCTCGTTCTCCTTGTAGTACTGGATCTCCATCACCCGCCGCTCGGCGATCGCCTCGTTGACGACGCGCGCCACCTCGGTGTCGCCGCCGCCGCCGGAGGCGATCTCCAGCCCCTCCTCGGAGGGATCGTGGCCGAGCGCCTTGACGATCTTCTTGCGGGCGCTCTGCAGCCCGCCCTGGGGCAGGTGGTCGCCGAAGAGGTCGATCGCCGCGATCAGCGCCTTCGCCTCCAGCGGCAGCAGTCGCGCAGGGCGGGCGAAGTTGTCGCCGTAGGGCTCGGAATCGACCTCGATCTCGTCGCCGATGACTTCGGCGTAGAGGACGTAGGTGCCGCCGCCGAAGTTGACGACGTTGAGCAGGTCGATGTCCTCCTGCAGCTCCTCGCCGGTCAGCTCGAGCCGCGTGCGCAGCTCGGAGACGCGCAGGCGCTCGCCTTTCTTCGCCGAGTCGATCAGCATGCCGGCGAGGGTGACGAGGCGGGCGAAGCGCTCGGGGCGGATCGCCGCCTCGCCGCGGCCGTTGCCGCGCGGGCGCGCGCGGCGCCTCGCGCAGCGGCCGATCGACGACCTCGGCCGGCTCGAACTCGCCGCGGTGGCGGTCGTGGAGCAGGTCGAGCCGCTCGCGCGCTTCGTCGCGCAGCTCCTCCGGCTCCAGCATCTCGGCGTTCTGGCGCCAGCGCAGCACCCAGGCGATCAGCTCGCGGGGCGAGGCGTAGGCGGTCTCGAAGACCGATCCCTTGCCGGGCGCGTCGTCGGCCTTGCGCGCCGGCCGCAACTCGCCGTAGGCACCGAAGTCGCGCTCGATCAGCCAGGAGATGCGGTCGCGGACGAAGATCTTGGCCGTGCCGCGGATCTCACCCAGCTGCCAGTCGGCGCGCTGGCCGTAGTCGCGCCGGTCGAAGTCCTCCGGCGGCGAGAAGTCGTGCTCGGCCTTGGAGGCGTAGCCGACCTTGCCCTGGATGCGGGAGAGGCGGAAGACGCGGACCGCTTCGCGCTCGTGCGAGTGGCCGATCAAATAGAACTGGCCCGAGCGGAAGACGAGGTGGTAGGGGTCGACCTTGCGCTTCTCGGTCTCGTCGCGCTCCATCGTGTAGTAGGTGAACTCGATCGTCTTGCGGCGCGAGATCGCCGTCTCGATCTTGGAGAGGCGCTGGGAGAGGTCGCGGCCGCCGGCGGAGGCGGTCATCGCCATCTCGACCGGTGCCCGTTCGCCCTCGCTGATCGGGTTCGGGTGTCCCCAGGCAACCTGCTGGAGGGCGAGGCGCAGCGGCTCGGCGTACGCGAAGCCGCCGTCGGTGAGCAGCGAGAGCGCCGTGCTCAGCGCCGCCAGCTCGTCGTCGGAGAACTCGATCGCGTCGAGGTAGAAGTTCTCCGGCGGCAGCGAGTAGAGCTCCGCCTCGAAGAAGCCCTCGCCCGGTTTCTCCACCCCGAGCTGGATGCCGAGGCTCTCCAGCTCAGCGCGGTCGGCGTAGAAGCGGCGCGCGAAGGCGTCGTCGTTCATGTCGCTGTAGCCCTCCACCTCGCGCTTGATCTCCAGCGCCGAGACCGGCCTGCCCTGGGCCATCAGGAAGGAGATCAGCGAGAGCTGGCGGATCAGCTTCTCGGTGTCCTTTGCCACGAGGCTCAGGATAGTGAGGGCAGCCTGGAGAGCCCCCCGCCGAGACCGCGCCAATCCCGCATTTTGCCCCTTTCGAGCGGGATAGAGTGCCCCTCGCATGGACATCCTTCGCAACCTCTTCGGCAACCTGACCAACGGGATCATCCGCCTCGCGGTCGCCGCGGGCATCCTCTTCTGCGCCTACCTCTTCATCCTCAAGCCGGTGCTCGACACGACCAACGAGGCGATCAGATCGAGTGGGATCAACCAGATCGGCAAGTCGCTTCAGGACCTCGGGCCGCAGATCGAGCGGCAGGTGAAGCGCTCGTTCCGGGTGGCCAAGACTCAGGGTGGCAACCCGCGGAGGCTGCTGCGCTGCGTCAAGCGAGCGCACCAGGACATAGCCAAGATCGAACGCTGCACGCGCCGCTTCTAGCGGCGGCGCGTCAGGCCGCTTGGCGCTGGCCGAAGTAGGCGGAGCCCGATAGGGCCCGGTCGAAGCTCGACCAGGACTCGCCGGCCGGCAGCTCGCGCTCGAGCCGGTCGAAGCTGCCGAGGCGGCCGCCGAGGTTGTCGATCATGTGGACGAGGACGGCCTCCCGCGTCGCCGGCACGACCGGCGAGCCGTGCTCGAGCGAGCCGTGGTGGCTGAGGATGATGTGGAGGACGGCCTGCGCGAGGCCGGGGTCGAAGCCGGGGATCTCCTCGATCTCGCGGCGCACCGTGTAGTAGCCGAGCGGGATCTCACCCTGGAGGCGGCCGGCGTCGGTGAGGTCGATCGCCAGGGGGTCGTCGTTGTAGGCCACGGTCTTGCCGATGTCGTGCAGGAGGGCGCCGGCGACGGCGACCTCGCGGTCGATGCCGGGGAAGAAGTTGGCCGCGGCGCTGACCGCCTGGGCGACGGAGACGGTGTGCTCGAGCAGCCCATGGCGGTAGGCCTGGTGATAGACCTTGGCCGCCGGCGCGTCGCGGAAGCGCGCCCAGATCGGCGACTGCTCGCCGAAGAAGCGGTCCAGCAGGTCGCGCAGCTGCGGCTCCTGCACGGTCTCGAGCAGCTGGCGCAGCTTGCCCTCCAGCTCCTCGACGGAGACCTCCGACTCGGCGGCGAGCTCGGCCGGGTCGTAACTGCCCGACGGGGCCTCGCGCAGCGTCGTCAGCTTGACCTTCGGGCCCCAGCGCTCGCTGTTCTCGAACACGCCGCCGACCTCGACCGCGGTGCCGGGCGCGGCCAGCGCGTAGAGGACCTCTGCGTCCTCCCAGGAGACGGCCTCGGCGGTGCCGCTCGCGTCGCAGATCGTCAACCGCAGCCAGGGCTCGCCGTTGCGCTTGCGCCGCAGCTCGCGCTCGCGCACGGCGTAGACGTCGTTCACCCGCTGACCGTCCTCGAGCTCGCGCAGGGGCACGCGGCGGGCCGACGGGGAGGGCAGCGCCTCGGCATCCGGGGCCCGATCGATCGAGGGCTCCTGCGGCGGTTCGAGGCTGTCGATCAACGCCTGCTGACTCATCCTGCGATCACGGTAGAGACATGCGCGGACGGCTCGTCGCAGCGCAAATTCATCGAGCTTTATCGATGAATCGTGGTAGCTTCCGATGCATGGCAACCGCGCTTCCCGTGATCGAGTGCTGCACCCCGCTCGCCGGCTCCTCGCTCTCCGCCAAGCGCGCCGCCGAGCTGGAGACCGTGATCAAGGCGCTGGCCGACCGGCACCGGCTGCGGATCGTCAACCTGCTGCTGCGCGCGGGGGGTGAGCCGGTCTGCGTCTGCGAGGTCCAGCCGCTGCTCGGCCTGTCCCAGGGAACGGTCAGCCACCATCTCAAGCAGCTGGTCGAGGCCGGAATCGTCAGCCGCGAGACGCGCGGCACCTATAGCTACTTCAGCCTCGTGCCCGGGGCGCTCGACTCCGTTCGCGACGTCTTCTTGGTGCCGGAGCGCGTTGCGGTCCCGGCGGGCGGCGGCGAACCGGCGGCCTGCTGCTGACGGTGGCGAGCGAGCGCCCGAACCTGCTGCGCCGCTCCGCCGCCGAGGGCATCGGGGCGTTCGCCCTGGTCTTCGCCGGCTGCGGCGCGATCGTCACCGATGCCGTCCACCAGGGCGTGCTCGGCGCGGTCGGGGTCTCGCTCGTCTTCGGCCTGGTGATCATGGCGATGGTCTACGCCACCGGCCACCTCTCCGGCGCTCACCTCAACCCGGCGGTGACGCTGGCCTTCGCCCTCACTCGCCACTTCCCCCGTCGCGAGGCGCTCGCCTACGTCGGCGCCCAGCTGCTCGGCGCGCTCGCCGCGGCGGCGCTGCTGCTCGCCGTCTGGCCGAGCGAGCCGGCTTCGCTCGGCGCCACCGTCCCCAGCGTCGAGGCGGGCAGCGCCTTCGTCTACGAGGTCGTCCTCACCGCCTTCCTGATGTTCACGATCATGGCCGTGGCGACCGACACCCGCGCGGTCGGCGCCGGCGCGGCGATCGCGATCGGCGGCGCGGTCGGCCTCGATGCCCTCTTCGGCGGCCCGATCACCGGCGCCTCGATGAACCCGGCTCGCTCGCTCGGGCCGGGCCTGGTCTCGGGCGAGCTGCGCGACATCTGGATCTACATCGCCGCGCCGCTCCTCGGCGCCGCCCTCGGCGCCCTCGCCTACCAGCTCGTCCGCGGCGAGGCGAAGGCCGCCTGATGGCAAACGTCCTCTTCGTCTGCCTCCACAACGCGGGGCGCTCGCAGATGAGCGAGGCGCTCTTCGCTCGCGCCACCGCGGGCCGCCACGCGGCGCGCTCGGCGGGGACGACGCCGGCCAAGCGCGTCCACCCCGAGGTGGTGGAGGCGATGGCCGAGCTCGGGGTCGACCTCGCCGACCGAGTCCCCCACCGGCTCGAGCGCGCCGACGCCGAGTGGGCCGACGTCGTGGTGACGATGGGCTGCGGCGACGAGTGCCCCTACGTCCCCGGCAAGCGCTACCTCGAGTGGGACCTGGCCGATCCGAAGGGCCGCCCGCTCGCCGAGGTCCGCGGCACGCGCGATGAGATCGAGCGCCGGGTGAAAGAGCTGCTCGCCGAGCTCCAGTAGCTTTCCCCGCCGTGAAGGCCATGCGGTACATCGCCCTGACCGAGGCAACCAGCTTCCTCGCGCTGCTGATCGCCTCCTACGTCAAACGGACCGGCGGCGGCGAGACGGGCGTGCACATCCTCGGGCCGATCCACGGCGCCCTCTTCGTCCTCTACGTGATCGTCGCCCTCAACCTGCGGGCGGACGCGGGCTGGTCGGCGAAGACGACCTTCTGGATCCTGGTCGGCGCGGTGGTCCCGTTCGGCGGCTATGTCGTCGACTGGTGGCTGGTGCGGGAAGCGCGCCGGGCCGGGGAAGCCTCGGCCCGATGAGGCTCTGCCGGTTCGCCGCCGCCGACGGGGAGCCGGCGCTCGGGGTCGTCCTCGGCGAGGAGATCGCGGACCTCTCCGCCAACGAGGCGCCGGCCGAACCGGCCGCAGCGCTCGACCGGAGTCGGGCCCGAGAAGCTGGCGACGCTCGCCGCCGACGCGCCGCGACTGCCGCTCTCCGACGTGCGCCTGCTGGCGCCGGCGGCGCCGCGCAAGTACCTGGCGATCGCGCTCAACTACCGCGACCACATCGCCGAGATGGGGATGGAGCCGCCCGAAGTGCCGGTCTTCTTCAACAAGCAGGTGAGCTGCGTGGTCGGGCCCGGAGCCGAGGTCCACATGCCCAAGGTCTCGACCTTTCTCGACTACGAGGCCGAGCTGGCGATCGTGATCGGCAGGCGCTGCCGCCACGTGCCGACCGAGAAGCGCGCACGAGGCGATCGCCGGCTACACCTGCGCCAATGACGTCAGCGTGCGCGACTGGCAGGGCAAAGCGCAGACGATGACGATCGGCAAGTCCTTCGACACCCACGGCCCGCTCGGGCCGTGGCTGGTCACCGGCGACGAGCTCGGCAACCCGCAGGACCTGGCGATCCGCTGCTTCGTCGAGGACGAGCTGCGCCAGGACGCGCGCACGAGCGAGATGGTCTTCGACTGCTTCCAGCAGGTCTCCCACCTCTCCGAAGCCTTCACCCTCGAGCCCGGCGACGTGATCGCCACCGGCACCCCCTCCGGCGTCGGCCTCGGCCGCCAGCCAGTCCGCGACAACCTGCTCCACGTCGGCGAGCAGGTGCGGGTCGAGATCGAGGGCATCGGCGAGCTGGTCAACACCGTGGTCGAGGAGCCCGAGGGCTTCCTCGCCAGCGACCTCAGCGACTCGCCGTCGTCGCCTTAGGGTGCTCGGGGCGATCGGGCTCGGTTTCTGAGCCGTGGGAAATCTCAGGACGGTTTTCGAAGCCTGCCAGAGCCTGAAGCAGAGCCTCTACCACCGCTCCGCGTTCCTCACCGGGGACAGCTTTCATGACATGGCGGGCCGTCAGATAAACGTCGACGAGATCGGGGTCGAGCTTCGCCCGTTCGGTGAGGAACGAGCGTTGGCGCTCCCGCCATAGCAGGCGAGCGTCTTCGTCAGGGTCTGCCGCCCCCTGTTCGCGGGCCACCTTGACAAAAACGCTGACCAGCTGTTCGAGCTTTTCCTCTCCCGGGAGCAAACCTCGCTTCTCGACGTCATTGACGTAAGGGGACGGAATCTCGGGCTCCCACGTCGTCATCGGGAGCCGCCTGCGCAAGCGCAGTTCGCGGAAGGTTTCGGCAAAGGTCATTGGCGGGGCCCCATTGGGAATCACCGGCTCCGCCCGCATTCCAAATCGTGCGGTGGAGGCGGGAGAACACTTCGACGAGCAGCTGCCGATGTCCTGTTTGCTGTCTTGCACGTCAGAGAGAACGAGAGTGTCGACCCCAGACCGGCTGGGCACCCGTGTACACGGGGTGGGGGATCATCCAACCCCGTCATCGCAGGATGGAGATCTAAATGTCGAGCACATGTTAGGAGAATAGCAAGGAGAGGACACTTATTAATATAAGCTCAACAAACAGGCCATGAAAAGTCGAAGACCGGCGTAGGTAGAAGTTAGGCATGCTGGTATTCTCTAAGTGAGAACCTTGAGTGTCGAGATTGGAACTTCTTTGCAACGAACGCCAGAGTTAAAGCATGAAACGCGGGGGCCCCCGCCTTTGAGGTCCAGAACCCCGGCGTTGATCTCCAGCCAGCGCGTCCAGATGTGCTCGCGCTGCTGGGCAGGGGGCATCGTGGGCGCCGGGAAGACGGAGTTGGGTACCCCGAAGCACAAGTTGTGCCCCGAGTGCGACGGCGTGGGTTTCGTTCTCGGCCCCCAGGACCATCGCTTCACAGCAATGAAAACGCTCACCGGCTTCGGCTAGCTAACAGCGGCACGATCTGGCAGCCTCTGCCGGCATGCTGACCGAGCGGGTGCAGCGCTGGCGGGACGCGGGGGAGACCGAGGAGGTCCTCGGCCGGCGACTGTTCGTCCACCGCCAGGAGGGCAGCGCCTCGCCATTGCTGCTCTTCCTGCACGGCTTCCCCTCCAGCTCCTACGACTGGCGCGAGCTGTTCGCGCTGCGGCGGGAGAGGGGCGAGGCGACGCTGGCCTTCGACTTCCTCGGCTTCGGCCTCTCGGAGAAGCCGCGCGACCACCTCTACACCCTCGCCTGGCAGGCCGACGCGGCCGTGGAGCTGGTGCGCCGGGCGGGCTCGCCGCCGGTCTTCGTCGTCGGCCACGACATGGGCACCTCGGTCGCCACCGAGCTGATGGCACGCGACCTGCGCGGCGAGCTTGAGCTGGACCTGACCGGCGCGCTGCTCTTCAACGGCAGCATGCTGCTGCACCTGGCCAAGCCGACCGTCGGCCAGCGCCTCCTGCGCAGCCCGCTGGGGCCGCTCTTCGCCCGGCTGACCAGCGAGCGCGCCTTCCGCGCCCAGTTCGGCCGCATCTTCTCCCCCGAGCACCCGCTCAGCCGCGAGGAGGCGGCCAACCAGTGGTCGCTGATCGCCCACGGCGGCGGCCAGCGCATCGCCCACCGCACGATCCACTACATGGACGAGCGCGAACGCTTCACCGAGCGCTGGCACGGAGCGATCCGCGACTGGCCCGGCCCGCTGACCCTGGCCTGGGGCCTGCACGATCCGGTCGCCCGCGTCGAGGTGCTCGACGGCCTCCGCGCCCTGCGCCCCGGCGTGGAGGCGATCGAGCTGCCCGACGCCGGCCACTACCCGCAGATCGAACAGCCGGAGCTGATCTCGGCAGCGCTGGACACGGCGCTCGCACGCCAGCGCTGAGCTCGCAAATTGTTCAGATAAAACTTTGTAACCTGTGCGGCTATGGCGGCCAAGCCGCGAGCCAGGCAGCGCAAGGGGAGAGAGAGGAGCCGCCCGTCTCCGAGCGAGAGGCACGGGCCGGCGCTTCCCGCGGCTCTGCCCCCCGTGGGGGCGGCGGCGCTGGTCTTCGTGGCCGCCGGCGCGGTGCTCATGCTGGAGATCCTCGCCGTCCGCTTGCTGGCGCCCTACCTCGGGCTGACCCTGGAGACGACCACGGCGATCATCGGCACGGCGCTAGCCGGGATCGCCATCGGCGCTGCGGTCGGGGGCTACCTCGCGGACCGGACCAACACGCGCCGGCTGATCGTCGGCCTGCTCGTCGGCGGGGGGCTGCTGACGCTGCTGATCGTGCCGATCGTCCACTGGCTCGGCCCGGGGGCGCGCGGAGACGGCAGCCTCACGGCGCTCGTGATCACGATCGTCGCCCTGGTCCCGGCCGCCTCCGTGCTCAGCGCCGTCTCGCCCGCCGTCGCCCACCTCCAGCTGCACGACCTGCACGCGAGCGGGACGGTGGTGGGGCGCCTCTCGGCCTGGGCCACCGCGGGTGCGCTGATCGGCACCTTCGGCACCGGCTTCGTGCTCGTGCCGCTGATGCCGGTCAATACCGCCGTCCTCCTCATCGGCGTGGTCTTGGTGCTCGTCGGCGTCGCGCTGGGCCTCTCTTCGCAACTGCTCTCGCTCGCCGCAGCGGGCGGTGTGGCGCTATCGGTTGTCGTGCTGGGCGCCTGGTCGGGCGGCCTGGAGTCCCCTTGTGACGCCGAGACCAAATACCACTGCGTGAACGTCGTCGCCGATCCGACCCACTCGGACGGCTACGAACTGATGCTGGACGACCTCCAGCACTCCTACGTCGACCTCAACCACCCCGCTCGTCTCGTCTATCCCTACACCCGCTGGGTCGCCAAGGCGATCGATGCCGTCAACCCGCCCAATGCGCCCCTCGACATCGTCTTCGTCGGCGGCGGCGGGTTCACCCTGCCGCGCTGGCTCATCGCGACGCGGCCCGGCTCGCATGCCGAGGTGCTCGAGGTCGACGGCGAACTGGTCGACTTCGACCGTGAGCGCCTCGGGCTGCGGACCTCGCCCTCGCTCGAGGTCTCGGTCGGCGACGCGCGCATCGGCATGCTCGATGTGCCCACCGGCAGCGCCGACGTCGTCGTCGGCGACGCCTTCGGCAACCTCGCCGTGCCCTGGCACCTGGCGACCGCCGAGTGGACCGACGAAGTGAAGCGCGTGCTCAGGCCCGGCGGCCTCTACGCGCTCAACGCGATCGACCTTCGCCCGTTCGACCTGCAGCGAGCGGTGGCGGCGACGCTGCTCGATGCCTTTCGCGACGTTCGCATCGTGACCTTCGGCGCGCTGGAACAGCCGGTGGGCGGCAACGCGGTCCTGCTGGCCTCCGATCGGGAGATCCCGGAAGCAGCCGTGACGAGGAACAGGGAAACGACGACGCTGAGCGACAGCGAAGTCGAATCCTTCGCCGAAAGCGCGGAGGTGCTGCGCGACGACTACGCCCCCGCCGATCAGCTCCTGACCACGCCCTGACCCGCTCGGTGGTCAGTCGAGGCCGTGCGGGTGGAGGTGGTCCTCCGCCAGGAGCTTGAGGCCGACGCGGTCGATCTTGCCGGTGGGGTTGAGCGGCATCTCGTCGAGGACGACGACCTCCTCGGGGGCCTTGTAGCCGACGCGGTCGCGGCAGAAGACGATCAGCTCGGCGCTGGAGGGGGGCGACGCGTCAGGGCGGAGGGTTACGTAGGCGCGCACGTTCTCGCCGTGGACGGTGTCGTGGACACCGACAACGCCGGCCAGGGCGACGGCGGGGTGCTCCATCAGGGCACCCTCGACCTCGAGCGGGCTGATGTTGGAGCCGTCGTGGACGATCACCTGCTTCTTGCGGCCGAAGAACCAGAGGTAGCCGTCCTCGTCGGCGCGCGCGAGGTCGCCGGAGTCGAGCCAGCCCTCACGCAGGATCTCGGCGGTCGCGTCGGGCGCCTCCCAGTAGCCGACCATGCGGCTGCGCGTCCTGATCCAGACGCGGCCGACCGTGCCCGGCTCGTCCACCGATTCCCCCTGCTCGTCCCGGATCGAGACGCTGAAGCCGCCGATCGGCGGCCCGATCGAGCCCTGCTTGATCGGGCCCGCGGGCGGGTTGAGCGTGGCCAGGCCGACCTCGGTCATGCCGTAGCCCTCGTCGATCGGAAAGCCGGCGAGGGCGGCGAACTCGGTCAGAAGCTCGGTCGAGACCTTGTCGGCCCCGGCCCGGCAGATGCGCAGAGAGGCGAAGTCCCGCGGCGTCAGGTCGTGGTCGCGCAC
Source organism: uncultured Solirubrobacterales bacterium (assembly GCA_963782685.1). Classification (GTDB taxonomy): domain Bacteria; phylum Actinomycetota; class Thermoleophilia; order Solirubrobacterales; family 70-9; genus VRUE01. The sequence goes on from CAWAKV010000002.1 coordinate 306,172, forward strand.
CAGCGCGGCGAGCGCCGCGGGGATCATCGCCAGCACGGTCGGCTGGTGCTCGCGCAGTAGCGGCAGCAGCTCGTGGCTGTCGTAGCTGCGGGCGACGACCACGCGGCTGCCCACCGCGAGCGTGCTCAGCGTCCACAGGAAGGAACCGATGTGCGACATCGAGGAGCCGGGCAGGAAGACGTCCTCGGCGCTGAGTTCGAAGGCGGTGGTCGCGCTGGCCATCATCCAGCGCAGCGTCTCGTGCGAGTGGGTGACGCCCTTGGCCGGCCCGGTGCTGCCCGAGGTGAAGAAGATCGCGGCCGGGCTGGCCGGCTCGGGCGGCGCCAAGTCGCCTGCGGGCGGTTCGCCCTCCAGCAGCGCCTCGAAGCTGTGGGCCGCATCGACCTCGACTCCCCCTGCCTCGGCGGCGCCGTAGGCGATCATCCCCAGCGGCAGCTCGGCGACGAGGCGGCTCGCGGCAAGGTCCTCGGCCCGCTCCGCGTGGGCGAGCAGGGCCGAGGCGCCACTCACCTCGAGCGCATGGTCGATCTCACGGAAGGTGTAGCGGTAGTTGAGCGGCGTGGCGACCAGACCGGCCCTGAAGCAGGCGAGGTAGTGGATCGCGAGCCCGATCCGGTTGGGCATCAGCGAGGCGATCCGGTCCCCCCGCTCCAGCCCGAGCGCCAGGTAACCGCCGGCGAGCGTCAGGCTTGCCTCCTCCAGCTCACGCCAGGAGATCTGCCGCTCGGCGGAGGCCAGCGCGACCTCATCCGGAGTCGTCGCAAGACCCACCGCCAGCAGCTCGTGCAGCGGCGCGGCAGGAGCGTCAAGTGGTCCGCCCTCGATCAGCATCGAGTGGATCCTAGACCGGCGGTTGGGTCACTCGACCAGCATGACTCGACCGCGCTTGCGCGGGTTCTGGGCGAGCCCTTGATCGAGCGTCCACAGATCGGCCCCCAGCCGCTCCGCCAGCTCCACGTAGAAGGTGTCGTAGGCCTTGTGCCGTTGCATCTCCTCCGAGATCTCGCGCGCACGGGCGTTGTCAGGGGTCACGTCGAAGGTCACCACGAGGCGCTCGATCGCGCCAGCGCGGTGTCCGCCTTCGCCGCCGTGATCTCTTTGCGGCCCCGCTTCCTCGTGAGCACGTTCGCGACCTCGTACTGCGCGAGCAGTGGCGCGTGCAGCTCGATTCCCTCGTCGACCCACCGGTCCATCGCGGAGATGACCGCCTTGGTGTGTTGCTCCTCCAAGACCAGCGCCAACATCACGTTGGCGTCGATGACGATCTTCGAAGCTATGAGGCGCGCTGATCGAGTTCGTCGCGCGATTCGCGGATCAGGGCGACCGCATCCACGACTTCCGTCTGGCCGGCGCGCGCAGCCGCTGCAAGCTCCATCGCCACGCGGTGCTGCCTGACCCGCTCGGCTTGCGACAGGGACCCGGGACCCTCCGCCGCCTTCAGGGCACGCTCGGCCTGATCTTCAGTCCAATCGCGCGCGTGCTCCAAGACCAACTCTTTGGCAGTCATCAGGCTGCCATTTTACCGTCTTCCACCCGATTGTCTCGGCGCTTCGGCGACACCGCGCTGATCTACGATGCGACGAATGAACCGCCGTCTCTCGGTCAGGCTGCCCGAAGGGCTCGCGTGGGGGATCCAGGCCCAGGCCTGGCGCACAGGAAGGACCAAGGCCGAGATCGTCCGCGAGGCCCTGACCAGAGTCGGCGTCGGCGTGCCGAGCAGCACCGAGATCCGGCGCGAGGCGCTTCGGCGCTTCGCCGAGTTTCGCGCGCAGCAGACCGAGACCGTCGACGCCGTCGCCTTGATCCGCGAATCGCGCGAAGAACTCGATAGCCGCTGCCAGCCCGATCCCCCTCTCCGCAGGCGCCTCGCCTGCAAGGGCGGTAGACCCGCCTCCGGGAGCAGGGTGACCGCCGGCTTTCAGCAGCCCCCGTCGGGCTGAGGCCGTCTGGCAATGGCGAGGGTGGGAATCGAACCCACGACACCACGATTTTCAGAGCCTCCGAACGATCAGGATGATTTGCCCTGGTTGCAGGGCTTGTCGTAAAAGGCGGCTCGCGAGGGTTGCCGTTGGTTTCCAGGGGTTTGGGTGGCTTTGGGCGACGAGATGTGGGGCCATCGCCCAATAGCGAGGCAAGACGTGACCGCCGCGCTCACCGCGCCAGAGCTCGGTGAAGAGCGGCGCCCAGCGCAGCTACGTCTTCCACTCCTCGCTGACGAGCGGTGAGCCGTTCAGCTGGTCCCGCCGTGCCCGCCAATCGGGCATGAAGCCGTCCATCAGCCCGGTGAAGCGTCTGCCGTGACCCCGCTCGAGCAGGTGGGTCATCTCGTGGACGGCGATGTACTCGAGGCCCTCGGGGTGCTTCTTGGCCAGCTCGAGATTGAACGAGATGTGCCCCGTCTCGCGGTTGCAGGAGCCCCACTTGGTCTTCATGCGGCGGATCGTCCAGCGGGACACCCGCACGCCGATCCTCGGTTCCCACTCGACGATGATGTTCGCGACGGCTTCACGGAGGCGCGCGCGGTACCAGCGGTCGAGCAGCTCGCGGCGCCCCTCAATCGAGGTGTCTTCGGATACGTACAGAACCAGCCGGTCCCCGTCGAGCTCGACGTGCGGGCGACCGCCTCGCTCCACCAGCTTCAGCCGGTAGCGGCTCCCCCAGACGTAATGCGACTCGCCGGGGACCATCTCCCGTTGCGACTGGCGCTCGGCGCGCTGCAGCCGGTCCCGCTGCGCTCTGATCCAGGGCAGGCGCTTGACGAGCGCCAGGCGGACCTGATCATCGTCGAGTCGCCGCGGCGCCGCCACCCGAACCCGGCCGACCGGCGGGTAGACCCCTATGTGGAGGTTCTTGATGTCCTTGTAGACGACGTCGACGTTGATGCCCGCGACGGTCAGGTAGGCGCTAGCAGTACTCATCGCGGGCCTTGACCAGCTCGAACAGCTCGTCCAGGCGGTCGAAGTCGGGGGGCAGCACGGCTTTGATCGCGAGCTTGACCTTGCGCTCCTTGAGCGGATTGCCGACCCACGAGTCGGGCTTGGAGTTCAGCACCGCCTCGTCGACGCCGGCCGCGAGGCCGTCCTCAGAGCCGAGGAAATCGACCAGGGCTCGTCGGCCGCCGTTGTCCGCCCACGCCGGATACTCGGTCTCCGACTCCCCCTTGCCGAGTTTCGCGGCTTGGTCCACCAGCTTCGCCAGGTAGTGCCTTGTAGTCAAGAGAGCCCTGCCGCCGCTCCTCGAGAACAGCGTCGAGCAGCTCGGACATCCGGTCGTAGTACTTCGGGTTCAACGGCCGCTCGTCGACGATGACCTTGCGAATGTTGTTGGCGATCGTCTCGGCCACCGCTTCAGGTTCGTTCTTGATGCCCTCCGGCAGCTTCTCGACCGCGCCGGCGCCGAGCTTCACGATCAGCTCGATTAGGCCCCCGTCGCCGAAGTCGGAGATGACCTCCGACGGATCGGCGCTGATGTAGGTGTCGAGCAGGCTTCGCATGCCCGCCTCGTACTGCTTGAAATCGATGTCTTCGCCGGCGCCGAGCTTCACCTCCGCGCGAACGTTGGCGAAGTGGTCGACCTCCGCCTTGATCGCGGCCGCCTCGCCGTCGGAGTACCCGGCCGCCCCCATCTCGTTGGCGAGGTTCGCGTAGGCGCGAGTCAGGCCGGCGACGGCCTTGTAGAGCTCGACCCGCTTGGCCTCGTTCGCCTTGAGCTGCTCGGCGTTCCCCTGCTCGATGGCGCAGAAGTAACGCTGGTACTGGAGCGTGTTCTTCGGCGGCTCGACCGGCTCGCAGAGGGCGCGGATCCGCTCGAGTGCCTCGTCCAGATCCTCGCGGGCCCTCTCGATCCGATCGGAGAGCAGGGCCTCGATGTCCTCCTTCTCGTAGCCGTCGAGCGCACCGCCGGTGTAGTCGGCGATCGCCGATTCGAGGGAGTTGAAGAGGTCGCGGTAGTCGACTATGTAGCCGTAGTCCTTGTCGTCTCCGTCGAGCCGGTTGACGCGGCAGATGGCCTGGAAGAGGCCGTGGTCCTGCATCTTCTTGTCGATGTAGAGATACGTGGCGCTCGGTGCGTCGAAGCCGGTGAGCAGCTTGTCGACGACGATCAGCAGCCGCATCTGACCGGGGTTGTCGACGAACTGCTCCTTGACCTGTTTCTCGAAGAGCTCGACCTTGTTCATCGCGGCGTCGGCAGGCTCGTCGAAGTGGTCGGCCAGCATCTGCCGGTAGATCTCGTACTGGCGCAGCCGCTCGGTCGCGCCCTCGCCCGAGTCCTCCTTCGCGATGTCCCCGGCTTGGGGGTCATAGCGAGGTGACGATCGCGCACTTGCCCTTGAAGCCCGCTTGGCAGAACAGCTCGTAGAACTTGCACGCCTGGTAGATGCTCGACCCGACGAGCATCGCGTTGCCGCTGCCGTTCATCAACCGCGGCTTCCGTCTCCATGTCGAGGAGGATGTCGGCGACGATCTGGCGAGCGCGCGGCTCGGAGCTGACGACCTTCTGCATCGTGCCCCAACGCTTCTTCAGCTCGGCCTTCGACAGGTCGGTCATGCCCTTGGTCTTGGCGTCGAACCAGGCGTCGATCTTCGCCGGCGAGGTGAGGTCCTGGTCGATGGTCCGCGCCTCGTAGCGCAGGTCGAGCACGACGCCGTCGTCGACGGCCTCGTCGAACTTGTAGGTGTGGATGAACGAGCCGAAGGTCTCGATGCTCGTTTCCTTGTCCCGCTTCAGCAGCGGCGTGCCGGTGAAGCCGATGAACATCGCCTCCGGCAGCAGCTCGTTTCATCGCCGCGTGCATCTTCCCCGACTGGGTGCGATGAGCCTCGTCGACGAAGACGAACAGGTTGCCCTTGGCTCTGAAGTCAGCGGGAACCTCGGCGTGCAGCTCGGCGATGAACTCAGCCTCCGCCTCGTCGCGGCTGTCTTCGTCCTCCGACCCCCGGAACTTGTGGATCAGGGAGCAGATCAGCCACGGCTCGCTCCGGTTCAGCGTGGCAATCAGGTCCGCGCCGCTGGTGGTGCGGTAGATCTCCTCGCTGACGCCGTTGAACACGCCCTCGATCTGTTCGTCCAGGTCGGTGCGGTCGGTGATTAGGAGCACCCGGGCGTCCTTCTGATGCTCGCGGATCCACTTGGCAAGCCAGACCATCGTCAGCGACTTGCCCGAGCCCTGGGTGTGCCAGATGATGCCGCCCTCGCGCTTGGCGACGCGGTCCTGCGCGGCCTTGACGCCGAAGTACTGGTTGTGGCGGCACATCTTCTTCATGCCGTCGTCGAAGACCATGAAGTCGTGGACGATCTCCAGCAGTCGCTCCTTCGAGCAGAGTTGCGTCAGAGCCCGATCCAGCGGCTCCTCGATCTCGCTCGTCCTCCTTCCAGGTCAACCAGTACTTCTCCGGCGTGTCGATCCGCGCGTAGCGCAGGCCCTCGACGTCGTTGCCGGCCATCATGAGCTGGACGGTCGTGAAGAAGGACCGGATGAACTCCGGCCTCTGGTTGCCGATCGTCTGCCGGATCCCCTCTGACACGCCGACCTTCGAGCGCTTCAGCTCGAGCGTCCCGAGCGCGATCCCGTTGACGTAGAGCACGAGGTCGGGGCGCTTCGTGTGCTGGCCGGTCGACCGTGACCTCCTCGGCGATGGCGAAGTGGTTCGCCTCGGGGTTCTCCCAGTCGATCAGCCAGACCGTGTCGGTCAGCTGACCCGCTTCCGGTTTCACCTCGACTCCGTAGCGCAAGAGGCCGTAGACGTCCCGGTTGGCCTCGTATAGATCCCGACCCCCGCCGAGCGACGCCTCGCTCTTCAGCCGATCGACCGCCTTGCCGATCGTGGACCGCTCCGTAACCGCGCTCTTCGAGGTTCAGCTCGAGAATCTGACGCTCGACGTTGGAGTTGCCCTCCCGGTCCTGCCAGTTGCCGAGGTAGTCGTAGCCGAGCGTGTCGCGGAACAGCGCTACCACGCGATCCTGTGCTCTGCGCTCGATCTGCCCGACGTTGCTCACGCTGCGGCCTCCCGAACCGGCAGGCGGGTCCGGCCGGTGAGCAGCTCCTGCATCATGCCCTGCTTGATGTCTTTTGCCTTGGCAAGTCGCTGGCGGAGCAGGTTGACCTCAGTGTCCGCGTCCGCAAGCACCGAAGCGATCGCGTCCTGCTCAGGCCTCTCTGGTACCTGCACCGTCTGGTGACCGTACTCTGAGATCCAGTACCGCTTGTGGTTCCCCAGCTGAAAGTCGAGAACCTGCATCAACTCATACATGAACCGCAAATTTACGTCACTTCGCGAAGTGAGGATCTTGATAGCTGACGACTGCACCTTGAAGTCGAAGTCAACATACTTAGAACTAGTGGTGAAATCATCAAAAATAATGGTTGGCCTGCCCCGATACACCCCTTCGGTTTCATTCGTGTAACCCAAGATAAACGTCTTCCCCGCCGTCAACACGGGATAAAGACCGCTCTTCAAGTGCGCTGACGTGGCAACGAGGTAACGCCCCGGCTGCTCGTAAGCCAACAGCTCCGAGAGCCTCTGGGACCGCCAGCTTCCAGAGAAGCTGGGAAGACGCACCTTGCCGGTCAGAAGCCGCTGCATCATGCCCTGCTTAATCGCTCGCTTCTTGGCGATCAGTCGCTCCAGAGTCGCAACGTAACTATCAGCCGCGTCCATCGCCATCACGATCCGCCGCTGGGCTTGCTCATCGGGAATCCATATCTTTAGACGCTGCAAGAGCTGGGTGTTAAGAACACCCGTGCCACTCCCGGCGGAGGACACCAAGTCCAGGATCTGCGTGCTTCGCGCCTGCAGCGAATAGAGCAAGAAGTCCGGCAGAAGACCGGACCTTGGGATGAGCGCCTTGATGTCCTGATTGAAACTCACCGACCTAGTTGCCATTCCGATGCGAGTCTCCCGATGGAGTGCCATGCCGCGCACGAGAATGAGGATTGCTCCTGCTGGCGCCATCTTGCTTCCACCCTGGACCCCCGCCTCGGTGAGAGATTGGTCAGAATCATCGATACGAGATCGCTTCAGGGTTGCGGCGCTGATCCATGGAATTGCACCGCCCCAATACGAATCATTCATCCGGTCTGGCGTACCGCCCGAGAGCCAGGTAGTAACTGAAGCAAGTGGGACGGCCCTTGATGCGTACGTCACGATAGACCCATCTCCAGTAGGTGCTGTTCAACTGCCGCACCCACACGCTTAATCTCGTCATCGAGATCGCTGACAGTCTCTGCGTACCTTTCGCCTAGCTGCTGGATTCTGGCGACCAGCGTGAGCGTGAGCGAGTCGACCTCATCGGCAATCCGGTTGCGAATGGTCGCCACCCACTTGTCGTCGAGCACCAGCGACTTGACGTCGCCCTCGGTGAGGTCGCCGTATTTCTTGAGCGTGGCTTCGTCGAGCGCTGCCTGGGCTTCCTTGACTGCCTTCTTGGCCGCTGCCTCAGCCGTCGAGAAGGTCCAAGGCTGTCTGGAAGCACTCGATCGCCTCCGTCGTCTTCGACCGCCTTCGCCTCCTCAAGCTCAGTCTTGGCCGCGCTTCTGCGCGAGCTTGCCTTTGTCGTCCACGGCATCGGCGAGCAGGCCTTCGTCGCCGCCGTGCTCCTCGACGTACTCCTCGACCGCCTGCGCGGCGGCCTCGGCCTTGGCGGTGAGGTCGTCGACTTGTGCCTGCTCGTCGGCGAAGTAGCGCGCGACGATGAGGTCCGGCGGGATGAGGTCCATCTTGTACTTGGTTGCCTTCCTGCCGCTGCCGATCGACGAGGTCGGGGTCCTCGGAGAGCTTGCGGTCCTTGTCCTCGATCGCGGGCGTGGCTTTGCCGCGTCGACCCAGCCGTCGTTCATGACGAGGAAGACGTCGTCGTGCATGACGCTCGTGCCAGTAGGTCATGAGCTGCTCGTAGACGTCGTACTCGTCGAGCAGCGGCACCGGCTTGAACCGGGCCAGCAGGTCGTCGCCGATCGCGGCGATGAGGTCGTTGGGCTTCGTGTCTGGCGTCGATGGCCTGCAAGCGCGTCGCGGTGAGCGGCGAACCACTCGTCGGTGAGGTCGCGGACCTCGTCGGCGAACTTCTGGAACTCCGGCGAGTCGAGGATGGTCTGCTGCACGTCGGCGACGTCGACGGCGAGGTCGACGTAGCCGGGCCGGTTGGGCTTGAACAGCTGTCGACGCAGGCTGCGGGAACGCGTCCCAGTAGTCGCTCAGGGCGTCGAGGTCGCGCTCCGGGATGCCGCCGTGCAGGTGGGCGTGGAGGTCTTGGATGTCCTCGGGCTCGGACGAGTCGATGTAGCGCGGGATGTTGAGGTTGAAGTCGTTCTTCGGGTCGGCGATCTCGCTGAGCGGCACCATGCGCGAGTAGCGCTCGATCTCGGTCTGCTTGTTGAAGACGTCGACGATCTTGTGGATGTCCTGGCTGCGAAGCCGGTTCTTGGCGCCGTCCTTCATGAAGCCCTTGGAGGCGTCGATCATGAAGACGCCGGTGCGGGCCTGCGGCGTTCTCCTTGTCGAGCACGACGATGCAGGCCGGGATGCCGGTGCCGTAGAAGAGGTTCGGCGGCAGGCCGATGATGCCCTTGATGTAGCCGCGCTGGAGCAGCTGCCTTGCGGATCGTGGCCTCGGCGTGGCCGCGAAACAGCACGCCGTGCGGCAGGATGACCGCCGCCTTGCCGGTGCTCTTGAGCGACTTGAGCACGTGCAGCAGGAAGGCGTAGTCGCCGTTCTTCTCCGGCGGCCGGCCGAACTCGAAGCGGCCGTAGTCGTTCTCCAGGCCGTTGCTCCACGACTTGACCGAGAACGGCGGATTCATGACGACGAAGTCGAAGGTCTGCAGCTGCGCGCCGTTGGTGAACTGCGGGCTGGTGATGCGTGTCGCCCTTGCGCGATGTCGGCGATCTCGTTGCCGTGCAGGATCATGTTCATCTTCGACAGCGCCCAGGTGGCGTTGTCCTTCTCCTGGCCGTAGATCGTGATGCCGCGCGGCGCCTCGGCGGCCACCTTGAGCAGCAGCGAGCCGGAGCCGCAGGTCGGGTCGTAGACGGTCTGGTCCTGGCGGGTGTCGGCGCCGATGCCGACGACCTTGGCCAGGATCCGGGAGACCTCGGCCGGCGTGTAGAACTGGCCCTTGCTCTTGCCGGACTCGGTGGCGAAGTGCCGCATCAGGTACTCGTAGGCGTCGCCGAGCAGGTCGTCGCCCTCGGCGCGGCTGCCGCGGAAGTCGAGGTCGTCGAAGATCGTGACGAGCTTGGAGAGCCGGTCCTGCATCTCCTTGCCCTTGCCGAGCTTCTCCTCGTCGTTGAAGTCGGCCTGGTCGATGACCTTCTGCAGGCCGTTGGCTTCGGCGAGCTTGGCGATGATCTTGTTGATCTTGTCGCCGATCTCCTTGTCGCCCTTGAGCGGCGAGCATGTCGTCGAACGAGCCGCCCGCCGGGACGTCGATCAGGCTGTCCGGGTCGGCCTTCGCCTTGTCCGAGACGTACTTCACGAACAGCAGCGTGAGGATGTAGTCCTTGTACTGGGAGGCGTCCATGCCGCCGCGCAGCTCGTCGCAGCTCTTCCACAGCGAGCTGTATAGATCAGACTTGCGGAGCGTCATCGAGGCGAGAGAGCCTACCTTCAGGTCAGCTCCGCAAAGAATCGCTGAACGACGTCGACGGCATCGGCCCGCAATTCCGCCTCACCAGCCTCGGGCTGCACTTCCAAAGCCTGTTTCGCGTAGCCGACCGGCCCACTGTCCGCGGTCCCGACAAAGCGCGCTCGCACCTCCAGAAAGGTCGTCCTCAGGGGCTCGAGCTCATCGGCGAAATCGCCGTTGATCAGGCGATGTGCGGCCTGCTCCGGTCCTCCCGCGCGATTGTGCTGCAGGACGTAGACGAGGTCGTAGTAGTCCTTCGTGGCGGCGCGCATGCGCGCCGCCACGCACTTGGAGAGCAGGTAGCCCTCGAGGCCGGCGAAGCGGGCGCGCACGGTGGCGATGGTTCCATCGGCCAGTCCACCGCTCAGCTCCTCCCAGGCGAAGTCGCGGGCGACGTAGCCTGTGCCGCGGAGGTTCTGAGCGCTGAGCGCTCGACAGCCGCTCGGCCGGATGACCTCGCCCTCGCGGTAGTCGGGTAGGTCGCAGAGGAACTCGAGCTTCACCGGCACGCCGTCGATCGGGCTTCGCCAGCGCCAGCCGTCCTCGCTCGGGTCCGGCCTGAAGTCGAGCTGCTCCAGCGCTCGCTCCACGGCGCCAAGATCGGCATCGCGGTCCACATGGGTGATGAGGAGGACGTCGACGTCGGTAGTGCCGAGGTGCTCCGGCACGAGAGCCGCGTCGCTTGCGAGAACCTCGGGCACCAGCCCGCCGAGCACGACCAGGAAGACGTCCTCGTCCCCGAGCGCGTGCAGGAGCCGCGCCAACGCGGTTTCGGCGCGGGCGCGGGTCTCGCGGGAACGCTGCTCATCCATGAGCGTCATCCTCCTCGGCCGACTCGCCGGAATGCAGCGGATCGATCAGTTCTGACTCGACGTGGTCGGCCGCGTCGCCCCCGCGGCCGCCGAACGAGGACAGATCGGCGAACAAGCGTGGGGCACTTACGACCGGGACGTCTTCGACTTGCCGGGAGAAGGTGAAGATGCGGGCATCGGCTGCCCAGAAGGTGACTCGGCCACCCTCGTCCACCTCGCGCAGGCCGGCCTCCTCGATTGCTTCGCTGAGCGGTGCGGCGAAATCGGTGTCGTCGATGTAGATATGCAGGCTGGGGGTGGTCGTTGCGAAGGGGGCAACGAGCTCGAGGCCAGCCCAGCCGCTGACAGCCCAACCCACAGTTCGCTCCAAGGCGGGAACGAGGTCGTTACGGAGGAGCGCCATGACGTCTTTGGTTGCGCGATGGGCGATGCGGGTTGCGCGAGGGGATTCGGCAACCGCGCCTGACCAAGCAGCGAGCAGTCCGTCCGCATCGACCAGTCTCCGGTGCGCACCGGGTCCACGCGAAGCTCCCTGCTTGGCGGTCCAACCTTGGTCGTCGAAGGCCTTGAGAACTTTGGCCGCCTGCGCATCGGACCAGTTGCTCTTCTCCGCGAGCTCGACCACCCGCAGCGGGCGATCGTCGAGGGCGAGGATCGCCTCCGCGATCGCAATAGCCGACTTCGACCACGAGAAGGAACGCGGCCCGTCCCCCATGTCAGGCGGCCGAACAACTTCGCGGATCACGACCAGCCCGCCAGGGCCGACGATATGAGCCTGGCCGGCTTCGTCGGCCCAGTTGGCACCGCGCTCCCGCAGCCACTCGATCGCACCGGGAGAGAGGCTCCGTGCGAGAAGGACCGCGTTCTCCGGCCACCGCTCGCCGCCCGTGGCGGCCACGCGCCGGACGTCCTGTGGCCAGCCCTCGCCGGCCCACTTCACCTCGATCTCGATCTCCCGGCCATCGCGAGTCCGGACCATGAGGTCGGCCCCGCTATCGCTCGGTGCAACTTCGACGATCGCGCCCTTCAGCGCGGATGCAAGGATCCTCTGCCAGCGCTTTTCTACTTCAGTCATATTTTCTACTCTACCAGTAGAATAGAGTTTCTAGTAGAAAATTTCCTAGACAGGGCCAGAAACGACCGCAAGCCGCTGGACCGCTTGGCGCGCGGCGACTTCCGCCGGGTTGCCCGCGTGGTCTCCTCGCTCGAGGACGCTCCGTTCACCTTGCCGATGGAAGGTCCAAACCGCTCTCGCAGACAAGTAGACTCGGCGACGTTGGCGAGCGACGAGGCCTCAGAATGACGGAGCCCCGGGGGGGATCGCCGCCGAGGCGGGAGAGCCTTACCTGGGGCATACGCTCACCAGCGTAACGCGGCTCATTGACTCGAGCGCAAAGCGCCACCTCGGAGGGCGGCGCTTTTGGCCCTGCGATGCGATGGCGAGGGTGGGAATCGAACCCACGACACCACGATTTTCAGGCGAGTGTCCGAGCCGGTGAGCACCAGCCCGGATATGTCGCTGAAACCGCATCACCATGCGGAATTCGAGGCTACCTCCAAGAAGCATTGTAGAGGGTCTCGGGGGCCTGGATACCGTTGGTTCCGGGCGGATTTCGGCGGCTTTGGGCTATGAAGGGGTATCTCGTAGCCCATTCAACACGGAAGCGCCTGCGCGCGCGAAACTCCTTCTGATGGAGGCTTCTGTGAGCGCCGTTACGAGATTCACGGATCGGTTCGCGAGCGAGATCCGAGTTGACTTCAACTGGCGTCGCTTCGAGAGCGAGCGTTGGCCTGTCGAGCAGATCCAGGTGGGCTCACCTGATCAGCTGGCCGAGCTCGAGGCGCCATTGTGCCTCGATCCTGACGGGCACCCATGCGGGCTGCTGGACGACGGCGCCCGACGAGTGACCGTTGGAGAAGTTCCAGGCGTTGTCGACCGGCTCGGTCAGCGCGCTGACTTCATTCGTGAGCAGGCGAGGCAGTACCGCGCGGCTGGCGTTATGCGTGATGTGCTCCCGGGCTACAGCCTTGGCGTCGGAGCGATCCTCATGGACGGCGTTCATCGCTCGACCGCCGCGCTGATGGCCGAAGTGCCGATCGAACTCGATCTGTACGTCGTGAGGGGCCCGCTGGACCCAGACTGCCTCGTCGATCTCCGGATATGAGCGCCTACTGGAGCGCGGCCTTATCGATGAAACGCTCGACAATTGCGTCAAAGATCGGATCCGCATCCGCAGGCGTGTACTCCGGAGATCGGGTAAGGCACACGATGTCGAACGGCTCCAACGCTTGGTACTCGCGCCAGACGTTGGTAGTGAATGGCACCGGCGGGTCGCGGTGGTCGATGACCCGGGGTCGGCCCCTGCCGCTCTGCCAGAACTTTTCCCGCGCGCCGACGACTTGGAGGTAGTCGGCCTGCATGTCGAAATCCTGCATCAGCAGGCTCATCAGATCACCCGGCCGGGCACCGTCTGATGCCTCGGCGCAGGAGTTGGTGACATAGGTCAGGCTGGAGAGCCAGCCGCAGGCGAGCGCGAACATCAACCAATTGCCATCAGTCAATGCATGGTTGTCGAGGTCGAGCATTTGACTCCGCGAGTTGGGTCGGCGCGCCCTCAGAATCCCGTACCGATCCTCGATCGCCTCAAAGGCGAGTTCGCCCATCAGGTAGGCGTAGCTGGCGTCTCCCAGGCCGAGATCTGCATGGGCGTCAACATGGACGACCTCAAGCGGCTTCGCCATCCTTCCTGCTTCGATCGCTTCGCCCCAGCGGTAGAAGAGCTCGTTGTGATGCTCAACCACGAACCCGGGCTGCCGCCCGTTTAGTCGGCATTGCTCGGCCAAGAAGGCGATCGCGACGTCGAGCGGCCACGGCGGATACTCGTCGGCATCGAGGCGGTCATCTGCTGAGTCCGCATAGTGGGCAGTGCCGCAGAGGAAGAAGTCGAGGTCGAGGTCGAGTATCCGCACTGGAAGGCCTGTTACCGAATGTCAGAGCCCTGCCTCAAAACGACGGAGCCCCAGGGGGATCACCGCCGAAGCGGGAGAGCCTTACCTGGGGCATACGCTCACTAGTCTAGCGCGGCTCCTCCAACTTCTGGAAACCTCCCATGCAGCCATCTCAAACCAAGAAATGGATCACCGCGGCCCGGTTCGCTCCGTACATCGCCGAGGCCGACGGCAACCACGGCAAGGCGGTCGAACTCTACGTCTGGAACGCCCGTATCTCCGTGGCGATGTTCGAGACGCTGCATCACGTCGAGGTGATCCTGCGCAACGCCGTCGACTCCCAATTCGCCCCAGTTGAGGCCGGCGCGGCTCCGCGAGAGACCTGGCTTGAGGACCCGGCGATCCTGAACGATGCCTCCCGACGGCGAGTCCACGAGACCATCGCGAGGATCTCCCGCGAAGGCAAGGCACCCACTCGCGGACGGGTCGTGGCGGGCCTGTCGTTCGGGTTCTGGCGCGCCCTCTTCGACAAGAAGTACGACGGGCTCTGGGTCTCCCACTTGCATCGAGCGTTTCCTGCCGGCTCGGGGGAACGAGCCGAGGTCGCGGCATTGATGTCGAAGCTCGTTCCCTTCCGCAACCGCCTCGCCCATCACGAGACGATTACGGGCCGCCCGATCGACACGCACTACGAGGAGATGCTCACCCTGGCCGGGCTGATCGACCCAGACGCCAGTGCATGGATCGAGCGGGCATCTCAAGTCGGCGAGGTTCTCGGCGCACGCCCAAGTTGACCCTGCTCCGCCGAGCACTTTCGGATCGGCACCGACGCGCCCTAAGGTCGTCGGACTGGGCGCAAACTTCGACGGTGTGCGACAGACAGCAGGAGAGCGCCGCTAGGATCCGACAGAGCCTACGGCCGCGACTCGGTGGACCAGCATGCGGGCCACGATTGAAATTCCGTAGTTGATCTTGTCCCTCTTGGGCGGATCATCTACCGGTCGGCCGTGGACGACATCGTTTCGGACGTCGTAGAGCTCTTGGAGGAGCGCCAGCTCATCCTCGGTGACGAGAACAGCATCTTCCTTCAACCGGCGTTCCAGGCGCTGCCTTAGAGACCTACGGTTCAGCTTTTCGATGGCCTCTTCCAAGCGGTTTCGCTGACGCTCGTTCAGGTCGAGGGGCTCGTCCTCAAATAACCGCTTCGAGATCATCTTCCTTGCACGCTTGTCGAAGAGTTTTCGCTCGCCTTTGCGCTTTTCTGCATATGACTCGATTGCCTGCCAGAGCGCACGGATCTGCATCAGCGGATCGATCTCGGAGGCCGCGAGCCGAAGAGCCAGCAGTGCGAGGCGATCGTTGACCTCGAGCTCCGCCGGCAGGCGTGGAAGAAGCGAGTCATCGTGAGCATCAAGACGGCGGCCCACTGCGTCTAGCGGTGGATCCGGCCGTCGAAGCCAGAATCGCTTGGTCTCGGTCCCCATGACGAGGACGACCGGGCCGCGGTGAGGAGCACGGAGTGACTTCTGGCGATCGAAGCTTTGCGGATCGCCATTTGGAAGGATCGCCGCACCGTAGCGGCCGCGGGTAATCAGCCATGCAAGTGCAGTGTCGACTGCAAGAAGTCCGAGGTTCTCCGCTTCGTCAATCGTGGCCGCCACGACCTCCGAAAGGAGGTAGCACGACGCCCGCTCGAACTCGTCGATGAGCACAGCATGGTTCTCTTCGACCTCGTCGCGGTCTAAGCAAGCGACTTTTTCCGCGCCGTCGTCCTTAGGGATGAGAAAGGCATTCCCAACTGCGATGCCGTGCTTCACGTCGATGCCGCTGAGGGGAACAACGACCTCGAAGGGCTCCTCCCTAGGCTCCGGCACCTCTTCGCTGAGCGGCAGCACCTCGTTCAAGCCAACGCAACGTTCCATCGCACGGAGAAGCTCGGCTTCTTGCATGTTCGCTGCCAGAGTTCCGCCCGCCAGCTGCTCCAGAAGAGCGACAGCTCCCTCGCACTCAAGGCTGACCACACGTCCATCCGGA
The DNA here is from genome assembly GCA_963782685.1 of uncultured Solirubrobacterales bacterium. Lineage (GTDB taxonomy): Bacteria > Actinomycetota > Thermoleophilia > Solirubrobacterales > 70-9 > VRUE01. Next base: position 321,593 of record CAWAKV010000002.1, read on the forward strand.
GCGGCTCGTTGAACCACGCCGGTGAACATGTCGCGGCCATCTCCGCCTTCTTCGATCCGGTCGCGCACCGGCGCCCAGTAGTCGACGGGCTCTGAGCCGAGGAGATCGATATCGAGCTTCAGGGTGGCGGTGGGAACGGCATTGATCCCTCCTGCACTCCTCCCGCCGATCGCGGCTGAGTCGGCCGACGCGTCGCCAAAGCTCAAACGGCGTTTGTAACGACCCTGGAGCATCTCCAAGAGTGCCCCTGCTCCACGACCCGCAATGACTCCGTCAAACGCCTGGTCGAGCCGCGCGAGCGCCAGAACGGGGAAGTCGGTCATCTCGTACTTCGTCGGCGTTGAGCCCGAATCGGTCTCGACGAAGGCGAAGATGGACGGCATCCCCTTCGGCACCGAAAGGGTGAGGGATTTCATTTCATTCGCGAGCTTCCGGTGGGAAGGATCGCGAAGAACGAAATAGGCGGTCAGTAGCTCAATCATTCCGTCGAGAGCGGCCGCCACAAGATCGCGGGCACCGTAGGCCTCAAAGCCACGCACGAAGAACGGATCGAGCGCCTTCCGCGGTTGGAGGAGATCGGGCTCAACCTTTTCCTCTCCGAAAGCCTCGACCAGCAGTGAGTATGGTCCGGTGCGCTGCAGCTGATCTCGTCGTTCGTCGAACTGACGGCTCGCGGGCTGCGGGCGTGTCGGCAGTTCTCCGGCCCAGTCGCTCAACTGCTTCACCAGCTGTTCGCCCAAGCGCACGAAGGCATTCAGCTCGAGCCATGCGAGTCTCTGGCTGCGGTTGGAGATGCGGCCATCAAGCTCGATCTCCGTTTGCGCAGCCTCGAGAATTGCCCTCCAGCGTTCTCCCGACTCCACTACGCGACTCAAATCTCGCTGCTCGGCCAGTTCGTGAATCGCATCGAACCTTGCCTTCAAATCGTCGACTTCGGACTCGCTGAGATCTCGTACAAATGAACATGAATGGCGATCACCTTCCGTCACGCGACCACCGAGTTTCCAGACTTTCACGCCACTCATTTGATCTCTCGCGGAACCTAGACCCCGTCGAGGACGAGGAAGAGGAGGAGTGCATTCGTGCGTCGACAGGTTGTGTGTAGCTTGAGATGTCAGCCGAGGTCCGCTGCGGGTCACCGAGCGGCAGCCGACATCGCGACGGCACGCGTGGACTGGCTAAGGGCATCCATTTGATCGAATGAAAGAGAACACGATTCCGGCTCGTGTCATTTCCAATTCGATGTCTTATGCGACTCGGTTATTTCGCCCTAGAGAGCGGAATCTCATGCGGACCAGGATCCCTTTTGTCGTCAGATGAAGGGCCTGAAGCCGCTTGATTGGGCTATGAACGGGCTACCGTAGCCCAAACGACGTGATCGACCCAGTGGCACTAACTCTCAAAACTGGTCGATTTGCAGGAGAAAGTGAATGGCGAGGGCCGGAATCGAACCGGCGACACCACGATTTTCAGTCGTGTGCTCTACCAACTGAGCTACCTCGCCGTAGCTGGAGCGTGGCGTTGCCGCGCAGCGGGAAGGCTAGCGACCGGGGCGTCGCGGGGCTGCTTGGATTGGCCAGTGGCCTGGGCTCGTGCCGGAATCGCATTGGGTGTGCTTGCCCTGGCCGCCGTGGGACTGTCGGGTGGTCAGGGGGATGACCCGCGCACGCCGGCCGGCCTGCCTGGCCTGACGGCACCGTTTTTGGGGACGGCGGTGGTCGGCAGCGGGGGGCGAACCGCGGCGGTCGACGCTTACGGCAATGTGGTTGACCTGCGCGTGTCGGGGCCGGCCGGAGATGCGCTCATCGCGGTATCGGCCAAGCGACAGTCTGCGGGGACCGTGTCGGCCGACGAAGCGATCGTCGCCCGGGTGGAGCTTCGAGAAGGGAGGAGGCCGCCCCTCTGGCGCGCCGACTCGGTCGTGCAGCGGTACCTGCCGGGCACGAACGTGCTGCGCACCATTGCCTGGTTTGGCGACGAGAAGGAGGTCGTCGCGCGAGGCGCGGAACCCGGAGGCGCCGCTGTCGATCGGCGCTGGCTGGCGAGGGCCCGCGCACTGGGCCCCGGCGCGCCGCCGTGGGCGCAGCGGATGTATCGGCGCTCGCTCCTGGTGCTGCGGGTGCTGACCGACCGGCGCAGCGGGGCGGTCGCAGCCGGTGCGCGTGACGGCTGGGCCTACGTCTGGCCACGCGATGCCGCCGCAGTGGCGATCGCCTTCGCCGCGGCGGGATACCGGGCGGAGGCGCGCCAGATCGCGCGCTTCCTCATGGGTCTCGATCTGGATGCTGCGGCGCGGTTCCGCGGGAGCGGCGATGCGGTCCCCGGACGTGAGGCGCAGGGCGACGCGGCAGGGTGGGTTGCCGCGGCCACGCGGGCGGCGGGGCTACCGGCATCGCTACGCGAGCATCGCTGGCACGGACGCGCCGACTACCAGGAGGGCGACGCGGGCAACTACCTGGGCAACGCGATCGCCGCCCACGCCCAGGCGATTGCGAGGACGTTCGGGGCGCGGCGCGGATTGGTGCGGATGGCGAGAGAACCTGAGTCGGGGCTGGACTCGGCAGCGGCATGGGCGGTGCGGCCCTTCTCCCAACCCGCCCTCTACCCCGCCGCCCGCCGCACCCTGCTGCGGCTCGTCGCTCAGCGCGAGGGTCGCTTCGGGATCGTCCCCTCAGAGAACTGGCACGGCGGCGAGGACCCGTGGACCGCGCCGACCGCCTGGACGGCCTGGTCGCTCGCCGCCCTGGGCGAGCGCCGCGCCGCGCTTACTCTCCTCGCCGATCTGCGTCGCGCTGCCACCCCACTGGGCCTGCTGCCTGAGCGAGTCGATGCCCACACCGGCCTGCCGACCTCGACCACGCCCCTGGCGTGGTCCCATGCCTTCGCCATCCTCGCCCTACGCGAGCTCTGGCCGGGACGTGCCGGTGCTTAGAGGTCCATATGGGCACCGGAGCACCGGCACGTCATGCGATCGCCTCGAGGGCGGCGGCGACCGCGTCCTCGGGGGTCTCCACGGGAACCAAGCCGGGGGCGCCCTCCATGCGCTCGCGGCCGGTGAGGCCCCAGCTGCGCAGGGCGACGACCGTCTTGCCGAAGGTGCGGGCGTGGCCGATCTCCGAGAGGGTTCCCCACTCGCCGCCGACCGCGATCACCGCGTCGCCGCTGGCGACGACGGCGAGGTTGCGGGCGTAGCCGATCGCGCTGGCGACAACGTGGGTGCAGTGGGGGTTGGCTTCTCCGACCGCGACGCCGGGGACGATCCCGATCACCTCACCGCCCGCCTGCGCTGCGCCGCGCGACGCGGCCTCCATCACGCCGCCGAGCCCGCCGCAGACCACCGTCACGCCCGCCTCGGCCAGCCGCCGCCCGACCTCCTCGGCCAAGAGTGCCGCGTCGGATGTCTGCCCGCAGTCGCCCGCCCCGATCACGGAGACCTGGCGGAACCGCCGCTCGCTCTCGCCTGCGGGGCGAACTGGATCGCTCATCGCCCGCCGGAGTCTTGCATCGTCCTCATCAGCTCCAGCGCGCCGGCCTTGTGCAGCGGTTCGTTGAGGTTGCCGCACTTGGGGCTCTGCACGCAGGAGGGGCAGCCGGACTCGCAAGGACACTCGCCGATCAGGCGCTCGGCGTCGCCCAGCAGGCGCTCGAACTGCTCGTAGCCGCGCAGGGTTATCCCCACCCCGCCAGGGTGGCCGTCGTAGATGAAGATCGTCGCCCGGCCGGTCTGGAAGTGGACGTTGGTGGAGAGCCCGCCGATGTCCCAGCGGTCGCACATCGCGATCAGCGGCAGCACCGCGATCTGACCGTGCTCGGTCGCGTGCAGGGCGCCGAGGAGTACGTCGGGCGGCAGCACGCCGTTGAGCCCGTCCGGCAGCACGTACCAGAGCGCCTGGGTGACGAAGTGCTGCTCAGGCAGCTCGAGGGCAACGATGTCGATCGGCTCCTGCTCGGAGATCGAGACGCGTTGGAAGGCGATCACCTGCTCGCTCACCGAGACTTCGCCGAAGTGCAGCTCGACCCCCGAGGTCGTGCGCTGCTCCCGCACCCGCTCGATGTAGATCTCGGTCTCCTTCTTCGGCCGCGTGTACCAGTCGCCGTCGAAGCGGGAGACGACCGCCCGCCGCCCCTCGACGTCGAGCTGCTCGACCTCGTAGGAGCGCCCCAGGTGGAGGTAGATCGCACCCGGGTGAACCGTGGTGAAGGCACGCTCTGCCTCGACCAGGCCGAGCATCTCGCCCGAGTCGCGCTCGATCACCGCGACCGAGTTGGCCGAGGCCGAGCGCAGCGGGATCTTCGCCGCGACGAACTCGCTGCGGGCCGGCAGCAGCCGGCCGCCGGCGCGGCGCAGCTCGCCGGCCGAGGTCAGCCGCTCGGCCCGCTCGCGCCAGCCCTCGCCGAAGACCTCGTCGTCCTCCTCGCTCAGCGGCAGCTCGTAGGCCGCGGCGACCATGTGCCGCGAGGCGATCTGCTCGCTCTCGTGGTCGAGGATCGCCGCCTCGACCGGCCGCCCGACGAACTCGTCCGGGTGGCGACAGAAGAACTGGTCGAGCGCGTCGGAGCCGGCGACGTAGACGGCCAGGCCGCGCCGCTGCCGGCCCGCCCGGCCCCACATCTGGCGCAGGCTGGCGACGGTGCCGGGGAAGGTGACGCAGATCGCCGCGTCGAGCTCGCCGATGTCGATGCCCAGCTCGAGCGCGTCGGTCGCCACCACCGCGAGCAGGTCGCCGCTTGCCAGCCGGGCCTCGATCTCGCGTCGCTGCTGGGGCGTGTAGCCGCCGCGGTAGGGGGCGATCCGCGCCGCCAGCTCGGGCTTGCCCCGTCGCTCCAGCGCCTCCCTGGCGAAGCGCTGGATCAGCTCGATCCCGCGCCGGCTTTTGAGGAAGCAGATCGTCCGCACCCCGTGGCTGACCAGCTCGGCCAGCAGGTCCGCAGCCTCGGAGAGGGCAGAGCGCCGCGTACCGCTCGCCTTGTCGATCAGCGGCGGGTTCCACATCGCGATCTCGCGGCCGCTGCGCGGCGCGCCGTCGTCGTCGATCAGCTCGAACGGCTCGCCGACCAGGCGCTCGGCGAGCTCGACCGGGTTGGCGATCGTCGCCGAGGTGAGCAGGAAGCGCGGCTCGGCGCCGTAGGCGCGGGCGACGCGGCGCAGGCGCCGCAGCACGTTGGCGACGTGCGAGCCGAAGACGCCGCGGTAGGTGTGCGCCTCGTCGACCACGACCCAGCCGAGGTTGGCGAGAAAGTCGCCCCAGCTCTTGTGGTTGGGCAGCAGGCCGACGTGGAGCATGTCGGGGTTGGTGAGCACGAGGTTGCTGCGGCGGCGGATCGCTGGCCGCTCCTCGCGCGGCGTGTCGCCGTCGTAGATCGCCTCGCGCAAGCCGGGCGGGCGCAGCGCGGCGAGCTTGCGCGCCTGGTCCTGCGCCAGGGCCTTGGTCGGGTAGAGATAGAGCGCCCGCCGTTTCGCGTCGCGGGCGATGCCGTCGAGCACGGGCAGGTTGAAGGCGAGGCTCTTGCCCGAGGCGGTGCCGCTGGTGATCACCAGGTTGGAGCCGGCCGCCGCTTTCAGCGCCTCGCGCTGGTGCGAGTAGAGGCGCTCGATCTCCGCCCGAGCCAGGGCTTCGACCAGGGCGGGATCGAGCGAGCGCGGCATCGCCACCGTCTTCGCCTTCCGCTCGGGCTCGCTGCTCTCGGCGACGATGCGGTCATCGCGGCGGGCTGGGTCGATGGCTATGGACCAAGGAGTGTCGAGAAGGCTCTTAGCCATGGATACGACCAGCGACTCTCACCGCCTGCAGCGTGCTGCGGTCGTGGATCCGGAGGATGTCCGCGCCCTCGCACACGGCCAGCGTCGCCGCGGCGACGGTGCCCCACTCGCGCTCGCTGGCCGGCAGACGCCCCTCCCAGCTCCCCGCCAACACCGCGCCGATGAAGTCCTTGCGCGAGAGCGAGACGTAGAGCGCTGGGCCGAGCGAGCGCAGCTCGCCGAGCCGCCGCAGGATCTCGAGGTCCTGCTCGGTGGTGAGGTCGAAGTCGAGTCCGGGGTCGATAGCGATCTGCTCCTCACCTACCCCAAGTCGCGAGGCCACCTCAATTCTCCCCCCCAGCCACGACTTCAGGTGCTCGACCACGTCGTCGTAGACGCGCGGCTGGCGGTCGACCCGCGGCGGACCCTCGATGTGCATCAGCACGTAGCCACAGCCAGTCTCCGCGACCAGCTCGAACATCTCCTCCGATCCGCCGGAGATGTCGTTGACCGCGACCGCGCCCGCCGCCAGCGCCCGCCGCGCCACCTCGGGCGAGAAGGTGTCGGCGGAGACCGGCACCCCGGCATCGGCCAACCCCTCGATCGCCGGCACCAGCGCCGCTGCCTCGACCTCCGCATCGACGGGGGGGCCGCTTCGCGCCGCCACCGCACCGACGTCGAGCATGTCGAAGCCCGCCTCGACGAGAGCCAGGCCGTCAGCGACGGCCTGCTCCGGGGTCACGCTGCGCGCGCCCTCGAACATCGAGTCGGCGGTGACGTTGACGATCCCCGCCGCGATCGGCTGCTCCAGATCGAGGGTCCTGTCGGCCAATCGCCAGGGCACGCCGCTACGGTAGCGACCGCGCCCATGCCCCTGCGATGCGTCTACACCGACCTCGACGGCACCCTGCTCGGCCGCGGCAGCTCGCTCTACCGCGACGCCGACGGTGGCTTCTCGCTGGCCCAGTCGCGCGGGTTGGAGGCCTGTCACCGGGCCGGCGTCGAGGTGGTGATCATGTCCGGCCGGCGCGAGGCGCAGGTGCACGAGGCCGCCCGACTGATGGGCCAGACCTCCTACATCTACGAGGCCGGCTGCGCTTTCGCGATCGACGGCGAGACGACGCTGCTGACCGGCGAGCTCGTGCCCGACGAGGAGGGCACCGTCTACGAGAAGATCGAGCAGCGGGGGATCCCGAAGCTGCTCTTCGAGCGCTTCGAGGGCCGGCTCGAGTACCACGCGCCCTGGCACCACGGCCGCGTCCTCTCCCACCTCTTCCGCGGCAAGGTCGACGTTGGCGAGGCCAATCAGGTGCTTCTCGACGCCGGCCACGACGATCTACGCCTGCTCGACAACGGCGCGATCGGCCGTGAGATGGCGGCGATCGAAGGCCCCACCCACGCTTACCACCTGGTCCCGAAGATGGTCAGCAAGGCCAACGCCGTCGCCGCCCACGCCCGTGCCCGCGGCTTCGACCCGGCCGAGTGCATCGCCGTCGGCGACTCGGTCGAGGACCTCGAGGTCGCCGCCGCGGTCGGCCGCTTCTTCGTCGTCGCCAACGGACCCGAGCGCGACCCCGGCCTGCGCGCCGCGCTCGCCGCCTGGGACAACGCCACGGTCACCGAGGGGGCGATGGGCGACGGCTTCTACGAGGCGGTCGTCTCGAGCCTGATGGAGCGTCGCTGAGCCCAGCGGCCCGCCGCTAGTATCGAGCCGATGAGTGACGCGACGGTCGCCGAGCAGGAGTACCTGGAGATCATGTTCTGGCTGGAGGAGGCCGGGCTGCCGATGACCGGCGCCAACATCGCCCGCGCGATGCAGCTCTCGCCGCCAACCGTGCACGAGATGATCGGCCGCCTCGTCGACGACGGCTACGTCGCTCGCAATCCCGACAAATCGCTCGACTTCACCGAGTCCGGACGCGAGCACGCCAGCTACATCGTCCGCCGCCACCGCATGATCGAGCGCTTTCTCACCGACGTGCTCGGCATTCCCTGGGACGAGGTGCACGAGGAGGCGGAGCGGATCGAGCACGCGATGTCGCCGGTGCTGGAGGAGCGGATGCGGGCGGCAATCGGCGACGCGACCGACCTGCCCGCACGGGCACCCGATCGTCGAGGGCGCGCGCGAGACGGGCTCGCTGCTGGCCGACGTCGCGGTCGGCGCCGAGGTCCACGTGTTGCGCTTCGAGAACGAGGCCGAGGAGCTCCTCCACTACCTCAAAGCGGCCGGCCTGGAGCCCGGCCTGGAGGGAACGGTGGAGAGCTCCGACGAGGAGGGGATCACAATCGCCTCCGCCGACGGCAAGCACCGGGTCTCGCGCAGTGTCGCCGAGACCGTCTCGGTCCGCGCCGATCCGGCGCCGCCGCCGCGCGCGGCGATCCCTGAGCAGCTCGTGCTGTCGTCTGACCGCTACGGCCGCTGAGGGGCTTTAGGCGGGCGAGCCGGCGCGGACACGCTCCAGCGCTCGCGCGATGCGAGCGACTCCCTCGGGGATCCGCTCCGGGGGGACGCTGGCGAAGGAGAGGCGCAGGCTGTTCTCGCCACCCTCGATCATGAAGTCGGGGCCGGCGACGAAGGCGACGCCCTCGCCCTTGGCCTCGGCCAGCAGAGTCGGCGTGTCGGTCCCCTCGGCGAGGTCGAGCCAGAGGAAGTAGCCGCCGCCGGGAACGACGAACTCGGCCTCGGGAAGCTTCTCCCGCAGCGCCTCGACCAGGGCGTCGCGGCGCTCGCGCAGAGCGCCTTTGACGAACTCGATGTTGCGGTCCAGCCCGCCGGAGCGGCAGAGCTCCAGCACCACGGACTCGGCCAGCATGTTGGGTGAGATGTAGGTCTCGTTGGCGCGCTTGGCCAGCTTCGCGATCTCCTCCCCCGGACCGGCCAGATAGCCGACGCGGACCCCGGGGCTGACCGTCTTCGAAAAGGAGGAGGCGTGGACCACCCGATCCGCGGAATCGATCGAGAGCATCGACTCCAGCGCCTCGCCCTCGAAGGGCAGCTCGCGGTAGGGGTCGTCCTCGAAGATCCAGAAGCCGTGCTCGGCGGCGAGCTCGACCAGCCGCGTCCGCTTCGCCGCCGAGAGCGTGCAGCCGGCCGGGTTGTGGAAGTTGGGGATGACGTGGGCGAGCTTGATCGACCCCGCGTCCAGCGCAGCCTCAAAGGCCTCGAGGTCCAGCCCGTCGGCCTCCAGCGGTACCGGCACCAGCTCGACCCCGAGCCGCTGCAGCATCAGCAGCGTGCGGTCGTAGGTCGGCTGCTCGACCACGACCCGGTCGCCGGGCTCGAGCAGGTGCTCGAACAGCATCCAGCCGGCCTCCAGCGATCCGTTGGCGATCATCACCTGGCCGGCATCGAGCCCTCCGTGCCGCTCGGCAACCCACTGGCAGAGCCCCGGATGCCCGATCCCGGTCCCGTAGGAGAGCGCCTTTTCCCAGTCCTCGGCGAGAGCCGCCGCCGCCGCATCCCGCACCGCTTCCCGCGGCAGGATGTCGGCGCTGGGCGCGCCGCGAGCGAACGAGATCGTGTCCCCGGCCATCGCCAGCGAGCCTAGCAACGCACCCGCCTCACCGATTGCGCGCCTGCGATACTGGCGGCAATGGCCGGAGCTTGGGGAGGCTTACGCGGGCGCCGGCCGCTTCTCGTGGCGATTCCACTTATGGGACTGGTGGCTGTGTTCGGCCTCCTGCAGACCGCGACCGCGGCTCGGCACGGGACGATCCACCAGTCGGACCTGCTCCTTCGATTGCACGACCTTCCAACTGGCGGCTACCTCAACGTCGAACTGCGAGAGGGGCAGGGCGAAGGAAACTTCTGCGCGCCGCTGACGCACCCACGAGACACCCCGCCGAAGCTGGCGAAGTTCATAGTCCGCTTTCACCCCAAGGGCTGCGCGGGCTCCTTCTACCGCCTCTTCACCGTGCCGGGCCAGCCTTCGGGGCCGGTGCTGGCCGGAACCGGGGTGCTCAGGATGAGCGACGACAGGGCAGCCGATGCCGCATGGAGTGTCGTGCCGCAGCTTCTTGGCCGGCTTTTCCACGACCACCCACCCCGAGAGGTCACCGCCCCGGAGAAGGTCGGCTCGGATACTGCGCTGTTCCACGCCGCCCAGCCCCGCTTCTACCCCTTCCCCTACAAGGTCGCGCCCACCGCTTCCTTCCTCGTCTGGCGGTCGGGCAACACGCTGGCCGTCGTCATGGCAGTCGGCCAGTCCTTCGCCGAAGACGACCAGGCAGCCCTCGAGCTTGCACGGCGCCAACAGATCCACATTCGCAGGCCGACGCGCTACACGCGCGCAGAACGGTTCGACGGCGAAGTCGCGCTCAACGATCCCGCAATCGAAACGCCCGTCTACTGGCTGGGACGCAACTTCAGACCCGGTGACGAGCTGCCGAACAGCCGCCTCTACGGTTCCTACGCCTCCGACGGATCCGAGGAAGAAACGCCGGGAGCGCTGTTGTACCTCGGCTATGACCAGATCTGGCTCGACACCTGGACTCAGGCGACCTGGCCTCAATACGCGGACACTCCGGCAGCCCACGCCATCGCCTCTTGGCGCTGCACGAAGACCAAGACGATCGAGCTTCCCGGCGGCTCCGCGACCATCTATGGCGGTTACAGGAGGAATTACCGGCGATGCCCGGACCAACCGCCGCAGGCCTTCACCGCCCGCGTCTACCTCGGCGATCTGGTGATCGTCGTCAATGCCATCGCCAATAACCCTCCCACCCCGATTTTCGTCGACCCCCCTTCGCCCTTCATCGAAACCGTCAACCCCTACGGCTCCTTCAAGGGCATGGAAGCGATCGTCCGCGGCCTCCGGCTGCGGCCCAAGCCGGTCTACCCGACCGGCTAGCTAAAGGCCGCGCAGGACTTCGACGGCGATCTGCGCCGTCTCGGTCGGGCTTTCGCCGACCCGCACGCCCTTGGCCTCGAGCGCTTCCTTCTTCGCCTGCGCCGTGCCCGAGGAGCCGGAGATGATCGCGCCGGCGTGGCCCATCTGCTTGCCGGGCGGGGCGGTGAAGCCGGCGATGTAGGCGACGACGGGCTTGGAGATCTCGGCGGCGATGAACTCCGCCGCCCGCTCCTCGGCGTCGCCGCCGATCTCGCCGACCATCACGATCAGCTCGGTCTCCGGATCGGCCTCGTACAGCTTGAGGATGTCGATGAAGTCGGAGCCGATGATCGGGTCGCCGCCGATGCCGACGATCGAGGAGTTGCCCTCGCCGGCCTGCTTCAGCTCGTTGCCGATCTGGTAGGTCAGCGTGCCCGACTTGGAGACGACGCCGATCTTGCCCGGGTCGAAGAACTGGGCGGGGATGATGCCGACGTTGGCCTTGCCGGGCGAGAGCACGCCCGGGCAGTTGGGGCCGATCAGGCGGACGCCGGCCTCCTTCGCCTTCCAGTAGGTCTTCAGCATGTCGAGCACCGGGATGCCCTCGGTGATCGCGATCACCGTGTGCACGCCGGACTCGATCGCCTCGTCGATCGCCGGCGCGGCGAAGCGCGCCGGGACGAAGATCATCGAGGTGTTGGCGCCCTCCTGCTCGACCGCCTCGCGGATCGAGTCGAAGACCGGCACGCCCTCGACGTCCTGGCCGCCCTTGCCGGGCGTGACGCCGGCCGCCAGGTGGGTGCCGTAGGCGCGGTTGCGCAGGCCGTGGAAGGAGCCCTCGCGCCCGGTCAGGCCGGAGACGACCAGCTTCGTCTGCTCGTCGACGACGATGCTCACGAGGCGCTCCCCGCCAGCTCGACGACCTTCTGCGCCGCGCCGAGCATCGTCGTCTCCTGGTGCAGGTTGGAGAGGCCCGCCTCGGCGAGGATCTCCAGCCCCTCCTCGGAGTTGGTGCCGTCGAGGCGGACGACCAGCGGCACCGCGAGGTCAAGCTGACGCGGAGGCCTCGACGATGCCCTTGGCGATCTCGTCGCAGCGGGTGATGCCGCCGAAGATGTTGAAGAGGATCGCGGTGACCTTCTCGTCGGAGGTGATCACGGTCAGCGCGTCGACGATCGCCTCCGCCTTCGAGCCGCCGCCCGCGTCGAGGAAGTTGGCCGGCGCGCCGCCCGCCTGGGCGACGACGTCGAGGGTCGACATGCAGAGGCCGGCGCCGTTGGCGAGGATGCCGACGTTGCCGTCGAGCTTGACGTAGGTGAGGCCCTTCTCGCGCGCCATCGCCTCCTGCGGGTCGTCGATCGACTCCGCGTCGAGCTCGGCCAAGCCCTCGTGGCGGTAGAGGGCGTTGCCGTCGATCGTCACCTTGGCGTCGAGGGCGACGACCTGGCGGTCCGCGGTGACGATCAGCGGGTTGACCTCGATCAGCGTCGCGTCCTCGGACTGCGCGGTCTCGGCCAGCTTCGCCAGCACCTCCGCCGCCTCGTCGCGCACGTCCTCGGCGAGGCCGGCGGCGTCGACGATCGGCCGCGCCGCCGCGGCGGTGAAGGGCCGCGTCGGGTCGATGTGCTCCTTGACCAGCGCCTCAGGGTCCTCCGCGGCGACCGCCTCGATGTCCATCCCGCCCTTGGCTGAGACCATCGCCAGCAGCTTCTTCTCGCCGCGGTCGAGGATCACCGAGGCGTAGTACTCGGCGGCGATGTCCGAGCCGCCCTCGACCCAGACCCGGTCGACCCGGAACGGCCCCTCGCCGTGCGGCCCGCGGATGTCCATGCCGAGGATCGCGCCGGCGTGCTCGCTCCGCCTCGGCGCGGTCGGCGGCGATCTTGATCCCGCCCGCCTTGCCGCGGCCGCCGATCAGCACCTGCGCCTTGATCGCGCACGGGTAGCCGATCCGCTCGGCCGCGGCGACGGCCTCCTCGACGGTCGAGGCGACCTCGCCGCTCGGCACGGCGATGCCGTGCGCGGCGAAAAGCTGCTTGCCCTGATACTCGAGGAGGTCCATGTCGATGCGCCGCTCGGGCGCGGCGGCAGCCTATCCGAGATCGCAAGCGGGGCGCCCCGCGGCGACACCGTCGCATAAGATGCCGCGCCCCGTGCCCCTTCCCGCTCTGAAAACCATCAATTGGGTGACCACCGACTGCTACGGCACCCTGATCGACTGGGAGAAGGGCATCGTCGAAGCCTGCAAGAAAGAGGCTGCAAAGGACGGCTTCAGCTTCGAAGAGGGTCCGTTCCTCGCCCGCTTCATGGAAGTGCAGGCGGAAATCATGGCCGGCTCCTACGAACTGTACGCCGAGGTGCTGCGCCGCACGATCGTCAAGGTCGCCCGCGAGATCGGCTGGGAGATCGAGCCCTCGCGCGCCCAGTTCCTGCCCGACAGCGTCGCCTACTGGCTGCCCTTCCGCGAGGCCAACGCGGCGATGGACCGGCTCGGCAAACGCTACGAGATCGGGATCATCTCCAACATCGACGACAAGCTGCTCGGCATCTCCCGCCGCCACCTGCGCACCGAACTCGACCTCGTCGTCACCGCCCAGCAGGTGCGCAGCTACAAGCCCGACCCAGTCCACTTCAAAGAGTGCGCGCGGCGGATCGGCGGCAAAAAAGGCTGGGTCCACATCTGCTCCAGCTACGACACCGACGTCGCTCCGCTGCTGAAGATGAAGGTGCCGGTGATCTGGGTCAACCGCCACGGCGAGAAGCTCGACGGCCGCAAAGCGCCCAGCGCAACGGTGAAGAACTTCCGCGACGCCGCCAAAAAGCTCGGCGCGTCTTAGCGGTTTTCTAGCGTTCTTCCTTCGCAACTTCGCCGCTAGCGGCTGTTTCGACCTCCAATGGACCGAGTCTGCGACACCCGAGCGTCTTTGCGCGCCCGCCTGCCGATCGTGGCGGCGCTGCTGGCCCTGCTCTGCGCGCTGGCCCTCGGCGCTCGCCCAGGCTCGCGCCGTCGTCCCCGTGGACGAACCGCCGCTCAACCCCAACAGCGAGCGGCCCAGCTTCGTCGTCATCCAGACCGACGACCAGACGCTCGACGGCCTCTACGACACCTTCAGCGCCTTCCCCGGCGCCCCCGAGACGCGGTCGATGCCCTACACGCTCGACCTGATCGGCAAACGGGGGATGACCTTCAACCGCTACTACATCCCCTATCCCCTCTGCTGCCCCTCGCGGGTCAGCCTGCTGACCGGGCGCTACTCGCACAACAACGGCGTCAAGGGCAACATCCAACCCAATGGGGGCTACTTCGGCTTCTCCTTCCGCGCCGCCGCCGAACACAACCTCGCCACCTGGCTCCAGGGCGCCGGCTACCGCACGATCCACATCGGCAAGTTCCTCAACGGCTATGGCGACGAACCGTATGACGACGGGACCGCACGTGCCGCCGGGCTGGGACGCCTGGCACACGGTGCTGAAGGCGGACACCCACCACTACTTCTACGGCTACACGCTCAACAACAACGGCCAGCTCAGCCCGCCCTACGGCGACTCGGGCACCTGGGAACCGCGCGAGTACACCGTCCGCGACGAATTCGGCTGCCCCTTCGAACCGATCGAAAGGCCGTGCCTCTATGCGACCGACGTCTTCAACTGGATGGCGCGGGAAGAGCTGCTGGGCACCTCGCCCGAACAGCCCTTCTACCTCCAGCTCGACTTCACCGCGCCGCACGGCGACTTCCGCCGCCCGGCGGGGCCCGAGCCGGCGCCGCGCCATTACGACTGGTTCAGGGGCAAGCGGCTGCCCCACGACCGCAGCGAAGGGTTCGACGAGGGCAACGTCACCGACAAGCCGCGCTTCATCCGCGACGCCCCGCACCTGACCCCGAACGAGAAGCGGACCTACCGCGTCTACTACCAGAAGCAGCTCGACTCGCTGCGCGCCGTCGACGACGGGGTCAAAATGGTGCTCGACACGCTGGGCCAGATGCAGCGGCTGCGCAACACCTACGTCCTCTTCACCTCCGACAACGGCTTCTTCTTCGGCGAGCACCGCCTGCTCGGCGGCAAGTTCCTCGCCTACGAGCCCGCCACCCACCTGCCCTTCCTGATCCGCGGGCCGGGGATCGAGCCCGGCAGCGCGACCGGCGAGCTGGCGGCGAACATCGACGTCGCGCCGACGATCCTCGAGCTCGCCGGCGTGGAAGCCACCAAGAGCCTCGACGGCCGCTCCCTGGTCCCCTTCCTGCGCGACCCCGAGCTGCGTAGCCGCCGGCCGATCCTCTTCGAGTCGTTCGTCGAGACCAGCGACGTCGAAGCGCAGGGCGCGATCTCGCGTGCGCCGCAGGGGGCGCGGGCGAGACGGGGCGGCGAAGCGACCGCCTCACTGCTGGCCCCACCCAAGGACTACGCCGGGATCCGCCTCGGCCCTTACAAGTACATCGCCTGGCCGACCGGCGAGAAGGAGCTCTACGACATCAACCGGGACCCCAACGAGCTCAACAACATCGCAAAGGTCCCGAACTTCTATCCAATCCGCAACTTCCTCCATCGCCAGATGAAGCGCTTCATCGACTGCGGCGGCCGCGAGTGCCGGGAAGTGACGCCAAAACTGCCGCTCACCCGGATCGAGTTCCAGCGCCTGCAGGCGAAGAAACAGAGGGAACTCCGCGAACGCGAACGCGAACGGGAAAAGGAACGGCGCGAAAAAGAACGTGAAAGGGGCGGCAAAGGCCGCTGAGCGGCTCGGTTCCTACTCGATGACGGCCAGTACGTCGCCGCTCGACACCGCCGCTCCTTCGGCGACGTTCAGAGCGGTGACCTTGCCGGAGCGGTGGGCGGCGATCTCGTTCTCCATCTTCATCGCCTCGATCACGCAGATCAGGTCCCCCTCGGAGACCTCGGCGCCCTGCTCGACGGCGACCTTGAGCACCGTGCCCTGGAGCGGCGAGGGCAGCGACTCGCTCGAGGCGCTGGCGCCCCCGCCCGACTTGCGCTCCCGCTTCGGCGGGCGCTTGCCGTTGCCCGGGTTCGCCACGGCGCCGCCCGCAGCGGCCTCGCCGATCACCTTGACGTCGAAGAGCTTGCCGGAGACCTCGACCCTGTAGTCGCGGGCGACGACCTCGGCGCCCTCCGGCACCTCCGGCGCCGCGGCCTCCTCGGGGGCGGTCGTCTTCAGCCACTTCTTGTCCTCCATCAGGTCGCGGCAGGTCTCCCCCCGCGCCCACTGCTCGGTGGCGAGGATCGCGCTGTGGAAGGGGATCAGCGTCGTCAGCCCGCCTATCTCGTACTCACCGAGGGCGCGCAGCATGCGTCGCGTCGCGTGCTCGCGGTCGACGTCCCAGACGATCAGCTTGGCCACCATCGGGTCGTACATCGGCGTCACCTCGGAGCCGGCCTCGACCCCCGAGTCGACACGCACGCCGGGGCCGGCAGGCTCACGGTAGGTGGAGATCGCGCCCGGCGCGGGGGCGAAGTTCTTGTGCGCGGCCTCGGCGTTGATCCGGCACTCGATCGCGTGGCCGCGCAGCTCGACGTCCTCCTGGGCGACCGAGAGCGCCTCGCCGGCGGCGACCAGCACCTGCTCACGGACGATGTCGATGCCGGTGACCATCTCGGTCACGCAGTGCTCGACCTGCACCCGGGTGTTCATCTCGAGGAAGAAGTACTCCTCGCCGACCTGCATGCCCTCGACCGTTCCCGCCCCGCGGTAGCCGACAGCAGCGGCGGCGTCGGTGGCGATCTTGCCGATCCGCTCGCGCATCTCGGCGTCGACCTGGGGGCCGGGCGCCTCCTCGATCACCTTCTGGTGACGGCGCTGGATCGAGCAGTCGCGCTCGCCGAGGTGGATCACGTTGCCGTGCGAGTCAGCCAGCACCTGGACCTCGACGTGGCGTGGGTCTTCGAGGTAGCGCTCGACGTAGACGCGCGCGTCGGAGAAGAACTTCTCGCCTTCGCGGGCGGCGCCCTCGAATGCCTCCTCGAGGTCGTCGGGCGTCAGCGCCACGCGGAAGCCCTTGCCGCCGCCGCCGCCCGCCGCCTTGCAGGCAACCGGGTAGCCAGCTTCCTCCGCTTGCTTCTTGGCCGCGGCGACGTCTGCGGCCGGCTCGGTCGCGCCGGGAACGATCGGCACGCCGGCCTCGGCCATGATCTCGCGCGCCCGCGTCTTCGACCCCATCGCTTCGATCGCCTCCGGCGGCGGGCCGATGAACGTGATGCCCGCCTCAGCGCAAGCTCGAGCGAAATCCGCGTTCTCAGCTAGGAAGCCATACCCAGGGTGAATGGCCTCCGCCCCAGCCTCCTTGGCGGTGCTGATGATCTTGAGCACGTTCAGGTAGCTCTCGGCCGGGACGGCGGAGCCTATCAGGAAGGCCTCGTTGGCCTCGCGCACGTGGGGGGCATCCCGGTCGATCTCGGAATAAACGGCGACCGACCCAATCCCCATCTCCTTCAGGGTTCGCGCAACGCGAATCGAGATCTCGCCGCGGTTGGCTATCAGCACTTTCTCGAACATCGGGGGCGGCAGTCTATTCAGGCGTGTGGCGGCAGAGGGGTCAGGGGTCCCCCTCCGGAAACCCGCGTCGGATTCCCGTAGGGGAGCGGGGTATCCCCCTGCGGAAACCCGCGTTCGAAACCCTGGCGAGGGCGCACCCCCAAGCGGCTCACAAGTTTCCTTCAGGGACACCCCGCTCCCCTACGAGCGCGCCGCCAGCTTGGGCCTCCGAATAGGCTGCGCCGTCGTGCTGATCGAGCTTCAGAGCCATTCGACCGTGTCCGACGGGCAGCTGGCGCCGGCCGAGGTCGTCGCCGAAGCTGCCAAGGCTGGGGTTACCACGCTGGCGCTGACGGATCACGATGCCATCGCCGGGGTAGCTGAGGCCGCTGAGGCAGCTGAGAAGCTCGGCATTGAGCTTGTTCCGGCGATCGAGATGTCCTGCGTCCATGAGTACGCGGAAGACCTGCATGTGTGCGGGTACTGGGTCGATCTGGGGGCGATTGCTCCGGCTTGCGAGCGGGCTCAGCATGAGCGGGTGACGCGGGCCGGGGAAATCGTCGAGAAGCTGCGGGGCGAGGGGTTCGACCTGCACTTGGAGGATGCTGTGAGGGAGGCCGGCGATGCGCTCTCGATCGGGCGGCCCCATATCGCTCGCGCCGCGGGAGCGAGCGGCGATCTCGGGCCCTTCTTCGAGGAGTACCTGGTGCCGGGGGCGAAGGCGTTCGTGCCGCGGCGCTGGCCGACCGCGGAGCAGGCGGTGGAGGTGATCAAGGCGGCCGGCGGCGTCGCCGTCGTCGCCCACCCCTACTGGGACATCTCCGCGCCGGAGGAGGTCGACGAGCTGATCCGCGCGCTCGACGTCGATGGGGTCGAGACCTTCTACCCCACCCACTCCAAGGAGCAGACCGAGCACCTGCTCGGGCTCTGCGAGGAGCTCGACCTGATCCCGACGGCGTCGTCGGACTACCACGGGCCGACCCACAAGACCTTCGCCGAGTTCGACGCCTACGACACCTACGGCCTAGCCGAGCCGCGGGTGCCGCCGCGGCCGTAAGCCTCAGCCTCGCCGGGCGCGCCTCAGGACGATCACCTTTTCCCGCTCGCGGGGGACGCCGCCGGTCGGTTCGAAGCCCACGTTGACGCGGATCCTCGCCTTGCCGTGCTGCTTGAGGAAGCGCTTCAGCGGGATCTTCGGCTTGACCGGCAGTGGCACCACCTTGGCCCGCCTCGCGACCCGCCTCAGCCTGCGCGTCCCGCGCCCCCAGAGGAACAGCTTGCCGGCCGCCGGAACGCGCACGTACAGGACAGCCGAGCCGTTGCGGCGGTTCTTGAGGAGACGGGCGAAGCGGAACCGGTTCGATGGCGGTTTCGTAAACGGCTCGTCGAGCGGCAGCGAGATCGGCGCTGGGGCGACGCAGGACGCGGACGCCGTCCCCGGCTCGCCGAAGCGCTCGACGCGGGCGAAGCCGGCGCTCGCCTCGCTGACGAAGAGCGCGCTCCGGCAGTCGAGCGCGACGCCGAAAGGCTCGGCCGCCACGCCGAAGGTGCCGAAGAAGCTGCCGGCGATTCGCCAAATGCCAACCCGAGCGTTGGAGCGATCGGTGACATAGACACTGCCCGCGGAGTCCACCACCACGCCACTCGGAGCTTCGAACGCGTCGGACGCTGAGCCGCCGGCGCCCGCCTGGCATTCGCTCGAGCAGACATCTTCGTCGCCGCTGCCCGGATTGACTTCCTTACCGAAGGCGCGCAGGAACGACCCGTCCGTGGCGAAGACGTCGACGCGGTGGTTGCCCAAGTCGGCGACGATTAGCTCGCCGGCCGGGCCGAAGGCGACGTCGTACGGCATGAACATCGCTCCAGCGGAGCCATCGACGGGCGGCCCTGCCTGACAGCCCGTGTCCTCGGTGCAGACGCCACCGCCTCCCGGTTTCACGTCCTTGCCGATGCCGCGGACGAACGCGCCGCCGGGAGTGAAGGCGTCGATGCGATTGTCGCCCGAGTTGGCGACGTGGAGGAGGCCAGAGCGGTCGAACTCGATCCCGCGCGGTTCGTCGAGGACCGCCGTGCCGAAGAAGTAGTTGAGGGTGCCGTCCGCGTCGTAGACGACGACCCGGTTGTTGCCTAGGTCGGAGACGAAGAGCCTGCCTTCCGGTCCAAGCGCGACCCCGAACGGGCTCGGCAGGGCCTCGTCCGAGCCGTCGTCGAGCCCGGTCTGACAGCCGGTCGCTCCGGTGCAGACGTCGCCGCCGCCCGGGCTGACCCCCTTGCCCATCGCGCGCACGAAGCTGCCGTCGGCAGCGAAGACCGAGACCCGATTGCCTTCGTTCTCGGCCACATATGCGGTCCCATCCGGCCCAATAGCCACGCCACGCGGGGCATCGAGCTCTCCGGCTCCCGCGCCGAACGAACCCAGGCTCGATAACGGTCCGAAGGCCACCGCGCTCGCCGGGAGCGCCAGCGCCACCAGCGCGGCGAGCAGCATCGCTCGAAGTCCCCACCTCACCCGTCGCAGGTTAGGGAAACGCGCCGCTGCGTCAAGGGGAACTCAAGCCGTTCTGCCCCAGCGTCGTACCGTCCGCGCCGATCATCCATTAGGGTGCCCTAACTATGAAGCCAGACGATCCGGTGAGCCGCGGCGCCGAGCACGCGATCGCACATCTCAACGACGACCACGACGACGCCCTGCTCGACATGGCGCGCGCCATCGGCGGCTGTCCGGAGGCCACCGCGGCACGCTGCCTCGACGCCGATCGCACCGGGCTCGACCTGATCGCGACGACGCCGGCCGGCGAGGTCGACGTCCGCGTGCCCTACGACGAGCCGATCGATGCACCCGAGGGCCTGCGCAAGGCGACGGTCAAGCTCGCCCACCGCGCCCGCGCCGAGCTGGGCGAGCGCACACCCTACCGCGGCTCTCCAGTTCTTCGGCTACCCTAATTAGGTAAACCTAATTAGGGCGTCCTAAATAACTGCTATGGGCAGTCGGGCGCCACTCGAAAGGAGCGGGGCCTTGGTAGTCACGATGAACGTCGTCCAGGTGAAGGAGGAGCGCCGGGAGGCGTTCGAGCGCGCCTTTCTCGAGCGTGAGAGCCACGTCCACAAAGCCGAGGGCTTCGCCGGCTTCGAGCTGCTGCGGCGCGACAGCGAGGGCGAGTACATCGTGCTCAGCCGCTGGCAGAGCGAGGAGGCCTTCCACGCCTGGGTCAACAGCGACCTCTTCAAACTAAGCCACCGCCACGCCGACGGCGAACTCGCCCACGGCAGCGAGCTGCGCCTCTACGAGGTGATCGACGCCAAGGTGCCAGCCTGACGATGCATTCGTGGAAGGGTTTGGGGGTCCATAGGCCCCACAAAGCTTCAATCTCGTTCGTCGTCGCGATGCTCGCGACCGTGGCGCTCGTGGCCGGCTTGGCGCACGCCGCGCCGCCCAAGCGGATCGTCGCGCTGACGCCGTTCACGGCGAACACGCTGGTCAAGCTGGGCATCGAGCCGGTTGCGGTCGGGCAGACCCTGGGCGGCAACGACCGGTTCTCGCCGAAGTTGAAGGACGTTCCGGTCCTGCCCCTCTCGCACCCGAATGGGCCCAACCTCGAGCAGCTCGCCTCGCTCGATCCCGACCTCGTCTTCTCCTCGCGCACCTGGGCGAAGGGGAACGAGTCGATGGGCGACCTCGGCATCCGCGTACTCGTCCACGAGCCGTTCAGGCTCAACGGAGCCTTCGCCCAGACCCTCGTGATCGGCGGCCTGGTCGGCAGGCGCGAGCGCGCCCGCGCCCTGGTCAGGTCGATGAAGAAGAGGGTCGCCCAGGCGCGGCGGGGTATCGAGGAGCACCCGACCGTGATGCTGATCCTCGGCGTCGGCCGCACCCCCTTCGCCTTCCTCCCCAACAGCTGGGGCGGCGACATGATCGTCAAGGCGGGCGGCAAGCTGCTCACCGGCGGGGTCAGCTCGAGCTCCGGCTTCGAGCGGATCTCGGACGAGGTCGTGGTCGCCGAGGACCCCGACGTGATCGTCGCCGTGCCGCACGCGGAGGAGGACGACATCCCAAGCCTGACCGAGTACCTGCGCTCCAACCCCGCCTGGGCGACGACCTCGGCGGTGCGCAACGATCGCATCTACATCTCGGTCGACAACTCGCTGTTGCAGGCGGGGACCGACGTCGCCCGCACGATCCGCAAAGTGCGGCGCGTCTACCTCCAGAACTGAGACCGCGTGGCCCGCCGCACCTTCGTCCTCGCGGCGCTGCTCGTCGCGCTCGTCGCCTCGGTGGTCGCCTCGCTGGCCCTGGGCGCGGTCAAGGTCCCCTTCGCCGAGGTGATCGACATCATCTTCGGCGGTGGTGGTGGCGGGCCGGACCAGCAGATCGTCGAGACCCTGCGCCTGCCGCGCACGGTCGAGGCGCTGATCGTCGGCGCCGCGCTTGGCATCGCCGGCGCGATCCTCCAGGGAGCGCTCGCCAACCCGCTCGCCTCGCCCGACGTGATCGGCGTCACCGGCGGCGCTGGATTCGGCGCGATCCTGATCATCATCCTCTTCCCCGGCTCGATCGCGCTGCTGCCCGTCGGCGCGCTCTTCTTCGGCCTGCTCGCGGCGGCGCTGGTCTTCGCCTTCGCCTGGTCGGGGGCGAATCGCGGCAGCGTCGGCAAGGTCGTGCTGGCCGGAATCGCGGTGCTGTCCCTGTTCACCGCCGGCACCACGGGGCTGCTCGCCGCCTATCCCGAGCGCGCGCCCTCCGCCATCTTCTTCATCGCCGGCGGGCTCACCTCGAGCGGCTGGGACGAGCTGGGCACGATCTGGCCCTACTTCGCCGCCGGCTTCGCCTGCGCGGCGTTGCTGATCCGGCCGCTCGACCGCCTCGCGCTGGGCGACGAGGTCGCCGCCTCGCTCGGCTCGCGCCCCCACCTGATCCGGCTCGGCGCCGCGGTCTCCGCCGCCCTGCTCGCTGCCGCCTCGGCGGCGATCGCCGGCCTGCTCGGCTTCCTCGGCCTGGTCGTGCCGCACGTCGTACGGATGGCCGGCGGCACCTCCAGCAACACCTTCGTCGTCCCCGCCTCGGCGCTCGGCGGCGCCGCCCTGCTCGCCGCCGGCGACATGCTCGCCCGCACGATCCGGGCGCCGATCGAGATGCCGGTCGGCCCCTTCATGGTCCTGCTCGGCGTCCCCCTCTTCCTCTGGCTGCTGCGCAAGGCGGTCTGATGGCGAGGCATTCCGGCAATTCGAGCGACGTGCCGCCACTTGAGCGTCCATATGGGTGCATAAGTCGCGGCACGTCTCCGCCGCTCGAGGCGAAGGGGATCGAGGTCGAGATCGGCGGCACGCCGATCCTGCGCGGCGCCGATCTGGAGGTCCGCCAGGGGGAGCTGGTCGCGATCGTCGGGCCCAACGGAGCGGGCAAGTCGACCCTCGTGCGCGCGGTCGCGGGGCTGCAGGGGATCTCGGCTGGCCGCGCCCTCTGGTCGGGACGCGAGGTCGGCGAGATGCGCGGCCGCGAGCTGGCCCGCGTGCGTGCCTTCGTGCCCCAGCGAATGCCCGTTCCCGCCGGGGTGAGCGTGCGCGAAGCGGTGACGATCGGCCGCTCCTCCCACCTGCGCCCGCTGCGCCGCCTCGGCCGCGCCGACCACGAGGGGATCGAGCGGGCGATGGAGCGGGCCCGCGTCACCGGCTTCGCCGAGCGGGCGCTGACGACGCTCTCCGGCGGCGAGCTGCAACGGGTCCAGATCGCGATCGGACTCGCCCAGGAGGCGCCGGTGCTGATCGCCGACGAGCCGACCTCGCAGCTCGACCTCGGCGCGACGGTCGGCGTCGCGACCCTGCTGCGGGAGCTCGCCGACGACGGCCTGACGATCCTGCTCGTCGTCCACGACCTGGCCCTGGCGGCAGCGGTGGCGGACACCGCGGTCGTCGTCTCGGAAGGCCGCACCGTGGCCAGCGGCGCCCCCGGCGAGACGATCACCGCTGAGCGCCTGGCCGAGATCTGGGGCGCCGACGCCCACCTCGCCGAGCACGACGGTCGCACCGCCCTCCACGTCGCCTGGCTCCAAAGCCCCGATCGTGTTAGGGCATCCTAATTCCGATCTTGATAGTGTGAATTTATTAGGGTGCCCTAATACGCACCTGACAACCCAGCGCACCGGGGTGCGCTCGAACGCCAAGGAGGCACCTGACGGATGGACGCAAGTGAGTCGATGAGGAACCGTGCCGGGGCGATCGCCCTCGCAGCGCTGGCGGTGGCCGCGAGCCTGGCGGCGATCGCCGCGCCGGCGCGTGCTGCGAGCGCCCAGGGTGGAGCGGAGCTCCGCCTCGCCCAGCACGAGAAGGGCCGGACGCTGAGCGGCCAGGGGGTAAAGGTCGTCCCGGGCGGTGGCGGTGCCAGCGCGCAGGACGCCTGGCTGAAGCTGCCGATCGACAGCGTCGATCTCGGCGCCGATCCATCGGCCGCCACCCCCGCCTCGCTCGTCTTCCAGAAAGGCGGGAAGAGCGTCGCGCTGACCGATCTGCGCTTCGACCTCGAGGCCGGCACGTTGACCGGCAAGCTCGACGGCGAGCAGATGGAGGTCCTTCGACAGGGCACCCCGTCCAACGTCGACACCACTGCGGGGAGCGTCTCCGTGCAGGAAGGCAAGCTGCACCTAATCCGCGGCGCCGCTCGCCTGCTCGAGCACAAGCTCGGCCTGGAGCGCACCCTGAGCGGCAAGGGCGTGGGCATGGTCTGGCTGGCCGCCAAGGCGAACCCGACCCACGCTCCGGCGCAGGCGGTCACCTCGGGCGCCGCCGAGTGGGGCTTCTTCACCCCCTGGCGGGCCTACGTGCTCGGCCAGCAGGGCCCGCCGATGTCGAAAGGCACGATCACGGTCGAAGGCGGCGCGACCGCCAACGGAAATCTCGCCGAAGCCGGCGCGTTCTTCGGCTTCCCGGCCGCGGGCGGCAGCTTCGAGCAGGGGCTCTACGGGGCGACCGACAAGCTGGTGCTGAAAACCACCGGCAGCGTCAAGTTCGCCAAGCCGTTCCACTGCATCATCGAAATCCAGCTCGCCGAGCTGGAGGTGACGCTCGACAGCTCGAACTCGTCGATCGTCATCGGCGACTACAGCTACGACATCGACGAATTCAACGGCATGGGCTGCAACGACAAACCGGCCGTGCTGGCGCCGGGCACCAAGCTCGCCACGCTCGACGCGAGCGGCGTGACGCCGACCTACTCGGATGGCGGCAATACGGTCACCTGGAGCGGGATCCCGGCGAGCCTGACCGCGGTGGGCGCGGCGCCCTTCCAGCCCACCTACAAAGAGGGTCAGCCGCTGGATCCGGTGACGATCTCGGTCGGCCTCGGGTGAGCAGACCCGGCTCCATCGGGCTGCGCGGCCTCGTCGCGGCGGCGGTTCTCGCCGCCGCGACCGCCGTGCCGTCCTCCGCAGCGGCCGCCAGCGGCAGCACGACCCTGGCGCTGAACGGTCCAGCGGCAAAGCAAATGCGCAGCGCCGGCATCGGGATCGCTCCCGCCGGCGCTGCCCGTGGCGAGGGGAGCCGCATCGTGCTCCCGGTCCAGGGAGGGCTGGCCGGCTCTACGGCGACCCTGCTCCGCCACCGGGGCGCGATCGCGTTGCGCGGTCCCGCCGGCCAGCTGCGCCTCAGCCAGCTCGAGATCCTGCTCGGCAAGCGCCCCCGGGTGAAGGCAACGCTCGGCAGCAGGCAGATCGTCGCCTTCCGCGTGCTGCCCGGCGGGCGCCGCGAGGTCGACCCGGTGGGCGGAACGGTGACCCTCGCCAACCTGCGCCTCAAGCTGACCCGTGCCGCCGCCCGTGCGATCTCCAAGCTCCTCCCAACCCCGCCGCCGATGGGCCGAAAAGGGAAGTCCGACTTCCCTTTTCGGCCCATCGGCACTGTCTCCGGGCGGGCTTCGGGGCTGATTGCCGGTGGGGATGAGGGTGTTGCGGGAGGCGGGGGGCCGACCGGCAGCTCCCCGGCTGGGTCGAGCGGTTGTCCGCAGCCCAGCGGGGCCGGTCCCGCCCCCGAAAACCCGCTGCCGGTCGCGACCCGTCCGGCAGGCGCCATCGACGTCGCCGCCGCGACGATCGAGTGGCACGTGCGCGAGTCCTTCATCCGCTACATCGCGACCGGCGAGGGGACCAGCGTCTCCGGCGGCGCCAGCGCCGCGCCGCCCGTGCAGCTGCCCGGCAGCTCGGCGGCACTCTCCTACGGCTTCCACTTCCCCTTCGCGGAGGGCTGGCACGACGCCGGCGCCAATCCGGCCGACCCAACCGACGACACCGCGGCGATCGAGTTCGGCGGCGCCGTCCGCTTCCTCTACAGCGGCCACGAAATCGACCTGACCACCGCCGAACCGGAGATCGAGATCGCCGGCGGCCGCTCGCGGGCGATCTTCGCCATCGCCGAGTCGGGCGGCGCCCCCGAGCGGCAGGTGCTCGTCAACCTCGACCTCGGCCGCGCCGCGAGGATCGAGGCGAGCGGCAGCACCCACACCTACGAGAGGGTTCCGGGGGCGATCCCGGACGGCACGGCCAGCTCGGTGTTCGCCGGCTTCTACGCCCCCGGGACGGAGTTCGGATGCTTCACGGTCAGCTACTCGACCTCGTAAAACAGGCTCTTAGCCGAACGGCTCTGGCGACGCTCGCGCTGGCGGTCCTCTCACTGGCCGGTCCGAATGCGGGCACGGCCTGGGCCGACGCCGCCCAGGTCACCGTCGTCTCCCCCGGCGGCAGCCAGCAAACCCTTTCCCTGGATGCCCTGGCGGGAAGCGAGGACGTCGTCGACCGCGCCTACACGCTGCGCTCCGGCGGCGGCGAGAGCGCGCAGACCGTGACCGGCTTCTCGCTGGCGGCGATCCTCGTGGCCGCCGGTGCCGACCCCTATGGCTTCTCCTACCTCGAGGCACAGCGCCCGGCCGGCGGCTCGGTCCTGCTCAGCCGCGACCAGGCGCTCGACCCGGGCGCCTTCGCCGACGGACCGCCGGTCGTCTACGCGACCGCGGGGGGAACCGGCTTCCTGCGTCCCAGCGCCGACCCGGGCGACCTCAACGCGACCGACTCCTTCGAGGCGCCGCAGGGAGTGACGATCGTCCTCCGCAAAGGCTCGCCGCTGCGGGTCCGAGCGAAAGCCTCGACCGTGCGTACCCGGCCCGGCCGGCCGGTCGCCTTCAACGCGATCGTCGACCGCGCCGGCTCCGGTGAGGAGCTCTCCTACTCGTGGTACTTCGACGACGGCCACTCGGCAAGCGGAGCCGACGTCCGCCACAGCTTCGCCGAGCGAGGCAGCTACGACGTCGTGATCGGCGTCACCACCCCCGGCGACAGCGCCGGCGCCTCAGCCGTGGTGATGGTCCAGGTCGGACCGCCGCTCGCCGGTCCGGACCGCAGGGGTGGGGGTACGAACGAGGACGCCGGCGCGCCCGATCACGGCGCCGCAACCGGCGGCGGCGATGCGGATGCGGGCGGCGGCGTCCCCACCGAGCCGCGGCTGACCGCTCCGGCAACCCCGCAACCGGACGAGGCGCGCACGCGGGCGGCCAAGCGATCGACCGACGGGCGGCGCGTCAGTGGCCTGCTGCTCACCCACTCCGAGGAATCCCCGCCGGAGCCGACCGCCACGCCCGCGGCGCGAACCGGCCAGCTCGATGGCACCGGCTCCGGCGCGAGCCTGCCCGGCGCCGCCCTGGGCCTCCTCCTCACCGCCGGGCTGCTCGGCGCCGGTGCCCTGGTCGAGGTTCGCGGATGACCGTCGAGCAGATCCTCTTCGACGTCTCCGACGCACTGCGCGTGCCGGTGCTGATCCTGGCGCTGGCGGCGCTGGCGGTCGTCCTGGTCGAAACGGGCGCCCTGCTGGCCGAGCTGCGCCGCCGGCGTGGGCGCAGCATCTGGCTGCTCGACAACGCCGTCGCTGAGTGCCAGGGCCGGCTCGCCGCCGGCCAGCACGACCAGGCGCTGGCGGCGCTGCTGCCGGTCGCCCGCAGCCGGACGATGGAGGACGCGCTGAGCGGCGTGCTCGAACAGGTCGGCCGACCCGACGCCGAGACGCGCATCGCCAAGCGGCTTGCCGAGTACGACTACCGCTCGCTGCGCCGCCTCGAGCGCACCCGCATCCTCGTCCGCATGGGCCCGGCGCTGGGCCTGATGGGGACGCTGATCCCGCTATCGCCGGCCCTGGCCGGCCTCGCCGACGGCGACGTCGCGACGCTGACCGACAACCTCCGCGTCGCCTTCAGCGTCACGGTCGCCGGCCTCCTGGTCGGCGCGATCGCCTTCGCCATCTCCCTCGTCCGCGACCGCCTCTACGCCCAGGATTACTCCGACGTCGAGTACATCGCCGCCTGCCTCACCGCACCGAGCGGCAACGGCCTCCCGGCGGCCCAACACTGCCACTGGGCAGTCGCGCCGTGAAGGTCACCGCAAGAGCCCGCAGCCGCGACGACCGCGCCGGCGACCCCCTAGACGGCCTGGTCAACCTCTTCGACTTAGGCATAGTCCTCTCGGTCGCCTTCCTGCTGGCGGCCCTCTCATCCCTGGACCTGACCGACGCCTTAACTGCGAAATCCAAGACGGAGCAAGCAACCCGCCCAGTGGACGCGGTGGTCGCGAAGCCCGACCAGAAGGTCAAGGAAGTCGAGTTGAAGCCAGGCGAGCGAGTGATCGGCCGCGGCGAGCCCGTCGGCACCGTCTACCGCTTGGCTGACGGGCGCACGGTAATCGTCCGCTCCCGCTAGCAAAGCTCCGCGAAACCACTCCCGGCGGCTGCGGCTCCGCAGCCGAATCAAAGAGAGGGGCCGGGGTGCCCCTCAGCCGGAACTTGTGAGCCGCAAAGCCTTTGCGCCCCCGACGAGTGCAGGCGCGGGTTCCGGCCGAGGGGCATCCCGGCCCCTCAAGCGCTTCGCCCTAAGCAGTAACCGCAGCCGCCGGGATCAAATCCCGCGACTCGAGGTACTCGATCAGCTTCTGCGCCGACTCCTCAGCCGTTTCGCCTTCGGTGTCGCAGACCACGTCCGGGTTCTCCGGAACCTCGTAGGGGTCGGACACGCCGGTGAATTCCTTGATCTCGCCGGCGAAGGCTTTCGCGTAGAGGCCCTTGACGTCGCGCTCGGCGCAGGTGTCGACCGATGCCTTGACGTAGACCTCGATGAAGCGGTCGCCCATCAGCTCGTGCGCCTCGCCGCGGATCTCCGCGTAGGGCGAAATCGCCGCGGTGATCACCGGCACGCCGTTGCGGCTGAGCAGGTCGGCGACGAAGGCGATGCGGCGGATGTTGGTGTCGCGGTCCTCTTTGGAGAAGCCGAGGCCCTTGGAGAGGTTTTCGCGGACGATGTCGCCGTCGAGGATCTCCAGCTTGGAGCCGCGCTCACGCAGGTGGCCCTCCAGCAGCCTCGAGATCGTCGTCTTGCCCGCGCCCGAGAGCCCGGTGAACCAGAGGGTGAAGCCTTGCTCGCCAGCCATCGCTACGTCAGTCCTCCTTGTAAGCGTCGATCAGTATGTCGGCGACCTCGTCGCGCGAGAACTCGTGCGGCGGCCTTTCGCCGTTGCCGAGCATCTCGCGCACCTTGGTCCCGGAGAGAAACAGGTGTGCCTCAGAGTCGTGCGGACAGGTCTTGCCGGAGGCCAGGCCCTCGCACTCGTTGCACCAGAACGTGTGCTCGAACATCAGCGGCTCGATCCCGAGCTCGTCGATGTCGATCTCGTCGAAGATCTTCTGCGCGTCGTAGGTGCCGTAGTAGTCGCCGGCACCGGCGTGGTCGCGACCGACGATGAAGTGAGTGGCGCCGTAGTTGCGGCGGACGATCGCGTGCAGGACGGCCTCGCGCGGGCCGGCATAGTGCATCTTCGCCGGCTTCACGCCAAGCACCACCCGATCGTTCGGGTAGTACTTCTCCATCAGCACCTCGTAGCAGCGCATGCGCACGTCGGCGGGGATGTCACCGGCCTTGGTCTTGCCGATCAGCGGGTGGATGAAGAGCCCGTCGCAGGTCTCCAGCGCGGCCTTGGTCAGGTACTCGTGGGCGCGATGGATCGGGTTGCGAGTCTGGAAGGCAACGATCTTCTTCCAGCCGCGCGCCTCGAAGTCGGCCTTGTGCTCGGCTGGCGTCTTGTAGCGCGCCATGAAGGCCTCGTCGTGGTCCGGCAGCGCGTCGACCTCGATCGGGCCGGCGATGCAGCGGTTGCCCTCCGCGTAGATCGCGGCGACTCCGGGATGATCCTCGTCGGTGGTGCCGTAGACCTGCTCGGCCTCGCGCTTCGCATCGCGCTCCCAGATCTCCTCGACCCTGATCCGCCCCAGCGGCTTGCCTTCGTCGCTGGAGAGCTCGACGACATCTCCGACCTCGCACTCGAGGTCGGTCGCGAGGGTGATCGGGATCGGCCAGTAATCGCCGGCGACGGTGCGCATCTCGGCGCAGACGCGCTCCCAATCGGCGGAGCCCTGGAAGCCGGTCAACGGCGCGAAGCCGCCGTTGCCGATCATCTCGAAGTCAGCCGTGTGGCGCTCGTCAAGGGTCAGGGACAGCTCAGTCATCGTCTCGCTCATGCGGGTGTCTCACCAATCGTTCGGGGGAGGGGTGTCGGCGGCGGAGGTGGGTGCCGCTAGTTGATCCCGCACTCGGTCTTCTCGAGGCCGGCCCAGCGCCCGGCGCGCGGCGAGCCTCCCGGCCCGACCGGCTTGGTGCAGTGGGTGCAGCCGATCGAGGGGTAGCCCTGATCGTGCAGCGGGTTGTACGGGAGGTGGTGCTCACGGATGTAGTTCCAGACGTCGCGCTCGGTCCAGTCCGCGATCGGGTTCAGCTTCCACAGCTCGAATCGCTTGTCCCAGGCGAACTTGGGGGTCTTGGCGCGACTGGCTGAATCCTCGCGGCGGACGCCGGCGAGCCAGCAGTCTACGGAAGAGAGCGCACGGCGCATCGGCTCGACCTTGCGCAGGCCGCAGCAGGCGTCCGGGTCGCTCTTCCAGAGCTCGTCGCCGTACTGCTCGGCCTGCTCGGCGATCGTCAGGTTGTGGAAGCGGTCGAACTCGACCCCGAGGTGCTCGGCGAGCTTGTCGCGGGTCTCATAGGTCTCCGGGAAGAGCACGTCGGTGTCGAGGTAGAAGAAGCGCGCCTCGGGGTTGATCTGGCTGGCCAGGTGCGCCGTCACCGCGCTCGTTTTCTGGAAGGAGCAGGCGATGTAGTGGCTCTGGCCGAAGGTCTCGAACATCCACTCGATCGCCTCGGGGGCGGTCTTCGCCTCCAGCTCGGCCGCGACGGCCTCGCCGTCCAGCTCCGGGGTTGTTGCGGCAACCGGGGTCATATCGCGCACTCGCCCTCGCCCCGCTCCACCTTGTAGGGACTGGAGCGGTTCCAGTCGATGAACTGCTGCATCGTCTCGAGGCTGAACTCGGCTGGCAGCGTCAGGTCCTTGATCTCCTCTTCGAAGCGCGGCGCGCCGACGCGCTCGGCGAAGGCGTTGAACTCCTCGCCCTCGTTGCGCTCGGCCTCGTACAGCCTGATCCAGCGCTCGACCGCCTCCGGGACGCGCTTGGCCGGCAGGCGCGATTTGAGCCGCGTGCCGAAGATCACCTCGCCGCCCTCGTAGTTGCCGGCGATGTGCGGAATGTAAGCGGGCATCTGGCGGCCGCCGACTTTGAGCGAGGCGCCGTAGAAGCCGATGTTGGCGATGTGGTGCTGGCTGCACCCGTTCGGGCAGCCGCTCATCTTGATGTGGATCTTGCGGGTCAGCTGGTCGGTGATCTCCATCTCCTCGACCCGCTGCTTGATCGCCCGGTTGAGCCCCATCGAGCTGGTGATGCCGAGTTTGCAGCTGTCGGTGCCGGGGCAGCTGACCACGTCGGTGATCTCGCGCGCGCCGGGCTCGGCGAGGCCGAGCGCCTTGAGCTTCTCCCAGACGGTGTAGAGCGCCTCGTCGCGCACCCAGCGCAGGACGAGGTTCTGCTGCACGGTGCTGCGCGCGTAGCCGCCGGTGAACTCGCGCATGATCGCGGCCAGGCCACGGAACTGCTCCGGGGTCAGGTCGCCTCGCTCGATCTTCACCTCGACCGCGACGAAACGGTCCTGGCGCTGCGGCTGGACGTTGCCCTGCAGGAAGCGGTCGAACTCGGAGCGGTCGCCGTTCGGCGAGGCGGGGGTGGGCGGCGCCTCGGGGGCGCGCTCTTCCTCCTCGTCGTCGAAGCGCAGCCGCTCAACCAGCTCGGCGTCGAAGCCGCGCTCGGCGACCCAGTCGCCCTGCAGCTCCTCCTCGACCTGCTCGCGGAAGGCGTCGATGCCGATCTTGTCGATCAGCACCTTGATTCGGGCGCGGGCGCGGTTGACGCGCAGCCACTCCTGGCGATCGAAGATGCGCAGCGCAGCCTCGGAGACCTTGAGGTAGTCGCCGTTGTCGGCCTCGACGAACTCGTAGAGGGTCGGCGCGACGCGGGCCATGATCGAGGTGCCGCCGCCGACGCGGATCTCGAAGCCCTTGACGCCGTCCCGTTCGCGACTGAGGAAGGCGATGTCGTGGATGCCGGTGATCGCCCGGTCCTCGTCGGAGCCGGTGAAGGCGGTCTTGATCTTGCGCGGCATCAGCTGCGTCGTCGGGTGGCGGACGAAGTAGCGGACGTAGGCGCCGGCATAGGGCGTCGGGTCGAAGATCTCGTCGGCGGCGACGCCGGCCCAGGGATCCCCGGTGACGTTGCGCACCGTGTTGCCGCAGCCCTCGCGCGAGGAGAGGCCGACGGCGGAGATGTCGCGGATCAGCGACTCCATGTCGCGCAGCGGCACGTGGTGGATCTGGATGTTCTGGCGGGTCGTGATGTGGCCCTTGTTGAGCGGGGCCCACTTCTCGACCACGTCGGCGAAGGTCTCCATCTGCTCCGGGGTGACGCCGCCGAAGGGAAGCTTGACGCGGACCATCTGCACGTCGGGCTGGCGCTGGCCGTAGACGCCCTGTTTGAGGCGGAAGCCGATGAACTGGTCTTCGGCCAGCTCGCCGGCGAGGAACTGCTCGGCTTCGTTGTCGAAGTCGTCGAACTCGCGCTCGATGATCGGGATCACGTTCCCGGGGACGTTCTCGTAGGTCTCCGGATTCTCGAGCGTGCCCGTCCGGCCCTTGCCGCGCTGCTGCTTGTCCTGGTCGACGACTACCTCCACACGGAGGAAAATAGCAAAACCTGACCGGGATTACGGTATTTAGCTCAGAGCTGGGTCATGATGATGCCGAATATGCCGGCAATGAGGGTGCCGATGATGCCCCCGCCGATCTGCATCAGGGTTCGATTGAGAGCGTCGAAACGCCCGCTCAGCGTCTTCAGCTCGGCTTCGACCTTGTCGAATCGCTTGTCCACATGAGCCGCGAAGTCATCCAGCCGTGCGTCGGTCCAGCTCTCTCTCATCGCCTCCATGATTGCACCCTAAAGGCTTCGCCTGCACGGATGGCGCGCAGAATGCAAATTCTCTGTAACGGAGGTGGAAAAGTTCAGTCGCGGGAGGCCCGCTTGCGGGCCTCGAGGATTGCCGCGGCCTCGCCCGACTCGGCGACGTAGCCGCCCTCGGGCTCGAGCGGCAGGTCCTCCTCCGCCCAGCCGACGATGCCCTCGCTCAGCTTGGCGGCGTCGAAGCCGGCGTCGGCGAGGGCGTCGGTCGCCATCGTCGAGCGGGTGCCGCCGCGGCAGTAGAGGACGACGGGCCGCTCGCGGTCGATCTCGCCGGTGCGCTCGGCCAGCTCGTCCAGCGGCAGGTGCTTGGCGCCGGCGATGCGGCCGGCCTCCCACTCGTGCTCGGCACGCACGTCGACCAGCTGCGCGCCGTCCTCGATCAGCTTGCGCGCCTCCTCGCGCGAGACCTCCTTGATCTCGCCGGCCTCGATCCCCTCCGCCACTAGTCGACCTCGGTCCCCTCGACCAGGAAGGCGACACGCACGTGTGCGCGGTACTCGTCCAGGTTCTCTCCCCGGATCCCGGTCGAGACGATGTCGACGGCGCGCACGTTGCGCAGCGTGCCCTGCGCCTGCGCCAGCGCCTGCCGCGCCGCGTCGTCGGTGGACGTCTTCGAGCTGCCGACCAGCTCGATGATCTTCACGACAGCCATTGCGATCCTCCTTCTAGATGCTTCTGAACGACGCCCTTCGCGCCGACCCCCTCGACCAGCGCCGCACGCTGCCACGGGCTGGCCGCCTCTTTGTCAGACGACTCGGCCGGGGCGGTCTCGGCCTCAAACCGCGCCACCGCGGCCGCAATCGCCGCCGCTTCGTCTGGGTCCGGGCTCCGCTGCATACACAGAGCCTATTCAGGCGCCGCCGCCGTCGAACTTGTAGCCGACGCCTCGCACGGTGAGGACGAGCTCGGGGTTCTGAGGGTCGCGCTCGACCTTCTGGCGCAGGTTGGAGATGTGGACGTCGCAGGCGCGCTCGTCACCGTCGAACTCGGTCTGCCAGAGCTCCTCCATGATCTGGCGGCGCGGGAAGACCTCGCCGGCGCGGCCGACGAGCAGGCGCAGCAGCTGGAACTCGGAACGGGTCAGGTTGACCGGCTCGCCGCGCACGGTGGCGACGTGGCGGACGAGGTCGATCGCGACCGGGCCGGCTTCGACCTTGACCGCCTGCGAGAGCGGCGCACGGTCGAGCTCGCGGCGGCGCAGCTGGGCGCGCACGCGGCCGAGCAGCTCGCGCACCGAGAAGGGCTTGGTGACGTAGTCGTCGGCGCCGACCTCGAGGCCGACGACCTTGTCGACCTCGGCGTCCTTGGCAGTCAGCAGGATGATCGGCACGGCGCTGCGCGAGCGTACGTCGCGGCAGATGTCGAGCCCGCTCGGCCCCGGCATCATGATGTCGAGGATCAGCAGGTCGTACGGGATGCCGTCGTTGACCCGCTCCGCCGCCTCGTCGCCGTCGGCCACCGGCGTCACCTCGAAGCCCTCCTGGGCGAGCGCGTAGCCGACCGAGTCGCGCACCGAGGGCTCGTCGTCAGCGATGAGGATCCGGCCGCTGCTCATGCGACCGGGGTGGGGCTGGGTTGTGCGACCGGCAGGCGGACCCAGAAGGTGCTGCCCTGGCCCTCGACCGAGCGGGCGCCGATCTCGCCGCCCATCACGCTGACCATGCGGCGGGCGATCGCCAAGCCGAGGCCGAAGCCTTCCTGTTTGCGCGACTCGTCGCGGCGGTAGAAGCGCTCGAATACGCGCTCGATCTCCGCCTCGGGAATCCCGGGGCCCGTGTCGATCACTTCCAGCATCACCTCCCGCTCGCCATCACGCCGGCCGCGAACGGTAACGCGCCCGGGCAGCGGCGTGTGCTTGAAGGCATTCGTCAGCAGGCCGACGAGCACCTGGCGCAGCAGCGTCGGGTCGGCCTGGGCCGCCAGCTCGGGCTCGACCTCGGTCGCCAACTCGATGTGCGGGGGGGTCTCGACCACGTCGACGGTGTCGCGAACCGCGGCGGCGACGTCGACCTCCTCGGTCTCACCCGCGCCCAGCGACTCGACCCGCGCCAGGGTCAGCAGCGACTTGGTCAGGCGGTTCATCCGCTCGGCGTCCTCGGCGAGGCGGCCGAGGAAGTGGTCGAGCGCGTTGGGATCGTCCTTGGCGCCCTCCTGGAGAACCTCGATCGCGCTGGAGATGCCGGCCAGCGGATTGCGCAGCTCGTGCGCGGCGTTGGAGATGAAGTCGGCTTCGGCCAGCTCGCGGCGCATCTCGTCGGTGCGGTCGCGGGCGACGACGAGAACCGCGCGCTCCTTGGGCAGCGAGCGGGCGGTCATCGCGTAGGCGCGGTCACCCATCCGCAGCGCGGGGTGGGCGGCGAAGCCGATGTCCGCCGCCCGCTGAAGCTGCGAGCGCATCACCGCCGCGGGCTGGCCGAGGGGGTCCAGCAGCTTCGCCGCGGCGCTGTTGGAGAAGCGCACCGCACCGTTCTCGTCGACCACGATCACGGCGTCGGTGAGGCCGTCGAAGATCGCTTTCAGCTTGTTGCGGTCGGCGGTGAGGACGCCGAAGCTCTCCTTCAGCGAGGCGCGCATCGATTCGAGCGCGCGGGCGAGGTCGCCGATCTCGTCGCGCCCGCCGACGTCGAGGTGGGTGTCGAAGGAGCCGGCGGCGAGCTCTCCGGCGCCGCGCGAGAGCCGCCGCACCCGGCGCGAGATGCCGAGGGCGATGAGAAAGCCGGCGATGGTGCCGAGGGCAATCGCGCCGAGCACCGCTCGCGGCCGGTCGCCGAAGAGGTAGACGACGCCGGCGGTGAGCAGGGTCACGGCGGCAAAGGCGCCGACCAGCCAGAACCTGATCCCGATCCTTCTCATGAGTAGTTACTAACAGAATGGCGAAGGGCAGCTCGGGCCGGGGGCGGGCGACGCCTGACCCGCATGGGAGAATCGCCGCATAGGAACCCTGGTCTTCATCCCCGCCTGGAACGAGGCAGATTCGGTCGCCGCGGTGATCGCCGACGTGCGCCAGAGGCTGCCCGACGCCGACGTGCTCGTCGTCGACGACGGCTCCACCGACGAGACCGCGGCGCGGGCCGTGGCGGC
This sequence comes from uncultured Solirubrobacterales bacterium, assembly GCA_963782685.1. Taxonomy (GTDB): domain Bacteria; phylum Actinomycetota; class Thermoleophilia; order Solirubrobacterales; family 70-9; genus VRUE01. The sequence continues at coordinate 357,138 of CAWAKV010000002.1, forward strand.
AGGAGCGACCGTCGCCTCGCTTCCCTTCAACCAGGGCCTCGGCGCGGCGCTCCAGACCGGCTACCTCTACGCGCTGCGCGAGGGCTATGACTTCTGCGCCCATCTCGACGCCGACGGTCAGCACCCGCCGGCCGAGGTCGCCCGGCTGTTGGCGGAGGTCCGCGCTGACCACGCCGACCTGGTGATTGGCTCGCGCTACCGCGAGCCGGGCGAGGCGCAGAGCGACGACTACAAACCGACGATCTCGCGGCGGATCGGCACCAGCGTCTTCCGCTTCTTCCTCACCCTGGCGACGCGACAGCGCTTCACCGACACGACCAGCGGCATGCGGGCGGCGAACCGGCGGGTGATGCGGCTGTTCAGCGAGAACTACTCGCCCGACTTCGCCGAGATCGAGTCGCTGCAGCTGGCCGTGCGCCAGGGGCTGCGGGTCGAGGAGGTGCCGGTGCGGATGCTGGAGCGCGCCGGCGGCGCCTCCTTCCTCACCCCGGTGCGCTCCGCCTTCTTCATCTTCAAGGGGATGATCGTCCTGCTGGTCGGCCAGTTCCGGCCGCGGCGGACCGAGCGCGGCGAGCCCGGTCCCCTGGGCGGAGCGGGGGCGGAGCGGTGACGGCGGCGGCGCTGCTGGCGGCGGCACAGGACCCGAAGGTCCACCTGACCTCGCAGACGCGGATCCTCGCCGCGGTGATCGCGCTCGCCTTCATGCTGATGATCCTCGAGCTGATCCGCCGCGACCGCCTGCAGGAGCGCTACAGCGTCGTCTGGTTCATCGCCGGCCTGGGCATGCTCGCCGGCGCCGCCTTCCCCGGCCTGCTCGGCGTCGTCGCCGACCTGATGGGCGTGCGCGACACCAACGTCGCCCTCTTCTCGATCCTCCTCCTCCTGTTGCTCGGCCTGGCGCTCAACTTCAGCGTGATCATGTCCCGCCAGGCCGCCCAGATAACGCGGCTGGCCCAGGAGCGGGCGCTGGAGAAAGCGCACGAGCAGACGAAGTCAGCCGAGAACGGCGGCAAGCCGGAACGAGAGCGCTTCGAGGGCTAACTCCTCGGAGACGTTCAGGTCGAGGCGGCGGCGGGTGTCCTGGACCAGCTCGACGGCCTGGCGGGCCTTGGCGGGGTCGAGGCTCGCCGCCTGGGCTTGGAGCTGGGAGAGGCGGTCGCGGTTGTAGGCGACGTCGGGGCTGGCCGAGGCGACCGCGACGAGGTCGCGGAACCAGGCCGAGGCGAGGCTGAGGCCGAGGTCGAGCAGCTCGGTGCGGCGGCGGCGGCCGGCGCGTTTGGCGGCGTCGGCGATGTCGCGGGCGGAGCGCTTCATCCCCGCCTCCTTCTCCTCCTCCAACGCCTCGCGGGCGTCGGACTCGGCTTCCTCGCCGGCCGCCTCGGCGCTCTTCAGCATCGCCCGCCAGGAGGACTCGGCATCGCCCTCGCCGAGCGCGGCCGTGGCGAAACCCTCCGCCTCCGCGCGCAGCTTCCGGCCCGGCTCGCTCAGGAGGAGGCCGGCCAGCTCGAGGTCGCCTGCCGAGAGCCGCGCGGCGGCGGCCACCTCGCCCGGCTCGCCCTGCAGGACGGCTTCAACCGCCTCGGTGGGCAGGGGTGCGAAGTCGACCGGCTGACAGCGGGAGGCAACCGTCTCCAGGAGAGCTGAGGGCTCGGACGTGAGCAGGATCAGGTGGACGAACTCGGGCGGCTCCTCCAGCGTCTTCAGCAGCGCGTTCTGGCTCTCGTCGCGCATCGCCTCCGCCGCCTCGATCACGAAGACCCGCTTGCCACCCTCATACGGCCGGTAGGCCGCTGCCCGGATCACCCGCTCGCGCACCTCCTCGACCATGTGCTGGGCTCCCTTCGGCGCCAGCCAGACGAGGTCCGGATGGGGCGAGGGATCGAGCAGCGCCCGTCGCCGCGCGTCGTCGGGATCGTCAGCCGCCGCCGCGAGGATCTCCGCCGCAAACCCCCGTGCCGCCGTCCGCTTGCCAGCCCCCCGCGACCCGCGGAAGAGATAGGCGTGCGAGGGTCCCGCCTCCAGCGCCGCTGTCAAAGCAAGCTTCGCGCGTGGCTGGTGCTCGGTCGCCTGTTGAAGGATTTGGGGGTCTATAGGGCACACAATGCTTCATCCAATGCGCTTCTCCCGCGGGCCAACACGCATCGTCACTAGCGTGATTTGACCGCCTCCATCACCCGCGCGTGAACCTCCTCCACTGACCCCTCGGCGTCGATCACGACCACCCGGTCCGAGGCGATCTGGGCGATCTCGTCGTATGCCTCGGCGACGGCACGTTGGAGCTCGAGCCCCTCGGCCTCGAAGCGGTCGTCACCGCCGGCGCGCCCCAGCCCCACCTCGGGGTCGAGCCGCAGCAGCAGCGTCAGGTCGGGCCAGAGGCCGTCGGTGGCGGTGTCGGTGAGCGAGATCACCTCGCCGACGCCCAGCCCGCGTGCCGCGCCCTGGTAGGCGACGCTGGAGTCGGCGAAGCGGTCGGAGACGACATCGCGGCCGGCCTCCAGCGCCGGGCGGATCACCTGAGCGGTGAGATCTGCCCGCGCCGCGAGGAAGAGGAGCAGCTCGGCGAACGGATCCAGCTCCATGCCCGGATCGGCGAGCAGCCCGCGGATCCGCTCCGCCGCGTCGGTCCCGCCGGGCTCGCGGATCTGCAGCGTCTCCGGCCCGAGCGCCGCGGCAAGCAGGCCCGCCTGGGTGCTCTTCCCGGAGCCGTCGACGCCCTCCAGGGAGACGAACAAGGCCTACAGCCTCAGCCTTTGCTCGCCGCTTTGGCTCGTTTGCGGCCGCGAGTGGCGGTGTCGGCCTTGCTCGCCTTCTTGGCGGCTTTGCCGTTCCCGCCCTCAGGCGGCGGTTTCTCTTCCATCGCCTTCTTCGACGCTTTGGCCGCTTCGCGCTCGGCGCGGCGTTTCTTCATCTCCTGCATCGACTCGCAGTCGTCGTTGAGGCAGAGGTTCCAGGAACGCCCGCGGAAGGGGACGACTTTGAGCCGCGGCGTCTGCTCGCAGACCGAGCAGCGATCCTCCAGCCGGAAGACGTCGCCGCGCTGCGGCAGGGGGAAGGTCTGGTCGCAGGACTCGGGGTCGTCGGCAGTCCAGCCGCTGCAGCCGACGAAGCGTTTGCCCGATTTTTTCGCCCGGATGATGCGCAGCATGTTGGGCGAGCCGTCCTCCTTCGTCCGCCCGGCTTCCTCGCAGACCTTGCAGGGGCCGAGGATGCGGTCTTCGTCCATCCCTTTCCAGACGACCTTGGCCAGGTCCTCGCGGCTGCCATCGATTTCGGTCCAGGTCTTGTGCAGCAGGTTGCGGCTGTCGCCGACGACTTCGCCCTTGGTCATCTGGCCGCCGGCGATGCGGTCCATCTCCTCCTCGAGCTGGGCGGTCATCTCGTGCGTCGCCATCCGCGGCACGTACTTCTTGAAGGCGTCGTACATCGCCACGCCGGTCTCCGAGGGGATCGGCGGATTGCTGTAGACGTAGCCGCGGTCGTAGAGCTTCTGGATGATGTCGGCGCGAGTCGCTTTGGTCCCCAGCCCGCGCTCCTCCATCATCTCGATCAGCTTGCCCTGCGAGATCCGCGAGGGCGGCTGGGTCTCCTTGTCGAGCAGCCAGGGCTCGCCGTCGAGAGTCAGCGTCTGCCCCTCCACCAGCGCCGGGATCTCCTCGTCGGAGGAGCGGGCGTAGGTGTAGATCGCGGCGTAACCGGGATCGACGACGACCGAGCCGCGGACGAAGTAGGTCTCCGAGCCGGCCTCGATGTCGGCGCGGGTGGACTCGGTGATCATCGGCGGACTGAAGGTGGCGAGGAAGCGGCGCACGATCAGCTCGTAGACGCGCTTCTTGGAACCATCCAGGGCACCGGGGTGGATCGCCTGGGTCGGGTAGATCGGCGGGTGGTCGGTGGTCTCTTTTTTGCCCCGCGTCGCTTTCAGCTCGGGCTGGTCGAGCAGACCTGCGGCGGCGGAGAACTCCTTCACCCGAACCAGCGAGGTGACCAGCTCGCGCACCGGCAGCGAGGGCGGGTAGACGGTGTTGTCGGTGCGCGGGTAGGAGATGAAGCCGTCCATGTAGAGGTCCTCGGCGATCCGCATCGCGCTGGCGGGGGTGATGCCGAGGCGGCTGGAGGCGTCGGTGGTGAAGGCGGTCGTGTTGAGCGGCGTCGGCGGCCTGCGCGTGTTCTTGCGCGCGGTGACCGACTTGACCGTGCCCGGGCTGGCGGTGCCGGCGAGCGCCCTGTCGGCCTCGGCCTTCTCCCAGAATTTGTCGGTCGCGTGGTGGGCCTCGAAGCTGCCGTCGGGGTGCTGGAACTTCGCGAACAGTTCCCAGAACGGTTTGGGGACGTGGGCGCGGCGCTCCATCTCGCGCTCGACGATCAGCCCCAGGGTGGGGCTCTGCACGCGGCCAACCGAGAGGAAGTTGGAACCGAAGCGGCGGGTGGCGAGCGAGACGGCTCGCGTCAGCGTCGCGCCCCAGAGTAGGTCGATGTCCTGGCGGGCGGCGCCGGCGTTGGCCAGCGGGTAGGAGAGTTCGTCGAGCTCGTTGAAGGCACGCTCGATCTCTTCCTTGGTCAGCGCCGAGTAGCGGGCGCGCTTGATCCGCAGGCTGCCGGCATCGGCTTCCTCGCGCGAGCCGAGCTTCGGGTTGGCGTCGAGCATCTCCTCGAGTGCCTCGAGGCCAATCAGCTCGCCCTCGCGGTCGAAGTCGGTCGCGATCACCAGCTCATCCGCACCCTTGGCCATTTTGCGGATCGCTTTGACGACGTTTTTGTCGGTCGGTTCCTTGATCAGCTTGGCGTCGATCAGGTCGTGCAGGTCGGTCTTCTGCCAGTTCGAGTAGCCCTCCGGAAAGGCGGGACCGAGGACGTGGCCCTTGAGCCCGATCGTCATCTGCTCCTCGCCGTTCTCGTCAGTCCAGGTGTAGAAGGGGACTTTGTAGGTTTTGTCCGCCTTCGCCTCGTTGCGGCCAAGGATGTCGGCGATCTTCTTCGCGCTGTTGTTCTTCTCGGTGACTATCAGCCTCATGGGGCGGCGAGGGTAGCAGGGGCGTTAGGCGACGTCGGCGGGCGACCTGCCGCCGATCCTTCTAGGATCGGCGCGCGATGAGGGCACTCGTCACCGGCGGAGCGGGGTTCATCGGGTCGAACCTGGTCGACGCGCTGCTCGCGCGCGGCGATGCGGTGACCGTGGTCGACGATCTCTCGACCGGGCGGCGCGAGAACCTCGACGGGGCGCTAGCCGCAGGAGCCGAGCTGGCCGAGCTCGACATCCGCGAGGCAGCGGCCCTCGGCGAGCGGGTCGCCGCGGCAAGGCCGGAGATCGTCTTCCACCTAGCGGCCCAGATCGACGTCCGCCGCTCGATGGCCGACCCCGCCTTCGACGCCGCAGTCAACGTCGGCGGCACCGCCAACCTGCTGGAGGCGATGCGGGCGGCGGGGTCGCCGCGGATCGTCTTCGTCTCCACCGGCGGCGCGATCTACGGCGAGGGCGCCGGCAAGGATCTGCCGCTCGGCGAGGGCGCCCCGATCGAACCGCTCTCCCCCTACGGCCAGAGCAAGTTCGCCGCCGAGGGCTACCTGGCGCTGTACGAACGGCTCTACGGCCTCTCCGGCGTGAGCCTGCGGCTGGGCAACGTCTACGGCCCGCGCCAGGATCCGCTCGGCGAGGCCGGCGTGATCGCGATCTTCTGCGGCCGGCTGCGGGCGGGGGAGCGACCGACCGTGTACGGCGACGGCAAGCAGACCCGCGACTACATATATGTGGGAGACGTGGTGGCCGCCGCCCTCGCCGCCGCGGCGTCCGAGGCGAGCGGGCCGATCAACATCGGCGCCGGGATCGAGACCGACGTGCTGGAGCTGGCATCCCAGCTCGCCGAGATCGACGGCGCCGGGAAGTTCGAGCCCGAGTTCGCACCGCCCCGCGCCGGCGAGGTGCAGCGGATCGCCCTCGACGCCGGGCGGGCGGAACGGGAGCTGGGCTGGCGCGCCGAGACCAGCCTCGCCGATGGCCTCCGGCAGACGCTCGACGCAGTCTGATGGGGCTTCCGGTGTGCCTTATGCACCTATAAGGGACATAAAGCGCACCGGAAGGCGATCACTAGTCTTTGGCACATGCCCGCCCAGGCCTATGCCGGCAAGGAGTGCGTCTGCCAGCTCCGCAAGGGAATCTGCGACCAGTCGTGCGTGCGCGACATGCTCGAGACTCCCTTCTACATCGCCTGCCTGAAGCTGAAGGGGAGGCGCTGCCTGGTGGTCGGCGGCGGCGACATCGGCCTGGAGAAGGTCGAGGGCCTGCTCGCCTGCGACGCCGACGTGACCCTGATCGCGCCGGTCGCCCATCCAGAGCTGGAGTCGCTGGCGGCGGAGGGCTCGATCGCCTGGGAGAAGCGCGCCTACGCCGGCGCCGCCGACCTCGAGGGCGCCTTCATGGTGATCGCCGCGACCGACGACAGCGAGGTCAACATCGGCGTCTTCGACGACGCCGAGAAGCGGGCGATGCTGGTCAACGTCGTCGACGTGCCGCCGCTCTGCAACTTCATCCTGCCGGCGATCGTCCGCAGCGGGCCGCTGGCGATCGCGATCTCGACCGCCGGCGCCTCCCCTGCCCTGGCCAAGCGGATGAAGCGCGAGGTCTCCGAGCTGTTCGGCGAGGAGTACGCCCGCCTGGCGGTGATCCTCAACGACGCCCGCGGCTGGGCGAAGGGGACGCTGCCCACCTACCAGGACCGCAAGGAGTTCTTCGAGGGGATCGTCAACGGCGACCCCGATCCGGTGGAGCTGCTGCGCGCCGGCGAGGCGGCCCAGGTGCTGGCGCTGATCGAGGCGGCGAAAGAGCGCGCGGCCGCAGCGCTGGCCTGAGTCAGCTCGCGCCGCAGGCTGAGGAGCGCACGCGCTCGAGCATTCCGCGCAGCTCGTCTGCCTCGCCGTCGCTGAGGTTGGCGGCGAAGGCGACCTTCAGCTCGGCGATCACGACGGGCCGCATCTCTTCCAGTAGGGCTTGACCGGCGGGAAGCAGGGTTGCGTAGCTGACTCGGCGGTCCGTCTCGCAGAAGGTCCGCTCCATCAACCCGGCCTTGATCAGGCGGTCGACCAGCTTGGTCAGGCCGCCGCGGGTGATCACCATCGCCTCGGCCAGCTCCCCCATCTTCATCCGCTGCTCCGGGGCGTCGGCGACGGTGGCCAGCACCTCGTACCAGGGCAGCGGCGGGAAGTCGGAGGCGGCCAGGGCTTCCTGCAGGCGCCCGACGATCGCCGCGTGGGTGCGGGTGAGCGCTCCCCAGGCCTCGCCGTGGGGAGTGCGCGCGGGGGCCGCCGCCAGCAGCGCCCCATCTGACGCTGCTTGGCTCGTCGCGGTGGCTTGCTCGCTCATAACGCCATGGTCCCAGATAAATATTGCCTAGTCAATAGTTGACAAGCTAACTACTTCTGTTTACGATTGTTTCCAAGTCAAAGGTTTATTAGGCAACGACTCAGGAGGCATTCGAGATGAGCACGCAGACGATCCGACAGCAGATCCCGGCCGGCACCTACGTCGTCGATCCGGTCCATTCTTCGATCGGCTTCGCCGTCGTCCACAACGGCGTTTCGACTTTCCGCAGCGGCTTCGACCGCTACGAGGCGAGGCTGCACGGCGCCGAGAGCCCGCGGCTGGTAGGGACGGTCGACGTAGCCAGCATTCGGATCGAGGAGCCGCAGTTGAAGGGCCATCTCCTCTCCCCCGATTTCTTCGACGCTGAGCGCTATCCCCAGCTGCGCTTCGAGTCGAGGGCGCTAGAGGTGGCCGAGGATGGCTCCGCGACGATCCGCGGCGAGCTCGAGATCCGCGGCGAGAAGCGAGAGGTCGAGGCAGACGGCCGTTTCGTGCGGCTGGGTGCCGACCTCGCCGGCCAGGCCCGCGTCGGTATCTCGCTCGAGGCGACCGTCGACCGGCGCAACTTCGGGCTCGACTGGCAGGCCGAGCTGCCGAGCGGCGGCGAGGTGCTCGACTACCAGGTGGCGATCGCGGTCGAGCTGGAGCTGGTCGAGGAGGCCGAGTAGCCATGAGGGTGCTCGGCATCTCGGGCAGCCTGCGTCATGAGTCGCACAACAGCGCCCTGCTGCGGGCGGCCGCGGAGCGGCTGCCCGCCGGGGTCGAGCTCATCCCGTTCGAGCGGCTGGGCGAGATCCCGCCCTACGACGAGGACGTGGAAGCACTCGGCGTGCCGGATCCGGTGCGCGATCTGCGCGAGGCGATCCTCAACGCAGATGCGGTACTCATCGCGACGCCGGAGTACAACCACTCGATCCCGGGACAGCTCAAGAACGCACTCGATTGGGCCTCCCGGCCAGCCGGGCAGAGCGCCCTCAACGGCAAGCCCGCAGCGACGATCGGTGCCTCGACCGGCATGTTCGGCGCCGTCTGGGCGCAGGCCGAGCTGCGCAAGGTCCTCGGCGCGCTGGGCGGCCGAGTCCTGGAGGCCGAACTGCCAATCAGCCACGCAGCCAAGCTCCACCACGGCAACAAGCTGGAGTTAGAGCCCGAGCAAGCTGAGCGACTGGAGGGGATCCTGGCCGAGCTCGTTGCAGCTGTTGAGTCCGAGCTAGTCGCGGCCTAGCGCCAAGGGAGAGGGCCGGGTATCCCCCGGAGGAAACATGGAGCCCTCCCCGCTCTGAACCCGGAGAGGCGCCTCTATGCGGGTTTCCGCAGGAGGATGCCCGGCCCTCTCCCCTCCCCATCAGGCAGCGGGGAGAGCGAAGAAAGCCACAGCCGCGAAGTGGGCGGCGGCGGCGAGGATGACCAGGGCGTGGAAGACCTCGTGGTAGCCGAAGACTCTTGGGTTGGGGTTGGGGCGCTGGGTGGCGTAGACGACGGCGCCGACGGTGTAGAGGAGGCCGCCGACGGCGACGAGGAGCGTTCCGCCGACGCCCATCTCCTGCCACATGCCGGGGAAGGCGACCACGGCGACCCAGCCCAGCGACATGTAGACGAGGGCAGCGACCCATTTGGGGTGCTCGATCCAGACCATCTCGACGATCGCGCCGATCAGCGCCCCGACCCAGACCACGGCGAGGATCGCGTCGGCCAGGGGGCCGTCCAGCACCAGCAGGGCGAAGGGCGTATAGGTGCCGGCGATGAGGAAGAAGATCATCGAGTGGTCGAGGCGGCGCATCCAGCGGCGCATGTCGGGCCGCTTCCAGTTCACCCGGTGGTAGAGGGCGCTGGTGCCGAGCAGGGCGGAGAGGCTGACCGCGTAGATCGCGACGGCGAGCGTCGCCTCTGGCGTCTTCGCGGCGACGATCAGCGCCGCGCCGAGGAAGAGCGAGACGAAGAAGGCCCACTCGTGCGAGACGCCGCGCAGCTTCGGCTTGACCGCGGCGATCGCCTCGGATGCAACTTCCTTTGCAGATTCCGCTTTCTCGGTGGCCCTTGCCCGCACCATCGTCTTGACACCATAGAGGGGAAAAGGTCACGAATTCACGGCGTTTGCGGAGTCAGCTGCCGCAAAGTCTGTCCGACTCGTCGACGATCCTGGGCAGCTCCCCCTAAAAGCCGCCCCGAGAGGAGAAGTTCGATGTCCCAGACCGCCACCAGCACCCCGAAAAACGGTCTCAAAGGACTGTCGATCGAGCGCCGTTTCTCCTCCCCCGGGACGCATCCCTTCGATGAGATCGAGTGGGAGACGCGCGATGCGGTGATCGGCGATCCGGCCGCCCCGGCCTTCGAGCAGCGCGGGGTCGAGTTCCCCAAGAGCTGGAGCCAGAACGCGACCAACATCGTCGCCCAGAAGTACTTCCGCGGGCAGATGGGGAGCGAGCAAGCGCGAGAGCTCGGTCAAACAGATGATCGGCCGCGTCGCGGGGACGATCTCGGGCTGGGGGCGCGAGGGGGGCTACTTCGCCTCCGACGAGGACGCCGAGGCCTTCGAGGCGGAGCTGACCTCGATCCTGCTCAACCAGAAGGCGGCCTTCAACTCGCCGGTCTGGTTCAACGTCGGCTTCGAGGAGCGGCCGCAGTGCTCGGCCTGCTTCATCCTCAGCGTCGACGACTCGATGGAGTCGATTCTCGACTGGAACACCAAGGAGGGAATGATCTTCCGCGGCGGCTCCGGCTCGGGGATCAATCTCTCCAACATCCGCGGCTCGGTCGAGCCGCTCTCCAAGGGCGGGCTCGCCTCCGGCCCGGTCAGCTTCATGCGCGGCGCCGACGCCTGGGCGGGGACGATCAAGTCGGGCGGCAAGACGCGGCGGGCGGCGAAGATGGTCGTCCTCGACGTCGACCACCCCGACGTCGAGCACTTCATCTGGTGCAAGGCCAAAGAGGAGGAGAAGGCGGGGGCGCTGCGCGACGCCGGCTTCGACATGTCGATCGACGGCGAGGGCTTCACCTCGATCCAGTACCAGAACGCCAACAACTCGGTGCGGGTCACCGACGAGTTCATGGAGGCGGTCGAGGCCGGCGAGGACTGGGACCTGATCGCCCGCACGACCGGGGAGGCGACGAAGACGCTGCCGGCGCGCGAGCTGATGAACCAGATCGCCGACGCCGCCTGGCGCTGCGCCGATCCCGGCGTCCAGTACGACACGATCATCAACCGCTGGCACACCAGCCCGGAGTCGGGCCGGATCAACGCCTCCAACCCGTGCAGCGAGTACATGCACGTCGACGATTCGGCCTGCAACCTGGCCTCGCTCAACCTGATGAAATTCCGCCGCGAGGACGGCAGCTTCGACGTCGAGGACTTCGAGCACGCGGTCGACATCGTCTTCCTCGCGCAGGAGATCGTCGTCGGCTTCTCCAGCTACCCGACCGAGCAGATCGGCGAGAACGCCAACGCCTTCCGCCAGCTCGGCCTCGGCTACGCCAACCTCGGCGCGCTGCTGATGTCCGACGGCCTGCCCTACGACTCCGACGGAGGGCCGCAACGTCGCCGCCGCGATCACGGCGCTGATGACCGGCCGCGCCTACCGCCAGTCGGCGACGATCGCCGCCGGAGCGACCGGGCCCTACGACGAGTACGAGCGCAACCGCGAGGCCCACAACGGGGTGATGCGGATGCACCGCGACGCCGCCTACGACGTCGACCCGACCGGGATCAAGGGCGAGCTGCTCGAGGCGGCGCAACGGGCCTGGGACGAGGCGGTCGAGCTGGGCGAGGAGCACGGCTACCGCAACGCGCAGGCGACGGTGCTGGCGCCGACCGGGACGATCAGCTTCCTGATGGACTGCGACACGACCGGGATCGAGCCCGACTTCTCCCTGGTCAAGTTCAAGGAGCTGGTCGGCGGCGGCCAGATGACGATCGTCAATCGCTCGGTGCCGCTGGCGCTGCGCACGCTCGGCTACTCAGACGCCGAGGTCGACCAGATCGACGCCTACATCGCCGAGAAGGCGACGATCGTCGGCGCGCCGGGCCTCAAGGACGAGCACCTGCCGATCTTCGACGTCGCGGTCGGCGAGCGGGCGATCTCCCACACCGGCCACATCGACATGATGGCGGCGACCCAGCCGTTCATCTCCGGCGCGATCTCGAAGACGGTCAACCTGCCGCAGAGCGCCACGGTCGACGACATCGCCGACGCCTACACGCGCGGCTGGAAGGGCGGGCTCAAGGCGCTGGCGATCTACCGCGACGGCTCGAAGACGGCGCAGGCGCTGCGCACCGACGCGCAGGAGGAGAAGGAGGCCGAGGCGGCGGTCGCCGGCTGCCGCCGGAGCGCAAGCGGATGCCGCGCGAGCGCGAGTCGATCACCCACAAGTTCTCGATCGCCGGCCACGAGGGCTACATCACCGCCGGCAAGTACGAGGACGGCACGGTCGGCGAGATCTTCCTCACCGACATCGGCAAGGAGGGCTCGACGATGCGCGGGCTGCTGAACGCCTTCGCCACGGCGATCTCGCTCGGCCTCCAGTACGGCGTGCCGCTCGACGACTTCGTGCGCAAGTTCAGCTACATGCGCTTCGAGCCGGAGGGGATCACGCGGCAACCCGGAGATCCCCTTCGCCAAATCGATGCCCGACTACATCATGCGCTGGCTGGCGAGCCGCTTCATCGAGGACACCGACACGCTCGAGGAACTCGGCATCCTGACCCAGGAGGTGCGGGCCAAGAAGGACGCCGAGACGACCCAGCTCGGGACTCGGGCATCGCCACCGACACCGCCGGTCCGGCAACGGCGGCAACGGCCACTCCAATCCCGGCAACGGCGCCGAGAAGGCAAAGGCGAGCGGCGGCGAGTCGGTCCCCGCCGCAGCGGCCTTCACCGAAACCCCCCCGGTCGTCCCGGCCAAGATGTCCGGCCTCGACCTCGGCCCCGCCTGCGAGCAGTGCGGCGGCATGATGCAGCGCACGGGCTCCTGCTACACGTGCTCAGCTGCGGCAACAACACCGGCTGCGGTTGATCAGCTGAGGACGACCCGCGCGTTGTGGCGCGGGGTCTCGGTGATCGCGCGGCGGAAGACTCGCTCGGGCTTCGGCTTGGCGGGTCGGATCTCGTGGCGCCGCACCAGCTCGCTCAGGACGACGGCCATCTCGAACTGGGCGAAGGACGCGCCGAGGCAGCGGCGGACGCCGCCGCCGAAGGGGATCCAGGTGTAGGTGCCGGGCGGGGTCTCGAGGAAGCGCTCGGGCTTGAAGGCCAGCGGGTCCGGATAGATCTCGGGGTTGCGGTGGACGAGGTAGATGGAGGGCGCAACCGAGACGCCGGCGGGCAGCTCGTAGCCACCGATCTCGACCGGCTCGGTGAGGCGGCGCAGGACGATCGAGATCACCGGGCGCAGGCGCAGCGTCTCCTGGATCGTCGCGGTCAGGTACTCGTCCGATCCGGCCTCGACCTCCTCGCTCAGGCGGTCGAGCTTCTGCGGGTGGCGGCAGAGTCGCTCGACCGCCCAGGAGAGCGAGGTCGCGGTCGTCTCGTGGCCGGCGACGAGCAGGGTGAGCAGCTCGTCGCGCATCTCCTCGTCGCTCATCGGGCTGCCGTCCTCGTGCCTGGCGCCGACCAGCAACGAGAGGATGTCGTCGCGCTCCTCCAGGTCATCGGCGCGCGCGCCGCGCGGCGATCTCGCGGTAGATCAGCTCGTCGACACGCTCGATGCGGCGGCGGAAGGCCGAGATGCGGCGAACCCGGTCGGGGCCGATCAGGAGGACCGGCAGCAGCAGAGCGAGGATTGGTCGTCAGGTCGAGGAACTCGCGCAGCGCCTCGCGCAGCTCGGCAAGCTTGCCGGCCTCGCCCCTTGCGGACACCGAAGACCGTGCGCAGGATGATGTCCAGGGTCAGCGCCTGCATCCGCGGCCGCAGCTCGTATGGAGTCGCCCGTCGGCCAGCTCGCCGATCTCGGCGGCGGCGATCTCCGCCATCGTCTCGCCGTAGGCCTGCATGCGCTCGCCGTGGAAGGGCGGCAGCAGCAGCTTGCGCTGGCTCATGTGCGGCTTCTCGTCGAGGACGAGGATCGAGTTCTCTCCCAGCACGGTGCCGAGGATCTGATTGCCCTCGCCGGCGTGGAAGACCTTGGGGTCGCCGGTGAAGACCTGCTTGACCGCGTCCGGGTCGGCCAGCATGACCCAGGTCCCTTCGTAGGCGAGGCGGATCGTGAACATGTCGCCGTAGCGGTCCTGGCAGGCGTAGAGCATGCGCCGCGCCTGCCGCGACCAGATCGCCGTCTGTACGGGCATCGGCAGCGACGGGCCGGGGGGAAGGCGTCGCTCGGCCCGCCGGGTGGCCACCCGTGGGGTTGTCGTCGTCGTTGCCTCCATCGCGCTTTCACGGTATAGGCTGCCGCCCCGTCTTGGCCCCACCTCGGCTGCCGCCGCGCATCGAGCACCGGATCCTGCGCCTCGTCTGCGGCATGCCGCCACGGCTGCAGCGGGTGCTCTTCGGCAGGCCGGCGCAGGTCGACGGTCAGGTCCTGGCGCCGGAGATGCAGGCGCTGGTGCGGCTGGCGAGCCTCGCCCGGGACGAGTCGGCCTCGGCCAACGGCAAGCTCACGCCGGCCGCGGCGCGCGCGAGGATCCGCGCCAGCGCCGCCGCCGCCGCGGGCACGAAGCACTCTGAGCTCATCGTCAACGACCTGGTGATCCCCGGCCCGGCGGGGACGATTCCAGCGCGGTTCTACGAGCCCCCGGGCCTGGGGCTCGAGGAGCGGCCGCTGATCGTCTACTTCCACGGCGGCGGCTGGACGATCGGCGACCTCGATACCTGCGACAGCGTCTGCCGCTTCCTCGCCCTCGAGGTCCCCGCAACAGTGCTCTCGGTCGAGTACCGCCTGGCGCCCGAGCATCCCTTCCCCGCCGCAGTCGAGGACGCACTCGCCGCCTTCCGCTGGGCGGCGGTCGGCAACACCCGGCTGGGGGTGGATCCCGGCCGCATCGCCGTGGCCGGCGACAGCGCCGGCGGCAACCTCGCAGCCGCGGTCAGCCTGCTGAGCCGCGACGGCGAGGGCCCGGCGCCGGCGATGCAGGCGCTGATCTATCCCGTCACCGACGCCGTCGGCGGCCAGAGCTCGCGCGACGAGTTCGCCAGGGGATTCCTGCTGACGAAGGCCGACATGGACTGGTTCGAGCGCCATTACCTGCCTCCTGGCACCGACCATGCCGACCCACGCGTCTCGATGCTGCGCGCCGACGAGCTCTCTGGCCTGCCGCCCGCCTACGTCACCACCGCCGGCTTCGATCCCCTGCGTGACGAGGGCGAGGCCTATGCGGCCCGAATGCGGGAGGCGGGGGTCGAGGTGACGCTACGGCGCCACCCCGGCCTGATCCACGGCTTCGCCAACATGACCGAGGTCAGCCCCACCGCTCGAGCGGCGATGCTCGATCTGGCCGGTGCCCTGCACAGCAGCCTGTCGTAGATACCCCCCAGGAGGCCGGGCCACACCGGCTGCACCGGGGCTGAGCGCGCTACTCGTACTGGAGCGAGTCCAGCACGTTCAGGCGTGAGGCGCGCCGGGCGGGTGGGATCGCCGCCAGGACGCCGGCGAAGGCGGCGAAGATCAGCATGACGATCAGCTGGCCGACCGGATAGGAGAGGGCGAAGCCTTCGTCCTTCAGCGGCTGCGCGATCAGGGCGGCGAAGATCACCCCGATCACCATCCCCAGCAGGGCCCCGATCAGCGCCGTGATCACCGCCTCGTAGCGGATCATCGTCCGCACCTGGCGGCGCGACATGCCGATCGCCCGCAGCATGCCCAGCTCGCGCGTGCGCTCGTGGATCGAGAGCGCCAGCGTGTTGGCGATGCCGAAGAGGGAGACGATCACGGCCAGCGCCAGCAGCGCGTAGATCAGGCCGAGCAGCTGGTTGATCTGTTCTTCCTGGTTTTCCTTCAGTTCCTGCTGGTTGCGCACCTCGACCACCGGGAACTCGCGGTCCATCACCTTCACCAAGCGGCGCCTGCACCGCTTCCGCATCCGACGCCCGGCGCCAGCTTGACGAAGTCGATGACGTCGTCGCGCTGGTCGAAGGCGCTCGCCATCAGCCCTGGGTGACGATCGCGCCGCCGAACAGTTCGGCCTTGTCTTCGAACTCGCCGACGACCGTGAGCTGTGGCCGCGCTCCGATCTGGGTGAGGAAGCCGACCTGGTCGCCGACGCTCGAGCCCGTTGTCGGAGGCGAGGGACTTGTCGACGATCACCTCGTCGTCGGTGCAGCCTGCGCAGCGTCTGCCGGCCCACCCTCGATCCAGTCGATCGTCGAGCACCGCGGCGGCATCGCGGGCGAGCGCCGAGACCCGCTCTTTGCCGCCGCCGTCGAGCAGCTTCGCCTGCGCGGCGCGCACGGTCGAGACCAGCTCGACGCCCGGCACCTGGCGGGCCGCGTCGGCAGCGCGCGGCGAGATCGGCGAGAAGCCGTCGGAGTTCTGCAGCACCAGCTCGCCCTGGAAGCTCTCGTCGACGGCGGTGGCGATCGAGCTCTTGATCCCGGCGGCGAAGACGGTGACGAAGGCGACGACGGCGAGGCCGATCATCAGCGCCGCCGCGGTGACCGCGGTGCGGGCCGGGTTGCGCTGGGTGTTCTCGCGGGCGAGGCGGCCGGTGAGGCGGCGCAGCCGCTCCAGCGGCCGCCCGACGAACGAGGCGAGCGGGCGCACGAGGCGCGGGCTGAAGAGGGAGACGCCGAGCAGGACGGCGACCGCGCCGCCGCCGATCAGGCCGGCAGCCCCGCCGCCGCTGGCGCTGCCGAAGAGCCCGATCAGGACCATCGCCAGCCCCGCGAGGCCGAGCAGGACCGCCAGCGCCGCGACGACGACGCCGCGGCGGCGGCTCTGCGGCAGCTCGAGCGCCAGCAGGGCGGCGATCGGCGGCACCCGGGTCGCGCGCAGCGCCGGGACGAAGGAGGAGACCAGGGTGACGCCGATCCCGATCAGCAGCGAGACGACGATCGTCCGCGTCTTGGTCACCAGCGCGGTGGTCGGCAGGTCGATCCCGATCGCGACGAAGAGCGCGTTGAGGCCGACCGCGATCGCGTAGCCGCCGGCGAGGCCGAGCAGGGCGCCGAGCACGCCGATCGCCAGCGCCTCGACCACGACCGAGCCGAGGATCTGACCGCGGCCGGCGCCGAGCGTGCGCAGCATGCCGAACTCCCTGATCCGCTGGGCGACGGTGATCGAGAAGGTGTTGAAGATCAGGAAGGCGCCGACGAAGAGGGCGACGAAGGCGAAGACGAGCAGGGCGATGCGCAGGAAGCCGAGGTCTTCGTGGATCTGGTCGGAGTTGCGTTCGGCGTTTTCCTCGGCGGTCTCGACCAGCAGCGACGGGCGAAGCGATCCGCTGGACGCGGCGCTTCAGCGTCTCTTCGGAGACGCCCTCGTCGGCGGCGATCAGGATCTGGTCGAATTCGCCGCGCTTGTCGGTGATCCGCTGCGCCTCGGGCAGGATCAGCCCGGCGATGCTGGCGCCGCCCCAGGAGGCCTCGCCGAGCTTGGTCAGGCCGACGATGCGGTAGGCGGCGACGCGTTCGACCGAGGCGAGCTTGAGCGTGTCGCCGATCCCGAGCCCCGCCTCTTCGGCGGCGCTCTGGTCGAGCGCGACCTCCTTGGCGTTGCGCGGCGGGCGTCCCTCGACGTAGGTCTGCGTTTCGAGCTCGTCCGGCAGGACCGAGGTGATGAACTTCGGCGCGAACTGGGTGCCGATCTGCTCGTTCTCGGCATCGAAGAAGGCGCCCGGGGTGAAGATCTGGCCCGACCGCCACCCGCACGCCGGGCACTCGCTTGACCTTCGGCAGCACGGCGGCGCTGAAGCTCGGCATCTCGCCGGTTTCCTGGCGCACCTCCTCCTTCGCCGTGATCACGACGTCGGTCTTCGCCAGCGAGTCTTCGAAGATTTCGTCGAAGGCGGCGAAGGTGGTGTCGGTGAGGATGTAGGTGCCGGCGACGAAGGCGACGCCGATCACCACCGCCAGGATCGTCGTCAGGGCGCGGATGCGCGCGCCCAGAGGCTCTTGAGGGCGAGACTCGCCACCCAGCCGGCTAAGCGATCGTCTTCATCAGCTCGATCACCTCGTCGGTCGAGCCGGGGGCGGCGTCGTGGACGATGCGCCCGTCGCGGAGGGTGATCAGGCGGTCGGCGTGGGCGGCGGCGTCGGGGTCGTGGGTGACCATGATCACCGTCTGGTCGAACTCGTCGACCGCCTGGCGCAGCAGGCGCAGCACGTCGGCGCTGGCCTTCGAGTCGAGGTTGCCGGTCGGCTCGTCGGCGAAGACGACGGCGGGTTTGGAGACGAGCGCACGGGCGACGGCGACGCGCTGCTGCTGGCCACCGGAGAGCTCCGAGGGACGGTGGGTGCGGCGGTCCTCGAGCCCGACCGTGCGAACCAGCTGGTCGAGCCACTCGGCGTCGGGCTTGCGGCCGGCGATCGAGAGCGGCAGGACGAGGTTCTCCTCGGCGGTGAGGACCGGCAGCAGGTTGAAGAACTGGAAGACGAAGCCGAGCTTGTCGCGGCGCAGCTTGGTCAGCGCGGCGTCGTCGAGGCCGGTGATCTCCTCGCCGTCGAGCGTCACCGTGCCGGCGGTCGGCTTGTCGAGCCCGGCGAGGATGTGCATCAGGGTCGACTTGCCCGAGCCCGAGGGGCCCATGATCGCGGTGAAGCGGCCGCGCTCGAAGCCGGTCGCTGACGTCGACCAGCGCGTCCACCGCGGCCTCGCCCTCGCCGTAGCGGCGCGAGACGTCGGAGGCGATCACGACCTGCCCATCGGGGGAGCTCACAGCCCGGCACCGTATCGAGTCGATTGGCCGAGGGGTCGAAGCGGTCGCGGCGCAACGATCACCTAATAGCCTGCGCCGGATGGCGCTGGCGGATGAATTCGACGGGTTCCTGGTCGACCTCGACGGCGTGGTCTGGATCGGGCGCGAGATGGTGCCGGGAGCGGCCGAGGCGCTGCGCTCACTGATCGACGCCGGCAAGGAGATCGTCTTCGTCACCAACAACCCGGGCAAGCCGGCGTCCGAGTACGCGCGCCGGCTTGCCGAGGCGGGGATCGAGGTCGGCGCCGAGCAGGTCGTCACCGCGGGCGAAGCGACCGCGACGCTCGCCGCCGAACGCCTCGGCGCCGGTAGCTCCGTCTTCGCGATCGGCGCCCCGGCCTTCCACGAGACCGCCGCCGCCGCCGGCCTGACGCTGGTCGAGGGCGAGGCCGGCCGCGAGGCGGACGCGGTGCTCGTCTCCGGCCATCGCGGCTTCGATTACGACGAGCTGCTGACCGCGACCCTGGCCCTTCAGCGCGGCGCGGCGCTGTTCGCGACCAGCCGCGACCCGACCCTGCCGATGCCCGGCGGCGCCTGGCCGGGGACGGGCGCCGTGCTCGCCGCGGTGGAGACGGCGAGCGGGGCGACGGCCGAGATCGGCGGCAAGCCGGAGCCGCACCTGTTCGAGCTGGCGCGCGAGCTGATCGCCGGCGCCGAGCGGGTGGCGATGGTCGGCGACCGAGTCACCTCCGACATCGAGGGAGGGCGGCGGGCCGGCCTGGAGACGATCCTGGTGCTGAGCGGGGCGACCACGCGCGAGCAGGCGGAGGCCGCGGAGCCAGCGCCCGACCACGTGGTCGAGGACCTCGCCACCCTGGCGCGGCTGTGAACGAGGCAGCCGGAACCGCGCCGGTGGCGCGGCCGGGCGTCGCCTTCGCCGGCGTCTTCGCCGTCACCTTCTCCGGCCTGCTCGCGGTCGGCGCGACGCTGCCGGTCCTGCCGCGCTACGTGCACGGGCCGCTCGACGCCGGCAACGTCGCGGTCGGCATCGTCATCGGCTCCTACGCGGTCACCGGACTCCTGCTGCGCCCGGTCGCCGGCCGCCTCGCCGACCACCGCGGC
Organism: uncultured Solirubrobacterales bacterium; assembly: GCA_963782685.1. Taxonomy (GTDB): domain Bacteria; phylum Actinomycetota; class Thermoleophilia; order Solirubrobacterales; family 70-9; genus VRUE01. The sequence goes on from CAWAKV010000002.1 coordinate 376,398, forward strand.
CGCAGGCCGACCGTCCTGCTCGGCTCGGTCCTCGTCGCCGTCGCCGGCTTCCTCTACCTGCTGCCGCTGGGGATACCCGGGCTGATCTTCGCCCGCCTCCTGCTCGGCGCCGGCGAGGGGACGGTCTTCACCGCCGGCTCGGCCTGGATCGTCGACATCGCGCCGCCCGAGCGGCGGGGGCGGGTGATCGGCCTCTACGGGCTCTCCGTCTGGGCGGGCCTCAGCATCGGTCCGCTGCTCGGCGAGCTTGCGCTGCACGCCTCCGGCTACACGCTGGTCTGGCTCTTCGCCGGAACGGTGCCGCTGATCGGCGCGCTGATCGCCCTGCGGCTGCCGGACCCGTTCCACCCCAAGCCGGCCGACGGCGAGCACCATCCGCTGATCGCCCGCGAGGCGGTGCGGCCCGGCGCCGCGCTCGCGCTCGCCTCGCTCGGCTACGCGACCGTCGCCTCCTTCGTCGTCCTTCACCTCGACGAGCGCGGGGTCGGACACGGGGCCGTCGTCTTCGGCGTCTTCGCGACGATGGTCGTCCTCACCCGCCTCGTCGGCGGCGACCTGCCCGACCGGGTCGGCCCGGTGCGGGTGGCGATCGCGGCGGCGGCGGTCGAGGCGGTCGGCCTGGCGACGATGGGCGTCGCCCACAGCCTTGGCGTCGCCGTCGCCGGCGCCCTGGCGATGGGCGCCGCCTTCTCGCTGCTCTACCCGTCGCTCTCGCTGATCGTCGTCGGCCGCGTGTCGGAGACGCGGCGCGGCGCGGCGCTCGGCACCTTCACCGCCTTCTTCGACGCGGGCATCGGCTTCGGCGCCCCTCTCGCCGGCATCGCCGCGGCGCTCACGAACTACGAGGGCGCCTTCCTCTTCTCCGCCGTCATCGCCCTGGTGGCAATGGCGACGATCGCCTTCGCGGTCTCGAGCCGTCAGGCGGGGGTCAGCACCGCGCGCGCTTAGAACGTGCCGTCACTTGAGCACCCATATGGTGCCTAAATGACGGCACGTCCCCTCAGCGTTCGGCGATCAGCAGCGCCTGGGCGGCGCGGCCGATGCGGCCGCGCTCGTCGGAGAGGACCGACTCCGCGGTGCCGAGCCCGCTGCGCTGCGGCAGGGTGACGGCGTCGACGCAGACCCACTCGCCCTCGGGCATCCGCTCCAGGTGGACGCTGAGGTCGACGTTGATGAAGAGGAAGCGCCCCCAGTCGAGCACGGCGCTGATCCCGTTGCCGACGTCGGCGGCGACCAGGGTGCGCTGCAGGGGACGTCGGCTCCTCGCCCGCCACCAGCTGACAGCCCATCCGCATCCAGACCGTCGCCGGCCCGGGCTCGAGGAACCCGCCGCCGACCGACCGCCACTCCATCGCCGTGTGGTAGCCGACCGACTGCCCGGTCGAGAAGAACTCGGGCTCGCCCCCCTCCTCGGGCCCCGGTGGCGGCGCGGGGGTGGAGACCACATCCTCGGGAATCTCGATCTCGGTGGTCCGGATCAGCCAGGCCCGAGCCCTCATCAGCTCCCCGCCCTCGCCTGACAGCGAAGCCTCGACCATCTGCACGCTCCGCCCCGGCCGCACCACCTCCGCCTCGACCTCGACCGGCCCGATCGGCACCGACTTCAAGATCTCGAAGGTGACCCGAGCCACCTGAAACCCCTCCGCCCCATCGACTCGCTCGATCTCCCGCCCAAGCAACGCCGACGGCGGCCCCGCATGCTGCGCCCCTGGATCCCAGGGCCCCCGCGTCAGCTCCGTGGCAAGAAAGCCGATCGCCATCTGGCTCGTAGAAGGCGTCGGGCATGGCGGGGCATCCTACGAATCAAGCTCAGCGAAGCGCCGCCGGGGTCTGCCACGGGAGTGCCTCGCGAAGCGGCGCACCGGCGAGTGCTTCACGCGGCGAAGCCGCACACACATAGTGAGCGAAGCGAACATAGGCACTCACGCGGTAGACGCCCGGCGGCGCGTCACGTACTCTGGATACACGAAGAAAGGAGCGAGATGGAGAAGATCGAGAAGTCAGACGAGGAGTGGCGCGAGCAGCTGACGCCCGAGCAGTACGAGGTGACCCGCAAGGCCGGCACCGAGCGCGCCTTCACCGGCCCCTACGTGGACGAGAAGGGCGAGGGCATGTACCGCTGCGTCTGCTGCGGCACCGAGCTCTTCTCCTCGGACACCAAGTTCGACTCGGGCACCGGCTGGCCCAGCTTCACCGAGCCGGTCAACCTCGAGCACGTCGAGCTGCGCCCCGACAACAGCCTGATGATGCGCCGCACCGAGGTCGTCTGCAAGCACTGCGACGCCCACCTCGGCCACGTCTTCGACGACGGGCCGGACCGACCGGCCAGCGCTACTGCATCAACGGCTGCGCGCTGAGCCTCGAGAAGGAGTAAGCCGCCCCCGGACGCGAAGCGGAGGAGGCGGCGCTTGATCTACTTGACGCCGCCACCCGCGCCGAGGTAGCTGAAGCGCACGGCCAGCGCGACCGCCTCGGTGCGGGTGTCGACCTCGAGCTTGGCGATCGCGTTGCGCACGTGGGTGTGGACGGTCGCCGGGCTGAGCTCGAGGCGCTCGGCGATCTCTTTCACCCGCAGTCCCTCGGCGAGCAGCTCGAGGATCTGCCGCTCGCGCGGCGAGAGGTCGAGCAGTTTCTCCACCTCGGAGGGCTTGCCGCCGGCGAAGTCGCCGCCGAGGAAGGTGCCGCCGCCGGTGACCGCTTTGACCGCGCGGGCGATGTCCTCGGCCGGCGCCGACTTGAGCACGTAGCCGGAGGCGCCGGCCCGCAGGGCGAGGGCGAGCAGGTCGGGCTGGGCGTGCGCGGTGAAGATGATCACCTTGGTCCGCGGCCGGACCTTGAGCACCTCCTTGGTCGCCTCGATCCCGTCGCGCTTGGGCAGCTCGACGTCGATGATCAGGACGTCGGGCTCGAGCTCCTTGACCACGTCGACGACGTCGCGCCCGTTGGCGGCCTCGCCGACGATCTGCAGCGCGTTCGAGTTGGCCATCCGCGATTTGATCGCGTCGCGGACGATCTCGTGGTCGTCGCAGAGGACGACCCGCTTGGCGTCACGAACAGGCGTGCTCATACCGGGGCGATCCTCTCAGGCGAGCCATACGAATGCAGAATATTGGGTAGCGTGAAACCGCCTTCCCGATCCTGGCGGTTCTCAATCAGCGCGATCATCGTCCGTCCCACGGCCACGGCGGTCCCGTTCAGCGTGTGCACCGCCTGAATCGCTTCGTCATCGGCAGGCCGATACCTGACAATTGAGGCGGCGCGCCTGGATAGTCGGTCGTGTTCGAGCAGGAGGTCAGCTCGCGGTAGCGGTCCTGGCTCGGGATCCACGCCTCGCAGTCGTACTTCTTCGCCGCCGGGGCGCCGAGGTCGCCGACGGCGACGTTGACCACCCGGTAGGGGATCTCCAGCTCGGCGAGGATGCGCTCCTCGATCGCCAGCAGGCGCTCGTGCTCGGCCGCCGACTCGGAGGGCTCGACGAACGAGAACATCTCGACCTTGTCGAACTGGTGGACGCGGAAGATGCCGCGCGTGTCGCGGCCGGCGGCGCCGGCCTCGCGGCGGAAGCAGGACGAGAAGCCGGCGTAGCGCAGCGGCAGCCGCTCGGCCTCGAGGATCTGGTCGGCGTGCAGGCCGGCGAGGGCGACCTCCGAGGTGCCGACGAGGAAGAGCTCGTCCTTGGGGATCTCGTAGATCTGGTCGCGGTCGCCGGGCAGGAAGCCGGTTCCGTAGAGCGCCTCTTCGCGGACCAGGACCGGCGGCACCACCGGCTCGTGGCCCTCGCCGCGGACCAGGTCGAGCGCGAAGCGGACCAGGGCCAGCTCGAGCAGGACCAGGTCGCCCTTCAGGTAGGCGAAGCGAGAGCCCGAGAGCCGCGCCGCCGCCTCCATGTCGATCAGGCCCAGCTCGGTGCCGATCTCGAGGTGGTCGCGCGGCTCGAAGTCGAAGCTCGGGCGCTCCCCCACCTCGCGCAGGACGACGGCGTCCTCCTCGGTCATCCCGTCCGGGGCGTCGGGGTCGGGCAGGTTGGGCAGCGCCGCGGCGACCCGCTCGAGCTCGGCCTCGACCTTCTCCAGCTCGGCCTTGCCGGCCTCGATCCGTCTCCTTCAGGCCCTGCACGGTCGCCATCAGCTCCTCCGCGTCCTCGCCCCGCTGCTTCGCCTCGCCGATCTGCTTGGAGAGCGTCTTGCGCTCGGCCTGGGCGCCCTCGATCTCCGGCAGCAGCTCGCGCCGGCGCGCGTCGAGCGCCAGCAGCTCGTCGACCCCCTCGGCGGCGCCGCGCCGGGCAAGCGCCTCCTTGACCCGCTCGGGGTCGGAGCGGATCAGCTTCAGGTCGAGCATCGGGGCTCCGGCTAGGGCGAGGGCTGGCCGGGGCGGGGCGATTCTTCGGCTTCGCTGCCCGCGTACTTGGCGACGAAGCGGGCCAGCGCCTCGGCCTCCTCGCCGACCACGATGTTCTGCGGCATGATCGCCCCGGAGAAGCCGCCGTTCTGGATCGCGAAGAGGGCATCGTCGTAGGTCTCGGTTCGCTGGTCGAGGTTCGGACCCTGCGTACGCGATGCTGCGGTTGCCGGTTCCCTGGGTGCCGGCGGCGCTCAGCGTGTGGCAGCCGGAGCAGTGCGTGGCGAAGAGGACGGCCCCGTTGTAGTTGGGGTCGTCCTTGGAGACCGAGATGCCCTCCTCGCCGAAGCCGCAGGCGGCGAGGGCGAGCGCGGCCACGAGGCCGCCGCTATGGCAAGTGCAGGTCGCACGCGGCGGGCATCATATTGTCTTGCGCGACCCGAGATCCGACGATGCCGCCCCGACCCCGCCAGCTTCCGCGCCGCGATGGGGATGCTGCCCACCGGGGTCACCGTGGTCGCCGCTCCGGGACCGGATGGGCCGGCCGGCGCGACGGCCAACGCGGTCTGCTCGCTCTCGATCGAGCCGATGCTGATGCTCGCCTGCCTCGACCGCGGCTCGCGCACCCTGCTCGCGGTGCAGGCGGCCAACCGCTTCGGGATCAGCGTCCTGCACGCCGGCCAGGAGCAGATCGCCCGCGCCTTCGCCACCAAGGCCCCGGTGGCCGACAAGTGGGAGGGCGTCGCCTGGAGCGAGCGCGACGGCATCCCGGCGATCGACGGCGCCCTCGCCTTCGTCGCCTGCGACCTGCGCGACGTGATCGCCGGCGGCGACCACGTGATCGTCACCGGCGAGGTGACCGCCCTGGAGACCAGCGAGGGCGACCCGCTCGTCTTCCACGCGGGCGAGTACCGGCCGCTGGGCTGACTCCTATCCGGTGGCGCGGTGGGCCTCTTCCGCCACCTCGTCGTAGCCGAGCCTGGCGACACAAGTGGAATCGACGCTGTGCATGTCCATCGAGACTGCAGTTACCCGTCATATAGGCGGGTAACTGCAGGTTCGTCGCTGGCGCGACTCAGAATGCGCCGCTGGTGCCGGCGGCGCGCAGGCCGAGGAAGAGGATCACGCCGCAGCTGACGGCCATGATGCCCATCTCGCGGCGGACGATCGCCAGGGCGAGCGTTCTGCTGGTCGGCCTCGGGGAGGGATTCGAAGTCGAGGTCGCCGAGCTCGCGCTCGGCGGCGCCGGCGCGGGCGCCCTCGGCGAGGAAGGAGACGACGAGGGGCAGGATCCCGTAGAGGTAGTGGAGGTCGTCGTCCGGTTCGTGGCCGGTGAAGACGAGCAGGCCGCCGAGCAGCGCCTGCAGGAAGACGGCGACCTGGGCGACGCGCAGCAGGTACCAGAAGGGGATCGAGGGGCGGCTGCGCAGCCAGGCGATGCCGCCGAAGGCGAAGGCGGCGAGGTTGAAGGCGATCAGCGCGCAGCCGACGACGAGGTGCACCTCGGCCATCGGCCTAAATCCGCCCGAAAGGGTCGGGATTCGGCTTGCTGATGCGGAAAATCACTATGTAGCAAGTTGTCACAAGGTGGGTGTATAACAGCGGGTGCAGGCGGTGACGGCGCGGGGAGCGCCCGCCGGAGCGACCGCCGCGACCACCCCCAATGCTGAAGAGCTACCTCCCGATTCTCGTCTTCGCCCTGCTCGGCCTCGGCGTCGGCACCGCCTTCGTCATGCTCAACCACGTGATCGGGCCGAAGCGACCGGCGCAAGCCGACCGCGGCGAGCCGCCGCCAGGGCGAGCCGTACGAGTCGGGGATCCCGGTCGGCGCCGTCGCGCGGACTGCGCTTCGGCGTCAGCTTCTACCTGATCGCGATGCTCTTCATCCTCTTCGACATCGAGGTCGTCTTCCTCTACCCGATCGGGGTGATCCTCAAGGACGCCGACAGCCTCTTCGTCCTCGGCGAGCTGATCATCTTCGTCGTCCTCCTGCTCGTCGCCTTCGTCTACGTCTGGCGGAAGGGGGCGCTGGATTGGAGGTAGAGCGCCAGACGATGCGCGAGCCGCCAGCTGCGCGCCCGCGACATGCTGCGCGGCGACCTCGAGGGCGAGGAGCTGGAGCGCTACGTCGAGGAAAAAGTCGTGATGACCAACTTCGAGAAGATGCTCGGCTGGGCGCGGGCGAACTCGCTGCTTCCCGCTCACCTTCGGCCTCGCCTGCTGCGCGATCGAGGCGCCGATCTCGCTGGTCACCGCCCGCTACGACCTCGCCCGCTTCGGCGCCGAGGCGCTGCGGGCCTCGCCGCGCCAGGCCGACATGATCATCCTCTCGGGCCGGGTCTCGATCAAGATGGCGCCGGTCGTCCGCCGCCTCTACGACCAGATGCTGGAGCCGAAGTGGGCGATCTCGATGGGCGCCTGCTCCTCCAGCGGCGGCATGTTCTCCAACTACGCCGTGGTCCAGGGCGCCGACAAGTTCATGCCGATCGACCTCCACATCCCCGGCTGCCCGCCGCGGCCGGAGGCGGTCCTCTACGGCTTCACCAAGCTGCAGCGCAAGATCATGGGCAACCCCGACCAGGGCTGGCGCCAGCGCTACGACGCCGCCGGCACCGAGGAGTGGGCGCGGGGCGGGCCGCGCAGCGAACCGAGCCCCGAGGCGGCGCAGGCCTACGAGGAAGCACGGGAGCTGATCCGTGCCTGACGCCCCCGGACTGGAGCTGATCCGGGGGGAGATCGAGCAGGACCACCCCGGCGCGGTGCTCGACACCGGCTTCGACCGCGACCAGCCGGCGCTGGTCGTCGACCCGGCGCAGATCCTCGCCGTGCTCACCTGGCTGCGCGACGCGCCCGGCCAGGGCTACCGCTTCCTCTCCAGCCTGCACGCCGCCGACTACCTGCCGGCCGAGCCGCGCTTCGCCGTCCACTACGAGCTGCTCAACCGCGACCGGGTCGAGCGACTGCGGGTGAAGGCGCTGCTGGCCGATCCGGGCGAGGACACGCTGCCGGAGATCGACTCCTGCGTCGAGCTGTTCCCGACCGCGGAGTTCCAGGAGCGCGAGGTCTTCGACTTCTTCGGCATCGTCTTCCGGGGGCATCCCGACCTGACGCGGATCCTGCTGCCCGAGGACTACGTCGGCTGGCCGCAGCGGCGCGACTTCCCGGTCGGCGGCGAGCCGGTCACCTTCACCTACAACGAGCGCAACTATGGCTGAGGCGCAGCTCGACACCGAGGTGATGACGATCAACATCGGGCCGCACCACCCGGCAACCCACGGCGTGCTGCGGCTGGTCGTCGATCTCGAAGGCGAGGTCGTGCGCGACCTGCGGCCGGTGATCGGCTACGTCCACACCGGGATCGAAAAGTCCTGCGAGGACAAGGCCTACTGGAAGGTCATCCCTTTCGTCGAGCGGATGGACTACGTCTCCTACTTCTTCCAGATGGAGGCCTTCTGCGGCGCGGTCGAGCGCCTGGTCGACCTCGAGATCCCGCCGCGTGCCAAGTACCTGCGGACGATCTTCCTCGAGCTCAACCGGATCCACTCGCACCTGGTCTGGCTGGGGACGACGGCGCTCGACCTCGGCGCGATCTCGATGCTCTGGTACTGCTTCCGCGAGCGCGACCGCATCCTCGACCTGTTCGAGATGGCGACCGGGCAGCGGATGCACACCCGCTACTTCCAGGTCGGCGGCGTGATCGAGGACATCCCGCGCGGCTTCGAGGCGAAGCTGCGCGAGTTCGTCGCCGAGATGCCGGTGCGGGTCGGCCAGTACCAGGACCTGCTCGACCGCAACGAGGTCTTCCTCTCGCGCACCAAGGGGACCGGGATCGTCTCGCGCGAGCGGCTGCTGGAGCTGGGCGTGACCGGGCCGCTGCTGCGCGCCGCCGGCGAGCCCTGGGACCTGCGCAAGGCCTTCGACTACCTCGCCTACCCCGAGCTGGACTTCAAGATCCCGGTCGGCACCGTCGGCGACAACTACGACCGCTACCGAGTGCGGGTGGCCGAGATGGTCGAGTCGACGCGGATCGTCGAGCAGGCGCTCGACGCGCTGCCCGAGGGCCCCTTCATCGCCGACGACCGCAAGTACGTGCTGCCGCCGCGCTCGGAGCTCTCGACCTCGATGGAGTCGCTGATCCACCACTTCAAGCTGGTCACCGAGGGCTACCGGGTCGAGGCCGGGGAGGTCTACTACGCGATCGAGTCGCCGCGCGGCGAGCTCGGCTGCTTCGTCCTCGCCGACGGCTCGGCGAAGCCGGCCCGTGTCCACTTCCGCGACCCCTCCTTCGTCAACCTGCAGGCCTTCAAGGACATGTCGGTCGACAGCTACGTCGCCGACATGATCTGCAGCCTCGGCATGCTCGACCCGATCCTGGGGGGGGTGGATCGGTGAGCGAGCTGCCGGTCGATCCCGCCGTCAGCGAGGGCCGCGTGCCGGACCGCTCTCCCGAGGCGATCCCCGAGCTGCACGAAGTCGACTGCCCGTCGGAGCTGCGCGAGCAGATCGAGACGCTGATGGGGCGCTATCCGGACCGGCACTCGGTCTCGATCCCGGCGCTCTGGGCGGTGCAGCGGCTGTACGGGTGGTGCACGCCGGAGGGAATCCGGCAGGCCGCCGCCGTGATGCGGGTGACCCCCGCCTACCTGGAGTCGGTGGCGAGCTTCTACGACCTGCTGCACACCGAGCCGGTCGGCTCCCACAAAGTCGCCGTCTGCACCAACATCTCCTGCTGGATGCGGGGTGGCGACGAGCTGCTCGACGCCTTCCGCGCCGCCGCGGAGGGCGAGGAAGACGTCTTCGTCACCGGCTTCGAGTGCCTCGGGGCCTGCGACATCGCGCCGATGGCCTCGATCGACGAGCGCTACTTCGGGCCGCTCGAGACGGACGAGGCGCGGACGGCGATCGAGCAGCTGCTGGCGGGCGGGGACGTGCTGCCCGAGAAGGCGCTGGAGACTCGGCAGCTGGCCGGCGGCGCGCCCGCCACGGGAGGCGCGGATGCCTGAGACCCGCCTCCTGCTGAAGCACGCCGAGGACCCGGCGCTGCGCACGATCGACGGCTACAGAGGCTACGGCGGCTACGCCACCCTGGAGAAGGCCTACCGCGAGATGGAGCCCGAGGAGATCCTCAAGGAGCTCGAGGACTCGGGCCTGCGCGGGCGCGGCGGCGCCGGCTTCTCGATGGGCAAAAAGGCCTCCTTCCTGCCGCGCGGCGGCGAGATGGCCAAGTACCTCTGCTGCAACGCCGACGAGTCCGAGCCGGGCGCCTTCAAGGACCGCGAGCTGATGCAGCGCAACCCGCACCAGCTGATCGAGGGGATCGCGATCGCGGCGATCGCCGCCGACGCCGGCCACGCCTTCATCTTCATCCGCGGCGAGTACGACGCGCAGGCCGACATCCTCGACGCCGCGGTCGCCGAAGCGTATGAGGCCGGCTACCTGGGCAAGGACATCCTCGGCTCGCATCGCGACCTCGAGCTGGTCGTCCACCGCGGCGCCGGCGCCTACATCTGCGGCGAGGAGACGGCGCTGCTCGACGCGCTCGAGGGCAAGCGCGGCAATCCGCGGCTGAAGCCGCCCTTCCCCGCCGTGCAGGGCCTCTACGGCGGGCCGACGCTGATCAACAACGTCGAGACGCTCTCCAACGTGCCGCACATCGTCGCCCACGGGGCCGAGTGGTTCCGCGGCTACGGCACCGAGCAGTCGCCCGGCACCAAGGTCGTCTCGGTCTCGGGCGGCGTGCGGCGGCCCGGCAACTACGAGGTCGAGCTGGGCGTGCCGACGCGGGAGCTGATCTACGACCTCGCCGGCGGGCCGCTCGAGGGGCGCGAGGTCAAGGCCTTCTACCCGGGCGGCTCCTCCGCCCCGGTCCTGACCGCCGAGGAGGGCCTCGACCTCCCCTACTCCTTCGAGGCGATGGCCGAGGCCGGCTCGATGCTCGGCTCGGGCTCGATCATCGTCGCCGACGACAGCGTCTCGATCCCGCACATGGCGCTGCGCACGGCGCGCTTCTACCACCACGAGTCCTGCGGCAAGTGCACCCCATGCCGCGAGGGCACCAACTGGACGGTGAAGATGCTGGAAAGGGTGGTGCGCGGCGAGGCGACGCCGATGGACCTCGACATCGTCAGCTCGGTCCAGGAGAACATCATCGGCAACTGCCTCTGCGTGCTCGGCGACTCGATGGCGATGCCGGTCGGGGCGATGGTCCGCAAGTTCCGCGAGGAGTTCGAAGAGACGATCGCCGGCGCCGCCGAGGCGAGCCGCATCGCCGCCGTGCAGGGCACCCCCCAGACCCTGGGAGCGGCGACGTGAGCCGCGAGGTGACGATCGTGATCGACGGCCGCGAGGTCGCCGCGACCGAGGGCGAGATGCTGCACGACGCCGCCAAGCGGGGCGACGTCGAGATCCCGGTCTTCTGTTACGAGCCGAAACTCGGCGACCCGGTCGGCGCCTGCCGCATGTGTCTGGTCGAGGTCGAGGGCATCCCGAAACTGCAGACCTCCTGCTCGACGCCGGTCCGCGACGGCATGGTCGTCAACACCCGCAGCGAGCAGGTGAAACATGCGCAGAGCGCCGTGGTCGAGTTCCTGCTCGTCAACCACCCGCTCGACTGTCCCGTCTGCGACAAAGGCGGCGAATGCCCGCTGCAGGACATCACGATGGGCTGGGGCCCGGGCAAGAGCCGCTTCACCGACCCCAAGCGCCACTTCCAGAAGCCGGTCGAGCTCTCGCCGCTGGTGGCGATCGACCGCGAGCGCTGCATCCTCTGCTACCGCTGCGTGCGCTTCAGCCAGGAGATCAGCGAGGACTCGCAGCTGCAGCTGCTCGAGCGCGGCGACCGCACCTTCGTCGGCACCTTCGACGACCGTCCCTACGTCGACCCCTTCCACGGCAACATCACCGACCTCTGCCCGGTCGGCGCGCTGACCAGCTACACCTACCGCTTCCGCGCCCGCCCCTGGGACATCGAGCAGGCGGGCTCGGTCTGCACGCTCTGCCCGAGCCAGTGCAACGTCAGCTTCACCGTCCGCGACGAGCAGGTGAAGCGGGTGATCGCCCGCGACAACCCCGACGTCGACGACGGCTGGCTCTGCGACCGCGGCCGCTACGGCTTCGAGATGTTCGCCGCCGAGCAACGGATGAGCGCGCCGCGCCTGCGCAGCGGCGCCGTGGAGTGGGACGAGGCGATCGCCAAGGCCGCCGAGGCGCTGCAGGCGGGCGGCGGCTCCACCGCCGCGATCGTCGGCGACGCCTCCAACGAGGAGGGCTACCTGGTGCAGCGCATCCTGCGCGAGGCGCTCGGCTCGCCCCACGTCGAGTCGCGCATCTCCCGCGGGCCGAGCCGCGACACGCTGCTGCGCCTCGCCCAACCCGAGATCTCGGCCCGGGTGCGCGACATCGACGACGCCGAGGCGATCCTCGTGATCGGCTCCGATCCCCTGCACAGCTCGCCGATCCTCGACCTGCGCATCCGCAAGGCGATGCGCCGCAACGGCGCCAAGCTGGCCGTCGCCACCGACCGGCCGACGACCCTCGATGGCGGCGCCGCGGCGACGATTCGGTACTCCCCCGGCGACGCAACCCATTTCCTCTCCGAGCTCTCGGCCTCGCTGCGCACGGGCAGCGAGAGCGGCAGCGCCTCGGAAGCGGCCGACGTGCTCAAAGACGCGAAGCGCATCGTGATCCTCTGGGGCGAGCGCATCGGCCGGGAGGGCGAGGAGGCCATCGGCGCCCTCCTCGACGTCGCCGCGGCGCTTGACCTCGCCGGCAAGGAGGGTTCCGGCCTGCTCGAAATCCCAGACGTGACGAACGCCCGCGGCCTGCGCGAGGCCGGCTGCCTCCCCGACGCCGGACCGGGCCTGAGCGAGACGAGTGCTCCGTTGAGTGGCCCATCGGCACCGAACGGAGCAGGCGCGGGCAAGTCGACCGAGGAGATCCGCGCAGGGCTGGAGTCAGGCGAGCTCAAGACTCTCCTCCTCTTCGGCGTCGACCCCCTGCGCGACTTCCCGGACACGGAAGCTTGGAAACGAGCCCTGGCGGCAGCCGACCACCTCGTCGTCTTCTCGACCTTCGAGAACGCGACGACCTCGATGGCAGACGTCGTCCTCCCGCTTGAGACCCACGCCGAGAAAGACGGCACGGTCACCCACCCCGACGGTCGCCTGCAGCGAGTCCGCCCCAGCGCGTCTCGCCCCGGCGACATCCGCCCCAACTGGGGCGTCCTCGCCGAGCTCTCCTTAGCGCTCGGCCACGACACCGGCGTCACCTCCCAGCCCTCAGCTTTCGCGGCTCTCGCCGACGCGGTCCCGTTCTACGACGGCATCGACGACGCGGCCATCGCCGGCCGCGGCATCCGCTGGCAGGACCGCGACGCGGCTTCGGCACTTCCGGGAGCCCGGACGGAGGCCGCCGGCACCCCCTCCTCACTCGGAGCTTGGCAGGATCGCGGACAGTCGTCCGCAGACGCTGGTCAGGCCAACTCCGCAAAACGTTCGGAGGGGGTACCGACGTCCTCCTTCACGCTCGGCACCTACCGAGACCTGTGGGCAGGCCCGATCACCGAGCTGAACCCCCCGCTGAAGTTCCTACAGCCGCAGCAGCGTGTCGAGATTTCCCCAGCAGATGCGGTGAGGCTGAGCGTGAAGAGCGGCGACGAGGTTCAGGTCGCCCAAAACGGGACCAGCGTCCTGGCCCGCGTCGCGATCAGGGAGCGAGTGCAACAGGGTGTCTGCTTCCTTATCGAGGGAACGGCCGAGGACAACGCGAACGGTTTGCTCAACGGCGGGCCGGTCGAGGTGCAGATCAGCAAGGAGCTTGCGTGATTCCCCTCGCCGACACGACGTTCGTCGAAGCGACCTGGATCATGGTGGTCAAGTCGCTGGTGATCTTTGCGGTGATCTTCGGCATCTTGCCGCTGATGACGGTCCTGGAGCGCAAGCTGATCGGCCGCTTCCAGCACCGCTACGGCCCCAACCGGGTCGGCCCCTTCGGCATCCTGCAGCCGCTCGCCGACGTCGGCAAGCTGCTCAGCAAGGAGGCCTTCATGCCGGACAACGCGATCCGCAGCCTCTTCATCCTCGGGCCGCTGCTGCCGGTGCTCTCCGGCGTGCTGGCACTGGCGATCATCCCCTGGGGGGACGTGCAGGACGGCGTCGGCCTCTACGGGATCGACGTGCCGATCGGGCTGCTCTACTTCTTCGCCGTCGGCTCGATCGCCTTCTACGGCGTGCTGCTCGGCGGTTGGGCCTCGGGCTCGAAATACAGCCTCATGGGAGCGATGCGCGGCGCGGCGCAGCTGATCTCCTACGAGGTGGCGATGGGCCTGGCTCTGCTCGGCGCGATCATCATGGGTGGCTCGCTCTCGCTGGTCGACCTCGTCCACGCCCAGGGCGCGATGTGGTTCGTCGTCCCCCAGTTCGTCGGCTTCCTGATCTTCATGCTGGCCGGCTTCGCCGAGACCAACCGCACGCCGTTCGACATGCCCGAGGCCGACGCCGAACTCGTGCAGGGCTTCATGACCGAGTACGGCGGCATGCGCTTCGGCAGCTTCCTCCTGGTCGAATACATGGAGATCCTCGTCGTCTCCGGGATCGCCGCCGCAGTCTTCCTCGGCGGCTGGATGGGGCCGGGGCCGGGCTTCCTCGATCCGATCTGGATGCTGGCCAAGATCATGGGCCTGATCCTGGTCTTCATCTGGGTGCGGGCGACGCTGCCGCGGCTGCGCTACGACCAGCTGATGAGCCTCGGCTGGAAGGTGCTGCTGCCGCTGGCCACGCTCAACGTCCTCGTCACCGCGGTCCTGGTGGTGGTGACGTGAGACTTCCTGTGTCAACCCCCGGCGGGTTGCAGCCTTCGCAAGTTGCCGTGTTTAGCGGGGTCGTAGGGCACTTCGTCCTGCCAGCAGCGCCAGAGAACTCGCAGCCAGGCCCGCCCCAAGACCCGAATCGCATGCGGATGGTCGAGTCCCCGGGAACGCGCCCCGAGATAGACGCTGCGAGCCCAGGGGTGGTGGTGCCTTGTCGAGTCGGCAAGACAGGCGACCGCCTCCCGCAGGCGCTTGTCACAGGCCCAGCGAAAGGACGCGACCTTGCGCTTGCCCGACTCTCTTGCCACCGGCGCCATGCCGGCGTCCGCGGCCAGCGCCTCACCGGTCGGGTAGCGACCCCGGTCGTCGCCGATCTCGGCGACCAGCCGCGCTGCGGTCACCACCGACTTGGGGTCCTTGAACAGCGGCAGGAAAACCTGTGCGTCGGGATGGGCGCGCACCGCCCCGGCGATCTGGGCGGTCAACTCCGCGATCTGGGCGACGATCGGCCGCAGAGCGGCGACCAGGCCGAGCACGGCTCCTCTTCGCGCCTCGGACTCGAGCGCTCCCGCCCGGCCCTCCGGCGCCGATCGAAGTCGGTCGAGCAGCTCGGCGGCGCTCCGTCGACCGCAGTAGTGGTTCCGGGCCAGAAAACCGTCGAGCCGTTTCTCGCCGAGCCCGCGGGCGTCGGCGGGAGCCGGGTAGCGCTCCAGGAAGGCCAGTGCGATGCGGGAGTCGACGTCGGCGAAGATCTGCGCGGCCCCGGGCCAGAAGGCCTGCAGCTGCGCCCGCAGCTCGTTGCCGAGGCGCACCCTGGCTTTGACCAGGTCCTCACGGGTGCGGGTCAGCGCTCGCAGCGCCTTGGTCTCGTCGCTGTCGGGGCAAAGTGCCCGCAGCCGGTGGGAGTCGGTGCGCGCCAGCTCGGCCAGGCAGAAGGCATCGAAGCCGTCGGACTTGCCGCCTGCCGCCTCAAAGCGCGGACGGGTGGCCTTCAGCTGATTGGGGTGCACCGGCAAGACCGTGAAGCCGGCCTCCAGCAGGCGGTCGACCAGAAGGCCGTCGGGCCGCTCGATCGCCACCCGCTCGACCTCCAGAGCCCGCATCCGGGCGACCAGTTGCCTGATTCCCGCCTCGTCGTGGGCAAAGAGCTCACCCGCCAACTTCTTCCCCGCCGCGTCGACCACGCAGAGTGCATGCTCCTCGCTGGCCCAGTCGATCCCCGCCGCCGTTCCTTCCATCGCATTCCTCCTCGCTTGGCTTTTGCCTGCGCCGACCGGGAGGTACCGTTGCGGTTGCTCATAGTGCGGCGCTCTGGGGCGCCACTTCCTGTGGCCGCTTCAGGTGCCTCCGACCGCCGGGAGGCGCTGGTCTCACGCGGGCCTTCTGCGAGGCAAGCGAGCAAGGCGCTCTCCCGACGGCGGTCGGCTTCTCTCTGCGTTCCCCGGGGATCTTCGACGGCCTCCCTTCGGTCGGCCTCTCAATCTCTGGAGAACAAGGGGGAGGTTGTCCTATGAGCGAGTTCCCTTACCTGAAGGACCAGGACGTGGTCGAGGTCCAGCGCGGGCCCGAGCCGGGCGGGCTCGGCGGCGCCTACCGCGCCTTCGGCGAGACGCTGCGCGGGCTGAAGACGACGATGGCGCGCCTGATCGAGGGGCCGCTGACGATCCAGTACCCGGAGGAGAAGACGCCAGTCTACCCGCGCTTCCGCGGCCGCCACAAACTCCACAAGTTCGAGGACACCGACCTGGAGAAGTGCGTCGGCTGCTCGCTCTGCGCCGCCGCCTGCCCGGCCGACTGCATCCGCGTCGTCGCCGCCGAGAACATTCCCGGCGAGCGAGTCTCCGCCGGCGAGCGCTACGCCGCCGTCTACGAGATCAACCTCTCGCGCTGCATCTTCTGCGGCTACTGCGAGATCGCCTGCCCCTTCGACGCGATCACGATGGGCCACGACTACGAGATGGCCGACTACGACCGCGAGAACCTGATCTTCACCAAGGAGATGCTGCTCGCCGAGCCGCTCGAGCGGACGCCGTTGAAAGCGGAGGGCGAGTAGTGGAAGAGGTCCTCTTCTTCGGCGCCGCGCTCGGCGCCCTCGGCGGCGCGATCGGGGTCGTCGCCCTGCGCAACCCCTTCTACAGCGTGCTGGCGCTGATCGTCCACCTCTTCTCGCTCGCGGTTCTCTTCCTCCTGCTCAGCTCGGCCTTCGTCGCCGCTGCCCAGGTGGTCGTCTACGCCGGCGCGGTGATGGTCCTCTACGTCTTCGTCGTCGCCTACGTCGGCGGTGGCGGCGAGTCGGCCTGGGAGTCGATCCCCGGCCAGCGCTTCCTCGCCCCCCTGCTCGGCATCGCGATATTCGTCGAGCTCGCGATCGCGGTGCTCTCCTCCTCGCTGCTGGCGCTGGGCACCGACGGCCCCGAGGTCAAAGCGGGCTTCGGCGACCCCGCCGAGATCGGCTACCTCCTGCTGGAAAAGTTCCTGGTGCCCTTCGAGGCCTCGTCGATCCTGCTGCTGCTCGCGGCGGTCGGGGCGATCGTCCTCGCCCAACGCAAACGAGAGGGCGAGTCCGCATGAGCATCGAGTGGTACATCGTCCTCTCCTCGCTCCTCTTCGCCACGGGGGCGATGGGGATCCTGCTGCGCCGCAGCCCGATCGTGATCCTGCTCTGCCTCGAGCTGATGCTCAACGCCGGCAACCTCGCCCTGGTCGCCTTCAGCCGCATGGTCGGCAACCAGGAGGGGCAGGTCTTCGCCCTGGTGGTGATGGTCATCGCCGCCTGCGAGGTGGTGATCGGCCTGGGGCTGATCGTCGCGATCTTCCGCCGCAGGCTGCCGCTCGACGTCGATGAGCTGCGGGAGCTGCGCGGATGAGCGCCACCGCCTGGGCCTGGCTGGTCCTGTTGCTGCCGCTGCTCGGCTCGATCGTCGTCTCGCTCGGCTTCCGGGCGATTCCGGCGCGGGTCGCCGGCGCGATCGGCCTCGCGGCGATCGGCCTTGCCTTCCTCTGCGCCGTCGCCGCCCTGGTCAACCTGCTCGGCGAAGAGCCAGACTCCCGCCACCACGCCTCCTCGCTCTGGACCTACGCCAGCGCCGGCGGCCTCGACATCGACCTTGGCATCTACGTCGACCAGCTCTCCACCTTCATGATGCTGGTCGTCACCGGGGTCTCGGCCCTGATCCACCTCTACTCGTTCGGCTACATGCGCTCGGACGAGGGCTACCACCGCTTCTTCAGCTACCTCAACTTCTTCGTCTTCTCGATGCTGCTGCTGGTCCTCGCCGGCAACTTCGCCCTCCTGATCGTCGGCTGGGCCTTCGTCGGCTTCGCCTCCTACGCGCTGATCAGCTTCTGGTACCGGCGCACGACGGCGACCGGGGCGGGGATGAAGGCCTTCGTGATCAACGTCGTCGGCGACATCGGCCTCGTCCTCGCCGCCTTCCTGATCGTCCGCGAACTGGGCAGCTTCGACTACGAGACCGTCTTCGCCAAAGCGCCCGAGGTCTTCTCCCAAGGCGAGTGGACGGTCACCGCGATCTGCCTGCTGCTGCTGGTCGGCGCCTTCGCCAAGTCGGCGCAGATCCCCTTCCACACCTGGCTGCCCGACGCGATGGAGGGCCCGACGCCGGTGTCCTCGCTGATCCACGCGGCGACGATGGTCACCGCCGGCGTCTACCTGATCGCCCGCACCAACGTCCTCTTCTACCTCGCTCCCACCGCCGCCGACATCGCCGCCTTCGTCGGCCTGGCGACGCTGCTCGTCGCCGGCACGATCGCGATCGCGATGACCGACCTGAAGCGGGCGATCGCCTACTCGACGATGAGCCAGATCGGCTACATGATCATGGGCGTCTCGATCGGCGCCTACTCGGCCGGGCTCTTCCACCTGATGACCCACGCCTTCTTCAAGGCGCTGCTCTTCATGGCGGCCGGCTCGATCATCGCGGCGATGGCCAACCGCCAGGACATCGACCGGATGAGCGGCTTCTGGAAGGCGATGCGGTTCACCTCGCTGATGCTCCTGATCGGCGGCCTGGCGCTGGCCGCCTTCCCGCTCACCTCGGGCTTCTTCTCCAAGGACTCGATCCTCGCTTACGCCGAGCTGCGCGGCGGGATGTACTTCTGGATGGCGATCGGCGGCTACGTCGGCGCCTTCCTCACCGCGCTCTACACCTTCCGGCTGATCTTCCGCGTGCTCCCCGGCAATCCCTGCGAGGAGGCCCAGCACCTGATCGACACCGGCGAGCTGTACCACGGGCCGCCGATCAACCCCGCGAACGAAGAGCTGGAGGACGCCGACGTCGGCTTCCCCGGTCCCCGCCACCACATCGCCGAGCAATCCCGGTCGATGGCGCTGGCGATGGCGCTGCTCGGGGTCGGGGCGCTCTTCGCCGGGCTGGTCCAAGTGCCGGGCGTCGACAACGTCCTCTTTGGCTTCCTCGAGCCCGCCTTCCACGACTCGCCGCTGGCCGAGATCCATCCGAGTGTCGGCGCCGAGTGGCGAGGGCTGGCGATCGGCGCGGCGATCTCGCTGCTCGGCATCGCCACCGCCTGGCTGCTCTGGGTGCGGCAGCCCGAGCTGCCCGCGCTCTTCCGCCAGCGCTTCCGCCCCCTCTACGAGCTCGCCGTCAACAAGTGGTACTTCGACGAGGCGATCGACTTCCTCATCGTCCGGCCCGCACTCGCCATCGGCCGCTTCGCCAACTCGATCTTCGAGCGCTTCGTCGTCGACGGCCTCGTCAGCGGCACGGCGGAGACGGTGCGCGGTGCCGGCGGCATCGTCCGCATCGTGCAGAGCGGCTTCGTGCGCAGCTACGCCCTGCTGCTGATCGCCGGCTTCGCCGGGCTCGCCCTCTATTTCCTGCTGAGCGCCTCATGACCAACTCGCTGCTCTGGACCCCCCTGATCTTCGGCCTCGCCGGACTCGTTCTGCCGCAGCGGGTCGCGGGCTGGTGGGCGACGGCGGGCGCGGCTGTGACGCTGGGCATCGCGATCGCCCTGCTCACCGGCTTCGATTCCAGCGCGTCGGGTCTCCAGGACACCTACGACGTCAACTGGATCCCCGGGCTGGGGGTCCACTACAGCCTCGGCGTCGACGGGCTCAACGTCTTCCTCGTCCTGCTGACGGCGCTGGTGTGGCTGGGCGGCACGGCGTTCGCCGCCTTCCGCGAACAGCAGCGGCCGCACCTCTTCTTCCTGATGATGCTGCTCGGCGAGACCGCGACCCTGGGCGCCTTCCTCGCCCAGGACCTGCTCCTCTTCGTCCTCTTCTTCGACCTGATGCTGGTGCCGTTCTACTTCCTCTTCGGCGCCTGGGGAAGCGACCGCGAGGGCGGGCCGAGCGCGTCCGCGGCGACGCTGAAGATGATCGTCTACACCCTGATCGGCTCGCTCTTGATGCTCGTGGCGGCGATCGCCACCGCGATCATCGCCGCCGACGGGGGCCAGGTCACCTTTTCGATCGCCGAGCTGGCGCAGAACCCGATCGGCGAGGGCAGCCAGCGCTGGATCTTCTGGTTCTTCGCCGCCGCCTTCCTGGTCAAGATGCCGGCCTTCCTCCTGCACGGCTGGATGCCCGACGCCTACCGGGCGGCGCCGCTGCCGGTGCTGGCGGTCTTCTCCGGCGTGCTGGCCAAGGTCGGCGCCTACGGCTTCCTGCGCGTCGTCCTCCCCCTCTTCCCCGACGCGACCGTGCAGTTCCAGGAGGTCGTGCTGGTGATCGCCCTCGCCTCGATCCTCTACGGCTCGGTGATGGCCTTCACCCAGACCAACGTGCGCCTGATCGGCGGCTACTCCTCGGTCGCCCAGCTGGGCTTCATCACCGCCGGGATTTTCGCCCTACGCGCCGACGGCGCCGATGGCGCCGTGCTGCAGATGGTCAACCACGGGCTCGTCGTGGCGCCCCTGTTCATCATCGTCGCGATCCTCGCCGAGCGCAGCGGCAGCGAGGACCTGCGTGAGATGGGCGGCATGGCGATGCGCGCCCCGGTGCTGGCGGCGCTCTTCCTGATCGTCACCCTGGCGACCCTGGCAATGCCGGGATCGGCCAACTTCATCGGCGAGTTCTACATCCTCAACGCTCTCTTCGAGGCGAAGATCGTCTTCGCCATCGTCGCCATATCGGGCGTGGCGTTGTCCGCCTTCTACGCACTGCGCCTCTACCAGCGCACTATGCACAACCGCAAGCCGGAGAGTTTCGCCTCGCGTGAGATCAGCGTCCGCGACGGGCTCGTACTTGTCCCGCTCGTGCTCTGCATCATCGGCCTGGCGCTCTACCCACAGCTGATTCTCAAGCACACCAACGCCACGGCACAGAGAACCATCCAGGAGACGTGCGAGCCGATCTACGACAGCGGCTTTGGCGGATTCGGCGCCGACAACTGCCCCGGTGGACAAGAAGAACGCTCCTATGAATTGGTGCAGAGGCTGCCGTGATCGCCGCTTTCAACGCACCGGCGATGGACTACGCGGCGCTCTCGCCGATCATCGCCCTGACCGTCGCGGTCTGCGTGGTGCTGATCAGCGCGGTCACGCCGGCGCTGAGGCGCAGCGCGCCGGCGCTGACCCTGCTCTCGCTGGCGACCACGGCCGGGCTGCTGATCTGGAACTGGAACGACCCGGTCACCCTCGTCTCTGGTGCCCTGAGGCTCGACGACCTGGCGATCTCGATCTCGCTGATCGCGATCGCCGCCGCCGCCTTCGCCGTCCTGCTCTCGATCCGCGAGCCGGCCGCCGAGCAGGCGGGCTCGGGCGAGTACCACGCGCTGCTGCTCGGCTCGGTGCTGGGCATGGTCCTGCTGGCCCAGGCGCAGAACCTGGTCAGCTTCTTCGTCGCGATCGAGACCCTCTCGATCCCCCTGTACATCCTCTGCGCGACCAACATGGTCCGCGAGAAGTCGCTGGAGTCGGGCCTCAAGTACCTGATCGTCGGCTCGCTCGGCTCGGCGACGCTGCTCTACGGCATGGCCTTCCTCTACGGCGGCTCGGGCTCGACCGACTTCGCCCGGATCGCCGCGGGCATCGACGAAGCGGGCCTGCTCGGCGACCCGCTGGTCTTGGTCGGCATCGCCCTGGTCGCCGTCGGCCTCGCCTTCAAGACCTCGATCGCCCCCTTCCACCAGTGGACGCCCGACGTCTACGAGGGCGCGCCGACGCCGGTCACCTCCTTCATGGCGGTGGCGACCAAGGCAGCGGCCTTCGCCGTCTTCGTCCGCTTCTTCCTCGTCGCGCTCGCCGGCGAGGCGGGCGACTGGCAGCCGGCACTGGCGGTGCTGGCGGCGGCCTCGATCGTGATCGGCAACGTCGGCGCGCTCGGCCAGGACTCGCTCAAGCGCCTGCTCGGCTACTCGGGCGTCGCCCAGGCCGGCTACATCCTCGGCGGCCTCGTCGTCGCCAGCGAGGCCGGAGTCAGCGCACTCGTCTTCTACCTCGCCGGCTACCTCTTCATGAACCTGGCCGCCTTCAGCGTGATCGTCGCCCGCGAGCGCGAGACCGCCTTTGGCGACGACATCCGCGCCGTGCGCGGGCTCGGCCAGGAGCGGCCGCTGCTCGCCTGGCCGCTGACGATCTCGATGCTGGCGCTGGCCGGATTTCCGGCGACCGTCGGCTTCATCGGCAAGCTCTACCTGATCGAGGCGCTGGTCGAGGGTGACTACACCTGGCTCGCCGTCTTCATCGCCGTCGGCACGATGATCTCGCTTGCCTACTACCTGCGGGTCGTGGCGGCGATGTGGATGCGGCCGGGCGAGGAGGCGAGGGCCGGCGCGGCCCCGGCGATCGCCGGCGCCTCGCCCGAGGCCGACCCGATCGACCCCGACGCCGGCCGCCGCCCTTATCTCGTCGGCCCGGCCCTGCTCGCTGCGGCCGGGGCGATCCTCTTCGGCATCGTTCCCCAGCCGCTGGTCGACTTCGCGCAGCACGCGGGCGCTTCCCTCTTCTGATTGGGTAGCCCGCGATGGGCGTCCTGCTGACGGCTGCGGCGATCGTTGCCGGCGTCGCCGTCGGCGTCTTTGCCGAGCGCCGGCGCCCGCAGGCCGCCGGCCTCGCCGCCCGGCGCGCCCTCCTGCTGATGCTCTACGTGCTGGTGCCGCCGGTGATCTTCTTCAACCTAGCGGCGAGCGAGATCGACGTCGAGCACGGCGTCGGCCTGCTGCTCGGCATCCTTGCGGTGTCGCTCTCCGGCCTGGTCGCCTGGTGGGTCTCGAGCCGGGTGCTGGGCCTCGCCCGCCACCGCACCGGCGCAGTCGTCTGCGCCGTCCTCAGCGTCAACACCGGCTACCTCGGCTATCCGCTCACCGTCGCCCTGCTCGGCCGCGACCAGCTGACGACCGCGGTCCTCTACGACGTCCTGGTCACCGCGCCGTGCCTGCTGCTCGGCGCCTTCGCCGTCGGCGCCGCGTTCGGCACCAAGGCGGGCGAAGGCCCGCGGCAGCGCGTGGCGGCCTTCTTCACCCGCAACCCGCCCCTCTACGCGGCGATTGCCGGCCTGCTCGCCCCCGACGCCCTCGCCCCGAACGTCCTGGTCGACGCCTCGCAGATCCTCGTCTTCATCATGCTGCCGCTCGGCTTCTTCGCCGTCGGCGCCACCCTGGCTGAGAACGCCGAACACGGCGAGCTGCCGATGCCGCCGCCGCTGACGCGGCCGGTCGCCGTCGCCCTCATCGCCCGCCTCGCCCTCGCCCCGGTCCTGCTGATGCTGCTGGCGGCGCCGCTGATCGACCTGCCCGCGGCCTACCGGCTGATGTCGGCGATGCCCTCCGGCCTCAACTCGATGGTCGTCGCCCACGCCTACGGCCTCGACATGGAGATCACCGCCGAGGCTGTCACCTGGTCCACCGCAATAGTCGTCCTCGCCGCCCTCGGCTCCCTCCTGCTGTAGCGCGAGTTTGCTTTTACCCGCCCTATAGGCGGGAAACCACAAACTCGTGGCCCTATCCTGGGTCGGTGCTCCACCACGTCTCGATCGAGGTCGATCCGGCGCAGGTCGAGGCCTGCGCGGCCTGCTGGGAGCTGCTCGGCTTCGAACGGGTCGGGGTGCCGGAGGCGCTGGGGCCCTACTTCACCTGGCTCGAGCGCGAGGGGACGCAGGTCCACCTGATCCACACCGAGAGCGCCACCGTGCCCGCGCTCGGACACCCGGCCGTGGTCGTCGAGAACTTCGAGGCGACCTTCGCGTCGCTGGAGAAAGCCGGCCACGAGCCCGAGCGCCACCGCGAGCTCTGGGGCGAGCCACGCGCCTTCGTCACCATGCCCGGCGGCCACCGGGTCGAGTTCATGGCCGCCCCTCCCGGGTAGTTCTGAAAAGCCGCAACGAAGGCCGAACGATCCCGCCTTTTGCCGTCCTCTGGAATTGGGAGATTGCTGAACAGCCGATGGCATTCGACGCAAAAGTCCTCGCCGACTCCCTATCCCCCGCCGGCTACCGGCTGACCACGCTTGAGGCGACCTTTCCCCGCTTCGTCCTCGCCGAGTTCAACACCCACCGCGTCTTCTCGCGCAACTCGGCCAGCTCACGGGCGATCCCGATCGCCAAGCAGGTGCGCCGGGTGCTCGAGGATCCCTACGTGCCGATCGAGTTCGGCTCGAACCAGCCCGGCATGCAGGCCGGGCCGCCCCTCGCCGGGGAGAAGCTGGACACCGCCGAAGCCGAATGGCTGCGCGCCCGCAACGACGCCGTGCGCCGGGTGCTGGCACTGATCGCCGGCCCCGAGGCGCTCCGACAAGGGGGCGATCTGCCCTCGATTCTCGGTCAGATCGAGACGGCGATCCGGGACAAATCCCAGCCTGCCGAGTGGCTGAACGTGCACAAGCAGGTCGCCAACAGGCTGCTGGAGCCGTTCATGTGGCACACGGTGATCGTCACCGCGACCGAGTGGGAGAACTTCTTCAACCTGCGCTGTCATCCGGACGCCCAGCCCGAGATCAGACTGGTTGCCGAAAAGATGCGTGCGTCCCTCAAATCCTCGCAGCCGGCGGAGCTGGGCTGGGACGAGTGGCACCTGCCGCTCGTCCGTCGCGAGGACCGCGAGGAAGGGACATCGACCGAGGATCTGATCAAGATTTCCGCCGGCCGCTGCGCCCGCGTCAGCTACCTGACCCACGCCGGCAAGCGTGACCTCGCCGCCGACGTCGAGCTCCACGACCGCCTGCTCGAGAGCGGTCACATGTCGCCGCTCGAGCACCCGGCGCGACCACTGAGCGCGGCGGAGCTGGAGCGGAGCGAGTGGAGCGGCAACTTCCATGGCTGGCGCTCCTACCGCAAGGACGTGGCGGGGGAGGAGAACCCGCTGGGCCCTAAGGTGCCCGCGAGGGCCCCTGCCTCACTCGTCGCCTGAGTCGGCCATCTTCTCCCCCGGCGTCGGCCAGGGCTCGGCCTCGCCGCTTTGCCAGGCGGGCGGGCGTCCGCCGGAAACCCAGCCGGCGAGCAGCAGGGCGAGGTAGATGAACCAGAGCAGGGCGAACTGGAAGAAGAGGAAGGAGACGGCACCGAGGGCCATCCCCAGCGAGCCCCAAAAGCGGGTCAGCAGGCCGGTACGCATCGCGTGCATCGACGTGTAGAACATCGCCACGACAAAGCCGATCTGCCCGCCGAGGCCGAATCCGGCCGCGAGCGGGCGCAGGGGCGCATCGCGGATCGTGTCGCTGGCCACGTCGTCGGCGCGCTCGCTGCCCAGGGCGACGCCATCGGCCATCAGCCGCGGCACTTCGTCTGAGACGAACTCGGAGGCGGCGCTGAGAGTGGAGAGGCCGCTGAGGATCGCCAGCACGGCGAGGAAGAGCGGCGCCGCGATGACAACGCCGACGAGCTGGCCGCGCATCGTCTCGCTGCGTGCGTTGGCGGCGCGGAAGAGGAAGTAGAGCGGCGCCGCGAGCAGTCCGACGCCGATTGCCTGGAGGATGCTGGAGAGAAGCTGGGCGCCGCGGTTGGCATCGACGTTGCGCAGCAGCTCGGATTCGCCGTCGCTGCCGCCAACCCCCTGCGAGGCGACGACGATCGCGGCGACGATGCAGAGGATCGAGGCGAAGGTCACAGCCGCGACCGGGCGCGACCAGCGCTCCTCCCAGGCCAGTGCCGCCTCCTTGCTCGTGTTCAACGCCCGCTCAGCCCCGCTCGTGGAAGTAGAACTGGGGCAGGGCGCCCTCGATCACCTCGGCGGTCATCCTCTGGGCGACCTCGAGGTTGCCCGTGCGCACCGCTATGTCGTCGAGCGTGACGATGCCCGCGAGGCTATCGCCATCGACCACGGGCAGGCGGCGGACACGGTGCTGGACCATCAGCGCCGCCGCCTCCTCCAGCTCCATCTCCGGCTCGCCGCAGATCAGCGGCCGCGAGGCGTGATCGCCGACGGCCGCCTCGGGATCGACCCCCGCGGCGAAGACGCGCACGGCGAGATCGCGGTCGGTGACCATTGCCACCGGCGCGCCGGCGGGGTCGACGATGACGACCGAGCCGACGCGGTTGTCGCGCATCTGGCGGGCGACGGAGACAGCGCTCGCATCGGGCGTGGCGGTGACGACTCCGGCGGTCATGATCTCGCTCAGCTGCACGACGCGTACGCTACCGCGCTATGAGCGCAGAGCGAGCAGCCCGCCGGACCCCGGTCGTGCCGCTGGAGGCCGGCGCCGGGCCCGACAACCCCCCCTGCCCCGCCTGCGGCGAGCCGCTGTTCGGCTGGATCGACGACCGACCTGGCCTGGCCGGCCCGGTGAGGCGCTGCGAGAGCTGTGGGCTGGGCGTGGTCGGTGGGCCCGGCGACGCGGCGGAGGCACTGCGCCAGCTCGATCGCCTCAGCCAGGCGGAGCAGGGCGTGACGATCGCCAACCGCGGCGGCTTCTCCGCCTGGGTCGGCGGCGCCGGCTGGGCTGGGCTGGAGCGCGATGCCCGCTACCTCTTCACGGTCGAGGCGGTGCGTCGCCTGATAGCCCACCGCGATCAGGTGGTCCGCTCTGCCCGCTGGTCGCCCGCCGCTGGGGTCGCGGCGATGTGGCAGACGGTCCTCAACGGCTTCACCTTCGGCCGCAACGTGGCACTCGGCGCGCTGGGACGCAGCGCCTCCGTACCCGCCGAGCGACCCTGGCAGCGCCGCCTCGACGCACTGATCGACGTCGTCGTCGCAATCCCGGCGCTGCTGGTCGCGGCTCCACTGGAGCTGGTCGCCGCCGCATTCGGCCGCGGCAGCGCGATCTCGCTCGAGTTCGAGCTGCTCTAGGAGAGGCCTTCCCTGGCCTCGCGGACCAGGGTCACGGCCTCGGGGAAGAGGACGCGGATCGCGTCGCGGATCTGCATCGCCTGCTCGTCGCTGCTGCCCTCCAGATCGATCCGCTCGACCGAGGCCACGGTCAGCTCGACCGCGAGGCGGATCGCGTTGTCGGCCCAGGCGACGCGCTGGGAGGACTGCATCTGCTCGCTGAGCTCCTCCATGCGGGCGCGGAACTCATCGGGGTCGCCAAAGAGGTTGAAGCCCTCCACCCCCGGAATGTAAGCAGACGGGAGAGAGTCGGCACGAATTCCTTTCATTTCGCGCGCCACCCGCGCGCCGGCGCCCCCTAGCGTCGCCTCATGCGCAGCGAGCGAGGCACCGCGAGCGTCGAGCAGGCCGGATTGACGGCGCTGATCGCGCTGCTGCTGCTGGCGGCGATCGCCGCGCTCCTCGCCGACGGCGAGATCGACCCGCGCGACTCCCTCGGCGGGACGATCGCCCGGCGCCTCGCCTGCGCGCCCCGCCACCCCGGGCCGTGCCGCCGTCACCCGCTTGTGCCCGCCTACGGCTGGCCGCTCGCCCGCCTCGCCCGCGCCCTGGCGCCGGCGCCGCGCGCCCGCACCGGCCCCTCTGGGCTGCCGCTGGTCCCGGTCGACTTCCGCCGCTGCCGCCAGCAGAGCTGCGCCGTGCAGGCGCCTGGCGCGGCCGGCGGCCAGCTGACCGCCTCCCGGCGCCGCACCACCGCCTTCACCGCGGTCGAGGACCGGCGCCGCACCCTCGGCTGGGTCGAGCTGACCTACTGGCTCTACCGCCCAGGGCTGGGCTGGGAGCGCGTCGTCCGCCGTGCCGGCCCGACCCAGGTGGAGGCCGCGAGCCACGTCCGCGTCCTGCTCGGGGACGACCCCGCTCTGGTGCCGCTGGAGACCCTGCCCGGCCGCGACCACTACGACTTCCCGGCGGCCGAGCGCCCGCCCTGGCAGTGGGGGGTGGATGGCCTCTACCCGGGCTGGTCGAGCTGACGCCCGGCGATCGGCCTGCTCCGCATGGCACCATTGCGGACCGCAATGGCCGCCGCCTGCAAACGAGTAGCCGAATCGACGCGATTCCAGCTGTTCATCCTCGGCGTGATCGTCGTCAATGCCGCAGTGCTCGGACTCGAAACCTACGACGCGATCGACGAAGAGATCGGCAGCACGCTCAACCTCCTCAACGACGTCTTCCTCGGCATCTTCGTGGTCGAGATCGCGATCCGCATCGCCGCCCACGGCAGGCGGCCCCAGGACTACTTCAAGAGCGGCTGGAACGTCTTCGACTTCGTCATCATCGGCGGCGCCTTCCTGCCCGGGCTGCGCCAGAACGCGACCGCGCTGCGGGTCCTGCGCCTGCTGCGGATCGTCCGCGTCGTCAGCCTCTTCCCCGACCTGCGCTTCCTGATCCGCGGCATGGCGGCCAGCCTGCCGCCGATCGGCAGCATGGCGATGCTCACCTCGCTGCTGATCTACATCTACGGGATGCTCGGCTGGATCCTCTTCGCCGACACCGACCCCGCCCACTGGGACGACGTCGGCCAGGCGATGCTCTCGCTCTTCATCGTCCTCACCCTGGAGAGCTGGCCCGAGATCATGGGCGAGGTGATCGACGTCCACCCCTGGGCGTGGCTCTACTTCGTCAGCTACGTGCTGATCGCCTCGTTCCTCTTGATCAACATGGTGATCGCGATCCTGATCAACAGCCTCGAGGAGGTGCGGGCGATGGAGGCGATCGAGAAGCGCCTCGGCGACCGGCGGGCGGCGCGCGAGGCCGAGCAGGAGCCGGACGGCAAGGCCGCAGCCGAGCGGCTGCTGCGGATCCGCGAAGCGCTCGACGAGCTCGAGGACGAGCTGCACCTCGACGGCCACATCGAGACGCCGAAGGGCAAACGCGACGGGCCGCGGATGATCAGGCGCTTCCGGGGCTGACCGACGGCCCCAGGCGGCCCCATACGGCGTCCTCAGTCGGCCGGCTGCGGGTCACGCACTAACTAGTGCGCTCCCCTTGCCAGCCTTCCTGCGTCCTTGTCTGGAACCGCCTGGGCCTCGTCAGCCTCATCTCGCTCTTCCTCAGCCTGGCGGATCAGGCCGCGCCAGTCGGTGGTGCGGAAGACGAGCAGGATCGCGGCGAAGCCGAGCACGACCGACCAGGCCGCCATCGCGATCTGGGTGCCGACCGAGAAGGAGAGGACGGCGGTGCGCGAGGGGCCGTGAAGGGTGGCGACGAGGAGCGCCTGCTGGGCGCCGGCGCCGCCGGGCGTGAGGGGAACGATGTTGGCGATCGCCTGCACGCTCATCACCAGCATCACGTTGCCGACCGAGCCGCC
Source organism: uncultured Solirubrobacterales bacterium (assembly GCA_963782685.1). Lineage (GTDB taxonomy): Bacteria > Actinomycetota > Thermoleophilia > Solirubrobacterales > 70-9 > VRUE01. The sequence goes on from CAWAKV010000002.1 coordinate 405,091, forward strand.
GATGCCGAAGGCCTCGAGGAAGAACCAGAAGGCGGTGAAGCGGAGGAGCCAGCCGACCCCCTGCCAGGCGGCGACCTCGCGCAGGTAGCGGCGTGGCGTCTTGAGGATGACGACGCCCTGCCTGACCCGCTCCCAGAAGCGCCTCACCCGGTGCGCCAGCAGGTAGATCGCGATCGCGATCGCCAACAGCAGGGCCGCGGTCACGACCATGAAGACCTGCGGGTGTTCGGCCCAGAAGGAGATCTCGAACGCCGGCAGGTTGGGCAGCTGCGGCGGCTCCGGCAGGAGGCCCTGCGAGATCGCGTAGAGCAGCACCAGCACACCGGCGGTCGTGTCGAAGATCGTCTGCACGAGGAAGGAGGAGGTGACCGGCGGGATAGGAGGAGCCCGGAATCTGCCGTTTGGCGAGGAAGACCTTGGTCGCGTCGCCGGCGTGCGCGGGAAGGATCGCGTTGATGCCGGCGCCGGCCAGGTAGGCCGCGCTGAGGCGCAGGAAGGAGATGCGCGCCTCTGGGTAGGCGGCGCGGAGGACGTTGCGCCAGGCCCAGGACGCGGGCCAGCTGCATCGCCGCCAGGCAGGCGAGCGCCAGGGCGAAGGAGGTCCAATCGATCTCCGAGAGATGACCGAAGAACTCCGCCGCGCGCCGGCCGAAGGCCTCGGCGCTCGATGCAAGGTCGGCGTGGGGCATGATGGCTACACTAGCCCGCTCGTGTCAGAGCCCGAGACGACTCAGGCCGTGCCCGCAGCCCCCCGCGACCCCGCCGACGAGGCGATGTGCGCGCGTGCCCGCGAGCGCTACACCGGCGACCGCAAAAGCCGTTTCCGCCGGCGCCGCAAACGACATGCCGAGCTGCCCAAGCCTGATCATCATCGGCGGCCTCAAGTGCGGCACGACCAGCATCCACCACTACCTCGGCCTGCACCCGGAGATCCAGATGTCGAAGCCGAAGGAGCTCAACTTCTTCGTCGAGGAGCTCAACTGGGACCTCGGCCTCGACTGGTACGCCAGCCGCTTCGACAACCGCTTCGCGGTGCGCGGCGAGTCCTCTCCGCACTACACCAACCTGCCCCGCTTCGAGGGCGTGCCGGCGCGGATCAAGGAGCACTGCCCCGACGCCCGTCTGATCTACATGGTGCGCGACCCGATCAAGCGCATCCTCTCGCACTGGGTGCACGCGACCGGCGCCGGCTATGAGACCCGCGAGCTCGTGCCGACTCTCTCCCAACCCGACTCCTCCTACGTCCACCGCTCGATGTACTGGATGCAGCTGGAGCCCTATCTGGAGCTGTTCGACCGCGAGCAGATCGCGGTGATCGCACAGGAGGAGCTGCAGGGCGAACGCGAGGAGACGATGCGCAAGGCGTTCCGCTTCGCCGGCGTCGACGAGGGCTTCACCTCGGAGCAGTTCGACCGCGAGTGGGAGAAGTCGAGCGCCAAGCAGGGCGACAAATACCAGTTCATGGAGAAGGCGATCAAGCTGCCGGGCCTGCGCTCCTTCGACCGCAACTTCGACCGCCTGCCCGAGTCGCTGCGCTGGATCGTCGAGAAGGTGGTCCACGATCCGGAGAAGCCGCCGGCGCCGAAGCCGGAGCTGCCCGACGACCTCTTCGAGACCCTGCGTGGCCGCTTCGGCACGGACGTTGCCGCCCTCCAGCAGTTCGCCGGGCGCGAGTTCCCCGGCTGGCACGACTACTCCTGAGCCGAAGTACGCTGCGCCCGTGCGGCGGCTGATTCCGGACCCCGGAGAAACCTCGGTCGAGGAGCAGCTCGACGCCTACCGGCCCTGGGAGCAACCGCGCGAGGACCGGCCCTTCGTCGCGATGAACTTCGCCGCCACCGTCGACGGCCGGGCGGCGATCGCAGGTCGCTCCGGCCCGATCGGCTCCGACACCGACACGGCGATGCTGGTCGCGCTGCGCAAGCGCTTCGACGCGGTGGTGATCGGCGCCGGGACGAAACGGGTCGAGGGCTACGACGAGATCAGCCGGAGGCTGGTCGTGGTCGAAAGCGGGCCCGAGGGACGGGTGGACCTGCCGGAGCTGATGCGCTCGCTGCGCGAGGAAGGTGTCAGGGCGCTGCTCTGCGAGGGCGGCCCGACCCTGCACGGCTCGCTGCAGGCGGCCGACCTGGTCGACGAGCTCTTCCTCACGATCGCGCCGAAGCTGAGCGGCGGCGGCGTACCGCCGCGCATCCTGGAGGGCGAGCTCGACGACGTGGTGCCGCTCGAGCTCGCCTGGCTGCTGGAGGAGGACGGCGAGCTCTTCGCCCGGTACCGGCGGCCCTGAGCCCGATACCGTTCGGCCCGACCGGACCCGAGGAGAGGACGCCCCAGCAATGGACTTCAAGCCCAGCCCCCAGGTCGAGACCCTGCGCGAGCGCATCCTCGACTTCATGGACGAGCACCTCTACCCGCAAGAGCGGGAGATCATGGATGCGCTCGACGCCGAGGTGGCACCCGGGGTGCCCTACCCCCAGATCCTGGTCGAGGTCCGCGAGAAGGCCAAGTCGGAGGGGCTGTGGAACCTCTTCATGCCCGACGAGCGCTTCGGCCCCGGGCTGAGCAACTGGGAGTACGGCCTGCTCTGTGAGGAGATGGGCCGCAGCCCAGGGGCGGCGCCGATGGTCTTCAACTGCTCAGCCCCGGACACCGGCAACATGGAGATCCTCGCCGAGCACGGGTCGGAGGAGCAGCGCGAGCGCTGGCTGGAGCCCCTGCTCGAGGGGCGCATCCGCTCCTGCTTCTCGATGACCGAGCCCGACGTCTCCGGCTCGGACCCGACCATGTTGCAGGCACGCGCCGTACGCGACGGCGACGAGTGGGTGCTCGACGGCCACAAGTGGTTCACCTCGGGCGCGGTCGGCGCCGACCTGGCGATCGCGATGGTCGTCACCGACCCCGAGGCGCCGCCCTACAACCGCGCCTCGATGATCTGCATGCCGACCGACAACCCCGGTTTCAACCTCGTGCGGCCGATCTCGGTGATGGGCCACGCCGCGGGCCCCGGCCACTGTGAGATCCGCTACGAGGAATGTCGCGTGCCCGCCGCCAACCTGCTCGGCACGGAGGGTCAGGGCTTCACGATCGCCCAGGACCGGCTCGGGCCAGGCCGCATCCACCACTGCATGCGAGCGATCGGCACCGCCGAGCGGGCGCACGAGATGATGTGCCGCCGCGCCAACGAGCGCAGCGCCTTCGGCGGGCCGCTGGCCGACAAGCAGTTCGTGCAAGAGGCGATCGCCACCTCGCGGATGGAAATCGACCAGGCGCGGCTGCTGACCATGTACGCGGCGTGGAAGATGGACACCGAGGGCAAGCGCGCCGCCCGCCAGTCGATCTCGGCGATCAAGATCGTCGCCGCCAACATGGTGATGGACGTGCTCGACCGGGCGATCCAGATCCACGGCTCGCTCGGCATGACCGACGACACCCCCCTTGCCGCCCTTTGGCGCTTCAGCCGCATGCTGCGCCTGGCAGACGGCCCCGACGAGGTTCACAAGATGGTCCTCGCCCGCCGCGAGCTCAACCGCTGGTCGAAGCGAGCCGAAGCCGAAGCGACGGGCGAGCTCGAGCCCAGGCACGCCCCGCGCTCGATCTGATGAACTAGCTATTTATCTAGCTAACTTGGTACGATCTGCCCATGGCCGAAGTCGGGATGCACGAAGCCAAGACCCAGCTCTCGAAGCTGGTCGAGCGGGTCGAAAGCGGTGAGGAGATCGTGATCACCCGCCGCGGCGAGCCCGCGGCGCGCCTGGTGCCCGAGCGCCGGGGCGGGGGCTTTGCCTCCCTGGCCGGCGCTTGGCAAGGACGGGTGAAGATCGCCGACGATTTCGATGAGCTGCCCGACGATCTCGCCGATTCGCTCGGCATGCGCCCCTGACGCTTCTGCTCGACACCCACGTCGTGCTTTGGTGGATGGCCGGCGAACGGGATTTGATCGGCAAGGAGGCCGTCGGCGTACTCGCAGCCGAGGGCACCCGGATCGTTATCAGCGCGGTCGTGGTCTGGGAGGTCGCGATCAAGCGGCGGCTGGGCAAGCTGGATGCACCGGCCGATCTCCTCGAGCAGCTCGAACGGGCGCGTGTCGAGCTGCTGCCCATCACCGCTCGTCACGGCGACCGAGTTGGGACCCTGCCCATGCACCACCGCGACCCCTTCGACCGCCTGCTCATCGCCCAGGCCGATGTCGACGGCCACACCCTCGTCAGCGGCGACAGAGCGATGAGCGCCTACGGGATCGACGTCATCTGGTAGCGCGGAGTCGGGCCTCAACCTGAAGAAAGAGCCGGGCTTGCACCCGGCTCTTTCGACGCGCGGTTACAGCCGATCTAGGATCAGCCGGTTGCGTAGCCGCTAACGGTGCAGACGTTCTGCCCGAATGGACCCTCCTCCGCCTGGAAGACAGCGGTGACCACGGTCCCGTTCTGCTGGACGTAGGTGAGGGACCCCTGGAGCGAGTCGCTTGACGTGACTCCGTTGACCAGGAAGTCAAAGTTGTCCCCGGGGTTGAAGTTGTCATCCTCGGTGTAGAAGGTGGTCGCACCTGCCCAAACGCCGCCCGTATGAATCAGCGTGTTGGGCACTGACGTGGTGGCGTTTGCTGCCAGGACACCTGCGGTGCATTGCGCGGTCAGCGTGAGACCGTTGAGCGAGAGGATCGTTTGCGTGGGGCTGGTGTTCGCACCCACATAGAAGATCCTCCGCACCGTGTTCCCGTCGACGCTTCCGGCCGTGGCGGCGGTGGCCGCGCTCGGGACCTGACCGAGGGTGGCCTCGTTGACCTTTGCCCCGGTCACGGCGTTGTCGGCGATCTTGTCGGTCGTCACCGCGCCGTTGGCAAGCTTGTTGGTGGTAACCGCGCCGTCGGCGAGTCTGGCCTCGGTCACAGCGGCTTTTTTGATCTTGCCGGCGGTAACGGCTTCTTTGACGATCTTGCCGGTTTTGATCGAGTTGGCTTTGATTTCGTTGGAGCCGACCTTTTTGACGGCGGCGAAGGCGGTGGCGCCGCCGAGGATCAGGAAGACAGCCAGGGACGACATCACGTTCGCGTACGTGAGCCGCTTGCGCATCTGCATCAAGAGAGCTCTCCTTGAGTTACGGGAGGGGAGGGGCTCAGTACGAGCCTCCCGGCCCATTTTTTGAGGGTATGCGGGGACAATCACATGTCCGCGCCCCCCCGTCAAGCGATCCGAACCATCCGCTTGGACGCAAAGGCGACGGTCAGCCCTCGCGCTCCGCCGCCTCGGCTGCCTCGGCGAGGCGTTCGACCAGGCGGCCGAAGTGCTCTATCCCCGGGTCGACCTTGCCGTACTGGCCAGCGGCGTAGCGGGCGTAGACGCCCTCGAGGATGATCGCCAGCTTCCAGTAGCCGAGGGCGACGAAGAAGTCGAGCTGGGAGAGGTCGCGGCCGGAGCGCTCGGCGTAGCGCTCGCGCAGCTGCCCGCGGGTGGGGAAGCCTGGCGCCAGGTTCGCGGGCTGGCCGAGGGCGACGAGCTCCTCGCCACGTTCTGGCCAGTAGACCATCAGCAGGCCGACGTCGGCGAGCGGGTCGCCGAGCGTGCAGAGCTCCCAGTCGACGACGGCCGCCACCTCCCCCGCGGAGGTGAGGATCATGTTGTCGAGGCGGTAGTCGCCGTGGACGATCGTCGCCGGCCCCTGCTCGGGTATGCGGGCGGCGAGCCGCTCGTGCACCGTGTCGATCGCGGGCAGCTCGCGCGTCTTCGACTTCTCCCACTGGCCCTGCCAGCGGTGCAGCTGGCGGGCGACGTAGTCCTCCTTGCGGCCGAGGTCGCCGAGGCCGGCCGCGTCGGGATCGACCGCGTGGATCTCGACCAGGGTGTCGGCAACCCGCTCGCCGATCGCCAGCCGGTCGGCCTCGTCGGGGAACGCCTCGGCCTCGGCGAGGCCGCGCAGGATCGGACCCTCGATGAACTCCATCACGTAGAAGGGCGCCCCGTTGACGCTCTCGTCGTCGCAGAGCCCGGCAACCGGCGCCACCGGCACGGGGGTCGGCCCGAGGGCGGAGACGACCTTGTGCTCGCGGCCCATGTCGTGGGCGGAGCCCAGCCGCTTGCCCAGCGGCGGCCGGCGCAGCGCCCAGCGGCGCCCAGCGGCGTCGGTGACGCCGTAGGTGAGGTTGGAGTGGCCGCCGGCGATCCGCTCGAAGGAGAGTGGCAGGCGAACACCGTCGACGTGCTGCTCGAACCAGGCCTCCACCCCGGCACGATCGATCCCCTCCGGTGCTGCGGCAGTGCCGTCGGAGGTGCCTGTAGCCTCGTCGCCCATCGGCTCGCAAGCATATTCTCGACGACGACTCCGGCTCAGCCCGTCGCTTGCCAACCGGCTCACGATTGGCTTCGCCATCGCCTTCGCCATCCTCACCGGCCTGGCGGTGATTGGCGTCGCCCGTTTCCTCGAGCAGCGCCAGGACTTCGAGGACGCCACCGCGCGCTCCTACCAGCGCGAGATCGAGGCCCGCAACCGCCTGGCCCAGGGCCAGCGCCCGGTCGCCGCGCGCGCCGCGATCATCTCCCAGCAGCGCCAGCGGCAGGTGCTTCGCGACGAGATCTCGAGCGAGACGCGTGACACGGCGTTGCTGGTCGGAGCCGGGCTGATCGCCGGGCTGACGGGCGCTGCGTTGCTCTTCACCGGCTTGATCTCCTCGATGCGCCGCCCGCTCGAGGATCTGGTCGACGCCTCCGGGCGGCTCGCCGGCGGCGACCTCGACGCCCGCGTCCAAATCGGCGGCCTCGCGGAGACGGCGACGCTCGGCAGCGCCTTCAACGAAATGGCCGAGGAGCTGCAGCGCCGCGCCGGCGAACGCGACCAGCTCGACCGGATGAAAGACGAGTTCGTCCTCACCGCCTCGCACGAGCTGCGCAGCCCGCTCACCTCGGTGCAGGGCTTCGCCGAGCTGCTGCTGCTGGAGCGGGAGAGGCTGAGCCCGAAGCAGGCGGAGACGGTCGAGGTGATCCTCGACAACACCCGCCACCTGGTGCGCCTGCTCAATGACCTGCTCGACCTCGCCCGCAGCGACGCCGGCCGGCTGACGATCAAGCCGGTTCCGACCGAGACGGCAGGCCTGATCGAGGAGGCGGTGCGGACGATGCGGGCCCAGTTCGACGCTCGCCGCCAGCGGCTGAACCTGGAGATCGAGCCCGGCTTGCCGGGGGTCGAAGCGGATGGGGACCGGATTCGCCAAGTAATGGTGAATCTGCTTACGAACGCGAATGAGTATTGCCCGGAAGGAGCGGGTATCGGGGTGAAGGTCCGTCGCGCAGGCGTCGATGTGGAGATCGACGTGATCGACGACGGCCCCGGCATCCCCGCAGAGCAGCTGGAGCACATATTCGAGCGCTTCAGCCGTGGCGACGCGGGTGAGACCCAGCGTGTCGGCGGCACCGGCCTCGGCCTGGCGATCTCCAAATCGCTGATCGAGCTGCACGGCGGCACGATCGAAGCCGCATCGACTCCCGAGCGGGGGTCGACCTTCCGCGTCCACCTGCCGGCGATGGGGTCCCCCGCCGCAACCGAACCGGCCCAGACCGAGGCAAGCCAATGGCCCGCATCCTCCTAGCCGACGACTCGGAGACCATCCTGCTCCTCCTCCGCACCCGCCTGGAGATGGAGGGTCACGAGGTGGAGACGGTGACCGATGGCCAGGAGGTGGTCGATGCGGTTCACCGTGCTCCCATCCCGCACGACATCTTCCTGCTCGACGCGATGATGCCGCGCAAATCGGGCATCGACGCACTGCGAGAGCTTCGCGGCGAGGGAGTCGGCACCCCCGTGCTCATAGTCAGTGCCCACACCGACGGCGGCAACGGCGACGACCACGCCGGCCTCGCAATCGACGGCTACGTCACCAAGCCGATCGACTTCGACGCCCTCTTCGCCAAGATCGCCGAGCTGACTCAGGGTTAGGCGCCCCAGGCCCGCTGGCGGGCCTGGGGACGTGAGCCTTTCCTAGCCGGTGATGGATGCCGCCGCGATGCAGATCGCCGTAACGGTCATGGTGTCCCCAGGTTCACCGAACCCGGTCGCTTCCCACCCGTTCCGAGTTGAATTGGGGCCGGTGTTGTTGAGGAAAGCGGTGTTGTCGTTGTTCACGCCTGCCCCACCGCCAACCACATTGGTTCCGTCCGGACAGGTGGCCGTCGCATTGCGGGCGGCGACGCCGAGCGGCGTCGTCGCGCTGGCGTACTGGATGCTCGACAGCTTGCTTGCCGTTACCCCGCCGAGCGTTCCGACATCGATCTGGGTGCCGGTGAGCGACCCTGCTTGGATCTGAGCTCCGGTGAGTGACCCAGCCTTGATCTGGGTGCCGGTGAGCGACCCGGGCTTGACCTGCTTGGCGGTCAACGTTTTCGCCTTCACCCGGTTACCTGGAAGCGAGTTGGGCTTGATCTGCTTGCCGCTGAGCTTTCCGGCGGCGTAGACCGAGCCGCCGAGTGCCACGAAGAGCGCCAAGCAGGCGACCACGTTCGAGAAGGACAGAGCCCTCCAGATTCGAGCCATGTTCGAGTTTCTCCTTAGTAGGAAATAAGTGACTCGAAAACCTATCCAATTCCGAAGAAAAATCTAATCCGTACCGACTCCCTGATCGCTTCGCTAGCTCTTGGCGATCTCGAGCCGGATCTCCTTGCCCTTCAGCTTCGTCCCGTCGAGGAACTCGACGGTGCGATCCGCCTGATCCGGATCGACCTCGACGAAGGAGAAGCGGTGCAGCACGCGCACGTCGTGGATCGCCTCGTCGGGCAGCACCGCACCCTCGCGCAGCGCCCAGCGCAAGTCCTCCTCGCCGATGCCGCTGCGCTCGCCGCGGTTGACAAAAAGCTTGACCGTCTTGCCGTCCGCCACCTCGTCGCGACTGACCCCTTCGGCCTCGCCGCCGTTCTCGCTCACCCTGGCTCGCTCGCGGCGGCGCGGACGGGGCGCGTGTTCCATCCGCTCCTCCGGGCTCTCCCACTCGCCGATCGAGGTCTTGACGTCGCGCTCGATCCGCCCGATCTCGTCGCGCTGCGCCGGGGTGACGAGGGTGATCGCGCGGCCGGTCCGCCCGACCCGCCCCGTCCGCCCGATGCGGTGGACGTAGACCTCCGAGGAGGCCGGGACGTCGTAGTTGATCACGTGGGTGACGTGCTCGATGTCGAGTCCGCGGGCGGCGATGTCGGTGGCGACCAGCAGCCGCACCCGGTGGTCCTTGAAGGCGATCATCACCCCGTCGCGCGAGCCCTGGCTCATGTCGCCGTGCAGCGCCTTCACGTCGAGGCCTTTGTCCTTCAGCGTCTTCTCCAGCTTCGAGGCGCCGATTTTGGTCCGGCAGAAGATGATCGCCTGCTCCGGTTCCTCCGTCTTCAGCAGCTCGACCAGGCGGCTCGCTTTCTCCTTCGCCGGCACCTCGATGAAGGCCTGGGCGATCGCGTCCACGGTCAGTTTCTTCGGCGTTATTTTGATCGTCGACGGGTCGTACATGTAGCTCTCGGCGAGGTGTTTGATCGGCGGCGGCATCGTCGCCGAGAAGAGCGCCGTCTGGCGCCCGCTCGGGCACATCCGCAGGATCTTCTCGACGTCCTCGATGAAGCCGAGGTCGAGCATCTCGTCGGCCTCGTCGAGGACGATGTAGCGGGCCGCGGTGAGGACCAGCGAGCGGCGCGACATCAGGTCCATCATCCGTCCCACGGTGGCGACGACCACGTGGGCGCCGGCGCGCAGCTGCGACTGCTGCGACTTGATCGGCGCTCCGCCGAAGACGGCAACGATCTCGACCTCGAGGTGCTCGGCGTAGGCGCGCAGCGCCTGGGTCACCTGGATGCAGAGCTCACGCGTCGGGGTGAGGACGACCGCCTGCACCTCGTCGACGGCGGGGTCGACGTACTGGAGCAGCGGCAGGCCGAAGGCGGCGGTCTTGCCGGTCCCCGTCTGCGCCTGGCCGATCACATCGTGGCCGGCAAGCAGCTCGGGGATCGCTTTCTCCTGGATCGGGCTGGGCTCCTCGTAGCCGAGCTCGTCCAGCGCCTGCTGGATCTCCGGCGCCAGCCCCAGGTCCTTGAAGCCGCTCACCTCGACGGGTCCAGGAGGAGCTTGCCGCTGGTACGGCGGGCGATCAGGTCTTCGTGGGCGCGCGCGGCTTCCGACAGCGGGTAGACCTCGCCGACGTTGACCTCGAGCTCGCCGGCCGCCACGGCGGCGAGCAGCTCGGCGATCATCGGACCGGCCTCCGCCGGGCGCATCATCAGGTGGACGAGCCAGAAGCCGATCACCGCCTTGGAGCCGCGCAGCAGGGCGGCGGTCGAGACCTCGCGTTGTTCGCGCGAGGCGATGCCGAAGACGACCATGCGGCCGAGCGGGGCCAGCGCCGAGAGCTCGGCGTCGAAGGCGTCCCCGCCGCTCATGTGGAGGACGGCGTCAACCCGCTTGCCGCCGTTCGCCGCGAGGATCGCCTCCCTGAGGTCCGCGGCCCGCGAGTCGACCGTAGCGTCGGCGCCAAAGCCTTCGACGATGGCCCGCTTCTCCTCGCTCGAGGCAAGGCCGATCACCTTCGCCCCCGCCTGCTTGCCGAGCTGCACCGCGAGCGAACCGGTACCGCCGGCCGCGGCCTCGACGAGCAACGTCTCGCCGGGCTCGATGCGTGCGCAGCGACGCACCAGCGCCATCGCGGTGAGCCCCTGCAAGAGCAGCGCTGCGGCCTGGTCGTCGTCGACGCCGTCAGGGACGGGAACAAGCATCGCCTCGGGTACGGCGATCTTCTCCGCGTAGGCGCCCGAGCCAAGGATCGCCGCGACGCGACGGCCGTCGGGCGTGCGACCGCTGACCTCGGCGCCGGGCACCAGCGGCAGCGCCTGCTCGGCCAGGTAATCGTTGCGGGTGGCGTGCGTATCGGCGAAGTTGATCCCGCTGCGCGCGACCTCGACCAGCACCTCGCCATCGCCGGCGACCGGATCCTCTACATCGCGGTATTCAAGGACCTCCGGCCCGCCGAACTCCTGTATCTGGATCGCCTTCACGGCCGTCAACCATATTCGTCCCGGGCGTTTAACCTCCCCGCCCATGTCACTGACCGTGGTCGGCTCGATCGCCTTCGATTCCGTCAAGACCCCGTTCGGGGAGCGCGACCGCATGCTCGGCGGCGCCGCCGTTCACTTCTCGCTCGCCGCCAGCTTCTTCACCGAGGTGCGGCCGGTGGGACCGGTCGGCGACGACTTCGGCGCCGCCGAGTTCGAGGTGCTGGAGGGGCGCGGCGTGCAGACCGGCGACATCGAGCGCGTTCGCCGGCGGGCGGTCGTTCTTCTGGCGCGGACGCTACGAGTACGACCTCAACGTCGCCCACACCGAGGACACCCAGCTCGGCGTCTTCGGCGAGTTCGAGCCGAAGCTCTCGGCCGAGGCGAAGGCCGCCGACACCCTCTTCCTCGCCAACATCCAGCCCGACCTGCAGCGCCAGGTCAGCGCCCAGTGCAGCGCGGCCCGCTTCAGCGCGCTGGACTCGATGAACCTCTGGATCGACACGGCAAAGGACTCGCTGCTGGCGGCGATCGCCGAGGTCGACTGCCTGATCGTCAACGACGCCGAGATCCGCCAGCTGACCGGCGAGTCGAACCTGGCCCGCGCCGCACGCGCGGTGATGGAGTACGGCCCGCGCGCCGTCGTCGCCAAGCAGGGCGAGTACGGGGCGGCGCTCTTCACCGAGGACCGCTTCTTCGCCCTGCCCGGCATCCCCCTCGACGACGTGCGCGACCCGACCGGCGCCGGCGACAGCTTCGCCGGCGGCTTCCTCGGCTACCTCGACGGCCACGACGGCGAGCTCGACGAGGCCAGCCTGCGGCGGGCGATGGGCTACGGCACCGTGCTCGCCTCCTTCAACGTCGAGGAGTTCGGCACCGAGCGGGTGGCGCGGCTCAGCCGCGAGGAGATCGACGAGCGCTTCGCCCGGCTGCACGAGATGACCCAGTTCGAGCCCTTGCCCGTGCGTTAACCAGCCGCAACGCCCGAGCTGCGAGAATTGCCGCCGCGATGGCAGCCGACTCCCTCACCGTCACCGACAACCGCACCGGCCGCACCTACGAGCTGCCGATCATCGACGGCACGGTCCGCGCCATGGACCTGCGGCAGATCAAGGTCGACGAGGACGAATTCGGCATGCTGTCCTACGACCCGGCGTTCACCAACACCGCCTCCTGCCGCTCGGCGATCACCTACATCGACGGCGAGGCGGGCATCCTCGAACACCGCGGCTACTCGATCGAGCAGCTCTGCGAGCGCTCCACCTTCCTCGAGGTCGCCTACCTGCTGATCTTCGGCGAGCTGCCGACCGGGCCACAGCTCGACCGCTGGACCCACGACATCATCCACCACACCTTCGTCCACGAGGACCTGAAGCAGTTCTTCGAGGGCTTCCGCTACGACGCCCACCCGATGGGGATGCTGCTGGCCGGCGTCGGCGCACTCTCCACCTTCTATCCCGACGCCAAGCACACCGAAGACCCCGAAGAGCGCTACATGGCGGCGGTGCGGCTGATCGCCAAGGTGCCGACCCTGGCCGCCTTTTCCTACCGGCACAACCGCGGCCTGCCCTACGTCTACCCGGACAACGACCTCAACTTCGCCGAGAACTTCCTCTCGATGATGTTCAAGATGACCGAAGCCAAGCACGTGCCCAAGGAGAGCCTCTCCAGGGCGCTCGACGTGCTCTTCATCCTCCACGCCGACCACGAACAGAACTGCTCGACCAACGCCGTGCGCGGCGTCGGCTCCTCCGACGTCGACCCCTACTCGGCGGTGGCGGCCGGGGTGGCGGCGCTCTACGGGCCGCTGCACGGCGGCGCCAACGAGGCGGTGCTGCGGATGCTGCGCGGGATCGGCTCGGTCGACAACGTCCCCAACTTCCTCGCCCGGGTGAAGGACCGCGAGGAGAAACTGATGGGCTTCGGCCACCGTGTCTACAAGAACTACGACCCCCGGGCGCGGATCATCCAGCAGTACATGGAGGAGGTCTTTGAGGCGACCGAGTACAACCCGTTGGTCGAGATCGCCCGTGAGCTGGAGAAACAGGCGCTTGAGGACGAGTACTTCACCTCGCGCAAGCTCTACCCCAACGTCGACTACTACTCGGGGATCATCTACGAGGCACTCGGCGTGCCGACCGAGATGTTCACCGTGATCTTCGCCATCCCGCGCACCGCCGGCTGGGTCGCGCAGTGGATGGAGATGAAGGACGACCCCGAGCAGAAGATCTCCCGCCCGCGGCAGATCTACACCGGCGAGCGCGAGCGCGAGTACGTCGCGGTGGACGACCGCGAGGGGCCGGAGAAAATCGTCGGCCCGCCGGCGCGGCGGCCGAAACGACCGCGGCGCGGCGCCTGAACCCAGCTCGACCGGATGCCGGAGTGGAAACTGACGATCCGGCACGGATCTGACGTCTCCCACCGGCATTTCGACGACCTCGGCGAGGCCGTGGCTGCGATGCGCGAGCGGGCGCTGACGATCCGCGCCGAGGGACCGGCCGAGCCGATCTCCGCGCTGCGCGACTTCGCCCCCGCCGACCAGGTCCACGCGCGCCTGCAGCTGACCGGCAGGGGCTTCCTGCGCAAGCCGACCGCGGGCGTCGACGTGCGCGGCGACGGAACGTTCGTGCCGTTCCGCGGCGGCGTGAGGCGGGAGGAGCTCGATCCGACCGCCCACGACACGCCCTTCGACCTGGTCCGCGAGACTCTCGAAGGATGAGCGAGAGCGAGATCCCCAAGGGCAGCTACGCGGCGGGACGGCGCCTGAAGCTGCCGACCGGCGCCGAAGCGCCCTACGTCGTCTTCATCAACGGCGTCGAGCAGCGCGAGGGCGGCGACTACAACCTCCGCGCCGGCGAGATTGTCTTCACCCGCGAGATCGTCAAGGAGAAGGTCGGCACCGGCCGCTGGCTGGCGATGTACCTCGGCCTCTTCGGCACCTACCGCAAGAACGAGACGATCGACCTACAGTTCCAGCGCAACGGCAAGACCGAGCTGCTCTCGGACCTGCCAGTCGAGCCCCGCTAGACACGGCGCGGGGCCCGCTCGGGGCCCCGCGCCGTACCGACAGCGTGTTGCTCAGACGATCATTCTTCTTCGATCGCTATGCCGATCCGGGCGCCGTAGTTCCCCCCTCCGAGGTCCTCGTAGCCGAGCAAGTCAAGCTCGCCTTCGTATATTCCCGGATCTTTCCTGGCGCACAGTTCTTTGTTATTGGCGCCGTCAGGTTCGTAATAGATTTCATCGGTTTCGAAGTGAACCTTCAGGGCCGATTTCGATTCCGAGGTGAACGGCGTGTATCGCACACCTTCGACCGTCGTCTGCGCCGGGAGCCATGCCTTGCATGGCCAAACGCCACCCCCCATCACGACGTGGACCTTTTTTTCCGGCGGGCAGATGATTCTCATATGGCCGCCGAATTCGTTCGGCAGCGCTTCGCGACCGATGCCGAGGACGAAGGAGCACCCGTTCATCGTCACAGTGCCCGCGAGGAATCCCGAGGGCCATTTGCAGTTGCTGAACGCGGGGGTGACGCCGAATTCGATCTGACCGTTGAGGGCCGTCGACTGAGACGTAACCGTCGCACATTCGATCGGGTATTCCGGGTGATTGTTCAGCGTGAGGAAGTGCGTGCTGGGGTTCGACCCTTTGAGGTAGATTTTTTCTTTTTCGCCGGCCAGGAAACCTTTTGGACCGTTGAAGGGCCCGTAGCCAAGGCTGACGTCCACCTGTTCTTCTCCGGAGTAGCCCTTCAGCATCCAGGTCGCGTTCAACGTTCCGTTGGTCCCGGAGTAGCCGCAGAGGCTGTCTTTTTTTTCGCCTTTTTTGACGAAGTTGTATTTCACGTTGGTCAGTTCCGCATCGACTTCGATTTCAGTGGGACCGCCTTCAGGGCGGACGTTCCTGTAGGTGACGCCTTTGATGAAGCCCTGGTTGGAGATGATCCGTTCGCAGTCGGGCGACTGCAACACGATCCCTGGGCCACCAAAGCAAAGAACGGTCATGGAGCCTTTGCTTTCACCGGGTTTGACTTCGCTTTCGAAGTGGAAGATGTAGCCGCATTCGTTTTCTTCATCTTCCATTTCCGGAACTTTGCTGGTTTCGCAGCCCCCGAGTTCTGGGTTTTCCATGACGATGCCGGTGGGTGGCGAGGGCGGGCCGGTCAGGGTCCTGTCGAGGGTCGATTCTTCGCACGAGAAGAACGTGCTCGGTGCGCTGAACGTCAGCAGTTCTTCGGGCACGGTTGCCGCTTTGAGCGTGACCGGGTATTCGCCGGTGTGGAATTCGGGCGCTTTCGCTGCTGCCGCCGAGGCGGCGATGGCAGCGCAGAGGAGCGCCACCGAGCAGGCGGCGACGCTCTGGATCATGAGCTTTCGCATTTCTCTCCCTCCAGGTGACAGCCGTTAGGGCTTGCCACGCTCGACTGGAATAAACACATGATTACGCTAACAGCCTGATCCAAACAACTCGATCAATCGGCCATAGGAAATAAGTGTCATCCTCGGCAGACCGACTAGGGCTTCGGTCCTGCGTTGACCGGGTGCCCGGCCCAGCTCAATTCGCGAGCGTCGCGGCTCAGTTGAAGACGTAGAGCAGGGCGAAGGCGGTGATCACCCAGGCGGCACCGGCGGCGATCATGCCCTTGTCCTTGGAGACCATCGCTGCGATCGAGCGGTCGTCGGCGCGGTCATAGATCAGGTAGAGGTAGCGGAAGATGCCGTAGACGACCGGTGGGATCGTCCACATCATCTCGTTGCCGACGATTGGCGAGTCAACCGCGTAGATCGAGTAGCTGATCACGGTCCCGGTGGTGACCAGGGCGACCATCTGGTCGAGGAAGGGGAGCGAGTAATGCTCGAGCACGGGGCGACTGCTGGCGCCTTCGTGCAGCTCGGAGACCGCCTCCTGGCGCCGCTTGGTGAAGCCGAGGAAGAGCGCAATCATGCCGGTGCAGAGCAGCAGCCATTCGGAGGCGTGGGCATCGACGGCGCTGGCGCCCGCCGCCACCCGCAGGATGAAGAGGCCCGCCAGGGTCATCACGTCGACGATCACGACCTGCTTGAGACCGAAGCTGTAGGCCATCTGGGCGACCCCGTAGCCGACCACCATCAGGCCGACCTCCCAGTTGACCGCGGCGAAAGCGAGGGCGATCGCCGTGACTGCCAGCAGCGGCGCAATCGTCTTTGCCGCGCCCTCGGAGAGCTCGCCGGCGGCGAGCGGCCGGAAGCGCTTCCTGGGGTGCTTGCGGTCGAGCTCGATGTCGACCAGGTCGTTGACGTAATAGCCGGCGCTGGAGATCGCACAGAAGGCGAGAAAGGTGAGGAACGCCTCCAGCACCGCGTGCGGCTCGTTGAACTTGCCGGAGAAGAGCAGGCCAGCGAAGACGAAGACGTTCTTGATCCACTCCTGCGGCCGCCCGGTCTTGATCGCCGCCCGCAGCGGCGAGCGCCGCGGCACGGCCGGCTCGGCCGGCTCAGCCGGGATCGTCGGATGCTCCGAGGTGATCGTTTCCATCGTTTGCGGGTGCCAGGCAGCGGGTTGTTAGGTTGCCTAACAGTCGCGACAGGGTAGCGGCGCAGGGCGGTCGCTTCTCCGCTATGGGTCGATCAGCACGCCTGGGTTCAGGATCGCCCTGGGATCGAGCTCGCGCTTCGCGGCCTGTAGCGCGGCGGCGAACGGCGCCGGGCGCTGGCGGTCGTACCAGGGGCGGTGATCGCGGCCGACGGCGTGGTGATGGGTGATCGTGCCGCCGCCCTCGATCACGGCCTCGGCGGCGGCGGCCTTGATCTCGTCCCACTGCTCGACCTCGCCGCCGCGGATCGCGGGCGCCATCACGGTGAAGTAGGGAGCCGGGCCGTCGGGATAGACATGGGTGAAGCGACAGCTGACGCGGGGTGCGCTCTTGCCCTCGGCAGGGGCGTCGCAGACCTCGGCGACCTTGTTTCGCACGGCCTCCATCGTCGTCGCGTGGAACTCCTCGAAGCGATCCCAGGTGATCGCCGTCTCGAAGGTCTCCGAGAGAACTCCGCAGGCGACGAAGGTGTCGCGCAGGTAGGGCGCGAAGAGAAAGGCGCTGCGCCAGGCGCCGACGGCGTCGCCACTGCTCCCACCCGAGCTGGCTCGGACGTCGCCCGGATCGCCGCCGTGCTCGCGGGCGATCTCCAGGGCCAGGCCCATCGGCGCCTCGACGGGATGGTGGGCGGACTCGAAGCCGAGCACGAGCAGGCTCCTCTCACCCGAGCCAGCGCCGGTCGTCCCCACCTCCAGCGCGTCGAGCAGGCGGCAGTTGCTCGGGTGGAGGCCCGACTGGGAGATCTCGCGCACGGTACCGACAGCGGCGCGGAAATCGTCGAACTCGACCCCGCAGGAGGACTTGAACTCGGGGCGCGGCCTCACCCGCATCCAGGCCTCGCCGATCACGCCGAGGATCCCCTCCGAGCCGATCAGCGCCCGGTCCGGCGACGGCCCCGCTCCCGACCCCGGCAGCCGCCTGCTCTCCCACTGGCCCCGCGGCGTAATCGCCCGCACCGACTCGACCAGGTCGTCGATGTGGGTGCAGAGGGTGGCGAAGTGCCCCCCGGCGCGGGTGGCGATCCAACCGCCCAGGGTCGAGTACTCGAAGGACTGGGGGAAGTGGCGCAAGGTCAACCCGTGCTTGCGCAACTGCTCCTCCAACCCCGGCCCCGTCGCCCCTGCCTGGATCCGCGCCGCCATCGACTCCGCGTCGACCTCCAGAACCCGGTCCAGCCGACGCAGATCGAGCGAGATGAAGGGCCGCCCCCCCAACCGCCCCTCGACCCCACCGACGACGCTGGTCCCACCGCCAAACGGAATCACCGCCGCCCCCTCGGCCTCCGCCCAGCTCAAAACCGTCTCGATCTCCGACTCGTCCCTGGGCAGCGCAACGAGGTCCGGCGGATTCTCGAATTCCCCCCTGAACCCCCGCACCACGTCCCGATAGGCCTTCCCCAGCGCCCGCGAAACCCGCTCGTACTTGTCGTCGGTGAACAGATCGCCGAGATCGGATGGCGCCTTCAGCCGCGAAGCACGGATCTCCACCTCCTCGAGAGAGACAGGCTCCTCAACCTCACCCCCAAACCCCAGCCGCTCCCGAATTCCAGTCGCAGCCTCCTCCAGCTCCTTCCGAGAAGGCGCCTGATCCTCGTACCCCCACCCCCAATGCTTCAGCCGGCGCTCGGTCATCCGCCGGGAGGATCGCAGGCGCAGCTCGTGGAAGCTTTTGGGGGCCTATAGACCCCTAAAAGCTTCCATCGACGGTGGGGCAGTCGGGCGGGGCGGGTGTCGCCGTCCGGGTGCCTCGCGAAGCGGGCACCGCAGAGTGATTCCCGCCGCGAAGCGGCAGCAACATAGTGAGCGAAGCGAACCCAGGCACCTGGACGGCGACACCCGCCCCGACCCCACCGCCTACTACCAGTGCACGCCTTTCATCAGATGAGCGAAGGCAACCGCCTCGGTGGTCGGCGCCTTGTCCGGCGCCTCGTCCCCCTTCCCCTTGGCCGCCTGCGACTCCGGGAACAGTTTGTAAGCCGTGTTGAGGATTTTGTCGCTGACGGTCGGCGCGACCGCATAGAGCAGCTCGCCGAAGGTGCCGAGCCGCGTCGCCACCTTCTTCGGCTGCGAGATCATCGCGCCGGCGATCATCTCGGCCGCCTCCTCGGGCGTGATCGCTGGGAACATGTCGTACATCCGCGTCGGCGCGATCATCGGCGTGCGCACCAGCGGCATGTGGATCGTCGTGATCCGCACCCCGTCGTCGTAGACCTCCGAGGCGATCACGCGGCTGAAGGCGTCGAGCGCGGCCTTCGAGGCGACGTAGGCGGAGAAGCGCGGCGGGTTGGTCTGCGTGCCGATCGAGCTGATGTCGATGATGTGCCCCGACTTGTGCGCCTGCATCGAGGGCAGCAGGGCGAGGATCAGGCGCACGGGGCCGAAGTAGTTGACCTGCATCGTGCGCTCGTAGTCGTGGAAGCGCTCGTAGGCGAGCTTGACCGAACGCCGGATCGAGCGGCCGGCGTTGTTGACGAGGATGTCGACCTGCCCGTGGTAGGCGAGCACCTCCTCGGCCATGCGGGCGACGTCGTCCATGTCGGACATGTCGCAACGGTGGATGTGGGCGACGCCGCCGGCCTGCTCGATCTCCGCCTTGGTCTCCTCCAGCTTGTCGACCGAGCGCGCCACCAGCAGCACGGTCGCCCCCGCGTCGGCGACCTTGACCGCGGTTGCCTTGCCGATCCCCGAGGAGGCGCCGGTGATCAGCACCACCTTGCCCCGCACCGCCGCCGAGAGCGTGCGGTCCTTGAACAGGTCGGGGTCGAGGTTGCGCTCCCAGTAGTCCCAGATGCGGTCCGCGTAGCTCTCCAGCGGCGGCACCTCGATCCCCGAGCCGGCAAGCGCTTCCTGGGCCTGGGTCGAGTCGAAGTGAGTCGGGTAGTTGACGTAGTTGAGGATGCCGGCGGGGATGCCGAGCCGGTCGAGCGCCATCTTGGCCGCCTGCTTGGCGGGCGGGAAGAAGCGCAGGCCCGTGCGGGCCAGACTGGTCACCGGGTCGGTGACGCCGGAGTCGAGCTGTAGCGCGGCCTGCGGCGCGTCGGCTGCGCGGGCGAAGAGGTTGAGCACCTCGCCCGCCGTCTTCGGCTTGGGGTCGGTGAGGCTGAAGGCGCGCCGGTCGAGGTCCGGCTGGTGGGCGATGTGGTCGATCGCGGCGGCGACGTAGTCGACCGGGACGATGTTGATCTCTCCCCCCTCGACCCCGACCGTCGGCAGCCAGGTGGGCAGCACGCGCCGCGCCTGCTGCAGCAGCTTGAACATGTAGTAGGGACCGTCGACCTTGTCGATCTCCCCGCTGCGCGAGTCGCCGACCACGATCCCGGGCCGGTAGACGCGCCAGGGCCGGCGGTACTCCTCGCGCACGACCCGCTCGGACTCGTGCTTGGTGCGGAAGTAGGGGTGCGTGTCGAGGTCTTCGGCCTCGTCGAACATGTCCTCGGTCCAGGTGCCCCTATAGAGACCGGCGACGGCGATCGAACTGACCTGGTGGAAGCAACCGGCCTCGATCGCGCCGGCCAGTTCGACCGCGTGCCGCGTGCCCTCGACGTTGGCCACCTCCTGCGCCTCGGCGCTGGCGGCCATGTCGTAGACCGCCGCCAGATGGAAGAGGTGGTCGACGTCGCCGCGCAGCGTCACCAGGTCCTCCTCGGAGACGCCGAGGCCCGGCTGGGCGAGGTCGCCCGCGACCGGCACGACCCGTGCCCCGTCGGCTCCCCAGGCGGTCCGCAGCTCCTCCAGCCGGCCTCGCGACCCGGCCCGGACCAGGGCGTAGACCGTCCCCTCTCGCTGGAGCAGGCGGGCGACGAGGTTGCGGCCGATGAACCCGGTGGCCCCCGTGACGAAGTAGTTCATCGCTCTTTCATACACTCAATCGACAGATGGCGCAAACGGCGACCATTCAGATCCAGATGCCCGAGATGGGTGAGTCTGTAACCGAGGGCATCGTTCTCGAATGGCATGTGGCCGAGGGCGACTTCGTCAACGAGGGCGACACGGTGGTCGAGGTCTCGACCGACAAGGTCGATGCTGAGGTGCCGGCGCCGGCCGACGGGGTCATCACGAAACTGGTCGCGCAGGTGGACGACGAGGTGCCGGTTGGTGCGCCTCTTGCCGAGATGGAGCCGGGCGAGAGCGGCGGGACGGCCGAGGGCTCGGATGCCTCAGCCGCGGGGCCTGTCGCGGCAGGGGACCCACCACCCCCTGCGGTAGCTAAAGCTTCCTCGGGGGTGGTTCCCCCTACCGCGCCACCCGCGGGTGAGACGTCTGGGGGAGGTTCCACCGGGAACGGCGCTGGCAATGGGGTACGGGCGACGCCCGTGGCGCGGAGGGTGGCTGAAGAGACCGGGGTCGACCTTGGCTCGGTGAGCGGGAATGGGCCGGGGGGCAAGGTGACGAAGGACGATGTGCTGGCGGCTGCCGATGGGGGCAATGGGGCGGCGGCGGCTGTTGCCGGAGAGGCGAAGCCGTTGCGGGGGCCGGCGGCAATGCTGGCTCAGGCGATGGGCGAGAGCCGCGAGGTTCCCACCGCCACGTCGTTCAGGACGGTTGCGGTCGACACGCTGGACGCCAAACGCAAGGCGCTCAACGCCCAGCTCAACGAGCGTGGGCTGAAGGTCTCCTTCACCCACCTGATCGCCTGGGCGATCGTGCAGGCGGCCAGGGAGTGGCCGGTGATGACGCGCGTCTTCGAGGAGCGCGACGGCAAGCCCTTCGCGATCGAGGGCGGCTCGGTCAACCTCGGCATCGCCGTCGACATCGAGCGCAAGGACGGCTCGCGCAGCCTGATGGTGCCGGCGATCAAGGGCGCCGACGGGCTCGACTTCGCCGCCTTCCACTCCTACTACGAGGACCTGATCACGAAGACGCGTGAGAGCAAGCTCACCGCCGACGACTTCCAGGGCACCAACATCTCACTCACCAACCCGGGTGGGATCGGCACCGTCGCCTCGGTGCCGCGCCTGATGAAGGGCCAGAGCGCGATCATCGCCGCCGGCGCAATCGCCTACTCGCCCGAGTGGGCGCACGCCTCGCCCGAACGGCTGCGCCAGCTGGGCGTCTCGAAGACGATGACGCTGACGTCGACCTACGACCACCGGGTGATCCAGGGGGCCGAGTCGGGCGCCTTCCTGCGCCGCATCGAGCAGCTGCTCGAGGGCGAAGACGGCTTCTATGAGGCCGTCGCCGCCGACCTCGGCATTGACGCCGCGCCGCTCGCCGCCGCCCACCCCGCCTCCGCCTCGGCCCCGCCGCTGGGAGCCGCCGCGCCGCCGGCCACCCCCGGTGCGCCGGACGAAGAGCTGCTGGGGGCTGTCCAGGCGGCCACCTCGCTGCTCAAGGGCTACCGCACCCACGGCCACCTCGCTGCCCGCCTCGACCCACTCGGCCGCGAGCCGAAGGGCGATCCGGCGATCCAGCCCGAGAGCCTCAACCTGACGCCCGAGCTGATGGCTCGCGTGCCGGCCTCGATCCTGCGCATCGGCGTCCCCGGCGAGACCCTGCTCGACGTGCTGCCGCGCATGCGCGAGGCCTACTGCGGCACGATCGCCTACCAGTTCGAGCACCTCTCCTCGCACCAACAGCGCACCTGGCTGCGCGAGATGGTCGAGACCGGCGCCCACCGCCAACCGCTCACCGACGACGAGAAACGCCGCCTGCTGGGCCGGCTGATCGACGTCTTCGAATTCGAGCGCTTCGTCGAGAAAGCCTATTTGGGGCAGAAGATCTTCACGATCGAGGGGCTCGACGCGATCGTGCCGATGCTCGACGAGCTGGTCACCTTGGCCGGCCGCGCCGGTGCCGAGGAGGTCGTCTTCGGCATGGCCCACCGCGGCCGGCTCGCCGTCCTCGCCCACAACCTCGGCCGCTCGGTCGAGTCGATCCTGGCCGAGTTCGAGGGCGCCAAGCAGATCGAGCAGGTGAAGGCGGTCGCCGCGATCCCCCACGGCGGCACCGGCGACGTCAAGTACCACTACGGCCACCAGGGGATCTACGAGAACCACGAGGGCGAGAAGATCGCCGTGCGCCTCTACCCCAACCCCAGCCACCTGGAGTTCGTCGATCCGGTGGTCGAGGGTGCGACCCGCTTCATCCAGTCCGAGCTCGACGGACCGAAGCTCGAGCACGAACCGAAGCGCGCCGTGCCCGTGCTGCTGCACGGCGACGCCGCGTTCCCCGGCCAGGGAGTCGTCGCCGAGACGCTCAACCTGCAGGCGCTGCGCGGCTACACCACCGGTGGCACGATCCACGTCATCCAGGACAACCAGGTGGGCTTCACCACCGATCCCGAGGACGCCCGCTCGACCCCGTACGCGGCGGACATGGCGAAGGGCTTCAACGTCCCGATCGTCCACGTCAACGCCGATGACGTCGAGGCCTGCTCGGCGGCGATCCGCCTGGCGATGGCCTACCGCGAGCGCTGGGGCCGCGACATCGTCATCGACGTGATCGGCTACCGGCGCTACGGCCACAACGAGACCGACGAGCCCGCCTACACCCAGCCCGCGATCGCGGCCAAGATCAAGGCCCACCCGCCAGTCTCCGAGATCTACGCCGAGAAGCTGATCGAGCAGGGGACCATCTCCCGCGAGGACGTCGAGCGAGCGCGCAAGGAGCGCCACGACGAGATGTCGGCGGCGCTCAAGGACCTGCGCCGGAGGATGGAGCTGGGCGATTACGAAGACCCGACCGTGACCACCTCGAGCACGGGCGAACTCGATCGCAGCGCCAGCCCGCCGGTCGAGACCGCGGTTCCCGGCGAGAAGCTGACCGAGCTGAACGAAGCGCTGCTGAAGGTGCCCGAGAGCTTCACCATCCACCGCAAGCTGCGCAAACCGCTGGGCAAGCGCGAGAAGGCGCTGGCAGAGGGCGGGATCGAGTTCGGTCACGCCGAGGCGCTCGCCTTCGCCTCGCTCCTCACCCAGAGCGTCCACATCCGCCTCACCGGCCAGGACACCGAGCGCGGCACCTTCTCCCACCGCCACCTCGTCCTCCACGACGAGAAGACCGGCCTGCCCTACTGCCCGATGCAGAACCTGGTGGATTCGACCGCCCCCTTCGAGCTCTTCAACAGCCCGCTCTCGGAGATCGCCTGCCTCGGCTTCGAGTACGGCTACTCGGCGGCAACGCCGAGCGCGCTCGTCCTCTGGGAGGCCCAGTACGGCGACTTCGCCAACGCCGGCCAGGTGATCATCGACAGCTTCATCGCCTCCGGCGAGGCCAAGTGGGGGCAGACCAGCCGGCTGACCCTGCTGCTGCCGCACGGCTACGAGGGCTCGGGCCCCGAGCACTCCAGCGCCCGCATCGAGCGCTTCCTCGCCCTCGCCGCGGAGGGCAACATCCGCATCGCCACCCCCAGCACGGCTGCCCAGTACTTCCACCTGCTGCGCCGCCAGGCGCTGATCCGCAAGCCGCGGCCGATGATCGTCTTCACGCCAAAGGGATTGCTGCGCCTCGACCGCGCCGCCGCCACGATCGACGAACTGACCAGCGGCCACTTCCACTTCATCCTCGACGACCCTGCCGCATCTGAGCGGCGCGAGAAGGTCGAGCGGCTGGTCCTCTGCACCGGCAAGATCTTCTGGGACATCGACTCGAACGAGCGCCGCGCGACGGCGGAGGATGTCGCGATCGCCCGAGTCGAGCTGCTCTACCCCTTCGCCAAGGAACAGCTGTCCGAGCTGATCGCCTCCTACCCCAACCTGAAGGAGATCGTCTGGGCGCAGGAGGAGCCGCGCAACATGGGCTGCTGGAAGGTGATGTCGCGCCGCCTCCCCGACCTGATGCCCGAAGGCGTCGAGCTCGGCTACGTCGGCCGCCCGACCCGGGCCAGCCCGGGCGAGGGGTACTCGGTGGCGCACGCCCGCGAGCAGGAGCGGATCGTGCTCACCGCGCTCACCCCCGGCGCCTGATGCGCAAGCCGGTTCCCGGCCCGTTGTTCGTCTGGGTCAAGCGCCTCTCCTGGGCCGAGCTCGCGGTCTTTGCCGGGCTGATGGCCTTCTGGCTGCTGCCCGGCTTCGACACCGAGACCATGCTCTTCGGCTGGGCGCATGGGCTGGGGTTCATCGTCCTCTGCCTGGTCATCTGGATCGCCTGCATCAGGCGCGAGGCCCCCTACACGCTGCTCGCCGCCACCCTCACCCCGGTCGGTCCGGTGGGCAGCGTGATCGGAATCGAGCTAATCGAGCGGCGTGGCTGGGGGGTCGGTAATTCCCCACAAAAACTCGTGGATTCCCAGTAATTCGCTCAAGATGCCTTGACCCCAGCCCTCACAGGCGCTATAGGTAGACAGTGACTGTTCGCGTTGAGCAGTCCCGCTCGAGCGAGCAGGCGCGTCGGCATCCCTCCCTGGCTACCGACGCATAGGTGCAGTGAGGGTCGCGCGGACCCCCTGCCTCCCGCGGCCCTCCTGCGCCGCCTTGTCCGAAACTCAGACAGACTCTTACCCCCGCAGACTCCTCAACACCGTCTGCAGGATTCCACCGTTCTTGTAGTACACAACCTCGTTCGGGGTATCGAGGCGAACGGTCGACTCGAACCGGGTGTCGCCGGCGGTGACGGTCACCGTCTTCGCCTCTCCCGCTTCGAGGTCACCCACGTCGACCACCTCCTCCCCGGTCAGGCCGAGGGAGGCGACCGACTCTCCCTCTGGGAACTGAAGGGGCAGGACGCCCATGCCGATCAGGTTGGAGCGGTGGATGCGCTCAAAGGACTCGGCGATGACAGCACGGACGCCGAGGAGCTTGGTGCCCTTCGCCGCCCAGTCGCGCGATGAGCCGGAGCCGTACTCCTTGCCCGCCAGCACCACCAGCGGCACGCCTTCGTCGGCGTAGGCCATCGCCGCGTCGAAGATCGTCGTCTCCTCGCCATCGGGGAAGTGGCGGGTGTAACCGCCGGCGCGCTCGACCAGGAGGTTGCGCAGGCGGATGTTGGCGAAGGTGCCGCGGATCATCACCTCGTGGTTGCCGCGGCGCGAGCCGTAGGAGTTGAATTCGCGCGGCTCGACGCCCTGCTCGATCAGCCACTCGCCCGCCGGGCTCGCCTTCTTGATCGCGCCGGCGGGCGAGATGTGGTCGGTCGTGATCGAGTCGCCGAGCAGGGCCAGCACGCGGGCGCCGGCTATCGGCTCGACCGGCGGCGGCTCGGGCGGCATCCCGACGAAGAAGGAGGGCTTGCGCACGTAGGTCGAGTCGGGCCAGGTGTAGCGGTCGCCCTCGGGGACCTCGACCGCCCTCCAGGTCTCGTCCCCCTCCAGCACCCCGCCGTAGTTGCGGGTGAACATCTCCGAGGCGATCGAGCGGCCGATCGTCTCCTTCACCTCGGCCGGGTCGGGCCAGACGTCGCTCAGGTAGACCGGCTCGCCGTCGTTCCCCTCGCCCAGCGGCTCGCCGATCAGGTCGATGTCCATGCGGCCGGCGAGCGCGTATGCGACGACCAGCGGCGGGCTCGCCAGGTAGTTCGCCTTGACGTCCTGGTTGATCCGGCCCTCGAAGTTGCGGTTGCCCGAGAGCACCGAGCAGACGGCGAGGTCGTTCTGCTCGACCGCGGCCGAGATCTCCGCCGGCAGGGGCCCCGAGTTGCCGATGCAGGTGGTGCAGCCGTAGCCGACCAGGTTGAACTGGAGCGCGTCGAGGTACTCCGTCAGGCCCGCTTTCTCCAGGTAGTCCGTGACCACGGTCGAGCCCGGCGCCAGCGAGGTCTTCACCCAGGGCTTGCGCTCGAGGCCGCGCTGCACCGCGTTGCGGGCGAGCAGGCCAGCGCCGATCATCACCGAGGGGTTCGAGGTGTTGGTGCAGCTGGTGATCGCGGCGATCACGATCCGGCCGTGATCGAGCTCGACCGTGGTGCCGTCCTCCAGCGTCACCTCGATCGCGTCGCCGCTGGCGCGCTCCAGGGTGGCGAGCGCTGCCCCGCTCACCGCCGGCCGCGGCCGGCCGCGCTCGTCGTCGTGTTCCTCCGCCGGTGGGTCCGAGGCGGGAAAGGACTCTTCGCTGGCCTCGTCGATCCCGTTGCCCATCCGCTCGGCCGCCTCGGGGTCGAACTCGTGCATCGCCTCGAGAAACGCCTCCTTCGCCTGCGCCAGCGGCACCCGATCCTGGGGACGCTTGGGCCCGGCGAGGCTTGGCTCGACCTCGCCCAGGTCGAGCTCCAGCGTCGCCGAGAAGACCGGGTCGGGCGATGACTCGTCGTGGAACATCCCCTGCTCGCGCGCGTAGGCGTCGACCAGCTCGATCGCCTCGGTCCTGCGCCCGGTCAGCTCCAGATAGCGCAGGGTCTCGGCGTCGATCGGGAAGATCGCGCAGGTCGAGCCGAACTCCGGCGACATGTTGCCGATCGTCGCCCGGTCGGCGAGGCCCAGCGTCGCCAGCCCCGAGCCGTAGAACTCGACGAACTTGGAGACGACGCCGTGCTCGCGCAGCATCTCGGTCACGGTCAGGACCAGGTCGGTCGCCGTCGCCCCCTGGGGCAGCTCGCCGTCGAGCTTGAAGCCGACCACCTGCGGCAGCAGCATCGAGACCGGCTGGCCCAGCATCGCCGCCTCGGCCTCGATCCCACCGACCCCCCAGCCGAGCACGCCGAGCCCGTTGACCATCGTCGTGTGCGAGTCGGTGCCGACCAGCGTGTCGGGGTAGGCCTGCAGTTGGCCGCTGCGCTCGGAGCGGTAGACGACCTGGGAGATGTGCTCGAGGTTGACCTGGTGGCAGATCCCGGTCGCCGGCGGCACGACGCTGAAGTTGTCGAAGGCCTCCCTGCCCCACTTGAGGAAGGAGTAGCGCTCTCGGTTGCGCTCGAACTCACGCTCGGCGTTGATCGCGAAGGCCCGCTCGTTGCCGAAGGCGTCGACCTGGACCGAGTGGTCGATGACAAGGTCGACGTCGACGAGCGGATTGATCTTCTCCGGGTCGCCGCCGATCTCCGCCATCGCGTCGCGCATCGCCGCCAGATCGACCACGGCCGGCACGCCGGTGAAATCCTGCATCAGCACCCGCGCGGGCTGGTAGGGAATCTCGGCGCTGGGCTCAGCCGCCGCGTCCCACGACGAGATCGCTTCCACATCGGCAGCCGTCGCCGAAACGCCGTCCTCCAACCGCAGCACGTTCTCCAGCAGCACCTTCAGCGAGTAGGGCAACCGCGCTACGTCGAAGCGCTGCTGGAGCGAATCGAGGCGGAAGACCTCGTAGGAGCGGCCGCCGACATCGAGGGTCGCGCGCGCACCAAAGGAGTCGAGGCTGCTCACAACTCCATCCTAGGCAACGGTGGCGCTCGTCAGCGCTTGTCTGACTGACCTTCGGCAACCGCAGCCGCGGCCTTCTGGCCGGCATTCCCGCTGGCGATCTTGACCGAGAGCCCCGGGGTGGTGAGAGCAAAGTGCGCCAGGAGGCGCTGTTGAGGAGGGGCCACCGTGATCTCGACCTTGTTCCTCTCGATTGCCCGCACGACGGCAGCGGCCACCTGGGCCGGAGTGCCGGTGCCGAGGCCCTTGATCGGCGGGGCGCCGGAGTCGGAGTACATGCCCGCTTCGCGGATCGTCCCCGGGGAGACGATCGAGACGCCGATGCCGAGCGGATTGAGATCGGCGCGCAGGCCGAGGGCGAAGCCGCGCAGGCCGAACTTAGTTGCGTTGTAGATCGAGGAGAGGGGGGTCGCCGACTTGCCCGAGAGCGAAGAGATAAACACCATGTGACCGGACCCCTTCTCCAGCATCGACGGCTCCAACGCACGAGCCAGCAGGATCGGCGCCTCGAGGTTGACGCGGAGAGTTCCGGTCAGCTGGTCGGTGCTGTAGTCGGGCAACCGCCCGGTCCCGGGCAGGCCCGCATTGGCGATGAGGACGTCGACCGCGCCCGCCTCGGCGGCGAGCTTCTCGGCCGCACCGGGCTCGGCCAGGTCCGTGGGCACCGTCCGGTGTCCGTCCCCAGGCAGTTCCACCGCCAGCGCCTCCAGCGCCTCGGCCTTGCGGCCGCTGAGGATCAGCTTCGCGTCCCGCGCCGCCAGCGCCGCGGCGATCGCGCGGCCGAGGCCTCCGGTCGCCCCGGTGAGCAGCGCTGTGCGACCTGAAAGTTCCATCCCGGCGCCCAAGCTACCAGCAGGGCGGCCGAGAGGAATTCGGGGCGGAAGTGCGAAAGGCCACAAAATGTTTGTTTCTTGTAAGCATCCGCCCGGGCAATCGTCTACACTGCCCGCCGTTCCGAACAACCGAAACGCCGAATCCCGCCAGCCAGGAGGCGACGCGGGAGCGGGGGAACCACGTTTTCGGGGCTAACCCGCCCGACATAGGGCGGGGGCGCAGGCTCCTTTTCGCGCCAGCCCGACAGCTAACCCCGTAGGCCGACGAAGGAGATCGGTTTGCCTAAGAACAGCTCAAAGCTCAAGGCAGGGGTAGTCGCTTTTGCGGCGCTGGCCATCCTCGCCATGTTTGCGCCCGCAGGCGCCAGCGCCGGCTGCGGCGGGGGGGGACTGACGCCCGCCGAAGTGGACATGTGCACGCCGACGCCGAAAGCGCGGCTGCTCGACAACGGGATGCTGATCCCGCCCGCGTCGGCTCCACCGCGAGTCAAGCGCGTTATCGCGTTCGCCAACCAGATTCGCAACAAGCCCTACATCTACGGTGGCGGTCACCGTCGCTGGCAGGACGCCGGCTATGACTGCTCGGGCTCGGTCAGCTACGCCCTCTATGGAGGCAAATTCCTCACCAGCCCGATGCCCTCGGGCCCGCTTGCCAGCTGGGGCATGAGCGGCCAGGGGCGCTGGATAACGATCTACGCCAACGCCGGCCACACCTATGCGGTGATCGCCGGCTACCGCTGGGACACCTCCGGCAACACCGACGGCAAAACCGGGCCCAGCTGGCACGAAGACACGCGCGGCGGCGCGGGTTTCATCGCCCGCCACCCCGCCGGTTACTGAGCGGACTTCGGGCAGGAACCGTAGGCCACCCCGGCCAACCGGCTGGGGTGGTTTTGTCCTTTTCTACCTGAACCGCTCGGATAACTTCTTTGTGTAGCTAGTCCACCCGACATCCGCTTGGTCAACCTCACCAAGCACTACGGTGAGGTGCGGGCGGTTGCGGGCATCGACCTGGAGATCGAGGCCGGCGAGTTCTTCACCCTGCTCGGCCCCTCGGGCTCAGGCAAGACGACGACGCTGCGGATGGTCGCCGGCTTCGAGGACCCGAGCAACGGGACCATCGAGCTGGCCGGCCGGGACATGGCCGGCGTCCCGCCGTACGACCGCGCGGTCAACACCGTCTTTCAGGACTACGCCCTGTTTCCGCACATGACGGTCGGCGAGAACGTCGCCTATGGCCTGCGGGTCGCCGGCGTCGACAAGGCCGATCGCGCGCGCCGCCGCGACGAGGCGCTGGAGATGGTGCGCCTGCCGGACTATGGCGGGCGCAAGCCCGCCGAGCTCTCGGGTGGCCAGCGCCAGCGCGTCGCCTTGGCCCGCGCGATCGTCAACCGGCCCAGGGTGCTGCTGCTCGACGAGCCGCTCGGGGCGCTCGACCTGAAGCTGCGCGAACAGATGCAGGGCGAGCTGAAGTCGATCCAGGGGGAGGTCGGGATCACCTTTGTCTACGTCACCCACGACCAGGACGAGGCCCTGACCATGAGCGACCGGATCGCGGTTTTCAACGAGGGCCGAATCGAACAGGTGAGCGCTCCGGTCGAGCTCTACGAGCAACCGGCGACCGAGTTCGTCGCCGGCTTCGTTGGCGTCTCCAACCTGCTCGAGCGCGACGGCTCGCGCTTCACGATCCGCCCTGAGAAGATCCAGCTGCTGGGCGCCTCTACCCCACCGAACGGGCTGCGGACCGAGCGCGGCCGGATCGCCGAGATCGCCTATGCGGGCATGCTGACCCGCTACACGGTCCGCCTCGACCGGGGAGGAGAGCTTCAACTCGTACGACAAAACGTGGAGGACGCATCGATCGATGCGTCCTCCGAGCAGGGTCGGGAGGTGCTGGTGGGCTGGCGTCCGGAGCACGCGGTCGCGGTCCGTGGACAACGAAAAGAGGAGGAATCCCCGTGAGGACTCAGGACGCACACTCCGTAAGAACGGCATGGCTCGTCATCGCCGGCCTGCTCGCCTTCATGCTGCTGCTCGCCGGTTGCGGCGACGGCGACGACAACGGCTCCGGCGGCGAGGAACTGACCAAGCTCGGCAAGGGGGAGGGACAGGTCAACCTGATCTCCTGGGCCGGCTACGTCGAACCCGAATGGACCAAACCATTCGAAAAACAGACCGGGTGCAAGGTCAGCAACAAGGTCGCTGGCACGTCTGACGAAATGGTTCAGCTGATGCGCAGCGGCCAGTACGACGGCGTCTCCGCCTCGGGCAACGCCTCTGCACGCCTCGTCGAGGGCGGCGATGTCGACCCCGTCAACGTCGAGCTAGTCCCCAACTACGAGACGATCTTCGACGACCTCAAGGACCAGCCCTACAACACCTTCGACGGCGTCCACTACGGCACTCCGCATGGCCGCGGCGCCAACCTGTTGATGTGGAACTCCGGCGCGGTCAAACCGGGGCCGGTCTCCTGGAACGTGATGCTCGACCCGAAAGTGGCATCCAAATACAAAGGCAAAATCAGCGCCTACGACGACCCGATCTACATCGCCGACGCGGCCGTCTATCTGAAGACCCACCAGCCCGACCTCGGCATCGATAACCCCTACCAGCTGAACGACGAGCAGTTCGAAGCGGCGGTCGACCTGCTGGAAGAACAGCAGCCGAACGTGGGCGAATACTGGTCCGAAGCTGCCAAGCAGGTCTCGGCCTTCGCCAACGGCGATGTCGACCTGGGCACGACCTGGCAATACCAGTACTTCCTCCTCCAGGAAGAAGGCGAGTCGGTGGCGGCGAGCCCGGCGAGCCAGGGCTTCCTGCCGGAAGAGGGCGCAACCGGATGGTCGGACACCTGGATGCTCAGCTCGGAAGCCAAAAATCCCAACTGCATGTACATGTGGATGAACCACATCGTCTCGCCGAAAGCGAACGCGCAGGTCGCCGAATACTTCGGCGAGGCACCGGCGCAGGAACTCGCCTGCGAAGAGACCGCGGAGAAAGGGTTCTGCGCCAAATACCACGCCGAAGACCCGGGGTTCTGGAAACGCGTCTACTACTGGGAAACCCCACTGGCGGACTGCGGCGACGGCTCGGGCGACTGCAAGGACTACAACGAGTGGGTCCGCGCCTGGACCTCGATCAAAGGCTGAGCCGGCAGCCCTGACGCATGGCGAATGAAGCGATCGCGGAGCGGCGCTCGGCGGGCCACCGGCTCGCCGACGCCCTCCACGGCCGCCCGCGCCTGCGGGTCGGCGCCCTGCTGGCCGGACCGGTCGGCTGGCTCGTCGTCGGCTACCTCGGCTCGCTCGCGGTCCTCCTGATCGCCGCTTTCTGGACGGTCGACCCCCTCTCCGGCGAGGTCGTCCAGGGCCTCAGCCTGGAAAACCTCGAGACGATCGTGACCGAACCGGTCTACCGCGACATCGCCGGGCGGACGATCCTGCTCGCCGCCGTGGTCACCCTGACCGACGCGATCCTCGCCTTCCCGATCGCCTTCTACATGGCCAAGCTCGCCAGCCGCCGGGGCAAGGCGGTGCTCGTGGTTGCGATCCTGCTGCCGCTCTGGTCGAGCTACCTGGTCAAGGTCTACGCTTGGCGCACGCTGCTCTCCGAGGGCGGCGTGCTCAACTGGGCGCTCGACCCCTTCGGCCTCAGTGGGCCCGGCTTCGGCATGGTCGCCCTCTGGCTGGTGATGAGCTACCTCTGGCTGCCGTACATGATCCTGCCGATCTACGCCGGGCTCGAGCGGATTCCCGACTCGCTGATCAGCGCCTCGGAGGACCTCGGCGCCTCCCCCCTCACGACCTTCCGCCGGGTGATCCTGCCGCTCGCCTTCCCGGCTGTCGTCGCCGGCTCGATCTTCACCTTCTCGCTGACGCTCGGCGACTACATCGCGCCGCGCCTCGTCTCCAACGAGCAGCTGATCGGCAACGTGATCTTCAACAACATCGTCAACGACCAGCCCTTCGCCGCCGCCCTAACCCTGATCCCGATCGTCGTCGTGATCGCCTACCTGCTCGTCGCCCGCCGTCTGGGCGCCTTCGAGCACATCTAGGGGACGGGCATGCGACTCTCCAGACGCTCATCCCTGCTCCTCCGCCTCGCGGTCGGCGCTGGGCTCGCCTTCATCTACCTGCCGCTGCTGGTGATCGCGCTCTACGCCTTCAACTCGAGCAGCATCCTCGAGTGGCCGCCGCCCGGCTTGACCTTCGACTGGTTCGGGGAGGCGATCGAGAGCCAGGCGGCCCGCGACGCGCTGCTCACCTCGCTCAAAGCAGCAATTGCGGCGACGGCGATCGCGCTCGTGCTTGGGACCCTCGCCTCTCTTGCGGTCGCCCGTCACCGCTTCTTCGGCCGTGAGACGATCTCCTTCCTGGTGATCCTGCCGATCGCCCTGCCAGGGATCGTCACCGGCGTCGCGATCAGCAATACCTTCACCCAGGTGCTCGGCATCGACCTCGGCCTCTTCACCGTGATCGTCGGCCACGCCACCTTCTGCATCGTCGTCATCTACAACAACGTCGTCGCCCGCCTGCGTCGTGTCTCGACCTCGTTCGAGGAGGCCTCGGCCGACCTCGGCGCCCGCACCTGGCAGACCTTCCGTTTCGTCACCCTGCCCAATCTGAGAACCGCCCTGGTCGCCGGTGCCCTGCTCGCCTTCGCCCTCTCCTTCGACGAGATCATCGTCACCACGTTCACGATCGGCGCGGGCGAGGAAACGCTGCCGATCTGGATCTTCCGCAACCTCTTCCGCCCCAACCAACTGCCGATCGTCAACGTCGTCGCCGTGCTCGTCATCCTGATCTCGATCGTCCCCGTCTACCTCGCCCACCGGCTGACCCGCGAGGAAGGCGGCGCGGCGGCGGCCCGCGGTGGCGCGGTCGAAGCCGAGGCCACGGCGGCGCCGTGAAGTCTCAGGGCGCTAGGGCCGAGCCAGCTGCGCGGCCTGCTCGGCGCCGACGTATGGCGCCAGGGTGAGCTCGACCAGATCGGGCAAGAGCTTCTCCAGCTGCTCGGTGCGGCCGGCGCTGATCTCGCGCACGACCAGCGAGACGATGCCGCCAACCAGGGCCTCCTCGGTCGCCTCGGGCAGCGGGTGCTCGCCGTCGTGCTCGGGACGGCCGGCCTTGAGGATCTCGACCAGGCCCTGCATCGAGGCCCGGTGGCGGGCGGCGATCTCGCCACCGGCGGCGACGGGCTCGATCATGCAGAGACGCGCCAGCTCGGGCTCGCCGGCGAGGAAGCGCAGCATCGTCGCCAGCGCCGCGCGGACCTTCTGCGGCCAATCTTCGAAGGACTCGGCCGCGGCCCGCATCGAGGCGGCGATGTGGTCGGCGACCATCTCGTAGGCAGCCAGGAAGCAGGCCTCCTTGTCGGCGAAGTGCTCGTAGAAGGTGCGGCGGGAGACCGAGGCGGCTTTGGTGATGTTGGCGACCGTGGTGGCGTTGTAGCCGCGCTCGGCGACGGTGTCGACCAGCGCCGTGACGATCCGCTCGCGCTGGTTCTGGAC
The DNA here is from genome assembly GCA_963782685.1 of uncultured Solirubrobacterales bacterium. GTDB lineage: Bacteria > Actinomycetota > Thermoleophilia > Solirubrobacterales > 70-9 > VRUE01. The sequence goes on from CAWAKV010000002.1 coordinate 439,234, forward strand.
GATGAACTCGCGCGGTAGGCCGTGGCGACCAGCCGGCAGGCGCGGCGAGGCGGCGACAGCCCCCTCCGCATCGTCTCCGCTCTTCGCCTTCCCCTTTGCCACGAACCGACGATACCCCAGAGCTGGGCGGCTGCGACGCCCTAGCGCAGCGGCTGCACCAGCAGCTCGTCCTCGGCGGCGCGCGCCCCCAGGTAGGGCATCGTCGCCAGGTAGATCAGCTCGGGCAGGAACTCTTCGCCACGTTCGATCGAGCCGGATTCGATCTTCGCCATGATCGTGCCGTAGACCGCTCCGGCGGCGATTTCAGCCGTGCAGCGCGACATCCGCCGCTCGCCCTCGACCTCGCCGCGGCCGCCGTCGAGGACGTCGGCGATGCGCTGCACGATGCGGTCGCGACGCGACTGGGCGCCGGGGCCGGCGCCGTTGACGGCGACGACGAAGAAGCGCGCCCGCACGGAGTCCTCCTGGAGATAGCGCATCGCCGCCACGCCCGCCGCCCAGACCCGGTCGTGCCAGGCCTGGCGCCCCTCGCTGGCCGTGTCGACCCGGGCGCAGAGTTCCTCCATCACCTCGCCGTGCAGGGCGAGGAAGCAATCCTCGAGATCGGCGAAGCAACGATCGAAGTGAGCGCGCCCCACTTCGGCCTGTTCGCACAGCGTCTCCACGTCCACGGCGGCGAAGCCGCGACCGGCGACGATCGCGACCATCGCGGCGGCGATTCTCTCCCGCGCCGGATCGCGTCCTCTGCGCGGGCCGCTCACATCGTCCTGGCCCGACTCCCCGCGCTTCGTCTTACCCAGGCGGCGACCATCATGCCGCCACCCGTGCCTGCGCCGCCTCCGCGGCCCGCGCCGCGTCGACCTCGCCGACATAGGGCGTCAAGGTCACCTGGAGCATCTCCGGCAGCAGCGCCTTCAGGTCGTCGACCCGCCCGGCGATCAGCCGCTGGTGGACCAGCCACATCAGGCCGCCCGCGATCGCCACCTCGAGCCCGTCCGGGAGCCGGCTGGCCCGCGGGTTGAGCTCGCGCCCCTCGCGCAGCTTCGGCGCGGCGCGCTCCAGCATCGACTGGTAACGGGCCAGGGCCGCCCCACCGGCCGCCTGCGCCTCGACGATGCAGAGCTTGGCTCGCGCCTGCTCGGTCACCACCATCTCGAGGAAGACCTCGAGGCCGGTCGAGATCTGCTCGACCCAGGGCTGCTCTTCGTCGACCAGCTCGGCGAAGACCTCGGCGGCGCCGGCGACGCTCTCGTCGAAGGCGGCGAGGAAGCACTCTTCCTTGTTGGCAAAGTGCTCGTAGAAGGTGACCAGGGCAACCCGTGCCGTCTTCGCGATCAGCTCGATCGTCGTCTTCTGGTAGCCGCGCTCGGCGACCAACTCGGCGGTCGCCAGCAGCATCCGCTCGCGCTGGTTTTGGGAGACGAAGTCGCGCGGGATCAGGTGGCGGCCAGGGGGCAACTTGGAGAGGCGCTCCGACAGGGACCGCGAGTCGGCCATGCCAATACGGTACCAAAACGTGTATCTGATGTCTACTTGCTTTTTCTACAGAAAACATTGCGTTCTAGGCAGCCGCGTTTCTAAAAGCTGCTATACCTAGACAAAAGGATTATGTTTTCGAACGCTGACGCCAGTGCCTCGGTGGTTCCCTTCCCCGGCTCCTACGGTGGCCACCGCCAGCCCCGGGAACGGATTCTGGAGGCAATGCTCGCCACCAGCGGCGAGCTCGGCTACGAGCAGGTGGCCGTGCGCAACGTGATCGAGCGGGCGCGGACCAGCCGCGCGACCTTCTACAAGCACTTTGAGGATCGCGAGGACTGCTTCGCCCAGGCCTACGGCGACGCCAGCGAGTGGCTCTACCGGCGCCTGATCGCCGCCGGCCGCCGCCAGCCCTCCTGGCGCGAGGGCCTGCGAGCGGCGCTGGCCGAGCTGCTCGAGTTCTGCGCCAACCAGCCGGCGATCGCCAGGGCGCTCCTGGTCGAGGTGCACGCCGCCGGTGAGCGCTCGCTGGCCCAGCGCCGCGACCTGATGGAGCGCCTCTCCCGCGCGCTGGACAGCGGGCGCCGCGAGATTCCTTCTCGCCAAGCTCCGCCTCCGGTCGCCTCGGACTTCATAGTGGGGGCGATCGACACCCTGCTGGCGGCGAAGCTGCTCGACGACGATGCCGCCACCGCCCCCGAGATGCTCCCCGGCCTGCTCCACTTCGTCGTCATGCAGTACCTCGGTGAGAGCGCCGCCTGGGAGGAGTTGACCGCCGCACCGCTCGCAACCTGGAGAGCGCGCCGTGAGGCGGCGGCGGAGATGCCCGGCGAGCGGTAGCCCGCCCTAGAGCGGGATGTTGCCGTGCTTGCGCTTGGGCTGGTCGACTCGCTTGCTCTGCAGCATGCGCAGGGCCTTGACCAGCTTGGGGCGGGTTTCGCGAGGCTCGATCACGTCGTCGATGTAGCCGCGCTCGGCCGCCGAGTAGGGGTTGGCGAAGTGGGCTTTGTAGTCGTCGATCAGCTTCTGGCGGCGCTCGTCGGGGGTCGGCGAGGAGGCGATGTCTTTGCGGTAGATGATGTTGACCGCCCCCTCCGGGCCCATCACGGCGACCTCCGCGGTTGGCCAGGCGACGTTGTAGTCGGCGAGCATGTGCTTGGAGGACATCACGTCGTAGGCGCCGCCGTAAGCCTTGCGGGTGACGACGGTGAGCTTCGGCACCGTCGCCTCGGTGAAGGCGTAGAGCAGCTTGGCGCCATGGCGGATGATCCCGTTCCACTCCTGATCGGTTCCGGGGAGGAAGCCGGGCACGTCAGTGAAGGTCAGAATCGGCACGTTGAAGGCGTCGCAGGTGCGGACGAAGCGGGCCGCCTTCTCGGAGGCCTCGATGTCGAGCACGCCGGCGAGGTGGGCGGGCTGGTTGCCGACAATCCCAACCGGGAATCCGTCGAGCCGCGAGAAGCCGCAGACGATGTTCTTGGCGAAGTGCTCGTGCACCTCGAAGAACTCCTCGTCGTCGACGACCCGGGCGATCACGTCGCGCATGTCGTAGGGCTTGGAGGGATCGTCGGGGACGAGCGTGTCGAGCTCCTCGTCTTCGCGCTCGGGGTCGTCCTCGGGAGCGAACCGGGGCGGCGCCTCGAGGTTGTTCGAGGGCAGGAAGCCGAGCAGGTAGCGGACGTCCTCGAGGCAGCTCTCCTCGTCCTCGGCGGCGAAGTGGGCGACACCGGACTTCGAGTTGTGGCTCATCGCCCCGCCGAGCTCCTCGAACTCGACTTCCTCGCCGGTCACCGTCTTGATCACTTCCGGGCCGGTGATGAACATGTGCGAGGTCTCTTTGACCATGAAGATGAAGTCGGTCATCGCCGGCGAGTAAACGGCGCCACCGGCGCAGGGGCCCATGATCAGGCTGATCTGCGGGATCACCCCCGAGCACTGCACGTTGCGGACGAAGACGTCGCCGTAGGCGCCGAGCGAGACAACCCCCTCCTGGATGCGGGCGCCGCCCGAGTCGTTGATGCCGACCACCGGCGCGCCGACAGCGGCGGCCTGGTCCATCACCTTGCACATCTTCTCCGCCATCACCTCGCCGAGGCTGCCTCCGAACACCGTGAAGTCTTGAGAGAAGACAAAAACAGTTCTCCCTTCAATGAGGCCGTGGCCGGTGACGACGGCGTCGCCCCAGGGCCGCCGTTTCTGCATCTCGAAGTCGTAGGTGCGGTGGCGAACGAAGGTGTCGAGCTCCTCGAAGGAGCCGGGGTCGAGCAGCTTCTCGATCCGCTCGCGGGCCGTCATCTTGCCCTTCGCGTGCTGCTTCTCGACCGCCTCCTCGGAGGCCGAGTTGATCGCTTCCTCGCGCAGCTCGCGCAGGTAGGCGAGCTTCTCCTCGTGGGTGACCGGGTTCTTCTCGCGCATCGCGGCGCGGGAGTCTATTTAAGAGCTAGAACTCGGCGCAGATCGCGTAGGCCTCGACCGACCAGTTGCCAGCCTCCGCTTCGACCTCGCGGGCGCTCGCGGCCCATCCGGTCCGCTTGCCCTCGCTGTTGGCCGGGGCCAGACCGGAGCCCGAGAGCACGACTTTGGTGTTGGCGCCGAGCACGATGGCGCCGCCGCCCGTCACCTGCTTGCCGGACGGGCACTCCGCCGTGGCACTCTTCGCATCGGTCGGGTCGGATGCACTCGCTTTGCTCACGTAGGTGACGTTCTTGACCTGCTGCGCGAGCAGACTCGGCGCGAGTTTGGCGCCGGTCACCGCGCCGTCCTGGATCTTGCCGGTGGCGACGGCGTCCGCGCTGAGCTTCGAGCTGAGGACGGCGCCGTTGGCGAGCTTGTCGGTGGCGACCGCGCCGTCCTTCAGCTTGCCGGTGGTGACCACGCCGCCGCCGATCGCGGCGGAGCGAACCGCGCCGTTGGCGAGCTGGTTGGAGCCGACCGCGCCGGGCGCGATCTTCGGACCGGTGACGGCGGCGTTGACGAGCTTCGTCGTGGTAACCGAGCCGCCGTGGAGTTTGAGCGTCGTCACCGAGCCGTTGGCGAGGTTCCGGGTCTTGACGGCCTTGTTGCCGATCGTCGCTTTGGCGGCGTAGGCGGCGCCGCTGAGGGCGACGAACAGGGCGATGCAAGAGATCACGGTGGCGGGGGACAGGTGCATCTTCAGGCGGTTCACTGGGCTCTTTCTCCTTTGGCTCTCAGGCAAACGGTTGCTTTTGCGGCTCGGCGAGGCGGTCGAGGATGCGCTCGAGGTCGCGCTCGGCGAGGCCGGAGCCCTCCGCCGCGCGAAGCTCGACCCGGGTGCCGAAGCCCTTCTCGGCCATCGTCACCTCGACCCCTTCGACCGTTGCGACCAGGTCGGTGAGCTCGGGCTCGGACTTCATCAACGTCCGCGACACCTCGATCATGCGAGCCGCTTCAACCGGCGGCGATCAGTTCCTCCCCTCGCTCCGCGCTGAAAACAACCGTTCAGCACCGCGATGGAAGCTTTGTGAGGCCCAGAGGCCCCCAAAAGCTTCCATCCTCGATTAGAAGAAGGCGCCGCCCTTGTATTCGCCGAAGACGTCGCGCATCGCGCCGCAGACCTCGCCGATTGAGGCATCGGTGGCAAGGGCGGCGCGGATCGGGTGCAGGAGATTGCCTTCGCCGCGAGCGACGGCGCGCAGCTCGTCCAGCTTCGTCTCAACCTCGGCCTGGTCGCGCGACTGCTTGAAGGCCTTCAGCCGCGCCAGCTGGCGCTGCTCGGACTCGGGGTCGACGCGGAGGATGTCGACGTCGTCGATCTCGTCGGTGACGTATTTGTTGACGCCGACGATGATGTCCTGGCCGGACTTGTAGCGCTCGTGGTAGGAGTGCGCCGACTCCTCGATCTCGCGCTGCATGAACTCCAGCGCCTCGACCGAGCCACCCAGCTCCTCGACCTTGTCCATCAGCTCCCAGGCGCGCGATTCGACCTCGTCGGTCAGCGACTCGACGAAGTAGGAGCCGGCGAAGGGATCGACCGTGTCGGCGACGCCCGACTCGTGGGCAAGCACCTGCTGGGTGCGCAGGGCGATCCGCGCCGAGCGCTCGGTCGGCAGCGCCAGCGCCTCGTCGAAGCCGTTGGTGTGCAGCGACTGGGTCCCGCCGGCGACAGCGGCGAAGCCCTGCAGGGCGACGCGGATGATGTTGACCTCGGGCTGCTGCGCCTGCAGCGTGACCCCGCCGGTCTGGGTGTGGAAGCGGATCTTCATCGAGTTCGGATCCTTGGCGCCGAACCGCTCGGCGACGATCTTGGCCCACATCCGCCGCACGGCACGGAACTTGGCGACCTCCTGGAAGACGTTGTTGTGGCCGTTGAAGAAGAAGGCGAGGCGGGGGGCGAACTCGTCGATCTTCAACCCCCGCTCGAGCGCTGCCTCGACGTAGGCGATCGCGTTGGAGAGGGTGAAGGCGACCTCCTGCACTGCCGAGCAGCCCTTCTCGCGGATGTGGTAGCCGGAGATCGAGATCGTGTTCCATTTCGGCACGTTCTCGCGGCAGTACTCGAAGATGTCGGTGGTCAGCCGCATGGTCGGCTCCGGCGGGTAGATGTAGTTGCCGCGCGCCATGTACTCCTTGAGCACGTCGTTCTGGACCGTGCCGCGCAGCTTCTCGCTCGGCACCCCCTGCTCCTCGCCGACCAGCTCGTAGAGCAGGAGCAGGATCGCCGCCGGGGCGTTGATCGTCATCGAGGTGGAGACCTGGTCGAGCGGGATCTGGTCGAAGCAGATCCGCATGTCCTCGATCGTGTCGATCGGGACGCCGGTGCGGCCGACCTCGCCCTGACAGAGCGGGTCGTCGGAGTCGCGGCCGAGCTGGGTCGGCAGGTCGAAGGCCATCGAGAGGCCGGTCGAGCCGTGCTCGATCAGGTAGCGGTAGCGCTCGTTGGTGTCTTCGGGGGTGGCGAAGCCGGCGTACTGGCGCATCGTCCAGAGCCGGTCGCGGTACATCCCGTCGTGGATGCCGCGGGTAAAGGGCGGGTCGCCGGGCGCGCCGAGCCGCTCCTCCAGGCCGGGGGCGACGTCCTCCTCCGTGTAGAGGCGCTCAATTTCGATGCCGGAGTCGGTGAAGACGCGCTCGTCGTCGGGGCCGACGAGCGGCGCGATCGTCGCTCGCTCCTCGTTGGCTAGGGTTTTCTCCGTCTTGCTTGCCACCTCGGGGAGGATATTCGCAGCGACCGCTCTGGCGGTATTCGCGTCGGCCCTGGCCAGCGCCCCCGCCGCCTGGGGGACCGGTCAGCCGCTCGCCGCGGGACAGACGCGACTCGAGCTCAACCGCGGGGTCGTCAGTGCCCTGCGCCAGAAGGGCGTCTCGATCGAGCCGCTCGGCTCGGCACAGCTGAAAGGACGCAAGCTGACCCTGCCGGTGGCATCCGGGGCCTTCGACGAGGGCGCGGGCAGCGCCACCTTCGCGCAGTCGGGTGGGCTCAGGCTCGCCTCGGGAGGGAAAGCCGTCGCCCTGCGCAGGTTCACGCTCGACGTCTCCAGCAAGAGCGTCAGCGCGACCGTCGCGGGCAGGCGGATGCGACTCGCCAAGCTCTGGGGGGCCATGCTCGAGCGGGACGGCTTCGACGCCCGCCTCAGGGTCAAGCGCCTGCCGTTGGGCCGCGCCGCAGCGGCCGCGCTGAACCGCGTCCTCGGACTGCCCGAGGTGCTGCGACCGGGACGCTCCCTCGGCTCGGCGAACGGGCTCGGTGAGGCCTCGACGGTTCAGGTCGAGTTCGGGTCGATCGCCATCGGCGGCCCGGGAACGGCGTTCTCGAAGCTGGAATCGCTCGAAGTCCAGATGGGACTCTGGGGCGGCTCGGAAAAGTGGGCCGCTCCAGGCGAAACGTACTTCTTGTTCCCGGTCGAGCCGGCCATGGTGGCCACCGACGCTTCAGCCGGCATCCTCGAAAGCGAGGCCGGCGGCGGGGTGACCATGCAGATCTACGGCTCTCCGCCTCGCAACATGCTCCTGCGGGAGCCGCGCCTCGATCTTGCCGCGCAGGAGCTCTCGGCAACTGTGAGCGCGCTGTCGGCCGACGATCCCGGGGTGACCGCGCCGATCGCAACGCTCGACTACGGCACCGCCAAGTTTCAGGTCCGTCCCAGGGTGGGGGCGTTCGAACTGATGGACATCCGGGCGGTCGCCAATCAGTTCATCGCCGACCAGCTCAACACACGATTTGCCGCGCCGGGCCTGTTCCAGCCTGGCGAAGTTCTTGCCCGGATCACCGTGACGCTGCACGCCCCGGTAGCGGACTGAGCGCGGCGCTCAGTCAGAGGCGCCGGCGAGGCGCTCGACCCCAGCCTGCTCGATCGTGCGCCGTAGGCCCTCGCGCAGCTCGACCTGCGGCTCCCAGCCGAGCAGGTCGCGGGCGCGGGTGATGTCGGGCTGGCGCTGCTGCGGGTCATCGACGGGGAGCGGCTCGTGGACGATCTCCGAGCGCGACTCGGTCACCTCGATCACCGTCTTCGCCAGTTCCAGCAGGGTGAACTCGTTGGGGTTGCCGACGTTGACCGGCGTGTGCACGTCGGACTCGCCGAGGGCGACGATGCCGCGGATCAGGTCATCGACGTAGCAGAAGCTGCGCGTCTGGCTGCCGTCGCCGAAGACGGTCAGGCTCTGGTCCTTCAGTGCCTGCCGGAGGAAGGTCGGGATCGCCCGCCCGTCGTGGGCGCGCATCCGCGGCCCAAAGGTGTTGAAGATCCGCACGATCGAGGTGTCGACGCCCTGCTGGCGGTGGTAGGCCATCGTCATCGCCTCGGCGTAGCGCTTGGCCTCGTCGTAGACGCCGCGTGGCCCGATCGGGTTGACGTGACCCCAGTAATCCTCCGACTGGGGGTGAACCTGGGGGTCGCCGTAGACCTCGCTGGTCGAGGCGAGCAGGAAGCGGGCGCGCTTGAACTTCGCCAGGCCGAGCATGTGGTGGGTGCCGTGCGAGCCGACCTTGAGCGTGTGCAGCGGCAGGCGCAGATAGTCGATCGGGCTGGCCGGCGAGGCGAGGTGGTAGACGAAGTCGACCTCCTCGGGGATCTCGACCTCCTCGGTGATGTCGATATGGCGGAAGTCGAAGGCGTCGTCGCGGATGTGCTCGATGTTCTGCAGCGAGCCGGTCTCCAGGTTGTCGACGCAGATCACCTGGTGGCCCTTGCCGAGCAGGTGCTCGCATAGATGCGAGCCGAGGAAGCCGGCGCCGCCGGTGATCACGCACGTGCTCATCGCCGGGCGGATGCTACAGGTGGGCCGCCGGGGATCTCGAATAAACACCTCGGTTCGCAAATTCCGGGTTTAAGCCCCGGCCACCCGTCCAGAAGGGGGGAGAACCCGCTGCCGTCCCAAGCTCTGCATGGCATGTTCGCGCCAGGGAGCTGACGTGGAGGCCGGGGTCGCAACAGCCGGGCGCAAGCGCGCCGCGATCGAGCTCGTCGCCCGCGAGGACGCCGAGCTGAGGCGGACGGCACGCCGCTACTCGCTCTGCGAGGACGACGCCGAGGACGCCTACCAGCGGGCGCTGGAGATCCTCCTGGTCAAAGCGCCCAGCGACCGGCCCCGCGAGCTGGTCCCCTGGATGAAGGCCGTGGTCAAGCACGAGGCGCTGGCGGTCCGCAGCTACCGCGAGCGGATGCTGGGCGCCAGCGCGGACGAGCTCGGCGATCCGGTCGCCCGGCTCGCCTCCGCCAGCGCGGGGCCGGGGGAGCGCTTGGAGCGGCGCGAGCAGGTCAGCCGTAGCCGCGAGGCGCTGCGGGCGCTGAAGCCGGCCGAGCTGCGCTCGCTCACCCTGCTTGCCGCCGGCTACTCCTACGCCGAGATCGGCGAGATCACCGGCTATAGCCGGACCAAGGTGAATCGCTGCCTGGCTGAGGGACGGGAGCGGTTCCGCCACCTGCTGACGCGCAGCGAGGACGGCACGCGCTGCGCCGAGCTGGTGCCACTGCTCTCCGCCTACTGCGACGGCGAGGCGAGCGACGAGGACAGCGCCACGGTCCGCGAGCACCTACGCGCCTGCGCCGCCTGCCGCGCGGCGATGCGCGCCTACCGGGCCACCCCCGCCGCCGTCGCCGCCCTGGCACCCGCGCTGCCAGCTTCGCGCTCGCTGCTGGAGCGGGCACAGGAGCTCTTCGTCGGGCTCCAAACGCGCCTTCCCGGCACCAGTGCGGCGAGCGAGGGCGGCGTCGCCCAGGTCGCCGCGGCGGGAGGCGCCCGCGGCGCCGGCATGGCTGCCCTGGCCAAGGCGCTGGCGGTATGCGCCGGCACCGTCGGCGGCGCCGCCGCCTGCGTCGCAACCGGGGTGGCGCCCGCGCCGCTCGGGATCCAACCGGAGCACGCCACCCGGGCGAAGATCGAGCGTGTCTCGGAGCGAGTGATCGATGAAGCCGCAGCGGCCGCGGTCGAGTACGCGCCTGCCCCACCGCCACCGGCGACGCAATCCCCGCCGCAGCCTGTGCCGAACCCGCAGCCCGAACCGGAGCCGCAGCCGCCGGACGTGGAACCGACCCCGGAAGCGACCGAAGCGGGTGCGGTCGAATACGCGCCTGCGGAACCCGCTCCAGCGCCGCCGACCTCCGAACCGTCCGCTCAGCCCAGCGGCAGCGCCGCAGGGGAGTTCGGGCCGTGAGGGCTGCCGCCATGCCAGCCCTTGCGATCGTGCTCGCGTTCGCCGCCACCTTTGCCGCGATCGCCATGCCGGCGGGGGCGAGCCCACCGGCACCGGCGGACCTGCGGGTCGTCGGCGGCGAGGGCTGGCGCGCGGACAACAGCTTCTCGCTCGAGTGGACGAGACCGCCGGCGAGCGCCCCAGCCATCGCCGCGACGCGCTACAGGGTCCGCGATCCACAGGGAGCCCCGGTCACGGCGGGCCTCGTCGCCCGGAGCGAGGATGGAATCGGGCCGCTCGTCGTGCCCGCCGTGCCTGGCTCCTACACCGCCGAGGTCTGGTTCGAGGACACGGCGGGCGCACAGGGGGCTGCGGCGGCGGCTCAGCTGCGCTTCGACGACACCCGGCCGGCGCCGATCGAGCCGGCGCCGAGTCCTGCTTGGATCGGGCGTGGCGGCATCCCTCTGCGTGTTCGGCTCGCTCACCCGGCCGGCCCCCAACCGCCTGCCGGGATCCGCGGATACGCCGTCGCAATCGACACCAGGCCGAACGGCTCCCCCTGCGCAGCCGCCGATCGCTGCACGGACGCCGAGACGGCCTTGCGAGGCGGAATCGGCGGCGACGAACTGGAGATCGAGGTGCTGCCGGAGGGAACCAGCTACCTGCACGCCGTGGCGGTCTCCGGAGCAGGGATGAAGTCGGCGACCGCCGGCCATGCCGTTCTCCACGTCGACACGGTCGATCCGCTCACCCGGCTCTCCGGCGCGCCCCCAGGCTGGACGAACCGGACGGTGTCGCTCAGCGCCACCGCAATCGACACGGGCTCCGGCATGAAACCGGCAGGCGGTGGTCCGCCGCCCTTCACCGCGATCAGGGTGGACGGCGGCGCGCCGGCGGTGACGCTGGGCCAGGCCGTGACGACGAGCGTGATCGGCGAGGGGACGCACCGGATCGCCTACTACGGCCGCGACGCGGCTGGCAACGTCAACGACGGGGGCGAGCAGAACGGCGTCGTCAATCGTTCTCCCGGGATCTCCTGGGTGCGAATCGACCGCACGCCGCCGCGGGTGGCCTTCACCAACTCACAGGATCCCGACGATCCCGACCTGGTGCGGGCGTGGGTGGTCGACCCACTTTCGGGAGGGGACCTCTCGCGTGGGTGGATCGGCGTGCGGCCAGCCGGCAGCGGCGATCGCTTCGAACCGCTTCCACCTGCTCCGCCCGCGGACGGCCAACTGCGCGCCCGCTGGAGCTCCGACGCCCATCCAATCGGCGAGTACGAATTCCGTGCGATCGGCTATGACGCAGCCGGCAACGCCACCGCCGCCAGCCGGCGCTGGAACGGGACCCCGATGGTCCTCGCCAACCCACTCAAGGCGACGACGGAGTTGCGGGGCCGCTTCCATCGCGGTGGGCTGAGCCGAGCCGTCCCCTATGGCCGCCGCGTCCTCCTTCGCGGCCGCCTCACCACCGGTCTGAGCTCCCCGCTGGGAGGAATGCCGGTGCGAATAGCCGAGCGCTTCGCCGCCGGCGCCCGTCCCGCAACACGCGTCTCGACCGTCAGGACCGAGCCGAACGGAGCCTTCTCCGTTCGCACCGCACCCGGTCCGAGCCGGACGATCGCCGTCGGCTTCGCGGGAAGCGCGACCCTATCCCGCTCGGCCGGCCCAGCGCTCAGCCTCCAGGTGCGCAGCCGCGTGCGCCTACGGGCGTCCTCGGGCGTCGCGCGGATCGGCGGCGCGCCGCTGGTCCTGCGCGGCCGCGTCGCCGCGACGCCAGGTGAGATTCCACCGACCGGCAAGTCGGTGCAGCTTCAGTTCCGCCTGCCGGGCCTGCCCTGGTCGGAATTCCGCACGGTCGCGACCGACCGTCGCGGCCGCTTCCGCCTCGCCTACCGCTTCAGCGACGACGACAGTCGCGGCGTGCGCTTCCAGTTCCGCGCCTACGCGCCCGCGCAGGACGGCTGGCCCTACGAGCCAGCAGGCTCACAGCCAGTCATCGTGCGCGGACGCTGAGGCGGAGGGGCTAGCGCAGGGCGGAGAGCTGCTCGCTGACCTGGTCCACCAGGCCCTGGGCACGCGAGGTCTGGTCCTCGATCGTCTTGCGGACGCGCTGCTCGACCTCAGTGCGGTTGCGCTTCAGCGTGGTCTCGACTCGGCGCTGCCGTTTGCGGGCCTCGCGCTCGACCTTGTTGCGGGTCTTGCGGGCTTCGGTCGTCGCTTTGCGGCGGACGCTGGCGCCGCGGCGCTCGCTGCGCTTGACGGTGCGGCGCAGCTGGGTGCCGTAGGACTTGAGCTGTTTCTGTGCTGCCGTGCGGCCGCTGAACGGTTCGACCAGCTCGGCGACGCGATCGCTCACCTCGAGCACGGCGCCAACCGGCACGTCGACGGCGCTTTCCGCCGCGGCGCGGGCCTGCTCGACACGAGAGGGAGCCGGAGCCGGGGTGCTTTTCGCTTTTTTCGATTTGGATTTTCCGTTGCTGCTTGCTTTACTCGAAGTGCTTGCCATCGAAGATCATCCCTTCGGGGTGGTTTGGGGAGGTGGGAGTTCGCGAGTGTAGCGAACATACGTTCCCGCGAACACTCGTTCTAACCCGATTCCTCGATGGCGTTACGGATCGTCGCCAAACTCCTCTCGCCAGCCGCGGCGGCAATCGGGTAACGGGCGCCGAGGCCCAGGTCGACCCCGTCAAGGGGCAGCGCGCCGAACTCGACCGTGCCGCCTGCCTCGCGGACGATCAGCTGGGCGGCGGCGATGTCGACCGAGCGGCAGGGCCGCAGGCTGAGCATCCCGTCGAGACGACCAGCAGCGACATAGGAGGCGGTGATCGCGATCGAGCCGATCACCCGCAGGCGGAAGACGTGGCCGTCGAGCGCTTGCTCGAGCGGCAGCATCAGTCCCGGGGCGGCGGACTCGACCCCCAAGAGCTCCAGCTTCTCCCCGTCTGGGGCAACCTCGGCGGCGGCGTCGCCCAGCGCCGCTCCCTCACCCCGGCTGGCGCTGAACTCCTCGCCGGCGCCGAAATCGTAGACGTAGCCGAACTCGACATCGGCCATCGAAGCCCCCGAGGCAACGGCGATGCTGAGGCTGTGCGAGGGCAGGGTGCGGCGCGTGTTGAGCGAGCCGTCGATCGGATCGATCACGACCCGAGCCGTGCCTCCCTCGCCGAAGACGACCTCGCCGCGCTCCTCCGAGATCGCGACGAAGGAGGCGCCGGCCGCCGCCAGCTCCTCCAGCTCGGCGAAGACGACGTCCTCGCAGCGGCGATCGATGACGAGGCTGCGATCGCCGCCCTCGCCCACGCCCTCGTACTCGGTTCGCGCCTCGCGCCCCTGGATCTGGTCGAACAGCACCCGCTGGGCTTCGACCACGCGGCGACAGATTTCCGGCCAGTCTGCGGAGAGGATGTCCACCGCCTCATCCTATGGAGGCCGCTCGGCTGGGCCATCCCGGTAGCGTTGGACCATGCTCGCCCTCGCCGAGGCCCAGGAGCGCGCGATTCGCCACCGCGCCGGCCCGCTCTTGCTGGTCGGCGAGGCGGGAACCGGCAAGAGCGAGGTCCTCGCCCGGCGTTTCGAGAGCCTCGCCGCGGACGGCATGGCTCCCGAGCGCATCCTGGTCCTGACCTCGAGCCGAACCACTGCGCAGCGACAGCGCGAGCGGGTCGAGGCGCTGCTCGACCGGCCGCTGGAGGAGCTCTGGATCGGCACCTGGGAGGAGCTCGGCGAACGGCTGTTGCGCGAGTACTCGACTGCGGCGGGCCTCGATCCGTTCTTTGGCGTCCTCGGCCCGGCCGAGCGCCTGGCGCTGCTGCTCGACCGCATCGACGAGCTACCGCTACGAGGCCACGAAATCCGCGGTAACCCCGCCGGCCTGCTGGCTCGCCTGCTGGCGCAGATCGATGAGTTGAAGGCTGGCTCTACGCCCCCGGACCCAGAGCTGGTTGACCTTGTTGCCGCCCACGACCGCATCCTCGCCAGCACGTGCAGCCTCGATCGCAACGACGTCTACCTCAAGCTCAACAAGCTCTTGGACGAGCGTCCCGACGTCCGCCTCGCCATCGCCTCTCGCTTCGAGTACGTGATGGCCGACGAGCTGGAGGACACGACGTCGGCTCAGCGATCCCTCCTCGCTTCTCTGGCAAAGGACAACCCGAACCACGTCTACGCGCTCGAGCCCGGAGACGTGGGTGCGGGGGTGTCCGAGTGGGCGCTGGGTCTCTCGCCAGGAGCCGACGTGGCCACGGTCGAGCTGACGGACCAGTTTCGAGAGCCGAAAGCGAGATTCTGGAAATGCGGCAACGAGCGGGCGCAGGCGCAGGCGGTTGCACGCGAAGCGGAGCATTTGATCGCGGGCGGCACCGCCCCCGAAGAGATCTGTGTCCTGGTCGAGAATCAAGAGCGAGGCGGACCGGTCGCCGCTGCGATGGAAGAGCGCGGCATCCCTTTTCACCTCTCGGGACCGGCGGCGCTGTTCCAGCGGCCGGAGGTGCGCGACGCGATCGCCTGGTTGCGGGCGCTGGCCGATCCGGGCGACTCCGCGGCGGTGGCGCGAGCGCTTACCCGACCGCCGATCGAGCTGCGCTCGGCCGACCTGGCGCGGTTGACGACGATTTCTCGCCGGCGCAAATTCGACCTGGTCTCCGCCTGCGAGGCCGCGCTGGAGAGTCCCCAGATCCCGCCCGAGGGACGTGAGCGGATCCAGTCCTTTCTCAAGCTGTACGGGACGGCCTCGGCGGCGATGGAGGAGCGCCGCGCGGATGTCTTCGTGCGACGCCTGATCGAGGCCGTCGGCCTGCGCCGGCAGCGGCTCTTCGCCGCCCAGCCCGAGGTGGCCGAGCGTCTGCTGGCGCTCTCGCGATTGGCAGAGCTGGCATCGGCATGGGCGCGGCGTGAGCCGAACGGCTCGACCCGCGACTTCGTCCGCCATCTCAGCGCTGTCGCCGATGCGGGGGTCGAACCGGCAGATGTGGTCGAGCCGCCGGCGCGGGGCGCCGTTCAGGGGCTGACCCGCGACGCGGTCAAGGGGATGGAGTTCGAGCACGTGTTCGTCCTCGGATTGGAGCGCGGTGAGGACAGCGAGCGGATCGGCCGCCCTGCCCGATCCGGCCTCATTCTCGCCCGGGTCGAGCGCAGCGACGGCGGTGGGGTCCGTCCTTCGGAGTTCTACGCGGCGGCCTTGGGGGCGGCAGATGCTGAGGAGGAGGTTCACAAGGAGGAGCTGTTCGGGCCGGCCGAGGGACTGCACGCGACCTATCGCATGCTGCGCGAGGAGGTGCTGGAGGCCTCCTGGAGGGCGGGGCGGGAGCTCTCCGAGCCGCGGCTCGACACCGCCGTCGACGTCAATCGCGCGATCGCCCGCTACCTGGAGCTGCTGAAGCTGGCGGCACTCGCCCAGCGTCCCGGCGACGAGGCGACGGCGGAGGCGATCGAGGCGGTCAACGGGCTGCTACGCCAGGTGGCGACGCCCGAGCAGCAGACCGAGCTCGACGCCTCCTCGCTCGACTCCTACCTGCTCGGCTCCGAGCGGGAACGGGAGGGGCGCCGCAAGCTGATCGCCGCCCGCCAGGAGCCCTCGCTGGAAGCCTTCCTGCCGCGCCGCGGCGATGGCTCGCTCAGCCTCTCCGCCTCCGACCTCGATCTCTACCTGACCTGCCCGCTGAAGTACAAGTTCGCCCGCGTCTTCGGCATCCCCCAGGAGCCGACGATCAACCAGCGCTTCGGCATCCTCATCCACAACGTGCTCGAACGCTTCCACAAGGAAGGCGATGACCAGGGCACCGAGGCGGGGCTCGAGCGCCTGATGGACCTGTTCGAGGCCGGTTGGCGACGCACCGGCTTCCGCAGCAGCGACGACGAGCTCCAGTTCCGCGACCGGGCGCGCGAGGCGATGCGCCTCTACTGGGAGCGGGAGGGCGAGTCGGAGGGGGAGCCGGTCTGGCTGGAGCGCAAGTTCGACATCCGCATCGGCGAGCACCACGTGCGCGGGCGTGTCGACCGCGTCGACCGCCTGCCGGGCGGGAACCACGAGCTGATCGACTACAAGACCGGCGAACGCAAAAGCGAGGCCGATCTGGAGAGCGACCTCCAGCTGGCCCTCTACCGGCTCGCCGCGCGCGAGGCCTGGGACCTGGAGGCGACGAGCGGCAGCTACTACTACGTGCTCGATGCAGAGAAGGTCGCCGCGCCGGTGCGGGCCGACGACGCCGAGCGGGTCGAGCGCACCGTGCTCCAGGTGGGCGAGGGCGTCCTCGGCCAGGACTTCGAGCCGCGCCCCTCGCCGACCGTCTGCGGCTGGTGCGACTACCGGCTGATCTGCCCAGCGGCAGAGACCTGAGTCACACCGCTAGTTCGACTCGCCGCGGCGCTGCTGTAGGAACTGCTGAAACTCGCGAGCGATCGTGTCGGCCGAGGGCAGGTCCTCGCTGTCCTCGCCCAGCTGCTCGACCTGCTCAGCCTCGATCCGCTCGACCAGTTCGGCGATTTCCGGGTTGGCGGCAACGGCGCGGCCGATCTGCTCCTCGTAGCTGGCCGTTTCATCCTCCAGCTCGGTCGCGTCGACGGCTATTCCGGTCAGGCCCTCGAGCCGCCGCAGCAGTGCCAGCGCGGCCTTCGGGTTGGGAACGGCTGCGACGTAGTGCGGCACCGCCGCCCAGAGCGAGGCCGAGGTCATGCCGATCTGGCGGCAGCAGTCGTGGACGACGCCGACGATCCCGGTCGGGCCCTCGTAGTTGGAGCGCTGCAGGTCGAGCTCTTCGACCAGCTGCTCGTCAGAGGCGAGGCCCGTGATCGGCACCGGCAGGGTGTGGGAGACCTCGGCCACCAGGGCGCCGAGGGTGACGACCATCTCGACCCCAAGCGCGTCGGCGGCCGTCGCCACCGTCTCCGAGAAGGTGCGCCAGCGCAGACTGGGCTCAGTCCCGTCGAAGAGGACGAGGTCGCGATCGGCGCCGGGGATTCGAATCGCGATCAGGTCGTTCTGCGGCCACTCGATGTGGCGCGTCTGCCCTTCGGAGAGGACGATCGTCGGCCGCGTCGCCTGGAAGTCGAAGTAGTCCTCGGGATCGATCTCGGCGATCTGCTCGGCGTCGAAGGAATTCGCGACCGCACCCAGGGCCGCCGAGGCGGCGCCAGCGGCATCGTTCCAGCCGCGAAAGGCGCAGACGAGGACGGGGGAGCGCAGCTGCGGCACGTCCGAGTGCCAGGTAAGCGAATCCACGCTCTGAGCGTAGCGCGCCGCCGTATGAGCATTACGTTTCCGGCGTTAGAGCTCGCCTGACCAAACCGTAGGCGATGAAGAGGGCCAGGCCGGCGAAAGAGAGTTCGAGCGCCCGCTGTGGGACCTCGTTGGCGACGACGACGCCGATCAGCACGCCGAGCGGCGAGAGGGCGCCGATCACGATCGCGGCGCGCAGGTCGAGGTTGCCGTAGGCGTTCTGGCGGTAGGCGCCGACCAGGGCGACGATGACGATCATCAGGAGAGAGGTCGACTCGCCCTCGACCTGGGAGAGGCCGAGGAAGATCGTCAGCGCCGGCACGAAGAGGACGCCGCCGCCGACGCCGACCAGCCCGCCGGCGAGCCCGCCGGCGACGGCGATCAGGGCAGCGAGGAGCTCATCCATACGCGCGCCCCGGGGTCATCGGACGATCAACTCGATCGCGACGGCGACGAGCAGGACAGCGAATAGGAGGGAGACCGCACGCTGCGAGATCCGCTGCTGGATCGCGGTGCCGAGGACGACGCCGCCGATTGCCGGGATCGAGAGCAGCAGGCCGGTGCCGACGTGGACGTTGCCGTAGATGCCACCCTGGGCGATCGCCCCGAGCAGGCCGATCAGAACGATCGCGCCGAGGCTGGTGCCGGTCGCCAGCCGCTCGCCGAAGGCGAACCAGAAGATCAACAGGGGGACGATCACGGTGCCGCCGCCGACGCCGAAGAGACCGCTGAAGATGCCGGCCAGGGTGCCGACCGCGGCGAGCTTCAGCGTGCGGTGCGGAACCTCGGCGGCCATCGCGCGATACTAAGCGCAGTGTCTCCCGAATCCGGCAGAGGGGAGGGTGCGGCGGGGCTCGGGCCACTGGCGCGCCTGAAGGCGGATCCGGCGCGCGCCGCCATCCTCACCGACGTCGACGGGACCCTGGCCCCGATCGTCCCCCGCCCCGAGGAAGCCGCGGTGCCCTCGCGGGCGGGCGAGCTGCTGGCGCAGCTGAGCAAGCGCTACGGCCTGGTCGGCTGCATCTCCGGTCGGCGGGCGGAGGAGGCGCGCGACCTGGTCGGTGTCGAGAGCATCGCCTACGCCGGCAACCACGGACTCGAGCTGCTGCTGCCGGGCGACGAGGCGCCCCGGTTCGATCCCTCGCTGGCGGGGCGCGAGCGGGACGCGGCTGACTTCGCCGCCGGCATCGGGCCCGAGGCGCTGGCGGAGGCTGGATTGCGGCTGGAGGACAAGGGGCCGATCCAGGCGCTGCACTGGCGCGGGGCAGCGGACGATCGTGGCGCCGAGGCGCGGGCGCACGAGATCGCCGCCGCGGCTGGGCGTGCGGGCCTGGAGCTGCGCTGGGGTCGCAAGGTGCTCGAGCTGCGCCCCCCCGGTGGCGGCGGCAAGGACGCGGCGGTGGCGGCGCTGCTGGCCACGGACGGAGTGACGGCGGCGGCCTACGCGGGCGACGACCGCACCGACCTCGACGCCTTCCGGCGGCTGCGTGAGCTGGCGCAGAGCGGCGAGCTGGAGGTGGTGGTCTGTGTCGGCATCGCCTCCGACGAGGGCCCGCCCGAGCTGGCCGAGGAGGCCGACATGACGGTCGGTGGCCCGCCGGGCTGGCTCGCGCTGCTCGAGGCGCTGGCGGAGTAGAAACCAGGCAATGCCCTACACCGACCTGCTGCGCACCACCGTCTTCCTGGCCGCCGCCGAGGCAACCGCGCTGGGCGCGATCACGGCGCTGGCCGCTGGCCGCGACGACGACGCCACCACGGTCTTCGTCGCCGCCGCCTGGTGGCTGATCGCCCTCGTCCTCGGCCTCTACCTGGGGCGCCCGGCCCGCGCCGCCGACGGCGTCCGCGACGCCCTCGCCCGCGCCCGCACCGCCACCTCGCTACCGGAGGACTCGCCCGCTCGGGTCGCCGCGATCCGCCTCTGGCCGATCGGCCTCACCGCGCTCGCCGCCGGCATCCTCGGCGTCATCTACCCGGGAGTGGCGGCGATCGGGGCGGGCTACGCCCTCCTGGTCGCCCTGACGATGCGCACCCGCGAGGCGGCCGTGCTCGGCATCGAGCAGCGCGACGGCGTCAAGTTCTACGTGGTCGCCAACTCAGCCCTGCGCCCGATCGAGCTGGTGCGGACGCCGGGGTTGCGCAGCGACCGCCTGCACGCGAGCTGAAATGCAAACGACCCACCGAAGTGGGCCGTCTGCGAATTCAGAAAAGCCGGTGGACGCCGGTTACATCCAGTCTCGCGTTGGCGAGTATAGCGCCCCCGGAGGGAATCGAACCCTCTCTTTTCCAGTTGCGAGACCAGATGCCGACGTCCATCGGCGGGGGCGTCGCCGCTCGCGCGGCAACCCGATGCTACCGATTTAAGACGACAGCTGTATTACAGACAACAAACTATTTCAACGACGCCTTGAACTCGCGCCAGCCGCGCGTGTTGGCGACGTCGTCTGCCGTCAGCCAGGCCCGGCGGGCGGTGGCTACGGCGTAGGCCATGTTGCCCAGCGTGTCGACGCCGTGGGCGTCGGTGTTGAGGACGATCCTGGCGCCAGCATCCCTGGCGAGGCGGGCGTGGTGCTCGGAGAGGTCGCGGCGATTGGGGTTGCCGTTGATCTCCAGCATCGTGCCGGCGGCGGCCGCGGCCTCGACCACCGCCTCGACGTCGATGCCGTAGGGCTCACGGCGCCCGATCAGGCGTCCGGTGAGGTGGCCGATGCAGTCGACGTGGGGGTCCTCGATCGCGGCGAGGACGCGCTCGGTCATCGCCGCCGCGGAGATCGAGAAGGAGGTGTGGACGCTGGCGACGACCCAGTCGAGCGCGGCGAGCAGGTCGTCGGGGTAGTCGAGCGAGCCGTCGAGGCCGATGTTCACCTCGGAGCCGGCGAGCAGGCGGAAGCCGCGCTTGCCCTTGTTCCACTCCCGCACCTCCTCGACTCCGCTCCCACAGTCGCTCGGCGGTGACGTGGTCGCCGAAGCCGTGGCTGGCCGAGTGGTCGGTGAGCGCCATGTAGGCGTAGCCGCGCTCGCGTCCCGCCGCGGCCATCTCATCCAGCGTGTTGCGGCCGTCGGAGAGGGTGGTGTGCATGTGCAGGTCGCCGCGGATGTCGTCGACCGAGACGAGGTCAGGCAGCTCGCCCTCGCGGGCGGCCTTCAGCTCGCCCCGCCCCTCGCGCAGCTCGGGCTCGATGTAGGCGTAGCCGAGCCGGTCGTAGACCTCCTCCTCGCTCGCGCAGAGCGTCACCTCGCCGCTCTCGGTCTCGGTGATGCCGTGCTCGGAGACCGAGAGCCCTCGCGCCACGGCCTCTTCGCGCAGCTGCACGTTGTGCGCCTGGGAGCCGGTGAAGTGCTGGAGCAGGTTGCCGAAGGCCTCGGGGGCGACGATTCGCAGGTCGACCGAGATCCCGTTGTGGGTCTGCGCGCGGACGCCATTCGACCCCGGCGTTCCCGCCGCCGCGATCAGTGCGTGCTCGGCCAGGTGCTCGGCCAGGGCCGCAGGCTCAGTTGCGGTGGCGATCAGGTCGATGTCCTTGCAGGTCTCGGCCCAGCGCCGAGCCGAGCCCGCTACCTCGACCCGGTCGGCCGCGGGATGCTCGCGCAGCGCCACTGCCAGCTCGTCGGCGATCGGCCGCACCGCCGAGAGCAGCACCCGGCCCGGCCCCTCGCCCGGCTCGCCGAGCCGCTCCAGCGCCGCCAGGACGTTCTCCTCGGCTTTCGGGCCGAGGCCCTTCACGTCGCGAACCCTTTCCCCCTCCGCCGCCGCCTTCAGGTCCTCCAGCGAGGAGACTTCGAGCTCCTCGAAGAGGAGCCGCGCCGTCTTCGCCCCCACCCCCGGCACCCTCGTCACCTCGATCAGGGTCGGCGGGAACTTCGCCTTCAGCTTCACCGCCGCCGGGATCTCGCCGGTCTCGAGCAGCGCATCGATCTTTTCCGCCAGCGTCTTGCCGACGCCCGGAATCTCGGTCGCTCGCCCCGCCGCCGCCAGCTCGGCGACCGAAACCGGGCTTTCGCGGATCGCCTTGGCTGCCGCCGAGTAGGCCAGAACCCGGTATTTGACCGCGCCGTCGAGCTCGTAGAGAACGCCCAGCTCTTCGAGGGCGGCGGCGATCTCGGCGTTCGTCATAAGCTGCAAGCTAGCCCCTCCAGCACTCGCTATACTTTCTGAAGTATTGAGCGCTGAACCTCGACTACCGGGAGACCGATACCAGTGACTGGCAAGCTCACCGACGTGACTGACGGCACCTTCAAGTCCGACGTCCTCGAGGCGGACGGCCCCGTCCTCGTCGACTTCTGGGCTCCCTGGTGCGGGCCATGCCGCGTCGTCCACCCGGTCCTCGAGGAGATCGACGCCGAGCGCGACGACCTGAAGATCCTCAGCCTCAACGTCGACGAGAACCAGCAGACCGCGGCGCAATACGAAGTCCTCTCGATCCCGACCCTGCTCCTCTTCAAGGACGGGGCGATCGTGAAGAAAGTGGTCGGGGCGATGCCGAAGCGCAAGCTCGAGGCCGAGCTCGAGCCGGCGTTGGCTTAGAGCGCAACGCGAAGAGCGAAAGGCGGACCGATGCCCTTCGTCCACATCCACTGGTTCGAGGGACGGACCGACGAGCAGAAGGCAGAGATCGCCAGGCGGATCGAAGCTGCGCTGGTCGAGGTCGCCGGCGCCGCCCCCGAGCACTGCTGGGTGAAGTTCTCCGACTCGGCTAAGACCGACTTCATCATCGGCGAACCCAAGGACTGAGCGCTAGACGCGGTTGACGGCGATGCGTAGCTCGCGGCCGTCCAGCTTCGCCACGATGCCGTCGCCCGCGTCGTAGG
Organism: uncultured Solirubrobacterales bacterium; assembly: GCA_963782685.1. GTDB lineage: Bacteria > Actinomycetota > Thermoleophilia > Solirubrobacterales > 70-9 > VRUE01. The sequence continues at coordinate 461,321 of CAWAKV010000002.1, forward strand.
CAATCGCGGTGGCGAGGACCTCGCCGGCGATATAGGGCTGGTGCTCGCGGGCGGCGGCGAGCAGCTCCTCGTCGCCGCCGAGGCCGAGCTCGATCCGGTCGGTGATCTCCAGGCCGGCCTCTTTGCGGGCGTTCTGCACGGCGTGAACGATCTCGCGGGCGAGGCCCTCGCGGCGCAGCTCGTCGTCGAGCTCCAGCTGCAGGGCGACTGCATGGCCGGCTTCGGCCTCGACCTCGTAGCCCTCCAGCGGCTGCAGCGAGAGGGTGACCTCGTCGGCGCCGATCGCGTGCTCGTCGCCATCGACGTTGATGCCGACCTCGCCGCCTTCGGCCATGACCGCGGCGACGTGGACCGGGTCGAGCGCCTCGACCGCCGCAGCGACCTGCGGCATCCGCTTGCCGAAACGGGGACCGAGCGAGCGGTAGTTGGGCTTGACCGCGTAGCTGACCAGCTCCGACTCCTCTTCGACGAAGTCGAGCTGCTTGACGTTGAGCTCGGCCTTGACCAGCTCGGCTCGGGCTGAGATCGCCGCGCGCTCGACCTCGTTGGCGACGATCACCGCGCGGCGCAGCGGCTGGCGCACCTTCGCCTTCGCCTGGGCGCGGGCGGCGCGGCCGAGCTCGACCGTGAGGCGCACCGCCTCCATCGCCGCCTCCAGCTCGGGATCGGCAAGCGCCGCGTCGGCTGCGGGGAAGTCGCGCAGGTGCACGGAGTCGGACAGCTCGCCGAGCTCCTCAACCTCGCCGCCGGCGAGGTTGAGGTGGATCTCGTCGGCAAGGAAGGGGGTGAAGGGAGCGAGCAGCGCCGCGGTTTCCAGCAGGCAGTGGCGCAGGGTGGCGAAGGCGGCCCGGTCGCCTTCCCAGAAGCGGCGGCGCGAGAGGCGCACGTACCAGTTGGAGAGCTCCTCGACGAACTGCGCGATCGCGCGACCGGCAGCGGTGCAGTCGAAGTCGTCCATGTGCTCGGCGACAGAGGCGACAGTGGCCTGCAACCGCGACAGCGCCCAGCGATCGAGGTCCTCGGTCGGCTCAGGTGGGTCGGCGAAATCCTCGGGCCCGAGGTTCTCGGCGTTGGCGTAGAGCACCCAGAAGGAGTAGGTGTTCCACAGCGTCAAGAGGAACTGGCGCACCGATTCGCCCACGGTGTCGACCGAGAAGCGGTAGCCCGACCAGGGCTGCTGCGCGGTCAGGTAATACCAGCGGAAGGCGTCGGCGCCGTGGGCGGAGATCACGTCCCAGGGCTCGACCACGTTGCCCTTGCTCTTCGACATCTTCTGCCCCTCGGGGTCGAGGATCAGGCCGAGGCAGACGCAGTTGCGGTAGCTGGAGGTGTCGAAGAGGAGCGTCGACTCGGCGAGCAGGGTGTAGAACCAGCCGCGCGTCTGGTCGATCGCCTCGCAGATGAAGTCGGCCGGGAAGCGTTCCGCGAACAGCTCCTCGTTCTCGAACGGGTAGTGGAACTGGGCGAAGGGCATCGCGCCGCTGTCGTACCAGGTGTCGATCACCGACTCGACCCGCCGCATCTCGCCGCCGCAGCGCTCGCACTCGACCGTCACCGCATCGATATGGGGGCGGTGCAGGTCGTCGGGCACCTCGCCACTGGCGCGCTCGCGCAGCTCGGCGACCGAACCGGCGCAGAAGCGCCCATCACAGCTCTCCGCCGCGCACTCCCAGATCGGCAGCGGCGTGCCCCAGTAGCGGTCGCGCGATAGTGCCCAGTCGACGTTGTTCTCCAGCCACTTGCCGAAGCGGCCGTGCTTGATGTGCTCGGGGTGCCAGCCGATCTCCTCGTTGTTGGCGAGCATCCGGTCGCGGGCGCGCGAGGTGGCGACGTACCAGCTCGACTTGGCGTAGTAGAGCAACGGCGTGCCGCAGCGCCAGCAGTGCGGGTAGGCATGCTCGTACACCTGCTCGCGGAAGAGCCGGCCGCGATCGGCGAGATCGTCGATCAGAGCTCGGGTGACCTCCGGGTCCTTGACGAAGCGCCCGGCGAAGCCGCTCACCTGGTCGGTGAAGGTGCCGTCCGGAGCGACCGGGTTGTAGAGGCTGGCGTGGTCGGTTGGGTCGAAGATCCCGTTAGCGGCGGCGACCGCGTAGTCGTCTTCGCCGAAGGCGGGAGCGATGTGGACGAGGCCGGTGCCGTCCTCGGTGGTGACGAACTCACCGGCGATCACCGGGAAGCCGCCCGGCTCGCGATCGGCGAGGGCGAAGACCGGACCCGCGTAGCTGGCGCCGACCAGGGCCGAGCCCGGCAGCCGCTCGACGATCTCCACCCCCTCGCCCAGCACCCGCTCGACCAGGGCCTCAGCCAGGACCAGCGTCTCCGCGCCGACCGTCGCCTTGACATAGGTGACGCCCGGCGCCACGGCGACGGCGACGTTGCCGGGCAGGGTCCACGGGGTCGTGGTCCAGACGAGCAGCGACTCGCCGGTCTCGCTCCCGTCCTCGGCGAGCAACGGGAAGCGCACGTATATCGAGGGGTCCTCGACGTCCTCGTAGCCGAGCGCGACCTCGTGCGAGGAGAGGGCGGTGCCGCAGCGTGGGCAGTAGGGCACGACCTTGTGACCCTCGTAGAGAAGGTCCTTCCTCCACAGCTCGCTGAGCGACCACCAGACCGACTCGATGTACTCGTTGTCGAGCGTGACGTAGGGGTCGTCGAGGTCGATCCAGAAGCCGATCCGCTCGGTCAGCCGGTTCCACTCCTCGACGTACTCGAAGACCGAGGTGCGGCAGCGCTCGTTGAACTCGGCGATCCCGTACTCCTCGATCTCCTGCTTGGAGGAGATGCCCAGCTCCTTCTCGACCTCGAGCTCGACCGGCAGCCCGTGGCAGTCCCAGCCGGCCTTGCGGGGCACCCGGTAGCCGCGCATCGTGCGGTAGCGCGGGTAGACGTCCTTGAAGACGCGGGAGAGGACGTGATGGGAGCCGGGACGGCCGTTTGCCGTCGGCGGTCCCTCGTAGAAGCTCCAGACCTCGGCCCCCTCGCGGTTGGCGAGCGAGCGGTGGAAGACGTCGCGCTCGCGCCAGCGCGCCAGCACCCGCTCCTCGAGTTCGGGGAAGGACTGCTTTGGGTCGACCGCTTTGAAGCCCGCCATGAGCAGGTGATTCTAGGAGTGGGTACGCTGCGCGCCGTATGCCCCCCACCTACGACCTGAACGGGAAGGTCGCGCTGGTCACCGGTGCTGCCCGTGGCATCGGCTTCGAGACCGCGCGCCAGATTCACCTCCGCGGCGGCTCGGTCGCCGTCGTCGACCTCGACGCCAGCGAGGCCCGAGAGGCGGCCGAGCGGATCGGTGAGCGGGCGATCGGGATCGGCAGCGACGTCACCGACCACGCCGCGATCATGCAGGCCGTGGCCCAGACGGTCGAGCGCTTCGGCGGCCTCGACGTGGCGGTGGCCAACGCGGGCATCGTCCAGGAGACGGTGGCGACCGTGCGCGGGATCGGCAGTGAGGAATGGGAGCGGGTCTTCGAGGTCGACATGCTCGGCGTCTGGCGCACGGTGCGGGCGGCGCTGCCCCAGATCGTCGAGCGCCGGGGCCACATCGTCGTCACCTCCTCCGTCTACGCCTTCGTCAACGGGCTCCTCAACAGCCCCTACGCCGCCGCCAAGTCCGGTGTGGAGTCGCTGGGGCGCTCGTTGCGAGCGGAGCTGCTGCCGCTCGGCGCCAGCGCCGGCGTCGCCTACTTCGGCTTCGTCGACACGAAGCTGGTCCAGGACGCTTTCGACCGCCCCAACACCGGCCGCATCGAAGACATCTTCCCGGGCTTCGTGCTCAAGCGGATCACGCCCGACGAAGCCGGCTCCGCGCTGGTGCGGGGGATAGAGGAACGCGCCCCGCAGACCTTCGCGCCGAAGTGGTGGCGCTACCTCTCGGCCCTGCGCGGCATCCTCAACCCGATCCTGGACCGCCGCATGGAGCGCCACGCCGAGACGATCGCCGCCGTGCGCGACGTCGAGGCGGAAGCCGACGAGCAGGGCGGCGCCGCGGTCTCAGCCGCCTCGCGGTAGCCCTCCCTGGTTGATACCCGAATAGGTATCATTCGCGATGTGGATACCCCTCACTCCTTACTGCGCGAGATCCGGCTCTCGGCCGGGCTCTCCCAACGGGCCCTCGCCGAGCGGGCCGGCACGTCTCAGCCGGCAATCGTCCGCTACGAGCGGGGCGCGACGACGCCGTCCTGGGAGACGCTGGAGCGCCTCGCAGAAGCATGCGGGCGGCGACTGCGACTCAGCGCCGAAGCCCTTCCCGACCCACACGACATCGAGCTCGCCGAAGACCTGCTGAAGCTCACGCCAGAGGAGCGACTTCGCGCTCTGGGTCGCTACGCCCGCCTGCATGGGCTCGCGCAGGAGCAGGCGTGACCGAGCTCGATCCCACGAAGCTCCTGCGCTCGCTGGTCGAGCATGAAGTGGAGTTCTGCGTGATCGGCGCGGTTGCGGCCTGGCTACAGGGCAACCCGATGGCGACGCTCGACCTCGATGTGATGCCTCGCCGGGACCTCGACAACGCCGACCGGCTGGCCGCAGCGCTCAACGCGCTGGGCGCTCGGCGGCCGGGCGATGAGGCCACAAACGGGCTGGAGGGTGCCGACTTCCTCGGCTGGCAGAGCCAGCGCTTCGAGACCGATGCCGGCCCGCTCGACATCGTCCCCCACGCCACGGCGATCGGCGGATTCGAGGACGTCGCCACGATCGGGCTCGCCATCGGCGATCTCTCCATCCGAGCGATCACCCTCGACGAGGTCATCGCCTCGAAGGAGAAGCTCGGGCGGCCGAAGGACACCGCCGCCCTACCCGCGCTATACGCCACGCGCGAGGCGTTGCGGCGCAAGCGCGAGTCAGAAGCCTGAATCGCTCAGCGACTCAGCTCCTCCAGCAGGAAGACGAAGGACTCATACGGGGCGCCGGTGGCGCGGGTGAGGCCGATCTCACAGGTGCGGTTGCTGGAGAGGTGGGCGTCGAAGTCGTGGCCGGCGAGCTCGGCCGCCTGCTCGGCGGTCGCCGCCGCGGTCAGCTCCGGGTGGCTGAAGCCGCGGTCGCCGGCGAAGCCGCAGCAGGTCGCCGAGGGGGCGACGTAAACGTCTTCGGCGAGTGCCGCGGCGAGCGATCGCAGCCGAGGCGCCAGGCCGAGCTGGCGGGTGGCGCAGGTCGGGTGAACGGTGGCCGAGCCGACTTTGCGAGCCACCTCCAGCCGCGGCAGCAGGCGATCGTGCGCCCAGGCGACCGAGTCGAGGATCTGCAGCGCCGCGAGGCGCCCGGCGTTCTCCTCGCCGAGCACGCCCTCGCCCGGCTCGGCGATCGCGTGGGTGCAGGAGGTGGCGTCGATCACCACCGGCAGCTCGCCCTCCCCGCTCCAGCGCCAGAGGCGCTCGACCATCTCGTTCGCCTTGTGCTGGTGCGCCTCGCCAAACCCTTTCGAGCTCCAGGGCAGGCCGCAGCACGAACCCGTCACCTCGTCCGGAATCCACACGGGCAGCCCGGCGCGCGCCGAGACGTCCACCATCGCCTCGGCAAGGCTCCGCCGGCCGGGCGAGCTGAAGATGCGGTTGGTGCAGGAGGGGACGTACAGGGCCACGGCGCCCTCGCGCGTCGTCTCGGGCAGGCGCGCCGGGGCGGGGCCCGGCAGGCCGGCGCCGCGCTTGGTGCGGCGCGCCAGCGGGGCACCGATGCGCAGCCCGATGCGCGAGGCCGCCTCAGCCGCCCGCCAGCGCTTCGCCGCCGCCAGCGCCCGTGCCTCGGCCCGCGGCGGGTGGCGCTCGGCGCGCAGCTCCTTGACCAGCTTGCCGGTGTCGATCCCGAGCGGGCAGGCGAGGCGGCAGGAGCCGTCGGCGGCGCAGGTGTCGAGCCCGTCGTAGGAGTACTCCTCCTCCAGCGCCCTGCGCAGCGACGAGCCCTCGGGCTGGCGGGCGATCTCGCGGCGCAGGACGATCCGCTGCCGCGGCGTCGTCGTCAGATTGCGGCTGGGACAGACCGGCTCGCAGAAGCCGCACTCGACGCAAGTTGCTGCCTCCTGCTCGATCTCGGGAGTCGTTTTGAGGTTGCGCAGGTGGACGCCCGGATCGCGGTTGAGGACGACGCCGGGCGCCAGCACGGCGTCGGGATCGGCGAGCCGCTTCACCCGCCACATCAGCTCGGTCGCCTTCTCCCCCCACTCGCGCTCTACATATGGCGCCATGTTGATCCCGGTGCCGTGCTCGGCCTTGAGCGAGCCGTCGTATTTGTCGACGATCAGCTCGACCAGCTTCTCCATGAAGGACTCGTAGCGCTCCAGATCCTCCTGCTTGCCGAAGTCCGGGGTGAGCATGAAGTGCAGGTTGCCGGCGGAGGCGTGGCCGGCGACCCCCGGCAGGAATCCGTGCTCGCCGAGCAGCGCCTGCAGGTCCTTGGCCCCCTCGGCGATCCGCTCCGGCGGCACGCAGACGTCCTCGACGATCAGCGCCGTACCGGGCAGCCGCAACCGGCCGACCAGGCCGTGCAGGCCCTCGCGCACGCGCCAGGCCAGCTCGATCTCCTCGGCGTCGCGGGTGAACCCGTTCGGCCGGATCGTCTCGTGGGCGGCGAGGATCTCGGTTGCCCCGCTGACGTAGGCGTCCAGCTCGGCATCGGTCTCCGCGCCGAACTCGACCAGCAGCACCGCCGACTCCGGCGGCAGCTCTTTCCACTCCTCGGGCGCGCCGACCATGTTCCAGGCTGCGGTGATCAGTGCCGGGGCGACCATCAGCTCGACCGCGGTGGCGCCACTCTCGACCAGGTCGCGGACGGGGGCGATCGCCGCGTCGATGCCGGGGAAGTGGATCCAGGCGGTGGTGGTGCGTGGCGGCAGCGGCACAGTCTCGAAGACCGCCTCGGCGAGGAAGGCCAGCGTGCCCTCGGAGCCGACGAGCAGGCGGCGGAAGATCTCCAGCGGCTCGTCGGCGTCGAGGAAGGCGCAGAGCCGGTAGCCGGTGGTGTTCTTGATCGAGAACTTGCGGCGGATGCGCTCGCTCAGCTCGGCGTCGGCGCGGATCTCGTCGCGGATCGCGGCCAGGCCGGCGGCGAGCTCGGGCTCCTCCGCGGCGAAACGCTCGGCCGCCCCGGGGGCGGCGGTGTCGATCACCGTCCCCGAGGGAAGGACGAAGGTCAGCGAGCGCACGGTTGAGTAGGAGTCGCGGACGGTGCCGCAGCGCATCCCGCCCGAGTTGTTGGCGATCACGCCGCCGACGGTGGCGATGTCGGTGCTGGCCGGATCGGGGCCGAGCTTGCGTCCGTGCGGGGCGAGCACGCGGTTGGCGTGGCCGAGCACCGTGCCGGGCTTGACCCGTGCCAGCCCCGCGCCCTCCTCGACTGCGACGCCGCCGAAGTGGCGCCGCACATCGACCAGGATGCCGTCGCTCTGCCCCTGGCCGTTGAGGCTGGTGCCGCCGCCGCGGAAGACGACCGGGACGTCGTTGGCGCGCCCGTAGGCGAGGGTCCGCCCGACGTCGCTCGCGTCGTGCGCCATCACGACCGCCTGCGGCAGCAGCCGGTAGGGGCTGGCGTCGGAGGCATAGCGGACGATGTCACTGGCCCGCCCCAGCACCCGGTCGGCGCCGAGCAGCGCCTCGAGCTCGCCACGCAGCGGCTGCGCAGTGCCGCCGGCCAACTCGTCGGGAGCGCGGTCCGGGGCGGCGACGGTCATGCCTGAATCTTCCTAGAAGAGCGACATCCCCGGCTGCACCGGCACTTCGACCAGCTCGGGCCGGGAGGAGGCAAAGGCCGTGGTCAGCGCGTCGCGCACCTCGTCGCGCCCGCTCGCCCGCCGGGTGGAGACGCCATAGCCGGCGGCTACCGCGGCGACGTCGAGCTCGGGCAGATCGAGGCCCGGCGCGCCTTGCACCGACTCGACTTCGGCGAACCACTTGAGGATCGCGTACTCGGAGTTGCGCAGGACGAGGAAGGTGACCGGGACCTCGTGGGCGACGGCGCTCCAGAAGGCGGTGACGCCGTACTGGACGGAGCCCTCGCCGATCACGCAGACGACCGGACGGTCGGGCTGGGCGAGCTGCACTCCGACTGACGCTGAGAGGCCGAAGCCGAGCCCGCCGCCGGCGCTGAAGTAGTAGCTGCCGGGACGCGAGAGGCGCAGCTGGTTGCGCAGCGCCAGGGTGCTGGCCGGCGACTCGACCACGACGATGCCGTCCTCGGGGAGGACCTCGGCGAGGACGGAGTGGACGGTGGAGGAGTTGAGCGGATCCTCGGCGGGGATCTCGGTCGGCTTGGAGTTCGGCTCGGGCACCGGACGCGAGGACTCCGGCACCGCCTCCAGCAGCGCCGCCAGGGTGAGGCCGACGTCGGCGACGATCGCGTGGCCCATCGGCGCGCGGGCGGCCTCGTCGGGGTCGCTGGTGATCGCCACCAGCTTCGCGCCCTCGGGCAGCAGGGGCCCGGGAATGTGGGGGTAGTACGGGAAGACCGAGCTGCCGGCGACGAGGATCAGGTCGTGCCCCTCCAGGGTCTGCGCGACCGGGCCGATCGCCGGCGGCAGCACGCCGCGGAAGTTGGGATGGCCCTCGGGGAAACCGAGCTTGCCGCCGCCGGGCGCCGGCGTCGCCCAGACCGGCAGGCGCTGGCGCTCGGCGAGACCGATCGCCGCCTCCCAGCCACCGCTGGCGTCGATATCCGGGCCCGCGACCATGACCGGGTTGGCGGCCGCGTCGAGCTGCGCGGCCAGCTGCCGCACCGCATCGGGGCCGGCCACGGCCCGGCCGTCGACCTGCCGGGAGATCGCCTCGCGCGCGTCGGCCTCGTCGACCTCGACATCCCAGTCGTCCATCGGAATCGAGACGAAGACTGGCCCCTGCGGTGGCAGCGAGGCGAGGTGGATGCCGTGGGCGAGGGCGAGCGGCACGTCCTCAGCGCGCGGCGGCTCGTAGGACCACTTGACCAGGGGATGAGGCAGGCGGATCGCGTCGCGGTTGGTCAGGTTCGCCTGCAGGGTCATTTGGGCGCGTGCCTGCTGGCCGGCGGTGACCAGCACCGGGCTGTGGTTCGCCTGGGCGTTGAAGATCGCCCCCATCGCGTTGCCGACCCCCGGCGCGGTGTGCAGGTTGGCGATCGCGGGGCGGCCCGAAGCCTGTGCGTAACCGTCCGCCATTCCCACGACGACCGCCTCGTGTAAGCCGAGCACGTAGCGGAAGTCCCCAGGGAAGTCGGCGAGCATCGGCAGCTCGGTCGATCCAGGGTTGCCGAATATAGTCGTCATGCCCTGGGTACGGAGGAGATCGAAGCTGGCGTCGCGCACGGTCTGCATGCTCGGGACCCTATTTCACGGTGAAGCTTGCGGCACTCAAGCTAGGCGGGTAACCGTGTCGATAACGGTCAGGTCGTGCCAGGGACGATCGACAGACCAAAGCCGGCCGCGGGCGCCCTTCGCCTGGCGCTGCTCGCCCTCGCCGCGACGCTGCTCGCCTGCTGGCTCGCGACCCCGGCGAGCGCCGCGCCCCTCCCCACCCGGCTCGCCTACGCGCCGGGGCAGATCGTCCCGATCCCGGCAGCGATCCCGCACGAAGCGGGCGACATGGTCGACCGCCGCATCGTCTCCAACCTGCGCTGGATCGCGAAGCGCTTCCCGATCTACGTCACCGACGGCTACTCGGGACCGCTTCCCAGCGGCACCCACGCCGGCTGCCACGGCTGCCACGTCAAACACTCCGACCATTACAACGGCCTCGCGGTCGACATCGTCGCGCTCAACGGAGGCGGCGGCTGCGACAGCGCCTGGCGCGGCATCACCCGCCTTGCCCACTGGGCCGAGCCACTCCAAAACCGTCCCCGCAGCCCCTTCCGCTGGGTCGGCTACGACGGCGACGCCGGCCACGGCTGCGGCCACCACCTGCACCTCTCCTGGGAACACGCGGTGGCGCCGATGTTCCAGCTGGCCGAATGGGTCGAGGTCTTCCCGGTGCGCACCCAGGGCATCGCCCAGAGCCCCGCCCCCAGCGGCGAGCCGTCCGGCCTCAAGCCTCCCGAGGGACCCCAGGGCGGAAGCGAGCCCGGCCCGACCTACGAGGGCAGCCCGCGCGGCGGCATCTCCGTGGTCCAGGCCGGTGGCGTCTCTCCGCATGGCGACTGAGTCGCCGTAGGATCAGCGGCCGATGCGCCGCCTCCTTGCAACCGCCGCCCTCGGCCTCGGCCTCTTAGCCGTCGGGTGCGGCGACACCGAAGACTCGACCCCGGTTGCCTGCCGCGAAGGTGCTCCCGCCTACCTGCGCGCGCTCGCAGGCGCTCCAGGCCCGGTTGAGCTGGGCGGCTCGACGCCGATCTCCGGCTGCCTGGTCGAGAGCCAGGCGGGCGGCGACCTGGCCAGCGTCGGCGCGGCGATGCTCTCCGCGGCGACGCAGCTCAATGCCGAGGCGCGGGCCGAACCGGGCGGCGCGGCCAACCTCCAGCTGGGCTACCTGCTCGGCGCGGCCCAGCGCGGTGCCGAGGGCAGCGAAGGGATCCACGACGAGCTGGTCCGCCGGCTCGCCGCGGCTGCCCGCTACAGCCCCGACAACCGCCCGCTCCCACCGGCCTTCCTGCGCGTCTACCGCCGCGGCTACGACGCCGGCCGCACGCGCGGCTGAATACGCTGCTGGGACAATTCGACTCGATGGAGGACTTACGTGAGCGAGCAGCTCTGGGGTGGCGAGACCGTCAAGGCCGTTGAGAACTTCCCGGTGTCCGGTGAGCGGGTGCCGGTACCGGTCGTTCGCTGGCTCGGCCGGCTGAAGGCCGCGGCCGCCAGGGTGAACGGCGAGCTGGGCGGGCTCGACGCCGAGCTCGCCGCGCGGATCGCCGACGCCGGCGATGCGGTCGCCGCCGGCGAGCACGATGAGCAGTTCCCCGTCGACGTCTTCCAGACCGGCTCCGGCACCTCCTCGAACATGAACGCCAACGAGGTGATCGCCGAGCTCGCCGGCGACGCCGCCCATCCCAACGACCACGTCAACATGGGCCAGTCCTCCAACGACGTCTTCCCCTCGGCCGTCCACCTGGCCGCCCTGAGCGAGGTCACCCACGACCTGCTGCCGGCGATGGAGGGACTGCAGGAGGCGCTGAGCGCGAAGGCGGAGCGCTTCGCCGACACGGTCAAGGCTGGCCGTACTCACCTGATGGACGCCGTGCCGGTGACCCTGGGGCAGGAGTTCGGCGGCTACGCGGCGCAGGTACGGCTCGGCATCCAGCGGGTCGAGGGGACGCTGCGGCGGGTCGGCCAGATCCCACTCGGCGGCACCGCCACCGGCACCGGCCTCAACACCCACCCCGAGTTCGCCGCCAAGGTGCGGGAGAGGCTCGCCGAGGAAACCGGCCTGACGATCTCCGAGCCGCTCGACCGCTTCGAGGCGCAGGGCAACCGCGACGCGCTGGTCGAGCTCTCCGGCGCGCTCAAGGTCTACGCCGTCTCGCTCAACAAGATCGCCAACGACCTGGCGCTGATGGGCTCCGGCCCACGCGCCGGGCTGGCGGAGCTGCGGCTACCCGAGCTGCAGAAGGGCTCCTCGATCATGCCGGGCAAGGTCAACCCGGTGATCCCCGAGGTCGTGATCCAGGTCGCCGCGCAGGTGATCGGCAACGACGCCGCGATCGCCGTCGCCGGCAGCCAGGGTCAGTTCGAGCTCAACGTCCGCGTGCCGCTGATGGCGCGCAACCTGCTCGACTCAATCAAGCTGCTCGCCTCCGCCTCGCGCCTGCTGAACGAGAAATGCGTCGCCGGGATCGAGGCCAACGAGGAGATGACCGAGCGCCACGCCGAGGCCACCCTGGCGACGGCGACCGCGCTCAACCCCCACATCGGCTACGACCGCGCGGCCGACATCGTCAAGGCCGCGGCCGAGTCGGGCCGCTCCCTGCGCGAGGTCGCCCTCGAGCAGGGAGTCGAGCCCGCGGTGCTGGAGGAGGCGCTGGACCACCGCCGCATGGCCCGCCCGCACGAGTAGCCAGGATCAGGAGCGGGGATCGTCGAGCAGTAGCTCGACGTTGCGGTCGTCCGCCTGACCTTCGCCGATCGGCGCGCCCGACTGGAGGTCGTTGAACGACATCGTGCGGCCGGCCGAGGCGAGGTCGTTGAGGTCCATGCCGGACGCCGGGGTCCCGGCCGCCGGCGCCCCCGACTGCCCGACGTGATCGAGCAGCGTGCCGAAGATCGAGAGCGTCCCGTCGTGGTTGTCGAACACCTCGAGCAGGCGGCTCTGCTGCGGCCAGTCGGCCTCGGCGGCGACGCGGATGCTCCAGAAGCCGCCCGGTCCGCTCGGGCTCGAGAACGGGTTGACGACGTTGTCGTGAGAGTGGCCGGCGACCCAGGCGATCGCGTTGGGGAATTCATGCAACAGGTTGACCGCGTCGGCTTGGAGGTGGATCGGGTGCGAGCTGCGTGGGTCGAGGTCGCAGCCGGGGTTGATGTCGTGGCCGTGGGCGTCGTTGAGCAGGCACGGCGGCGCCAGCTCGTCGGCCGCGTCGGCGGTGAGGCTCTCCGGAGCGTGGTGGCTGAAGATGACCGCCAGCTCATCCGCTGCCGTGGCGGCTTCCAGCTGGCCTCGCAGCCAGTTGAACTGCGGGTTGTCGATGTTGCCGTCCGAGGTGGAGTTGCCGCTCGGGGTGAGGATCGTGCCCGCCTCGGCGACGGTGTCGAGGGAGATGAAGCGCATCCCCGGCGTCGGGCTCCACGCGTAGTACCCGGCGGCGCCTTTCGACGCGGTCTCCTGCACGGGGTCGACGAGGTCGAAGCCGTGGCCGTCGCTCTGGCTCCCCGCCTTGAAGATGTCCTTGTACTGCTTCTTTGAGACGAACCGGCGTTGCGGGTCGCCCGGCACGAGGATCAGGTTCTGCGGATTCGTCAACAGGGTTCCCAGCAGGGCGGTGGGGTTGAGCAGCGAGGAGAGGATCGCGGCGGCGTTTTCGGGATTGGGCACCGGCCCCATCGGCTTCAGGCAGCCGGTGGCCACCTGCTCGAAGGCGAAGTTCGCGGCCGCATTGCCCTGGACCAGGGCGTCGTGGTTGCCGAAGGCGATGTAGGAAGGCGCATCCAGGCCGGTCGCCGTGAACGCCTGCTGGGCCTTGTCCATCAGGCCGGGATATTTGGGCCAGGCGGCGTGCGGCCCAGCCGGGCTGTCGGGGTCGTAGAACTCGGGGAAGGTGCCCTCGAAGTAGTCGTCGTAGTCCTGGATCCCGGTGTAGCGCGCGGCCTCGGTCGGGCCGGGGACGAACAGGTTCGGGCAGAGCAGATGCGAGTAGGTGAATTTGCTGACGCCGCTGTTGGGGTTGAGCGTGCCGCCCTCGAGCAGCGTCCTCACCCACTGCGTCTCGTTGAGCTGCTGGCTGTCGGCGGCGTCGCCGGTGTTGATCGAGAAGTCCATCGCGCGATGCCCACCGCTCCCGTCGGCAACTGGGCTGGCCGCCGTGAACTGGTTGACCTGGCGGATCATCGCCTCGTCGATGTGTGGGTTGAGCGCCTCCCAGGGGCGCCAGGCCGAACCGAAGGGGAGGTTCAGCGGCGTCGACAGCGGGTCGATGATCTCGACTCGGGCAGGCGACTCCTCGTCGGCAAGCTGGAAGTCGGAGAGCTGGCCGAAGTAGACGAGCGAGGTGCGGCTCGCGGCGCGCCCCGCGGCGGCAACCCCGAGCTCCTGCCGCACGGTGTAGGGCTCACCGGCGCCGAGCTGCAGGAACTGGAAGGGGCCGGGCGCCGCGGGCACGACCCGCTGGTCGACCGTGCTCTGCCCCACGGTGTCCGACGGCGCCGCGGCGGCGCTCGTCGCGCCGATCGCAGCGAAGGCCATCGTCAGGAGAACAGCGAGCTTGGTCGATCCCGCGGGGCGAGGCATGGCGCTCCCTTCGTTCGGTCAGCACATCCTTAGCGTCCCGGCAGGCTACCAAATACCGGGTAGCGACCGCTAGCCCTGCAGAGTGACGAAGCGCTCCTCGGTCAGCTCGAGCACGGCGTAGGCGGGGCCCTCGCGCGTGTTGCCGGAATCCTTGACGCCGCCGTAGGGCATCTGATCGGCGCGGAAAGTGGGGACCTCGTTGATCAGCACGCCGCCGAACTCGAGCGTCGCCGCCGCCTCGAGGCCGCGGCCCACGTCGCGGGTGAAGACGCCCGCCTGGAGGCCGAACTTGGAGTCGTTCGCCATCCGCAGTGCCTCGCCGAATTCCGTATAGCGGTCGATCGTCGCCACCGGGCCGAAGACCTCCTCGCACCAGACCTTGGCCTCGCGCGGCGGGGCGCCGAGCAGGGTCGGGGCGAGGCAACGGCCCTCGTCGACGAGCTCGCCGCCGGTCAGCAGCTCGGCGCCGCCGGCCACCGCCTCCTCGATCCACTGCTTGACCCGGTCGCGGTCGCCCGCGGAGATCAGTGGGCCGACGTCGGTCTCGGGGTCGAGCGGATCGCCCACGCGCAGCGACTGGGCGTTGGCGACGAGGCGCTCGGTGAACGCATCGGCGACCTCCTCGTGGACGAGGATCCGCTGGATCGAGATGCAGCTCTGGCCAGCGTGCGAGAAGGCGTGCAGCTTCGCCTTGTCCGCCGCGGTCTCCCAGTCGCCGTCGGCGTGGACGATCAGCGGCGCGTTGGAGCCGAGCTCGAGGTTGACCTTCTTGTGCGGGACGCGGCTGCGGATGCCCCAGCCGACCTTGGCCGAGCCGGTGAAGCTGAGCGCCCCGGTCAGCGGGTGCTCGGCGATCGCGTTGCCGACCTCCGAGCCGGGGCCGGGGACGACGCTGAGCCAGCCTTCGGGCAGGCCCGCCTCGACCAGCGCCGCGGCCAGCTTCAGCGCCGAAATCGGCGTCTGCCCGGCGGGCTTCAGCACCACCGCGTTGCCGGCGGCAATCGCCGGCCCGAGCTTGTGGGCGACCAGATTGAGTGGGAAGTTGAAGGGACTGATCGCGCCGACGACGCCGTAGGGGACGCGCATCGTCACGCCGAGCTTGCCGGCACCCGCCGCGGAGGCGTCCATCGGCACCGTGCCGCCGCTCAGCTTGCGCGCCTCGACCGCGGAGAAGGTGAGGGTGTCGGCGCAGCGCTCGGCCTCGACCCGCGCGGTCTTCAGCGGCTTGCCTGCCTCGGCGGCGATCGTCAGCGCCAGATCCTCGCGCCGTTCGCCGACGATCTCGGCCGCCCGGTCGAGCACCGCGGCGCGCTCGTGCTGAGGGAAGTCACCGGACTCGAAGGCCGCGCGGGCGGCGATCGCACAGCGGTCGACCAGGGAGGCGTCACCCTGCGCGACCCGGCCGACGACCGATCCGTCGTAGGGGCTCTCGACCTCAGCCCACTCCCCGGTCTCGATCCACTCGCCGGCCGCGAGGAGCTTGTGATCGACCGCTTGGACCGCCTGCGTCGCCATCGAAACCTAGGTTAGTGCCCTCCCCTGGTCAGCCGTCGGGGTACGGCTGGATCGGGATGCCGTGATCGGTCTCGCGCATGCCGAGCTCGTAGGCAGCACCCGCGGGCAGAGTCAGTTGGAGCGCTGGCGTGGCGGGGCGTTCGACGGTGAGCTCCAGGTCGGAGACGGAGCAGTTGATCGTGTTGTGCTCGGCGCCGCCGGGGTCGGCGTAGACCCAACCGACGAAGTCCTTCTTTGGAGCGGACACCCGGCCGCGGACGACCACGTCCTTGCCGGGGAGGACGAAGGAGCACTCGCCGGCAGACTCCTCGATCGTCGCACCGCGGATCTGACCGAAGCCGCCGAGGCGGTGCGGCTCGCCGTCGAGCATGAGCATGCCGGAGGGAACCCAGGGGGTGGTCCAGGGGCCGAGCTTGATCCGGGCGGCACCGGCGTCGAAGTAGGTGTCCGGGGAGCCCGCGAAGCCGGTTCCCTCCAGCCAGACCCAGCGCTCGGCGTGCTCGCTGCCCCAGTTGTGGCCGATCATTCCCGGCCAGCCGCTGAGCTCGATCACCTCGCCGTCGATCTCCAGCCGGCCATCGAAGGTCGCGTTCGGAAAGGGTGCGACGAACTTGGTTTTCGGCAGCCTGGTCTCGTAGAGGCGATCGGAGGGGAGGTACTTGCAGGGCTCGGCGTCGCCGGCGAAGCTGAGCTCCCAGGACGCCTTGACGGCATCGGTGTCGACCCCGCCGACCGCACGCTCCGGGCCGACCTCGGCCCCGTCGACCTTGATCCACCCCTCGCCGGGAACCGACAGCTCGGCCGCCGGTACGGTGACCTTGGTCGCCCGTGGCGCCTCCGCCTCGCGATCGAAGAGCGTGAACCAGATCGAGGCGTAGGGCTCGGCCCCGGGATGCTTGTGGACCGTGTGCCGGATCCAGATCCCCTGCCCACCCCCCGGCCGGCAGGCCTTGATGTAGAAGCTCTCGTAGTGGCCGGCCTTGGCCGCGACGCCCGGGAACCGCGCTCCCTGGTCCATGCTCAGGGACGCTACACCTTGATCGTGATCACGTCGCCGTCCTCGACGACATAGTCACGTCCCTCGATGCGCAGCTGCCCCTTGTCGCGACCGGCCGCGTAGCCGCCGCACTCGACCAGCTCCTTCCAGCCGATCGCCTCGGCTTTGACGAAGGCTTCCTGGATCTCGGTGTGGATCGTCCCGGCCGCCTCGAGCGCGGTCGCGCCGCGGGGCAGCGGCCGTGCGACCGCTTCCTTGCCCTCGCCGGCGGTGAAGAAGGTGATCAGGTCGAGCAGGTCGTAGGCGGCGCGGACCAGGCGGGCGAGGCCCGAACCCTCGACCCCGTAGGACTCGCGCATCTCCTCCGCTTCGGCCGGGTCGAGCTCGGCCAGCTCGCCCTCGATCCGGGCGCTGACGGCGACCACACCGGCGCCGACCTCGGCGGCGTGGGCGGCAACCGCATCCGGCGCATCGGCATCGCCCTCATCGACGTTGGCGACGTAGAGGATCGGCTTGGAGGTCAGCGCCTGCAGGTTGGCGGGGCCGTGGGCGGCGGCATCCGGCACCGGTACCGAACGAGCCGGCTTGCCGGCGGCGAGCGCCTCTACCACCTGCTCCAGCCAGTCCCGCTCGGCAACTGCGTCGGCGTCGCCCGACTTGGCCCCCCTGCGCACCCGGTCGAGACGCCGCTCGGCCTGCTCGTAGTCGGAGAGGATCAGCTCGGTCTCGATCGTCTCGATGTCGGCCAGCGGGTCCACCCGTCCGTCGGGGTGCGGCACTCCCGAGTCGGCATGGCAGCGGACGACGTGGCAGATCGCATCGGTCTCGCGGATCGAGGCGAGGAACTGGTTGCCCAGCCCCTCCCCTTCCGAGGCGCCCTTGACCAGGCCGGCGATGTCGTGGAAGGAGATCGTTGCCGGCACCAGCTCCGAGCTGCCCACCGTCTCGCCGAGCTTCTCAAGGCGCTCGTCCGGCACCTGCGCGATCGCCACGTTGGGCTCGATCGTCGTGAACGGGTAGTCCCCGGTCTGCGCCCCGCCCTTGGTCAGGGCGTTGAAGAGAGTGGACTTGCCCGCGTTGGGCAGCCCGACGATGCCGACCTTCATAGCGAGAGCGGCACGATCAGCCCCAGGCCGACGCCGAGCGCGGCGCCGGCGAGGACATCGGACGGGTAGTGCATCCCGAGGTAGGGACGCCCCAGGGCAAGCGCGAGCGCCAGGAGGAACGCCAGCGCCCCCAGCGGCTCGACCCGGGTCATCGCGGTGGCAACGGCGAAGGAGGAGGTTGCGTGGGCGGAGGGGAAGCTGAGCGAGCTTGGCGCGCCGCCCAGCGGCAGCAGTCCCTCCAGCACGGGCCGCGGCCGCCTGACGATCAGCTTGACCGCGTAGTTGAGACCGATCGCGATCGGTCCCAGCGCAGCGCAGATCAACCACGCTTCGCGGTTCGAGCCATCGACGATCGCGAGGGCGACCCCGAGCGCAAGCCAGATCGCGCCGTTGTTCCCCGCCTTGCCGAGCAGCCACGCCGTGCGCTCCAGCGCGGGCGTGTGCCCCCGGGTCCGCATCGCGTACAGCAGTCTGAGGTCGGCGCTTGCCACTGGCGGGGCAGGATAATCAGCGGTCGATGCCCTTCGTCCCCGGCTACACCCACACCCCCGGCCACCACTGCGGCTCGACCGCCCTGCGCAACCTCCTCGCCTTCCACGGCACCGAGATCAGCGAGGAAATGGCGTTCGGCCTGGGCGCCGGTGCCTGCTTCTACTACGTGACGATCGAGGAGGCCTCGCCGACGCGCTGGTTCAACGGCCGTACGGCACGGCTCGAGGAGAACTTCGACCAGCTCACCGGCGCCGCGCTGGCGCTGCGCACCTTCGAGTCGGGCGACGGCGACGCTTGGGAGGCCGCCCGTGCCGAGGTCGACGCGGGCCGGCCGGTCCTCCTCCTCACCGACCTCTACCACCTCGATCACTACGGCAACTCGGCCCACTTCCCCGGGCACGCCGTCGTCCTCGCCGGCTATGACGACGAGCTGGCGCACCTCTCCGACACCGGCTTCGAGCAGCTGCAGACGACGCGCCTGGAGAACCTCGACCTGGCGCGACACAGCGAGCACCCCGCCTACCCGCTCGCCGGCCACATGTTCACCGTCGCCGGCGAGGTCTCCCCCGAGCGCCTGCGCGAAGCGATCCCGGCGGCGATCGAACGCGCGGCACGAGCGATGGTCGAGCCGGAGTTCCGTGACTTCTCCGGTCTGGACGCGGTCCGCCGCCTCGCCGCCGAGGCGGGCTCCTGGCCGGAGGTCGCCGAGGACTGGCAGTGGTGCGCGCGTTTCGGCTACCAGGTGATCGAGCGCCGCGGCACGGGCGGCGGCGCCTTCAGGCTGATGTACTCGCGCTTCCTCGAGGAGGCGGACCGCCCGGAGGCCCCCTTGGCGGCGGAGGCGGCCCGCGCCTGGACCGACCTGGCCAACGCGTTCCGCGCCGCCAGTGAGCGTGACGACCCCGATCCCGCCCTGTGGCGTCAGATCGACACAACGTCCAACCGCGTAGCCGAGGCCGAGGAGCGCCTCTGGGTTTCTTTGGACAATCAGTAGTTATCCCGCATGGAGCCCGTGGACTCCATGGTGTACCGTTTTTAACTGCGGGAGGCGGGTATTGGTTTTTTTGGAAACCCGTCTTTTTTGAGGAGAGTCATATGAGAAGCAAGCGTGGCCCGGTTGGGCTGCTCGTTCTCGCCGCCGCGTTCCTCGTTCTCGCACTCGGCGCGTCCAATGCTCATGCCGCCTTCGGCATCGAAAGGTGGGAAGCGTTGACCTGCGCCGAAAACACCGACACCCCGGCGCTAATGGGTGCGCCAGTCGTTGGCGCGTTCCCTTTGGTGCAATCGCCCGGTCAGTGCACGGGCAAAACCGGCGACCCGGAAAACGAAGCGAGGTGGTTCAAACAGGCCGCCGGGCATCCGAATTGGGGAGTCACCGACTTCGTGCTCAACAACGCCGCCGGCGCCCCGGAAGGTTTCGTCAAAAACATCATCGTCGACACCCCGGAAGGCTTGAGCGTCAATCCGGAGGCGGCGCCCCAGTGCTCTCTGGAACAGGCGGAAACCAACATCCTTGGTTGCTCTCCCATATCCATCGTGGGAATCAACTACCTGACCGCCGTCGTGGCCCCGGGGCCGACCCTGGCCCGAGCGGCTTCCCCGGTCTTCAACGTGGAGCCCTTCCAAGGCGTCCCCTCGATGGTCGCCTTCCCGGATTCGACTGGCACGGCGGTATTCATCGTCGGCTCGCTCGACCCGGGCGACCAGCACGTCACCTTCACGATCAGCGACGTGCACGCGCCGGAACCGCCGTCCCACCCGCCGATCGTCGGCTCGCGGCTCGTCTTCAACGGGCAGGCCGGTGACGGCACTTACCTGACCAATCCCAGCGTCTGCGGCGCCCCCCAGACCGCGACCCTCCACGTCGACTCGCACGAAGGAGCCTCAGACGAGGAGAGCTTCACCACGCCGTTCGGCGGCGAAGGCTGCGACAAAGTGCCCTTCGATCCCACGATCGACGTCACCGTCGAAAGCGCGACCGACTCACCCGATCCGGTGACTCTCGACCTCGGCATCCCCTTCGATCCCAGCAAAGAAATCGCCAACTCCTACCTCAAAACGGCAACCGTGGTCCTGCCCGAAGGTGCGGGGATCAATCCCTCGCTGGCGAACGGGCTCGAGCCCTGCACCGACGCTCAGTTCGGCAAAGGGACGAACGATCCGATCGCGTGCCCACCCGCTTCGATAATCGGCACCACCGAGGTGGACACGCCCTCGCTGCCGCCGGATTCGCTCAGCGGCACCGTTTACGCGGCCGCTCCGCTCAGCAACGATCCCAGCACGGGCGAACAGTTCCGGGTATTCCTCCACGTCGGCTCCGACAGGTTCGGGGTCAACGTCCGCCTGATCGGCAAAGTGTTCCCCAACCTGCAGACCGGACAGCTGACCGCGGTCGTCCCGGACAATCCGCAGGCGACGTTCAGGTCCTTCAAAGTCCACCTGAACGGCGGTGCCAAAGGCGCGCTGACCACGCCTGACACCTGCGGCCCACACACCGTCACCGCCAAGCTGGAACCGTGGGCGAATCCCGGCACGATCAAGGAACCGCCACCCACGAGCAGCTTCACCCTTGACACCGCACCGGGTGGCGGGGCCTGTCCGAAAACGCTCGCCGAGCGGCCGTTCGACCCGACCTACAAAGCGGGGCCGACCGGGACCAAAGCCGGGGCCTTCAGCCCGTTCGAGCTGCGCATCACGCGGCCCGACGGCGCCCAGGAGATCCGTCAGATCGACGTTGACCTGCCGCCCGGAATGGTGGCGAAGCTGAAGGGCGTCGAGTACTGCCCCGAGGCGAGCATCGCCGCCGCCGGCACTCGCTCGGGCGCCGAGGAGCTCGCCAACCCGAGCTGCCCCGGCAACAGCCTGGTCGGCGGGGTCGGCATCGACACCGGCTCCGGCCCCGCGCCGTTCCACACCGAGGGCAAGGCGTACCTCGCTGGCGCCTACAAAGGCGCGCCGGTGAGCATGCTCTTCGTCACCCCAGCGGTGGCCGGCCCGTTCGACCTCGGCACGGTTGCCGTCCGGGCAGCCCTCAACGTCGACCGCGAAACGGCGGAAGTCCACGCCGTCTCGGATCCGATCCCGTACATATTCGGTGGCGTGAAGCTCGACATCCGCTCGATCGACGTCTCGATCAACCGGCGGAACTTCACCCTCAACCCAACCACCTGCCGCCAGGCATTCCCGATCAGCGCCGGGATCTTCGGCGGTGGCGGCAATCCGGCCGATCCGGCGAGCTGGTTCGAGGCGAAACCATCCAATGATTTCCGCGCGAGCGATTGCAAAGCGCTGAAATTCAAACCGAAGTTCTACGCGCGGATCTTCGGCGGCAAGAACCAGACCAAACGGGCGAGGAACCCGAAGTTCCGGGCGATCTTCGACGCCCGCAATGGCGACGCCAACTTGCGCCGGGCAGCGTTCATCCTGCCGCGGGCGACGATCCTCGATCAGAGTCACATCAAAACCATCTGCACGAGGGTCCAGCTGGCCGCCAACGCGTGTCCGAAAAACGCGATCTACGGCAACGCAAAGGCGAGCTCGCCGCTGCTCAAAGGCACGCTCAAGGGCCCGGTCTACCTGACCTCGTCCGACAACCCGCTGCCGGACCTGCTGGTCGATCTGCGCGGCCAGGTGCCGATCCGGCTGCGCGGCGTGATCAGCTCTGAGCACGGCCGCCTCAAGACGGTGTTCCGCAAAACGCCCGACGTGGCGGTTGACAAGTTCACCCTGACGATGAAGGGCGGCAATCGCGGGCTGCTGATCAACTCGCGCGACCTCTGCTCCCGACAGACGACCGGCTTCCTCAACCTGCTGGCGCAGAACAGCAGGCGGATGAAAGCCAACAACCTGCGTCTCAACATTCCCGCCTGCCGAAGCGGGAAAGGGAACTAGCGCAGATGCAGTGACGGCTGGCGCCGGCGGCGGGACCACCTCCCACTCGCCCCGGCGCCACCGCCGTCGGCTATGCCTCGAACGCATGGCGGAGGGAGACACGATCGTGCGCGCCGCGCGACGGATGGAAGCGGCGCTCAGCGGGCAGAGGCTGGCTGTCAGCGCGGGCAATGCTCGTGGTCGTGCGGCAGGGGTCGAGCGCCTCGACGGACACCGGCTCGAGCGAGTCGAGACGCGCGGCAAGCACCTCCTGCTTCACCTCGGCGAGCTCGTCCTGCACAGCCACCTCGGCATGAGCGGTTCCTGGCAGGTCGGGCTGGTGGGCGAGCGCTGGCGCAAGCCGGCGGGCGCCGCCTGGGTCGTGCTGAGCGGCGGGGAGATGGAGGCGGTCCAGTTCGGCGGCCCGACACTGCGCGTCCTCACCGCCGTCCAGCTGCGTCACGATCCGCTGCTGGCGAGGCTCGGCGACGACATCCTCGCTCCTAACCTCGATCTCAAGGCCACAGTCGCGGCGCTGCGCACGGCACCCGATCGTGAGCTCGGCGACGCCCTGCTCGACCAGCGCCTGATCGCCGGCATCGGCAACATCTTCAAGAGCGAGGCCTGCTTCTCCGCGGGAGTCGATCCCTGGCGGCGGATCGGCGAGCAAAGCGACGGCGAGCTTCGCGAGACGCTCGAGGCCGCGCGCCGCCTGATGCAGGAGTCGGTTGCGCGAGGGCGCCCCCGTCTCGCGATCTACCGCCGCGCCGGCCGGCCCTGCCCCACCTGCGCAACCCCGATCGCAGCCCGCGGCCAAGGTGATGCAAACCGCCGCACCTACTGGTGCCCCATCTGCCAGGCGCCTGCCGCGGTCCGCCCTTCTTAACAATTCGCCTTTCGCTTTCCGGCGGACTCCGCGTTCTCTCGATATGCAGGGATTTCCCACAAACAAACAAGTCTCAACCAGACGTAGAGGTCATCCGAGACTTTAGAATTGGGTGTAAATCTGGCCGAATATTGGGTATGTTGATTAGCTCATGCAGTGCTCGATCAGCCAGATCTCAGCGGGTCCGAAGCAACTCGGTGCAGCCATCGCCGCGGTCGCCGCGCTGGTGACCGCGGCGTTGCTGTTTGGGTTTGCGGCCCCTGCATCGGCAGAGACCGCAGACCAGGCCGCGATCACCGCAGATGTGGTGGAGGTTGTTGCCGAAGGCGCCACTTCTGTCCAGCCGACCCCGCCTCCCACCGCCCCACCCCCTCCGGCCGGCGCGCCGGAAGGGGTGGAGGCGGAAGCGGCGGCGCCAGCTCCCTCAGAGCCCGCCCCGGCCGCGAGCCTTGCCGAGATCCCCGTGGCCAAGAGCGTTATCCAGCAGGTGCCGGCTGTCCGCGAGGACGCCGCGAGGACGATCGAGTCGGTCGCCCACTCGGCGGGTTCAACCGCCGCGGCCGTCGATCGTGCGGCCTCTGCCGATCGCCTTCGCGCCCTGGCTCACGACCCACTTCGAGTGGCAGGCGAGACCCTGCGGGACGTCACCAACGGTCTCCTGGCCAGGGAGGCTGACGAGAGGTCGGTGGCGCCGGCTGCGGTGCCACCCGACACCGCAGCCGGGGGGCCCGCCACCGCTCACTCGGCTCCGACCAAGCACCAGGCCGATCCGCCAGCCATCCTGCATCCGCTTCGACTGAGTTCGCTCCTCAAGAGCATGCCGATGCGGCAGGCCGGGGAATCTGCCGGCCTCGCGCTCTCTCACGCCGAGTCTTCCTCACTCGCCGTCAGCTCCGAGGTTGAGCGTGCGCCGGTTCCCACGCCAGCCGATGCCCTCGGTTCCCGCGACGGGGGCGAGCGTTTCGAGAATCTCCTGCCCCAAGATGGCAACAGCCCTCTTCCGCTACCCGCCTCGCTCCTGGCAGGGGCATCTGGGGCAGGTAGCTCTTCCTTTGTCCCCATCGTCGCGCTGCTCGCGTTGCTCGCGCTGGTCGTGCCGGCGATTATCCGCAGACTCAGGGAGGCGCCGGATCTGCGGGCGCCGGCCCTGTTCGTCTGCGCGCTCGAGCGCCCTGGCTAGGTCCTCGCGGACCTGAGAACCAGGGCTGCGCCGGGAGCCCCAATCACTCCCCGGCGAAAGCAACTCGAGTACGAAAGGAACTAATGATGAGATGTCCTACGGCTGTACTCGCAGCCGTGGTCGCCCTGGCGATCGGAGCGGCGCCTGCCGCCGCCTCCGCGCCCCTGCCGATGTCCTCTGGTCAGAGCAACGGCAGCAGCGTGACCCAAGGCGATCCGAGCGCGAGCGGTGGCAGTGCCACCGCAACCGGCGGTGAAGGCGGCGACGCCAACACCGGCAACACCCAGTACGGCAACGGCAACGCGGTTGCCGTCTCGGTCGGCGGCGACGCCGATGCCGAGGGTGGCGACACCACCGCGGAAAGCGGTGACGCGACCGGGGGCGACGGCGGAGACGCCTACGCCGACGGTGGCGACGCCGATGCCTCGAACGAGGCGGAGGTGAAGCAAGCCAACGAGTCGAGTGGCTCCAAATCCTCGAATGGGGATTGCGGATGCAAAAGCCACTCGAAGCAGGATTCGAGCGACTCGCAGAGCAACGAGTCGAACCTCGAGCAGGGCAGCCCGAACGCCAGCGGTGGGAGTGCCACCGCCACGGGCGGCAACGGGGGTGAAGCCAACAGTGGCAACACCCAGGAGTACAACGGCAACGCCTACGCCAAGTCAGAGCCGCAGGAGCAGAAGGAGAGCAAGTCCTGCGGTTGCCGGCACAGCAAGGGCGGAGGACACGGAGGCCACAACGACGCCGACGCCGAGGGTGGCGACACCACGGCGAGCAGCGGCGACGCGACCGGAGGCGATGGCGGCGACGCCGACGCCAAGGGTGGCGATGCCGAGGCTGAGAACGAGGCGGAGGTGAAGCAGTCCAACGAGTCCTCGGGCCGGAAGTCCGGCCATTCGTCATACGAGGATTGCCGTTGCAAAGAGAGTCCCTCGAAGTCCGGCTCGCAGAGCAACAAGTCGGACGTCAAACAGGGCAATCCGAGCGCCTACGGTGGGAGCGGTACCGCCACCGGAGGTAACGGCGGCAACGCCAACTCGGGCAATACCCAGATCGGCAACGGCAACGCCGTTGCGATCTCAGTCGGCGGCGATGCCGATGCCAAGGGTGGCGACACCACCGCCAGGAGCGGTGACGCGACCGGAGGCGACGGCGGCGATGCCGACGCCGAGGGTGGCGACGCCGAGGCCGAGAACGAGGCGGAGGTGAAGCAGGCCAACGTGTCGTCTGGGCGGCAGTCCGGCCATTCGTCACACGGCGACTGCGGCTGTGAGAGCCACTCGAAGCAGGGCTCGAGCAATCCGCAGAGCAATGAGTCGGGCGTCCAGCAGGGCGATCCGAGCGCGAGCGGTGGCAGTGCCACCGCAACCGGCGGTGAAGGCGGCGACGCCAACACCGGCAACACCCAGTACGGCAACGGCAACGCCGAAGCCAAGTCCGAACCGCAGGAGAAGCAGCAGATGCACAAATCCTGCGGCTGCGACTACGGCTATGGCGGAAGCCACGACGACAACGACGCCGACGCCGAGGGTGGCGACACCACGGCGAGCAGCGGCGATGCGACCGGAGGCGACGGCGGCGATGCCGATGCCGAGGGTGGCGACGCCGATGCCTCAAACGAGGCGAGGGTTTTCCAGTTCAACTGGCTGGGAGGCTCGCGCTGGTAGGCGAGAGGCGCGCGAAGTAAGCGAACCAGTTGCCGGAGTGGGCCTCGTAATCGAGGTCCGCTCCGGCGGCTTGGCGTTTGAGGCTGGCCAAGGTAGTGAAGTGGGGGTCGCCGAAGAGCTCCCCGACGATCAGCCGGCCACCGGGCCTCAGCACGCGGCGGATCTCGCGCAGGGCGGCCCCGGGGTCGGGGATCTCACCGAGTACGGCGGTGAGGACGACCGCGTCCATCGAGGCGTCCTCGAAGGGCAGGGCGGTGGCGTCGCCCTGGGTGGGGACGACGTTGCCGAGGCCGCGCTCGGCGGCGCGGCGGCCGACGTGGTCGAGGAACTCCTGCTGGATGTCGAAGATCTCGACCCGGCCCTCCGGCCCGATCCACTCGGCGATGTCGAGCGTGTAGTAGCCGGTGCCGGGGCCGATCTCCAGCACCCGCTCTCCCGGCTGCGGCACCAGCACCGAGCTCAGGCGGTCGCGGGTGACGACCGGGTGCGGCGCTTCGACCCAGAAGCGCTGGCCGTAGGGGCAGGCCGAGGGGTTCTTGCGCCACCAGAGAGCCGCGGCGAGGGTTGCCGCCCCAGCCGCCGCGAGTGCCGTGCGGGGTCGCATCAGCCCTGCGGGTTGGAGAAGCCGACGCGGTGCTCGCCCGAGTCGATACGCAGGAAGGCGACCTTGCCGACGTAGACGGAGAGGACTCCGTCCTCGGTCTTGACGTCGTGCCAGCCGCCCTTCTCGACCTGCTTGCGCAGGTCCTTGAGCTCGTCGTCGCCGAGCCGCACGGCGACGACCTGCCCGCCCTCGAAGCCGATCTCCACCTTCTGTGCGTCCGCCATCAGTGCTCCTCTCCACTCGCTTCGACGATCTCGGTCAGCACGCCGCCGGTCGAGCGCGGCTGGATGAAGGCCACCCGGCTGCCGCGAATGCCGACCCGCGCCTTGCTGTCGATCAGCTCCAGGCCGGTGCCGGCGAGCTTCTCCAGGGTGGCGTCGATGTCCTCGACGGCGTAGGCGACGTGGTGCAGCTTGGGGCCCTTGCGAGCGAGGAACTTGCCGATTGGCGTGTCCGGCGCCAGTGGCCGCATCAGCTCGACGTGCCCGTCGCCGACATCGACCAGCACCGCCTCCACCCCCTGTGACTCCACCGTTTCACGGTGGGTGACGGACATCTCGAAGATGCCCTCGTACAGCTCCAGCGCCGCGTCGATGTCCTCGACGGCAACGCCGATGTGGTCGATCTTGCCGAACATCGGAGGCGGGAGTCTAGTGGGCGCTCAGCGAGCGCCTAGGTCGCCGGCGGCGGCTCTTCCTCGCCGGTCTGCGGCGACTCCACCCGGAGGATCTCGGCCAGCGCCGCGACCCCGACCTGGAGCTGCTCGGGCGTCGGCTCCTTCGTCGCCAGGTGGCGCTGGATCTCGCGGCCGGGGGTGTGAAAGGCCTCGGCCAGGGGCGCGCCGTGATTGCGGTCGCTCCAGGCGAACATCTCGACCGCGATCGAGGCGCCGCCGAGGCCGACCGCGGCTCGCGCCAGCGGGCCTGGCCGCTCGACCAGCCGCTCCAGCACCACCGTGCCGCCTGCCGAGAGCAGCATCATCGGCGCGATCAGGTTGGAACCGCAGCGGTCGTGCTCCTTGGGCACCGAAGCTGGGTCCTCGATCCCCTGCTCGTAGGCGGCGATCGCCTTGTGCTCGACCCCGTGGTAGGCGGCCAGATCACGGTCGCTGAGGGCGACGACGGCCGGCATCGCGCCGAGCGCCTGCACGATCCCCTCGCGCAGGGCGCCGCTCCCCATCCGCCGCCGCAGCGCCGCGGTCGCGGCCAGCGTGGTGCCGATCGCCGCCATCACCCGCCAGTCCTCGAAGGGCAGCCGCGCCGCCGGCAACCGCCGCCGCACCAGCGGCAGCACAG
The DNA here is from genome assembly GCA_963782685.1 of uncultured Solirubrobacterales bacterium. Lineage (GTDB taxonomy): Bacteria > Actinomycetota > Thermoleophilia > Solirubrobacterales > 70-9 > VRUE01. The sequence continues at coordinate 488,756 of CAWAKV010000002.1, forward strand.
CCATCGCCTCGACCAGTTTCAGCGGCCCGCGCAGGCCGGGTACGCGCGCCACCAGCTTCGGCGCCAGCTCCGGTTTGCGCTCGGAGGCGACCTGCACCGTGCCGTCTTTGCCGCGCACCGCGGCGGCCCAGTGGGTGGGTCCGTGGATCAGCAGGCCGTTGCGCAGCGCCATCCCGCCAAGCCGCAGCTTTTCCGAGCTCATAACACCAGACGATAGAGAGGGACCTAGAGTGCCGCGACGTGGAGCTGCTCGCCGTCGCCCTCTGGTCCTTCGCGGTGGCCGTTGCCGGCGGCGTCGCCGGCCTCGTGCTGGGCAACCTGCGCCTGCCCGTCCTGCTCCAATTCGCCACTTCCCCCGCCGCGGGGGCCGGCGCCAACGTCGCCGTCAGCGGCCTCTCGGCGCTGACCGCCTCGATCGCCCACTGGCGCGGCGGTCGGATCCAGTGGCGCCTCTTCTGGCTGATGGCGCCGCCCTCGCTGCTTGGCGGCATCGCCGGCGGTCTGCTCTCCGGCGTCCTCCCAAAGCGCCTCCTCCTCGCCACGATCGCGCTCGTCGTCCTCTTCGGCGCCTACGAAATCTCCCGCCGCGACCGCTTCGCCGACGCCGGCGAGCGGCCTGGCGGCGGGGTCGCGGTGGCCTTGACCATCGCCTTCGTGGTCGGCGTGCTGGGCGGCCTCGTCGGCCTGATCCTCGGCACCCTTCGCCTTCCCGCGATGGTCAAGTGGCTGGGCACCCGCCCAAAGGCGGCGGTCGGAACCAACGCCGCGGTGGGCACCCTGGTCGGCCTCGGCGGCCTCCTCGGCCACTTGCCCAGCGGCGTCGACTGGACCCTGCTCTGGGCAGGCGCCGCCGGCGCAGTTCCCGGCGCCTACCTAGGAGCCCAGCTGACGGGCCGCCTCGACGACGCGACCCTCCTCAAGGTCATCTCGGCGATCCTCATGGTGGCCGGGCTGGTGCTAGGTGCCGAGGCCCTGCTCGGCTAGGAGCTGGCGGCCGGGGTCCAGCCGGGCGGGAAGGCGCCAGGCGGGACGTCGCCGCTGCCGGGGTCGAACCAGGCGGTGGCCAGGCCGGCGGCCGGTCGCTCCTCGACCAGGGGGCGGACGTCGCCGACCTGGGCGAGGAGGCGAAGCGAAGAGCCAAGCTGGAAGTCCGCGGCGGTCGGCGCCTCGCCGGCAACGGCGTCCGCATCCACCAGGGCGTCGACCGCGTCCAGCTGCGCCGGCAGCTCCTGCAAGGTGGCGTGGACCCGCTCGGCGGTGATGTCGAGGTAGCGCCAGGTCGCGCGCATCGTCTTGATCGCGAAGTCGACCCCGGCCGGATCGAGCTGACCAACCCCGGCGAACGTCCCCATCGACTCGGGGCGGAAGTGAAGCGCGCCGAAGACGAGCACGCGGGCGCTCATCTGCAGGTCCTCGGCGACGCCGACCTCGGCCTCGCGGATCGTCTCGGCCATCGCCTCCGGGTAGAGGCCGGCGTCGGGGTGCAGCTCGTCGAGGCGGGCGAAGATCGCCGCCGTTCCGTGCACCGGCTCGTCGTCCACCAACAGCGCGGGGACCGTCCTATGCCCCTCGCCGTAAATCCCTTCGATCTCCTCGCCGTGTTTGCCGGCGACCAGTTCGACCGTCTCGTACTCGTACCCGAGCCGGTCGAGCGCCGCGCTCACCGCGAGAACCGGGTGTGAGAACGGGACCGAGTGAAGGACGAGCTTGGGCTGCGAGGTCATCGCGGAGACCTTACTCGCGATCCCGAGCACTCGGGGTCCGCACGCCCGACGACCGCGCGGCTTGTCGCGCGGTCGTCGAGTCCCCCCTGATTCCCCTTTTAGGTGCCGGCCGGAGACCCCCAGTCCAGGCCTCCGGCCGGTATGTCGGCTCTCCCTGGCTCTAGCTTGGAAAGCCGTCTCTAGAAACACCGCCTCTCAGGGGAAGTTGCGCATGCGACTAGTCCTGCGAAAGTCTTTTCCGGAGCGCCTCCAGACGCCGTCCCAGCTCCGCTTCGAAGCCGCGATCAGAGGGCTCGAAGAAACGCAGACCCTCGAGCCCCGGCGGCATCAGCGGCTGGCCGCTCACCGCGCCCGGTTCGTCGTGCGCGTAGCGGTATCCCTCGCCGCGGCCAAGCTTGGCGGCGCCGGGGTAATGGGCGTCGCGCAGGTAGTCGGGCGGCGTCTGGGCGCCGTTCTCGCGCACCTCGCCGCGGGCCCGGCCGAGGGCTTTGTAGGAGGCGTTGGACTTCGGCGCCAGGGCGAGGTAGACGGCGGCCTGGGCGAGGTTGAGCGCGCACTCGGGCAGACCGACGCGGTCGACCGCGCGCGCGGCGGCGTCGGCGACGAGCAGCGCCTGCGGGTCGGCGTTGCCGACGTCCTCGGAGGCGAGGATGACCATACGGCGGGCGATGAAGCGCGGGTCCTCGCCCCCCTCCAGCATCACCGCCAGGTAATAGAGCGAGGCGTCGACGTCCGAGCCCCGCGTCGCCTTGATCCAGGCGGAGACGAAGTCGTAGTGGCGGTCGCCCTCGCGGTCGTAGTCGAGCGCCTTGCGCTGGAGCGCATCCTCGACCGCGGCGACGTCAACCGCATCCGATTTTGACCCACCTCCAGTGGGGTCAAGGTCCGATACGCGTGCCACCGCCCGCTCCAGCGCCGAGAGCGCCACCCGCGCGTCGCCGCCGGAGCGGTGGGCGAGCATCGCTAGAGCGGCGTCCTCGACCGGCGGCGGGTCGGCGAGCCCGCGCTCGGGATCGGCGAGTGCGCGACGCAAGAGCTCCTCGACCCGCTCGGCGGAGAGCGGCTGCAGCTCGTAGACCTGACAGCGCGAGAGCAGCGCCGAGTTGACCTCGAAGTAGGGGTTCTCGGTAGTCGCCCCGATCAGCGTCAGCAGCCCCTCCTCCACCGCCGGCAGGAGCGCGTCCTGCTGCGCCTTGTTGAAGCGATGGATCTCGTCCAGGAAGAGGATCGTCGGCCGCCCGGCTGCCTGCCGACGCTCGCGCGCCCGCCCGATCACACCCCGGATCTCGGCTTTGCCGGCATTGACCGCCGACTCCTCCTCAAACGCCCCATCCGCCCCCGCAGCTGCAATCCGCGCCAGCGTCGTCTTCCCCGACCCCGGCGGCCCATACAAGATCGCCGAATGCGGATGCCCCGACTCGATCGCGACCCGCAACGCCGACCCCTCCCCCAACACATGCTCCTGCCCCACCAGCTCATCGAGACTGCGCGGCCGCATCCGCACCGCCAGAGGAGCATCAGCAGCCACCGCCTCGGCCAGGCGTTCCTCGTCGCTTCCAAACAGGCGGTCTGACATCTGCGCCGAGTATGACCGTGCCGGTAGTCGCGCTCGGGCACCCAAGCTCCAGCGGAGTACGCGGTGTCGCAGGGAGCCGGGGGAGGTCGTGCGGGTGCCTCGCGAAGCGGCCCTGGCGGGTGATCTCCAGCCGCGAAGCGGCACCAGATTTCACCGCCGCAGGCGGTGATGGGCACCCGCACGACCTCCCCCGGCTCCCATCCCACGCCGTACAATCGCCAACCATGGAGATCGCCACGCAGCCCCAAGCCGCCCAGTCCACGCTCGAGTCCTTCAACCCCGCCACGGGAGAGCTCGTCGGCTCCGTCGCCACCATCACCCCTGATCAGGTCCAGGGAGTGGTCGACGACGTCGCCCGCATCCAACCCGCCTGGGCCGAGCTCAGCCTCGAGGCCCGCGGCACCTACCTCAGGCGCGCCGCTGACGCCCTGCTCGACGACATCGACCAGCTCGCCGAGCTGCTCGTCTCCGAGCAGGGCAAGCCCCGCGCCGAGGCCTACACGATGGAGCTGCTGCCGACGGTCGACGCGCTGCACTGGTGTGCCAAGGCGGGCCCCAAGATCCTCGCTGACGAGAAGGTGCGGATGTCCCAGGCCTTCCTGGCAAGCAAGAAATCCCGCTTCACCTACGAGCCGATCGGCGTCGTCGGCGTGATCGCGCCCTGGAACTACCCCTGGTCGATCCCCTTCGGCGAGGTGGCGATCGCGCTGATGGCCGGCAACGGAGTCGTGCTCAAGCCCGCCAGCCTGACGCCGCTGCTGGGCGAGGCGATCCGGCGCGTCTTCGAGAAGGGCGGCCTGCCCGAGGGCCTGGTCCGCGTCGTCCACGGCGGCGGCGCCGTCGGCGACGCGCTGGCGAAGTCGAGTGCCGGCAAGATCTTCTTCACCGGCTCGGTCGAGGTCGGCCGCAAGGTGGGTGAGGTTTGCGCCCAGCGGCTCAAGGGCTCGGTGCTCGAGCTCGGCGGCAAGGACCCGATGATCGTCTGCGCCGACGCCGACCTCGGCAACGCGATCTCCGGTGCCGTCTGGGGCGGCTTCGCCAACGCCGGCCAGACCTGCTCGGGGATCGAGCGCGTCTACGTCATGCGCGAGATCGCCGACCGCTTCATCGAGGGCGTCGCCCGCGAGGCGCAGAAGCTGCGGCTCGGCAACCCGCTCGAGTGGGAGACGGAGATCGGCCCAATGACCTCGGACGGCCAGTACGAGATCGTCGTCGACCTGATCGAGGACGCGGTCGCCGCCGGCGCCACCAAGCTCTGCGGCGGCCCAACTCCGGTCGCCGGCCTCTCCGACAAATACATCGCCCCGACCGTGCTGACCGGGGTCACCCACGAGATGCGGATCATGCGCGAGGAGGTCTTCGGCCCGGTGCTACCGATCGTCGTCGTCGACTCCGAGCAGGAGGCGATCGCGCTCGCCAACGACTCTGAGTTCGGCCTCGGCGCCTCGGTCTGGACCAAGGACCGCCAGAAGGGGGCTCGGATCGCCCGCCGGGTCGAGTCGGGGATGGTCTGGGTCAACGACCACTCCTTCAGCCACGGCGCCTGCCAGTGCGCCTGGGGCGGGGTCAAGGACTCCGGCGTCGGCCGCTCGCACTCCAAATTCGGCTTCTACGAGTGCGTCAACGTCAAGATGAACTCCTGGGAGCCGGGCCTCACCCGCGACTTCTGGTGGCACCCCTACGACCAGACCCTGGGCGAAGCGGTGCGCGCCTCGGCCAAGATCCTCTACGGCAAGGGCGCGACGAGGACCAAGGCCCTGCGCGAGGGCGCCCGCCCGCTGCTCCAGGTCGGCGCCCGCACCCTGCGCAAGCGCCGCAGCTGATCAAACGACCGTCTTACTGAGGAACACGCGGTTGAATCCGTCCACGGCTTCGCGGCTGTCCTCGAGATAGCCACGGCGCTTGTACATCTCGATGTTCCGGGTCATGGCGGCGTTCGTATAGAGCCGCACGACCGGCAACCCCAGCTCTCGGGCGACGCTCTCCGCATGGTCGAGCAGCGCCCTGCCGATCCCCTCTCCCTGACTCTCAGGATTGACGGCGACGTTCTCGAGCAGCAGACCGTCGTCCTCGACGAAGAGGACGAGCAGCCCGACCACCTTCCCCTCCTCGGCAACGAAGGTGTGGCCGTTGCGGATCTTCGCGGCGTAGTCGTCGTCCATCGGATGGGGCCGCACGCCGATCAGCTCGACGTAGCCGCCGTAGGCCCGCTTCGCGACCGTGCTCATGGTCTCCGCGTCGCTGACCTCAGCTGGACGAATCCGCATGCGGCCAGTCTTTCACCCCGCCGACCTCCCGTCAGAATGCCGCGTGGTGCCCAACAGCGGGACAGATGAGCCGGCCATCGCGGTAGCCGGGCTGCAACGCGACTTCGGCGAACGGCCGGCGCTGCAAGGAGTCGACCTCGAGCTGGGGGCGGGCGAATCGCTGGTCGTCCTCGGTCCGAACGGGGCCGGCAAGACCACCCTGCTGCGCATCCTCGCGACGCTGCTGCGGCCGGGCGCGGGTGAGGTGCGGGTGCTCGGCGCGCGGCTGCCCGGCGAGGCCTGGAAGGTGCGCGGCCGCATCGGCTTCCTCGGGCACGAGCCCATGCTCTACCGCGACCTCAGCGGCCGCGAGAACCTGCGCTTCCAGGCCCGCCTGCACGGGTTGCGCGGCGCGGCGGGCGAGGGCCGGATCGAGGAGCTGCTCGCCGCCGTGGCGATGGACCGTCGCGGCGACGATCGCGTCGCCGAGCTCTCGGCCGGGATGCGGCAGCGCCTGGCGATCTGCCGCTGCCTGCTCCACCAGCCCGACCTGCTGCTGCTCGACGAGCCCGACTCCAACCTCGACGCCGAGGGCCGCGAGCTGGTGCGTGAGCTGATCGGCCCGCGCGAGGGCCGCACGCGGGTGATCGTCACCCACGACCCCGAGCGGGCTGCGCCCGACGCTGACCGGACGCTGCGGCTCGGCGCCGGCAACGAGGTGGCGGTCGCGTGACCTCCTCCCGCCTCGCCTTCGCCGCGATCCTCGGCAAGGACCTGCGGGCCGAGCTGCGCACGCTCCAGTCGCTGCCGGCGATGGCGCTCTTCGCCGTCACCACCTTCGTCATCTTCCGCTTCGGCCTCGACCGCACCGCCCTCTCCGGCGACCTCGCCGCCGGCGTGCTCTGGGCGACCCTGCTCTTCGCCGCGATCCTCGGCATCAACCGCCTCTTCGTCGCCGAGCGCGAGGAGGGCGGCTTCGACGCGATCCGCCTCGCCCCGATCGACCGCACCACCCTCTTCGCCGCCAAGGCCGCGTCGCTGCTCGTCTACCTGGTCGCCCTGGAGCTGGTCGTCGTCCCCGTCTTCGCCGTCTTCTTCCTCGACTCGGCCACGGCGCTGGCGCCGCTCGCCCTCGTCCTCCTTCTCGCCGACCTCGGCCTCGCCGCCACCGGCACGCTGATCTCCTCGATGGCGGTCAATTCGCGCGCCCGCGACCTGCTCACCCCGCTCGTCCTGCTGCCGCTCGTGGTGCCGCTCTCGATCGCCGCCACGGGGGCGATCGAGCCGCTGCTGGCCCTGGGCGGTCCCGGTTACGAGCGCTTCGGCACCTGGCTGGCGGTGCTCGGCCTATACGATCTGATCTTCCTCCTCGTCGGGTACGCCGTATTCGACTTCCTGCTGGAGGATTGAGGCGCCAACGCCTCCCACCCGCGCCAAAGCATGTACGGCAAAGGCCTCAGACCCCTCTCGATCGCGACCGTCGCGGCGCTTGCCGTGTCGCTCTCGCTGGTCTTCTTCTACGCCCCGCTCGACGCCGACCAGGGCTTCATCCAGAAGATCTTCTACGTGCACGTGCCGCTGGCGATCGTGGCGCTGCTCGGCTTCATCGCCGGCGGCGTCTTCGCCATCCTCCACCTGCGCAGCGGCGACTCGCGCTGGGACGCCTGCTCCTACGTCTCGATCCACATGTCGGTGATCTTCGGCGTCGCGGTGCTGATCACCGGCTCGATCTGGGCCAAGGCCTCCTGGGGGCACTGGTGGGTGTGGGACGAGCCGACCCTGGTCAGCTTCCTGATCGTCTTCCTCATGTACGCGACCTACTACCCCTTCCGCTACGCGATCGAGGACCGCGAGCGCCAGGCGCGCTACGCCTCGGTCTTCGCGATCGTCGCCGGCGCCTTCGTGCCGCTCAACTTCATGGCGGTGCGGATGGCCGAGAGCCTCGTCCACCCGCGCACCTTCGCCACCGCCAACGGCGGCCTGCCCGGGGAGATGATGTTCACCTTCCTCGTCAGTCTGGCCGCGACCGGCCTGCTCTGGATCACCCTGGTCAAGTTCGAGCTGACCGCGAAGAGCGCCTCCGGGCAGCTGAAGCGGCTGCGACGGGCTCTCGATGCACCGGCATCGGGCGGGCGCTCGCGCGTCGCCCCGGAGGTGAGCTGATGCTGCCGATCGCCGCCCCCGCGCTGCCGCTGGATGAGGCCGGCAAGTACGTCGCCGGCGCCTACGTCGTCTTCCTCGTCCTGATCGTCGTCTACGTCGCGATCATGGCGGTCAAACTGCAGCGGATCGAGCGCGAGCTGCGCGAGCTGGCGGGCTTCGTCGAGCACCGGGCCAACGGCGATGGCCATGCTGCACACGAGCGCGAGGAGGTCGGCGCCGATGTCTGAGCTGCTGGCGCTCGGCGTCTCGCACAAGACGGCGCCCCTCGACCTGCGCGAGCGGCTCTCCCTGACCGAGGGCCGCGCGGTCGGCGCCCTGCACGAGCTGACTCGAGTCGACGGCATCCACGAGGCAGCGGCGATCTCGACCTGCAACCGGACGGAGCTCTACCTGATCGTCTCCGACCCGGTCGAAGCCGAGTCGACGGCGCTGGGAGTGCTCACCCGGCAGGCGGAGATCCGGCCCACCGAGCTACTCGGTCACCTCTACTCGCTGCGCTCGAGCGAAGCCGCCCACCACCTCTTCCGCGTCACCGCCGGCCTCGACTCGATGATCGTCGGCGAGGCCGAGATCCAGGGCCAGGTCAAACGCGCCTACGAGCTGGCGCTGGTCGAGAGCGCAACCGGTCCGATCCTCAACCGCCTCTTCCGTGGCGCGCTGGCGGCCGGCGGGCGCGTCCGCGAGGAGACCGCGATCGGCGAGAAGGGCGTCTCGATCCCCTCGGTCGCGGTCGAGCTGGCGCGGCGCACGCTCGGCGACCTGGGCGAGAAGCGGGTGCTCGTGGTGGGCGCCGGCGAGACCGCCGAACTGGTCGCCCGCGCGCTGGTCGCCCGCGGCGCCGAGAGCGTCTTCGTCGCCAACCGTCACTACGACCGAGCGATCGGCCTCGCCCAGCGCTTCGACGGCGAGGCGGTTCGCTTCGAGGAGCTGCCCGAGCAGCTGCGAGCGGCCGACATCGTCGTCTCCGCGACCAACTCGCCCCACCACATCGTCGAGCGCGATGGGCTCGAACAGGTGATGGAGACACGCTCCGGCAAGCCGCTGCTGCTGGTCGACATCGCCGTGCCGCGCGACATCGAGCCCGAGTGCCGCGAGGTCGCCGGCGTCAGCCTGCACGACATCGACGACGTGCAGCAGATCGTCGAGCGCAATGCCGGCGATCGCGAGGGCGAGGCGCGCCGGGCGGAGCCGATCCTCGCCGCCGAGCTGGACCGCTTCGAGCGCTGGCTCGCTTCGCTGGCGGTGGTGCCGACGATCGCCTCGCTGCGCGAGCGCGCCGACGAGATCGTCGGCCGCGTGCTGGCCGAGAACGAGAGCCGCTGGGAGAGCCTCGGCGAGGCCGACCGGGAGCGCCTCACCGCGATGGCGAAGGCAATCGCCTCGCGCCTCCTGCACGAGCCGACCCTGCGGATGAAGCGCTCCGCCGGCAGCGACGACGCCTACCTGTACGTGAGCGCGCTGCGGGAGCTGTTTGGGCTCGACGCCGAGACCGAGCCGGAGGGTGAGGCGGGCGCTGATGTGACGGATATCTCGGAGCGCAGGGCGGGTCCGGGTAGGGGTTCCACTTAACTTTTTTTGAAGACGGTCATCGGCTGTCCGCTATCGCTACCGCAAAAAAAGTACAAGACGTTTCACCCCTACCCGGACCCGCCCAATGATTCGGATTGCTACTCGGAACAGCGCGCTTGCCAAAGCTCAGGCGGGTCAGGTCGCCGCGCTGCTCAGGGAAGCTGAGCTAGTGGATGTGTCGTCCGACGGTGAGGTGGGCGACAAGGGGCGCTTCGTGCGGGGAGTGGAGCAAGCGTTGCTGAAAGGAGATGCGGACCTCGGTGTCCACTCTGCCAAGGATGTGCCGGCCGAGATGCCGGAAGGCCTGATCATCGCCGCCGTGCCGAAGCGGGAGGACCCTGCCGACGTGTGGATCGGGGACCTGGCGCCTTTGTCGGACATATCCCAACAAAGGCGCCAGGGCGGTGCCTCGCTGGACGACGTGCCCGAGGGTGCCCGCGTCGGCACCGCCAGCTTGCGCCGACGCGCGCAGCTGCTCGCCGCTCGTCCCGATCTGGAGGTGAGCGAGCTGCATGGCAACGTCGACACCCGCCTGCGCAAACTCGCAGAGGGAGAGCTCGACGCGATCGTCCTCGCAGCCGCCGGCCTGCGGCGCCTGGGTCGCGAGGACGAGGTGTCCTTCGCGATCTCGGCAGAGACGATGACCCCGGCCGCCGGCCAGGGCGCACTCGTCCTGCAGGCACGGAGCGACGACGCGGACGCGATCGCAGCCGCCGCAGCGCTCGGCGATGAGATTGCGCTGCGCGAGCTCACCGCCGAGCGCTCCGTCGTCGCCCTGCTCGACGCCACCTGTGCCACGCCGATTGGGGTCCACGCCAGTGTCGACGGAGACCGGATCGAGATCGAGGCGTTCGTCGGCTTGCCCGATGGCAGCGAGTGGATCCGCGACCGGGTCGAGGCGGACGCTGGCGAGCCCGCGGCTGCCGGCACCCTCCTGGCCGAGCGCCTGCTGAGCGCCGGCGCCCGCGACGTCCTCGACCGCGCCGAGGCGACGGCGTGAGCGCGCGACCCGGGGTGGTCTACCTGGTCGGCGCCGGCCCCGGCGACCCCGGGCTGATGACCGCGCGCTCGCTGGAGCTGATCGCCTCTGCCGACGCGATCTTCCACGACCGCCTGATCCCCCCCGGCGCCCTCGCCGCCGCCCGCGCCGACGCCGACCTCGTCTACGTCGGCAAGGCCCCAGGGGACGTGCCGGGAGTTAAAGACGCATATGGACCCTTAACTCCCGGCACGTCCGTGGCGCAGGGGGAGATTCATCAGCGGTTGATCGAGGCGGCGCGGGCGGGGAAGAGCGTGGTTCGGTTAAAGGGGGGCGACCCGTTCGTCTTCGGGCGGGGCGGCGAGGAGGGCGAGGCGCTGCGGGCGGCCGGCGTCGAGTTCGAGGTCGTGCCCGGCGTTACCGCCGGGGTCGCGGCGAGCGCATATGCCGGCATCCCGGTGACGCATCGCGACGACGCCTCCGCGGTCGCCTTCGTCACCGGCCACGAGGATCCCGAGAAGGGAGAGACGGCGCTCGACTGGGAGGCACTCGCCCGCTTCCCCGGCACGCTCGTCTTCTACATGGGGGTCAGGCGGCTGGGCGAGAACGCCGCGGCGCTGATCGCAGCGGGACGCGACGCCGATGAGTCCGCGGCCGCGGTCGAGCGGGGCACGATGGATGGCCAGCGCACCGTGGTCGCGACCCTCGGGACGCTGGCGGAGGAGGTCGAGCGAGAGGGGATCGGCGCTCCCGCGCTGATCGTCGTCGGCCCGGTGGTCGAGCGCCGCGGGGAGCTCGCCTGGCTCGAGCGGCGGCCGCTGCATGGACGGCGCGTCGTCGTCACCCGCGCCCGCACGCAGGCCAGTGGTCTGGCAGCAACCCTGCGCAGCCTCGGCGGCGAGGTAGTCGAGCTGCCCGCGATCCGGATCGAGCCGCGGATCGAGAGCGAAGAGGTGCGGCGCGCGGTCGAGCAGATCGGCGAGTACGCGCTGATCTGCCTCACCAGCCCCAACGGCGTGCGGCTGCTGTTCGAGGCGATGCGTGAAGCCGGCTTGGACGCGCGAGCGCTTGGTGGAGCACCGAAACAGAAGCAAGTAGAAGAGGGAAAGGGCTTGACCATCGCCGCAATCGGGCCCGGCACCGCGCGGGCTCTCTCCGAACACAGAATCGCGGCGGACGTCGTCCCCGAGCGCTTCGTCGCCGAGGCGCTGGTCGAGGCGCTGGTGCCGGTCGAGGTCCAGGGCAAACGTGTCCTCATCGCCCGCGCCGCCGAGGCACGCGACGTCCTTCCCGACGCGCTACGCGCGCGCGGCGCCGAGGTCGACGTCGTCGCTCTCTACGAGACCGTGCGCGAGGAGCCAAGCGCCGAGGTAGTCGAGGCGGCCCAGGACGCCGACTACGTCACCTTCACCTCATCCTCCACCGTGCGCAACTTGACGGAGACGCTCGGCGACCGCTTCCCCGCCGATGCCCGCATCGTCTCGATCGGCCCGATCACGAGCGAGGCGGCGCGCGCCTCCGGCCTCGAGGTCGCAGTCGAGGCCGATCGCCACGATGTCGACGGCCTGGTCGCTGCCCTTTTGGCCGATGCCGCCGATTGAAGGAAGGATTTGGGGGTCTATGGACCCCCAAAAGCTGCCATGAGGTTCGGGGCGCCTCACCGACACTTTCGCGTCACCGACTCGACCAATGCCCGCGCTCGTGAGATGGTCGAGGCCGGGGCGCCGCACGGCACGGTCGTCACCGCCGACGAGCAGACCGCCGGGCGTGGGCGGCAGGGTCGCACCTGGACCGCGCCGCCAGGCAAGGCACTGCTCTACTCGGCGGTCCTGCGCCCGCTCGACGAGCGCCACCTACTCCTACCGCTCGCCGTCCCGCTCGCAGTCTGCGCGGCCGCCGAAGAACTGGAACCCGAGATCGAGTGTCAGATCAAGTGGCCCAACGACATCTGGGTCAAGGGCCGCAAGCTCAGCGGGGTCCTCATCGAAGCCAAGCCCCAGGACGGCTGGGCGGTGATCGGTGTCGGCCTGAACCTCTCAATCTCTCCAAACGAGTTCCCGCCCGACCTCCGTGAAACGGCAATCTCGCTCTTCGACTCGAGCGCGACCCCCCTCACCGCGACCAAAGTCCTAGGCCGTCATCTCGACCATTGGGTCGGCGCAGATCGCGGCGAAATCCTCGCCGCCTGGCGTTCGCGCGACGCACTGCACGGCCGGGCAATCTCCTGGGATGGCGGGACCGGAGTCGCCGACGGGATCGAGGACTCTGGCGACCTAGTCGTCGTCGCTGCCGGCGGCGAGCGCGTCGTCCTCGGCGCCGGCGAGGTCCACCTCCGGCTCTGAGCCGTTCTCCTCGGCGTCGGCGTCCTTCGTCGCCCTCCTGCCGGTCTGCTTTGCTGGTTTCGCTCCGTTCTCCCCCTCCGCCACGGCGCCGCCCTTGCCTTTTTTGCGCTTGCGGCGGCGTTTGCCGCCTTTGGGGAAGTTGCGCAGCAGCTCACGCGCGGTCGCCGAGGGTTTGCGGGCCATCCGCATCCGCGCGCCGCGCAGCACCTCCTCGCCTTCGGGAGTGTGCGAGACAGCTGCGGCGAGCAGCGCCACCGCCAAGCGGCGGTCCTGTTTGCGCGCCGCGTGGACCAGGCGGCGGGCGTTGCGCCCGTGCGCCCGGCCGGAGGAGTTGACCAGCAGGCCCAGCAGCCGCTTCGTCTCCGGCCAGCGCTGCACGGCGTACTCTTCGTGCAGGTCGCGGGTGTAGGAGGCGAGGCGCCAAACCCACGCCTGGGCCTGGTCGCGGCGGCCGATCCGTTTGTCGACCAGCGCCTGCAGCAGGGTCTTCGTCCCCGCCCGCTTGTCGTCACGGCTCCAGGTGCCGACGATGTCGATCGCGTCGTCGAAGGCGTCGGGATCACGCAGGTCGGCGATCTCGGCCAGCGCTTTCAGCCGCAGCTGCGAGTTGCGGTTGCGCTGCACGCAGGTGAGCAGGAAGCGGCGGCGCAGCTCCTTGGTGCGGTCGTTCTGCAGCATCGAACGGGCGCGGCGCCAGTTCTGCGGGTTGACGCGCGCCCCGGCGAGCGCCGCCCAGGCGTGCTGCTCGGGGTAGTCGAGGTTCTCGACCGCGATCCGCCAGAGCTCGCGTTCGAGCACCTGGGTGCGCCGTTCGGAGTCCTCGGCAACCGGGACTATCCGCCGCTCGACCCGCACCCGCCGCCCCCGGCCGCGGCGCACCGGACCGACGACGATCGCGCCGCCGCGGTAGACGTCGCGGTCGAGCAGGCTGTGCAGGGTGACGATCGTCTCGTCATGGGTCGTCGCCGGATGGACGAAGTCGATCACCAAACCCGCCTCCTTGCCCGGCGCCCGCCGGGTGACGCGGCCGACTCGCTGCTGGTAGATGCGGCGCGAGGCGGTCGGGGCGAGGTGCATGCAGATCGTCGCCCGCGGCGAATTCCAGCCCTCGGCGAGCAGCATCGCGTTGCAGAGCACGTCGACCTCGCCGCGCTCGAAGGCGGCGAGGATCTCCGCCAGTTCGCGCTTCGGCGTCTCGCCGGAGACGGCGCGGGCGACGATCCCCGTGTTCTGGAAGGCCTTGGCGACGTTCTTGGCGTGCTGGACGCCGGCGGTGTAGAGGACGCCGGGCGTTTTGCTGAAGCGCGTCTTGTAGAGGTCGGCGATGGCGACGTTGAAGGGCTCCTGGTCGAGCAGGGCGGCCAGCTCCTCCTGGTCGAAGTCCTGGTCGACCTCGCCTTTGCGCAGCGGCACCTTGGCGATCGTCCGCACCCCCGGCCCCGGCGGGATGCGGATGCAGCGCAGCGGCGCGATCACCCCGCGACGCGCCGCCTGAGCGAGGTCGAAGCGCGAGGTCTGGGTGGGGAAGAGGTCGGCGACATGGCGGGCGATCAACGCCCCGGTCGCGGTCATGCCGATGAACACCGGGCCGGTCCAGGCGCGGATGCAGGCGCTGGTTTTCTCCCCCAGCGCGGTGTGCGCCTCGTCGCAAATCACGATCGAGTAGGCGTCGGAGACCTGCTTGTGGTTGCGCACGAACCACTGGTAGGTCTCGACCGTGACCGGCCCTTCGGCATCGTCGCGGTCGCCCAACAGCGGCGGCCGCAGGCGCTCCTTGTAGCCGCGGTCGGAGATCTCGCCGATGAACTGTTCGACCAGGTTGCGGCGGTGGGTGAGGATGAGGACGCCGCCGGTGCGCGTGGCGTCGATGAAGCCGACCGCGGCGACGGTCTTGCCGGCGCCGGTGGCGTGCTCGAACCAGAAACGGCGGGCGGCGCCGGGGTCCTCGACTGCCTCGGCGACCTGCTCCTCCTCCTCGTCCTCGATCGGCTCTTCCTCCCAGTCCTGCGGCTCCTCGTCTGGCTCCAGCTCGTCGTCCTCCTCGAGCGCGTCCTCGCCGTCAGCCGAGGGAAGCTCGGGGGCGACGCCGTTTTCGGCCGCCGTCTGCTGCTCGGACATCAGCTCGGTCAGGGTGCCGGAGAGGGCGTCGACCTGATGGGGGTTGAGTTCGGCGCCGTCACGCAGCTTCGGTGGCTCATCGGCAAGCAGCCGCTCGAGCCCGAGCAGCAGCGAGAAGTCACGGCGCCACTGGATCGAGGGATGCTCGGCCCCTTCGTCGAGCTCCTTCAGCGCCGCGTCGAGGGCGCGGCGGCGGGCGGTGCCGGGGGCGAGCGCCTCGGGTCCCTCGCCGTCGAGCAGCAACGGCTCGCGGGCAAAGTCGGCTGCCCGCTCAATGTCGGCGCCTGAGGGAACTGCCGCTCGCGCGGCAACTTCGCTGGTCTTGGCCATGAAGGCTTGTGCGCTTTCGTTCCCGCAGCGACGCGGTGCGTGCTGCCGGAAGACTTGATGAGGGTGCCGGGAGTTCGGTTTCTCCCTCTCCCGGCGATCTCAAGCGGTTCGAATAATGCGAACCAGTGACCTCGTATTGTAGGACACCGAGACGAGATGAGCGATTCCAAAGCCCGCCCCCGCGGATGACGCGCCTGGCACAGTCTTCCCTCGCCCTCTTCGCCATGATGCTCGCGATCAGCGGCTGCGGCTCATCTCCGAACAGCCAAGGCGGCGGTGAGCCCCCCGATTACGCGAGGGCGCTGAACGGTTCACCACCGCGACTCGCTGCATTGCACCGGCAGGCGAACGAGCTGTTGCCGGGAGGAGTAGATGCCTACGAGCAGCGGATCGAGGCGCTGCGCGGCTTCCCGGTCGTGGTCAACGTCTGGGCGTCCTGGTGCGGGCCGTGCCGCTTCGAGTTCCCCCACTTCCAGCGCGCCGCCGCCGAGTACGGCAAGCGGGTCGCCTTCCTCGGCATCGACAAAGAAGACTCCAGCGACGCCGCCCTCACCTTCCTGCGCGAAGAGCCGGTCCCCTACCCCAGCTTCGACGACCCCGACGAGGAGATCGCCGACTCGATCGGTGCTTCGCTCGGCCTACCGGACACCGCCTTCTACGACCGACACGGCGAGCTCGTCTACCTCAAACAGGGCCCTTACAGCGACGAGGCCGAGCTGCGCGCTGACATCGAGCGCTACGCCATCCGCAGCGCGGCTCCGTCCGAAAGCGGATAATCGGCCAATGGATCTCTTCGTCCTCGTCGCCCTGATCGGGGTCGCGCTGTTGCTGGCGGAGCTGCTCCTGCCGACCGGGGGCGTGCTCGCGGCGCTTGGCGCGGCGGGGCTGGTGGCCGGCGGCGTGATCGCCCTCACCGCCGACTCGGACTCCAGTGCCGCCGAGTGGGCCGGGCCGGCGCTGATCACCCTCGGCGTCCTCTCCGCCATCAGCTTCTACTTCATCGGCCGCAAGGTGCTCGAAGCGCACCGCGATCAGCCGGTACGCGCTGGCCATGAGGAGCTGATCGGCGCCCCCGCCGAGGTGCGCACCTCGCTCGACCCAGAGGGCCAAGTGTGGATCGAGGGGGCGCTCTGGCGGGCGCGGCTCGCCAGCGACGGAGCCCCGCTGCGCCCGGGGGATAGAGTCAGGGTCGAGGCGATCGAAGGCCTGACGCTGGTGGTTCGGCCCGAGCCCTCACCAACCGGTACCGAGGAAGGAGCGAACTGATGGACATCGTGGTTGGGGTTTTCCTGGTTCTGCTCTTCTTCGGGGCGATCGGCCTCGGCGCTTCCGTGCGCGTCCTGCGCGAGTACGAGCGCGGGGTGATCTTCCGGCTCGGCCGCTTGATCGCCCAGAAGGGCCCCGGGCTGATCCTGCTGATCCCCTTCATCGACCGGATGGAACGGGTCGACCTGCGCACGGTGACGCTCAACATCCCGCCGCAGGAGGTGATCACCCGCGACAACGTGCCCTCGAGTGTGAACGCCGTCGCCTATTTCCGCGTGGTGGACTCCGACCGGGCGATCGTCGAGGTCGAGAACTACCTGCTGGCGACTTCGCAGATCGCGCAGACCGCGCTGCGCTCGGTGCTCGGCAAGGCCGAACTCGACCAGCTGCTGTCCGAGCGCGAGCGGCTCAACGAAGAGCTGCAGACGATCATCGACGAGTCGACCGAGCCGTGGGGCGTCAAGGTGACCGCGGTCGAGATCAAGGACGTCGAGATCCCCGAGCAGATGCAGCGGGCGATGGCGCGCCAGGCGGAGGCCGAGCGCGAGCGGCGCGCCAAGATCATCAACTCCGAGGGCGAGTACCAGGCGGCCCAGAAGCTCACCGACGCGGCCGACATCATCAGCACCAACCCGGCCTCGCTGCAGCTGCGCTACCTGCAGACGCTGCTCGAGATCGGTAGCAACCAGAACACGACGATCGTCTTCCCGCTACCGATGGACGTGATCGAGCCGTTCATCAAAGCCGCGGGTGGCGATCGGCCGGCGCCGCCGAGTTGAGCGCGCCCGAGATCCGCATCGATCAGCTCACCGGGCTGCGGACGATCCTCGCGCCCGGTCGCGCCGAGCGACCGCACGGCTTCGAGCGGGCGGCGAGCGATGAGAGCGGTTCCGCGGGGTGTCCCTTTTGCGAGGGACACGAGGAGAAGACGCCGCCCGAGGTCTACGCGGTGAGGCCGGAGGGGGGCGCGCGGGACACGCCCGGCTGGACGAGCCGCGTGGTGCCGAACCTGTATCCCGCCCTCGGCGAGGGGGACGACGAGCCGCGGCCCGACAGCAACCCCGAGCTCTTCGCCTCCCGCCCGGCGATCGGCGGGCACGAGGTGATCGTCAACGCGCCCGAGCACGTGACCGCGATGGCGGAGCTGAGCGAGGAGCGCTTCCTCGGCGCGATCGCCACCTGGCGCCAGCGGATGCGGGCGCACTCCGAGGCGGCGTACGTACAGCTCGTCGTCAACGAGGGTGCGGGGGCGGGCGCCTCGCTCCCCCACACCCACGCTCAGCTCTACACGCTCCCCTTCGTCCCCGCGGCGGTGGCCCGCGAGCGCGAGCGGGCCGGCGCCTACGGCGAACGCACCGCGGGCAGCGGTCTGCTCAGCGACGTCCTGGTCGAGGAGGTGCGCCGCCGCGAGCGGTTGGTCGCGATCGATGACGAGGCGGCGCTGATCTGCCCCTGGGCCTCCCGCTCCCCCTACGAGCTGCGGATCGTGCCCCGGCGCGAGACCGCCCGCTTCGAGGAGGACGATGCTGGTGCGGCGATGATCCGTACGGCAATGCGCCTGCTCGCCAAACGCTTCGACGGCCCGCCCGAGCTGAACCTCTGGGTGGCCACGGCGCCGCGTGGCGCGGAGCGCTTCCACTGGCACGTGGACATCGCCCCTCGCCTCTCGATCAAGGCCGGCTTCGAGCTCGGCACCGGAGTCGACATCAACATCTACCCGCCGGAGCGGGCGGCGGCCGACCTGCAGGAGTGCCTCTGATGCCACCCAATCCACGGCCGATCCCCCACTTCATCGCCGACTCGACCCAGGAGGGGATTCCGCATGGGCGCTTTGCAGAGCGGCTCAGCGGTGAGCTTCGCACCGCCTGCGAGGGGATCGAGGATCTGCCCGAGGGGGTGACGATCCCCACCGAGGCCGACTGGTTCCCGGAGCGCGCCTGGGGGGGGCGCGTCTGGGTCCCCGCCACCGCGCGGACCGAGGGGCCCGAGGGCGCGCTGGAGCTCTTCGGCCACGTCTCTTACGTGCAGCCGGAGGGCGGCGAGCCCACCGACTTCCGCGCCGTCGCCGACTTCACCGACGTGCTCGCCGAGGACAATCCCAGCTGGCAGATCGACCTCAACGATGAGGTGATCGGCCTATGGCGGGGCGAGAACGGGCGCAACGGCGCAGTCACCCTCGTCTGGGGACGGCCACTCGTCCCCGGCGCTGTCGCCGCCAGCGCCGAGCTCGAGCTGGAGACCGTCGATCAGGAAGTCGTCTCCGATGGGCGCTTCACCTTGATCGCCCTCGACGCCCTGAAAGGCTACGGCGACGACATTTTCATGCAGGTCAAGCTCTGGAGCCGCCGCGCCCAGGAGCTTGCCGCTGAGAGCCTCTACGCCTGACGCCGCGCGAGCGCTTCCTCTTCACGCACCTGGCCCTTCCCTGGACGCGCACGCTGCGAAAGCCCCTCCGGCAGACTTTCACGCACCGAATCCGGCCGCGAACATTGCGCCGTTTGAAGCCTTTTCGGCATTTGGGCAGAGGCTGCCCGACGGTCGGCTCGATGCTGGGCGGAGCCGCGGTTGGCGGCGGCACATCGGTGCCGGGCGCTGGCGCTGGGCTCGGCTCGGGTTCTGGCTCCGGTTCGGGTTCCGGTTCCGGCTCCGGCGGGAGCGTTTCGAAGGTTTTGGCCAGGCTGGTTTTCGAGCCCGCGTTGTTGGTCGCCGTCACCCTGAAGTGATAGGTCGTGACTGGCGTCAGGCCCGAGATCGCCGCGCTTATCGCGGTCGCGCCAAAGCCGTTCGGGAGTTTCGAGCAGGGCGCGGTGGCCGCGTTCGCAAAGCCGTTGGCCTGGAAATCGCCATCGTCGGTGAATTCGAACTCGCACTCGAGGATCGCGTGGCCGTTGGCGTTGACGGTGGCGTTGAGCGTCGCGGCGACGTCGGAGATCGACGAGGCGAGGTTGCTGGCGGCCGACGGCGGGTCGATGGTCACCCGTTCGAAGACATAGACCTTGTCCGTCTCGGTCATGTAGAGCTTGTGCGTGGTCGCGTCGGCGGCGATCTGAGCGACCGCGATCGCCCCCAGCGGAGGGTTGATGAAGAGGCCGGCGCCGAAGTCGTCGAACTGCGCGCCTGAGGAGTCGTAGGCGACGACGTGGTAGTTGCGGCCATTCGGGAAGTCGCCGACGAACACCTCGTCGGTCGATGGATCTACTCCGACCGCCGCGGCGCCGCGACCGCTCTGGAGCAAGGAGTCGAACACATACGAACCGCCCGAAGAGGTGAACTTGACGACGCGGTCGGGAGCAAGGTCGACCACGTAGAGATCGTCTTCAGAATTGAGTGCGACGCTGACCGGCCGGCCGAAGGCGCCACCGGAGCATCCCCCGCAATCGATTTCCTCGATCAGCGCGCCAGCCGGGCTGAACACCCACACGGAATTGGTGGCGTTGTCCGGGACGAAGACGTTGCCGCTCGAATCCGTCGCTATCTGAGGCAGAGTGTCGGTGGGGTTCAGGGGGATGGGCGTGCCCATGACTCCGGCGGAGGAGAACGGATCGAGTTGCGCCGTTCCGAAGTTGCCGATCGGTGTTTCGGCCCGCACCTGCGCTCCATAGAACCCCTGCGTCACCGGGTCGACGGCAACCCCGGAGAAGAGGCCTACCGGCCCCCCGGCGAAGGTCCCGGCTGGGGTCCCATCGCTCTCGAACCGGTGGATGGCGCCTGGCGCCTGGTTGAGGACGTCTTCACTGACCTCGGCGACGTACACGCGGTGGTTGGCCTGATCGACCGCCACGCCGTGGGGGAATTCGATGCCGTCGACAAGGACCGGATCGGGGCTCGCGAGCTCGTAGCCCTCGGCAGCCCGCGCCGGCGAGGGGAGAGCGACGGCGCTGAGGACCGCGAGAATTGCGATCCCAAGTCTGACCCCGGCACCCGCACGACAGGCATCGAAGCCTGCCGTGCGGGTAACTGCCTCGCGGATCACCTACGGTGCGGTGACCGCCCAGACGCCGGCGTCTCCCGTGCCAGGCGTACCGAGGTAGGTCAGAAGGGCCCCAAACGGAGCCGGAATCGCAGTCTGGAGTTCCAGCCCCGATTCCTGTGCCGTATAGAGGCAGAGCTTGCCCGGTGCGGCAATGGGGACGATGAGGCTCCCGGGGCACTCCGCGACGTGTTCTTCGCCTTCTTTGTCTTTTTTGACGATCACGATCTGCGGCGGCGCTTTCAGCGGAATGCCGAAGGAGATCGAGGTCGCAGCCGCGCCTTTGCCGAGGCCCAGATCAGGCCCCACACCCGCGATCCAGGTGCCCGCCAGGGATTTGCCGCTGGGCAGGAAACCACCCGCTACCCACGGGTCGCCGGTATCACCCTTCGGCCCCTGCGGCCCGATGGGCCCCTGCGGCCCGACGGCTCCCTGCGGACCCATGGGCCCCGTTTTGCCCTGTTTGCCCCTCGGCCCCTGGGGACCTCGTTTGCTTTTGCCTTTTTTGCTCTGCGTTGCCTCGGCCGGACCCGCGACGTAGTCCTTGGCGGCAAAGGCCCCACCCGTCATCGCAAAGACGAGCGCCATCACCGCAATCGCGGTCGGCAGACTCAGATTCCTGCGCACAGTTTTCAGCATCGGCGATACGCCTCCCTGTCTTATTCGGTTACGAGACACCCCTAGCTCAGAGATGCATCAAACGGCGCGACTCTTCAAGCGGGCCGTCGGCTCTTAGTGTCTACACAGAGAGAGCCGACGCAAGCGACTGGACGGCCCTTTGCCGATGCTTAACAGTGTGAAACTTCAACAGTACGAAATTACGACTGTCTCTGTACCAGTAAGAGGCAGTGGAAATAGGGGTCGCTTCGGGACTCGTACCTTACTTATGCGGACTCAGATCTGAGTGCCTCGAGCCAGCCGTCGAGGTCATTTACCCAGAGCGCAATCGAGTCCTGCGTGCCGAGGTCGGTCGACTAGACAATCTTCAGCAGATCTGCCGGATCGTCTTGCCGAGGTGGGACCTCGCGGTCGTGACCTCGGCGATCGAGCCACGAAATCCTCGGAGTCAAGGTCGAAGACCTCGATGCAGCCAGTCGATAGCGCCGACTATGAATCGAGGCCGGGGATTGGCTCCACCGGCAGGTCGCCATGGATCGCCTCCAGTTCTTCCAGATCGACTCGATCCTGCGGTCGTCTGGCAAGGCGCTTGAAGCCCACAACGCTCGGCAACCCGGCAACTCGGACCACCTGACCTTCCCACTCCGTCGTATCTGCTCGCCCGGAAACCGTGTCGAAGTCAAGCGGAGGAGAGCCGCCGCGAATGATGTCGACGAGGCCGCGGCGGCTATTTACTCGCAGGTGCTCGGCACTGGCGACGTCGTCAATCGTGAGCTTCTTTCCATCGGACAATCGGCGCGCATCTGCCAACTCGAGGAAGCGCAGGATCGTCTCGTCGGCTTCCTCGCCATCGGGGACGAGTAGGTCCGAGTCCCTCGTTGCCCGTACATAGCCATGGAAGATCACGCTAAAGCCGCCAATGACGACGTGCTCCAAACCTGCCGAGTTGGCGTCGGCTATGACGCCAACGAGATCAGGACCAGAGGGCTCGTCTTGGGACATTGCCAGCCTTCACGGAAGCAGCGAGCAGCGAAACAGCTTGCTGGGAGAGCTTTTGGCCTTGTTCCAGTCGTTGAGTCGGCGTCAATGCCAAGTTCGACGCACGTAGCTGCTCCGTCTCTTCGCGATTGATCGTCGCCCATTCGGCCTCATTGCCAGGAGCAAGTAGCGGTTTTCTGCGAACTGCCATGCGTCCATGGTAGGCCGCGGATCGGATTGGGACATGAATCGCGCGAGGGCCACCTCGAAGCGCCTACGATTGAGGCCTAGCCCCGATAGCTCAGCTGGATAGAGCGACTCCCTCCTAAGGAGTAGGCCGCTGGTTCGAATCCAGCTCGGGGCGTTCGTTGATTCTGTTCTCAATCGTGGAAAGGCCCGGACGGAAGTCCGGGCCTTTCCACGCTGGTGCTGGGATGGGGAGTTAACGCACCAGGTCTTGCTCCGCGCCGCCCGGCGTTACCTGGGCCGCTTCCCTTTCCCACCGCACTGAGGCTTCATCACCGGGTTGGCCGTCGACTGCTTGCCGTTGTGGCCGGCGGCCTGCACGTTTGCCCTCGATTTGCGAGCGCAGAGACTGCGGCTGTTGATGATCAGGCCCTTTTTGCCGCCCTGCATTTTCAAGACGACTTTGGAGATCGGGGCGTCGGGAGAGTCTTCGAGGCTCGCCCTGATCCCGCCCTTGGCGGAATCGATGCGGACCGATACCTCGATGTCGACGAGGCCGTGCAGGTCGAAGACCAGGTCTGGGAGCTTGTGGTTTGACGAGCGCAGCCAGACCGGTCCCTGGAGTGGTTCGTCGAGCAGAGGCGTCCAGGCTTTGATGTAGCCGTACTGGGCTGCTTTGGGGCATTGGTCGGCGGCGAACTGCACCCTGGTGCAGATCGTCCTGATGTGGGCCTGGTCGAGGAATGCGGATCTCGGCAGGCGCACGACCAGGCCCTCGACATTGGCATCGCCTGGCCTCGGCGTATAGATCGCCGCCAGTCCCGGGTGCCCACCTCGCTTGGTTCCGCCCTTGAGGTTCAAGGCGAGCTTCGGTTTAAAGCCAAGGTTCAGGCAGTTGGCTGCCTGGAAGCGAGTCGCCAGGTCGACCGGGACGTCATCGGCCGGGTTGAGCACGTCGAGGAATGAGCCGAACAAGGTGGCTTTGGCGCTCGATTCATCGCAGCTGGTCGGGTTGAGGGTGAAGTTGGGCCGATCGACGTAGACCCTGAGATCTCTCACCTTGAGCACGATCCCCTTGAGGATGTGCGGGATCGGATCGGATGCCGCGCCATCGACTTCGACTTCCGCCGTTTTCGGGTTCAAGGTCAACCCCAACCGCACGACGACCGTGTCGGCATCGAAGGGACCTGCGACCGCCGGGGTGATCGAGATCACGCTGAGCGGCGCGCCTTTGTATGGGCCGCCGAGGTAGACCTGGCCACCGACATAGGTCAGGGCCCCTCCCACTCCGGCTCCGGCCAGGGTGTGGCCAATCAGGGAGTTGGCGGGACAGCTCGGGCTGGCGATCTCCTCGCGACCTGATTTCGACTTGGCGACCTCAACCGCTGCGTCTGGGCATTTGTCGACTCCCTTGAGCGAGCCGAGCACGCCTGGGGGCAGGACCGAGGAGAACTTGGTCATGTTCTGTTCTCCGTCGTTCCTGGTCAGGCGCATGTTGAAGGCAGAGAAGCTGCCGGCGTTGTTGTTGAGCGAGCCCGCTTCGAAGTGGGGCTTGAAGGAAGGCACGCCTCCCGGGGGGCAGGGGCCTCCTCCGACTCCCTTGGTGATCTGGAAGTCGGTGAAGACGGTCTTTGGGTTGCTCGGATCTGACCAGGGATAGAGCCTTGCTTCGGTGGTGTAGGTGCCGCAGGTCGCAGGGGTGATCAATGCAGCTCTCTGGCCCTCGCGCAGGTGGGCGTTGAAGTGCTTGATCGGGAACTGGGGGCTGTCGTCCAAGGTGACGACCAGCTGGCCGGTTTTGGGATCGGGCTCGACTTTGACCGGCAGCTTGGCGATCGCTCCCAGGTTGGTGTTACGGATCACGAAGTAGAGCGCGATCAGGGAGTCGAAAGGATTCTCCGCTCCCGGCGTGGTCGTGTTGTGATCGTCCTGCTGAGCGAGGAAGATCGAGCCTTTCAATGGTTCGTCGATGATCGGGATTTCGACGTCCAGGGTGCCGACCTTGGAGTTGTTGGGGCAGCCCGCTCCTGGGGCTGAGTCGAGCTTCTCGCGAGCGAAGTCCGCCGGGGTGCAGACACCGAGGCCTTCGCCCACCGAGGGATTGATCGTCATCCCCTCGGGCAGGACCACTTCGGCTTTTTTGGTATCGGAGCCCGCCAGACCGTCTGGGTTGGTCAGCCCCACGTCGTCGAAGTCGAGGTTGAAGTCGAGGCCGGTTCCGGTCTCGGCCGAGTCGGAGGTCGGCTTCGATTCGATCTGGGGGTCGTAGGCAAGTTTGCCGCAGCCCGTGAAGCCCTGCGGGTTGGGCGGTTGGGCGTCGTCGTGGGTGAGCAACGAGCCCGAGATCCAGGCGCCCGGGTTCTGGATCGAGTCCATTTCCCAGTCGATCGAGAGGGGACCGCGGCAGGCGCGCGGGTTGGTGAGGAAGGGCTCCTCGGCGATTTTGACCGGGCATTTTTCGCCGGTCGAGGGGGGTTTGTAGACGAACAGGGAGGCGAAGCTGAAGAGCGCGACGCAGTTGTTCCCCCGCAGTGAGTCGTGGGCGGGATTGGCCGGGTTGCCCCACAGGGTCAGCCCGGCGCCGATGAATTCGACGATCTGGGAGGGGTTGCGCGTTTCGGCGAGGATGTTGTGGGGATAGGCTTCCTCAACGCCGACTTCGACCTGCACCGGGATTCCGCCGATGGCATAGAAGCCGAACATCGCCGGCACACCGGGGGGCGGCTCGAGGTTGAAGACAGGGTGATAGACGTAGCCGGCGACGAATTCGTTGGCGAGCCTGAGGCCGATGACGCCGATCGCCGAGCTGTCGGGACAGTCTGGTTTCTGGTCACCCGAGAGGAAGCCGACGTCCGAGCAGCGCGGCGTCGCTTTCGGTTTGCCGAGGAAGCCGTCGGGCTGGGCGATGAACAGGTTCCTGACCGCCTCGTCGAGCAGTTTGCCGCCGAATTCGGTTTCGACCGAATTGATGTCGAAGACGGCGCTCACCTGGAAGGGATGGGCGCCGGCTTGAAGGGCCGCCGAGCCGTCCGCGTTTTCGAAGCGGACGTCGAAGCTTTCCATGCCGAAGTCGGCCGAGGCGGGAGTTGCCGTGAGCGCGGTGACGAGCAGCGCGAGCGAGGTCGCCAACGCACCCTTTAGTGAAAGCTTCCTTCTCATCGGCCTGCCCTCCCGTTGTTGCGCCTACAGCGCTTTGCCTTCTTGTGCTTTGCGTTGCTGCTGCCCTTCGCCCCCTTGCGGACTCGCGCCCGGCAACAACGGCGCTGGGCTTTGCGCGGCGCTGGGTCGCCGGCGCCCCTGAAGCCGGCGCTTGCCGGGGTGGGGTCGTTGGGGGCGGGCGGGATGCCCTGGCAGGCATCGCCGACGCACTCGGGCGCCTCGGGGGGCAGCGGCAAGCCGCCGCCGATGCGGGCGTCGTAGATGTCCCTGAGGCCGTAGTCGGAGGGGACAAGACCCGAGTTGGTGTAGATGAAGACGTCGTCGCCCGTGACGCTCGCTTCGGCGAATTCGGATTCGAAATCGCTCGTGCCAGTCGAGATCAGCTCGATGCAGCCTGCGGCGCTTGGGGCGAAGCGCGAATCGCCCGCGTCGCAACCGCCGGCGCCCTCGGCCTCCCACTGGTAGACGTCGACTTGCCCGTTCGAGTCACGTGGGTCGAGCGCGTGGATCGTCTCGAAGAAGAGGCGCGAGCCATCCTCCGAGAGTATGCGCGAGGGTTGCAGCGGGTTATCGACGGGGGGTAGAGGACGGGCCCTTACGAATTCCGTGACTCCAAGTGAGTTTTCGGGGCCGTCTGACTCGCGTTCCCCGCGGGCGCCGCTGGGGTTGCAGCTGGCGCAGATCAGCTCGTCGCTGACCGCGTCGTAGAGGTAAGCGGAATAGTTGATGAAACCGGTCGTCCCGGCCTTGTTGTCATAGCCCGTCAGCGACGCTTTCGAGCCGAAGGCGAGGTGCAGGCCGTCGGGGGTGACGCGGGCGAGGCGGCCACGCGGCGTCCGCGCGACCGGCGAGTTAGCACCTGCGGGATTGCCAGGAAAGAAATCTTCGTTCGAGAGCGTGGCGATGAAGGTGTAGGTGCCCGCGTTCGCGTCGTAGAGGTAGAGGTTGAGCTGGTCGGCGATCGCTTCCTCGCCCCGGCTGTTCTGCCCGCTTTCGGGCAGCTCGTCCTCGGAGACGAAGTAAATGCGCTTTGCGTCCTCGCTGATCCCCGCCACGCCGTAGACGCCCGTGGCGATCGGTTCGGTCGCTTCGCCATCGACGTCGAAGGCGTAGAGGTGCGAACGCCCGGCGTCGGCGGGGTGACCCGTCGTGTAAATGGCGCGCGAGCCGTCGTTCGCCGCGCCCCAGAACCAGGATTTCGTCGTCCCGGCGGCTTCTTCGCCTGCCTGGGATACCGCAAGCGTCTCGGTGCCGCCTATCCGCACGTAGATCTCACCTTCGATGCCTAGGCTGTTCGTCCAGAAGATGCGCTCGCCGTCTTCTGAGATCGCCCCGGTGCGAAGCCCTTCGCGGGGCTCGAGGTACCCGCCACCCGCGACGCAGTTGTCGAACCAGGCTTCGCCGCCGGGCAGGATGCAGACCAACCGCGGCGGCGCGCCGGGTTCGTACGACTCATAGAGCTGGTATCTGTCTGCGGCAGCCTCGGGCACGAGTTTCGCCGAGATGGCGAAAATCGTGTGCGAGCCGTCGGCCGAGACACCGTGGATGAAGGGCTGGGGGAATTCCCCCAGGGACAGTGGAGCCACGATCGGCGCCAGTGCTTCGAAGCGCTCGGGGCCGCAGAGGCGGTCGTCGAAGCGGTGAACGTTCGGGAGCCCCGGCACCATCTCGAGCGAGGGTGAGTCGAAGTAGGTTTTCATCCACCCGTGGCAGAGGTTCTCTGAGAAGACCTGGTACTGCGCTCTCGTCGCGTTCAGACTGGACACGACAGGTGCGCCCCCGGGCTGGTTGATCGAGTGCGTCAGCCAGCCGGTGCCCCCGATGCGCTGGGCGATGTACTGGGAGGAATGGGGGACCGACTGCGCATCGGCGAAGGCTCGGTAGGAGGAATAGGTGAGCCTGTCGCCCGAGGGCGTGCTCTGCACCCTGCGCTCAATGATGTAGCCGGCGGTGCCGTCGTCTACTGCAAGCGATTTGATGTCGCCGCCGTTTTTGTCCAGCGGGCTGACAAGCTCATAGGCGCGGCAGTCGGGCAGGTTGGCGCCGGCGCCGTAGCGGTTTGCCTGGTTGGGGCAATCGGTCTTGGCGACGTAGCGCCGGAAGGTCCTGATCTCGTGGTCTGGTCCCTCGTTTTCCCCGGCGCCGCTGGTGGCGACGACGCGCCAGTGGTAGGTCGTACTGGGCTGCAGGTCGTCGGGGAGGAAGGACACCGTGTGCACGGAGCTGTCGGAGCCGACGTTCAGCTCCGCGCTTTCAGAGCCGTAGGCGGTCGTCGGGCCGTACTCGACGCGATAGGTGGTGGCCGCTTCCTCGGGATTGATTTCGGCCCGCAGCTTGGCTTCGGTGTAGAGGACGTCCTCGGCCCAGCTGTCGAGAATCCGCGGGCCGGCGCTCTGCAGGGTTTCGTCGCTGCCGAAGACCGGCCCGTTGGCGTTGGCGGCTTTGAGGCGGAAGTGGTAGACGGTGGCCACATCGAGGCCGCTGATGGCGGCCGAGACCGCAACCGGGCTCGTGCCCGAGCCGATGCCGGCTGGGCTCGGCACGCAGGGAGCGGTGTTGCCGTAGTTCGTCGTCAGGCCCCATTCGAAGAGGCATTCGCTCAGCGCCTGGCCGTCGGGGTTGACGGTGCCGTTGAGGGTCGCT
Organism: uncultured Solirubrobacterales bacterium; assembly: GCA_963782685.1. Taxonomy (GTDB): domain Bacteria; phylum Actinomycetota; class Thermoleophilia; order Solirubrobacterales; family 70-9; genus VRUE01. The sequence goes on from CAWAKV010000002.1 coordinate 516,623, forward strand.
TCGCTATCGGTGATACCGGTGGCAGCCGTGGTGGCGACGTCGGGGGAGGTGCTCATCGCTCCGCTCAGGACCTGGATCTTGTTGGTGGTCGAGGGGGATACGGCGTAGTAGATGTCGCCGCTCGAGCCGCGCACGGCCAGGCCTTGCTTGTCACCTTCAACCGTGGTGTTGGAGACGGTGCCCGGACTGGCGGCACCGGAGGCGTCGCGCTCCTCGATCGGACCGGAGCCCAGGCCGTAGACGTGGCCCGTGCCGGGGTCGACCGCCACCGTCACATGCGAGCCGGAGACGATGGTGTATTTGAGTTCGCCGGTAGCGCTGTCGATTTTCGAGATTGGGCCTTGGTATTGGGCGGGGAAGAGGAAGCCGGCACTGGGCCCGACGCCGGCGGCCAGGGTGCATGGTTCGGAGGTGGTGGTGAAGGTCGCGGTGTGGTCGGCGTTCACCGGCGGGTTGACCGCGGGGACGAACTTATGGATGCCGCTCGTGTAGTCGCCGACGTAGACGGCGCCCGCGGAGTCGACCGCAACGCCGCAGGCTTCGGAGAAGTTGGTCGCCCCTGCAGCGGTCAGCTGGCCGAGGTAGGCGCCGGTGCTGGAGAAGACGTTGATCAGGTTGGGGGAGCCCTGAGTGACGTAGATGTTGCCGTCGGTGGCCGTGCCCGAGTTGTCGACTGCGATCTGCGATTCACCCAAGCCACCGAAGCCGAGGCCGTTTTGCGGCGTCGTGTCAGGACCCCCTTCACCGTCGATCGTGTTGGTGGCGAGGGCGGAGAAGTTGTGCGGAGTGCCGTCGGGGTTGAAGCGTTTGACCGTGGAGGTCCCGCCCGTTTTGTCCATGACGAGGATGTCGCCGGTGGACTGGTCGATCGCCATCGACCTGGTTTCGAAGCTCGGCTGTGCGGCCGAGCCGAAGACTTCCTTGAAGGCATGGAACTTCAGGGCGCTTGCCTGCGGTACCGCAAAGGCAAGGACGAGCGCAAGGACCGCCGCGGGAAGGACCAACCGCCTGGCTTTGGACGCACCACTCCCTTTGGAGGCATGCGAGTCACCACGGGTCGCGAAGGCTCCACGGAAGATGCGGCCGAGGCCGGTGGCCTGGCGCTGGGTCGATCCCGCGGTCGATGCCTTCGCGTGGCTTCTCACGTTCAGCTCTCTCCTTGTCCCTGAGCCCCTCTGCCGGCCGCTCCCTTTGCGGCCCCCTTGGGCTCGGTTTTCCCTGTTGGTGCTTCCCTGCCCGCCGAAACGAGCTTGGCGAGACTGTAAACAGAGACCTTTATAAAGTCAAGGCTGACGTTTTTGTAAGAAAGGCGCTTGTCGCGAAGCAGCTCAAAACGCCTGCAAAGCGCGGACTAGCAATAGGTACCTCAGGAGTAGATGGAGGCGCTGGGAGCTGGTGCGGTCAGCCGCGGTCGGGGCGATCCGGGTAGAGCTCGTCAATCGTGACGAGGGCCCGGTAGGGGGCGGCCACGGCCGCCTCGATCGCTTCGCCGCCGCCCGCGAGACGGTCGACTATGGCCACCACGGAGACGGGCTCGAGGCCCTGTTCGCGGATGCGCTCGACCGCCTTCACGGTCGAGCCACCGGTGGTGACAGTGTCCTCGACGACGAGCACCTTGTCTCCCTCCTCAACCGGTCCCTCGACCCAGCGCTGGAGGCCGTGCTGCTTGCGCTCGCTGCGGACGAAGAAGCCGACGAGACCGTCGCCAGCCGGGACGGCGAGGGCAGCGCAGCTAGGCGCGATCGCCGCGGTCGCCGGGCCGCCGACGGCGCTGGCGCCGGCCTCGACCGCCGCGGCGGCGATCAGCTCGCCGGCGGCGCGGAACCCAGCCGGCCGCAGCAGCGCCCGGCGAGCGTCGACGTAGTACTGGGCCACGGCGCCGCTGGAGAGCGTCACCTCACCGATCACCAGCGAGTGCTCGCGCAGCTCAGCGAGCAACGTTCGCTTGGCGGCCTCGAGGTCGGCCACCTCAGAAGACGAAGATGTCTTCGCCGTACTCGATCCGGTTGTAGATCTCCGGCTGGTCGGCGATGAAGGTGCGCAGGCAGCCATGGCTGGCGGGGTAGTCGGGCACCGATTCGTAGCCGTGCACGGCGTAGCCGCCGTAGAAGTACCAGGAGTAGTACATGCCGTGCGAGTTGTAGCCCGGTTCGGTGCGGATGAACTCGAAGTGACCGGTGACGGTCGGCGTCGAGGACTTGCCCGATGAGATCGGGTAGATCGCGTAGGGCTTGTCGCCCTTGGCGAAGACGAGCACCTGCTTGCCCAGCGACGCCTCGACGTGGCGGCCGGCGCCCGGGTGGCGCACCCGGTAGCCGCCGCGCCCTGCGAAGGCGCGCTTGACCAGGCCCTCGCCGGCGCGCATGCTGCGGCTCATGTCGTTGACTTTGCGGTAGGCGAGCACACCGCGCGCCGTCTTGTCGCCGAAGCAGCGGCCGCTGTTGGCGATGTAGCCCAGCTTCCGCATCGCCTTCTTGAAGCCGACGACGACGTCGCCGCACTGGCCCTGGTGCAGGGCGGGGAAGCTGACCTTCCAGCTCTTGCGCACCGTGCTGTCGCCAGCGAGCACCGCGGTCGCCACATGCTTGGCGCTGACGGCGTACTTGCCCGCCTCGCGGATGCGGACCTTGGCCCGGAATACGCCCTTGCCGGCCTTGCCTTTGCGCACCCTGACTGTCTTGCGCTCGATGCGGCGGCCGTCGAGGTAGAAGCTGACCTCGACCCGCTGGCCGGCGACGAAGGGCTTGATCGTGCCGATCGCCGGCACGGTGCTGTAGATCCGTGCCCGACCGTCGTTCAGGTGCCCGATGTGGGTGATCTTCACCGTGGCGTCGGGCGGACCCTGGGGCTGCGGTGCCTTGTTCGGGCCACCTGACTTAACCGGCTCCTTCGCGGAGGCGGCCGGCGCGACAGCCGGGAATGCCAGCAGGGCGAAGAGAGCCAAGGTGGACGCGAGGCGGCGAATCATTCGATCCGCATTCTTGCGAACGGCTCGGCTGGCGGGTTTGTCACGCCTCTGTCGTTACTGGCCGATCAGGGCGACGGAGTTGTTGAGCATGTGGAGGAGGATGCCGGGGACGATCGAGCCGGTCTTCTCGTAGAGCAGGCAGAGGATGAAGCCGAAGGCGATCAGCGGCGGCACGGCGCTTATGCCGGTGAGGGCGTGCAGGGCGCCGAAGATCAGGGCGCTTATCAGCGCCGCTCCGAGGCGGGGCAGGCGTGTGCGCAGGCCGCCGAAGAGCATGCCGCGGAAGCAGATCTCCTCGCTGATCGGCGCCGCGATCGCGATCAGCAGGATCTGCACCGGCAGCGCGCCGAACCCCTCGGCGACGTCCTCCTGTTCGGGCACGCCGAAGATGCCCGCGTAGACGGCAGCGAGGACGAGGTAGGCGCCGATCGCCGCGGCCATCCACTTCAGCCCCGCGAGAGCCTGGAAGCCGCGCACGCCGAGCCGCCGCAGCGCCTCGCCCACCGAGGCCTCCCCCCAGCCCGCGGCGACGGCGATCGGGACCAGGAGGAAGCCGAGGGCCGTCGCCATCTGGACGATCACACTGGCGCCGGTGCTGAGGTCGCCCCCACCCGGGTTGTCGACGATGACCGCCGGGATCCCCAACAGGATGCCCGCGCCAAGTGCAATCAGCACTCCCCCGATCGCCAGCTGTGGACCCCAGGTGGCGTACGGAAAAGACCCCGGGGGTCGCTCCGGCGGAGCCTCCAAGCTGTTCGCTCCGGCGGAGCGACCCCCGGGGTCTCCTGCGGATAACTTGCTGTCCATGTCGCCGGCAGTCAAACAGGTCTCGCGGTCCACCAAGACCCGGCTGCGCTTCCTGCGCCGGCTGGCGATCCTGATCGTCATCGTCGTCCTGGTCGCGATCGCGCTCGCCCAGTTCACCGAGCTGAAGCGGCTCGCGACCGGCATCCTCGCCTCGACCGCCGTCCTCGCCGCGATCATCGGCTTCGCCGCCCAGCACACGATCGGCAACATGGTCGCCGGCGTGCAGCTGGCGATCTCGCAGCCGATCCGGATCGGCGACCGCATCGCCTTCGAAGAGGTCGAGGGTCGCGTCCTCGACATCACCCTCTCCTACACCTACGTCGACCCCGGCGACGGCACCGCGATCGTCATCCCCAACCAGCTGCTGGTGGAGGGGATCGTGCACAACCTCTCCACCGCCGACACCCAGGCCTAGCCCGCGGGAAGAGGCAGGGCCCGGAGTACCCTTTTCGCGATGACGCAGCGCAATCGCCGCCGCCAGCGGCACCGGGGAGGGGCGGGCGGGAAGGTCCTCATCGTCGCCTTCGGCGTGGCGGCCCTGCTCGCGATCGGCGCCATCGGCGTCGTCTCCTGGGTGCTCGACGTCGCCGCCGAGGCGCCCTCGCTGGCCGCGTGTAGGCCGATCGAGAAGGGCGGCAACACGACCCTCTACGCCGGCGACGGCAGCAAGCTGGGGATCGTCAAGTCCGAAGAGGCGCGCGAGCCGGTCGCGATCGATCGCGTCCCGAAGAGTCTTCAGCAGGCCACCGTCGCAATCGAGGACGAGCGCTTCTACGACCACGGCGGCATCGACCCCGAGGCCATCGCCCGCGCCGCTCTGAAGAACCTCGAGGCGGGCCGCACGGTCGAGGGCGGCTCGACGATCACCCAGCAGCTCGTCCGCAACCTCTGCATCCGCAACCCCAGCCGCAACCTCGAGCGCAAGATCATCGAGGCGAAGCTGGCGATCGAGTACGCCGAGCGCCACAGCAAGCGGGAGATCCTCAGCCAGTACCTCAACACCGCCTCCTACGGCACGATCGAAGGCAGCACCGCGATCGGCGTGCAGGCCGCCGCCAAGATCTACTTCTCCAAGCTGGTCTGGAAGCTGAGCCTGGAGCAGGCGGCGCTGCTGGCCGGGCTGCCGCAGGCCCCCACCGATTACAACCCGGTGCTCAACCCGCGGGCTGCGCGCGAGCGGCGCAACGCCGTGCTGGCGAAGATGGCAAAGCTCGGCTACGTACCGCCACAGCGGGCGCGGCAGGCTCAGCATCGCGGCCTCGGCCTCGATCTCGACCAGGGCTATTTCGACAAGCGCGAGCCCTACTTCTTCGACTACGTCGAAGACGAGCTGATCGAGATCTACGGCGTCGAGAAGGTCCGCAATGGCGGGCTCGAGGTCCACACGACGATCGAGCCGCACCTGCAGGAGGTCGGCCTGGACGCGATCCGCTCCGCCCTTCCCTACTCGGAAGACCCCTCCTCGGCGCTGGTCGCGATCGATCCGCGCAACGGCCAGATCGAGGCGATGGTCTCCAGCTCCAGCTACGAGGACAGCAAGTTCAACCTCGCCGCCCAGGGACATCGACAGCCCGGCTCGACCTTCAAGACGTTCGTCCTGACCACGGCGATCAAGCAGGGAATCGACCCCTACTCGACCTACTACGTCTCCAAGCCGCTCGATCTCGACCTGCCCGAGTGGGGTCACTGGGAGGTGGCGACGGCGGACGAGGGCTACCTGGGCACGGTCAACCTGCAGCAGGCGACGGTCGCCTCCGACAACACCGTCTTCGCCCAGCTCGACCTCGACGTCGGGCCGCGGCAGGTGAAGTGGACGGCGAAGTCGATGGGGATCGAGAGCCCGCTCGACGGCATCCCGGCCGAGGGGATCGGCGGCCTTCGGGTCGGCGTCTCGCCGCTGGAGATGGCCGACGCCTACGCGACGCTCGCCGCCGGCGGCATCCACCGCAAGCCGGTCGCGATCGAGCGCGTCGTCCTCCCCGGCGGGCGGATCGACAAACCCGAGCGCCCCCAGCCGCGGCGCGTCGTGCCCGAAGCGGTCGCCTACGAGGTCTGGCGGCTGCTGCACGACAACATCACCGAAGGCACCGGAACCGCCGCCTACACCGGCTGCCCCGGCCAGGGCGGCAAGACGGGCACGACCGACAACTACACCGACGCCTGGTTCGCCGGCTTTCAGCCCAACCTGGCGACCGCGGTCTGGGTCGGCTACCCGGAGTCGAACGAGATCGAAATGACCAGCGTGCACGGCACCACCGTCTTCGGCGGCACCTTCCCGGCCGAAATCTGGCACTCGCTCTATGCCAACGGCGAAGTCCCCTGCGAGGAAGTCGAGCAGCCGGAGAAGGAGGTGAGCTGGGCGCCCTTCTACGGCTCGTTCACGTCCGGACCGCCGGACAGCGACGACTCCGACGACGATTTCGACGCCGATGACGGGGAAGAAAGCGAAGCCGAGAGGCTGGGCAAGGAAGCAACGGGCGGCTATGACCCCGACGCCTACGCGCCGGGCGCCGGCCAGGAACCAACGCCGGTACCGCCGCCGCCGCCCACCTACGGCACCGGCGGCGGCGCGGGTGTCGACGGCGGCGGCGCAGCGGCCGGGTGAGCCGTTTCTGGGCCACGACGCTCGCCCTCCTCGCCGCCTTCGCCCTCGCCCCGATCCTCCTCTCCCACGACGTCTACAGCTACGTCGACTACGCGCGGCTCGGGGTCGTTCACGACCTCAACCCCTACACCCACCCACCGGCCGCCGCCCCCTTCGATCCGGCCTATGCCCGCGTCACCTGGATCGACGCCACCAGCGCCTACGGTCCACTCTTCACCCTGCTGACCTACCCGCTCGCCTGGTTGCCCGTCTGGCTGGCGGTCGCCGCGCTCAAGGCGACGGCAGCCCTCTCGGTACTCGCAATCGCCCTCGTCGTCGCCCGAGTCGCCCCGTCCCGCGGCGTCTCACCGACCGCTGCCGCCGCCTTCGTCGCCCTCAACCCTCTCGTCCTGATCCACGTCGTCGGCGGCGCCCACAACGACGGCCTGGCGATGCTGTTGGCCACCGTGGGCATCGCGGCGATGCTCAACGCCCGCGAAGCCAGCGCCGGTGCCGCTTTCGTTGCAGCCTTCGCGATCAAGCCCCCAGCGGCGCTCGCCGCGCCCTTCGCTTTTGTGGCCGCCGCGCGATCGCAGCATTTTCCCCGCCATGACCCAGAAAAAGCTGCGATCGGGGCAGGGGCCAAGCCTTCTGCCTGGCTTTTGGCAGGCGCAGGGGTCGTCGCCCTGGCGATTGCCGGGGCGGCCTACGCGGCCTTTGATTGGAGCTGGCTCAACGCGGTCGGTCTCGCCGGCGAGAACCAGAGCCGCACCAGCCACATGAGCGTCCCGATCACCTTCGCCCGCATCACGGGCCTCGACCAAACGGCAGTGCGCGCGGTCGCCCTAACCCTCTTCGCCGCCCTCGGCATCTACCTCCTGATCAGAACCTGGCAGGGCGCCGACTGGCTCCGTAACGCCGCCTGGACCTCCTTCGCCCTACTCCTAGCCACCGCCTGGCTCCTCCCCTGGTACCTGATTTGGGCCTTACCCTTGGTAGCCCTCTCGAGAGACCGCCCCCTCCAGCTCCTAACCCTCGCCCTGACCGCGTTTCAGCTTCCGGCCCGGATGCCGCTGTAGGCGCTCCGGATAAAGGGGATGGGGTCGGTTCCGATGGAGCCTCGCAAAGCGGCGCACCGGCGAGTAACTCCCGCGGCGAAGCCGCACAAACATAGTGAGCGAGCGCAGCGAGCGAACCTGGGCTCCAGCGGAGCCGACCCCATCCCCCGCCTTGGCTGAGCCCTACAAAACCTCGGGCGCGTGCATCTCGGCTCGGCGGTCCTCGGCCTTGACGGCTTCCTCCTCGGCCGACGCATGGATCACCCCGGTCGGGATCGACCACCCCTCCCGTTTGCCCAGCGCCGTGACCAGGCCGACATAGATCAGCTCGACCACCGTGAGCACGCCGCGCACGGCAAGCGCGATCAGCGAGCCGACGGCGAAGCTCTTGCTGGGCAACGCCCCCTTCACCGCCCAGGCGAAGGCGGCGTCGCGGATGCCGAGACCGGCCGGCGCGACCAGGGTGACCAGCGCCGCGACGTAGCCGACCGCCTGCGCCGAACCCACGGTCAGGACTTGGTCGAGCGGGATCGTCGAAACCGAGCGGGCGACGCAGTAGACGCCGACCGAGACGACAACCCAGTTGAGCGAGTAGAAGGCGATCAGCGCGATAACGCCTCCCAGCGAGATCACCCCCGGCAGCGGGTCGCGGCCGAATGCCCGCAGGACGCGGTTGGCGAGCGGGCGGAAGACGGGCGGGCTGAGCAGCACGACGAGCAGGGGGATGACCAGCAGGATGGCCCAGCGCAGCGGCTGGCCCTGGAGATCGGGGTGGCTGATCAGGAAGTAGGAGGCGAAGGCGACGCCGGAGGTGGCCGAGATCGCCTGCTCGTAGACGATGCTGGCTATCGTGATCCGCCGCGGCACCCCGGCGCGCTCGGAGAGCAGCACCCGCCCCAGCACGTAGAGGACGCTGCCCGGCACGTAGCGGGCGAGAAGCGGCTGCCCCCAGGCGACCTGTGCCCGCCCGACCCCGATCCGGTAGCCGAGGAAGCGCAGGATCAGATCCCAACCGAGGGCGCTGAGCACGTAGAAGAGCGGCAGGACGATGAACGCGGGGATCAGCCAGACGAGGTGGAAGTGGACGCCCTCGCCCTTTATCTCCGACCACTGATTGACGACGGTGAGGACGAGGAAGCCGAGGACGACGATCGCGATTCCGAGCTGGATAGCCAGGCGGACGCGCTTGCTGCGCGGCGGTCGCGCGCCGAAGCGCGACGCGGTCTCGCCGATCTTGTGTAGGAGTGGTTGGTCCTCTGCCACGCTTGCGGCACCTTAGTGACGTCAGGGGTTGCCACCTGCCGACGCCCTTGTTCTACCCGCAGGGGCGAGAATGAGCGCATGGGCGAGTTCGAGCTGCTGGATCGCATCCGCGCCCGCCTGCCGCAGGCGGGCCCGCGCCTGCGGCTGAGCAGCGGCGACGACGCCGCGATCGTCGTGCCCGGCGGTGCGACCGCAACCTCGGTCGACGCGCTGATCGACGGTGTCCATTTCAGGCGCGAGTGGTGCAGCCTGGCGCAGATCGGCGCCAAGGCGCTCGCGGTCGCCCTCTCCGACCTGGCGGCGATGGGCAGCGAGCCGGGCGAGGCCTACGTTGTCCTCGGCGTGCCGACCGACCTCGACGAGGACGGCTGCCTCGAGCTGCTCGACGGGATGGCGGCGCTGGCCGCAGAGACCGGGACGGCACTGGCCGGCGGCGACGTCACCCGCGCCCCGGCCCTGACCCTGGCGATGACCGTGGTCGGCCACGCGGAGACACCGGAGGACCTGGTGACGCGGGCCAGCGCGCGCGCCGGCGACGTCCTCGTCGTGACCGGCGAGCTCGGTGGCGCCGCTGCCGGCCTGCTGTTGCTCGAGCACGAGTCCCAGGCAGACGTGCCGGGAGATAGCGGTCCATATGCGTCCTTAACTCCCGGCACGTCTGAGGCGTTGGTGGGACGGCAGTTGGAGCCGCGGGCGCGTCTGGCGGCGGGACGGGCGCTTGCCGACGCGGGGGCGACGGCGATGATCGACCTCAGCGATGGGCTCGGCGGCGATGCCAGCCACGTCGCCACTGCCAGCGGGGTCGGGCTGCGGATCGACGCCGCGGCGCTGCCGCTGGCCGACGGCGTCGCCGCGGTCGCGCAAGCCGCCGGACGGGAGCCGCTCGAGCTGGCCGTCGGCGGCGGCGAAGACTACGAGCTGCTCGCCAGCCTGCCAGCCGGGCAACTGGCCACGGCAGCCGCAGCCGTGGCCGAGCAGGCGAAAACGAGGCTGACCCGCATCGGCGAGGTCGTCGCCGGCGAGGGGGTCGAGATCAGGCTGCCTGGCGGCGTGTCGATGAAGACGAGGGGATTTGATCAGCTGGGCTGACCTCGCTCCCTACGAGCAACACCCGCACGCCGCGGTGGCGCAGCATCGCCTGCGCCACCAGCTCCGGCTCCGGCCGGTAATTGCCGCTCTCGACAAGGCTCTTCAGCTGTCGCTGCTCCATCACTCTGCTCATATCGGCCGTGCGCCTGTGAACCTTAGTTCTTGGTACTCGCACATACGTCCAACGCAGCCCGAGGAGTCTGCAGATTACCCTTGTACCTATGCCGAACGGGTCCACGCGGATACTTCTTGTCGACGACGAGCAGTCGGTGCAGACCCTGCTCAGCTACCCGCTGCGCAAGGATGGCTACCACGTCACCTCCGCGCTCGACGGCCGTGAGGCGCTGGAGCGCTTCAAGGAGGCCCGCTTCGACCTGGTCGTGCTCGACCTGATGCTGCCCAAGCTCGACGGGGTCGAGGTCTGCCGCCAGCTGCGCCGCCACAGCCAGGTGCCGATCATCATGCTGACCGCGAAGGGGAGCGAGACCGACAAGGTCGCCGGGCTCGAGGTCGGCGCCGACGACTACATCACCAAGCCCTTCTCGATGCGAGAGTTCCGCAGCCGGGTCAAGGCGGCGCTGCGCCGCTCTCGGATGGCTGTCGACCCGCCCGACGAAGAGCCGATCGAGCACGGCGAGTTGACGATCGATCCGGAGCGACGCTCGGTCACCCTGAGCGACCAGGAGGTCGCCGCCACCTACGTCGAGTTCGAGATCCTCACCGCGCTTGCCCGCTCCCCCGGCAAGGTGCTGAGCCGCGAGACCCTGCTCGAGCACGTCTGGGGCGACTCGGATTACCGCGATCCGCGCACGGTCGACGTCCACATTCGCCACCTGCGGGAAAAGATCGAGACCGACCCCAAGCAGCCGGAGTACCTGTTCACGGTGCGCGGCGTCGGCTACCGCTTCCGGGAATGAAGGGACTGCGCCTCACCCCGCTCGGCAGCCGGATCACGACCACCGCGCTGTCGATCGGGGCTGGGACGTCGATCGTCATCTACATCTGGGTGGTGGTGATCGGCGGACACACCGAAGCCGCCGGGCCGATCTTCCTCGGCGCCCTGATCGCCATGCTGATCGCCCTCGGGGCCGGCTTCTACTCCGCCCAGGTCGTCACCCAGAGGGTGCGGCGGATCGAGGACGCGGCACGCAAGGTCGCTGACGGTGACTTCGCCGCGCGCATCCCAGTCGACTCCTCCGGCCAGCTGGGCCAGCTGGCCCGCACCTTCAACGAGATGCAGCGGCGCCTCGCCGAGCTCGACAGCGCCCGCAAGCAGTTCATTGCCAACGCTTCGCACGAGCTGCGCACGCCGATCTTCAGCCTCGGCGGCTTCGTCGAGCTGCTCGAGGACGAGGACCCCAGCCCGGAGGAGCGGGCCGAGTTCGTGCGAACGATGCGCCAGCAGATCGACCGCCTGACCAAGCTCACCGCCGACCTGCTGAACCTCTCCCAGCTCGATGCCGGCGGCATCGAGCTGACGATCGGCAGCGTCGACCTGAGCTCGCTGGCACGTGACGTGGCGCGCGAGTTCGGCGCCCGCGCCGAACTGCGCGGCTCACGCCTGGAGCTGCGCACGCCGGATCGGCCGGTGATCGCGGTGGCCGACGCCGAGAGGGTGCGGCAGATCATTCGTATCCTGCTCGACAACGCCCTCACCCACACCCCCGAGGGCACCAGCGTCACCGTGACCGTCTATTCCGTCAACCAGCGTGCCGAGCTGACCGTCTCCGACGACGGCACCGGCATCCCGCAGCGCGTGCAGAAACGCATCTTCGAGCGCTTCTACACGGCCGATTCGGCCGGCGGCTCGGGGCTCGGACTGGCGATCGCGCGCGAGCTGGTACAGCGGATGGACGGCCACATCGCGATCTCCTCCAGCCGCCGCTTCACCGCCTTCACCCTCGACCTGCCGCTGGCCACCCCAGGGACCCCGGTCGCGGTCGCCGCCGAGCCGGAGAAGGCACCGGCATGATCGGGCGGAGCCCTCTCACGGCAGCGCTGGTGGCGCTGCTGGCGCTGGCCTTGCTCGCCGGCTGCGGCGGCGAGGGAGAGGACGGCGGGAGCAGCCAAGCCGCGGCGACCAAGACGACGACGCAGGTGGTCGTGCAGGCCGCCAGCGAGGGCTTCGACGCGGCCGACGTCTACCGCGAGGCCGCACCCGGCGTGGTCACGATCCGCTCGATCTTCGACGAAGGCGCCGCCGAAGGCTCTGGCTTCGTACTCGACACGGCTGGGCGGATCGTCACCAACGCCCACGTCGTCACCAACGGCGAAGGCACCGACCGCGAGGAGGCGAAGTCGGTCTTCGTCGAGTTCCCCGACCGCAACGTCGTCCCGGCGACGATCGTCGGCTTCGATCCCTTCGCCGACGTCGCCCTGCTGGAGGTCGAGCCGGACGGCTTCGACCTGCACCCGCTTGAGCTCGGCGACGACGAGGAGCTCGTCGTCGGCCAGCCGGTGGCGGCGATCGGCAGCCCCTTCGGCGAGCAGCAGTCGCTCTCGATCGGGGTCGTCTCGGCGACCGACCGCTCGGTCCAGTCGCTGACCCAGTTCCAGATCGAGGGCGCGATCCAGACCGACGCCTCGATCAACCCCGGCAACTCGGGCGGCCCGCTGCTCGACGCCGGCGCCCGGGTGATCGGCATCAACCAGCAGATCGAGACCAACTCCGGCGCCAACGACGGCGTCGGCTTCGCCGTGCCGATCTCCGCAGTGAAACGCTCGATCGCCCAGCTGAAGCGCACGGGCAGCGTCGAGTACGCCTACATCGGCGTCTCCAGCCAGGCGCTCTACCCGCAGCTCGCCGCCAGGCTCGGCCTCGACGCCGACCAGGGCGGCCTGATCGCCGAAGTCGTTCCCGACGGCCCGGCCGACGAGGCGGGGCTCGAGGGCGGCGACGAGAAACTCCGCTTCCAGGGAGTTCCCTACGAAGTGGGCGGCGACACGATCCTCTCGGTCGACGGCCGCGAGGTGGTCCGGCCCGACGACCTCGCTCGCTACATCGCCTCCTTCCAGCCGGGCGATCGGGTGACGCTCGAGGTTCTCCACGACGATGGCAAGCGCGAGAAGGTCGAGGTCGACCTGGGAAAGCGCCCAGTCGCCGATTGAGCGGCCAGGCGTCCGGCCGCCGTTGCCTGTAGAAATCGCCGATGCTTCAGGAAGTCACCCTCGGCCAGAAGTCCCTCTCCGACTACACCCACATCGCCGGCAAGGAGCTGAGCGAGCGGATCCGCGAGCTGGCCGAGCCGCTCGAGGGACAGCGCGTGCTCCACGTCAGCGCCACCGCGTTCGGCGGCGGGGTTTCGGAGATCCTCTACACGATCGTGCCGCTGATGCGCGACGCCGGCATCGACGCCCACTGGCACGTGATCTTCGGCAAGGAAGAGTTCTTCAACGCGACCAAGCTGCTGCACAACTCGCTCCAGGGGGCGGAGGAGACGCTGAGCGACGAGCAGTGGGCGCTGTTCGACGAGATCAACGCGATCAACGCCAAGGACCTGCACAGGCGAGTGGGACACGGTGATCGTCCACGACCCGCAGCCGATCGGCCTGCGCCGCGGCGCGCCGGAGAAGAGCCGCAACTGGATCTGGCGCTGCCACATCGACCTCTCCGAGCCCAACCCGGCGCCGATCGCTCGCCTGCAGCCGCTGATCGAGGAGTACGACGCGACCGTCTGGCACATGCCGTCCTACGTGCCGAACGGCATGAACGGCCACAACGGCATCCAGATCATCCCGCCGGCGATCGATCCGCTCTCGCCGAAGAACATGGCCTTCTCGCCCGACGACGCGGCCTTCGTCTGCCACCAGTTCGGGATCGACGTCGACCGGCCGCTGATCACCCAGGTCTCGCGCTTCGACCCATGGAAGGACCCGATCGGCGTGATCGACGCCTACCGCGTGGTGACCGCGGAGATGCCGGAGGTGCAGCTGGCCCTGGTCGGCTCGATGGCCACCGACGACCCGGAGGGCTGGGACTTCTTCCAGCAGACCGTCGAGTACGCCGACGCGGACCCCGACATCAAGATCCTCAACAACCTCAACAACGTCGGCGCGATCGAGGTCAACGCCTTCCAGTCGCAGTCCGACGTCTGCCTGCAGAAGTCGATCCGCGAGGGCTTCGGCCTGACCGTCACCGAGGCGCTCTGGAAGGGGCGGCCGACCGTGGCCGGCAACGTCGGCGGTATCCCGCTGCAGATCGAGGACGGCGTCAGCGGCTATCTGGTCGATTCGCCGCAGGAGTGCGCGCAGCGCTGCATCGAGATCCTCGGCGACCCCGAGCTGGGCAAGCGCCTGGGTAAGGCGGGCAAGGAACACGCCCGCCGCGAGTTCCTCTCGCCGCGGCTGCTGCGCGACTGGCTCGAGCTGATCGGCAAGCTCGACCAGTAGGCGCGAATGGGCGAGCGGGGTAGGCTGGAGCCCGATGCCCGACTCCGATCCGCTGATCATCGTCTCCAACCGCGGGCCGGCGCAGTTCGAGCGCGACGAGAGCGACGAGCGCACCGTCAGCCGCGGCGGCGGCGGCCTGGTGACCGCGCTCTCCGGGCTCGTCTCCCACCGCGAGGCACTCTGGATCGCCTCGGCGATGACCGACGAGGACGTCGCCGTCTCCGAGGAGCGGGGCGGGCCGGTGGAGCTCTCGATCGACGGGATCGAGTACCGGGTGCTGCTGGTCGGCAGCGACGCCGACGCCTACGACGGCTTCTACAACGTGATCGCCAACCCGATCCTCTGGTTCATCCAGCACTACCTCTGGGACCTCTCCAACGCGCCCGACATCCGCCAGGAGGAGCTCGACGCCTGGGACTACGGCTACCAGGCGGTCAACCGCGACATCGCCCGCGCCGTGCTCGGCCAGATCGAGGACCGCGAGCGGCCGCTGGTGATGCTGCACGACTACCACCTCTACACCGCGCCGGGGATGATCCGCGACGCGCGCCCCGACGCCTTCCTCCATCACTTCGTCCACATCCCCTGGTCGCAGCCGGACAGCTGGCGCATCCTCCCGGGACGGATCCGCGAGGCGATCTTCCGCGGCATGCTCGCCAACGACATCATCGGCTTCCACACCCACGCCTACTGCATCAACTTCATCCGCTGCTGCGACGAACTGCTCGAGGTCGAGGTCGACTACGACCGCTGCGTGGTGCAGCACGCGGGCGGCGAGACGCGGGCGCGGGCCTATCCGCTCTCGATCGACGCCGAGCGGCTGCGGCGGGCGGCCGAGTCGGCCGAGGTCGCGCAGTACGAGCGCCAGGTGCTGGAGCGGCGTCGCGAGCACCTGATCATCCGCGTCGACCGGGCCGACCTCTCCAAGAACGTGCTGCGCGGCTTCACCGCCTTCGACACCTTCCTCACCCAGCACCCCGAGTTCCACGAGAAGGTCACCTTCATCGCCCACCTGCAGCCCTCGCGCCAGGACGTCCCCGAGTACGCCGAGTACCTGGAGAAAATCGAGGCCCTGGTGGCGGTCGTCAACCACCGCCACGGCACCACCGACTGGATGCCGATCAACCTCAATATCTACGAGAACTTCCACGAGGCGGTCGCCCGCTACAAGCACTTCGACCTGCTGATGGTCAACTCGATCTTCGACGGGATGAACCTGGTCGCCAAGGAGGCGCCGGCGGTCAACACCCGCGACGGGGTCCTCATGCTCTCCGAGAACACCGGCTCGCACGAGGAGCTCGCCGACTGCGTGCTCTCGGTCAACCCGTTCGACATCCAGGAGCAGGCCGACGCGATCCACCGGGCGCTGACGATGGAGCCCGAGGAGCGGCGGGTGCGTTCGGAGCACCTGAAGGAGATCATCTACTCGCGCAATCCGGGGGATTGGGTCGATGAGCAGTTGCGGGACATCGACGAGTTGCGCGAGGCTGTGGCGTAAGAGGGCTGTGGGGTCGCCCTGCTGGAGCCCAAATCCCGCCTCCGGCGGGATTGATGTTGAGCCGCTTCGCGGCTGAGGATCACTCACCGGTGCGCGCTTCGCGAGGCTCCATCAGGGCGACCCCACAGCCCTCTTCTCCATAGCTTCAGGGGGGCGAATCTTGGTCGCTGGGGACTTAGAGCTTCATGAGATTGCGCGTTCGCTGGCAGCCTGCGGCCAAGGGAGCCGGTGTCTTGCTTGCTGCCTTCATAGCTCTCCAGCTTCTCCCAAAGCTTCTAGAGCCGCCCGCGCCGGAGCCTTTGCCAGCTGACGTCGGCCTGCCGCGGGTGGTGGAGCCCCCAGTTGGGGTTCCGCCTGTCGGTGGGAATCCTCGACCGGGAGTGGAGAAAGGGCGCTCGAGGCCAGCGCATCTCGGGCGGGTGGTGTCGGGTGGGGGTGTCCGAGGGGGGCGGCGTCCTCTTTTTCGCCCCGCAAGCTCACCGAGAGCCGACCGACTCACCTGGCGAAAAACCCAGCCCCGCTCGGACACCCCCACCCGGCGACAGGCCCCGCCCGCCGACACCCCTGTCCCTACCGTCCCCCTACCCGTACCCGAACCGAGCGTGCCACCACCGGTGCCTGAACCCGCTCCGTCGCCGCCTCCGCCAACACCGGCTGTGCCCAGTGATGGCTCGATGGAGTTCGCCCCGCACTAGCGGGCTGGCTATAGTGCGTCGCCGTTTTGGCGGCAACGCGCGAATACGAGCTGGTTCTGATGCTGGACCCGGGGCAGGACGCCCCGGCCCGCGACGCTGTCGCCAACGAGGCGAAGAAACAGATCGAGGCGGAGGGGGCGCTCAAGCACGAGAACGTCTGGGGCCTGCGCAAGCTGGCCTACGAGATCGCTCAGCGCAACGAGGCGGACTACCGCTGGTTCCGCTTCGAGGCGCAGCCGCCGTTGCTCGAGCAGCTCGACCACAACCTGAAGATCGCCGACGGGGTGCTGCGCTTCCGCATCTTCAAAGTCGACGCCGACACGCCGGTGACGATTCCACCGGCGACCAGTGCTCCGGGACCCGGGGCGTCGCGCGAGCGGCCGCCTGAGGCGGTGCCAGCGCCAGCAGAGACCGAGGTCGCCGCCGAGGCTCCTGCCGCGACCGCGGTCGCCGAGCCCCCCTCCGAGGCGGAGGCAGAGCAAACTGCCGAGCCTGTCGAGGCGGAGGCAGCCGTGCCGGAGCCTGCTGACGAGGCCGCAGAGCCCGCCGAGGCCCCCGTCGAGCCCGAGGCCGCCGAGACGCCCGCCGAAGACGGCGAGGGCGAGTCCGGCGACTCCACCGCCTGAGCCCGTCCTTTTCGCGCAGATTCCGGGGTCAGGGGGGAGAGTCGCGCCGCCTGCACTCTTAGACTGGAGTCTCGATAAACGATCTTGAGGAGTGAGAGCCGTGGCGGCTTCGAACATCAACGTGGTGGTCATCACCGGGAACCTGACCCAGGACCCCGAACTGCGCCATACGGGCGGCGGTACGCCGGTCTGCGAGCTGCGGGTGGCGGTCAACAGCCGCCGCAAGGACGGCGCCACCGGCGAATGGGTCGACAAGCCCAACTACTTCAACGTCACCGTCTGGGGGGCGCAGGGGGAGAACTGCGCGACCTACCTCGCCAAGGGGCGCCCGGTGGCGATCGAAGGCCGGCTCGACTGGCGCGAGTGGGAGGCCAAAGACGGCGGCGGCAAACGTCAGGCGGTGCAGATCGTCGCCAACTCGGTCCAGTTCCTGGGCTCGCGCGACGGCGGGGGCGGGGGTGGAAATGGGAACGGCAACGGGGGATTCAGCCCGCAGAGCGATACGCCGGCCGACACCTCCGACTACGACGCCGCCCCGGCTGGCGCAGGCGGCGGCGGGGACGACGACATCCCCTTCTGAGGTACCCGAGGGCGGTCAGGTGCCGCCAGGCAAGGACGCAGGGAGCGTGGCGTGCTCTGCACGCGAGCGACCGAGGACGCCGCATGGTGGCACTTGGCCGTTCTCGGCGCGGGTCTGTAGCATCACGGGCCGCCTATGGCTCGAGCACGAGAGAACGGAGCGGCTGCCCCGCGGCGCGGACGGCGCGGTGCAGATCGCGTGCGGCCGCGCAAATACACGCGGATCAACTCCGAGGCAGTCGACTACAAGGACCTCAACCTGCTGCGCCGCTTCCTCTCCGACAAGGGGAAGACGCGCGGGCGGCGGGTGACGGGGCTTTCGCGCAAGCACCAGCGACAGCTCTCGGTGGCAGTGAAGCGGGCGCGCGAGATCGCCCTGCTGCCCTACGTCGGAGAGCGCTGATGGCACAGGCGATCCTGCTCGAGGACGTCGACAACCTCGGTGCCGAGCATGCTGGGCGCCATGCAGTAGTTGTCCAATCCCTCCCGGCAACGCGCGCAATAGCCGCATCCGGTCCAGGGATGAACCAGCCGATCTGCGCCGATCGGCACGCCGTCCGCCTCTCCACCCGCGGCGATGACGGTGCCGAATGGCTCATGGCCCAAGGTCACCGGCGGGCGCATACCGCGCTCACTCATGTGCAGGCGCTTACCGCCGCCGAGATACGAAGTAGCCATCGCGGATATGCGCGTCGCTGTGACACACGCCACAGTATTTTAGTTGACGAGAACCTCCGTGCCCCTCGGTTGCGGAGTTTGCCGGTCAATCTCTCTGAGCGGTTTTGCCACTCCACCACATCGTAGCTCAGCATGGCGTCGATTTCATTCCAATTTCAGCGAACACGCATAAAGCTTTTCCACTCATGGGCCCGCATCCCGGCGCAACTGCGAATAGAATCCGCCGCTCAACGAGGGTCGCCCGGTGAATTTAGCTACCAGATCATTTCGGTGCAAGCCACGGCATAAGCCGCTACAGCAAAGCGCGCAAATTTGTTTCTACCGACAATCACGCTAGATCATAAATCATTTCCTCGGTGATGCGCACTGACAATCTCCACATGGACGATGGGCAAGAAGTCAACGAACGAGACTCGTCGCGCTGGCCGATCATCTGTTCGCGCGGCGCGGCGCGATACTAGAAAACTGGCGCTGCGCCGTCGAAGGCGACCCGGCGCTGTCCACCGCGTCATCCCTGGCGCGAAAAGAATTTTACGATCACATTCCGGCCGTGCTCGACGCTTTCGAGCAAAGTCTTCGAGCGCGCTATCTCGCGCACAAAGCCGAAGCCGCCGAAGAGCAAAAAGCGCGCGCCGCGGAACACGGCCTGCATCGGTGGCATCACGGCTATAACCAACAGGACGTAATGCGCGAGTGGGGCCATTTGCATCTTTGTCTGGTCAATGAACTGGAAAACTATTGCGAGAGTACGCGCGGGATCGAAGACGGCGTCATGCCGACGGCGCGCCGCGCGCTGGCGCAACTCTGCAGCGATGGCGTCACCGAGAGCGCCGCGCGTTACGCGGAGCTGCAGCAACTCGAAGCCGAGGGCCGCATCCGCGATCTCGAGCAGGCGCTGGAGGACCTCAAATTACTCGATCAGAAGCGCGGCGATACTTGGCGCGGCGCCGTGCACGACCTGCGCGGTAGTTTCGGCGTCATTAAAAATATTTCGGATCTGCTCGGCGACGAAGAAACAGACGCGTCGTTAAAAGCGGAATTTCTGTCGCTGCTGCAAAAGAGCGTTGGGTCATTGCACGCGCTGCTGAACAATCTCTTGGTCTTATCCAGGCTCGAAGCGGGGCAGGAGCGCCGCGATTTGCGTCCGGCTGGATGCCGCCGCAGTGCTGAGAACGCTGTGCGACTCGTTTCAACCGCTCGCCGCCGAGCGCGGGCTGTTTCTTCATGCCGAGGGCCCGGCGTCTTTGCCGGTTCAAGGCGACGTGGTCAATATTCAGCGGATTGCGCAAAACCTGATCTTGAATGCGTTGAAGTATACCGCTCGCGGCGGGGTGAGAGTCGTCTGGCAGGCGCTCGAAGCCGATGGGTTGGAACGGTGGGCGTTTACCATCGAGGATACTGGCCCGGGCATTTCAGAGCGGCGGCGCAGCGCCGCTCGCCGACGCCATCGAAGAATCGACCCTCGAAGCCAAGACAGTCGAAGAGCCCTCCATCGAAATCGGCGAGCTCCACGGCCAAGAGCGACACCGTTTTCGGGATGGCATCCGCCGATCACGCGGCGTCGCCCGCCCCAACAGCGGGGCGAAGGCATCGGACTCGCTATCGTCAAACGCCTGTGTGAGCTGCTGGATGCGACTTTGGAATTGGAAACCGAATTCGGCAAAGGCAGCGTTTTTCGCGTCGTTTTACCGCGCTATTACGACGCGGCGTGATTCACACGACGGATTTCCTTCCCTGCGATACCTCTGGAGTTGTGGGGTTCCGTCGCAACGCTGAAAGCGCTGAGCCAGCCCGTTGAGCGTTGCCGTTTTACAGGTCTACCGAACAACCGCCTGCCGCCTCAGCAACGAGCGCAGATTCTCCACCCGCCTGCGATTGACGCCCAAATCGCTGCGCCCGAGCCGCGCCGCCGAGCGCACCGCGATCAGGTTTTGCTCCGGCCGCAAGTGCAGCTCGAGATCGTCGACAAAGCCAAAAACCGCGCTGCTGCATTCGGCATGAAGATAATCATCGGTCTGCGTGATGATCTTGGTCCGCGGCAAACCCGCGACGGCCGCCTGCACCGCGGCCAAGCCTCGTGCCGGCGGCAGCGCGAGTTGCAGCGAACGAAATTGCATGCGCCGCATCGGCGTCATCGCTCGACACGCAATTCGGTGACGACGGGCACGGCGCCAGCCGGCGAGTCTTTGACGCCGAGATTGTTCGGCCGCGTGCCGGCGCAAGAAAAAAGCGCCATGAGAACTGAGACTCGCACGATGAGCCGCAGCGTTGAATGAGGGAACCAGGCCGCTATTCTTTCTTTGGCTCGCCCTGCTTGTCGAAAAATTTGAGCGCCATCGTGCCATGCGTTGCCGCCGCTCCGGCGCGCAGCGCCGCGGCGATCAAGGATGCTTCGACGACTTCCTCGCGCGACGCGCCCGCGGCGTGCGCCGCCTTGGCGTGCGCTTCCATGCAGTACGGGCATTGCGTCGTGGCCGACACCGCGATCGCGATCAATTCCCGATACTTTTTAGGTATCGCGCCATTCTCGCGCCCGACGATATTATTCAGCCCGAGCCACGCGTTGAAATCGTCCGGCGCCAGCTTGCGCATCTCGCGCATCAATTTCAGATCGTTCTCGTCATGATAGTGTTCCGACATGTCGACAAACCTCCTGAGGATCGCCGCATTATTCCTGCATTTAAAACGCGAATGCAATCGCGATCCGGTTAGTGGCACCATCCTTCCAAGAGCGGCTCGCTCAACTGTCATTTCGAGCAAAGGAAAAAATATTTCTCAAGGACCCATCGGTTTCCCACATCATCGAGCGCCGCCGCGAGCGAATTGACATATCGGCGCGCCGTACGCTACTGGTAACTTCATGCACGCGTCGACGGATTCCCATCTTGCCGCGCAATGCAGCATCTGCGGCACGATACTCGCCGGAGCCGCGAGCTTCATCTACCGCACTTTCGGGATAAAGCGCAGCCCGCGGAATCCGAATATTTGCACGCGCTGCAGCACCCACGTCGAAGAAGGCCGCATGGCGGAAATCACCGTGCTCTTCGCCGATCTCTCGTCATTCACCGAGCTGACGCACGAGCTGGGCGCGGAGAAAACCCATGAGGTGGTCGATTCGTATTTACGCATGGCGACCGACGTGTTGGTGAAACATGGCGCGTTCATCGACAAGTACGTCGGCGACGCCGTGATGGCTCTTTTCAACGTGCCGATTCGGCACGACGACCATGCCCGGCGGGCCATTGTCGCGGCGACGGAGCTCGGAGCCGGACTCAAGAGTCTCGGCTCCCGCCTTGAGCTGCCGCTGCAGGCGTCTGTGGGCATCGCCACCGGCCACGCGCGCGTCGGCCGGCTGGGCTCAGACGACACGAAGGACTACACGGCGATCGGTGATGTGGTTAATCTCGCCGCCCGCCTGCAAGGAAAAGCGAGCGCAGGAGAGATACTGATCGATCAGGAAAGCTACGCGAAAACATGCCGCGGACTTTCCCGACGCCAGATCGGAACAAGTCGTTCTCAAAGGATTTCGCGAGCCGGTGACCGCCTATCGACTCCACGGCACCGGCACCACAGCCGCTGGAGAGTGACCCAGCGGACAAATCCGCCAAGCAGCGGACGAGCTTGGGCGCCATTATCTTCGGTATCCTGGGCGCGCCGTGCGCGATCGCGACTCTCATCGGTCCGCTGGCGGTAATTTTGGGCGTCGGCGGACTTTTCGGTTTGGCGGGCGCGCTCACGTTTCTCGATCAAAGCATTGTGCGCATTCCCATTCTGGTTCTCGCCGACACTGGCTGCGCTCGCAAATCTCTACACTCTCTGGCAGGCCCGCGCGCTGAGAATGGAATCCAAAGTTCCCGCCCATCTCAAAACCATGACAACTTTGGAGAAGCGCCGGACCGCAATCGTGCTCGCAGCTTCGCTAGGGACGCTGGGAATTGTCTTGTTCGAAGTGATCGCCCACATCTTGATGCATTGATTGGTCGGGGATTCAACGCCCACTTCTCTCGATGCGAGCACGATTCGTCGCGACCGAGTCAATCCGTGCACGGCAATTCGGATTCGTCGATCTCCACCCAGCTCACCCGGCTGCTCCAGTGGCCGTGCGCCGACGGTTTACCCGGCGGCACGATCGTCGAGAGTGCCCGTCGGAACAATCGCCCGCGTGCCGTCGCGCGACGCGTGCGGCACCGGGCAGTTGCAGTTGCCGCAGATCTGCCGGGCAAAGCTTTTCGCCTCCGGCAAGTCATAACGTTTGATCAGGTTCTCCCCCTGCGTCCAGCGAAACTGCGCAATCGGCACCGCGATATTGGTCGAGCGCACGCCGCCGGTCGCCTTCCGGCAACGCGAACAATAACAATGACCGAATCTCATGAACGGCGTGCTCACCTCGTAGCCCACCGACTTGCAGAGACAGCTCCCGCGCAGCGTTTGCTCCGACATTTCAGTCCTCCTTGGAGCCGGGCTGTAGATCGCCTCGCTCGCGTGATTTTATGGACGCGAGTCTATTTTGAATCCACAATCCATGGCAAGAAGAAACACCGCAGGACGCGCGCTTCATGAATTTTGCGGCAACTCACTTGCCGCGCGACGCGATGATGCGGAATTCCGAACGATTCCGACCCCCGCGTCATCGCTGGGTTTGGGTCAGCCGCATCGGCGCCGGAGTTCTCCAATTCGGCAAACTCTTCTTCGTGGGTGGCGTCAAAGGCGATGTCGAACACGACGATTTTTGTGCCGAACGACAGATAGAGTTCGCCTCGCGGACTCGCGAGAAAACTAAACCCGCTGTACGAGTAGTATTCCTCGGGCATCGCAGCTCCCTGTCCTGCTGCTTGCGGCGGCAGGATCGTGATCGGCCGGCCGTCGAAGTGACCGATCACATTGCGCTTGTCGAGCCAGGACTTGGCTTCCGAATCGATCTCGCCGGTGTTGCGATCCGTGACTCGCAAATGTTCCGCCGTATGGTAGAGCGCCACCAACCCGGGATCGCGAAGCAGCGCGGCCACGACTTCGTCGGGCGGCAGGTGCTGATACTTTTCTTTCCACGCCGCCATCGGCACGCCGAGATGCGCGTGGTCGGCGTCGAGCGGAAAAAGAAACCTGGCCGCGCCGCTATCGATCATCTCGCGCAGATGACGCGTGACCTGGTGGACGAAAGTACACGGCACCGGGAAGTTCCACCGCCGTAGCGCGCGGCGAATTCGCCTTCGCGAAACAGACAACCGCCGGCGCGCAGCGCATTCGGCAGCCGCGCGCCGTAGCCTTCCTGATAGGAGTACGCTGCGCTCACCTCGTCCGCGGTAAAGTACCAACTGTCATAACGATCATATTGGCGTTCCAGCGTTCGGCGGCAGGGAAGCGAAAGCCCGACACCGATGCTAAAGCGAAAAGCCGACGCCCGTGCGGTTGAAAAACTTTCGATATTAGCTCCGTAAACATGTACATACCACACGCGAAAAACTTCATTCGTTACAAACACAAAAGGCGCTCATCCTGAACGGAGAAGCGCCTTTGCTTACTCTCTAAGGCCGCGTTGCCTTGACAATGTCTATTTAGCAAGGTGTGTGCGCGATGGATTGCGCGGCTCCTTGCGGCGCAGCTTCCTTTGGTTAACCTCCTCGCATAACAAATCTGCTTGTTTTGTATTCATTCGGTGCTCAAATCATACTCACAGACCAAACAAGGTCGGATAGATGCAACAGACACAGCTTCAAGTTGTTGCAGATGCTCAAGCGCGAGGCACTGAACGCAGTGGCCGTTGACAACACTCCCGCGGCTCTTTTACAGTCGGTCAATCAAAATCGGGAGGACTTTCACATGGCAGATCCGGTGCTCATCCAAAAAGACGGCGAGATCACGACGATCACATTGAACCGGCCGGAAGCCGGCAACCGGCAGACCGACGCCACCTGGGCGCAGGTCACGGAG
This sequence comes from uncultured Solirubrobacterales bacterium, assembly GCA_963782685.1. Taxonomy (GTDB): domain Bacteria; phylum Actinomycetota; class Thermoleophilia; order Solirubrobacterales; family 70-9; genus VRUE01. The sequence continues at coordinate 540,785 of CAWAKV010000002.1, forward strand.
ATGCTCAATGAGGCGGCGAAGACTCGCGGGTAATTCTTTTCAAAGGCGCGGGAGAAGATTTCTGCCTCGGTCGGGAGGCGATGGGCCAGCAGCCGACCGACGCCGCTCGAGGCCTACAGCGTGCGCGATCGCAGCGAAACGATTTTCAATCTCTACGGCGCGTTTCGCAATTCGACAGCGCCGATCATCGGCGTCGTGCAGGGACGCGCCGTCGGACTCGGCTGCGCCCTCGCTGCGCTCTGCGACATCACCATCGCGAGCGACAAGGCACGCTTTCAGTTTCCCGAGACGGCGCACCGCATCATGCCGACCATCGCCTTGTCCGCGCTGGTCGATCGCGTGCCGCGCAAGGCGGCCACTTTCCTAATCTACTCGGCCCAGGAAATCGACGCGCAGAAGGCGCTGACTTTCGGACTGGCGAGCGACGTCGTGCCGGCGCACGAGCTCGACGCCGCGGTCGACCAATCTCGTCGAGCATTTCAATAAAATGCCGCTTGCCGCCGTGCTCGCGGTCAAAGAATATTCGCGCGCCGCCTTCGGCATCGGTACCCAGGCGGCCACCGATTTCGCGCGCAACCTGCACGCCACGGTGAACAGCTTTTCGGGCATGCGCTCCTGATGGGATGAAACCAAACGGCGCGGGGAGCGCATTCGCCGTTCGTGGGGAAAGCTACCGGCGCGCCGGCGCGGCTTTTTTGTGATAGAGGCGGCGCAGCTCGCTCTTTGCCGCTTCGAGGCGGTCGCGGCGGCGCTGCGGTAGTTTGCGGCCGGCCCGGTTGATGTAGAAATTCAGCATCGACATCGCCGAGCGAAACGGATCGGCCTTGCGCCGGCGGCTGCGGTCCGCCGAGCGCTTGAGCGACATGGCGATCCGGCGCGGGCTGTCGAGCGAAAACACTCCCTTGTCGAGATCCAAAGCGTCGCTCGTCTCGGTCACCCGGCGCGACCAGCGCTTGCGCTTTCTTGAGGTCCTTTTTGCTTTCGGGCCATTGCAGGCTCATTGCAATTTCCCGCGCAATCGATTTCGCGATTCATTGAAAGTCCATCCGCCCAATCGCGCTTTGGCGGAGCGCGCTGGGCAGCCGATAAATCTCTTAAGATCTCAAGCTCACGCAACCAGTCGGGCTGCCCGTTCAAGCCGGATTCCGCCACCTCGAGAAAGCGCAGCGAGCGTTGATAGTCGGCAAGCTCGTAGTGGGCGCGCGCGAGATAAAAATGCATGAACGGACCGGCGTCGATCCCAAGCGCTTTTTCCAGGTAGTAAACGGCTCGTTGATGCTCTCCGCTTTGCAGCGAGGTGCGGCCGGTCTCCGCGAGGCGCAACGCCGCCGCTCGGCGCGGCGGCGTGCCTCGGTTGATGCCGTCAACAGTGAACGGTGGGGCTCGGTGTCGATCGAAGGCGCTCCTCGGTGATCTGCGGTCGCCATCGCGTCGTCGCCGGGCGGACGTTTTATCGATTGCGCCGCTTCCAGGACCACGCTTCTGCCGAATCGGCGATCCAGAAAATCATTGTCCCAGACAATTACCTTGCCGTTTTTATCCGGCCTCCTTAAACGCACGGCCGGCCGGTCGTTCGTGAAGGCGTTGCCATGACCGGGAAACGGCGACGAAGCAGTCAAACAAATCCAGCAGGTGTCCTGGATCGTAACATGTTGCCGGCCATTTCGCGCGAACCTATTTTTGCCCGCGCTTGCGGAGCGAACATCGCGTTCGCACGGCGATGTTTTATTTTGCGCAAAACATATGCCAGCAACGACTTTCTGTTATTTCTCAATTGTTTCAATCGGACAGCGATTAAACCTGTCTCGCTTTCACCGACGCTTGGAGTAAAACCTCTGAGGAAATCGAGTAGAGATCGAAAGAGGTCATGCCCGACTGCAGGAAGTCGGGTGGCGCCTATCGACGGAGCAGCCGGAGTGGTCATACTCCGAATCCGCCTCGAGATCGTTTTTCTGCGCGCCGCGAATGTTTAACGCCGCAAGACACACCTGAAGAATGATCAAAGCATAAGCGCGGGCATACCATCCCCAGACGATCCAGAGGAGATTACTGACAAGAAATATCCAAAAACCCAGATTGCGTCTGGCTCGCGAGCGCGATCCGACCAGCCAGGCCTGCGACGCGTCAGGACCATCGCGGGCCACTGAGTGAGATTAAGGTAGTTCATACATCGTCCGCGCTGTCTTACTTGTGAGACAAGGCGTCCCGAGAACGCGACAGCTGCCATTCATGGATCGGTCGATCGCGATCTCAGGCACCGGAAGTGTTTACGTTAGCGGATGACGCGTCGCCGCCGCCGCCAGCTCCTTTTCGTTGGTTAAATCCAGGCGTAGCGGCGTCATCGAAACATAGCCTTGCTCGACCGCCCATCGGTCTGTCCCCTCTTCCGTTTCTTCGATCGGAACGACGGCGAACCAGAAATGCTTGCGTCCCATCGGGTCTTCGCCGGGCACGACCTTGCCGTCGTAATGCCGCACCGACTGGCGCGTCCAGCGCAGGCCCTTCGGCTTGTGGGCTGGAAAATTGACGTTGACGAGTGTTAGCTCCTTATCCTTGAGCAGGATATCCAGGACTTCCGCCATGGACGGCTTGAGGGTTTCGAAATCGGGCTCGTCGACCGTTGACGGCACGCTCAGCGCGACGCCGCGCAGACCGAGCAAGGTCGCCTGCTTGGCCGCGGCGACCGTGCCGGAATGCCACATCGAGTTTCCCAGGTTGGTGCCGAGATTTATGCCGGAGAGAACGATGTCCACCTTCTCCCAGTTGTGAGCGCCCAGCGCGACGCAATCCGCGGGCGTGCCGTTCACGCGGTACGCTTCGAAACCCGCGATCAGGGTCCGCTTGTAGGAGAGCGGGCGCAGAGCGGTGATCGAGTGCCCCGCCGAGGATCGCTCCACGTCGGGCGCGACGATCCGCACGTCGCCGAATCCGGCAGCCACTTCGGCCAAGCGACAAGATGCCGGGGCTGTAGATGCCATCGTCGTTGGTAATTAGAATGCGCATCGAGCGCAACCTCCTTGAATCGAGTTACCGCGGCTGTCAAGCTAAGCAGGCGCGACACTATCAATTATTTCATATTCGTACGGCTGCTTCACCGGCAGGTAAAAAGATGAGAGTAACCCTGATTCACAACCCCGAGGCCGGGGGCGACGATCAACCGTCGGGCGACGATCTCGTGCGGCTCGTTCGCGCAGGCCGGTCACTCGGTGCGTACCAGTCCTCCAAACACGCCGGATTGGCAGCGAAGTCTCGCCGAACCGGCCGATCTCGTCGCGGTGGCGGGTGGCGACGGTATTGTTGGCCTGGTGACCAAACGGCTGGTCGGCAAGCGCGTTCCCGCTCACTATCTTGCCCATGGGCACGGCCAACAACATCGCCGCGACATTCAATCTGAAGGACCGTCCTCTCGATCAATTTGATCGCCGGCTGGACGAGCGCACGCCGGATGGAAATTCGACGTCGGCACCGCCAACGGACCCTGGGGTTCGTCATTTTTTGTCGAAGGCGTCGGCGTCGGCGCATTCACCGACACGATGTCGCGGCTCGATGCCCGCAGCAACGTCGATCTGGCGCATCACGAGTGACACCGACAAAAAGCTTCAGACCGTTGCTGCACATGTTGAATGATTCGCCTGGAAGGCTCCAGGCGATTCGATTGAAAATGACGCTCGACGGGCGCGATCTCACCGGCGACTACGTCCTGCTCGAGACGATGAATATTCGCTCGATCGGGCCGCAATCTATGCCTGGCGCCGGACGCCGACCCCGGCGACGGCCTCCTCGATATTGTGCTGGTCTCGGATCACGAGCGGGAAAAGCTCAGTCGGTATCTAGCCGAACGGATCGCCGGTAAGCAAGCGTGCCGCAGCTCACGGTCCACCGCGGCCGACATTTGCGTATCGAATGCGATGAATTGCGCGTTCACATCGATGACGATGTCTGGCCGAGCACGGCGAACATCCGCCCTACTCGCCGATGATCATCGACATAAGCCTCCATTCGGAAAGTCTGGAGATCCTGGTCCGGACCGTCCTGAGCATCCCGATCTTCGATCCTCGAGCCACTTACCCGCTCGCAGGCAAATCGATGCCGAGCAGCCGCGCCGCGTTGCCGGACTCAATCGCCTCGCGATCCCCACGCTGAGCTGCAGATCGTCTCAAATCCTTCAGTTGCAGGTCGATGTCTTCGCGAAATGGTATGTCGGTGCCGAAAAGAATGTGGTCGACGCCGAACATGGAAA
>CAWAKV010000003.1:0-239931 GCA_963782685.1 uncultured Solirubrobacterales bacterium
TCGCGCCTGTCAGCAGGATCGATCTCCCTGATCGGCATGTCTTCACCATGCTAGTTAGCGAGAAAGTGCAGCACCGCGAGCACGCGTCGGTGATCCTCACTGCTGGCAGGGTCTGCTCCAGTCGCTTCTACGGATCGGGCCTGATGAGAACCGTGTCGGCTACCCGGATGATCTCGTCGACAGGAAGGTCGGCGCGGCCCGCGTGGTCACGGATGGCCTCCGGGCTTGATGCTTGGTAGACGCAGACGGTCCCCACCGATCCGCCGTCCTCCTCGAGGACGTAGCTGCGGATCCAGCGGATGTCGTCGGACATCTCCTCGTCGCCGATTTGGCGTGAGCGCTCAGCCGCCTGCTCCAGCTCTTCGCCCGAGCGCCATCCGCTGCGGCGAAGAATGACGTAGGTGTCCATCTCGCTCCTCCTTGTTTTCGGGATTTCGATCCTCGTGGGGAGGAAAGGCGATGTCAAGCGGCGCCGCTCAGGCTTCGGGGCTGAACTGCACGCATCCTTGCGAAGGTTGTGGGCCGGGCTTGCATTACTTGGGAAATGCGCCCGATCCGAGCAGTCGGGGCGTCGGCGCTGATCGTCCTTGCGATCGCCGTTCCCGCGCAGGCCGATGCGCCCCCCGCGAACGTGGCCGCCCTGCAGGCGGCGCTCAAGTCGCTGCATCTCTACACCGGCTTCGTCGACGGGATCAAGGGTCCCCTCACCCGGCATGGCGTAACTGCCTTCCAGCGGCGTCGTGGCCTCGAGGTGGACGGCATAGCTGGACCGCGGACGCGCCGGGCGCTCGGCTGGCGGGGGAGGCCGTCGCTGGGGAGCCGCGTGATGCGATTCGGGAACCGGGGCTGGGACGTCGCCGCGCTGCAGTTCCTGCTTCAACGCGCCGGTCACGGGCCGGGTAGGGCCGATGGGCTCTTCGGTCCGTTGACCAGAGGAGCTGTGCGGCGCGCACAGCACGCTGCCGGCATCTCGGTCGACGGGCTGGCGGGGCCGGCGACGATCGGCTCCCTGCGAGGCCGGGATGAGCCGCCGACCGGTCCCGTGCGGTTCTTGCGCCCGGTCCCGGGCCCGATCGGTGACGGGTTCGGCGCTCCGAGGGCCGACCACCGACACCAGGGCCTCGACTTCCCGGTCCCCTACGACACGCGCGTCGGTGCGGCCGGCCGCGGGACGACGATCTACGCCGCCTACAACTACGGCGGCTACGGCAACCTGATGGTGATCCAGCACCGCCTCGGCTTCACCACCTGGTACGCCCATCTGGCCTCGATCACCAGTTGGGTCGGGGAGCAGGTCGTGGGTGGTACCCGGATCGGCTATGTCGGCTCGACCGGGGCGTCGACCGGACCGCACCTGCATTTCGAGGTCCGTCGCTACGACACGCCGATCGACCCTGTCCCGCTGCTGCTGCCGAGCGTCGCCGCGCGAGCCTCGAGCTCCCGCAGCAAGTCGCATGGCACCGAGTGCCGCGGCCACCGGCACGATCTGCGCAAACCGCCACGTGGATCGGACTGGATCGCCCGAGAGCGCCTCTGCTCCGCGGGGGGCTAAGCCTTCGCTCGACGACGCGCTAGATGATTGATTCCACGCTCAGGCCGCGAACTGGGCGAAGGATCGGCTGGGCAGCCCCAGCCAGCTGTTGACCCAGACTCCAGCGGCCAAGGCCAAGAGCTTCGACGCGATCCGCGCCCGCAGCCCGACCAGGGTGCGTGCGCGATGGCGCTCGAGCCCGAGGCGGTCCTTCAAGGTCCAGAAGACCGACTCGATCCGCTGGCGGATCACCGAGAGGCTGAAGGACGCCTCGGGCTCGTCCTTGCGGGCCGGTCTCAGGACCTCCGCGGCGAAGCGAGCTTCGACCTCGGCGGCGAACTCCCGCCCGGCGTAGCCCTTGTCGCAGACGATCCGCTCGCCGCCGCGCAGGGCATTCGGCAACAGGCGCAGAGCCACCTCGCGCTCGGACTGGTCTGCGGGAGCCAGGATCGCGGCCCTGGGCGTCCCGTCGGGAGCGCAGCAGAGGTGCAGGCGCATGCCCCAAAACCACCGTGAGTGCGAACGGCAGTAGCCGTAGCCGCAGGCGTCGGCCAGCTCTGAGCGGCGCACCGTCTCGACCGAGCGCCCGCACTCCACCGGCGTTGAGTCCAATAGCACCACGGGATCTGAGTGACCGGGGCTGTCGGTGGCGAAGACGCCGATCAGCCACTCGATCGTCTCGGTCAACCGGCGCCGGCGCTTGTGGAAGCCGGGCTGGCGAGGCAGCCTCGGGAACAACCCACCCAGTCGCCTCTCGGCGACGGCTAGGAACTCGCGATCGGATGAGATGCCCATCACTGCCTGGGCGACGCAGAGGGTGGCGACCTCCGCGTCGGTCAGGCTTCGGCGGGCGTTCCTCTGCTTTTCGGGCAGGAGATCGTCGGCGGTGCAGAACACCGCAGTGAGCAGCAGGTCGAGGTCGGCGAGCATCGTGGCCCTCCTTGGGATCGATGGTGCGGTTTAGGCACCGTCGACTTCGACCTGTTGCCCTATCCCTCCTCGCCCAGGCGCCCTTCCACGCCTGGCGGCGTGGAATCAATCATCTAGTCCGAGCTGCCTACCTCACCGTGAAGCGGGTGACGACCGGCGTCGACACGTTGGCGATCTCCTGGGTGCGATCCAAGTGGGTTGAGCGGAATGAAGTCGCATAGAAGAGCGCGATTTCCAGGGCATTTGCTAGAAGCCCCTGGCGCCCTTCGTGCCCGGAATATGCAGGGATATACAGGGAGTCGGGCATTTCTGGCGAGAAGTGCCCGAAATGAGAGAAAGGCGTTGGAAAACGCGTTGCCTCGCTTCCCAAGGAAGCTTTGCTTGCACAGCGGCTATCCCAAGGAAAACGCCTTAACCTTTGGTAGCGTCGTCTGCATCCCAAGGATCCCAGGCACATGAGCGACGCCGCAATGAACACTCAAGCAGGCCGGGCCGGGCACTTCACGCCCGTTGTCGCTGATGGCGCCGCCTACTCGACGTTCTCTCCGAGGCCGCTGCCGCCAGATCCTCCGCTTGTCATCGATGCGGAGATGCAGCGGCTGCTGGATCGGGCGAATCAGGCCTTGGGTCGACTCGACGGCATAACGCTTCTGCTGCCCGACGCCGACCAGTTTCTCTACAGCTACATCCGCAAGGAGGCGGTGCTCTCCTCGCAGATCGAGGGCACGCAGTCCTCTCTCTCGGACCTGCTCCTCTTCGAGCACGACGTCGCACCGGGTGTCCCGGAGGAGGACGTGCGCGAGACCACCAATTACCTCGCCGCGCTCAACCTGGGGCTGAAGACGATGGAAGAAGGACTACCCCTCAGCCTCCGCCTCCTCAAACAGGTTCACGGCGAGCTCTTGCGCGGCACTCGCGGCGGCCAGACCGGCCCCGGCGAGTTCCGCCGCATTCAGAACTGGCTCGGCGGACCCGAGCCCGCGGCTGCTCGCTACGTCCCTCCGCCCCCCAACGAGGTTCCGACCGCGATGGCCGACCTCGAGAAGTTCCTGCACGGCGAGCCCGTGGCTGTGCCAGTTCTGATTCGAGCGGCACTGGCCCACGCCCAGTTCGAGACGATCCACCCCTTCCTCGACGGCAACGGCCGGCTCGGCCGGCTCCTGGTGACGCTCCTGCTCTGCAGCGAGACCGCTGACGGAGAGGCCCGCGTCCTCTCGCGGCCGCTGCTCTACCTGAGTCTCCACCTGAAGAGCCATCGCGACACCTACTACGAACGGCTTCAGGCGATTCGGACCGACGGTGATTGGGAGGGCTGGCTTCGCTTCTTCCTGGAAGGCGCCATTTCCGTCGCCGACCTCGCAAGCGAAACCACCAAGCGGATCGTCGAGTTGATCGAGCGGGACCGCAGGCGGGTCAATGACCTAGGGCGCGCAGCGGGCTCTGCCCTGCTCGTCTTCGACCATGCCGTCAGAGAGGTCGTCCTGCGGATTCCCGAAACCGCCGAGCAGCTGCCGGTTTCCGAGCCGACGGTCGCCACGGCGATCGGCCACCTAGAGCGAATCGGCATCCTCCGCGAGCTCACTGGCCGCCCCCGCAACAAGATCTTCGCCTATGACGATTACCTCAAGATCTTGAGTGAGGGGACGGAGCCGCTGTAGCGTCGGGTACCGCTCGGCGATACACCTTGAGGCCGAGAAGTGGGGCGCTAAAGCCGGGGAGAGCTCGGCTCGACCTTCTCTGAGCGCGAAGAGGTGGCTGGTTGAGGCCGTAGCCGGTCGGACTCCGTCCGTACCTGGATCCATACTTTAGGGGTGCTGGGTACGAACGTCGCCACCTCGTATACCTGCGTCCTTCCGCCGCAAACGCTCGCCGCACTTGAGCACCTGCTCGCAGAGCACGAGGTCTCGGTCGCTGCCTGGGGGACCGGTGAGGCAAAGACCGTTGAGGATCTGCTCGTCGAGGTCAAGTCCGGCGAGAGCCGACTCCTGACGGATGCTGATGGGTTCCTCTGGCGGAATGTCTCGGTCGTCGGCGTGGACGTTTTCTTCATCGACCCCCGTCAGGGGATGCTTCATCTGTTCGAGGCCGAGCAGCGGTTCCGATCGGGCCGTCGGCGGGCCCGTCAGCTCCGGACGTCGATCGCCGAGAAGCAGTTACCTGGCGAGTCTCCCCCCACCGCAGCCCGGCGAGCGATCGAAGAGGAGCTCGGACTATCCACCGCCGGCCTGATGCTCATCGAAAAAGGCTCAGAGGTGATCGAAGAGGATTCCAGCAGCTTTCCCGGTCTTCATTCCCGGAGGTCACTCACGTATTTCGAATGTGCGCTGTCGAGCCGCCTGTTCGATCCAGACGGATACGAGGAGCACCAGGCGGACAAGACGACGTCGTTCGCCTGGCGGCGCTCCAAGGCCTGCCTTAGACCTTCAGCGAAGGTCGCGGTAGGCGCCTAAGACGAGCTGGGACCACGGATCGAAGCGCTCCCTGTCGATAGTGAGCAACTGGTCGATCTTCGAGAAATGCCGCCGCCCGGGAATCAATGAGTAGTCGTGATTATCGAACCGCCGATCTAGTTCGACGGTCTCTGCGACGACCTTCGCCTCGAACATGAAGCCGAGGTGCTGCCTGCCCACCTCGGAGCGCGGATCCGCCACGATGCCTATAAAGCTCAGGTGATTGCAATGAAGGTCGCCGAACTCCTCGCGCAACTCCCGCTGGACGCACCGTCGCAAACCGGCCAGGCCGTCCCGCTCCTCTGGGTTGACGTGTCCACCGAAGACCAGCGTCCAACGATCGTCAAGCTCCCTCCTGTTCTTCGACCTCCGTCTCAGGCAGACGAGGTCGTTGCCGCTTCTGAGGGTCGCGTACGCTACAGCTTGAGTCACCGACGATTCACTCTCGGCGATGGTCCGCGGCACCACTTCACTTCCGCCCAGCGCTGTGAGTAGCCAGTCGGTGCGGGAAGTCTCGCGAACGAACTGCGGGCGCGAGTAGAACTGCTTGAGCAGGCTCTTCGGGAGGACGACCAGTCCCTCGTCACTCATGGCAGCTTCTCTCCTCGAAGAGGCTGAGAATGCCCTCCGCAATCTGGAACGAGGTGCTGATCGGCGTCGTGGTCTCGGTCGTGTCGACGGTCGTGACGGCCACCGGCTCGGGCTGGAGCTTGTCTGGAAGCGCCTTGTACTGGTCGAGCATCCCCCCGAGCATCTCTGGGTTCATTGCTCGGCCCTCGCGTCGCGTGAGCTTTGCTTCGTTCTCTCGTTTCAGGGAAACCTCTGGCGTGCAAGTGAACAGATAGATACCCGACATCAGGTCTCTCCATAGCGGCAGCAGCGCAAAGTTGCGCAGGGTGTCGAGTTCTTTCTTGCTCAACTTCCCATCCTCGTGCAGGTGCTGCAACCAGGCCAAGGAATCCACCGGCCCGCGGTCGAGGATGATGAGGTCGGGCTGCTCGACGTTGTAGTAAGCGTCCAGCAGCTCGGAAATGGCGTAATTGAGCGTGAAGCAGTTGAAGGCGACGAGATTGCGCTTCAGGTGGTAGGGCGTACGTTTGCTGGCGCCCTCGGTGGGGGTCCGCACTTTGAAATCCATGCGTTTGAAGAAATGGGAGATCACGTCGATGGTGGTCGACTTGCCCGACTTCGGACTGCCGGCGAACTCGATGACGATCGGAGCGCAATCCACCCCCCTGTGGCCCTCGATGACCGAGGTGGCGCGCTGCTCCAATTGCTTCAGTTCTTCGTCGTCAGGCCGTAGATCCTGCTCGAGGGCCACCACCGCAGAGGTCACTGTCGATGCTCCCCGTCGCGTACGACCACTCTGATCGGCACCGTCATCCACGACTCCTGACGTGCGACCGCGAACGTGGCTTTTCCGTCGACGATCGAATAGCTGTCGGTGCTCACTTCGTTGACGGACAGCGGGCCGCGACGCGATCGCTTGCCGCTGGCGGCATGCCGCATCCGCTTCCGCGCCTCGAACACGGCGCTCGGATGAGCATCCTCGCCGGCATCGACCACGGCGATGGGAACAACGGTCGCTCCATCCATCTCGAAGTACCGCTCGTGATCCTCCGGCAGCGGACCGCGCCCGTCGGCGATCCCGAAATGAAGCCGCTCGCGGAGCCAGATGAAGAACGCCCGGTGGGCCCGAGCGTCGGCGGTGCCCTTCACCAGGTACTCGGCTCGATCCCAGATCGACTGTGGCACGTTCGGCTTCCCGATCGACGTTTGTCCCAGTTCCTCCGCCAGCTCGGTGAGAACTTCGATCGCCTCTTGACGAGTCAGAGGCGGAAACAGTAGGGCTTGTTCGATGCGCCTACGCATGCGGCCATAACCGCGAGCTGCCTCGCGGAACTGCTCGGCGCGCTCGTTGTGGCGAAGGAAGGTCTGCAGTGCGGTGAGCACCGCGGCCAGCGCCGCGACGATGCCCGTGGCTATACGCCACCCCACTGCTGGGTCCGATTGGAGCGTTGCGAAAACGCCCGTCGCGACCAGGGCGGACAGGGCGACCGCCGGAACTCCGAGCCGCAATTCCGCGGCAACCGCCCGGGTCGTTGCGTCGTTGTAGGCCTTCAGCGCCACTCGGGTCCGCGTAAGCCAGTTATTGAACACCGATTCGACGCCGCTCTTCTCCTGTTTGCTCAATTTCATCTCGGCGAAGATATTGGCACGTACCCAACCGTGCCCGGCCGGGTGGCCAAGCGACGCAATTTAGCTGCCGCGAGGATGGCCATAAGCTCGCCTCGTCCTAGCCACCGGGCGAAGAGCTCAAATAGCGCGTTGAGCTTCGAAGGAGCCCAAGAGGTCGCGGATCTCGTACAGCCGCTTCAACTTCGCCGCCAGTTCCGCCGCAAAGAAGCCGTCTTCTGTATCCGGCCCTGGCCAGTTGGCCTTCGCCTCCCGAAACGATTTCCACTGAGTGTTGTTGCCCTGCAGCGCGTACAGGCCTTCCATGAACCATGCGGCAAAGGCGGTGCGGAACGTGTCGCCGGTGTGGACAGCAGGGACTTGTTTTGCGATCAGCTCCCCTTGTCGATCAAGACGCTGAGCTGATCGCGAAGATCAAGCTCCTCCCATTCTCGCTCGACGACGCGGATCTCCGCCCACTCGGTTAGCTCCTCGTAGAGGCTGCGAGAGCCGATTGTGACGAAAATCGGATAGGTGCCCGGCTCGCGCACGCGGAGGCGAAAGTAGAGGAGATGTCCGTCCTTGCCGGTGAATCTCCAATCCTTGATCGACCAGTAGTCGTAGCCGGAATGCGTGGGAACCATTGGCTGACCAAGGTCTCTGGAGCGCCCCCAGCCGTCGCAGATCGAAAGCCCTTGGCCCGTTGGCGCGCCGAAATTCACTAGGGCATGGTTTACATCCTGATCGCTGTGGTTGGTGATCCCGACCTGTACCAGGATTGACAACGGGAACTTGTCCGCTGGGGCTTCCAGGGTCACCTTCGCGCGCTCTCCAGGTGGGGCATGAAACTCCACCGATCCATTGGCCTTGAACCCTGCCGTGAGGTGTGGGGCTCCAAAGAGCGGCAACCCGTGGAGGATCGGGAGCTTAGGCGCAAGGGTCAGGGCCGCCGCCAGGACGAAGGCGAAGGTGCACCCGGCGCTTGGGGACGCGAGAGGCCGGATCGATCTCCACGACGGCGAGCAGCACTTCTAGCCGTCCGATGGCCCGTACTGCTCGATCGCCTCGCCCAGACGGTCATGTTCCGGCTTGCGGGGGTAATCGCTGCTAATCCGTTCCTACGAGGTGATTTCACCCACTAGTTGACGTGCCTCACAACGTTCCGAACGCCATGAAGTAGATCCGGGCCCGCCGAGAGGCTGTGGGTGTTCGACGCCTACGACCTCAAGGAGGACCCGGATGCAGCACCGTAATGCCCCGCTCACCCCGAACGGCAGGCGCCGCCTGGTGGCGCTGGTCGAAGAGGAGGGCTTCACGTTCGAGGCGGCCGCGGCCGCCTCGAACGTGGCGAAGTCCACAGCCCATACCTGGGTCTCGCGATGGCGGGAAGCCGGCGAGGCCGGGCGCCTCAGCCTGACCTGTCTGCAGGACCGCTCCTCGCGCCCGCACCGCAGCCCGAAGATGCTCAGCGAGGCAGATCACGAGCGCTGCTGCGAGGTGCGCAGGCGCACCGGCTGGGGGGCACGCCTGGTCGCCTCTGAGGTGGGCATCCCCCATGCGACCGTCCACCGCGCCCTGCGGCGCCGGGGCTGCTCGCGAGCTCCGCGAGCGCCGCGGGAGCAGGTGGTCCGCTACGAGTGGCCCTGTCCCGGCAACCTCCTGCACATCGACACCAAGCGCCACGCGCGCTTCATCGAGCCCGGTCACGCGGTGACCGGCAAGCGCACCGAGCGCTCACGCGGGGCGGGCTGGGAGTTCGTCCACACCCTCGTTGATGACTGCTCCCGGCTTGCCTACTCAGAGATCCACGACGACGAGCGCGCAGACACCGTCACCGAGTTCACCCGTCGCGCCTTGGACTGGTTCTTGGCGCGGGGGATCGTCACCGAGCGGCTGCTCTCAGACAACGCCTGGACCTACGTCAAGAACAAGGGCCTGGCCCAGCTGCTCGGCGAGCGGGCGATCGAGCACTGGCGCACCAAGCCCTACTCGCCGCAGACCAATGGCAAGGTGGAGCGCCTGCAGCAGACCATGGACCGCGAGTGGGCCCGCGGCCTCAGCTACCGATCGAGCGCCGATCGTCGGGCGGCGTTGCCACACTGGCTCGACCACTACAACGAGAGCCGTCGTCACTCAGCTCTCGGCGACCGCCCGCCCATGGCTCGCGTTCGGGACGTCTTGGGGCACGACAACTAGTGGCTGAAATGGAGCGCAATCTCTGCCCCGGCTGGAGTGGCCCCCAAAAACAGAAGCCCCCGCTGTGCAGGGGCTTCTGCTCATGGAGCTAGCCGGACGACTCTCGAACCCCGAGTTCGTCAGAAATGCCCGGAGCCTGCTTCAGCGCACGAAGTTCCTCTAGCATCCAGCTTACGACACCAAACAGGGAGTGGCAGGTGGTTTGGCCGCTCGGCGGGGTCGTTCAGAAGGAGGAGAAGATGGACCGACCGATGCGTTTTAGGCCGTCGCCTGCGATGGTTGTTGCGATCACGGCTCTCGTCGTGGCTGTTGCCGGGGCGGCGGTGGCCGCCATACCGAACCCGGACGGCAGCGTCGCTGCCTGCTACCGCAAAGCCACCGGAAAGCTGAAGGTGATCGACACCGGCGTTGGCGAGAGCTGCAAACAACGCGAAACGGCGCTCTCGCTCGCAGCAATGAGCGGCGGGAAGGTGGCGAACTCCGACAAGCTCGACGGACTGGACTCCGCCGACTTCCTGAGTGCGAGCACGGCGGCTGGCGGTGACCTGACCGGCACCTACCCGAATCCGGACATCGCCGGCGGCGTGGTTGGAACGGCGGAGATCGGGACGATTCCGGCCGCCCGCGCGACGAGCACGAGCGCCCAGAGCATTCCCGGCGACTACACCGGGACGGCCATCGCGCTCGACAACGAGGCCGCCGCCAACGGAGGTTTCGACACCGCCAACCTCCATGACGACGCGGTGAACAATTCGCGCCTCACCGCGCCCGTGGATGGCGTCTATCTGGTGAGCGCCGAGGTGGGATGGCAGGTCAGCGGAAGCGGACTACGCCAGGTTTCGATCATCGCGCCGATGCAAGCGCAGCCGCAGATCGCCTCCGACCGGGACGAGCCCGTGAGCGGCTCAAACGACATGTTCCAGTCGGTCTCGGCGGTCACCCGCCTTGATGCGGGGGATTACATCGAGTTGGTCGTGAACCAGAGCAGCGGGATTGCGCGGAACTCGCTCGCCGATTCGAACGAGTATCCGTACCTCTCGATGGTCTGGTTGGGTCCATAGCGCGAGGCGGTACCCGGACACACCGCTGCCGACACGGAGGGGCACTTTTCAAAGCCCTCCGTGTCGGTTACCGCGGATGAGGCGGAGTCCAAGGCGTGCGCCTCGGCAGCCAGCGCGGCACCTTGCTCTTGTAGACGCGGTAGTCGTTACCGAACCTGTGCTCCAGCCCGGGCTCCTCGGACAGCCGGAAGAAGGCCCAGTTGATCGTGAAGAACGCCACGAACCAGATCAGTAGCGGTAGAGAACCGAACAGCGCCGCCTCACCGGCAAGTATCGCGAGCACAGCCGTGATCATCGGGTTGCGAACATGACGGTAAGGGCCTTGGACGACGAGGTGCTGGGTTGGGTCCCAAGGCGCAAGCGTCCCTCTGCCGACACGAGCGAACAGCCACACTGTCCAAAGCCAGAGCGCGAATCCGGCGGCGATCAGAGCGAGGCCGAGGAGAACGGGCAGCGCGGCCACGACCTCGTCAAGTCCCCAGCCTACGTTCGTGCCAGTGCCGATGAGGACGACGACCGGCACCAGCACCCACACCGTGCCGGGGAGCAACACGATCGCGCGGGCCTGCCGCCAAGCGGTCATGCGGGTTCGGCGATCAACTCGGTAGAGCGGCTCCACCCAGCGGGGGAAGCACGATGTCGAGGTTAGGGCTCAGCGCAACGCGCGGCATCGAGCAAGCAAGTATGCCGATGGAGCTAGCCGGACTCGAACCGGCGACCTCCTGGGTGCGATCCAGGCGCTCTTCCAACTGAGCTATAGCCCCGCGGGCGTGGCTGGGAGGATCGTCCCAAAAGCCTCGCAAGCGCAAGGATAACCGCATAGTCTTTAGCTTCCCCAGGGATCAGCATGGGCATTCTCGACGACGCGATCAAAGAGCACCTGGAGCTGAAGCGCCAGCACGGCGCCGGCGAGTCTGAGCTGAAACAGCTCCAGGACGAGGCATTTGGCGCCGCAGAGCGGCCTGGCGACGAGGGATCGGCCCCCGATCCGGTCGCCGAGGCGCCCACCCAGTTCATGGCGCAGCCGGACCTGGAGCAGCCGCCGGAGGCCGAAACCGAGGCCCCAGAGGTCGCTGAGGCCTCCAGCCGCCCCGTCCCGCGTGCCGAGATCGCCGATCTCCAGGAGGCACCGCCGTCCGAGCCCGATGACGAGGAGCTGCCCGCGGCCGAACACGAGGTGGTGACCGGTCCCACCACCGAGGAGCGGGAGGCGATCGCCGAGCAGCCGACCGAGATGTACGACGTCGAGGAGGAGCTCTCCTCCGCCCAGCCCGAGGCTCCGTCCGAGGAGGACGACGCCGAGGACGAGGAGTACGAAGAGGACGACGACTTCTGGGACGAGAAGCGGCTCTCCGACGAGCTCGACCAGGCGCTGGAGGGGCCGAGCGAGGTCGAGGACGACGAGAAGGCCGTGTTCGAGGTAGAGGGCGACGTCGAGGCGGAGGAGGAGGTCGAGTACGAGGACGATCCGGAGGATGAGGAGCGTCCGCCGCCGGGCCGCGAAGAGGACGTGCTCGAGGAGACGCCGGACTTCCTCGAGGAGGCCCCCGAGGACGACCAGCTCTGGTTCGAGCAGAAGCCTCCCAAGGACTTCGACTTCGACGACTGAGCTCGTCCAATCGGCGCGTATAGATTCCGCCGATGCCAGCTGACGCGGCGATCGAGGCCAGCGGCCTCCGCAAGTCCTACGGCAAGGTGCGGGCCCTCGACGGTGTCGACCTGCGCGCACCTGCCGGCAGCGTGCTCGGCCTGCTCGGCCCCAACGGGGCTGGCAAGACGACCGCCGTCCGCATCCTCGCCACGCTGCTCCAGGCTGACGGCGGCAGCGCCCGCGTCGCCGGCCTCGACGTCAATCACGATGCGGCGGCCCTGCGGGCGAGGATCGGCCTCGCCGGCCAGTACGCGGCGGTCGACGAAAACCTCACGGGCGCGGAGAACCTGGAGATGGTCGGGCGCCTCTACCACCTGCCCAAGGGCGAGCCGCGCCGCCGCGCCGCCGAGCTGCTGGAGCGATTCGGGCTCTCCGACGCAGCCGCCCGCCTGGTCCGCACCTACTCGGGCGGGATGCGCCGCCGCCTCGATCTCGCCGCCGCCCTAGTTGCCCGCCCGCCGGTCCTCTTCCTCGACGAGCCGACCACCGGCCTCGACCCGCGCAGCCGCATCGACCTCTGGGAGATGATCGAAGACCGCGTGGCGAAAGGGACCACCGTCCTGCTCACCACCCAGTACCTCGACGAGGCCGATCGGCTCGCCGACCGCATCGCCGTCATCGACCGCGGCCGCCTGCTCGCCGAGGGGACCTCGGACGAGCTCAAGGACCGCTTCGGCGGCGAGCGGCTCGACCTGACTCTCGAAGACCGCGGCCAGGCCGACGCCGCGACCGCCGCCCTCGAGCCGCTCGTCACCGAGCCGCCGAGCGTTCTGCCCGGCGGCACCCTCTGCTACCCGGTCGAGCAACGCCAGGGGACCATCGCCGCCGCCGTGCGCCGGCTCGACGAGGCCGGGATCGGGGTCGATGACGTGGCGATGCACCGCCCGACCCTGGACGACGTCTTCCTCGGTCTTACCGGGCGCGCGGCAAGCGAAGCCGAGGACGGCGGCGAGCTCGGTGGGGATGACCGGTGACCGTGGGGGGCATCCGCAACAGCATTGCCGACACGCTGGTCCTGGCGAGGCGCAGCATCCTGCGGATCCCGCGCGCGCCCGACCTGCTGCTCTCCTTCACCGTGCAGCCGGTCATGTTCGTGCTGCTCTTCGTCTACGTCTTCGGCGGCGCGATCAGCACCCCCGGCTACAGCTATGTCGACTTCCTCATCCCGGGGATCGTCGTGCAGACGATGTCGTTCGGCGGCTTCGTCACCGCGCTCGGCCTCTCCGAGGACCTGAAGACTGGGCTGGTCGATCGCTTCCGCTCGCTGCCGATGTCGCGCGGGGCGGTGCTCGCCGGCCGCACCCTCGCCGACATCGCCACCAACTCGATCTCACTGGCGATCATGATCGTCGTCGGCCTGATCGCCGGCTTCTCCTTCGGCGCCCCGGCGATCGACGTCATCGCCGGGATCGGCCTGATGCTGCTCTTCGGCTACGCCTTCTCCTGGGTCTTCGCCTTCGTCGGGCTGGTCTCGTCCTCACCGGAGTCCTCGCAGGCGTTCGGCTTCATCATCATCTTCCCGCTCACCTTCATCTCCTCGGCCTTCGTCCCGGTGGACTCGATGCCCGCCACGCTGCAGGCCTTCGCCGAAGTCAACCCCTTCACGATCACGGTCGACGCGATGCGCGCCCTCTGGCTGGGCGCCCCCGCCGGCAACAACGTCTGGGGCGCGGCTCTCTGGTCGATCGGCATAGCCGCCGTCTTCGCCGCCCTCTCGGTCAACCGCTACAAACGAGCCGTAATCCGCTGAGCGGTCGGACGAACCGCGGCTTCCATTCGGAATCAGTATCCCCAGATGCTGAAAGGCGTGTCCGGATCCAAGCCCTTCCTTGCATGGCTGGGCGATCCCGGGTCGCCTCCGGATCCCCCCTGCTCGAGCATGCGGCTGCGCGGAACGGTTGGTTCGAAGATCGCGTGCAGGTTCGCCTGGAACGGGTGGCGGGGCACGTTCAGGCCGCCGCTTTCCCCGAGCTGCGAGGCGGTCTTCTCCAGCTGGATCCCACCGAGTTTCAACTTCAGCACCTGGGGCAGGTAGAAGCCCGCGGCGATGGTAACCAGGAGAGCGAGGGTGAGAGTGGTGTAGGGGACCGCGTTCTTGCCGTCCGCAAAGAGGCTCTCGCCGGAGAAGAAGGCGATCTGCACGGTAATGAGCAGGACCGAGGCGATCGCGACCACCGCGAACGGCGCATAAATCTCCGTGAGCATGCCGGGGGAGAGCCTTTTCGTGTGCTTGCGGATGGCAGTCACGGCGCGTTCTGCCCGGTGTGAGTTCACTTTGGTTCTTGCGGCGGCCTCGAAATCGTTGCGAGCACGGTTGAGGTGCTTGCGCATCGACCGCGACGGTGGACCCACTCTGGTCTCCACCTCGGTCTCGTAGAGCTTCACCTGCACGTAGCCGTGCGCGTAGTACAGATCGGCCCACTGACGCACTCCGAGACCGGTGGAACCTGTGCTGTTCGGGCATCCCGGTTTGACCGAGTGTGCGAGGTCGATCGCTTTGCCCAGGTGGACTGCCGCATCCGCGTAGAGCAGATCGTCGCCCGAGTTCTCGGCGAGCTCTATCAGGCTCTCTCCCGCGCCCATGCGGGCGCCGACGTTGTCGGGGGCGACGCGCAGCACGTCTTCGTAGGCGTCGAGGGCGGCGCCGTGGCGGCCGAGTTGAAAGTAAGCATCGGCGAGATAGCACTTGACGGTCAGGTTGTCGGGCTCGCGCACCAGCGCTGAATTGAACTGCTCGATCGCCCGCGTGTGCCTGCCGCGTCGTAGCTCGATCAGGCCGAGAGCGGCGAACGGGATCATCGAGCTCCTGTCCAGCGCCAGCGCCTTTTCGAATTGAGGCTTCGCTTTGTCAAGCTCCTCCATCGACAGATGCAGCAGGCCGAGGGCGACGAATGGCTCGGCGAACTTCGAGGTATCGACCTGCACCTCGAGCAGCGGAATCGCCTTGCAATATGCGTCGTAGGCGCGCCATTTCCAGTCACTCTCCTTATCCACCTTCTGTTCGCAGCGTGCCAGGCAGAGGATCATCAGCTTCGCCCAGGCGTTCGGGTTCCTCGGGGCTGTTTTGACTGCGCTTTCGAAGGCGGTCTGCGCCTTGTCGAGATCCTCGAACCAGAGCTGCCCGGTGCCGTAGGCAAGCCACTGTTCGTCGTCCAGAGCGCTGGCGGGCAGCCGTTCGACGCGTTCGAGGGCCTCGCCCAGCCGCGCCAATTCCTGCCAGCTTTCGGAATACCTGCCCTGCGCCGCGAGGATCGCGGCGATCGCATTGGTCGAGTGGATGGCGAACGCATCGAAGGCGGCCGCACGCTCGTAGCTGATGATGGCCTCGCCGTACTGCCTCAGCATCGTGCGGGCGGCGCCGGTGGCGAAGTGGAACGATGCCTCGGCGGCGGGGTCGCTCCCGGATCGAGCGAGTACCTCGAAGCCCTTGTCGCTGTACGCCAGCGCGGCCTTGGGCAGGTTCATCGCGACCGCCGCTACAGCCGCACGATGGCGCGAACGGTATTTCTGGGTGGCAGAGGTGCCACTTTTCTCCAGGTCCATGGCCGCTCGGCTGGCGGTGAGAGCCTCGGCATACTGGTTCTGTTCGTGCCGGATGTCGGCAATATCGAGCCAGTGGTCGATCGATGCTGCGCTGGCGCCGTCCAGTTCGATCGCTCGCTCGAGCTTCTCGACCGCTAGATCGGGTTTGTATGTGGCGAGGAGGGCGTCCGCCCAGCCGCTGAACGCCGCTCCATTGGTCTTTTCCAGTTCCGTGGCGACGTGGCGGAACTGCTTGGCCGCCTCCCCTGGGAGGTCGAGCGCGAGCAGAACCTCGCCCAGCGCCAGGTATGAGGGCACATGCTGATCGTCGATCGAGATCGCCCGCGTGAACCGCCAGCGTGCCTGCTCGTATTTCTTCATCTGGGTCAGGAGGTTGCCCCAGCGCACGTAGAAGTCGGGCTCGTCGATGAACTCGCTTCCCTGTTCGTAGATCGCGAGCGCTTCGTCCATCAGGTCGCGACCCGCCAGCATGGAGGCCTTGATGACGTAGGCCTCGCTATTGGTGGGGCCCGCCGCGATCGCCGCGCTCAGCTTTTGGTCCGCGGCTTCGAGCCTGCCATCTCCGATCAGGGCCTTTGCCCAACCAACCAGCAGGCGGGGCACGTTGCCGTGTTCCTGGACGAGTTGCTCGTATCTTGCCGCGGCTGCCCCAAACTGGCCAGCGCTCAAGAGCTCCTCGGCCTCGTTCTCCAGTGCGCTTTTCGGTGGATCGTCGAGCATGACGATATGCTCACTGACCCTAAGTGATGAAGTGACTTTGCGCAATCAGGTCGAAGGAAGGGTGGACTATGCAAATGCAGAAGGTGACCGGCCAATTGCAGAAGGTGACCGGCCAATTGGGTGCGACCATCCCGGAGGACTGGCAGTGGAAAGAGTCCCATACCTTCCTGACCCGCGAGCTTCAAGCGAACGTCATCTTCTCCAGCGAGCCACTCGACCCCAACATCGACTCCGAGAGCTACGCCAACATCCAGGGGGAACTCCTGCGTAGGGAGTTTCGCGGATACCGCGAGTTCGCCTTCGAGTCGATGCGCATGATGGGCGGACGACCGGGATACGTGCGGCGCTTCGCCTGGGAACCGCCCGAAGAAGCAGAGGTAACGCAGGTGCAGCTCTACTATGCCGAGAATTCGCGCGGCTATACGGCAACTGCGACTGCCGCCAGCACCAATTTCGCCGCCGTAGAGTCGCTCCTCGTCGAGATCCTCGAAAACCTGACCATTTCCGGTGGGTCACCCCCGGCGCCGCCCGATGGTCAGCTCGCCGAGGCGTCGAGCGCGGACTCCTTCGCCGCGTCGTAGGCCGGGTAATGGAGCCAGCCGGGCTCGAACCGGCGACCTCCGCCTTGCAAAGGCGGCGCTCTTCCAGCTGAGCTATGGCCCCGCTGCAGAGATTGTAGGCCGCTCGACCGTCCCCGGCAGGTTCTGATCGGCGTGGTAGCTGGAGCGGACCAGGGGACCGGAGGCGACCGACTCGAAGCCCAGCGCGTAGGCCTCGCGCTCGAGCGCCTCGAACTCCTCCGGGTGCCAGTAACGCTCCACCGGCAGGTGGTTCTCGGTCGGCCGCAGGTACTGGCCGACGGTCAGCACCTGGACGCGGTGCTCGCGCAGCAGGCCGAAGGTCTCGATCATCTCCCCGAAGGACTCGCCGAGGCCGACCATCAGGCCTGACTTGGTGACGACGCCGGCGCCGCCCATCTCCTTCGCCATCCGCAGCACCCGCGCCGAGCGCAGGAACTTGGAGCCGCGGCGGGCCTTCGGGTAGAGCCGCGGCACCGTCTCGACGTTGTGGTTGAAGACGTCGGGGCGCTCGTGGATCACCTTCGCCAGCGGCATCTCCTGGCCGCGGAAGTCGGGGGTGAGGACCTCGACCTTGCAGCCGGGCGCCTGCATGCGGATCGAGCGGATCGTGCCGACGAAGGCGCTTGCCCCGTAGTCGGGCAGGTCGTCGCGGTCGACCGAGGTGACGACCGCGTGGCGCAGCCCCATCCGCTTCACCTGGTTGGCCACGCGCAGCGGCTCCAGCGGGTCGTTCCAGGTGGGCACCCCGGTCTGCACGTTGCAGAAGCCGCAGCGGCGGGTGCAGACGTCGCCGAGGATCATGAAGGTCGCCGTGCCGCGCTCCCAGCACTCGCCGACGTTGGGGCAGTTGGCCTCCTCGCAGACGGTGTGCAGGCCCTCGCCGCCGATCTCCGCCTTCAGCCGCCGGTAGGTCGGCCCGCCCGGCGCCGGCACCTTCAGCCAGGGCGGCTTGCGGGCGCGGCGGAAGGGGACGGCGCCCTCGCCGTCGGCGGCGGCGCCACCCGGCTTGGCGCGTGAGCGGGTGACGTGAACGCGCTCGGTCGTTTCGCTCGGCGCGGCGGTCGTCTCGGCTGGGCCCGTCATGCGACGCCGAGCCTAGCGCTGTCGAGCCCCAGGGCCGCCGGCTCGGTTGTGGTGGGCGTCCGCTCGAAGACCTCGGCGTAGCGCTCGATCACGGTGTTGCCGAAGGCGTCGAGGTCCTGCTCGGCGCCCAGCTCGCGGCTGAGCGAGGTGACGCGGCAGTTGTCGATCCCGCAGGGGACGACCCACTCGAACGGCTGCAGGTCGTTGTTGACGTTGATCGCCAGCCCGTGCGTGGTGACGCCGCGGCTCACGTGTACCCCGATCGAGCCGATCTTGCGCGCCGCGCCAGGGCCCGCCTCGGGGCCGGGCGGCTCGCCCTCGGTCCAGACCCCGGTCAGCCCCTCGATCGTCCGGGCCGCGACGCCGTGCGCCGCCAGCGCCCCGATCGCCACCCGCTCCAGGCGCCGCACGTACTCGTGGACGTCGTCGCCGTAGGGCTTCAGCGAGACGATCGGGTAGGCGACCAGTTGCCCCGGCCCGTGATAGGTGACCCGGCCGCCGCGGTCGGTGTCGTGGACTTCGATCCCCTGCAGCTCGTACCACTCGCGCTGCATCGGCAGCTCCTCCGGGCTGGAGCGGCGCCCGCGCGTGTAGACGGGGGGGTGCTCGAGCAGCAGCAGCACGTCCGGCACCTCGCCCTCCTGCCGCGCATCCTCGAGCCAGCGCTGGGCGACCAGCGCCTCCTCGTAGGCTACGAGGCCGCACCGCACCACCAGGATTCCATCGCTCATCCTTGAAATCGTTGCACGGCCGAGGGAAGGCACTCCGCAGATGACGATCGACCGCTTGCGATACCCAGGCCTAGACCCCGCCCCGACGCTCGCGCCCGACGCGGGCGGTCGCCTGGCGGCGAGTACGCGCGCCTGGCTGCCCTGGGTGGGCGTCTTCATGCCGGTCCTCTTCGCCGCGATCGCTTACGTCGCGCTGCGACCGCCGAGCGTCGACCTCGCCGCGCAGCTGTTCCGCACCGAGCTCTTCGCCTCGCATGGCTTCCTCGCCTGGAACAACTACTGGTACGGCGGCCACTACCTGCTCGGCTACAGCCTCATCTTCCCGCCGCTCGGCGCCACCATCGGCGCCACGGCGACGGGCGGCCTCGCCGCGCTCGTCGCCACCGGCCTCTTCGGCCTGCTGGCACGTCGCCACTACGGCACCCCCGCCCGCCTCGCCACCCTCTGGTTCGGAGCGGGGATGATCGCGATGCTGCTCAGCGGCCGCCTGACCTTCGCCCTCGGTGTCGCGATCGCCCTCGCCGCCCTCCTCGCCCTCGACAGTCGCCGGCTCCTCCTCGCCGCGCCCCTGGCGGCTGCGACGTCCTTTGCCAGCCCGGTGGCCGGCTTCTTCCTGATGCTGATCGGGGCGACGCTCTTCCTCGCCCGCGACCCCCGCCGGGGCGTCGTCCTCGCCGTCTCCGCAGCCGCGCCGATCGCGATCATGGCCCGTGCCTTCCCGATGACCGGCCCGGAGCCGTTCGTCCTCTCGAGCGTGGCCGGGACGCTTGCCGTGTCCCTGCTCGTGCTGGTTGCGCTGCCGCGCCGCGAGCGCCTGCTGCGCCTCGGCGTCGCGGTCTACGCGGCGGTCTCTTTCGTCGTCTTCGTCATTCCCAACCCGATCGGGGGCAACGTCGCCCGCCTCAGCAACCTCGCGGCCGGCGCGCTGCTGGCGCTCGGCCTGACCGGGCCCCGGCGGCGCCTGCTGCTGGTCCTGCTGGCGCTGCCGCTCCTCTACTGGCAGTGGCAGGGCGCCGTGCGCGACGTCTCGCGCGCGTCCGGCGACCCCTCGGTCCAGCGCGACTTCTACACGCCGCTGCTCGCCGCGCTCGACGCGCGCACCGGCAGCGCCCCGGTGAGGATCGAGATCCCGCCGACCCAGGACCGCTGGGAGGTCTACTACATGACCCCGCAGTTCCTGCTGGCGCGCGGCTGGCTGCGCCAGCTCGAGTCCGACGAACTGCACCTCTTCCGCTCGGGCCTATCGCCGGCTGCCTACCGCACCTGGCTGCACGCCAACGGCGTCAGCTATGTCGCCCTGCCGCGCGCGCCGCTCGACTACCTCGCCCACCACGAGGCCGCCCTGATCCGTCGTGGCCTGCCCTACCTCGAGCCGATCTGGCGCAATGCCGAGTGGCGCCTGTTCGCCGTGCGCGACGCCCAGGGGCTGGTCGACCGCCCGGCCCAGCTCACCTCGATCGGCGCCGATTGGTTCGACCTGCGGGCGCCCCGCCCCGGGCGCTTCCTGCTCCGCATCCACTTCAGCCCCTACTGGACCGTCGCCGGGCCGCCCGGCACCTGCCTGCGGTCGTGGGGCCGCTGGACGCAGGTCGAGTTGGCGAGCCCCGGCTCCCTCCACGTCAGCACCGATCTCAGCGCCGACGCCCTGCTCGGCAGGCAGCGCGTCTGCGCGGACGAGTAGCGACCGGCTAGAGCGCGAGCGCGAGCGGCTCTTCGAGCAGCGTCCTGACGCGGGCCAGGAACTCGGCCGCTGGCGCGCCGTAGAGGATGCGGTGATCGCAGGCGAGGTCGACCTGCATCAGGTGGGCGGTGGAGATCTCGCCGTCGCGGACCACGGGCCGCTCCTCGATCGCACCGACGGCGAGGATCGCCGCCTGCGGAGGGTTGATCACGGCGGAGAAGCCGTCGATCCCGTACATCCCCAGGTTGGAGACGGTGAAGGTGGCGCCGGAGAGCTCCGGCGGCGTGATCTCGCCGTCGCGCACCCGCTGGGCCAGCGTCCGCGCCTCAGAGGCGAGCTGCCGCAGCCCCTTGCGGTCGGCGTCGAAGAGGGTGGGGACGACGAGTGCGTCCTCCGCCGCCACCGCGACGCCGACGTTGACCCGCGAGTAGAGCTCGAAGCGCCCGTCGCGGTAGGCGCCGTTGGCGCGCGGGTGCTCGCGCAGCGCCAGCGCACAGGCCTTGACCACCATGTCGTTGAACGACGGCACGACGGAGTCCTCGCGGGCCAGCGCCTTGAGCTTCGCCCGCCCCTCGACCGCCTGGCTCATGTCGACCGACGCCCGCAGGTAGAAGTGCGGCGCAGTCGCCTTCGACTCCGCCATGCGGCGGGCGATGACCTGCTGAGTCTTCGAGAGGTCTTCGTAAGAGGTATGGCCCTTGGCCGTCTCAGCCGCGGGGCCTGCCGCGGTGGCTTCCCCCATGTGCTCGGATCCCGCTTCGCGGTCTCCTCCGCCATGAGGGACCCCCGCCACCGCGTCACCCGCGGAAGAAGCCTTCTCGACGTCCGCTTTGACGATCCGGCCGCCGGGACCCGAACCGTGAAGCTGGCTCAGGTCGAGGCCCTGCTCTTTAGCCAGGCGACGCGCCAACGGTGAAGCTTTCGGCCGGTGCCCGTCGCCATTCGCCGGGGCGGTCGCCTCCGCGGTCTGAGCCTGCGACTCAGACGCCTCACCCGCGGGTGGCGGCGTAGGGGGGACCTCCCCCGAGGAAGCTTTAGCTACCGCAGGGGGAGGTGGGTCCCCTGCGCCGACAGGACCCGCGGGTGAAGCATCCGAACCCTCGCCCGAATCGCCAACCCGCGCAATCGGCGTCCCGATCGCAACCGTCTCACCCTCTTGAACCAAGATCTCCGACAGCGTCCCGGCGGTGTCGGATTCATAGGCCATGTTGGCCTTGTCCGTCTCGATTTCGACCAGCTCATCGCCAACCGCGATCTCATCGCCGACCTTCTTCAGCCACTGAAGAACAGTCCCCTCCTCCATCGAGTCAGACAACCTCGGCATAACCACGTCAGCCATTGGTGGCCCCTTTGAGTGCGCCCAGGAGGGAGGGTCGGGGGTGTCTCGACGGTGCCTCGCGAAGCGGCCCCGGCAGGGTGGCTCCAGCCGCGAAGCGGCACCAGATTTCACCGCCGAAGGCGGTGATGGGCAACCGGCAAGACACCCCCGACCCTCCCATCACAAGCTCCCCTCCAACGCAGCCAATGCTGCCTGCACGACGTGCTCCTCGTGCGGAATCGCCGCCTGCTCGAGCCGCTTCGAGTACGGCATGTGGACGTCGGCGCCGGTCACCCGCTGCACCGGCGCGTCGAGGTGGTCGAAGGCCTGCTCGGTGATCAGCGTCGCCAGGTTGGCGCCGACGCCGCCGTGCGGCCAGCCCTCCTCGACGATCACCGCCCGGTTGGTCTTGCGCACCGACTCGAGGATCGTGTCGAGGTCGAGCGGGCGCAGGGTGCGCGGGTCGATCACCTCGGCCTCGACCCCGTGCTCGTTCGCCAGCGCCCGCGCCGCGTCCTCGGCGACGTGCGCCATCTTCAGGATGCCGACGATCGTCACGTCGGAGCCCTCGCGCCGAACCGCCGCTTCGCCGAAGCGCAGCACCTCCGCGTCGCCATTGTCGGCGACCTCGCCGCGCCTGCCGTAGAGGCTCTCGTGCTCGATGAAGATCACCGGGTTGTCGTCGCGGATCGCCGCCTTCAGCAGCGCCTTGCCGTCGGCCGGGGTCGAGGGGCAGGCGACGAGCAGCCCCGGCACCTGCAGGTAGAGGGCCTCGAAGCTGTGCGAGTGGGTGGGGCCGAGCTGGTGCCCGCCGCCGCCCGGCATGCGGATCACCAGCGGCACCCGCACCTGGCCGTTGAACATGTAGGGGATCGCCGCGGCGTGGTTGACGATCTGGTCCAGCGCCAGCAGCGAGAAGTTGACCGTCATCAGCTCGACCACCGGCCGCAGCCCGCGCCATCGCCGCGCCGACTCCGGTGCCGACGATCGTGTTCTCGGAGATCGGCGTGTCGCGCACCCGCCGCTCGCCGAACTCCTCCAGCAGCCCTTCGGTCACCTTGAAGGCGCCCTGGAAGACGCCGACGTCCTCGCCCATCACGAAGACCGCCTCGTCGCGGCGCATCTCCTCCGCCATCGCGTCGCGCAGCGCCTCGCGCATCCGCAGCGTCGCCATCAGGTCCTCCGACCTCCTCGGCGACCGGCGAATCGTCGCCCTCTTCGGCGACCTCCGGCTCGATCCCCTCCTGGGCGTCGCCGTGCTCGGCTGGGTTGGGCCGCGGCCCGTCGGGCTGGCCGGCGTAGGCGGCTCCGGCCTCGGCCAGCTCGCGCGCCGCCTCCGGCATGTGCTCCTCCTCGCGCTCGCCGCGGTGCGGCTCGGGGCTGCGCTCGTCGACCGCGTACCAGCCGGCGTCGCTGTCGAGCACGTAGAGGTTTTCGTAGAGGGTGTCGAGCGCCGGCTCGGGCGAGGCGTCGGCGAACTCGACCGCCTCCACCACCTGCCGCTCGGCCTTGTCGCGCACCTCCTGCACCTCGCGCTCGCCCAGCACGCCGGCCTCGACGCAGCGCCGGGCAAAGGCCTCGATCGGGTCTTTCTCCTGCCACTCCTCGACCTCCTCGCGCTCGCGGTACACCTCGGGGTCGGCGGCGGAGTGGCCGCGGTAGCGGTAGGTGAAGGCCTCGAGCATCGTCGGGCGGCGCTCCTCGCGGGCCTGCGCGGATCCCCTCGGCGACCCCCTCGCGCACCGCGAGCACGTCCATCCCGTCGATCCGCTCGCCGGTGATGCCGTAGCCCTCGGCCTTCTTCGAGAGGTCGGTCTGGGCGGAGTGGCGCTCGACCGAGGTCCCCATCCCGTAGAGGTTGTTCTCGACCAGGAAGAAGACCGGCAGCTGCCAGAGCGCCGCCAGGTTCATCGTCTCGCCGAAGTTGCCGGTGTTGGAGGCGCCGTCGCCGAACATGCAGACGGTGACCGCGTCTTCGCCCTTGTACTCGGAGGAGAGGGCGAGGCCGGCGGCGATCGGCAGGTTGCCGCCGACCACGCCGTAGCCGCCCATGAAGCGCTTCTCGCGGTCGAAGATGTGCATCGAGCCGCCGCGGCCGCCGCTGGTCCCGTCGACCCGGCCGAACAGCTCCGCCATCACCCGCTTCGGCTCGGTGCCGCGGGCGATCGCGTGGCCGTGGGTGCGGTAGGTGCCGATCAGGTAGTCCTCGTCGCGCATCACCGAGGTCGTGCCGACGATCGTCGCCTCCTCGCCGATCCCCAGGTGCAGGAAGCCGCCCGGCTTTCGCCCGCTGGTACTGCCGCCCGGCCTCCTCCTCGAAGCGGCGGATCAGGGCCATCCGCGCGAGCAGCTCGTAACAGGTGGTGGCGTCGGGGAGATCGGCCATCGAGGCCGACCTTAGCTCGCGGCCTCGACCGCCTCCTCGAGCCGGTCGTCGCCCCAGAAGACCTCGCCGCCGACGACCAGCGAGGGGACCCCGATCACGCCCAGCTCGGCGGCCCGGTCGGTCGCCTCGCGCAGGGCGCCCTTGACGCTTTCGGTGCCAGCCGCTTTGACGCACCGCGTTGGGGTGCAGCTCGCAGGCGGCGGCGGCGATCAGGACGTTGTCGTGCTCGGTCAGGTCGCGGCCGGCGGCGAACGCCTGGCGGAAGGCGGCGAGGGCGAAGGAGACGGTGCGGCCGGTCTGCTTGGCGAAGGTCGCGGCGCGCATCGCGAACAGCGTGTTGCCCGGCCAGGGCTCGGGCCAGACGATCCGCGGCAGGCCGTAGTCGGCGGCGCGCCGCTCGACCTCGGCGATCCCGTCCTCGCGCCCCGGCCCGTTCGCCCAGGAGTCGCGGCCGAAGCGCTGGAACAGGCCGCCGAGCAGGATCGGCTGCCACTCCGGCTGCTCCAGCTCGGCGTCGGTGAAGAGGCCGCTGATCCGCTCCGCGGTCAGGTACGCGTAGGGCGAGCCGAGGTCGAAGTAGAAGGTCGCTCTAGGCGCTAAGCGTGGGTCGCCCAGCCATCGACTGCGCGGGCCGCGTCGAGGATCGCCTCGGAGATCGTCGGGTGCGGATGGACGATCCGCGCCAGCTCCTGGTAGCCGCCCTCCAGCGCCATCGTCGCGACCAGCTCGGCGATCATGTCGCAGGCCCGGTTGCCGACGATGTGGGCGCCGAGGATCTCGCCGTACTTGGAGTCGACGACGAGCTTGACCAGGCCGTCTTTGTCGTCGTAGACGGTCGCCCCGCCGACCCCGCCGAGCTTCAGCTTGCCGACCTTGACGTCGTGCCCCGCCTCCTTCGCCGCCGCCTCGGTCAGGCCGACGCTGGCGACCTGCGGGTGGCAGAAGGTGGCGCCGGCGACCAGCTTCTGGTCGACCGGATGGGTCTCGGCGCCGGCGGCGTGCTCGACCGCGACGACGCCCTCCTCGGAGGCCTTGTGGGCGAGCGCCTTGGCGTTGACCAGGTCACCGATCGCGTAGACCTTGGGGTTGGAGGTGCGGCCGAACTCGTCGACCTTGACCTTGCCGTTCTCCTCCAGCTCGACCCCGGCCGCCTCCAGCCCGAGCCCCTCGACGTCGGCGCCGCGGCCGCCGGCGATGCAGAGGTAGTCGACCTCGGCGGAGCTCGCCGCCGTAGGTGAACTTCACCGAGTTGCCGCCGGCCTCGACGTTCTCGACCGGGGTGCCGGTGGAGATCGTGATGTTCTGCTTCTTGAAGGCCCGCTCGACCACCCGCGCCATGTCCTTGTCCTCGGCGGGAAGGATCTGGTCGAGCATCTCGATCAGCAGCACCTCGGTGCCGAAGCGCCCGTAGGCGGAGGCGATCTCGCAGCCCGAGGCGCCGGCGCCGACCACGGCGATCTTCGTCGGCTGCTCGGGCAGCGACCAGGCGCCCCAGGTGTCGAGCACGCGCTCGCCGAACTCGACCCCGGGGATCGGCAGCGCGGTCGAGCCGGTGGCGAGCACCACGGCGCCCGCCTCGTGGACCTCGTCGCCCACCTTGACGTTGCCCTCGGCGGTGAGCGAGCCGTCGCCCTCGATCCAGGTCACCTTGTTTTTGTCCCAGAGCATCTTCACGCCGCTCGAGAGCGAGTCGGAGACGGCGGCGCGGCGCTTGCCCAGCGCGTCCCAGTCGATCGAGGCGCCCTCGACGACTACGCCCAGCTCGGCGCAGTTGCGCGCCTGGTCGTAGAGCTCGGCGGTATGGAGGACGGTCTTGGCCGGGATGCAGGCGTAGTTGAGGCAGCGCCCCCCGGGTTTGTCGCGCTCGACCACGGCGGTCTTCTTGCCCAGCTGGGCCGAGCGGATCGCGGCGACGTACCCGCCCGGGCCCCCGCCGATGACGATCGTGTCGAACGATTCAGCCAAGAGGTTCTGAGCCTATAGAACCCCAGATCGTGGTTCCTTAATCACGTATTGCGTGACTGAGGGACCACGCGATGCGGTTAGCTGCGCGGTGGGCGGCTGGGCATCTGAATCCGCGCCATCGCCTTGACCATGAAGAAGAAGAAGGTGCCGGTGACGGCGAGCAGGCCCAGGGTCGCGGCGAACTCCGCCACGCTCGAGGCCTGCACGGCGAGGCCGAAGACGGCGCTGAAGATGAGGAAGACGAGCAGCAGCTGGAAGCCGAGCACCGCCCAGTAGCGGGCCCGCCACATGCCCCAGGCCATCACCCCCATGATCAGCGCCGGGGCGAGGACCTGGGTGAGGCGCGGTTTGTCGCCTTCGACCTCGACCCCGGCGAGGTAGCCGGCGAGGATCGAGAGCGCGATCAGGCCGGCGACGACGGCGCCGATCGTCACCACCAGCGGCCGCTCGCCCTCGGCCAGGGGCTCGAGGCTCTCCCGCACCTCCTGGTTGCGCTGCTCGGCGCGGGCGTAGCCGCGCTCCATCCGCTCGCGCGGCGTCGGACCGCCGCCGCGCTGCTTGCGCTTGTGCGGCGCGCCGGAACGCTCAGGCACCGGGCGCCGCCTCCCCGACCGCGGCGAGGGCGCCGCGCAGCGCCGCAGCCGCCGCAGCCGGGTTCTGGGCGTCGCGAATCGCCCGCACGACGCCGAGCCGCCGCGCCCCGGCGGCGACGACCTCACTGGCGTTGCCGGCGTCGATGCCGCCGATCGCGAAGAAGGGATGGGGGGCGTTGGCGGCCGCGTGCTCGACCAGGCCCAGCCCGACCCCGGGCCGTCCCTCTTTGGTCGGCGTCTCCCAGATCGGCCCGACGCTGACGTAGTCCACGGGCTGCTCCGCGCTCGCCGCGAGCTGCTCCTCAGAATGGGTGGAGAGGCCGATGATCGCCTCCGGTCCCAGGATCTCCCTGCGCCTGCTCGACCGGCATGTCGTCCTGGCCGAGGTGGACCCCGTCGGCGTCGCAGGTCTGGGCCAGGTACGGGTCGTCGTTGACGATGAAGAGGGCGCTGTAGGTGTCGCAGAGGCGGCGGAAGGTCCGCGCCGAGCGCTCGATCTCGTCGCGCGTCAGCTCCTTCTCGCGCAGCTGGACGATGTCGACGCCGCCGCCCAGCGCGGCGTTGAGCAGCGCCTCCGGCTCGCGCCCGCCGGGAAGCGCCTCGCAGACGAAGTAGAGCCGCGCGGTGCGCAGCCGCTCGCGCCGCAGTGGGCCGTGGGCCTCGGGTGGTGCCAAGCTCATGCCTCTAAATTGTCCTGCATGGCAGTTTCCCGCGCCTCGCGGAGCTACGACGCGGTGATCGTCGGCGGCGGCGTCATCGGTCTCGCCTGCGCCTGGCGCGCGGCGCGGCGCGGCGCCCGCGTCGCGGTGGTGGAGAGGGCGCAGCCGCCGGCGGGGGCGACGCGGGTCGCCGCCGGGATGCTGGCGCCGGTCGGCGAGCTCGCCTTCGGCGAGCCGGAGCTGCTGAAGATGAACCTGGCCGCGGCCGAGCTCTACCCGGACTTCGTCGCCGAGCTGGAGAGGGCAAGCGGCATCTCGACCGGCTACCGTCGCGACGGCGCCCTGCACATCGCGCTCGACCGCGACGAGGCGGCGGAGCTGCGGCGCGTGCACGAGCTCCAGCGCTCGCTCGGCCTCGGCGCCGAGTGGTTGCCGCCGCGCCGCTGCCGCGAGCTCGAGCCCGGCCTGACGCCGTCGTTCAACGGCGGCGTCCACGCACCCGAGGAGGGTTCGATCGACCCGCGCGCGCTGGCCGCGGCGCTGCTGGCGGCGCTCGAGTCCGAGCAGGGGGTGGAGGTGTTGACCGGAACCGAGGTGGAGGCGGCGCTCTTCGACGGGGAGCGGATCGCCGGCGTGCGCACCGAGGGCGGCGAGGAGCTGCGCGCCAGCGCCGTCGTCCTCGCCGCAGGCGCCTGGTCGGGGTGGGTGCAGTGGCTGCCGGAGCGCGCCCGCCCACCGGTGCGCCCGGTCAAGGGCCAGATCCTCGAGCTGCGCTCGCGCGAGGGCGTACCGCTCTGCCGGCGGATCGTCGCCTCGGAGCGCATCTATCTGGTGCCCCGCCCCGACGGCCGCCTGATCGCCGGCGCCACGGTCGAGGAGCAGGGCTTCGACACGACGGTGACCGCGGGCGGCGTTCACGAGCTGCTGCGCGAGGCCTACCGCCTGCTGCCCGAGGTGGCGGAGATGGAATTGATCGAGGCGACCGCCGGGCTGCGCCCCGGGACGCCGGACAACCTGCCGCGGATCGGCCCCAGCGGCGTCGACGGCCTGCTCTGGGCGACCGGGCACTACCGCAACGGCATCCTGCTGGCGCCGCTGGCCGCGAACCTGCTCGCCGAGCAGCTCGAGGGGGTGCCGGCATGAAGATCGAGCTGAACGGCGAGCCGCTGGAGTTGCCGGCCGGCGCGACGCTCGCCGACGCGGTGCGCGAGAGCGGCGCCGGCGCCGAGGCGCGCGGGGTCGCCGTCGCCCTCGACGGCGAGGTCGTGCCGCGCTCCGAGTGGCCCGCGACCCCGCTGGCCGAGGGCCACAGCGTCGAGGTGCTCGCCGCGATCCAGGGCGGCGCCGAGACCTGGGAGCTGGGCGGCCGCCAGTGGTCCTCGCGGCTGATCGCCGGCACCGGCGGCTTCCGCTCGCTGGAGCAGATGGAGGAGGCGCTGGTGGCCTCCGGCGCCGAGATCGTCACCGTCGCCCTGCGCCGCATCGACCCCGCCGCCAAGGGCTCGGTGCTCGACGTGCTCGACCGGCTCGGCCTCTTCGCCCTGCCCAACACCGCCGGCTGCTTCACCGCCCGCGACGCGGTCCGGACCGCCCATCTCGCCCGTGAGGCCTTCGAGACCGAGTGGATCAAGCTGGAGACGATCGGCGACGACCGCACCCTCTACCCCGACGCGGTCGAGCTGCTCGACGCCGCCGAGACTCTGGTCGGCGAAGGCTTCACCGTCCTCCCCTACACCAACGACGACCCGATCCTCGCTCGCCGCCTGGAACAGGCCGGCTGCGCCGCGGTGATGCCACTCGGCTCGCCGATCGGTTCCGGCGCCGGCATCCGCAACCCCTACAACATTGCGATCCTCGCCGAACAGGCCGAGGTCCCGGTCGTCCTCGACGCCGGCATCGGCACCGCCTCCGACGCCGCCCTGGCAATGGAGCTTGGTTGCGATGCGGTGATGGCGGCCAGCTCGATCTTCGGCGCCGAGGACCCGGCGGCGATGGCGCGCGCCCTGCGCGGCGCGGTCGAGGCTGGCCACGCCGCCCGCCGCGCCGGCCGCATCCCCCGCCGCACCCACGCCGAGGCCTCGACTCCCGAGGAGGGGCTGCCCGAGCTTTCCTAGTTCCGCCGCCGCGCTCTACCATTGCCCCACGCCCCTGTAGCTCAGTTGGTTAGAGCGGCGGCCTTTTAAGCCGCGCGGCGCGGGTTCGAATCCCGCCGGGGGCACTGACGACAGAGGGCATTCTAGCGCCCACTACCGCTGTCAACGCCCGATGTCGAATTGGCAGCCCGGCTTCGTGGGCACCACATTTAGGCATCAAGCAGCTCTTTTGGATGCGGCAACCGGCCGTTTGACTACGTTCCTGAAATGCCTGATCGGCTCAACGAGCTCGAAACGACCTATTCGTACGATGCGGCCGATCGCGTGACCGCCATCGATTATTCGGACGAAGGAACGCCCGACGTCGCGTTCGAATATGACGCTGACGGCAACGTCTTGGCCATGACGGACGGGACCGGAGAATCAAGCTTCGAATACGACAAAATCGGCCGCCTCATAAGCGCTGAAGACGGGCACGGGGACGTGGTCGAGTACGACTACAACCTGGCCAATGAGCAGACTGGAATCACCTATCCCAACGGAAAAAGCGTCATCCGGACCTATGACGACGCTGGCCGGTTGGAAAGCGTGACCGCTTGGCTGGAAGGCACCATCGGATTTGCTTACGATGCCGACTCCAATCTCGAAGGCATCGTCTTCCCCGCTGCCACCGAACGCCTCGATGATTTCGCATACAACCCAACGGGGCTGATGGAAGAAGTGAAATTCGAAAGCGGTGGGGAAACGTTGGCGTCCATTAACTACGCACGTGATAAAGCGTCGCAGATCGAGGCAATCACGACGCAAGAACTCCCCGGTCCTGCAGAACAAGAATTCAGCTATGACCAAAATGGACGTCTGACCGAATCGAGTGCGGGTTCATACGAATTCGACGCTGGCAACAATCTCGTTAAAAGCCCGACCGCTGTAAACAAATACGACGCCGCCAACCAGCTAGAAGAAGGTGGAGGGGTCGCCTATAGCTATAGCGCTGTGGGCGAGCGCACGAAAGCCACCCCTGAAAGCGGCCCGACCACGAGCTATGCCTACGACCAGGCCGGGGGTCTTACTTTGGTTGAACGGCCGGAAGAAGGCGAAATAGCATCCATCGATGAATCGTTCACGTATGACGGAAGTCGCCTGGCGGCTTCCCATGCGGTAGGCGAAACCGTTCGTTACTTGACCTGGGACACGTCTCATCGCCTGCCCAGGCTCTTGAGTGACGGGGATCGGAGTTTCATCTACGGTCCGGGCGGCATCGTCATAGCTCAGATCGATTCGGAAGAAAATCCAAGCTATTACCATCACGATCAACTCGGCAGCACCCGAATGCTGTCGGATAGTGCCGGCGTGACTGAAGGCGCTTTTAGCTATGAGCCCTTTGGGGAGCTTGAAGCAAGCTCGGGATCTGGCAGCACTCCGATCAAGTTCGCCGGCCAATACACGGCGACGGAAAGCGGACTCCAGTATCTGCGGGCTCGCCAATATGACACCGCGACCGGGCAATTCATGTCGAAAGATCCGCTTGCCGCCCTTACCCGTGAACCTTACGCATACGGCGCAGGCAATCCGCTTACTTACACCGACCCTACGGGCTTAGGTCTCTGCATCGCGAGCCTGATCGATTGCGATGAAGATGATGATCCATGCGCGTCTCCCTTGAGCTGGAGCCCCCTTTGCTTCCTACCTGATGGAGCAAGCGATCCAATCGGCGATGTTTCTACCGGTATCGGAGACTCCTTGCTCGAACCCCTCCCAAGCATCACTGTTGGTCCTTGGCTGAGGGACTGGTGGAATATCGATGGCGTGGAGAACTGCTCTGCCGCATATCGATTCTCGAAGACCTTCACTGATTGGGTAACGATCATCAAAGGTGTTTCTAGCGCCGGTAAGATGGTGAGTAAGCACCTACCTGATCTGATCAAAGCGGGACGAGACATCGCTAGGAAGCAAAATGAACGCATTGTGCATTTGCCGCCGGAGGCCATGCCATAACATGCGGCATGATGCAGTTGGCTGTAGCCGCTACCAGCTTCGGGCCGCCGGAAGTTCTCAAGCTAGTGCTCGGTGGATTGATCGTGGCCGAGCTGATCGGAGTGCCCGTTGCATGGGTGAGGTTTAAGGCAACTTCGGGGTGGTCCGGTCGGTCGGAGCGTGTTCGGCCGCTGGACCTCCTGTCCCGATTCGTGGCGCCAGTTGTGGCCCTGGTGGGTGCGTGGGTACTCGTCGTGTCAATTAGCGCCCTTATTGCGGCAGGTCTCGCGTGAGTGAGCAGCGAGACTCAGTCATCCCAGCACCCGTCTTGGTTGTGTTCCTGGGTCTCGTGCCCATTGGGATCGCGATCGGCGTACTCCACGGCCTCGGGATAATTTCGACTCTTGCGTTGGACCTCATCGTTCTTGTTGGGTTGGCATTATTTGTTCCCTGGGCCGTCCTACAATTGGATGTCGGGCGGGTATCACAGCTGGACGACGACACTGAGTGAGTAGGTAATCAATCCAGGGACCGATGCAATCGGTCTCCGTGATCGACAGCAAAGGGTGCAATGAACGCCCTGCCCGAAAACGAGGCTCTGAGGGCCCCATCTACGCCTCTGCGATGACCCCCGCAAGTGATTGTCAGACGCACTCGTGCTCGGGACGCACCTGCAGGAGCCGAGTCTGCCCCTTGATTTTCGCACGCCTTTGGCGTGCGGGGTCGGGCATCGGCTCCCACAGTGGGCGGGCGCGAGATCCAGAAGGAGGCTCAAAATGAGTCAAACCACCCTCGCCAAATCCACCGAGGCCACCCCTCATGCACCGAGTACCGACGCTCGACGGGGTTCTGCTGCAACGGCTCAGCGTCAGGACATTGCTGGCGTCCTGGCGATGATGACCTTTGCGGAGAGACGCGAGGGTCGAGGGCTTTACGTGCTTCTCCGTCTTCAGGTAGACGAGCCATGCCTCCACCACCTCGGGGAAAAGCGCTTCTGGACGCGACGGCTCAGCGAGCCTCAGCTTCTCTTCGTGGGCCTCGATCACCGAAGCCATCAGGGGTACGCCCGCCGCTCGTCCAAGAAGCCCCTGCGAACCCGGCCTCGTCGTGGCACCCACTCGCCCGTCGTCGGATCGAGTTCGAGCCAGGCAGGCCCGAGCCGCCGCTTGCGCTGCGTGCGCTCCAGGTCGCGCCACTTCGCCTCGTAGAACGGCTTTCCCTTGTAGTCCCTGACGTGCAAGAAGCCTTTGCTCTCGGCGCCGCCGTCCAGTAGATCCGTTGCCATTGCTGCACCTCCGTTTGTCTGAAGGACCCCGTCGGCTGTGTTGTCCAAGCCATCGCCTCCTTGCATCGGGGTTCTTCATGCGGCGGCGATTTGGGCACCACTTTGGGCACCAATGCCGCCAGCCCAAGGCTGATCCAAACTGCGCTTCGCTATGCCCAAATCAGGCACGACTTCGCCTAACAGACGGCGGGAGCAGCGCCTTTTAAGCCGCGCGGCGCGGGTTCGAATCCCGCCGGGGGCATCTCTCTCATGGGAGCGGGCACTGTCGTCCACACCCCCGTCTATGCTTCTAGCTCGTACTTGGCTCTCGGATGGCGAAAGAGCCCCTGGGCTCTGCTTCACGGCTAGCTATCCGGGGGCCTTTTTCTATTTTCGGATCGCGACTCGTCAGTAGTAATGCCGCGTTCCGACCGCCCAGGCGTCGAACTCCGTCTCGATCTTGTCCTTGATCAGGTCGTAGGAGCGATGGTCGCCCCTCTCCCACTTACGCTGTATGGCCCCGACGCAGTAGTCGGCGACCTGCAGACAGGGATCGCTCTCTGCCGGCCAGAAGGCCACACGGTGGACGCACATGACGAAACCTGGTCGACCACATCGTCAACGGTGCTACGTGCTTGAAGTGCAGGAACCAGGCCATCTTGTAGAGAGCCGATTCCTGATGAAGGTGGGGCTGAGCCTTCGACTTCTCGAGGACGGTTGCGTCGATCCGAAAGTCCCCCTCGGACAGGATCGTGAATACCTCGTCGCGCACTGCTTGGGGGTCATCCGGTTGCATGGAAAACCTTGTCCAGGTGCAGTCCGCGCTAGCGACTCGCGCCTGACTGTCGCGAGAAGTCGAAATTGCCAGCCTCATCTGAGAAGACGTAGCGGTCTGCCACGTATGGTGCGCCTAGTGACGGAAATGCCGGTGCTTGGTGAAGACCATCGGGATGCCGGCGGCGTCGCAGGCCTCGATCACCTCGGCGTCGCGTTTGGAGCCGCCGGGCTGGATCACCGTGTTGGCGCCGGCGTCGATCGCCGCCTGGGGGCCGTCGGCGAAGGGGAAGAAGGCGTCGGAGGCGACGGCTGAGCCGGCCAGGAGGCGGGCGGCCTCATCGCCACGGGCGTCGCGGCACTTCTCGACCGCGAGTCGGACCGAGTCGACGCGGCTCATCTGGCCGGCGCCGATGCCGAGGGTGGCGCCGTCCTTGGCGATCACGATCGCGTTGGAGCGGACGTGGCGCACGACCGTCCAGGCGAAGAGCAGGTCGCTCCACTGCTCCTCGCTCGGCTTGGCCCCGGTCACCGTCTCCATGATCTGGCGCGGCTCGGGGTCGCCGTCGCGATCCTGGATCAGAAGCCCGCCGCGGACGCGCTTGACGTCGCGTTCGGCGGGGTCGGCCTGGGACCGCTCCTCGTCGCAGAGGATGCGGATCGCCTCCTTCTGCTGGAGCACCTCGAGCGCACCGTCCTCGTAGCCCGGCGCCAGCAGCACCTCGACGAAGTTCTCGTGCAGCGACCTCGGCCAGCGCCACGTTGACCGGCCGGTTGACCGCGATCACGCTGCCGTAGGCGGACACCGGATCGCAGGCCAGCGCCTTCCGATACGCGTCGAGCGCGTCGCGCCCGATCGCCACCCCGCAGGGGTTGTTGTGCTTGACGATCGTGCAGGCGGGTGGCTCGAAGTCTTCGTTCAGCCGCCGGGCCGAGTCGAGGTCGAGCACGTTGTTGAAGGAGAGCGCCTTGCCGTGCAGCTTCGCCACCCCGGAGAGGATGTGGCTGCGCAGCCCGTTCTCCGAGTAGAGCGCCGCCCGCTGGTGCGGGTTCTCGCCGTAGGCGAGGTCGAGCTCCTTCTCGTAGGAGATCGTCAGGTGCTCGGGGAAGTCCTCATAGGAGGTCGAGAACCAGCGGCTGATCGCGGCGTCGTAGCGCGCCGTCTGGGCGAAGGCCTCGTTGGCCAGCCAGTGCCGGGTCGAGGCCGAGATCTCGCCGCCCGACTCCTCCAGCTCGGCGCAGACCGCGTCGTAGGACTCGGGTTTGACCACCACCGCCACGCCCTCGTGGTTCTTCGCCGCGGCGCGGATCATCGTCGGTCCGCCGATGTCGATGTTCTCGACCGCCACGTCGGGGTCGACGTCGAGCTCGGCCACCGTGTCCTCGAACGGGTAGAGGTTGACGCAGACGAGGTCGATCGGCTCGATCCCCTCGCGCTCGAGCATCGCCATGTGGTCGGGATCGTCGCGCCGCGCCAGCAGCGCCGCGTGCAGCCGCGGGTGCAGCGTCTTCACCCGACCGCCGAGGATCTCCTCCTGGCCGGTGAACTCGGAGACGTCGGTGACCTCCAGGCCCGCCTCGCGCAGCGTGCTGGCGGTGCCGCCGGTCGAGAGGAGCTCGACCCCCAGCGCCGCCAGCGACTTGGCGAAGTCGGCGACCCCGGTCTTGTCGGAGACCGAGACCAGCGCCCGGCGCACCCGGATCGCGCCGTCGCTCACGGCCTCGGATCGGGTGTCTGCGGGAGCCTCACTCATCGTTTACGACGACCGTGCGCGGGTCGCTCGCGTCGATCCTAACCCGGCCGGCCGCGATCATGCGGATCGCCTCCGGGTAGAGCTCGTGCTCGACCGCGTGGATCACCTCCTCCAGCCGCCGCCCGGTCGCGGTCGGCGGGCACCGGCACCTCGCGCTGCAGGATCGGCGGGCCGGTGTCGACCCCCTCGTCGACGAAGTGGACGGTCACGCCGGTCGTCTCCACCCCCGCCGCCAGCGCCTGGCCGATCGCGTCGAGGCCGGGGAACGCCGGCAGCAGCGCTGGGTGGACGTTGACGATGCGGTTGCGGAAGCGGGCGACGAAGGCGGGGGAGAGCAGCTGCATGTAGCCGGCGAGGACGACCAGGTCGGCGCCGCGCGTCTCGATCCAGTCGGCCATCGCCGCGTCGCGCGCCTCGCGATCGAGGAACTCCTCGCGGGGGAAGACGCGCGGTCTCGACATCCGCCGCCCGCGCCCGCTCCAGCGCCGGCGCCTCTGGCTTGTCCGAGCCGACGCCGACCACCTCGATCCCCTCGCGCCCGTGCAGCGTGTCGAGGATCGCCTGGAGATTCGGTCCCGGTTCCGGAGGCGAGTACGACGAGCTTGAACATGTCGGCCACGGAGGCATTATCGGCCTACGATCTTCCCGTGGCATTCCTCGAGCGTCTCGGGATCGCGAGCCCCGTCGTCCAGGCCGGGATGGGCGGCGGCCTCAGCCGCCACGAGCTGGCCGCGGCGGTCTCCGAGGCCGGCGGGCTGGGCACGATCGCGGTCTCCGGCGCGGAGGCGATCGAGCGCGAGCTCGCGGCGGCGCGGGCGCTGACCGAGAGGCCGATCGCGGTCAACCTGCTGCTTCCCTTCGCTCGGCGAAGCTGGTTCGAGGCGGCCGCGGCGGCTGACGTGGTCGTCACCTTCTGGGGCGCGCCGAAGCGGCGCGCCGGCGGCACCTGGATCCACCAGTGCGGCTCGGTGGAGGAGGCGACGCGCCGCCTACGCCGCCGGCGCCGACGCGGCGATCGTCCAGGGCGTCGAGGCGGGCGGCCACGTGCGCGGCAGCCTGCCGGCGCTGGAGCTGCTCGAGCGCGTCCGGGCGTGCTGCCGCCCGATTACCCGCTGCTGCTTGCCGGCGGGATCGCTGAGCGCGCCGACGTCGAGCGGGCGCTCGGGGCGGGGGCGAGCGCGGTCGTCGCCGGCACCCGCTTCCTCCTCACCGATGAGAGCCGCGCCCACGTCCCGAGTACAAGCAACGCCTGCTCGAGAGCGACGAGACGCTCCTGACCGAGCTCTTCGGCCTCGGCTGGCCCGCACCCCACCGGGTGATCCGCAATGCGGCGACCGACCGCTGGCTGGCCGGCGGTTCCGGCGTGCCGTCACTCAACCGAGCGCTCAACCGCCTCTTCGCCATCGGCGTCCGCTTCACCCCCGCCGCGATCCAGCAGCGCCTCGTCCTCGCCCAGCGTCCCGGCAGCCGCCTGCTGACCCCGCTCGGCCCCGCCGACGACGGCCCCACGACCCTGCTCGACGCCGGCCCCCTCTACGCCGGCGAGACGGTTGCCCGCATCGGCGAGATCCGCCCGGCCGCCGAGATCGTCGCTACGCTCACGCCGTGATTCGCGCCGCGCTCCTTTGTGCGATCGGCGCCCTGGCGGTGCTGGCTGCGGGCCCCGCACAGGCCGCCTTCCCCGGAAAACCGGGTCTGGTCGCCTACTCGAAGACCAACACCGTGGAAACCGGCGAAGGGACGCTGGACCACTCCGGCGGCCTCTTCCTCAACAAACCCAGCCGGCGCGGGCGGGAACCGCG
Source organism: uncultured Solirubrobacterales bacterium (assembly GCA_963782685.1). Classification (GTDB taxonomy): domain Bacteria; phylum Actinomycetota; class Thermoleophilia; order Solirubrobacterales; family 70-9; genus VRUE01. The sequence goes on from CAWAKV010000003.1 coordinate 36,916, forward strand.
GCAGCTCACGGCCAACCCGGACGACCACAGCCCCTCCTATTCCCCCGATGGCCGCCAGATCGTCTTCGTCAGCGAGAACGAGGAAGGCAACGCCAGCATCTACGTGGTGAACAGCGACGGGACGGGGAGGAGGGAGGTGATCGGCGACGGCCTCGGCGGCGCCGATCCGCACTTCTTCCCCAGTGGGCGCGCCATCGCCTTCGCCCGCATGGTCGACGGGCACAGCCACATCTTCACGGTCCGGCTCGACGGCAGCGGCCTGCGCCAGCTCACCTTCGGTGCCTATGACGACCACGACCCCGCCGTCTCGCCCAACGGCAGGCGCATCGCCTTCGTCAGCGACCGCGACCCCGACGGCAGGCGCGACCGCAGCGACATCTTCTCGATGCGGCCCGACGGCGGACAGCTGCGCGTCCTGGTCGACGGGCCGTTCAGCGAGTACGAGCCCGACTACGCGCCAAATGGCCGCCGTCTCGCCTTCGCCAGCAACCGCGGCCCGGCAGCTCCAGCATCTTCGTCGCGCGGGCCAACGGCGCCAATGTCCAGCAGCTCACCCGCTGCCGGCCGTTCCCGCCGCGCTGCCGCAGCTACTCGAATCCCGTCTTCTCCCCCGACGGCAGGCACCTCGCGATTCTCGGTGTGTCCACGCACATCAGCACCATCTCGGTGATCGGCAGCCGCGTCCGCGGGGTCGGCAGCTCGGTCGACAGCGGCGGAGTCGAAGAAGAAGGCTTCGGTAGCCACGTCGGCGCCCCACCTGGGGCCCGGCTGAGTCTGGCCGGCGCATGTCGGCGTCCTCGGTCGCTCGCGTGCAGAGCACGCCACGCTCCCTGCGTCCTTGATCTGCTTGGCCAGACTCAGCCGGGATCGTCTCGAGGGCGAACTTGCCGTTCGCGCTCTCGGGGTCGCCGAGCGGGTAGCGCCCGGTGAAGCAGGCGTCGCAGTGGTCCTCCGGCGGCGTGCCGACCGCCTCGTAGACGCCCTCCATCGAGAGGTAGGCGAGCGAGTCGGCGCCGAGCTCGTCGGCGATCTCCTCGATCGTCCGCTCGTGGGCGATCATCTCCTCGCGGGTCGACATGTCGACGCCGTAGTGACAGGGGTGGCGGATCGGCGGCGCTGAGATTCGCAGGTGGATCTCGCTCGCCCCGGCGTCGCGCAGCATGCCGACGATCTGGCGGGTGGTGTTGCCGCGCACGATCGAGTCGTCGACGACGACGATCCGCTGGCCGGAGACGATCTCCGGCAGCGGGTTGAACTTGAGCCGCAGGCCGCGCTTGCGCAGCTCCTGCCCGGGCTGGATGAAGGTGCGGGCGACGTAGCGGTTCTTGATCAGGCCGTCGTCGCGGGGCAGTCCCGAGGCGCGGGCGAATCCCGCCGCCGCCGGGTTGCCCGAGTCCGGCACCGAGATCACCAGGTCGGCGTCGACCGGCGCCTCGCGCCAGAGGATCTCGCCCATCCGCCCGCGCACCTGCTGCAGCACCTTGCCCTCGAGGCGGCTGTCGGGGCGGGAGAAGTAGATGTGCTCGAAGACGCAGTGCGCGGGCCGGCCGGCCTTGACCACCTGGCGCGTCTCCAGGCCGCGCTCGGTCAGCGAGACCATCTCGCCCGGCCGCACTTCGCGCAGCAGCTCGGCGCCGACGATGTCGAAGGCGCAGCTCTCCGAGGCGACGACGAAGCGCTCGCCCAGCCGTCCCAGCGAGAGCGGCCGCACGCCGTGCGGGTCGCGGAAGGCGACGATCGCCCGCTTGGTCATCGCCACGGTCGAGTAGGCGCCCTCCAGGCGCGGCATCACGTCGGCGACCGCGTCCTCGACCAGCTTGCCCTCGTGGGAGGAGATCAGCGCGGCGATGATCTCCGAGTCGGAGGTGCCGCGGAAGGCGATCCCCGCCTCCTTCAGCTCGCTCCAGAGCTCGACCGCGTTGGTCAGGTTGCCGTTGTGGGCGAGGGCCAGCTCGCGGCCGTCGTCGCGCCAGACCGGCTGCGCGTTCTCCCAGGAGCCGCCGCCGGTGGTCGAGTAGCGCACGTGGCCGATCGCCATGTCGCCCGCCAGCGCCCGCAGCTTCTCCTCGTCGAAGACCTGGGAGACGAGGCCGGAGTCGCGCAGGGTGGTGATGTGGCCGCCCTCGCAGGTGGCGATCCCGGCCGACTCCTGGCCGCGGTGCTGGAGCGCGTAGAGGCCGAAGTAGGCGAGGCGAGCGACGTCGTGCCCGGGCGCGTATACGCCGAACACCCCGCATTCCTCGCGCGGGCCATCGCGATCTATCTGCTGCCCCTGGGGCGGAGTCAAAGCGCGCTTCCTCGCGTTGGAGAAGGACGTGACGCGCAGGCAGACTGCCTACCCCAGGAGGGTACTAGGCAGTGCCGTCGAGCAGCGAGTCAAGCGCCTTGTGCAGGCCGGCGACAGCGGATTCGAGCGGGGTCTCGTCGCCGGCGGCGCGGGCGCGGATCAGGGCGCCCTCGATCGTGGAGACGACGAGGCCGGCGAAGGTCACCGCGTCCTTCTCCTCGACTCCCTCCTCGCGCAGGGCCGCGGCGATCGGCGCTTCCCAGCTCTGGAAGGCCGCCGTCGCGGCGGCGGCCAGCGCCGGGTCCTCCGGGCGGGCGAGGGCGGCGGCGGCGACCGGGCAGCCGAGCCGCTCGGGGTGGTCCTTGACGCGGCGGCGGAACATCTCGCCGAACATCGTCAGCGTCTCGCCGAGGCCGCGCTCGGCCAGCGAGCGCTCGATCGCGGCACGGATCTCGCTGCCCTCCAGCGCCGCCGCCTCGACCGCGAGCTGACGCTTGCCGCCGGGGAAGTGGTGGTAGATCGAGCCCCGCGGCGCCTCGCCGACCATGGCCACGTCGCGCAGCTCCATCCCGCGCGTAGCCCTTCTCGGCCAGCAGCCGCCGGGCGCCGTTGAGCAGCCGATCGCGGCCGTCTCGGCGCGCCGGCTCGACCGCTCCCGCATCCGCAAGTCGCGTTATGCCCACGGACATAGTATAGTCGCGACGGCGATGTATGACCGTGGGCATAGAGCAACCGTGGCAATCGCCTGCGCAGGCGCCTTCGTCGCCTTCCTCGACACGACGATCGTCAACATCGCCTTCCCCGACATCTCGGCCTCCTTCGCCGGCTCGGGGCGCGACGCGCTCTCCTGGGTGCTCGATGGCTACTTCGTCGTCATCGCGGCGCTGCTGGTGCCGGCCGGCGGCCTCGCCGACCGCTTCGGCCACAAGCGGATCTTCCTGCTCGGCGTCGCCGGCTTCACCGCCGCCAGCCTGCTCTGCGCGCTGGCGCCGACGCTGCCCCTGCTGATCTCCTTCCGCGTTCTGCAGGGAGTCGGCGCGGCGCTGATCGCGCCCGCCTCGCTGGCGATCGTGCTCGACAGCTTCCCGGTCGAGAAGCGCGCCACCGGGGTGGGGCTGTGGGGAGCCGCTGCGGCCGCCGCGGCAGCGACCGGCCCGACCCTCGGCGGGGCGCTGGTCGAGCTCAACGACTGGCGCCTCGTCTTTCTCGTCAACCTGCCGCTCGGCGCGGCGATCGTCTGGGCCGGCAGCCGCCGCCTCGCCGAGCGCCCGATCCGTGACAGCCGCCTGCCCGACCTGCCGGGCGCCCTGATGCTGGCCCTCTCGCTGGCCCTGATCACGCTCGGCATCGTCGAGGGCAACGACTGGGGCTGGACCTCGGCGGGGACGCTCGGCTCCTTCGCCGCCGGCGCGGCGCTGCTGGCGGCGATGATCGTCCGCAGCCGCAGCCACCCGCGCCCGATCGTCGAACCGGATCTCTTCGCCCACAGCTCCTTCCGCGTCGGCAACCTCGGCACGCTGCTCTTCTCCGCCGCCTTCTTCTCGATCGTCCTCGGCAACGTCCTCTTCCTCACCTCGATCTGGGGCTACACGGTGCTCCAGGCCGGCCTCGCCACCCTGCCCGGGCCGGCGCTGACGACGATCGTCTCTGGCCCCGCCGGCCGCCTCGCCGACCGCTTCGGCCAGCGCGCGATCGTCGTCCCCGGCGCACTCTTCTTCGCCGCCGGGGTCTGGGTGCTGCGCTCGGCCGGCGCCGAGCCCGACTGGCTCGGCCTCTGGCTGCCCGGCGCGATCCTCACCGGGATCGGCATCGGCCTCGCCTTCCCGACCCTCGGCTCGGCCGCCGTCCGCGACGTGCCCGTCGACCGCTTCGCCACCGCCAGCGCGGTCAACGCCGCCTTCCGCCAGGTCGGCGCCGTGCTCGGCACCGCGATCCTGGTCGCCATCGTCGGCGACCCGGTCGGCCTGCGCGAGGCCCTCTCGGTCTCCGACGACGCCTACCTCTTCGCCGTGGTCGCCGCCCTGCTCTCCGGCGCCGTCACCCTTGCGTTGCGGCCCGCTCCGGCCCCCGCTTCCGCCGAGCCAGGCTCTCGCCGCTCTCGGGATCGAAGAGATGCAGCTTCGACGTATCCGCCCATAGCTGAGCCCGCTCGCGACGCTTGATCCTGCTCGCCGGGTCGAGCCGGGCGACGATCTGCTCCTCGCCCTCGCGCAGGCTGGCGGCGCCGGTTTCGCCGATGCTCTCCTCGGCCAGGTCGGCGAGCTGCTCGGACTCGACCCCTTCGGACTCGACGTGGAAGTAGGCGTAGAGGTCTGAGCCGAGCGACTCGACCAGGTCGATCTCGGCCTCGACCGTCGACGCCGCGCCCGCGCTTGAGCTCGTCGTCGACCATCGAGGCGTCCTCGAAGCTCTCCGGTCGCAGCCCGGCGATCACCTTGCCATCGGCGCGCCCGCGCATCTCCTCGGGCAGCTCGGCCTCGCCGATCGGCAGTTTCACCCGGCCGTTTTCGATTTCCGCCGGCATGAAGTTCATCGCCGGCGAGCCGATGAAGCCGGCGACGAAGAGGTTGAGCGGGTCGTCATAGAGTTCGGCCGGCGCGCCGACCTGCTGCAGGACCCCGGCCCGCATCACCGCCACCCGGTCGCCGAGCGTCATCGCCTCGACCTGGTCATGGGTGACGTAGACCGTCGTCGTCTCCAGCCGCGACTGCAGCTTCGCCACCTCGGTCCGCATCTGCACGCGCAGCTTCGCGTCGAGATTGGAGAGCGGCTCGTCCATCAGGAAGGCCTTCGGGTCGCGGACGATCGCCCGCCCCATCGCCACCCGCTGCCGCTGACCGCCGGAGAGGTTGGCGGGGCGGCGGTCGAGGTGCTGCTCGAGGTCGAGCGTCTTCGCGGCCTGCTCGACCTTTGCGTTCGATCTCCTCCTTCTCGACCCCGGCCAACTTCAGCGCGAAGCCCATGTTCTCGCGCACGGTCATGTGCGGGTAAAGCGCGTAGTTCTGGAAGACCATCGCCACGTCGCGGTCCTTCGGGGCGCGGTCGTTGACCACGTCACCGCCGATCTTCACCTCGCCGCTGGTCACGTCCTCGAGCCCGGCGATCATCCGCAGCGCGGTCGACTTGCCGCAGCCCGAGGGCCCGACGAGGATCATGAACTCGCCGTCGCCGACGTCGAGGCTCATCTCCTTGACGGCTTCCTGGCCGTCGGGAAAGACCTTGGTCACTCCTTCGAGGGTTATCTCTGCCATCGGTAGCTCCTTTATCCCTTGACCGCCCCGGCGGTGAGGCCGGAGACAATGCGACGCTGGAAGAACAGGACGAAGACGATGATCGGCACGGTCACGACAACCGCGGGGGTCGTCGGCACCGAGCCGGCGCACCAGCTGTTCGCGCTGCTGGCTGGCTTCGGTCGGCAGGAACCGCCGAGGGTGGCGACCGCCAGCCCCGACGCCATCAGGCAGTTCAGAGCTGAGGTCGCCACCCTTGGTGTCACTCTCTTTCCTCCATCACTCACCCCCGCCTCAGGAAGGGGAAGCGCGGGGGTGCACTGTGGAATGCCCGCTGCAAGCGCCGTTTAAACGGATGTTGTACGGGTATGGCAGACAGAGGAATGACCTCGAGATCCCGATGGTCAGGCTGGCAGGGCTCCGTCACCGTGTTGGCGGTTGCGGGTTTCATCGTGGCGCTGGTCTACGCGCCGGCGGGCGTCAGCGCGCCGGGCGACCTCGCCGACCTCTCGCTCGGCAAGACCGACAGCCCCGACCCCGTCCTCGTCGGCGACACCGTCACCTACACGATCCAGATCGCGAACCTCGGCCCGCAGGACGCCACGGGGGTGACCGTCACCGATCAGCTGCCCCGCCAGGCGATCCTGATCTCGGCGACGTCGAGCAGCGGCAGTTGCACGCGCAAAGGCAGGCGGGTGGAGTGCGAGGTCGGGAATCTGGACGCCGACCTGAGCAGGTCCAACGCGGTGACTGTGACGATCCAGGTCCGGCCGGCGAGGGCCGGGACGATCGAGAACAGGGCCTCGGTTGACAGCGTCGAGGACGATCCGATCTCGGCGAACGACAAAGCCGCGGCCACCACCACGGTGCAGGCGCCGCCGCGGGCGTCGAGCTGTCGCGGCGTGACCGCCACCCTGACCGGTACGCGAAGGTCGGATCACCTGGTGGGTACCAGTGGCCCGGACGTGATTGCCGGCCTCGGGGGCAACGACGTCGTCTTTGGCCTCGCTGGTCGGGACCTGATCTGCTCCGGAGGGGGCAACGATCGAGCCGGCGGGGGTTCGGCCGCCGACTGGGTTTTCGGCGGAGTGGGAATGGATCGCCTCAGCGGTGGCCGTGGCGGCGATCTGCTCGCCGGCAATCCGGACGGCGACATCCTCAACGGCAACCGTGGGAACGACCGCCTTCGCGGGGGTGGCGGCGCTGACCTCTGCTTCGGTGGTGCCGGCTTGGACCGGGTTCGGGGCTGCGAGCGCCGCAACGGTTTTGCCCCCCAGACCCGCGGGTAGCTATCTGCGGATCGTCAAATCGGGAAAGGGAAAGGGATAATCATGGGGATCATCGGTTGGATCGTGCTGGGCCTCTGCGCCGGAGCGATCGCGAAGCTGATCATGCCCGGCGACGACCCGGGCGGCTTCATCGTCACGACGCTGATCGGAATCGCCGGCGCCCTCGTCGGCGGCTTCATCGCCAGCGCGCTCGACATCGGCGATCTGGATGAGTTCTTCGACATCGGCACCTGGCTGATCGCGATCGCCGGCTCGCTGCTGCTCCTCTTCCTCTACCGCCTGATCGCCGGCGACCGAACGCACCACGGCGCCTACCGCTGACGGATCGTCGACGAGGCAGCGGCCCCTAGGGACGAGCGGCGTCGACGCGCTCGCCCAGCGAGGCCCAGGCCCGGCTGGCAGCGGCGATCGGAACCTCGATCGCCCGCTCGCCGGCGGCGATCTCGATCGCCTCGCCGCCGACCTTGCCGAGTAGGAGCACCTCGACTCCGTCGCCGGCCAGCCCCTCGAGCTTCTCGCGCTCGCCGCTGATCAGGAAGCCGCCGGATCCCTCGCCGAAGAGCGCCTCGTCGGGGGAGCAGCCGCGCTCGCGTAGGTGCTGGAGATCGACCTGGCAGCCGAGGCCGACGCCGATCGCGCCCTCGGCCAGGGCGCAGGCGAGGCCGCCGTCGCTGACGTCGTGGGCGGAGGCGACCTTGCCGGCGCGGACCGCCTCTCGGACGGCGGCGCAGGCGGCGGCGACAGCGGCGACATCGGGCTGGGGGAGGCCCGGGCCGAGCTCGCCGCGCAGCTTGGCCAGCTCCGAGCCGGCCAGGGACGGTTCGAACGGGCCGAGCAGCGCGATCGCGTCGCCGTCGCCGACGAAGGCGCTCGGCGCTGCCAGGCTCGGGTCGGGCAGCTCGCCGACCATGCCGACCACCGGGGTCGGGTAGATCGGCCCTTCCGGTCCCTCGTTGTAGAGGGAGACGTTGCCGCCGACGACCGGTACGCCGAGCGCCTCGCAGGCGTCGGCAAGGCCACTGACGGCGCGGTCGAGCTGCCAGGCCGGCGCCGGCTTCTCCGGGTTGCCGAAGTTGAGGCAGTTGGTCAGGCCGAGCGGCTCGGCGCCGGCGCAGGCGAGGTTCTGGGCGCACTCGAGCACCGCCTCGACCGTGCCCGCGTAGGGGTCGCAGGCGACCCGGCGCCCGTTGCCGTCGATCGAGACCGCGATCCCACCTTCCGCCTCGGGGATCGCCAGCACTGCGGCGTCGGCGCTCTCCGGCCGTCGCGCCGTGCGCGAGCCGACGATCGAGTCGTACTGCTCGAAGGCCCAGCGCTTCGAGGCGACGCTGGGGGAGGCGAGCAGGGCGAGCAGGATCGATGCGGGTCCGCCGGATCGGCGTTCGCCCCGGCCGCCGCCTCGACCCGCGCGGCGAGCACGTCCTCGTTGCCGTAGATCCAGCCTCCGGGCTCGGCCGGCGCCAGGTCGTACAGCGGGCAGCCGTCGACCAGCGCCTCGACCGGCATCTCGCCGACCGTCTCGTCGCCGCGCAGCACCCGCACGATGCCGTCGTCGGTGACGGCGCCGATCTCCGCCGCTCCGGTCTGCCATTTCTCGCAGACCGCGATCACCTCGTCGACCTTCGCCGGCTCGACCACCGCCAGCATCCGCTCCTGCGACTCGGAGACCATGATCTCGAAGGGCTCCATGTCGGCCTCGCGCAGCGGCACCCGCGCCACGTCGATCTCGATCCCGACCCCGCCGGCCGAGGCCATCTCGCCGGCGGAGGAGGTGAGGCCGGCGGCGCCGAGGTCCTGCAGCGAGACCAGCAGCCCCTTGCCGAGCAGCTCCAGGCAGCACTCGAGCAGCTTCGACTCCTCGAAGGGGTCGCCGATCTGCACCGTCGGCCGCTTCGCCTCGTCGCCCTCGCCGAGCTCGGCCGAGGCGAGCACCGAGGCGCCGCCGATCCCGTCGCGCCCGGTCGAGGCGCCCATCAGCACGACCGCGTTGCCGACCCCGGCGGCGGCGGCGCGCACCATGTCCTCCTGCCGGGCCAGGCCGACGCACATCGCGTTGACCAGGCAGTTGTGCTCGTAGGGCGCCTCGAAGTAGATCTCGCCGCCGACCGTCGGCACGCCGATCGAGTTGCCGTAGTGGCCGATGCCGCGCACCGCGCCGTCGAGCAGGTAGCGCGAGCGCACCGAGTCGAGCTCGCCGAAGCGCAGCGAGTCGAGGATCGCGATCGGCCGCGCGCCGAGCGCGAAGACGTCGCGCAGGATGCCGCCGACCCCGGTCGCCGCGCCCTGGAAGGGCTCGACCGCGCTCGGGTGGTTGTGCGACTCGACCTTGAAGGCGACCGCGTAGCCGTCGCCGACGTCGACCGCGCCGGCGTTCTCGCCCGGGCCCATCACCACCCGCTCGCCCTCGGTCGGCAGCCGCCGCAGCAGCTTGCGCGAGTGCTTGTAGGCGCAGTGCTCGGACCAGAGCAGGCTGAACATCGCCAGCTCGACGTCGTTCGGCTCGCGCCCGAGCTTCTCGCAGATCAGCTCGAACTCGGCGTCGGTCAGGCCGAGCTCGCGGTGGGGTGAGCTGCTGGCCGCCGGCGCGCTCACGCCGCACCCCCGCCACCGCTTCGAAGACCCGCAGCCCGTCGGTCGAGCCGGTCATCGCGTCGACCGCGTGCTCGGGGTGGGGCATCAGGCCGAGCACGTTGCCGGCCTCGTTGCGGACCCCGGCGATGTCGCGCGCCGAGCCGTTCGGGTTCTGCCCCGGCGCGTAGCGGAAGGCCACCTGCCCGTTCGCCTCCAGCGCATCGAGCATCTCCTCCGGCGCCCAGTAGCGCCCTTCGCCGTGCTTGACCGGGATCGAGAGCCGCTCACCAGGTTCGTGGAAGGATTTGGGGGCCTCTGGACCCCCAAATCCTTCCTCCGACCAGGTCGACCTGGCGGCAGACGAAGCGCAGGTTCTCGTTGAGGAGCAGGGCGCCGGGCAGCAGGTCCGCTTCGCAGAGGACCTGGAAGCCGTTGCAGATGCCCAGCACCGGCCCGCCGGCCGCGGCGAACTCGGCGACCGCCTCCATCGCCGGCGAGAAGCGGGCGATCGCGCCCGCCCGCAGGTAGTCGCCGTAGGAGAAGCCGCCGGGGACGACGACCGCGTCGACGCCGCCGAGGTCGCGCTCTTCGTGCCAGATCAGCCGCGCCTCGCCGCCGGCCAGCTCGCAGGCGTGCAGGGCGTCCCGCTCGTCGCAGGAGCCGGGGAACTGGACGACGCCCCAGAGCATCAGGCGCCGTCGATGCTCTCGATCTCGAAGTCCTCGATCAGCGGGTTGGCGAGCAGCTTCTCGCAGAGCTCCGGCAACTTCGCCGGATCGCTCGGCCTCCAGCTCGACCATGCGCCCGACCCGCACGTGCTCGACGCCCTCGAAGCCGAGCGCCGGCAGCGCCCGCTCGACCGCCTTGCCCTGGGGGTCGAGGATCCCCTCCTTCGGCCGGATCAGGACCCGTGCTTTCGCCACTAGAAGGAGCGCTCCGTGACCCGCTCGTAGGCCTCGACGTACTTGGCCCGCGTCTGCTCGACCACGTCGGCCGGCAGCTCCGGCGCCGGCGGCTTGTGGTCCCAGCCCTCGGCGTCGGCCCAGTCGCGCACGAACTGCTTGTCGAAGGAGGGCTGCGTCTTGCCCGGCTCGTAGCGGTCGGCCGGCCAGAAGCGCGAGGAGTCCGGGGTGAGGACCTCGTCGGCGAGGACGATCTCGGCGCCGGCGTGGCGGCCGAACTCGAACTTGGTGTCGGCGAGGATGATCCCGCGCGCCGCCGCGTGCTCGGCGCCGCGCGTGTAGACCTCGATCGAGATCCGCCGCAGCTCTTCCATCAGCGCCCGGTCGCCGACGATCTCCGCCGCCCGCTCGAAGTCGACGTTCTCGTCGTGGTCGCCGATCTCGGCCTTGGTCGCCGGGGTGAAGATCGGCTCCGGCAGCTTGTCGGACTCGAGCAGGTTGGGCGGCAGCTCGATCCCGCAGACCGCGCCGTCGGCCTTGTATTCCTTCCAGCCCGAGCCGGAGAGGTAGCCGCGCACGACGCACTCGACCGGGTACATCTCCAGCCGCCGCACCCGCATCGCCCGTTCGGCGACCTCCTCCGGCACGTCGCTGGAGATGAAGTGGTTGGGGACGATGTCGCCGGTCAGCTCGAACCAGAATTCGGAGATCCGGTTGAGCACCTTGCCCTTGTCGGGGATCGGCGTCGGCATCACCACGTCGTAGATCGAGATCCGGTCCGAGGCGACCATCAGCAGGTCGTCCCCCCACTCGTAGATCTCGCGCACCTTCCCCGAGGAATGGAGCTTGAGGTCGGCGACGGCTGGCATTAAGTCGATGCTAACCACCGACGCAGCGGAGGGTCATCGCGCCCGTGTCTGCGAACCTATGCGGTCCATGCTGCCGCCGGAACCGAAGAGCCCGCCGCTGGTGCAGACCCTGCGCTGGGCCTTCCGGCCGCTGCCCTTCATGCAGGAGTGCCGCGAGCGCTACGGCGACAGCTTCAGCGTCAAGTTCCTCGGCTTCGAGCGGCCGATGGTGATGATCTCCGATCCGGCCGCGATCAAGGCGCTCTACACGGAACGCGCGCACGGGCTGCCCCCCGGCCGTGAGGTGGTTCTCACCCCGGTCGTCGGTCCCCACTCGGTGCTGGTGATCGAGGGCGCCGACCATCTCGCCCATCGCAAGCTGATGCTGCCCGCCTTCCACGGCGAGCGGATGCGCTCCTATGAGCCGATCGTCAGCGAGATCGTCGATGCCGAGATCGACTCCTGGCCGCTCGGCGAGGAGTTCGCGATCCACCCGCACATGCAGGCGATGACCCTGGAGGTGATCCTGCGCGTCGTCTTCGGCGTCGCCGAGGGTCCGCGGCTGGAGGGTCTGCGCGTGCTGCTGACCAAGGTGCTGGAGGAAACGGCGTCGCCGTTCACCCAGCTGATCGGGCTGGCCACGCGCCGTTTCGGCGGGCGCGGGCCGTGGGCCAAATTCGAGGCCCAGCTGAAGGCGGTCGACGAGCTGCTCTACGCCGAGATCGCCGACCACCGCAAGCGCGACGACCTGGCCGAGCGCGACGACATCCTCTCGCTGCTGATGCAGGCGCGCTTCGAGGACGGCGGCGAGATGAGCGACGAGGACCTGCGCGACCAGCTGATGACCCTGCTGCTGGCCGGTCACGAGACGACGGCGACGGCGCTCGCCTGGACCTTCGACCTGCTGCTGCGCCACCCGCGCGAGCTGGCTCGTCTGCGCGACTCGCTGGAGGCCGGCGAGGACGACTACCTGCGGGCGACGATCACCGAGTCGCTGCGGCTGCGGCCGGTGGTGCCGCTGGCCGGGCGCCGTCTCGCCAAGGAGCTGGAGACGGACGAGCTCACGCTGCCGGCCGGCACCGATGTCACCCCGGCGATCTGGCTCGCCCACACCCGCGCCGACGTCTACCCGGAGCCCTTCGCCTTCCGCCCCGAGCGCTTCCTCGAAGAGGCGCCCGACACCTACGCCTGGGTGCCCTTCGGCGGCGGCGTCCGGCGCTGCCTCGGCGCCGCCTTCGCCGAGTTCGAGATGCGGATCGTGCTGCGCGAGGTGCTGGGCCGCTGCGACCTGCACAAGGCCGACCTGCGGCCGGAGAAGATCGGCCGGCGCAACATCACCCTCTCGCCCAAGGACGGCACCCCGGTGGTGGTCACCGCGCGACATCCGGCGCGCGAGCGCGAGCTGATCGCTGCTTAGATCCTCAAACTCGGGACGCCGGGTGCTCCTGCGCCCAGCGGGCGATCGTGCCCGAGCCGGAGACGACCTCGCCGTCGTCGAGCACCAGGATCGGCACCTCGTTGCTGCCGCTCAGCTTCTTGATCTCGGCCCGCTCTTCGTCGCGCTTGCCCCAGGTCCAGGGCAGCAGCCGGTACGTCCCCACGGTGCGCAGCTCGTACTTGTAACCGGCCGCGTCGAGCGCCTTTGCCGCCTTGGCGCAGGGATGGGCGAAGGCCGGTCCCGCTTTCTTCTGCCCACAGGTGTAGAGGATCATCGCCGCGAACCCTAGCCGCTAGGCGACATACTCAGATGCTACGCTTGTAGCACTATGGTAGAAGTTGCCACGAGAGAATTGAGGAATGACACCGCTGGAGTTTTGCGACGGGTCGAGGCGGGCGAGCCGGTGGTGATTACGGTGCGGGGGAAGCCCGTGGCCGATCTGGTTCCGCACCGGCCGGACGAGCCGCGCTGGATGCCGCGCGAGGAACTCGTCGAGCTCCTCAAGACGCACTCCGCCGATCCTGGTCTGAGAGACGACCTGGAGCGTATGGCGGGTGAAACGACCGACGAAGACGGTCTCGATCGGCTGTGGTAAGCGACCGGGGAACCTCGCGAGGCCTCCTCGACACCTCGGTTTTCATCGCGATCGAGAGCGGCAGATCGCTTCGCACGGAGGCGATCCCCGAGACCGCCGCGATCTCGGTGGTGACCAAGGCGGAGTTGCGAGTCGGCATCTTCGCCGCGGAGGACATCGAAACACGCGACCGGCGGTTGGTGACTTTCGAGCTCGCGAATCGCATGGTCTCGCTTCCCGTCGACGAGGCCGTGTCGCGGGCATGGGCGCAAATGCGCGCCTATGTGCGCGCTTCGGAACAGAAGGTCAGGATCAACGACATGTGGATCGCCGCGACCGCCGCCGCGCACGAAATCCCTGTAGTCACTCAGGATGCCGACTTCGATGCCCTCAACGGCGTGGCTGGCCTGACGGTGATTCCGGTCTGAAGCCCGCTGGTGCGGCGAACGCCAGCGCGAAGCCGTCGGCGGTCGGCTGCCCCGCCTCCGGCGCCGCGACCGACAGGAGCAGATGCTCGCCGTCGTCGTCCAGGGAGAGATCGAGGAAGGCACAGCACTCGGCCTCCGCTGCGATGACCTCTTCGAGCCGCTCGCGGGTTTGGTCGTCTCGCCGAAAGCGCAGCACGTGCCTGCCGCCGTCCTCCCGGCGATCGATCAGGCTCTCCGCGCCGATCTCGGCGATCGCCGCGAGCCGCTGTTCGAGGTCGCCCGCTCCGAGTGAGCAGACGACTGGGAGTTCCTTGGGCATGCTGGCCACAAGGTAGCCAACTGCCCTACTCGACCATCCGAACGAACCGGCTCCGATTGGACTGGCGCCGATAGCCGACCGCTTGCCACAAGCTCGGTGCGATCGGCTCGTCGTCGGCGACGATCGCGGTCAGCCTCCTGGCGCCGAGTGCGCGCAGTCGCTCCTCGCCGGCGCGAACGAGCGCCGTGGCGACGCCCCGCCGCCGCCAGCCGGGTTGCACGGCAAGGCGGTAGAAGCTGCCGCGCCACCCGTCCCAGGCGGCAATCAGCGAGCCGATCGGCTCCCCGCCGGCCTCGGCGAGGAGGAGGGAGGCGGGGTCCGTGTCCAGCAGAAGCTCGAGAGCGGTGGGGGTGTCGGTTGCCGTCGGGTGACTGCCGGCGGCGCGCCAGAGTGCGAGGACCGCGGGGATGTCGTCGCCGGTCGCACCACGCACGGTCCAGGCGTCCGTCATCGATCCAGCTCGGCGCTGACCAGGCGCAGGCCGACGTCCAGCGAGTCCTGTTCGCGCAGGTGGCCGTAGCGACGGTCCCACTCGCCGCTCTTCAGGTCGCGGCGAAGCTGGTCCAGGCCCCGCTTGACCACCGGCTCGGGTAGGCGGTGCCAGATCGACGAGGCTCGTCGCACGCCTGGATCGAGGTGGGCCTCCGGCCTGCTCCAGAGGGCGATGCAGAAGCCGTCGGTGCAGTCACCGGGCACCGGCACCGTCTCCACCTCGAGGTTGGGGAAGATCGCCGCGAGGCGCTCGATCGCGGGGAAGTCGGGCCGGTCATGCTCGACGATCTCCGGCAGGTAGTCGCGGGGCAGCCAGACCTCGGCCATCGCGTCGACGTCGAGGGTGATGAAGGCGATCCGCTCGCGCGTCACCCGGCGCACCTCGGCGAGGCCGCGGTCGACGTCCTGCCAGTGCTGCATGGTGAAGACGCCCATCGTCGCGTCGACGCTCTTGTCCGCCAGCGGCAGCGCCTCGGCCACGCCCTGGATCGCCGGCGCCGCTCCGGGCGGCCGCTGGGCGATCATCACCGGCGAGGGCTCGACCGCGATCACCTCGCGATCGTCCGGCTCGTAGGAGCCGGCGCCGGCGCCCACGTTGAGGACGCTCTGCGCGTCGCCGAGCGCGTCCCAGATCGCCCGCTCGATCCGCGGATCGGCGCAGCGGACATCGCTGTAGTCGATGCCCATGCGGTCGTAGGCCGGGGCGCTCACGTGTCCGCACCTCTGCGGCCAGACGGCACGTTGTGGGCGCCGCGATCCCGCAGGAGGCCGACAAGCAGCTCGACGAAGTCGCCGTAGAGGTCGTCGCGCACCGCATCGGGGCTGACCAGCGCTTCGATCGCCAGCCCGATCCCGAGCGAGCGCAGGACGAGGGCGAGGTCCTCGGGCGGCAACGCCAGCTCGACTCCTTCCTCTTCCTGGAAGCCGGCGATGTAGCGGGCGACGACCTCGCGCAGCGCCGCCGAGCGCGAGCCGAAGCGGCGGGCCAGCTCCGGATCGCGGCGGCTGTGGGCGAGGAACTCGAGGTGCAGCAGGAAGGACTCGCGGTCCGCGGCGAAGCGCTCCATCCACTGGTCGGCCAGCGCCCGCGCGCGAGCCTCCAGCGGCGCGTTGTCGTCCATGCCGACCTGCGTCGCGGCGAGCTCGCGCGCCCGCTCGGCCATGTACTCCTCGAAGACGGCGAGGAAGAGGTCGGCCTTACCGTCGAAGTTGGAGTAGACGGCGCCGTGGGAGTAGCCGGCCTCCTCGGCGATCTCCTCGACCGAGGCGCCGCTGTAGCCGCGCCGGGCGAAGACCTTCGCGGCGGTGGCGAGCAACTCCGCCCGCGTTCGCGCCTGCTTCTCGGCCCGGCTCTCCCTTTTCCTTCCCTCCATCATTCAAATTGCTATCACAATTCGAATGGTGATACTAATTCAGAAATGGAGAAAGAGAACGAGGCCGCTGTCCGGCGCTTCTATGACGAGCTCTGGAACGACTGGCAGATCGGCGTCGCCGGGGAGATCGTCTCCGAATCGCTTCGCTTCCGCGGATCGCTGGGAACGGAGTGCGAGGGCCGCGGCGAGTTCGAACGCTATGTCCGGGACGTCCGGATTGCCTTCCCCGACTGGCACAACCGCGTCGATGAGATTCTCTCCAGCGGCGATCGGGTCGTGACCCGGATGACGTGGAGGGGAACCCACCAGGGCCCGCTCGGCGACATCCCCCCGACCGGCGCGCGAGTCGAGTACGCCGGCGCCGCCTTCTTCCGGCTCGCGAACGCCCTGATCGAGGAGGCGTGGGTAGTCGGAGATACGCAGGAGCTATGGCGTACGCTCGGCCCAGATCCGCTCGAAGGTCGCCAGGTTTGATGGGATGAGCCAGGCCTCCGCGACCTGGCCCGCCTCGAAGCGGTAGAGGCCGACGGTGCTCCAGGTGACTTCCTCGCCGGCGATCTCGGCGCTGCCGTCGACCAGCTGGACGACGAAGTCCCCGCGGCTGAGCATCTCGCCGGGGTGGAGCCGCATCGTGTTGGCAGCGAGCCGGCGCCGGGTTTCGAAGTACTCGATCACCGCCTCCCGCCCGCGATGCTCGCCGGCGATCGGGCTTGTGCCCGGCACGTGCCAGACGACGTCCTCGGCGAGCAGCTCCTCCACAGGCCCGACGGGCCCGCCCGCGTACATCGCCGCCTGGCGCCGGTGAAGCTCCTCGACCAGCTCGGCGAGGGACGTGTCCGCCATCGCGCTCAGTCCCGCAGTGCTTCGAGGCGCTCGAAGATCGCCGGGACGTGTCCCAGGTACGCGTCGTAGTCGAAGACGGCGTCGAGGTCCAGGTCGGGGGCGGCCTCGGCGAGGAGGTCGCGGAAGTGGGTGCCGGTGTCCCAGGCGCGCTGGGCGTTCTCCTGGACGACGCGATAGGCGTCGTCGCGGTTGAGGCCGGACTCGACCAGGGCGGTGAGGGCGCGCTGGCTGAAGAGGGCGCCGTGGGTCAGCTCGAGGTTCTCCCTCATCCGGTCGGCGCGGATCGTCATTTCCGCCGCGACCTTCGCCGCCAGGTCCTGCATGTAGTCGAGGCCGATCGTCGCGTCGGGGAGGATCACCCGCTCGGCGCCGGAGTGGGAGATGTCGCGCTCGTGCCAGAGGGCGATGTTCTCCAGGCCGGTCTGGGCGTAGCCGCGCAGCACCCGGGCCAGGCCGGTGATCCGCTCGGTCCGGATCGGGTTGCGCTTGTGCGGCATCGCCGAGGATCCCTTCTGGCCGGCGGCGAACGGCTCCTCGACCTCGCGCACCTCAGTCCGCTGCAGGTTGCGCACCTCGGTGGCGAAGCGCTCCAGGCCGCCGCCGGCGATCGCGACGCGCGAGGTCAGCACCGCGTGGCGGTCGCGGGGCACGACCTGGGTGGCGACGTCCTCACGCTCCAGCCCGAGCCGCTCCATCACCCGGGCCTCGACCGCCGGCGGCACCGAGGCGTAGGTGCCGACCGCGCCGGAGAGCTTGCCGAAGCGCAGCTGCTCGAAGGCATTCTCAAGGCGAGCGAGGTTGCGGTCGGCCTCGAAGGCGAGGCCGGCGAGGCGCAGGCCGAAGGTCGTCGGCTCGGCGTGGACGCCGTGGGTGCGGCCGACGCAGAGCGTGTCGCGGTGCTCCAGCGCCCGCTCGATCAGCGCGTCGCGGTAGGCCCGCGCCGAGGCGAGGACTACCTCACCCGCCTGGCGCAGCTGCAGGGCGAGCGCCGTGTCGAGCACGTCGGAGGAGGTGAGCCCGTAGTGGACCCAGCGGCCGTGGTCGCCGACCGACTGCGCGACCACGTCGACGAAGGCGGCGACGTCGTGGTCGGTCACCCTCTCCCGCTCGGCGACCGCCTCGACCGTGAAGGTGGCGTTCGCCCGTGCCGCCTCAGCGGCCTCGGCGGGGACGGTGCCCTCCTCGGCCCAGGCCTCGGTCGCCGCCAGCTCGACCTCGAGCCAGCACTCGAGCTTGCGCTGCTGCGACCAGACCTCGCCGATCTCGGGACGGGTGTAGCGGGAGATCATCCGGCCGCTAGCAGTTGATGATCCGGATCGCGAGGAGGCCGGCATTTTTCGCGCCGTCGACGGCGACGCAGGCGACCGGCACGCCCGGCGGCATCTGCACCGCCGAGAGCAGCGCGTCGAGCCCGCCGAGGCTCTTGCCCAGGATCGGCACGCCGATCACCGGCAGGTCGGTATGGGCGGCGGCGACGCCGGGAAGCGCCGCCGACATGCCCGCCCCGGCGATGATCACTTTGAGGCCGCGCATGCGCGCGTTATGGCAGTACTCGCGCACCTGCTCGGGGTCGCGGTGGGCGCTCATCACCCGCACCTCGTAGCTGATGCCGGCGTCGTGCAGGGCGGCGCCGGCCGGTTGCATCTTGGGCTTGTCGTTCTTCGAGCCCATGATGATCCCGACGTGGGGCTCGTCGACGTCGATCTCCTCGAACGCCTGCTCGACCGCCGGCATCGTCGTCGTCCCGGTCGGCTTTGGCTCCTCTGAGATCTCGCTCATCTCTTCCTCTTTCGGGTCTAGAGTCATCTGGTCAACTGGGTACCCGCTCGACCGCGCGGGCGGCGATGTCGGAGCGGATCTGCATTCCGTCGAAGGCGATCCGGCTGGCCGCATCGTATGCGTGATCGCGCGCCGCAGCGGGGGAGGAACCGAGCGCGGTGACGTTGAGCACGCGGCCGCCGGCGGTGACGATCTCGCCCTCACGCTCGGCCGTGCCGGCGTGGGTCACCTCGGCCAGCTCCGCCGCCGCGCCGAGGCCGTGGATCACGTCGCCCTTCGAGGAGGACTCCGGGTAGCCGGCCGAGGCCAGCACCAGGGTCACCGCCCAGTCCTCGCCGAACTCAGCCTCGATCCCGGCCAGGCCGCCCGGCTCTCGCGCCGCCAGGCAGAGGTCGAGCAGGTCGGAGCGCAGCCGGGGCAGCACGGCCTGCGTCTCGGGGTCGCCGAAGCGGGTGTTGAACTCGAGCACCTTCGGCCCCTCCGGCCCGACCATCAGGCCGGCGTAGAGGACGCCGTGGAAGGACGCGCCGCGCGCCGCCATCGCCGCGACCACCGGCCGGTGCACCGCCTCGACGATCTCCTCGACCTCGGTCGGACCGAAGCCGGGCACCGGCGAGTAGCTGCCCATGCCGCCGGTGTTGGGCCCCTCGTCGCCGTCGAAGATTCGCTTGTAGTCCTGGGCGGGGGCGAGCGGGACGACGTTCTCGCCGTCGCAGACGGCCAGCAACGAGAGCTCTTCCCCCTCGAGGAACTCCTCCAGCACGACGGTCGTCTCGCCGAAGCGGCGCTCGCCGAAGAAGACCTCGACCGCCTCGCGCGCCTCGCCCTCGGAGGCGCAGATGATCACGCCCTTGCCAGCGGCGAGGCCGTCGGCCTTGAGCACCGCCGGGTAGGAGGCGCGGGCGAGTTGGTCGAGCGCCTCCTCGCGGCTGCGCAGGAGGACGTGGGAGGCGGTCGGCACGCCTGCCTCCTTCATCACCTCCTTGGCGAACGCCTTCGACCCCTCCAGCTCGGCAGCGGCGGCGCTAGGCCCAAAGGCCGCGATCCCCGCCTCCTCCAGCGCGTCGACCAGCCCGGCGACGAGCGGCGCCTCCGGGCCGACCGCGACCAGGTCGACGGCCCGACCCCGCGCCGCCGCGACGATCGCCTCGACGTCTTCGGCACCGACATCCGGTAGGCACTCCGCGTCAGCGGCGATGCCGGCATTCCCGGGGGCGCAGAGCAGCTCCGGCGAGCGTGCCGAGCGCGCAAACGCCCGCACCATCGCGTGCTCGCGCCCACCACCCCCTACGACGAGAACCTTCAAGCTAGACCTCGTCCCCAGCTAGAGCGAATCGGACAGCTCGTCCGCCGGCATAGCCGCCAGCGTCTGGCTGGTCATCGTCCCGCGCGAACCCAGCTCAACGGAAACCTTGGCCATCGTCTTCTCGTCAGGAGCCTCGACGATCGTCACGAAGTCGTACTGCCCCAGGGTCGCGTACTGAGCCTGCACTTTCGCCCCAAGCTGTTCGACCTCCTTGTTCACCTCGGCCACGCGACCGGGATTGTTCTTGAGGGTGCGAACTCCCTCGGCGGTGAGGTTCGTAAGCATCACGTAAGTCGGCATCGTTCCTCCTCGGTAGCGGGGATTCGAGCCTACGCCATCCGGCCCACTGTGGGAAGGAGGCCCGGGGGTCCCCCTCCAGGAACTTGTGAGCCGGCGGGATAAGGACCCTGGCCAGGCGACCGTCGCGGGTTCCGGGAGGGGGACCCCCGGGCCTCCTTCAGCCGTCGTAGCCGGCGTGGATGTGGTCGCAGTGATCGGACCGGGCAAAAGCTGGACCCGGGCCGTCGACGTCGTAGCAGTAGATGAGCTCCGTAGGCATCGCTGGGGCGGGGAGCTGGGAGAGGGTCGTGGCCAGTTGCGCACAGGGACTGGTGGGTGCCGTGTCGGTGCAGGAGACGCCATCGACTGCGGCGATGTCCATTGCGCGGCCGTAGTAGTGATTGGAGATGCCGCCTTCGGCCGTGTACATCGAGTGGTCGGAGCGCAGCGAGGAGATCGTGATCTGGTGCGACTGGGTGATCGCCCCGAGCAGGCCGACGATGCGCGGATCGATCGCGCCGCTGGCGAGGTCCTGTTCCTCCAGCTCGTTGGAGAGGGTCAGGTTCTCCCACTCGATCGGCGCCATCACCGCGTTGGGCAGCGCCAGCGCCCAATCGACGGTGCTCGTCTGACACTTGCCTTCGATCCGATCGGCCTCGGCGAGGACCGCGTCGACGTACCACTTGGCGTGGTTGTGCTCGAACAGCCCAGCCCGCAGCTCGCCACGGGACCAGATCATCCGCGCCAGCGTGGCGGCGGAGTCGGCCGGGTCCTCACGGCGGATGCGCCCGTCGCCGTCACCGTCGACCGCGTAGCGCTGCCACTCCACGCCGACCTGGCCGAGGGCGCCGAAGCGCTGTAGCTCGGCCTTCGACATGCCGCGGCCGAAGTCGGACTCCAGCCGGGCGACCGCGGCCAGCGCCCAGACGGCGCGCCGACCGAGGTCGTAGCGCGCCGCGGCCTTCTCGAAGGCATCGAGGTAGGCGGCCGGCACCCGTTTGCGCCACGCCTTCGCCGTGTTGCAGCTGAGCACCTTCAGCTTCGGCGTCAGTTCGAAGATGTTCGAGAGCGCGCCGTTCAGCTGGCCGTAGCACTGGGCGTTGGCGAGCACCTCGGCGACGTACCAGTCGGCGTGGTTGTAGGCGAAGACGGCGGTGTACCAGTCGCCCGGCGCGCCGGACGCCTGCAGGTAGTTGGCGGCGGCGTGGATCGCGTCCTCGGGGTCGTAGGGGTCGGCGACGCCGTCGCCGTTGGCGTCGACTCCGTAGCCGGCCCAGGTTTCCGGCATGAACTGCATCCAGCCGACCGCGCCCGCCGAGGAAACGTTGAGGTTGGTGCCGAAGGCGGTCTCGATCCCGTTGATCGCGGCGAGCACGCTCGGCCCCTGCGGGCCGAGGCCGTAGGCGGCGGCCGCCCGCTGGTAGATCGGCACGAGGGCGGTCGGCACGCCGGAGGGCGCGCAGCTGGAGCCCGGCAGCACGGGGATCGAGAAGAGGGGTGGCACCGGGACCGGCGCGCCGGCGCCCTCTTCGGGCTCGGGCTCTTCCTCCGGCCCGGGAGTCGACTGCGTCTTCGGTTTGGCCGTTACTCCGCCATCGCCGTTGCTCGGCTTCGGCGCTGGCGCAGGCGGGGTGGGAGGCGCCGTCAGGGTGTCGCCCTGTTGCAGCGAGGGCTGCGGGGCTGGCGCCTCGGTCTGGCTCGCCGCGGGCTCGTCGGCGCTCGCCGGTTCCTCGCTCGGCACCGTCGGTTCGAGCGGTTGCGCCGCGAACGCACCCGGCGCGGCAAACGCCAGCGCCAGCACGAGTCCCGCCAAGATCGATCCCAGTCGGTGCATCAGCCCCTCACGTCGGTGACGACCCACTCGCCGTTCTTCTTGTTCAGCTCCAACCGCAGCTCGCTGGTCAGCCCCACCCGCAGCAGGGAGACGCTGACCGTGTAGGCCTTGCCGGCGCGCGGGCCCGGGACGAGGTTGACGACGCGCGCCTTCGGCACCTCGGTTTCCGCGGGCTGACGCGGCGGCCGCTCGTCGAGCGCCGAGGCAAGCCGGGGCGTCGCGGTTTCGCCGAACACCGTCTGCGCCCGCGCTGGGCGCTGGCCGATCTCATAGAAGACGAAGGCCTCCGAGAAGCGCCGGGCGACCTTCATCGCCACCGGGCCGGCGGGCACCGGTTTCCTGCTCGCCGAGGCCGTCGCCGCGGCGCCTTCTTCCGCTTCCCCCGGTTCGCTGTCCGCGAGCGGAGCGGCAGCAGAGCCGCCCGCGTTGAGTTCGCTGCCGGCAGCGCCACCCGATTGCGCCACCCCGACGCCCGCGTCGACGCCGAAGCTGGGCGGTGCGCCCTGGAGCACCGGCCCCTGGGGCTCGTCCTGCCGCGGCGCGGGGGTCGCGCTCGCGACCGGAGCCGGCGCGGCCACACGCTCGCTCGGAGCATCACCGCCAGCGGGAAGCAGCAGGACACCGGCCAGGACGGCGGTGGCAGCGATCGCAACGAGGGCCCCGGCGCCCGCGCCGCGGCTGGGAAGCCCCCGGCCGGCGAGCCGCTCCTGGAGCGGCCAGAGCAGGCTGCTCTCGATCGCCCAGGCGGCGCGTTCGAAGGGCCAGCGGCAAACGTCGGCAAGGCCAAGCAGGAAGCGCATGCCGCGCCCCCCCGAATCGGAGTTGATTTGACGTCGTCTCAACATCTGCTTGAAGCCCACCACAGCTTACGTCGGTATCTCTTCAGGTTTCCTAAAGAGCGGTTGCTGGATTTCGCTTCCCAGCGGGCGCTAGGCAGCGGCGGGCACCGAGGCCTTCTCGAACGCCAGCTCGCCGTTGGCGGCATCGACCCGCACGGTGTCGCCCTCGGTGAACTCGCCCTCGAGGATCTTCAGGGCGAGCTTGTCGACCAGCTGCTTCTGGATCACCCGCTTCAGCGGCCGGGCGCCGTAGGTCGGGTCGTAGCCGAGGTTGCCGAGCAGCGCCCGCGCGTCGTCGCTCAGCTCGACCTCGATCCCGCGCTCGCGCACGCGGCCGACCAGCTGGTCCACCTGCAGCTCGACGATCCGCCCGATGTCGGCCTTGGAGAGGCGGTGGAAGATCACCGTGTCGTCGATCCGGTTGAGGAACTCCGGCTTGAAGGTCGCCGCCAGCACCTCTTCGATCTGCTCGCGGATCTTCTCGTCGACCGACTCGGCGACGATCCGGTCGCTGCCCACGTTGGAGGTCATGATCAGCACCGTGTTGGTGAAGCTCACGGTGCGCCCCTGGCCGTCGGTGAGGCGCCCGTCGTCCATGATCTGCAGCAGCGTGTTGAAGACGTCGGGGTGAGCCTTCTCGATCTCGTCGAGCAGGATCACGGCGTAGGGGCGGCGGCGCACCGCCTCGGTCAGCTGGCCGCCCTCCTCGTAGCCGACATAGCCGGGCGGGGCGCCGATCAGCCGCGCCACCGTGTGTTTCTCCATGTACTCGGACATGTCGAGGCGGACGATCGCCTGCTCGGAGTCGAACATGAACTCGGCCAGCGCCTTCGCCAGCTCGGTCTTGCCGACGCCGGTCGGGCCGAGAAAGAGGAAGGAGCCGATCGGCCGGTTGGGATCGGAGAGGCCGGCGCGCGAGCGGCGCAGCGCGTTGGAGACCGCCTCGATCGCCTCGTCCTGGCCGATCACCCGTTCGTGCAGGCGCTCCTCCATATGGATCAGCTTCTCGACCTCGCCCTCCAGCAGGCGGCTGACCGGGATCCCGGTCCATTTGGCGACGACCTGGGCGACGTCCTCCTCGGTCACCTCCTCGGTCAGCATCGAGCCGTGCTCGGCGTGCAGCTCGGCCAGCCTCGCCTCCTGCTCGGCGACGGTCTTCTCCAGCTCGGGGATCTCGCCGTAGCGCAGCTTCGCGGCCCGCTCGAGGTCGCCGTCGCGCTCGGCCCGCTCGGCTTCGCGGCCGGCCTCCTCGAGTCGCGCCTTTGCCGCCTTGATCGCCTCGATCGCCTCCTTCTCGTTCTGCCAGCGGGCTTTCATCTCGGCCGAGCTCTCGCCCAGCTCGGCCAGGTCCGCCTCGAGCGCCTCCAGGCGCGCCTTCGAAACCTCGTCCTTCTCTTTCTTCAGCGCCTCGCGCTCGATCTCCAGCTGTTGCACCCGCCGCTCGACCTCGTCGATCTCGATCGGCATCGAGTCGATCTCGATCTTCAGCCGCGAGGCAGCCTCGTCGATCAGGTCGATCGCCTTGTCGGGGAGGAAGCGGTCGGCGATGTAGCGCTCCGAGAGGGTTGCCGCGGCGACGATCGCGGCGTCGGAGATCCGCACCCCGTGGTGGACCTCGTAGCGCTCCTTCAATCCGCGCAGGATCGCGATCGTGTCGTTGATGTCGGGCTCGCCGACGAACACCGGCTGGAAGCGTCGCTCCAGCGCCGCGTCCTTCTCGATGTGCTTGCGGTACTCGTCGAGGGTGGTCGCGCCGACCGCGCGCAGCTCCCCTCGCGCCAGCATCGGCTTCAGCAGGTTGGCCGCGTCGACCGCGCCTTCGGCAGCGCCGGCGCCGACGATCGTGTGCAGCTCGTCGAGGAAGAGGACGATCTGCCCGGCTGCCTCCTGCACCTCGGAGAGCACGGCTTTCAGTCGCTCCTCGAACTCGCCGCGGTATTTGGCGCCGGCCAGCAGCGAGCCGATGTCGAGCGCGATCACGCGCCGGTCGCGCAGGCTCTCCGGCACGTCGCCGTCGACGATCCGCTGGGCCAGACCCTCGACGATCGCCGTCTTGCCGACGCCGGGGTCGCCGATCAGCACCGGGTTGTTCTTGGTGCGGCGGGAAAGGACCTGGATCACGCGGCGGATCTCCTCGTCGCGGCCGATCACCGGGTCGAGCTTGCCCGCCTCGGCCTCGGCGGTCAGGTCGCGGCCGAATTTCTCCAGCGCCTGCATGGTGTCCTCGGGGTTGGGCGAGGTGACCTTGTGTGGGCCACGCACCTCGGCGACCGCCTTCTCCAGCGAGCCGCGGTCCGGGAGGACGTCGGCGACGCCGGAGCCCTTGTCGGCGAGGGCGAGCAGGATGTGCTCGGTCGAGATGTACTCGTCGCCGAGCTTGGCCATCTCGCTCTCGGCCTGCTGGAGCACCTTGACGAAAGCCGAGGAGGGGCGGACCTCGGTGGCCTCGGCCAGCTTGGGCAGCGCCTCCACCTCCTGCACCGCGCGGGCGGCGACGGCGTTGACGTCGGCGCTCAGCTTCTGCAGGATCGGCACGACCAGGCCGTCGGTCTGGCGCACCAGCGCCACCAGCAGGTGGGCCGGGGTGACCTCGGAGTTGCGCCTCTCCGCGGCGAGGGCCTGTGCGGCGGCGACCGCTTCCTGTGACTTGACGGTGAACCTGTCGGGTTGCATCAGAGCCCTCCCTTCGAGATCCGGCGTTCGAGCTCGGCCGCGTGGCGGCGCATCCGCTCCAGCTTCGCCCGCATCCTCTCCACCTCGGCTTCCATCTCGAGCACGATTTCCACCCCGGCCAGGTTCAGCCCCAGCTCCGAGGTCAGCCGCTGGATGTGGCGCAAGCGCTCGACGTCGCGCTGTGAGAAGAGGCGGGTGTTCTTCGGCGAGCGCTGCGGCTCGATCAGACCCCGTGCCTCGTACATGCGCAGCGTCTGCGGGTGCATGTGGGCGAGCTCGGCGGCGACCGAGATCATGAAGACGCCGCGCTCGTCGTCGACCGTGATCTCCACCCGTTCGCGCCGCATCGCGCTCATCGCGCCGCCCTCCGCAGCAGCTCGGCACGGGGGTCGGCGCCGTTGAGCGCCTCGGCCAGCTCGTCGACGACTTTCTGCTGCTCCTCGGTCAGCTCCTTGGGCACCTCGATCTCGAGCCGGTAGCGGACGTCGCCGCGGCCCGCCCCGCGCGGTTTTGGCGGTCCCTCGCCGCGCAGGCGCTGGATCGTGCCGTGTTTGGTGCCGGCCGGAACCTTGATCTTCTTCGTTCCGTCCAGGGTCGGCACCTCGATCGTCGCCCCGCGCAGCGCCTCGGCAATCGTGATCGGCACCGTCACCTCGAGGTTGCCGCCGTCGAGCCGCTTGAAGACGGGTGAGGCGGAGACCCGGGTGATCACGTAGAGATCTCCGGGCGGGCCGCCGCGGGGGCCGGCCTCGCCCTTGCCGGCGAGGCGGATCCGCGCCCCGTCCTTGACCCCGGCGGGGATGTTGACCTTGTAGCGCTTGGTTTGCTGGGTCAGACCGGAGCCGCCGCAGGTGGGGCAGGGATCCTCGATGATCTGGCCAGCGCCGCCGCACTGCGGGCAGGGCTGACTGATCGAGAAGAAGCCCTGGCTTTCGGCGTCGACTCCGCGGCCTTCGCAGCGCGGGCAGGTGACCGGCGCGGTGCCCGGTTTGGCGCCGCTCCCGTGGCAGGTGGTGCAGCGCTCTGCCTTGGGCACGCTGACGCTGACCTGGGCGCCGTTGACCGCCTGGTCGAAGCTGAGGCTGAGCTCGGTTTCGAGGTCGCGGCCGCGCTGCGCTTCGGGCCGCCCCCGCCCCCCGCCCCCGCCGCGGCCGAAGATGCCGGAGAGGATGTCGCCGAAGTCAGGCCCCCCGCCTCCGTCGCCCGGGAAGCCGCCGCCGAAGGGCCCGCCGCCTGGGCCACCCCCACCGCCGAAGCCGGCGAACATCCCGCCCTGGTCGTATTCCTTGCGCTTCTCGGGGTCCGAGAGCGTGTCGTAGGCGCCCTGGACTTCCTTGAACTTCTCCTCCGCGGCCGCGTCGTCGGGGTTGCGATCGGGGTGGTACTTGCGGGCCAGTTTGCGGTAGGCCTTCTTGATCTCGTCGTCGCTGGCCTTCTTCGAGACCCCCAGCACCTCGTAGAGATCGGTCGCCATCGGCCCTCCTACTCCGCCACCACCACGCGCGCGGGCCGGATCAACTGCTCGCCCAGCTTGTAGCCCTTCTGCATCGTCTCGACGATGACTCCGGACTCGACCCCCTCGGCCGGCTGAGCGGAAAGCGCCTCGTGCAGGTTCGGATCGAACTTCTCCCCGGTCGGATCGACAGCCTCGATCCCGTGCTTGCCCAGCGAGTCGCGGAGGCTCCTGAACAC
This sequence comes from uncultured Solirubrobacterales bacterium, assembly GCA_963782685.1. GTDB lineage: Bacteria > Actinomycetota > Thermoleophilia > Solirubrobacterales > 70-9 > VRUE01. The sequence continues at coordinate 63,912 of CAWAKV010000003.1, forward strand.
GAGCAGCACACCATGCGCCAACCCATCCTCCGAGTCTCCCTCAGGGTCCAGACCGGCAGCCTGAAGCGCCCGCTCCAAATCGTCGAGCACAGGCAACACGTCCCGCAGCACCTCAGCCTTCCCCCGCGCACCGGCAGCCTGAACCTCAGCCGTCATCCGCTTACGAAAGTTCTCGAAATCCGCTTTCGTCCGCCTGGCGAGATCCAGATACTCATCGCGCTCCTTCTCAGCTTTAGCCAGCAGGGCATCGAGATCTCCTTCCACCGGCTCTCGTCCCTCGGCTCCAAGCTCCTCTCCGGTGGGTGGCGGCGTAGGGGGTACCGCCCCCGAGGAAGCTTTAGCTACCGCAGGGGGCGGTGGGTCCCCTGCGCCGACAGGACTCACCGGCCGGGGCTCATCGGTCCCTAGGTCGTCCCGGTCGTCCGCCCTCATTTCTCGTCGCCCTCATCGACGACCTCGGCATCGACGACCTCCTCCTCATCGGAGGAATCGCCGTCAGCCGACGCGCCGTCCTCGGACGCCGCCTGCGCTTTCTCCTGCGCCGCCGCGTAGATCTGCTCCGAGACTTTGGTCATCGCCGCGGTCAGCGCCTCGGTCTTCGCGTTGATCTGCTCGACGCTGTCGGACTCGAGCGCCTCGCGCACCTCTTTGATCGCCGCCTCGATCTCCTCCTTGTTCTCGGACTCGATCTTGTCGCCCAGCTCCTCGACCTGTTTCTCGGACTGGTAGGCGGCGTTCTCGGCGACGTTGCGCGCTTCCGCCAGTTCGCGCTGCTTGCGGTCCTCCTCGGCGTGGGACTCGGCGTCGGAGACCATGCCCTGGATTTCCTCCTCGGAGAGGCCGGAGCCGGACTTGATCTCGATTTTCTGCTCTTTTTCGGTGCCGAGGTCCTTGGCGGTGACGTGGATGATGCCGTTGGCGTCGATGTCGAAGGTGACCTCGATCTGCGGCAGGCCGCGCGGCGCCGGCGGGATCCCGGTCAGCTGGAACTTGCCGAGGCTCTTGTTGCCGCTCGCCATCTCGCGCTCGCCCTGGAGCACGTGGATCTCGACCGAGGGCTGGTTGTCGTCGGCGGTGGAGAAGATCTCCGACTTCTTCGTCGGGATCGTCGTGTTGCGCTCGATCAGCTTCGTCATCACGCCGCCTTTGGTCTCGATGCCGAGGGTGAGCGGGGTGACGTCGAGCAGCAGCACGTCCTTGACGTCGCCGGCCAGCACGCCGGCCTGGATCGCGGCGCCGACGGCGACCACCTCATCCGGGTTGACGCCCTGGTGGGGCTCCTTGCCGGTCAGCTCCTTGACCTTGTCGCGCACGGCGGGCATCCGGGTCATGCCGCCGACGAGGACGACGTGGTCGATCGTCGCGTCGGCGTCGTCGAGCGCCCGCTTGACCGGGCCGACGACCCGCTCCAGCAGCTCGCCGGTCAGCTCGTTCAGTTTCGAGCGGCTGAGCTTCATGTCGAGGTGCTTGGGCTGGCCCTCCACGGCGGTGATGAAGGGCAGGTTGATCTGCGTCTCCTGCGCCGAGGAGAGCTCGATCTTCGCCTTCTCCGCCGCCTCGTAGAGGCGCTGGAGGGAGTTCTTGTCGGCCGCCAGGTCGACTCCCTGGTCCTTCTTGAACTCGGCGACCAGCCACTCGACGATCGCCTTGTCCCAATTGTCGCCGCCGAGGTGGTTGTCGCCGGCGGTCGCCTTCACCTCGAAGACGCCGTCGCCGATTTCAAGCACCGAGACGTCGAAGGTGCCGCCGCCGAGGTCGAAGACGAGGATCGTGTGGTCGGCCTCCTCCTTCTCCAGGCCGTAGGCGAGCGAGGCCGCGGTCGGCTCGTTGATGATCCGCTTGACGTCGAGCCCGGCGATCTTGCCGGCGTCCTTGGTCGCCTGGCGCTGGTCGTCGTTGAAGTAGGCGGGGACGGTGATCACCGCGCTGTCGACCGTTTCGCCCAGCTTCGCTTCGGCGTCGGTCTTCAGCTTCTGCAGGATCATCGCGCTGATCTCCGGCGGGCTGTACTGCTTGTCGCGCACGTCGACGCGGACGTCTCCGTTCGGGCCGGCCTCGACCGTATAGGGGACGATCGTCTCCTCCTCTTTGACTTCGGCCTCCTTGCGGCCCATGAAGCGCTTGATCGAGAAGATCGTGTTCTCGGGGTTCATCACCGCCTGGCGTTTGGCCACGGTCCCGACCAAGCGGTCGCCCGAGTCGGCGAAGGCGACCACCGAGGGGGTCGTGCGCCCACCCTCGGCATTCTCGAGAACGGTCGGCTCACCACCCTCCATCACCGCCACGCAGGAGTTGGTCGTGCCCAGGTCGATCCCGATCGTCTTTCCCACTTCTTCCGTACCTCCAGGAGTTTTCGTCTTTAACTGGCGAGAGCCGCCGTGCGGACTCTAAAAATCTAAGTGACAGTATGGCAGATTTTCAAAATGACTTCAAACAAGCTCCGATGGATCCCGAGCTGGGTCCCTATATTTGGTTTGGCCTGTTGTGCGGCGGGCACACAAGGGAGACGCCTCGACCAATCACGTAATGAGGAGGAATCCCTTGAGCCATCTCCATACGCCGGTCCGCCGGCCCTTCCTGGCAGCAGTCGTCGCGCTGTTGGCCTTCGCCCTGTTCATACCCTGCTTGGCCGCGGCGAAGCAGAAGACGATCCACGATCAGGGCAAAGGCAAGGTCGTGGGAACGATGACCCGCAACCTCTACCTAGGCGCCGACCTGACGCCGGCGATCCTCGCCCCCGACCTCGAAAAATTCGTCGCGGCCAACGGCAAAATCCTCAACGAAGTAACCGAAAACAACTTCCCGGTCCGGGCGAAAGGCCTCGCCGACGAGATCCTCGACGCCAAGCCCGACCTGGTCGGCCTGCAGGAGGTCGCCCTCTGGCGCACCGCGCCCGTCGACTTCGAAGTCCTGACCAAAGGGCCGAGCGCGACCACGGTCCGCTACGACTATCTGGAGGAACTGCTCGCTGAGCTGAACCAGGGCAAGCCAACCTACGAAGTCGTCATCTCGCAGGACGAGTTCGACCTCGAGGCCCCCGCCGACGAGGACGAAGATCCGGAAACCGGACCCCTCGGCGCCGACATCAACGGCCGGCTGACGATGCGCGACGTGATCCTCGCTCGTCGTGGCGCCGGCGTGCAGACCTGGAACGAGCAGGGGGGGAACTTCAAAACCCTGCTCACCGTGCCGATCCTGAACGAAACCGCCTCGCTGACGATCAAACGCGGCTGGACCGCAACCGATGCGAAGGTGCGGGGAAGCCACGCCTTCCGTTTCGTCAACACCCATTTGGAGGCGTTCAACCCGCTTATCCGCGAGGCGCAGGCGAAAGAGCTGGTGGCGCCCGGCGGGCCGGCGACGAGCGAGCTGCCGGTCGTCCTGCTCGGCGACCTCAACTCCGACGACGACACGGTCGAAGGGGCCGACAGGCTCGCTTACGAAGCCCTGCTGAAAGCCGGCATGGTCGAGCGCAGCACTGCCGATCCGGATAGCTGCTGCCTCGAAAAAAGCCTGTTGGGCGAGTTTGCGGGCGGCAACGAAGACGACTTCGACCACCAAGTCGACCACATCATGACCCGCGACCCCGAGGCGGTGACGCTGCAGAGCTCAGCCGTGAGCGGAATCCAGCCGGTCAACAGCTTCTGGAACTCCGACCACGCGGGCGTCTTCAGCGCCCTGCGCTTCCACACCAACTGACCCGATCCAGCCGCGGGCGGGGGCTTCAGCCCTCGCCCGCGGTGCGGGCGACGAATTCGGCCACTTCTTCGGCCTGCTCGCCGTCGATGATGCCGCCCGGCATCCGGCCCGCCGTCGTGCTGCCGTCGACGCCTGCCTCAACCGCGTTGAGGACGCGGCCTTCGGTGGCCTCGATCGTGTCGGACGCGGTCGGACCTTCAGGCGGGCCGGCGGGTGCCAGCAGTTCGTCGAGGTTCGGCCCGAAGTTGCCGTCGGTGCCTGCCGCGTAGAGCGTGTGGCAGGTGCCGCAGTTGGTCTCGAAGAGTTCTTTGCCCTGCTCCAGGCTGGCCGGGACCGAGGCCGCGGTGGCCTCGTCGCCGTCCGCGCGGAAGGCGAGCCAGGGGATCAGGGCAGCGAGGAAAACGACCAGCAGCCCGAAGACGATGAAGGTCTTCTTGCTCATTTGCGCTCGGCACGGTACCAGGGGCACATCCGGCGTAGCGCGCACTCGCCGCAACGCGGTTTCGGGCGGCAGACCTCGCGGCCATGGCGGATCAGGTTCATGTGCAGCTCGTAGGCGTCCTCGGGGCCGACGATCGCGAGCATCTCGTCGTGGGCGCGCTCGAAGGAGGCGTTCGCCGGGAAGAGGCCGAGGCGGCCGCCGACGCGGTGGATGTGGACGTCGACCGGGATCTCCGGGATGCCCCAGGTGAAGATCAGCACGCAGGCGGCGGTTTTGCGCCCCACGCCTGGCAGCGAGAGGAGGAACTCGAGCGATTCCTCGCGCGGCGTAGGGGGCGCCGTCCAGTCGAGGTCGGGGGGCTCGCCGAGCCGCTCGAGGATCGCCTGGATCCGCGGCGCCTTCTGCTTGGCGAGGCCGCCGGGGCGGATCGCCTCCTCGAGCTCATTGACCGGCGCGTCGCGCACCTCCTCCCAAGTCGGGTAGCGCTCGCGCAGGCGGGCGAAGGAGCGGTCGCGGTTGCGATCGTTCGTGTGCTGGGAGAGGACCGTCTTGACCAGCTCCGCGATCGGGTGCTCGTGCGGCTCGTTCTCGGGCCGCCCGTACATCTCGCGCAGGCGGTCGCGGATCGCCCTCACCCGCCGCTTGTCGGGACGCTTCCAGGTCACGGCCGGGACCCTATTCGCCCATCCATATGCTCCCCCCGTGGCGGGTGCAGTCGGGGACGCCGGTCGTCTACTGTCACGGCAATCCGACCCACAGCGAGGAAGCGATCCCGCTGCTGGAACGTCACGCCCCCTACTTGAGATCGTCGAAGGCGCCGGCCACTGGCCCTGGATCGACGACCACCGAGTCATAGACCGCATCCTCAGCTTCGTGGAATAGGGCTGGTTGCGGAAGCCCGCGCCCGTTAACCACCCGATTACAATTACCCGATGTCTCGTGCCTTCGCTGCACTGACCGCCAAGCTGCCCCAGGGCTGGGGAGATCTGGGCCGGCAGATCGGCCTGGTCGTGATCGTCGACCTCGCCTACGAGACCGTGCGCGGCATGGCCGACGGGCAGCACGCCGTCGCCTTCGCCAACGGCCAGCAGATCATCGACATCGAGCGCTCGACCTACACCTTCTTCGAGCCCAGCCTGCAGGCGTTCTTCACCCAGGCGCAGTGGGTCGTCGACTTCGCCAACCAGATCTACATGAACAGCCAGTTCGCGGTCGTGCTCGGCTTCTTCTTCTGGCTCTACTTCTTCCACAACGACGCCTATTACTTCGTCCGCAACATGTTCATGGTCTCGATGGGGCTGGCGCTGGTCGGCTACACCCTCTACGCGACGGCGCCGCCGCGCCTCTTCCCCCAGTACGGCTTCATCGACACGATCAACGACTACTCCAGCGTCAACCACGACTCGGGGCTGGCGAAGGCCTTCATCAACCCCTACGCGGCGGTGCCGAGCATGCACTGCGCCTTCGCCGCGATGGTCGGCCTCAGCGCCGCCCGCCTGGTGCGGTATCCGCCGGTCAAGGTCTTCTGGGCCTGCTGGCCGCTGATCGTCGCCTGGGTCGTGATCGTCACCGGCAACCACTACTGGCTCGACGTCGCCCTCGGCTGGGCCGTCGCCGCCCTTTCGGCTCTGGTCGCCCAGCGGCTGCTCGCCCGCGCCCGCCCGCACGCCTGGGCATGGCGCAGCGCAACCCCACAGAAGGCCGAGGCGTAGAGCCGGTCCCGCTAGCGGGACCGGCTCGGTTTAGCCTCACGGCAATGGATTCGTCGGCGCCCCCGCGCGCTTCGAGCAGCCGCCGCAACGGGCGCCAGCCGCGCAACGGCCAGGAGCTTCGCGCTTACGCCCGCGACCGCCTGATCGAGTCGCGGCTGACGCCGAACGCGATCTCGATCGCCGGCTTGATCGGCAACCTGATCGCCGCCGGCCTGGTCACCCAGCGCCTCTTCTTCCTCGCCGGGGTCGCCTTCATCGTCGGCTCGGTGATGGACACGCTCGACGGCCGCTACTCGCGCATGTCGGGCAAGGGGACGCTGTTCGGCGCCTTCCTCGACTCCACCCTGGACCGGATCGAGGAGGGGATCGTGCTCGCCGCGGTCGCCGGCTACTTCGCCGCCACCGGCGACGATTTCGCCGCCGCGATGTGCGTCGTCGCCGTGCTCGGCTCGCTGATGGTCTCCTACACGCGTGCCCGCGCCGAGGCGCTCGGGGTCGAGTGCAAGGTGGGGTTGGCGACGCGCCCGGTGCGGGTAGTCATACTCTCCATCGGCTTGGTCTTCGCCAAGGGCGCCGGGCTCGGCGATTTCGAGCTTCTGGCGCCGGCGGTCTACCTGATCGCGGCGCTGACCATCGTCACCACCGTTCAGCGCGTATGGCACGTCCGCAACGAGCTTTCAAGCGAGGCCCAACGGTCGCCGGAGCTGTAACCGCGCGCGGTCGAGGTTTGCATTGCCAGTCAGCCAGATCGAGGAAGGAACCTAGAGCTTCATGAGCGAGATCAACGGAGCAAGCGGCAACGGCGCCGCCCGCACGGACGAGAAGGTCCGCGTCGCGATCGTCGGCGTCGGCAACTGCGCCAACTCCTTCATCCAGGGCGTCCAGTACTACAAGGACGCCGATCCCGCCGACGAAGTGCCGGGCCTGATGCACGTCGACCTCGGCGGCTACCACGTCCGCGACGTCGAGTTCGTCGCCGCCTTCGACATCGACTCCGAGAAGGTCGGCAAGGACCTCTCCGAGGCGATCTGGTCGGGCCAGAACGACACGATCAAGTTCGCCGACGTGCCCGAGCTGGGGGTCAAGGTCGAGCGCGGGATGACCCACGACGGCCTGGGCAAGTACCTGAAGGAGAAGATCACCAAGGCGCCGGGCGAAACCGCCGACATCGTCGGCATCCTCAAGGAGACGAAGGCGGACGTGCTGGTCTGCTACCTGCCGGTCGGCTCCGAGGAGGCGACCAAGTGGTACGTCGAGCAGGCGCTCAAGGCCGGCGTCGGCTTCGTCAACTGCCTGCCCGTCTTCATCGCCCGCGAGGACTACTGGGACAAGCGCTTCGAGGAGGCCGGCCTGCCGATCATCGGCGACGACATCAAGTCCCAGGTCGGGGCGACGATCGTCCACCGCCAGCTCGCCCGTCTCTTCCACGACCGCGGCGTGCGGGTCGAGCGGACCTCGCAGCTCAACGTCGGCGGCAACATGGACTTCTACAACATGCTCGAGCGCGAGCGGCTCGACTCGAAGAAGATCTCGAAGACCAACGCGGTCACCTCGATCATGGGCCACGATCTGCCCGAGGAGGACGTCCACGTCGGCCCCTCCGACTACGTGCCCTGGCTGACCGACCGCAAGTGGGCTCACATCCGGCTCGAGGGCAAATCGTTCGGCGACGTGCCGCTCAACCTCGAGCTCAAGCTCGAGGTCTGGGACTCGCCCAACTCGGCCGGGGTCGTGATCGACGCGGTGCGGATCATCAAGCTGGCGCTCAACAACGGCATCGCCGGCCAGCTCGACGGGCCCTCCAGCTACCTGATGAAGTCGCCGCACACACAGCGGCCCGACGACGAGGCGCGCGAGCAGACCGAGGAGTTCATCGCCGCCAACGCGCGCGACAAGGCGCCGGCTCCGGGCGGGGCGAAGGTCTCCGCCTGAGGCGGGCGTGAGCGCCACGCCGCTCTCGATAGCCCAGGTCACGCCGCACCGGCGGAGCACGCGCAACCCCGTCAACGAGTACGTCCACCGCGTCTCCGAGGAGCTCGAGCGGCGCGGTCACGAGGTGCTGATCGTCGCCGCCGGCGAATCGGCCAAGCGGCGGCTGGGCGCGGCCTCCCCCGACATCGTCCACGTCCACGAGCCGTTCGCGCCCAGCGTCTCCTCGGCGGCGCTGCGCCACTCCTACTCGCTCAACGTCGCCACCTTCCACAAACCGCAGGAGCGGGTGCTCTCGACCCAGGTGGCACGGCCGCTGGTCGAGGTCTTCTTCGGCCGCCTCGACGCCCGCACCGTCGCCACGGCAGCGACCGGAGAGCTGCTCGAGCGCTACTTCCCGGGACCCTACGAGCTGATCGAGCCGGCCGGCGATGGGCGCGACTGGGCGGCGGTCGCCGCCGAGCTGGAGGCCATCTACCGCCGCCTGCTTGCCCGCCGCCACGACCCCGCCGGCGACCCCGAGGTGCGGGCGCGGATCGCCACACGGCCGCTGGTCGAGGTCGACCTGCACATGCACACCGACCACTCGCCCGACTGCGCGACGCCGGTCGAGGTGCTGCTGGAGACGGCCCGCGACCGCGGCCTGGGGGCGATCGCGATCACCGACCACAACGAGGTCTCGGGCGCGCTGGAGGCGCGGCGGATCGCCGAGGAGATGGGCGACATCAAGGTGATCGTCGCCGAGGAGGTGAAGACCGCCGAGCAGGGCGAGGTGATCGGCCTCTTCCTCGAGGAGAAGATCCCGCGCGGGATGACGATGGCAGAGACGATCGCCGCGATCCGCGAGCAGGGCGGCCTGGTCTACGTCCCGCACCCGTTCGACCGCTTCCACTCGGTGCCCGACTACGAGCACCTGCTCGACATCGTCGAGGAGATCGACATCCTCGAGGTCTTCAACCCGCGGGTGGCGCTGACCGCCTTCAACGAGGAGGCCGAGCGCTTCGCCCGCAAGTACCGGATCGTCTCCGGGGCCGGCTCCGACAGCCACGTCGCCCAGGGGCTGGGCAGCGTGCGGGTGCGGATCCACGACTTCGACGGGCCGGCGGAGTTCCTCGAGGCGATGCGCGACGCCGACATCACCCGCAAGCACAAGAACCTGGTCTACGTGCAGACGCTGAAGTTGCTGCAGACGACCGGGCGGCCGAAGGCGGCGAAGCGCAGCGTTCCAGACGCGAAGCCGGTGCGCGGCGGCCGGCCGCGCAAGAAACGGCGCTCGGTCGGCGGCCGGGCCGGCGGCAAGAGCTGATGCAGGAGGCCCGGGCGAAAGGAAGCGCGGGCGCCCCGTCAAAGAGATCGCCGAGCGTGCCGGCGACCGACGACGAGATACGAGAGAAGTACCTTGAGCGCGCGATTCGCGAGCTCAACCAGTTGACCCACGAACTGCAGGAGTGCCCGCACTGCCCGCGCGGCAAGCTGATGCCGGTGCTCGGCTCGGGCCACCCGCAGGCCGACGTCTTCATGATCAAGCACGCCCCCGGCGTCGCCGAGATCGAAGAGGGCGTCGCCTTCTACGGCCGCCCCGGCAATGCGCTGATGAAAAGCTTCAAACGGCTGGGGATCGATCCGCTGGTCGTCTACGGCAGCCTCTGCGTCAAGTGCCCGATCGCCGAGCCCGATCTCGCTGCGGAGGAGTGCGTGCGCCGCCTGGTCGAGGAGCTGGCGATCGTCCAGCCGAAGATCGTCGTCATCATGGGCGAGCCCGCCCTGCGCGTCCTCAACAACCTCGAAATTCCCCTCTCGCGCAAGGTCGAGGCCCGCGAGGGCGAGATCCAGGCCTTCACCCCCACCATCGACGCCCTCTATACCCCCGACATCGACGAATCCCTCGACGAGGAGGGCGCCAAGCAACGCTTCTGGCGCTCCTTCAAGGTCCTCGGCGACTGGTACGAGGACCTGCCGCCGTACTAGGCGCCAGGGCCTGCGGTGGCGTCAGCCGCCTCCGCTGGAGTGAATGCGACGGCGCCCATCTCGACAGGTGAACGACTGTCCCTCTCCGGGGAAAAGGCCGTGGCACGACCAATGGCCGACCTCGACGGTCTTGTAGCAGCCACGGAAGGAAGGGCTCGGTGGGCAGTTCGACTTGCGCACGGCGGCGACGGCGATCTCTTTTGCAGGCCGGCACCTGACGCCGACCGTGGTGAGCGTCGTCGCCCCATCGTCAATGCAGGTCCGCGAGACGGGACCGTTCTGCCCCGCCAGCGCCAATCCGCCGATGAGGGCCGCGAGGACGATCGCCGCGGCGATGGACGCCGCGCTTCGCACGATCCAGGGCACACGAAAAGCCTACCCGCTCGCTCGGCCCCCGATCTTCCGGTCAATCGCCTTGTTCGAAGCGAACTGCAGAGTGGCCGAGGGTGCATTTGCTTTCGTATACGTAGTCGACCTCGTGCTCGGTTGAGCAGAGGAAACCCATCGAGATGCATTTGCCCTCTCGCTCGCGGCAGCCGTCGGACCCCAGTGCGGCGCGAGCAATCGACTGGGCTGCGGGGCACACGATGTTCGCCCGCACATCGAATGGTCCCGGTATCTCGGTTTCCGGTTCGGTCCCGCAGTCGGTCAGTGATCCTCGCGGCAGGGTGGATGGGGCGTCGAGGCCGAGCACGTGCTGCCGGCCGGCCCCAATCCGCGAGCAGGAAACGATGCGTGGAAAGCTGCCGGCGGTGGGCGCCGCGCAGCGCCACCCGCGCAGGTCGAGGACACAGGTGTTCCCTGCGTTGACGCAGGGATTATCGGCACCGATGTAGTCGCGGACGATCTCGCGTGCTTCGAGGCACGAGAGCGAGCCCAGGTCTACGACCACCTGGGTCGAAACCGCATAGCCGGTTCGGGGGAACACCTCGTCGACCACGCCGCAGGAGGTACCCGGACGGCCGGTGTCCTTCGCGTACGTTCGATCCGCTGGGAGGACCGCAGGAAGCAGCTTGATCGGCAGGGCGGAGACGGTCACGGTGGCCGTGGAGTCGACCACCACACGAACCGAGTCCCAGAGGGCGTAAGCAAGCTTGGCCAGACCCAGCGTGAGCCGCGCCGCCGCGCGTGCCTCGGGGACGAGCAACTCAATGCAGTCGCCGACGACGTCGCGGAGGCTGTCGAGGAGCTCGATCGGGCTCCGCCACGAATCCGGCACCTGCTGGGAGGCGGTGTGGAGGCACTTGACGCCTTCGAGGAAAGTGGGCGTGAGCGCCTCTGCCTTGCCGCCCCTGTTGGCAGCCGTGAGGTCGATCAGGGCATCGAGCACGAACGCCGAGTTGGTCGCGCGAAGCCGCAACTCGGCGGGAAGCTCGTCGAGTGCGATCGAGACCGAACCGGCGCCCGGCAGCATGCGCTGGTCGTCGGGCAGGGCGAGCTTGTAGATCTGGCGCCAAGCTGCCTCCCCAAGGGTGCGGCTGGTGGTATCGATCACCGCAGCGCCGGCCGGCAGGTCCAGTTCGACCCCCACCGCCCGGTTGTTGTTGATCTTCAGCACCGTGCGCGCACCGTCCTGGTCGAGGCAGGGGCTGACCAGTATCCCGCTTGGATCGTCGACGTCCAGGCGCAGGCCGCTGGGACGCGACGTGCACTCGGGGGGTCGCGCCCGCACCCCGATTGAACGCTCGATCGACTCGCGCGAGGGTAGCTTGAACTCGATCTTCGGAAGCCGCAGCTGCCACCAGGAGAGGTGATTCGTCACGACGAGAAAGCGCCCCGCCTTGACGCGACCGGAGAGGAGGATCCATCCGTTGTCACCGTCCGCTCGCGTCGCGACTGCGAGACGCCGTCGCTCCTTGGCGCTCAGCTCAGGCGGGATCGCAAATGACAGCGTGAATGGTCCCGCTTGCCCGTCGGGGTCGTGAATGGCGTAGACGGGGGAGATGGGGGCGGAGATCGAATCTAGCTCACTCGCCTGTAGGTCTTCGTCGACCTTGATCGTCCCGTTGAGAGGCACTCCGCCGGACACGCGGACGGTCACCCCGACGGGATCGTCACTGTCTCCATCGGTCAGGAGGAGCACCAGGCCGGCCGCCGACAACACGCAGGCTGCCAGTCCCAGGAGGAGGAAGAGGCGCCGCCGTCTCCGCCCCGCCAACCGTTGGCTCAAGGCGAAGCGGCTCTTGCGAGGGCAGTCATCGACTCGACGTTGGCGCTGGCGAGGCCGCGGATCACCACGGTGTCCAGAGCGGTGTAGGCGGCAATTTGCTTTTGGGCTGTGTCGCTGTCGGCGGCGGCAACGCCGACGGTGCCCTCGGGCTCGGCGAGGCGGTCGAAGTGGTTGCGGTAGCCGGCGTGCAGGTCGCGGTAGAAGGACTCCTCTTTGGCGAGGCGCTCGGCGGCGTCCGGGCCGACGGCGGTGCGGACGTAGCCGAAGACGGGCGGGCACTCACGATTGGCCTCGCTCGCTCCGGTTTCGACCTGGCTGCGGGCGCGGGCGGCGAACTCGGGGGTCATCCAGTTGAAGAACGCGCCGTCGAACTCGGCGCCGGCGAGGGCGCACATCTTCGGTCCCATCGCGGCGAGGACGAGGCGGACGCCAGGCAGTGCCTCGCGCAGTTCTGGCAGCGACTCACGCATGCGGGTCAGCGGCTGGGTCGAGAAGCCGGCGCCGACGCCGAGCCAGAGCTTCGCTTTGTCCAAGCCGAGCCGCTCGATGTCGGCGGCGATCTCGGCCGGCGGTGTGCGGTCGAGAGCGATCACGGCGACGCCGAGTTCAATCTCCGGCGCGACCGCGGCGAACTCGGCCAGCGTCTCCAATCCCTTTGCACCGGGGTGGTCGTTCGACCACATCGAGCCATAGTCGAGCTCAGCACAGCGCGCCGCTAACGGCCGCGCCACCTCCGGGTCCAACCCCGCCGCGACACCGAATCCCCTCATCAAGCGCCGTCTCCTCCGTTGCCGGGTCCGGGGGCGGCTTTGTCGAAGACGGCGACGCACTCGATGTGGGGGGTCTGGGGGAACATGTCGACCGGCTTCACGCGGCGCAGGGTATAGCCCGCCTCGACCAGCTGCGCCGCGTTCGGGGCGAGCGTCGTCGGGTTGCAGGAGACGTAGACGATTCGCTTCGCCTCGCACTCGAGCACCCGCCGCACGATCTTCTGCGAGAGACCGGGACGGGGCGGGTCGAGCAGGACGACGTCGGGCTTGCCCGCCTCCTCCAGCAGCGGCCGCACTCCGGTCCGCGCGCTGCCGGCCATGAAGCGCGCGTTCTCGATTCCGTTGCGCTCGGCGTTGCGCTCGGCGTCGGCGATCGCCTCGGGGACGATCTCGAGGCCCCAGACCTCGCCGGCGCGGGGCGCCATCGTCAGCCCGATCGTGCCGATCCCGCAGTAGAGGTCGAAGACGCGCTCGCCGCCGCTCAGCCCGGCGTACTCGGCGGCGACGGCATAGAGCCGCTCGGCCATCTCGGTGTTGGTCTGGAAGAAGGCGTTGTAGGACATCTCGAACTCGAGCCCGCAGAGCTGCTCGCGCAGCAGTTCCTCGCCGAGGACGCCTGTCGGGCCCTCGCTGCCGCCCGAGCCGTCGTCGACCACAGTGTGCAGGTCAACTGGCGGTTTGGGGAGGCGCTTCGGTGTGGTGATGAGGCGCGTCTGGATCTGGCCGCTGCGCTTTCCCTCGCGCACGACCAGGTTGCAGAGGACGCCGTCGCTGGTGCGGCGGTCGTAGGGGTCGACGGCTTCCGTGCGGGCCCATTCGCGCACCTCGTTGCGGGCCGCGTTGCCGCGCTCGGAGGCGAGCAGGCAGTCCTCCACCCCGACGACCAGGTCCCAGCGGCCGCTGGCGTGGAAGCCGAGCGCGGTCCCCTCCTCGCCCGGGCCGAAGGAGTATTCGAGCTTGTTGCGATAGCGCCACTGCTCCAGCGCCGGCTCGATCTCCTCCAGCTCGAAGCCGTCGAGCCCGCCGATCCGCCGCAGCGCCTCATCGACCTGGTCGCGCTTGTGGACGAGCTGGCGCTCGTAGGCCAGCCCCTGCCAGGGCGCGCCGGGACAGGGCTCGCCCTCGTGCGTACAGCGATTGGGGACGCGGTCGGCGCCGGGGCGCAGCAACTCCACCGCGCGCGCCTCGGCGAACCTCTTCTTCGGCTTGGTCACCTCGGCCCGCACGAGGTCGCCCGGCAGGCCGCCGGCGACGAAGACCACGTAACCGCCGACACGGGCCACGCCGCGCCCGCCGAAGGCGAGCGAGTCGATCTCGACCTCGAGCTGCTCGCCCTTGCGCGGCCGCGCCGCCTGCTCCTCGCCGGCCGCCTGGGTCACCGCGGCTCTAGCTCAGTTTCTTGCGCGCGCGCCGCGCCGCCTGGGTCGCCTGTTTGCGCACCGGCGCGGTCCGCCCGCCGACCTCTTTGCGCGCCTGTTTGATCAGCCGTTCGAGCTCCTTGAGCATGTTGTCGGTTTGCCGGCGGCCGCGTTTGAGCAGGTCGGAGACCATCCTCTCGGCATCGCTGCGGGTCATCCGCCCGCGCTTGACCGCATCGTCGACGACCTCCTGCAGGCGGTCGCGGCTCAGCGTGACGCTGTGCTCGAGGCTCTCGCGGAAGTGCTCGACGCTCTTGTCGAGGCCGGTGACGCCGCCGCGCGTGCCCGAGTTTTCCCCCGTTTTCGCTTTCGGTTTCGCTTTGGCTTTGGATTTCGTCGCGGTCGATTTGCGAGCGGACGCCTTGGCGCGCGTCCCGGCTTTCGATTTTTTCGTCGCTTTGCCGGACGACTGGTTTTTCGCGGCCATTCTCAGTTGCCTCCTGTCTCGCTCTTCCGGTTTGACCGTCGAACTTGCATTTACCCGTCTATATGGCGGGTAAGTGCAAGTTCGATCTGACTGACTATCTCACTACCGCCGAGAGAGGGTCGCGAAACGTGCTTCGACCGGGGCGTGGTCGGAGAGGCGCAGGGCAAGGCCGTCCTCGCGCAGCTCGCGCCGCGCGGCGGGCCACTGGTGGGTCGACTCGAGCGTCTCCAGCCCCCGAGTGAGCAGGTGGTCGATCGCCTGCGGGCCGGTCGGGGCGGTGAGGCCGAAGCGCTCATGCAGCTCGGCGAAAATCGCGGGGCTCTCCGCCGGGCGTAGGTTGAGGTCGCCGCCGAAGAGCAGGGGCGCATCGCCGGCCCAGCGGGTCGCGGCCGTGGCGGCGCGCACAACCTCCTCCGTCGCCATGTGTGGCCGGTCGTTGGTCGCGTGCAGGTTGGCGATGCAGAGCTGCGGCGTGCCTTCGGCTGCCGCGAGGCGGGTCAGGGCCATCGCGCGGCGCTCCGGCCGCCCCCTGTGGATCGTCACTTCTCGCCGCTCGACCACCCCCTCTTGCTTCCGGTGCGCTTTTTGTTCCTCCTGGGTACATAAAGCGCACCGGAACGACTTGCGGACCAGGGTGAGGTTCGAGCCGCCCTCGCCGGCGCCGATCAGGTCGGGGTTGCGGCGGGCGACGAAAGCTCGCAGCGCGCCTAGTGAGTTGCGCGAGGTGAGCGCCATGTGCGCCTCCGCCTCGCATGCCCGCGCCAGCGGCTCGCGCCAGCGCGGCGGGCACTCCTGCAACAGGGCAACGTCCCACTCCGTCCTGGCGAGCAGATGCGCGAACTCGGGCAGCAGGTCGCGGTTGACTTGGACGTGGGTGGCGTTGCGCTCGCTCCTGCGCAGCAGCCGCGAACGCCAGGTGAGCAGCGCCGGGTCGGGCGGGAAGTCGCGCCCGTGGAAGAGGTTCCAGGAGATGGCGGTGAGCTGCATCTCCCTAGTATCCGCTGCTTGACGAAGCGAGATTTCCTCACCGGCGAAGAGCTCGGCGCCTTCGAGCTCTCCCAGCTGCTCGACCTTGCCGCCGAGCTCAAGTCCGGCCGCCGAGAGGGTGCGGGCGCCGGCGACCTGGCCGGGCGCAGCATCGCCCTCGTCTTCGAAAAACCCTCGACCCGGACGCGGATCTCCTTCGAGGTGGGCGTCGCCGAGCTGGGGGCGATGCCGATCGTCCTGCGCGGCGACGAACTGCAGCTCTCGCGCGGCGAGTCGATTGGTGACACGGGCCGGGTGCTCTCACGCTACCTCGACGCGATCGTGATTCGCTCCGGCTCGCACGAGGCGGTGGCTGAACTGGCCGCCGAGGCCGAGGTGCCGGTCGTCAACGCGCTCACCCCGCGACACCACCCTTGCCAGGCGCTCGCCGACCTGCTCACCCTGCGCGAGCTTTGCGGCGATCTGCACGGCCTGCGCATCGCCTATGTCGGCGACGGCAACAACGTCGCCCGCTCGCTGGCGATCGCCTGCGAGCTCGCCGGGGTCGAGCTGACCGTCGCCGCGCCGGACGGCTACCAGCTGGAGGAGGGGCACGGCGTCAGGCTGACCGAGGACCCTCGACTCGCGGTCTCCGGCGCCGACGCGATCTACACCGACGTCTGGGTCAGCATGGGCGACGAGGAGGAGGCGGAGCGCCGTCGCGCCGACCTCACCCCGTTCCGGGTCGACGCCGACCTGCTCGGCGCGGCCAAGGAGGGCGCGATCGTCCTCCACTGCCTGCCGGCGCACCCCGGCGAGGAGATCGCCGCCGACGTGCTCTATGGCCCCCAGTCCGCCGTCTGGGATCAGGCCGAGAACCGCCTCCATACGCAGAAGGCGCTGCTGCGCACGCTGCTCGCCGGTTAGGCGCATGTACCCGGAGATCCACCTCGGCCCTCTGACCCTCCAAAGCTTCGGCCTGATGTTCGCCCTCGCCTTCCTCGCCGCGGGGGCGCTGATTTGGAGGCGCCTGGGGGAGATCGGCAAGCCGGTCGACTGGGCGTATGAGATCGGCTTCTCGGCCCTGGTCGGCGGCGTGATCGGCTCGCGCCTCTACTTCGTCGCCGAAAACTGGGACAGCGTCAGCGACGATCTTCTGGGCAATCTCTTCAGCGGCTCGGGCCTGGTCTGGTACGGCGGCGCGATCGGCGGCGCCCTCGCGGTCCTGCTCTGGGCCTGGTACCGCGACTTCCTCCGCCTCGCGCTGCTCGACCTGGCAGCACCGGCGCTCGCTCTCGGCTACGCCGTCGGCCGGATCGGCTGCCAGCTGTCGGGCGACGGTGACTACGGCAGGGCCTGGGACGGGCCCTGGGCGATGTCCTACCCCGACGGCACCGTGCCCACCACCGAAGAGGTACACCCGACCCCGGTTTACGAGGCCCTGGCAATGGGGCTGGGGGCGTGGATCCTCTGGCAGCTGCGCGATCGCTTCCGCGCCGGGGTGCTGTTCGCGATCTACCTCGTCTACGCCGGCGCCGAGCGCTTCCTGGTCGAGTTCGTCAGGCGCAACAGCGATGTCGCCCTTGACTTGACCGGTGCCCAGCTAGAGAGCCTTGCAATCATGGTCGCTGGCGTTGTTTGGATCTGCGTGGTGAGGCAGAAGCACGGGACCCTGTCCTGCGTTAACGCTTCGGCCGCCGCCGATCCCCGGCCTGCCGGCTGACTGCGCTGGCTTGGCATGTGGGCTAATCTTGCACAAATCTTTTTTAGGTAAACGAGGAGGCGAGCGGAGTGGAAGCAGTGGAGGCTGGTAGCGGGGGAGGTTCGTCCGCCGCGACCGTCGGCGAGCTGCTCGACACCGCGACGGAGACGATTGCGGCAGCGGGCTGCGAGGAGCCGCGCACCGACGCCGAAGCGCTGGTTGCCAACGTGCTTGGGATCAGCGTCGAGGAGCTGTCCCGCGACGGCTCGGGTGAGATGTCGCCGGAGCTGGCCGCCGCGATCGAGGCCGCAGTCGCCCGCCGCGCCGACCACGAGCCACTGGCCTACGTCCTCGGCCGCGCACCCTTCCGCGATCTCGAGATCGCCGTCGACCCGCGCGTGCTC
The DNA here is from genome assembly GCA_963782685.1 of uncultured Solirubrobacterales bacterium. GTDB lineage: Bacteria > Actinomycetota > Thermoleophilia > Solirubrobacterales > 70-9 > VRUE01. Next base: position 81,519 of record CAWAKV010000003.1, read on the forward strand.
TGGCCCCGCCGCGAGACCGAGCTGCTGGTCGAGGTGGGCGTCGAGCTGCCCGAGGGCGCCCGTGTCCACGAGGTGGGCACCGGCTCGGGGGCCATTTCCCTTGCCCTGCTCTCGGAGCGCCCCGACCTGCGCATCACCGCCTCCGACCTCTCGCCGGAAGCGGCTGAAGCCGCTCGCGAGAACGCCGAGCGGCTCGGCCTCGAGCTGGAGGTCAGCGTCGCTGAGGGCCTGCCCGAGAGTCTGGAGGGCGTCGATCTGGTGATCGCGAATCTCCCCTACGTCACCGACGAGACGATCTACGACCGCTCGCCGGAGATCCGGCGCGAGCCGCGGATCGCCGTCACCGGCGCCTGCGGCGCCGACGGCCTCGGCGTAATTCGCGGTCTGATCGGGGAAACGCCGAGCGGCTGGCGGCTGGCGATGGAGCACGACACGCATCACGGGCCGGCGATGCGGGAGATGCTGGGCGATGCGACCACCCTGCGCGACTACATGGGTGACGAGCGAGTGACCGTCGGCGTCGCGCCCTGAGCGCGACTTCAGCGACCACCTAATACGGTTGGGCGATGGCTGACTCGACCACCCGCGCCGAGCCTGCGGCCGGCTCCACCAAGGCCGAGCGCCTCGCCAAGGTCGAACGGCTGCGCGCGGAAGGCATCGACCCCTACCCCTTCTCCTTCCCCGACCGCACCGCGATCACCGAGATCCTCGAGGCGCACGACCCCGCCGAGCTGGGGGAGGGGGAGCACCGCGAGCACTCCTACCGGATCGCCGGCCGGGTGACCGGCCAGCGTGGCCACGGCAAGACCGCCTTCTTCGACGTCCGTGACCTCTCCGGCACGATCCAGGCCTACGCGCGGGTGGACGCGCTCGGGCAGGAGGCTTTCGACCGGATCGAGGACCTCGACATCGGCGATCTGGTCGGGGTCGAAGGCGACCTCTACGTGACCAAGCGCGGGCAGCTGGCGCTCGAGGTGCGCGAGTGCACGCTGCTGGCCAAGGCCCTGCGCGACCCGCCGGACCTCTTCCACGGCATCTCCGATCCGGAGGTGCGCTACCGCCAGCGCGAGCTCGACCTGATGGCGAACGAGCGCTCGCGCGAGATCTTCGCCCTGCGGGCCAAGGTGGTCGCCGCGATCCGCGAACACCTCAACGAACGCGGCTACGTCGAGATGGAAACGCCGGTCCTGCAGCGGATGACCGGCGGCGCCGCGGCGCGTCCCTTCAAGACCCACCACCACGCGCTCGACCGCCATCTCTACCTGCGGATCGCGACGGAGCTCTACCTGAAGCGGGCGATCGTCGGCGGCTTCGAGAACGTCTACGAGCTGGGCAAGTTCTTCCGCAACGAGGGGATGTCGCCGCAGCACAACCCGGAGTTCACGATGCTGGAGTGGTTCGTCAGCGGCGCCGATTACCACGGCGTGATGGACGTCGCCGAGGGGATCGTCGCCGGCGTCGCCGAACGGGTGCTCGGCACGACCAAGGTCGAGCGCGACGGCGAGACGATCGACCTGGCGACGCCCTGGCCGCGCCTGCGCCTGCAGGACCTGCTGAAGGAAGAGACCGGCGTCGACATCACCAAGGCCAGCCGCGACGAGCTGGCCGAGATTGCCGGCGACGATGCAGAGCCCGACGACGACTGGGCCGCGCTGGTCGACACCCTGCAGGGCAAGCTGATCGAGCCGAAGCTGATCCAGCCGGCCTTCATCATCGACCTGCCGCTGGCGATCTGGCCGCTGGTCAAGCCGGTGCCCGAGCACCCAGAGCTGCTGGCGGCGGCCTTCGACGGGATCGTCGCCGGGATGGAGATCACCGGCGGTGGCACCGACGTCAACGATCCGATCGAACAGCGGCGGCACTTCGTCGAACAGCGCGAACGGCAGGAGACGGGGGCGGAGGAGACCCCGCACGAACACGACGAGGAGTTCGTGCGAGCGCTCGAATACGGGATGCTGACGGCGAGCGGCTGCGGGCTCGGCGTCGACCGCCTGATGATGATCCTCAGCGGCGCCAAGACCCTGCGCGACGTGATCCTCTTTCCTTCGATGCGCGAGGCGCCGGGGGAGGGCGGTTAGCGCTCGATCTGGACGATCCGCTCTGGCTCGTGCCCGACCTGGAGCGTGGTGTGCTGGATGTCGAACTCACGCTCGATCAGCTCGGCCAGCTCGAGCCGGGCGCGGTGGCAGTCGGTGTCCGCCTTGACAGTGACGTGGGCGGAGAGGGCCGGGAACTCAGAGGTCACCTCCCAGACGTGCAGATCGTGGACCTCGACCACGCCGGGCTGCTCGGCCATCAGCCGGCCGATCCGGTCGGGGTCGATCCCCTTCGGCGAGGCCTCGAGGAAGACGCGGCCCGAGTCGCGCAGCAGGCCGTAGGCCGAGCGCAGCATCAGCGTCGCGACCAGCAGCGAGGCGATCGCGTCGGCCTGGTCGAAGCCGGTGGTGAGGATCACCGCGGCGGCGACCGCAGTGCCGATGAAGGCGTAGAGGTCGGTGAGCAGGTGCTGGAAGCTGCCCTCGATGTTGAGGCTTTGCCGGTTGGCGCTGGCGAGGACCGCGGTGGCGGCGAGGTTGACGACGATCCCGGCCAGGGCGACGACGAGGACCAGGGCGCCGTCGACACCGGGCGGCTCGAAGAGGCGGCGCACGCCCTCGATCGCGATGATCGCGGCGAGGACGAGCAGGGTGATCCCGTTGATCTGGGCGGAGAGGATCTCGACCCGTTTGAGCCCGAAGGTCATGCGGCCTTCGGCGGGGCGCTTGCTGAGCCGGATGGCGATCAAGGAGAGGCCGATTGCGGCGGCGTCGGTGAGCATGTGGGCGGCGTCGGAGAGCAGCGCCAGCGAGTTGGCGAGGATCCCGGTCACCACCTCGGCCGCCATGAAGCCGAGGATCAGCACCAGGGCGATCGTCAGCTTGCCCCGGTCGGCGTCGGCCGAGGCGCCGTGACTGTGGCCGGCGTGGGCGTGGCTCATTGCCGACCTATCGTAGGCAGCGGCTCGTTCAGGAGGCCGAGTGGAGCAGGCCGCCGTCGATCGGGATGACCGTGCCGGTGATGTAGGCGGCGCGCTCGGAGCAGAGGAAGGCGACGAGGTCGCCGTACTCGCCGGGCTGACCGAGGCGGGCGGCGGGAACATGGTCGCGCGCGACGGCCTCGGCTGCCTCCATCGAGCCGAAGTTGGAGGCGAGGCGCTCGGTGGCGAAGCGGCCGGTGGCGACGGTGTTGACGGTGATCCCGTCGGCGGCGACCTCGCGTGCGAGGGTCTTCAGGAAGCCAACCGTGGCCATGCGATGGGAGTTGGAGAGGTTGAGGCCGGGAATCGGCTCGCGGGTGGCGCTGGAGCCGACGTTGACGATCCGTCCCCAGCCCCGCTCCCGCATCCCGGGCACGACCGCGCCAGCGAGCACACGCGGGGCAAGGACGAGCGAGCGGTAGGCCACTTCCCAATCCTCGAGCTCATGGTCGAGCGCGCCGCCGAGCGGCGGCCCGCCGGTGTTGGCGACGAGGATGTCGAGCGGTCCAAGCGCCGCCTCGACCGCGGCGGGCAGCCCGGCCAGGCGGTCGACCTCGGCCGTGTCGGCGACGAAGGGGGAGACGTCGCCCTCGGCTGCCGCAGCGGCCGCCTCGACCCTCTCCCGCGAGCGGCTGGCGATAGCAACCCTGGCCCCTTCGCGAGCAAGCGCTTGGGCGATTCCCAGACCGAGTCCCTGGCTGGCACCCATCACCAGCGCGACCCGGCCCTCGAGCCCTAGCTCCATCCCCGCCAGCAATGCTCGAACAGCTTCACGCCGATAAAGTAATGGAGCAGGGCGCCCGTAGCTCAGTGGTCAACGGTCCCTTCACGGGGACCAAAGAGCGTCGGTCTTTCAAGCCGAAGGTCGCGAGTTCGATTCTCGTCGGGCGCATGGGGAGGAGTGCCGGCAAGTGCCGGCCTTTTCCTTTTGTGGAGCCAGATCCTCGGCTCATGGGCGAATCGCCGTTCCGCGCGCTTCCCGGCGATTCGGAGGCGTTCCGGGGCGCAGTCTCATTTCTGCGATGAAAGCGACCGGATCGGTCCGATTCAGCGCCGGCCTCTCGGATCCGCCTCGAAACGCTAGTCGGGTCGCTTGGTTGGCAGGAGTCGGCGGCGGACCGGACCCATCAGCCGATCTTCTCTGCCAGCTCGATGATGATTCCCTCGGGGCCGCGGACGTAGCAGAGCCGGTAGCTGTTCTCGTAGCGCACCAGCTCGCCGACGAGTTCAGTGCCGCGGGCTCGTAGGCCGGCAACTACGGCGTCGATGTCCTCGACGAGGAAGGCGAGGTGGCGAAGGCCCGGAGTGTTCGAGGGCGCGCGCGGGTCGCCGCCTTGGGTCGGCGGCGAGTGGAACTTCACCAGCTCGATTTCTCCGTCGCCGTCCGGGGTCCTCAGCATCGCGAGCTCCGCCTTGGTTCCATCGAGCGCGATGATGCGATCCACCCAGCTGCCCTCGACCTCCCCCTTGCCTCCCGGCTCCAGTCCCAGCTCGACGAAGAACTCGATTGCGGCCGCTAGGTCGTCGACCACGATCCCGACGTGTTCCATCTTTTTGATCGCCATGTGCTCGATGGTAGGGAGGCCAGCTACCTGACGGTCGCTGCCGCATGACCCTGGCTGCATACGGGTTGCTCGTCGCCCCTGGATCGCGAGATCAACACCTACGTCTGTGCCGCACTGACCGGGCGCAGTACGCGGGCGCCATCGACGATGTCGATCCGCAGTCTCTCCACGTCGACTCGGTTTTCGGCCAACTCCTTGGCTCGCCGGTGGACGAAATCGTTGTGGTATTCGGCGACCCAGCGATGTTTTCGCCAGCGCCGCATGTCGGTGGCGTGTCGCTCCAGGTTTTTCTCGATCACCCGCCGGTGTCTGTCGAGGTTGCTCCTCGCCGTCACTCCGGGGTCCTCGTAGAGCGCCTCAAGGTAGTCGACGAAGGCGAGCCCGTCCTCGTCGATCAGAATCGGTTCCCGGTCGATGCTCTCCGCCCGACCCCTGCGCAGGGTTTCAACCGCGCCTGGCGAGAGCACGATCCGCGGGTCGATAGCCATTCGGCGCTCGAGGTTCACCGCCTCGACCAGCGCCGGCCCGAAGATGAGGCCGCGGTGAAAGTGACACTTGCCGACCGTCACCGCGCCCCTCACAAAGTAGTTGTTGAGCGCGAGCACGCCCTGGATCGAGGACGCTTCGAAGATCAGGTTGGCAATCGCTTCGGCCTTCGGTTCGCGGAAGCCGTCGACCGCCTGCGCGGCGGCGACGAAGGAGTCGGAGAAGACCGCTGCGACAATTGCCCCGTCGTCAGATCCCATCGTGCCGAGGTCAAAGCGGAAGGCGCGATTGAGTGCCTGCTCGAAGCGCTGCAACTCCCGCTGGGCGCTGGTCCCCTGCGCCATCGCACCAACCCCGAGCATGTCCAAGTAGAGGACGGCGCAGTCGATCAGGATGCGCTCGCCCGCGGCGTCGAGGAACGGACTGTCGCCGTCCGCGCTCATGCGCTTGCCTTAAGCGCCCTAGCGCGCTTCGGTCAGGCGTGCGCGCCCGCGTTCGCCGAGAACATAAATGCGCCGACCGGCCATACCTTCGGGATCGCGACGTTCGATCAGCCCCCGCCACTCCGCTGAGGCCATCCAGCGCGAGAGCACCGAGCGCAGCCTGCGGTCGGCGATCGCTTGGGAGATCTCACTGGGGCTTGCACCTTCCAGCTCGCCGATCAGCGGCAGGAGTTGTTCGTCATATGTCTCGTAGGGCCGCAGGTGATCTGGATAGCTACGCCCGTCGTGGGTACGGGGCGTCGCGGAATCGAGCGTCGATCGATCGAGCGCCATGACTCGATTGTGAAGCATCGCTTCGGACCTCGCAAGGCCCTCGCCACTGGTCTAGTACTCCTCTCAGGCGTCGTTTCGCAAGCTGTTGCTGTGTCGCCTTTTGGCGTCTGCCTCGCCGCCACAATCTCCCCAGATAGGCAGCGGTGATCCCCGTTCTCCCGCCGTCGCCCGATTCGCGAAAATTTGGGGGTTCCCTCCTCTTGTTAGATGTTGCCTTCGAGTCACTCGCTGAGTAACCGTCTGACCAAGCCCCAGGGGGCGTCAGTCGACGTGTTGTGGATCAACAACAGTTAACTGTTGGCAGGTCCGAAAAACTCGAGATCTTCTCCGCCGCAGTTCGGGGTTCGAACCCGCGCTGAGGGCCTGGAATTCCACACCGTGTGCGCACCTGTGGGGTACAATTGGAGTGTGATCGCGTCTATGACACCCCGTTCTTGCCAGGCTGTCACGGTTCTCTACGAGAGCATGGACGAACGCATTGGTCGCGAGCCCCTCCGGGCCGGCGTTGAGCGGGCCCTCGGACGTAGCTTCGGTGAGCGGATCGCGCTCAGTGAGCGGAACCTCGACGAGGTCGCAAAGCTTGAGGGGCTCTACGGAGACTGGCGGCGCGCACGCAGCGTCAAGTTTGCTGCTTACACCCTCCACCGGGCGGCCGTAGACGTCGACCCGTTCGCTGCCTCCGTCTGGGCGCCCAGACGGCTACGCCGCCGCGGCAGCTCACGGGATGACTTCCTGCGCACCCTGCAGCTGCTGTGGCGGGCACGTGAACGCGGCCGGCTCCACGGTGACCTGGTCGATGAGGGGGTGGCGCTCCTTTGCGAGGACCTTGTTTGCCAGTCCGCCCGCGCTGTGTCCTCCCCGGCCCACGGCGCCCGCCGCTGCGAGGGTCGCAGCCGTGCCCCCCAGGGCTCGGCCGGTGGCGCCCGCGCTGGGTCGGGCGGTTCGCGCCGCGGCGGCGACCGCGGGGACGATTCCGGCGGCGGCGGCTCTGACGGTTCCGGCGGAGGTTCGTCGGGATCAGGAGACTCACCGCGGCGCCGGTTCAGCTGGCCCGCCCTCGGCGGCGTCTGTGGAGTCGTTTCAACGCTGCTAGCCGCGGCGACCTTTGTCTTCGGACCCCTGCACGCTGCACCGCCGCCCGCGCCGGTGGCGCCGCAGGTCATCGTCAAGGAGGTGCAGGCTCCCGTGGCGGCGACGGTACGGAGGGGAACCAAGGCCGCCCATCACGATCACACAGCCAAGGGCGAAGCGCGGATCGTCCCTTAGACAGTGCTCAGACATGCTTCCGCCCGCCCGAATGTCACATCACCGCCGCAAACCGGCTCCCCCGCGCGGACGGCACCTGTCCTTTCAATCCGCAGCGCGGCTTTGTCCGTCATAAGCTCGCGAGTGGCCCAAGTTGAGCTTCGTCCGCATTTCCGGCTCTGGGGCCTGGCGCCCGGGATGTTTTCCACGCAAATCGGGCACTTCGCCCTCTGCGGCGTCCGGTCCGGGGGCTAGCCTCGCATCGATGAATGAGCTGAGCAGCAGCGAAGTCGAGAAGGTTCTTCTTTTCATCTCTGATGCTCGTGATCGAGCTGGGAAAGCGCGTGCTCAGCTTCTGGCCGAAGGAGCGGGTCAGCACGTGGTAGAGGCGATGGAGCAAGCGGAGTCATCGCTTGCCGAAGCCCATCGCGACCTCATGCAAGGCACCTACTTTGCGGTGGCCGAGCGCGGCAAGCAGCTCGCCCTCTAAGACCGCTCGTCGTGCCGATCACCGGCGAGGAGATTCGCCACCGCCTGGAGGGACTGGTCCAGACCTGGGCTGGCTATCGGGGCACGGAGAGGGCTGAGGCTCAGACTTTCCTCAACGAGCTGTTCGCATGCTTTGGCACGGAGCGCCGCGATGTAGCTCGCTTCGAGGATCCCCAGCACGGCAGGTTCCTCGATCTGATCTGGGACCGGATCTGCATCATCGAGATGAAGCGGCCGAGCGAGGCGGGCAATCTCGCCAATCATCGTCCTCAGGCATTCGACTACTGGCGCAACTCTGCTGATCCGGCGCGGAACCTGCCGGCGCCACGCTGGCTAGTGCTTTGCGCCTTTCAGGAGTTCGAGATCTGGGAGCCGGGTGCATTCCCAAATGAGCCCAGGGCGACTTTCGATCTCGCGGAACTTCCGGATCGGCTCGATTCACTCCTCTTCTTAGCGGGGAGAGAGCCGGTCTTCCTGACCTCTCAAGAGGGAGTGACCCGCGAAGCCGTCAAACACGTCACGGATCTCTACACGCAGCTGCGCGAGCGACGGGCCGCAGACTCAGATGTCCTGCGGGATTTCGTCCTCCAGAGTGTCTGGTGCATGTTTGCGGAGGATCTGGGCCAGCTGGAAGGGCACCTCTTCACGCGGATCATCGACGACCTGATAACGAGCTCACAGCGATCGAGCGCTGACGATCTCGGTGGTCTATTCAGATGGCTGAATACGCCCGGTGAACGTCCGGAGGCAGGCTTCTACGCCGAGACCCGATATGTGAACGGAGGCCTTTTCAACCACCCGGCCGAGGTGCACTTAAGTGAGGAAGAGCTTGAGCACCTCCGGGCCGCATGCGAGTTTGATTGGAAGCGGGTGGAGCCGCATATCTTTGGATCGCTTCTCGAGGGTGCGCTCGGCCGTGAGTCCCAATGGGACCTCGGCGCTCACTACACGCATACCGTCGACATCATGAAGGTTGTTGGTCCGACGATCGTTGCCCCTTGGCGTGAGCGGATTGAGAACGCGGATACCGTCAAGCAGGCACAGCAGCTCCAGAATGACTTGCTGAACTACGTGGTGCTCGATCCTGCATGTGGCTCGGGGAACTTCCTCTATATCGCCTATCGAGAGCTGCGGCAGATCGAGAAGAGACTCAGCGAGCGCGAGAGGGATCTGCGCCGGGAAGCAGGGCTACAGGAGAACGAAGCGTTAAGTGCCTTCTTCCCTCTCCGGAACATTGCTGGGATTGAGATCAATGCCTTTGCCGTCTCGCTCGCCAGGGTGACCCTCTGGATGGGACACAAGCTTGCGGTCGACGAACTCGGGCTCTCGGAGTCGACCCTGCCGCTTGAGGATCTTGACGGGATTCAGGCGGGGGACGCGCTTCGAGTTCCGTGGCCCAGGTGCGACGTGATCGTCAGCAACCCTCCTTTTCATGGCGATCGCAATCTTCGCGGCTTGCTCGGCGATGACTATGTTGAGTGGTTGAAAGAAGAGTTCGACTGCGGGGTAAAAGACCACTGTGTCTACTGGTTCCGTAAGGCACAGGAGCATCTCAATTCCGGTCAGCGGGCAGGGATGGTCGGGACCAACTCGATCAGCCAGAACAGAGCACGTGGGGCAAGCCTCAACTACATCGTGGAGAACGACGGGACAATCACGGACGCGGTCAGCACCCAGGATTGGCCGGGCGAGGCAAACGTAGACGTGAGCATCGTCAACTGGATCAAGGGGCCGGTTGTCGAGGAGCCCGTGCGGGTCCTAGATCAGCGCGTCGTGGCGGGGATCGACACGGCTCTCCGTCCATCGACCATTCCCATTGCCGACGTCCCTCCGCTCGAAGCCAACCGAGGGTTTGCGTTTCAGGGGTATCTGCCAGGCGCCAAATTCGACATCTCCGTCGAACTCGCAGAAGAGCTGCTTGCGCGGCCGGATGGGAGTTATGAAGAGGTCGTCCTGCCATACCTGGATGGACGAGACATTGCTCGGACGGTGGACCAGAGGCCAACTCGCTTTACGGTCGATTTTGGGCAGATGAGCCTAGAGGAAGCCATGCGATATCCGGCTGCGCTTGAGGTCGTGAGGGAGCAGGCCAAAACGGCACGGGAGGAAAGCAACTCCTACGAGCGCAACCCTCGTTGGTGGCAGTTCTTGTGGCCTCGGCCGGATTTCCGCACGGAAGCGCAGGGTCTTCGGCGATTCATCGCTGGGTCGGCCACGGCAAAACGCATCTTCTTTGTCTGGTGCGATCTCGGCTGGCGGCCGAGCAATAGCACGAATATGTTCGCCTTCGATGGCGACTACGAGATGGCCGTACTTAGCTCTTCTGCCCATACGGAGTGGGCTCGGGGTCGCTCGTCAACCCTTGAGGACCGAATCCGGTACACGCCGAGCTCGGCCTTCGAGACTTTTCCCTGGCCCTTACTCGATGCCGATGTGGCGAGAGCGGTCGGAGAGGCAGGTCAGGCGTTATTGGCGCGACGCCGGGAGCTATGCGCGGACGCTCACATAGGTCTCACTGCCCTGTACAACCAGCACGAGGAAGGTGCATTCGCGGAGCTGAGCGATCTCCATCGTCGGCTCGATTCGGCTGTGCTGGGCGCCTATGGATGGAGCGATCTAGACCCGACCGACGTCGCATCGGTGAATCAACGGCTTTTTGAGCTCAATCGCGAAATTTCAGCTGACGAGAGACAGTATTCCGGCCCGGCAATCACTCGCGGTTCATAGTCACATACCGGTCGCATCGCTACCGGAATTCCACGCCCCCGGCCCTCGTCCTTTCAATCTGACGTTTACGGCATGAGCAATCTCAACCAACGAAGAATTCAGCGGATGAGAAAGCCGGCATCTCGGGATCGGGTGCTAGCTCGGCTTCGCACCGGAGCAGATCGATGCAGGCGGCGACAACCTCAAGTCGACGTAGCGTCGGGAATTCGCTCGGCTGAGCACTGACTCCTGCTCCGATCAGCGCGGAGGTTAGGACGCCGGGGTCAAGGACCGCCCGCGCCACGCTTCACCGTGCGCATTGCGCGTAGCTCCTCCGTAGCGAGGTCCCTACCCTCGCCTTCGGCGGGGGTTCACCTAAGACCAGATCTCGGGGAGGACACCGAGGCCGAGATCGCGGCGAAGTGTTCCTCGATCCCAGGCGCGCGATGCCCCTCCGAGACTCCGCGAGTTCTTGAAAAAGACTTAACATGGAATGTCTTGATCTGGGCGCGAAGAAACTCAAATGGTCCAGTCCCCATGGGTTCGATTCTCGTCGAGCGCATTACAGGGCAATGAAACGATCGACTGCCATCCCGCTGGCTTTCGCCCTCCTGGGCCTCGGCCTGACGCAGCCGCAGGGCGCGCGCGCTGACATCAAGTGCGATTTCAATCCTGGCACGCGCGTTCTCTCGGTGAGCGTCCGCGACAGCACGCTGGGGGCAGAACTCGTGCTGCGACGGGCCGGGAACCGGATCCATGTTTCTCAGTTCCTTGGGCCCCAGGCCAACTGTCACGGGACTCCAACTATCACCAACACCGACCTGATCAGACTTCGTGCCAGAGGCCCTAATGAGATCGAACTCAACTTTCTCAAAGGTCCGTTTGCGCCGGGGGCGACCCCTGAGCCGGGCGGTTCGCCGGAGATCGAGCTCCGTGTGTCCGGTAAGGAAACGACGTTCTGGCTCGAAGGCGGGCCGACCGACGAGCACTTCCGCTACATGAGTTCGTCGGGCCAGAACGGCTTGAACCTGAATACGAGTCCAGATGATGAAGACATCGACCTCCTGCTGCCTCCGAAAGTCGAAGTGTATGTCGACGGGAGACGCGGCTCAGACACGATCGATGTCGTCCCTCCTGTTGATCTGGAGGTCGCAGCCTTCGGGGGGCGTGGCAATGACACCCTGCTTAGCGACGTAACTGAAGATCTTGGGGAGTCTTTCACCGGCAGCCTGCTCGAAGGCGGAAAGGGACGGGACCGGATAGTCGGCAGCCCTCTCGACGACTACATCCGTCCCGGCCCAGGGATCGACGTGGTCGAAGCAGAAGGCGGATCCGACGCGATCGGCATGCCGCCTGACAAACGTCGAGACAAAATTGACTGCGGATCCGGCAATGACATCGTAGGAAGCGAACGCAGGGGAGTTTCCATCGACCCCTTCGACCAAGCCCGCAGCTGCGAGTACGTCCAGCGCCCTAGTCGACGCTAGATCTCGCAGGGCAACCGTTGGCGCTAGTGGCGTCTCTGCCGCTCATCCTTCTCGTCACCGAACGGCAGCACGCAACTCTCTGTAGCCAGACCTCCAAACTGACCGCTGCCCTTCGGTCGCATTTCTGTTGCGCGCCGGCGGAATCCCGTTCGCTAGGCGAACGTCCCTGATCCTTTAACCCGGCGGAAATTGGCTGTCTAGAGCGGCCGAGCCGAGGGCCAAACTGATCATGATCGCTGGTGAATCAACGCGAAGCTAAGGGAGGCTGCTCTAGGCGCCGCGCGATTGATCGAGGCGCCGGCGGCCATAAAATGCAATTCCAGCGAGAACGCCAATTCCCCACAGAATCGAGGCCCAGATACCTAGCGCCTCTCCCAGGAAGCCCGCGACGATGACCGCCGCTATGACGGCGGTGTAGATCCCAAACAGAAGAAGGGCTCGGCGAGAAAGTCTGAGCACTGAACCACTATCCCATTCCATTCAACGCCATGAGGCAACCGCTTGGGCAGGGCTGGACTCAGTCCGGTCGATCGGGGACGATGTAAGTCATGGTCGTCATTGACGAGAAATCACGAGTGGCGCCGCTCGATGAGGGCGCCCTAGAGCAGCTCAGCCATGCGCTCGACCGCGAGGGCGTGGTTGCGGCAATGTTGATCGGATCGCAGGCGCGTGGGAATCCTGGCCCGCTGTCGGACGTAGATGTTGCGGTCTGGCACGACCCCGACCTCGACTCTCGCGGTCGCTTCGATCTTCAGTTGAGCCTTGCCGGTGATGCAGGTCGTGCTTTGGGTACCGAAGAGATCGATCTTGTCATGCTCAACCACACCCCCCCACTGATGCGGCACCGTGCCATTCGCGAGGGTAAGCGCCTCGTCGAGCGCGACCATGACGAGCGGGTTCGGCTGGAGACGCGGGCGATTCTCGACTATCTCGACACCGCGCCGTTGCGCGCGGAGCTTGGTCGCGGAGTGCGGCGGCGGATAGCGGAAGGCCGCTTTGGTCGACGCTGAGCAGGTCGAGAACCGCCTCGAGCGGCTGGAGGCGATGCTCGAGCGCTTGGAGGAGATCCGTGATGCCGGGGAGGAGGCTTACCTGGCCGACGCCCAACAGCGCCTTGCGACCGAGCGTCTGCTTCAGCTCTCGATTCAGATCTGCATTGACTTGGCGGCTCAGGTCGTCAGCGAGCAGTCTGCCCCGCCCCCGTCGAGCTATTCGGATGTGTTCAAGATTCTCGGCGACAAGGACGTCATCTCAGCCGAGATTGCCGAGCGGCTTGGCAACGCGGCTAGGCAGCGCAATTTGCTTGTCCATCTCTATATGGAGATCGATGACAAGGCAGTGTTTGCCTCGTTGGCTTTCCTCGATGACCTCCGCGAGTTCGCGACGATTGTTGGGCGCTTGGCTGAGGCAGACGCATCCAACTGATCGGCGGCCAATTTCGGGACTGATGACCATCTTTGCCAGCGCAACGTCCGGCCAGCGAAAGGACGCCCTCCCTGTCTGGTGCGCGGCACGGACGGCGGATGGGAACCCACCATCTAAGGCACGCATCGACCGGGTCAGGAGAAAGCTTGCCGATACGGATGCGTCACTCTTGGTCGGCTGCGATGGTGAACTCGTGGTCGCGATGGCGTTGTCCGAGCCATACCGCGAGCGCCACGGCGCCGGTACGGTCCGCCCCCACGCAGGACACATCTCAATGGTGTTTGTCGATCCGGAACGCTGGGGACGTGGCGTCGGCAGCCGACTGTTGGACGCCTTACACCGGGAGATGCGAGCGCGCGACTGGAGGACCTCCTCCCTCTGGACACGCTCGAACAATGCAAGGGCCCGACGGCTATATGAGGGCCGCGGCTACAGCCTGACCGATGACGTCAAGTACCTTCGCGATCAGGAGATCGTTCGCTATGAACTCCAGATCGAGGGCAGCTTTTAGACCCGGCAGGAGAGCGCCCCGGCCTGTCCGCACCTGCGAGTCGATCCCGGTCACATAACCGCCGCAATCCCGCTCCCCATGCGAAGGACCTCCGTCCTTTCAAGCCAAGGCTCGCGGCGGACGTTGGTCGGCTGCTCGATCGCCGGAGTGCCTTGCAAGCTAAGACATCAAGTTAATTGCAAAAAATGCCATTTACTTGTAGTCTTGAGGCACGAAACTAAGCAAAGCACAGATCATCGAGTTCTTTCACATCGCCTTCCTGGCGGTGCTCGGCAGCCGCCTGGACCCGGCTCGCTACGTCCTCAAGGGCGGCGCCAATCTGCGCTACTTCTTTGCCAGCGAGCGCTACTCGGAGGACATCGACCTCGACCTGATCCGTCCGGTTCCCTGGAGCCTCGAGGATCAGGTCGAAGCAGCTCTGAGTTCGCCGGCGCTGCGCAGCCTGCTTGCGATCGGCGATCTCACCCTCGCTGAGCACACCAGCGCCAAGCAAACCGAGACGACCCACCGCTGGAAGATAGAGATCAAAGCACCGGGCGACTCGACGCTGGTGCGCAGCAAAGTCGAGTTCAGTAACCGCGACGGAGAGGGCATCTACGCCCTCGCCTACCTGCCCGATGCGATCGTCGAGCCCTATGCACTGCGTCCGCCGAGCGTCCAGCACTACGACACTGCGACGGCGACGGCGCAGAAGGTTGCGGCGCTCGCTGGCCGCCCGCAGACCCAGGCGCGCGACGTCTTCGACCTCGAGCTGCTCCTGCGCCGTCAGCCGCTGGTGAAGGGTTCGCTCGACGTTGACCTTCTCGAAGCCGCCGCCGAGCGGGCCCTGGAACAGGACTACGCTGCCTTCCGCGACCAGGTGCTGCCCTTCCTCGAGTCCGGCGCGGCCGAACTGATCGCTTCGCCGGGCGCCTGGGAACAGATCCAGACCTTCGTCGCCGATCGCCTCGAGGCAGCGCGATGAGGCCGACTGAGGCCTACGCCGAGCTGCGGCGGCTGGATCGCCCCGTCTTCACCACCCGTGAGGCGGCAGCCCTTTGGCGCGGTGAGCAGACGAGCGCCAGTCGAAGGCTCGGGAGGCTCGAGAACGCGGGCCTGGTGCGGCGGATCCAGCGTGGCCTATGGGCGCTTGACCCCGAGGTCGAGCCTCGAGTGGCCGGGCATTATCTGACCGCCCCGCTTCCCTCCTACGTCTCACTCTTCTCGGCGCTTGCTGAGCACGGGATGATCGAGCAGCTTCCCCGTCAGATCTCACTCGTCTCGCTCGCCCGGCCAAGGCGGATCCTGACCAGTCTCGGCATCTACGTCGTTCACCAGCTCGCCCCTGAGCTCTTCGGCGGCTTCGAGGGCACCGAGCGCAGCGGCTACCTGGCCCGGCCCGAGAAGGCGCTTTTCGATCTCGTCTACATCCGCGCCGCTGCTGGCAGCCGCGCCTATCTGCCCGAGCTCTCGCTGCCGGAGGACTTCGATCGCGGTGAGCTCAGCCGCTGGAGCGAGCGGATCGAGAACCAACGGCTCCGCACTCTGGTCACCCGGCGCCTGCGTGAGCTGTTGCGCGAGGCCGTTTGACGCCGCCGGCTTAAAAGAGCGACGGCAGGGCTTTCCCGCAGGTGTCCCGGCGAACTTCGAGCCTTGGCTCGGCTTGCGAGTCCTGAGCCGAGTCGTATGAGCCGAGGTAGAGCTGGAGCTTGCCGCGAAAGTCTCTCTGCTGTGGCGGCGGGAACTGCTCGGGCCAGTGCGGGTCGACCACGCAGATCGTTCGCTCGAGGCCCTCGGCGGTCCAGCGCCCTATGACCTCGTTCACGTGCTCGTCGCGGAACGAGTATCCGATCACGATGAGCCTCTTGGCATTTGCGAGGAGCTTCTCGAACTCGGCGAGCAGCCCGAGAAACGGGCCCGCGGCCTGAAGCTTTCCGCGCTGGCCGAACACGACCGCGGGCTGACTGCCGCGACGTTCGGCGCCATCGTCCACCTCGAGCACCCGCTGCGGGAGATGACCCTCCTCGCGATCGGTTGGCACCCACCTCCAATCGATCGAGCCATGCAGCTTGAGCAGCCGGATGCCGGCCTCTGGCCACTCCCAGCGCCCGCTGTCGAGCCAGCCGGCGATCCCGGTCGTGCAGGGGGTGGCCGCGGACTCGGCGGCCTGCTCGACGGCGAGGTCGTAGTTCAGGGACACCACCGTTAAGCCGCCCGGCTCCTCGCCGGCAGAGGCGAGGGGGTTCAGATACCCGACCTTCTTGGCGGTCGTCGCGACCAACGCCCTCAGCTCGGCGATCATCGTCATAGCGAGCTCCCGGTAGGTGCGACCGTCCGCCTCCGAGCCCGTGCGGGAGTCGATCAGTTCGGTGATGAGCTGCTGCGCGCCGCCATAGCTTGGCGAGTTCTCGAGTGCACGGCTCAGCGTGCGGTTGAATGAACCCGGCATCGAGAAGCCACGGTTGTCGAGGACGTTGACGGCGGGGTGCCAGGATGCGACGAACGGGCTCACCTCCAACGTGTCTCGTTCGGCGAGGAGCTCCACGGCGGCGAATACCCGCTCCACATCCAGGCCCGAGAACGGACTTATTCCTTTCGCGGCGTCGTGCGCAAGCAGGGCCCCGCAGACGAAATTGAGGGCCTGGACCGTGGGGTGGAGCGCGCTCTGGTTCTCGCTGACGCGCCGCACCAGGCTTTCGGTCATGTCGAAGGTCGTGGGCACTCCCGCCTCTTGAGACGCCCCGGCGCCGAGCAGTACGACGGGCGCGTCACGTCCCAACTCTCCGTCCGGGCAGCCAGTCAGAGCAGCCCTAGGCTCTCGAGCCGGATCTTCATCGCCGTCGGCGACACGCCGAACTCACTGGCCATCTGCTTCGCGCCCATGCGGATTTCCAGGAACTGGGTCACCGCGCTTTCCGGCATCAGCAGCGTGGCGGCAAAGGTGTTGGCATATATCTCGTCGGGGTCGACGCCTTCCTGCGCCAGCGTGTCCCGGTAGTCGACATACGCGAAATCTCCATCTCCGTTCCTCACGAAGTGCCCGATCTCGTGCGCACAGGTGAAGCGCCAGCGCGGTTTTTTATCGGCTCGGTTCAGATAGATGCGGACGCGGCCGTCGTGCTGCTTGATGTATCCAGCCACTTGGCGATCCAGCTCTACTTTGGCCACTTCGATTCCCAGCACCCGAGCCATCTGAATGGGATCCACCGGTAGCTGATTGTCCCAACGATCACTGAGCAGCTGCAGTGCTGCGTCCTTTGCCTCGGCCTTCTCGTTCAAAGGGGGGCGACTCCTCGCTGCGCTGGGGTGTCAACGATTCAAACGGAAAATAGCCATGTCTCGAATTGCCACCAACGGCCAAAGAACCGCAGCGCCTCTTCTGGTACGTCGTTCCTGACGAGCGTCTCTAATTCCTGCTGGTTCTCCATGGTCAGGAGAGTACGGTGCACGGCAAGAGCGTCAGAGGGTCGCCGATCGTAAATTAGGGAGACGAATGCCGCTTGATCGGCGATCGTCTCTCCAATCCTGCTTGTACATATATATGGTTGACCCTGTGTGTTCAGAATGTGGGGGCAGATAGCCGTTGGCGCGACGGGAAGCGCGCATCGGGCAGAGCAGGCTCGAGGTCGAGAGGTTCTGCGAGGACTTCACGGGCTGGTTGGCCCGTTGGCGGGCGGCTGACCGGTTCAGTCAGTACGTCTCTCAGCTCGACGCCGTCGAGGGTGTGGTCGAGGAGAACCTTGGGCTAATCCGTTCCGAGCTCGACGGGCTATCTCCCTCCCTACCCGTGAGGGACGTCTATGACGTCTGCTTGGTCGTCGACCGTCAGCTCGTCTGGGTAAGGCGATTTTGGAGTTACTTCCGTGAGAAGTGGAACCAGCGTGACGACCCGCAGGTCGGCACCGTGCTCGCCGCCGCCGACGAGGTCGTCTGGAGCAGCTACGCACCGGTATTCCGCCGATTGGACGTTCCTGTCGGCCCGCCGCCCCTACCGTTCATCTCGAGTGAGTTCTCCGCCCACGCGGTCGCCCGTCGCCACCCGCCGGGCGATCTACGTCGGAGCGATAGGTTGTTGTTGCAGACGCTGGGCAGGCTCCCCGTTGCCGTCGTCGGTCTACCGGAAGCCTGTGTCGCGAGCCCGTGGTGGCTGATCGTGCTGCCGCACGAGGTGGGTCACCAGGTCGCTTTCGAGGTGGACGGCGGACGGGTGCCGAAGGCGGTCGGCGAGTTGGCGGCAAGCGCGGCGGTGCGGGCTACCGGGATGGCCCTTGCCGACGGGGATTGGCAATCCTGGGGGCATGAGCTGTTCGCCGACGCATTCGCGGGCGCGATGGTCGGTGGGGCTCATCTGTGGGCGTTGAGTGAGCTGGAGGGGGGTGGTGACGAGATGCTGGTGCGTCGCGTTTCCGGCTATCCGCCACCGCTCGTGCGCCAGGCTGTCGCCGCCGACCTGCTGCGCCTCTATGGCCTCTCCGAGGCCGAGGCCCTGCCCCCGGTGCCGGTGCTGCCGACGCTCGCCGAGCTCGACGTGCCAGACGATGCCAGAGAGCGTGTCGGGCGGCAGCTCGCCGCAGCCACCGCGGTCGCCGAGGCGCTGGTTGAGGAGCCGATCGTCGCCGACCTCGGCCTGCGTGACCTGCTCCCGCCGCGCCTGGCCCAGATCGGAGGCTCCGGCGCATGCGGCAGGTGGCGGCGTGCGCTCGCCGGCGACGCGGAGCCGCAGGCCGAGCCGGAGCTGGAGGCCGCTCGCCTCGCCACCGCCGGCGCCCTCGCCGAGTGGGCGGCGACGATGGCCGAGTCCGATGAAGAGGCGCGCCTGGCACGAGCTGTCCGGCTGCGCGATCGCATGCTCGATGTCGTCCCTTACTGCCGTGAGGAGGGCACGCGCGCCGCTGGCGAGACGCAGGACGGCGCCGAGCTAGCCGCCCTGACCCGCGCTGTGGCACAGGAAGTTCGGGCGCTTCCGCCTGAGGAGACGGCGTGGCCGGCCGGGCTCGAGTCGTTCCCCGAAAGCGCGCCGGTGCTCTGACAGATGCGGGTCCTTGTCGACGTTTCACCCGCCCAACAGGGCTACGCAATCGCGATCCGGCTCGGCTCCGCCGAGGGGGAATTGCTGGCGGAGCGAACGATGCCGGACCCCGGCGCTCCCGCCGCCGAGGAATCGGCTGAACTGATCAAGCGGGTGGAACAGGATGACCTGCGAGAGAACGACGTTGTGCTCCTCGGCAGATATCTGTTCGACCTTCTGCTGGGCGCCGAGTGCTGGGAGCGGATCGTCGCCAAAGCGCGCCAGCTCGAGCAGAATGTGGTCGAGCTGGCGCTGCGCTGGGACTCCGATCAGGTGGCGCTTCATCGCCCGAGCTGGGAGGCAATGCACGACGGCGCCTACTTCCTCGGCGACAATCCCGACCTGCCAGTTGCGATCACTCGAATCGTCGCGGACGCCGACCGCGACGATTGTCCGAGTTCCGTGCCGGTGCCCGCCCGGCTGCTCTTCGTGGTCGGCGCACGGCTCAACGATCGGTCGATCAGGCGGGGTGCGGAGATCATCGGACTGCTGCGAGGGCTCGAGCGTGAGGACTCCTCAGTCGATTCGAAAATCCTCGAGTCGACGAAGCTCGAAGACCTGGCCGACGCCTGCGCCCACTTCAAGCCGCACATCATTCACTTTGTTGGCCACGGGCAATTCGAAGGCCGTGGCGAACTTCAGCTCTCGGTGGAGAGGAAAGGGGAATCGGGCTGGGTCGACGGCGAGCAGCTGATGCGTGCAATCACAAAAGGCGAGAGTCGGCCGTCGGTCGTGCTGCTGACCGGTTGCGAAAGCGCGGTGGCCGGCGATCACATGGACTCGTTGGCGTCCGAGCTGGTCAGACGTGGAGTGCCGATCGCGATTGGGATGGCGGGAAGGGTCTCGGATCCAGTTTGCCGGCTCTTCACCCGTAGGTTCGGTATGTCGCTTGGAAAAGGCGAATGCCTGGTCGAGGCGATGACCCATGGTCGTCGGGCCGGGCTTCAGGCCGAGCGGCAGGGCTCCGCCAACGATCGCGCCTGGGCAATGCCCAGCATCTACCTCGCGCCGTGCGTGTCGGAGGGGTATGTGCCGATCAAGGTATCCGGCGGCTCGTCGATCGTCGATCGGGTCGCCGGCTTTGGGCTCGACCGGAGGCCGGTGTTCTACGGCCGCGCCCAGCTCGGCACGCATTTCGAGCGGCTGCTGGGCCCCAAAGGGATAAGCGTCCTCATTGCCTATGCCGAGAACGGCGACAAGCTCGGCAAGACCAGGCTTCAGCACGAGTTCGCGAGGCGGGCGCTGATGGCCGGGCACGTCGTGGTGATGCTCGACGACGTGGACGACGAGCGATCGAGACTGCCCCAGAACTCGGTGCAGCTCGCCGCCGCGCTGCTCAACAGCATCGGAAAGACGCGCGACGCATTCGGGCTCCCGGAGCTGTTCGAGAGCGCACTGCTCCATGAGCTGGAACTAAAGCTCCGCAGGCTCGACCTGGAGAGCGAGAAAGAAAACCTGAGGCTGGGAAGGTTGGAAGAGTTCCTTGTCGAGGCCGAACAGAGGACCGTCCACGGCTATGTCCTCGATGGCGTCCTGGCCAGCGCCCTCTGGGCCGACCTGAAGACGCTGATGGCCGATATCCACGCCCAGGGCGACGACGCCGCCGAGCGCAGGCTGGTCTTGATCTTCGGCGGGATCGGAGACTGGGGGAGTGCGACCGAGATGCTGTTCGCGCGGCTGATCGGCAAGACCGACCCCGGCACGCGGACCCCACCCTTCTCGCTTTTCGCCACCTGCTCCTGGGCGGAAGAGAATCGCGACCTGCTTGAAGCGGCGCTTGACAGGGCGGACGCCAAGACCTGGGAACAGTGGGTGGAGCTGAAACGTTTCGCGCGCTGCGACCAGGAAGACCTGCTTGCCTACCAGTGGGTCCTCCTGCACCCGTGGTCCCATCACAAAGGGGGTGACATGGTCTACGCCCCGAACCCCGCGGAAGATGACCGGTGGCAGGAGAGCTTTCGAAAACGGTTCGACGGGATCCCGGGCGACTTCCGCAAGTCCGAGTTCTATCTGGTCGCCTCCGTGCTGAAGGAATTCAACGCCTTCGTCGGCGCCAACGACGAACGAATCCTCGAGGAGTACAAAGAGCGGTGAGCGGCTTCGACGAAGCCGCGGTCGATCGCAGGATCGAGGAGCGCTACACCGAGCTGCGGCGTAGCGCGCTCGAGTCGAGGTCGGTGCTTTGGTTGGCGCTCCCGCCCGAATGGACCGAGGAGCTCGCGATCGAGTGCGAGTTCCCGCTCGGCGACCGAGACCTCGACGGGCTGCTCCTCTGGGCGCAGGAGCTCAACCTCTGCAAGGTCCGGCGCGAGCGGACCATCGCCGACCTCAAGAGAGTCAGGTTCTGGGTGCCGACGACTGAGCGCGCGTCGCTTTTCGAGGAATGGCGGAGTCTCGGGGCAAAGGTGAACGAGGATCTCGTAGAGATCTCGGAGCGCATCCTCGACGCGCCGGAGGTCGTCCGCCGTAAATCGGCGACCGGGGTCCAGCGCTGGGCCGAGCTCTCACAGGCCGAGCTGTCGTCGAAGGTGGTGACCGGTGAGAGCCTCGGCCAGCGGGTCACCGAAGCGCTTGGCGAAGAAAACCCCGCGGTTGCCGCCGAATGGGTGCGGGCCGGCGAATCGCTCGGTTGGTTGCTGGGCGGCGAAATGGAGCTGGCCGCCGCTCGCGCCAGGCGCCGCCTCAGGCGCCATCACCGCGAAGCCCAGGACGCGCGCTACCTGGCTGAGTTTGTTCCCAGATGGGAGCAGATCGAGGAAGTCGAAGAGCTGCTCGGCCCGTCAGCGGAGTGGGCAGTGCATTTCTTCGGCCAGAGCGGGGTCGGCAAGACGATGCTGATGCGCTTTCTGACCAACCGCATTCCCCATCATCGAGCCGATCTGGAGACGTCGTTCTGTCCCGCCGCACGGATTGATTTCGACCACGTGGACCCGCGCTTCCCGCTCGAGCGACCGACCCGACTGCTCGTCGAGCTGGCCGACGAACTCGCGTCCCACGCGACGACTCCGGCTCAGGAGGCGTCCTATTTCGCTTTCGAGGAGGCGGCTACCAGCTACGAGGCGGCGCGGATTGAGGGGGTCGAGCCCGATCTGCTGGCGACCCTGCGATCGCGTCGGTTCGCCGGGGTCGTCGGCGCTTTCGCCGACTTCACGAAGACTCTGCCCTCGCCCGTGCTTCTGATCCTCGACACCTGCGAGGAGCTGGCGAAGCTGCATCCGGCGGGGGAAGAGGTACCGAGCGTCGAAGCGATGTTCGAGATCGTCGAGCAGGTTCATGCCGCGGCCGAGCACGTGTTGGTGGTGTTCGCCGGCAGGCGCTGGCTGACCCCCGAGGCGGCGAATATGGATCGCCGCGGCACCGCGACCCCGCCGGCGGTGATGAGCATGGAGCCGCGTCCCTACATGAACATGCACCCGGTGCGCGGGTTCACCCGTGACGAGGTGGTGTGTTACCTGCGCGAGGCGCGCGATCTGGGGAGCATCGACGATGCAATGGTCGAGGCGGTCCTGAGCAACACCCGCGATCGCGGCAAACCGGCGAGCTGGAAGGGCGCCGAGGAGGAGGACGAGGACCGCTACAGCCCGTCCGACGTCGATCTCTACTCGCGCTGGATCGAGTCCGAGCCGAACCTCGAGCCGGCCGACCTGGCGACCGGCACCCTCGACGCGTACGTGGAGGTCAGGATCTTCAAGCGGATCGAATCGTCCGAGGTCAAAGCCGCGATCCCGGCCGCGATGCTGCTCGAGCGGTTCGATTGGAGCTTGATCGAGCCGGCGCTGAAGGACGGTGGGGACCCGCGCAAGGCACTCGAAGGCCTGATCGAACAGGAGTGGACGCACCTCGAGGGCGGACCCGACCCCGAGACGATCGTGATCTCGGTCGACCGCGGGCTGCTGCCGCGCCTGCGGGACTACTTCGACCACTCGCGGGATCGGCAACTGGAAGTTGAGGCGGCGCGGAAAACGCTGGTGCCGCACCTGGCACGTCTCTTCGAGGGTCCGACTTCGGCTGTGCGGCCGCACCAGATCGACGCCGCGGCGAGGGTGCTGGATCCCAACGAAGCCGTCCGGCTCCTCGACCGCCTAGCCGACCAGATCGCCGCGGAGAGGGCCTGGTCGTGGGCGGAATCCGTCTGCAGCCTGCTGCTTGCGCCCGAACGCGAGCCGGAGCTGCCGGGTCCGCTCGTGGCCTCGGCCTGTGCCCTGTACGTCGGCGTCCTCGAGCATCGTGGCGCGACGGCCAACCTGACCGCGCTGAGGCAGACGATCATCGCCAGAGCCCCCGAGCACCCCGACCGGTGGACACGAGGTGCACTCGAAACGCGGGCGCGGCTGGGCATGGTCGCCGCTGGCACCGAGCTCAATCAGACCGCCGTCCGGGCCGCGCTAACCCGAGGCAGGCTTCTGCTCCGATCGCCCGAGGCCGGCCCCGCCGTGGCACCCGCTCTGCTTGCGGCCGCAGAGGCGCTGGTCGACGCCCACGAGGCTGACGGGCGTGAAATCCCGGCTGACAATGTGAGCCGGTGCCTCACCGCACTCGCCTTGGCATTCCAGCACAGCGAACCGGTGCGAGCGTACCTGCTCGTGCTCGAGGGACGGCTCAGGTCGGCGCTCGGCGACCGTACCCCGGCGCTCCTGGCCTTCAAGCGCGCGAGCCACATGTACCCGGCCGGCGAAAGCGGGCTCAGCTTCGTCGACTGGGTCCCGCCGGCCTCCTTGCACCATCGAGTCCTGTTCGAACTCCTGCGCTGCCGAATATCTATCGGCTCCGACTCGCGTAAGTTCCTCGTCCGCTGCGAAGCGATGGCGCTGAAGGGGACCAGCGTTGACGCGGCCCAGCTGCTGTCGCTGATCCTGCAGGCTCGCCGCGCCCGGGGTGAGCTCAACGAGCGCGATCTCGAGAGCGCCGAGCGCTTCGAGGAATCGCTGGAGGGCTACGAGCTGACCGCTGTCCCTCACCGCTGCGTCCGCCCCTGTTCGCCTCGATCGCCGAATGCCGCCTGGCCCTCGGCCGGCCCCGTGAGGGGCTCGAGCTGCTGCTGGCCCGCGAGCGCGCTTCCACCGCACGGCGCACCGATGAGGACACTGCCCGTGCCGCCGCGCTGGCGACCTTGCGAATCCTGCGCTGGCAGCGACTGCGCGAGCGCTACGGGCTGATCAGCAGCTTGTCGCTCTCGCCCGATCCGGAGGTCAGGGCCGAAGCGATGGCCGCCGGGGCGCTGATCGTCGGCTTGCGACCGCCGCGAGGGCACGTTGAGGATCGCGTCGCCTGGCGGGCGCGCATCCTGCTGGATCCGCGGGACGAAGAAGCGTCGCTCACCGCCATGCGCAGGAAGTGGGAGTTTGCGGGCGATCGCGAACAGCTGGAGGCCACGCTCGATCGGCTGGAGGCCGAGATGGTGCGGCGGCGCTGGACGCGGCGCGGTCGCCGACGCGTAACCCGCGCGACCAGGGAAGTCCAGGCGCTCACCGGCTTGGACGAGGGGCCCTCGGTCCGGGAACCCTTCGACGAGAAGCAGCTGCGGTCGCGGCTGCGCCGCGCCGCGTTGCTGGGCCAACGCCAGGAGATCGGAACCGTGAAGAAAGGGAGGCGGCCTCTGCTGGCGCGCCTAGCACTCGAGGAGGGGGAGCTTTTGGCGCTTCGCCTGCCGGAGCGGGCGACCATGCTCCTCGAGTTCGCTGAGGAGCGGATGGACGAGGCGGGTGATCGTCGCGGCGCGTTCATTGCCGCCGTGAGGAGGGCGATCGCCGACGTCCATGCCGGTCGCGAGGAGGCCGCCGCTGCGGCAGCGCCCCGGGTATTCGGCCGCTATGCCGCGCTGCGTGAGGTCGAGCCGGAGCTGCCGTCGCTGGAGGATCTCCGAGGCAACTCCCTCCAACTGGCCGCTTACGGAGGCAATCCATGGCGCGAATGGGTCTGGCGGTTCGATGTCTATCGTCGCTGGAGCGACGAGAAGTCAGAGCGTCGACAGGGTGGAGTTCCTTCTTCGAACCGGAGACCGAACTCGTCCCGGCGATTGGCGCCGGTGGCATCGAGGTACGGGCGGCGGTGCGCCGAAGCGCGTCGACGGCGTGGGCGCTGGCGGGTATCTGCCTATCGCTGCTCGGGGTCGGGCTTGCTGCAGGAATATGGAAGGGGTCCGCGGTAACCGGGTTGCTCGCCGCCGCCGGTGTCGTCGGTGCGGTGATGGTCGGTGGCATCGTCGCGGGGTTTGGGTCCCTGCTCCTCTTCAACCTGGGGCAGAGGTTCTTTCGCTCCGGGTTGCCGGTGGACGGCTATGACCTCTCGCTCGTCCGCGTGCTGGGAGACGGTGAGACCGCCTTCGACGTCGAGGCGCGGCTGGACCCCTGGGCGCGCAACTGGCTCGTGCAGGCGTTCCTACGCGCCGTTCGTGTCCTTCCGCCTCGATCGCGCTGGACCGCGAGGATTCCCCTGGACGACAAGACCATTGACCAGCCATTGCCCGACGCGCTCCAGTTCGCGGTTTCTCGAAGACGCCGACACGGCCAACCCGTTCCCGTAAGGCTTGCCGTCACCGCTGGGTTGGCGGGGCTCGCGTGGGAGCGCTGGCTACTCGCCGACCTGGAGCGACGAGAGGGCCTTCCACCTGATGCGCTTCCCGCGGTTTGGCGCATTCGTTCGCGGCGTCTGCTGGCCCTCCCGCCCGAGATCTGGCCGGAGGGCGTTACCGTTCTCACCGCGCCGCGCTGGCGACCGCACATCGAATCGAGTGCCGCGCCGGGGATTGTCTGGCAGGGTGGGGGGGACCAGCTCTTGGGCAGGGCGGCGATCGCCCTCGGCTTTCCCGCCCTCACCCAGGCCGGTTGGTGCCTACGCCTCGACGAAGATCTCTCCCTTGGTCTCGCCGAGGGAGCCGGGGAGGCTCTCGCCCAGGAGCTGCTATCGCCCGATCGGCTCGCGGCGGAAGCGCCGATCGCCATCGTGATCGGTCGCCCTGGAGGTGACCCGAGGGCCGAGAGCTGGTCCGCTGACGGTCTGCGTGCCTTCGCGAATCAGACCTCTCTTGCCGGTGCCAAGGCGGTGCTGGTCGTGCCGTCGTTGCCAGCCGAGCGGGCATCCGAGTCGATCCGCGTCGTCACCGAGGCGATCGCCTCGTGGTCCGAGCCTCCTGCTCGGGACGAGCTGCGGGGGCTTACGTCGCGGCTGCGCCGGGCGGTCTATGAGGGCGCCGGAGGATTGGATGACGAGGAACGCCGTGCCCGGTACAAGCAGGCGCTCGACGTCTGCCTATTCATGCCCCGGTAGTAAATCCACGAATCGAGGAGACTACGTTGTCGCTCATTGAACATTTCAAGGGGTGGTTCGAACGGAACTCGGACCAGTTCGTGATCGTGCGCATTCCCGACCCGGAGCCCGGCGTCGACCTGGCGCCCGACCAGGCCTACATCGCGCTGTGGCTCGAGCACGGCTTCCTCGGCCGCGACGCCGACTGGTTCACCGACCACTACCCGGTCGTCCACCTCAGCGCCCGCTTCGACGTCGCCGGGCAGGTCGCAACCGTCACGAAGGTCGTGCAGCGCGAGGGAAACCTTGGTCCCGGGGTCTGGCTCAACTATCCCCTCACCGGTCTGGTCCCCTACCGGGGCGGCACGGTCGAGATGGAGGCTGGGATGAGCGTCCTGAGGAAGAGCAACCGGGTCGGTGCTGCGGTTGGGATGCTCGCCAGCCTCTCCACCCTGGTGGGCCCACCGCTCTCCACGTCCCTGGTCATCGCGGGGAAGCTCACCGACGGCATCCAGGGGTTCCTCACTGGCGGGCAGGACGATGTGGCCCTCGGCATCCGCGACGCTTTCACGGCTCCCGGCGGGAGCGGCGAGAACGTACTCACGCCGGGGCACTTCGCTGTGGTGAAGGCGACGAAGGAGGAGTTGGAGCCAGACCGACTGAGCGTCGTCGACAGCCGCCTCCATACTTCCGACGCAGGCGGGACGAAGCCGCTCACCACCTTCGACTACATGCTGTTCCGTGTCGAGGCCCGCCGTGAGCGGGGGGACTGGCGGTTCAAGCACTTCGAGGACTTGATCACGCGGGCAAAGGACGCGCATTTCGCCCAAGACCAGGCGGCCTTCAAAGTTTTTCGAAACGCTGCTCTGGCCGAGATCGTCAAGTCCCCCGACCTGATCGAACCGGATCGCTTCCGCATCGCCCGCGCGGTCGCCACAGAGCTCGAGCGGATCTCCGAGATGGGCTTGGGAATGACCGGGGAGCCGGCAGGCGACCTAGGTGAGATCGTCGATCGCTACGCACCTTCGGTCGACGATCCACTTGCCACGACGCCTATCTCCTTGGAAGAACTGATTGCTGAGGTTGAACCATGAAAGCGCTCCATCGTCGGTCGCGATAGCTGGGGCTTGGGCGGGATCATGCCTCGCCGTACTCGTCGTGCAGGCTCCACCATTGGTAGGGCGGGGACTGGGGGTAGCCCTCGGGGGAATCCTCCCACTCCTCCTGGCGTCCGAGCGTCGTCAGATCGAGGTAGCTCCAGGTGCTCCCCATCGATTCGTCGCCGCGGTTGTTGACGAAGTAGGTGCGGAAGATTCGGTCGCCGTCGCGGAAGAAGGCGTTGGTGCCGTGCCATTCGTCGACCCCGAAGTCGGCGTCGAAGTCGTCGACGAGGGTGTACCAGGGGATCTCCCAGCCCATGCGGGCCTTCCAACGCTCGATATCTGGCTGCGGCGCGCGCGAGACGAACACGAGGGTGGTATCGCGGGCGTTGAGGTGGGCGAGGTGGGCGACCTGATCGGCAAGGAAGGAACAGCCACCGCAGCCCCGCTCGGGCCAGCCGCGCACACCGGGCTCGAAGAAGAAGCGGTAGACGACCAGCTGGCGGCGGCCGTCGAACATGTCGAGCAGGCTGGCCGGACCGTTCGGGCCCTCGAAGCGGTATTCCTTCTCCACCTCCATCCTCGGCATGCGGCGGCGTTCGGCGGCCAGCGCGTCACGGGCGCGGGTCAGCTCCTTCTCCTTCACCAGCAGCTCTTGGCGAGCAGCCTCCCACTCCGTTGGGGATACGACCGGTGGCATCTTCATGGGACTCCTCCTTGAGAACTTATCGACAGTCTCGAACAGGCGCCCCACAGGACACTCTGGCGATCTCGAGCCAGAGCGCCCGCCTTTCGATCACGATAGTGAGGCCGAGGGGAGGCCACTGGTGGCGACCCGAAGCCCTTCCTCGTCTCAGGAACTCCTCTGTCGCAACAACAGGCTGACCGCCATGTCGGATTACACGCAAGTACCTAACTCTTTTTGGCTTTTTGAAGCCAAATAAGCGTTTGCAGCTGCGATTCTTGGTGTCCTAGAAACACGAGCTTTTTCTTGACGTTCTAAACCATAGCTGTTTCACTCACGCCTACTTCATGTACGAAGTAGTTCAGTAGCGAGGTCTTGGTTGTGGCGCGAGCCACGTCCATGGCCAGGGAAACAGGGAAACCGAGCCCGGGAGGGCCGCAAAGGGAAGCGGCCGGCAGAGGGGCTCAGGGACAAGGAGAGAGCTACGTGAGAAGCCACGCGAAGGCATCGACCGCGGGATCGACCCAGCGCCAGGCAGGACGCCTCGGCCGCATCTTCCGTGGAGCCCTTGCGACCCGTGGCGCCTCGCTCGACTCCAAAGGGAGTGGTGCGCCCAGAGTCGGGCGGCTGGTCCTCCCCGCCGCCATCCTCGCCCTCGTGCTCGTCGGCGCATTGGCCGTAACACCAGCCAGCGCGCTGAAGTTCCATGCTTTCAAGGAAGTCTTCGGCTCGGCCGCCCAGCCGAGCTTGGAGGCCGGGTCGATCGCCATCGACCAGCCCACCGGCGACGTCCTCGTCATGGACGCCACCGGCGGAAACTACACGGTCAAACGCTTCAACTCCGACGGCACGCCGGACAACTTCTCCGCCCTCGGCACCAACGTGATCGACGGCGAAGCGGGCGCTGATACGACGCCGCAGAACGGCCTCAGCTTCGGCGGCTCCAGCGAATCGCAAATCGCCGTCGACAACTCCGGCACCGCCACCGACGGCAACATCTACGTCACCCAGAGCTCGCCCCGCGCGATCAACGTCTTCGCCGGCACCGGCGCCTACCTCGGCCAGCTGACTGCTGCCGGAGCGACCAACTTCACCAGAGCGTGCGGCGTTGCCGTCGACCCCTCAGGCGCCCTCTACGTCGGCGATCGAAACACCGGCATCCGCAAGTTCGTCCCCACCGCGAACCCGCCGGTCAACACCGACCACACGGCGACCTTCACTTCGGTCAGCCAGCCCTGTCCGCTTGCCGTGGGCGCAGGGCCGACCGCCGGTTTCCTCTTCGCGGCCACCCTCAGCGGTGCGATCTCGAAACTCGACATCGCGACGGGCGAACTCAAATACACCGTCGTCTCCGGCTCGCACAAAAGCGTCGCGGTCGATCCCGGCACCGGTCGCATCTTCGGCTTGACCCTTTCTGCGATCGAGGAGTTTGACGCCTCCGGCGCCGCTAGCGCCACCGCCGTCTCCAACACTCCGGTTGGCATCATGCAAGGGCTGGCCGTACGTGGGTCAACCGGCGACATCTATTCCTGGGTCTCGACCAGCGACAAGATCCAGGTTCTGAGCGGAGCGGTGAGCACCGCCCCTGACGTCACCACCACGGCCGCGACCGGTGTAGGCGCCACCACCGCCACCCTCAACGGCACGGTCAATCCCGACGGCCTCGGGCTGAGCGAATGCAAATTCGAATACGGCAAAACGACTGCCTACGGCCAGAGCGTCCCCTGCGCGGAGAGCACGGCAAGTATCGGCAGCGGCACAAGCCCGGTAGCGGTCCACGCCGATGTCAGCGGCCTCGATCCAAACGGCGCCACCTACAACTTCCGTCTCGTCGCCACCAACCCCGAAGCGTCGCGCAACGGCGCAAACCAGACCCTCAGCACGCTCGGCCCGGTCATCGTCGACACCTGGGCTGAGGACGTCACCATCACCGAAGCGGTCCTCAAAGCGGAAATCAACCCCAAAGGCTCGGCCACGACCTACCGCTTCGAATACGGCACGAGCACCGCTTACGGCAACGAAACGACGGAGCTGAACGTCGGCTCCGACAGCTCTGCCCACACGGTGCAGCTCCCGCTGAGCGAACTGCAGCCGGGCACCGCCTACCACTACCGCGTCGTCGCCACCAACGGAGACGCCGTCAACGAAGGACCGGATCGCGAGATCAGGACCTTCAAGCCCTTCTCTGCCGAGAGCGATTGTCCCAACCAGGCCAACCGCTACGGCGCCAGCGCCTCGCTGCCCGATTGCCGCGCCTACGAGATGGTCAGCCCGGTGGACAAAAACAACGGCGACGTCAAGGCGCTGCTGTCCGCAGAAAACAGCTGGCCGGCACGCCGGACGAAGAGCACGCCCTCTGGCGACAGGCTCACCTACTCCTCAGCGACGGCTTTCGGCGGCGTTCTGTCGGCGCCGATTGCCTCCCAGTACATCGCCCAGCGCCAGCCCGGCCAGGGCTGGGAGACGCACGCAATCAACCCGCCTCAGAGCGACGCGATCCTCTTCGGCCTCGAAGCAGTGAGACCGCAGTACTTCGGCTTCTCTGACGATCTCTGCCATGGCTGGATGAACAACTTCGGCGACCCGTCCCTGTCGCCGGCCGGTCTGACGGGGGCCGTGAACATCTACCGCCGCAACGATCGGCTCTGCGGGCCCGAGGGCTTCGAAGCGGTAGGGCCGATCGCGACGCCGATGGGAGAAGGGCTTGATTCCTTTTCCTTCCTAGGCGCCTCGGCCGACGGCTCGCACGCGATCTTCGTCTCCGGCAAAAAGCTCACTTCAGAGGGGAGTGAAGGTACTGAATTCGGCCCTATCTATCAGCTCTACGAGTCGGTCGGACCGGAAGCGATGCCGCGGCTCGTCTGCATCTTGCCGAACGAGGAACCCTGGGAAGGCGCGTGCGCAGCGGGCTCAGGTACTGAAGCTGTGGCTGCTCCGCTTCTTTCCGCCAATTTAACTGGGGCGATCTCCGAGGACGGCGAGCAAATCTTCTGGTCCGACACCGTCGGGGCTGGACAAGAAGGCAGGCTGTACGTGCGGATCGGCGGAGCCGAAACCGTGCCGGTCTCCCAGGCTGGCGAAGCGCTGGCGGGAACGACGGGCTCCTTCTTCTGGGGCGCCGCGCCCGACGGCTCCCGCACCGTCTACACCACGGGCGAAGTTCCCAACTCGCACCTCTTCGCCTTCGATGTCGATGACGAAGCGACCGAACCGATCGCCGAGGGCGTGCGCGGAGTGATGGGGATGAGCGAGGACGCGAGGCGAGTCTACTTCGTCTCGAACAAAGCGATCCCGGGAAGCGGACAGAACAGCGAGGGGGCCGAAGCGCTCGAAGGCCAGCGCAACCTCTACCTCTACGACGCCGACCAGGGCGGCGGCACGACCACCTTCATCGCCACGCTCGCCAATCAGGACGTTGCGGAAGCCCGACGCGGACCGGTCGGGCGGGAACCGATCCAACACACCTCCCGCGTCACGCCCGACGGCCGCTACGCCGCCTTCGAGTCCTTCGCTTCGCTGACCGCTTACGACAACAAAGGGGGAACGACCGGCTCCCTCAACAACGTGGCCTACGTCTACGACGCGGCCAGCGGCGAGCTGATCTGCGCCAGCTGCATTCCAAGCGGCGCCCGCGGCCAAAGCGAGGTCGCCGCGACCGGCGCAGGAAACCTCCAGCTGGAAGTCATCCGCACCTTCGAGAACGCGCTGCTCCCCCTGCGGGTTCTCTCCCCGGGA
Source organism: uncultured Solirubrobacterales bacterium (assembly GCA_963782685.1). GTDB lineage: Bacteria > Actinomycetota > Thermoleophilia > Solirubrobacterales > 70-9 > VRUE01. Next base: position 113,037 of record CAWAKV010000003.1, read on the forward strand.
CGTCTCTTCTTCCAGAGCATCAACGCGCTCACCCCACGCGACTCCAACGGGCGGGTAGATGTCTATGAGTGGGAGCAGCTCGGCGTCGGCGGTTGCGACGTGGCCGACTCCGCCTACGCTCCCAGCGCCGAGGGCTGCATCTCGCTGATCTCCTCGGGCAAGAGCTCGGTCAACTCCGAATTCGCCGAGGCGAGCGCATCGGGCGATGACGTCTTCTTCTACACCATCTCGAGCCTCGTGCCCCAGGACTTTGGCCGGCGCGACATCTACGACGCCAGGGCCAGCGGCGGCTTCCCGCTGCCCCCTGAGGCGCCCGAATGCGTCGGCGACGCCTGCCAGTCGATCCCGGCGGCGCCCAACGACCCGACCCCGGCGAGCGCCGGCTTCAGGGGCGCGGGCGACCCTGCGCCCCGCAAAGCCCAGCGCCGCCGTTGCCGGGCCCGCATCCGCCAGGGAGCCAGGGGCAGCAAGGCAAAGCAAAAGAAAGCAAAGCGCTGTAGGCGCAACAACCGGAGGGCAGGCCGATGAGAGGGAAGCTTTCACTGAAGGGCGCGCTGGCGGTCTCGCTTGCGCTGCTCATCACCGCGCTCGCAGCAACCCCGGCATCGGCTGAGTTCGCCGTCGAAGACTTCGAACGTCATCTTCACCAATGCAGATGGCAGCCCTGCGACCCAGGCGGGCTCGCACCCATTCGCGATGAGCATCTCCTTTGACATCAGCACGAAGGCCCCCCCGCCTCCCTTCGAAGGCGCGCTGCTCGACGAGCCGGTCAAGGACCTGATCGTCACCCAGGCCGAAGGCTTCATCGGCAAGCCGACCGCGACGCCCCGCTGCTCGACCGAGGACTTCCTTACGCGCGTGGAAAATACCGAGTCCCTCGGTGTGCCTGATTGTCCCGCAGCCGCGGCGCTCGGCTACCTCGGGGTCACCCTTTCCAACAAATTCGTCAAAGGTTTTACCGAGTGGGTCCCCGTGTATAACCTCGAGCCACCCCCTGGGGTGCCGGCAGCGCTCGGTTTCTGGGTCATCGGTATACCGGTGCAGGTCGCGGTCGGCGTGCAGGAAGCTCCCCCATACAAGATCGTCGCCGAAACGATCAACCCCTCCCAGGGGCTCGAATTCATCGGTGCTGATCTGACCCTCTGGGGTACGCCGGCCGACCCTGCGCACGATCCGGTGCGCGGCGACTGCATAAGCACCATCCCTAATCTTGAACCTGGTCCGGTATCGCTCGGCAACTGCCCGGTGGACGTTCCCGAAGAGCCCTTCATCACCTTGCCGCGCGCCTGTAAAGGACCGCTCGCGACCGAGTGGGAAGCCGACTCATTCGCGCAGCCAGGCAAATGGATCTCGGGCTCGGTGCTCACCCACGACGACGCCGAACCGCCGAACCCGCAGGGCTTCACGGGCTGCGAGAAACTGTCCTACGACCCGCAGATCGAATCCAAGCCCACCTCCGACTCGGCAGAGACCGGAACCGGCTTTGACTTCAATCTCGACTTCGAGGACGAGGGCCTGACCAATCCCGATGGCCTCGCGGGCTCTGACACGAAGAAAGCCGAAGTGGTCCTGCCCGAGGGGATGACGATCAACCCATCGGTGGGAGAAGGCCTCGGTATTTGCACGCCCGCTGACTTCGACCGGGAGAAACTGGACACGGTCCCCGGAGCGGGCTGTCCCAACAACTCCAAGGTCGGCACCCTGGACGTCGAAGTCCCGATCGTCGACGAGGCGCTGAAAGGCTCGATCTTCCTCGCCCAGCAGGACGATCCAAACACGACCACTCCGGGAGCGGAGAACCCATTCGACACCCTGATCGCGCTCTACTTCGTGATCCGCAACACCAATCTGGGAGCGATCGCAAAGCTGCCGGTCAAAGTCGAGCCCGATCCCAAAACCGGCCAGCTGGTCGTCACCTTGGACGACAGCCCCCAGTTCCCGATAAAGCACTTCAACGCTCACCTCCGTGAGGGGCAGAGAGCGGCACTGATCACCCCCGCCACCTGCGGCACCTACACCACTGAAGCAAGGCTCTATCCCTGGTCTGATCCAAGCAACTCGAGAACGGTGTTCGCCGACTTCCAGGTCACCAAGGGAGTGGGGGGAGGCCCCTGCCCACCGGGAGGCGTGCCTCCCTTCAAGCCCCACTTCGAAGCGGGCTCGCTCAACAACAATGCGGGCAGCTTCAGCCCCTTCAACATGCGCCTGATCCGAAACGACGGGGAACAGAACATGACCAAGTTCTCCTCGGTTCTTCCTCCAGGCGTGCTCGGCTCGCTGAAGGGAGTCGACAAATGCCCAGATTCGGCAGTCGAGATCGCCAAGTCGAAGAGCGGCCGCGAGGAGATCGCCAGCCCGTCGTGTCCCGCTAACTCATTGATCGGCCACACCCTGGCCGGAGCCGGAGTGGGAGGGGCACTGACCTACGTCGGCGGCCAGGTCTACCTCGGTGGCCCATACAAAGGCGCGCCGCTGAGCGTGATCTCGATCACCCCAGCCGTGGCAGGTCCCTTCGACGCCGACACGGTCGTCGTCAGGCTGGGCCTCGACCTCAACCCGAAAACGGCTGAAGTCGAAGTCGACGGCGCGGCATCGGACCCGATCCCCCACATCCTCAAGGGGATCGTGCTCAAGGTGAGGGACCTCAGGGTCTACGTCGACCGGCCCAACTTCACGCTCAACCCGACGAGCTGCGACGAATCGAGCGCCAAAGCCACCTTGTTCGGCTCATTCCTCGACGTCTTCAGCATCGCCGATGACGTCCCGGTCGATTTGGCAACCCGCTTCCAGGCGGCAAACTGCCTGAACCTCGGCTTCAAACCGAAGCTCGCCTTGAACCTCAAAGGCGGAACCAAACGAGGCGGGCACCCGGGACTGGCGGCGATCTATACGCCAAGGCCGGGCGATGCCAATGTCGAGGGCTTGGTCGTGCGCCTACCGAGATCCGCCTTCCTCGACCAGGCCCACATCAGAACGATCTGCACCCGCGTTCAGTTCGCAGCAGACAACTGCCCCAAAGCAGCCCAGTACGGCTACATCAAAGCCTGGACGCCGCTGCTCGACGAACCCCTGCAGGGACCTGTCTGGTTGCGCTCCTCAAACCACAAGCTGCCAGACCTGGTCTTCGACCTGCACGGTCTCGTCGACATCGAGGTATCGGTCCGCATCGACTCCGCCAAGGGCGGGATCAGGGCAAGCCTCGAAGACTCACCCGACGCCCCGATCTCCAAGGTCGTCTTGAAAATGCAGGGCGGCAAAAAGGGCCTGATCATCAACAGCCGCAATCTCTGCGCACGCAAATCGAGGGCAAACGTGCAGAGCGAAGGCCACAACGGCAAGTCCTCGACGGCCAACCCGGAGATGCGGCCGCAGTGCGGCGGGAAGGGAAGGAAACGCTAGACAGTTCTGGCGGTCATAATCAAGCTCTCCCGGGCGGTTAGCTCAGTTGGGAGAGCGCCTGCCTTACAAGCAGGAGGTCACTGGTTCGAGCCCGGTACCGCCCATCGGGAGATTGCCCGCCAGCAGGCCTCGGCGGTTGCCTCGAGCTCAGCATCGCTGAGCTCCGTGTCGTTGGCGGCGAAGCGGACTGGGGGCGCCAGGCCGAGTTCGTAGAGGACCTCGAGCGGCAGGGGGAGGAGCTGGGCGACCATTGCCGGGTCGGCGGCCTGTTGCAGGATCGGGTCGCCGTCCTGCGCCAGGGCCGCTTCGTGCGCCCGGTCTCTGTAAGGGGAGGTGTCGACCTGGAGCAGAAAGCGGGCGTGGCCGGGGTTGGCGGCGAGGTGGCGGTAGCTCCCCAGCCAGATGTCGCGGAAGCGCTTCGCCGGATCGGCCGCGGGGTCGAGCTCTGCCGTGGCGGCCGCTCCCAGCTGTGCCTTCGTCTCCAGGTAGGTGGCGAGGACGAGCTCGTCCTTGGAGCCGTAGTGGGTGTAGGCGGTGCCGGTGGCGACTCCGGCCTCGGCGGCGACGGCGCTCATCGAGGCGCCGTGGAAGCCCCGCTGGGCGACCAGCGTGCGCAGCGCCTGCCGCACGGCGGCGGCTCGGTCGAGGCCGGCGACGCTCACCTCTTCAGGCTGCCACGCGCTCCGGCGCGTCGCCCGTCACCTCGAGCTTCGTCTCGGTCTCTCGCTCGGAGACCTCCCAGAGCCGGTCGATCGCCCTCTGCATTCCGAGTCGCCGCAGGATCGGCTTGCGCACCGGCGGGCCGCTGTTGACGAAGAGCGGCCCGTAGAACTGACCGCTCTTCGCCGTCGGGTCGGTGGCGGCTCGCAGCTGCGAGAGCGCCCCCGTCGCCGGAGACATGCCGACCGAGCCGGCGAGCCCGTGGAAGAAGCGCTGTGAGAAGCCGCCGTCCGTCTCCTCGACGCTGACCGCCTGCAGCTCGGTGTTGGAGAGGCCGGGGTGGGCGATCAGGCTCGCCGCCGGCGCCCCGGCGTCGGTCAGCAGCCGATGCAGGCCGAGGCCGAAGTGGAAGTTCGCCAGCTTCGCCTGGCCGTAGGCGCGCCAGGGGCCGTACCTCCCCTCCAGGTGCGGGTTGGTGGGGTCGACCGCGCGGCCCATCAGGTGCGCGGTGCTCGTCACGGTGACGATCCGCGCGGCGGGGGCGCGCAGCAACGCCGGCATCAGCAGCGCGGTCAGCGCGAAGTGGCCGAGATGGTCGACGCCGAACTGCATCTCGAAGCCGTCGGCGGTACGCCGCTCGGGGATGCCCATCACGCCGGCGTTGTTGACGAGGACGTCGAGCGTCTCGTGCGCCTCCAGGATCCGCGCCGCAGCGGCGCGGACCGATGCCAGCGAGCCGAGGTCGAGCTCGACGATCTCGAGCGACGCGTCGGGCGCGCTGCCGCGGATGTCCGCCGCCGCGTCCGCTGCCTTCTCCTGGTTGCGCGAGGCCATGACCACGGTGGCGCCCGCCGCCGCCAGGGCGCGGGCGGTCTCCAGGCCGAGGCCGCCGTTGGCGCCGGTGACGATGGCCGTTCGACCGGTCTGATCGGGTATGTCCGCCACGCTCCAGCTCACTGCAAGGCGAAGACGACGCGCACCGTCGCCGTCACGGTGGAGGCCCCGGGCTTGACTGGCGGGGAGGCCTCTGCCGCGGGTGACTTTGCTTGAGGGGTCGTGGGACTGGGAATCGCTTCCGTGCCTTCTTCGATGCTGATCGCGGGGCCGAGGATCGCTCCGGCTCGTTCCGCCAGGGCCGAGGCCTTTGCCTTGGCCTGATCGAAGGCGGCGATCAGGACCTGGTTGTAAGCGAGATCCGGATTGCCGGGGAAGAAGTTCGGGCCCCTGGTCCCGGTTGCTCCGGCGGCGATCGCTGCGCTGACCAGTTCCCCGGCGCGATCGGGCTGATGCAGGATCACGGAGATACCCTCGCTGGCTCGGTAGACGGTGCGTTTGCCGCGACTCAGTTTGCGCAGCGTGATCCTCCCGGTGGTCACGTCGCCCGGCCCAACCCCCGGCACCGACTGGACGGTGGCGATGACCTCCCGCAAGCGGATCGAGACGATTCGCAGTGCGGCCGCCCGGGTCCTTCGTTCCTTGCTCACCGAGAACCCCAGCCCGGCGGTGTCGTTCGGCACGTCCTGGGTCGCCGTGCCTTTCACCGCGACCGTCCTCTCCTGTGCGGCAGCGGTCGGCACGGTAGGCAAGAACAGCCCGAGGAGGACGACGAGAAGGATGAATGTTCGAAAGCGCGATCGCATTGGTCTCTGGCCAGTTGAACCGACAGTAAGGCCGAGCTCGGATAGAGCACGCTAGCCTCACGGGCGATGGCTCACTTGGGTGGTACCGCCAGCGCTGAGATCGAGGCTCCCGTCGAGGAGGTCTGGGTGGTCGTGGAGGATGTGCTCTCCGCCCCCGACTGGCAGGGTGGCCTGGTGAAGGTGTCGGCGCTGGAGCACGACAGCGAGGGGCGCCCGACCCTGGTGGAGAGCGAGAGCGACATCAAGGTCAGACACGTGAAGACGCAGGTGCGATTCAGCTACGAGCCTCCCACTCGCCTCTCCTGGGTCCAGGAGAAGGGCGATCTCAAGTCGGTTGAGGGGTCCTGGACGCTGGAGGACCTTGGCGGGGGGCGGACTCGAGCGACCTACACGCTGGACGGCGATCCCGGGCGAGTGCTCGGGATGATCATCCGCGGGCCGGTCGAGGCCGCCGCCCGGTCGGTGCTGGTGAACGCCCGTCCGGGTGAGCTGAAGGCGCGCGTCGAGGGGAAATGATGAGCGACAGGGAGCTCTCCGTCGTCGTCTTCGGCGCCAGCGGCGTGACCGGGCGGCGCGTCGCCGCCTACCTCTCCGAGCGGGCCGCCGAGGTGGGCGCCGGCTGGGCGGTCGCCGGGCGCGATCACGCCAAGCTCGAGCGCGTCCTCGGCGAGATCGGTGTCGTGGCCCCCGAGACGATCGCCGCCGACGTCGGCGACCCGGCCTCGCTGACGGCGATGGCCTCCCGCACCCACGTCGTCCTCGACCTCGTCGGCCCCTACACGCTCTATGGCGAGCCCGTGATCGAGGCCTGCGTCGCCGCCGGCACCCACTACGTCGACCTGACCGGCGAGACGCCCTTCATGCGCCGCACCGTCGACGTCTTCCACGAGCGTGCCGCGGCGGCAGGGGTGAAGGTCGTCCCGACCTGCGGCTTCGAGGCGCTACCGCCCGACCTCGCCGTGCTGCTCGCCGACGAGGCCGCGCGCGAGCGCTGGGGGGAAGGCCTCGCGGAAGCCGACGTCGACATCGTCACCCGCCAGCCCGCCGGCCGCATCGGCCCCCAGGATCTGATCTCTGGCGGCACTCTGCAGAGCATGGCCGAGGCGCTCGATGGCGAGGACGCCTCTCAGGTCGCCGACCCGGCTGCGCTGATCCCGGACCCCGACCTCGCCGCGGCCATCCGTCGCCGCAGCCCGATCGCCCTCGCCCCGTGGCGCAACGCCCGCGGCGACGTGGTCGCGCCGATGACCCCTGTCGCCTTCATCAACCCGGCTGTGATCCACCGCAGCATGGCCCTGCTGGCCGCCGAGCGTGGCGAGGGTGAGCCGCTGCGCTACCGCGAGGGGATCGGGATCCCCGGCGGGACCGCCAGCCTGCCGCTGCGCTACGCGGCCGCCACGGCCCTGGCCGGTATGCAGGCGGGCTTCCGCAGCGGGACTCGCGCCCGGCCCTCGGTCCGCCGCCGCGCCGCTGCGGTCATGCGCAGGGTCTTCCCGTCCTCAGGCTTCGGCCCCTCGGGCAGCAAGCTCGACGAGTGGTCCTGGCACCTGACCGCCGACGCCCGCACCCCCGCCGGCCGCCACGTCCGCGTCGACCTCGACGCCGACGGGCACCCTGGCTACCTGACGACCGCCAAGCTGCTCGGCGAGGTCGGCCTGCTCCTCGCCGAGGACGGCGCGACGCCGCAGCGGGCCGGCTGTCTGACTCCGGCCACCGCGCTCGGCAGCGGCTGCCTCGACCGCTTCGAGCGCGCCGGCGCCCGCTTCTCCGTCTCGTCCTGACTAGGCGCCGAGCTGCGGCGTCACCGTACCGCCACGGCGCTGCTCGGCCTTGGTGACGACGTCGAAGAAGACGTCATTGCGGCCGCGCCGCATGCGGTGGGGGAAGGCTCCGCGGGTGCGCCGGCTCGCCGCGGCGATCGAGCGGAAGCTCGACTCGTGCGCGCGGCTCCAGCGGATGCCGAAGATCTCACGCACCTGGGGAGGCAGCGTCCCCTTGATGATGTGGTTCTGGACGGCGAGGTTGCCGCGCGCCGCCGCCGGCACCGGTTGGCGGAAGGCGACCAGCGGCGCCATCTCGAGCCCGTGCTCGGTTGCCTGCAGGTCGGGGGCGGCGAGCTTGCCGTCGAACCAGGCCTTGAACTCGGCGTGGCTGGCCGGCACCTCGCTGCGCGGCAGGCCGAAGAGCTCGCCGAAGAGGACGTAGTCCTGCCACAGCCGTTCGCGCTCGTCGGGGTCGAGCGGCCGCACCAGCGTCTCGTACATCTCCCGCCCCGAGTCGGCGATCACCGCCATCGTCCACAGCATCAGCTCGGGGTCGAAGGCCGAGTAGGAGGTGCCGGCGGGGTGGGGACCCGCCGCTTCGGGCAGCGTTCCCTTGATCGTCTTGTGCAGTCGGTGGACTTTCGCCAGCACCTCGTCGGCATCCGCCCGCGTGCCGAGGAAGACCGTCTCCTGGACCTTGGCCGTGCGGGCGAGCCGCTCGAAGGGGCGGTCGCCGGAGCGGGTGGAGAGCATCGTGCCGGTATAGGTGAGCGGTTCCAGCGCCCCGATCAGCAGCGCCCGCTGGCCGTAGAGCAGCCCGACCGAGCGCTCGCCGTGCACCCGCCGCGCCATCGAGCGCCCGGGCGGGAAGTAATGCTCCTCGGGGTTCCGCTCAGCCTCCACCGAGCGAAGATTCTACTCCGGCGCCGGAGGCTCGGAGCTGAGCACGACCGCCGCCTCCGGCGTGCTCCGCACCGCCTCGGCACCCTCCAGCTCGTGTGCGGCGAAGATCTCGTCGAGTTCCTCGCGGGTCAGCGTCTCGCGCTCGAGCGCCGCCGCGGCGAGGTCGTCGAGGCATTCGCGGTTCGTCGCCAGCAGTGCCCGCGCCCGCCTGTAGGCCTCGCGCGCCAGCGTCATCGCCGCCACGTCGACGTCACGGCGCGTCCGGTCCGAGAGCGCGTAGTCGCCGGTCGGCAGGGCGATCGGCGGCGCGCCGTCGGCGTCCAGCGCAACCCCCATGCCGAACTCGGCGACCATCTGCCGGCAGACCAGGTGGACGCGCGAGAGATCGTCGACCGCGCCCGAGTAGGAGGCCTGCATGACCTCCTCCTCGGCGGCCCGCCCACCCAGCAGGGTGACCAGCTCGTCGAGCAGCTCCTCGCGCGACTTCAGGTAGGTGTCCTCCTTGGGCGAGTGGCCGACGAAGCCGAGCGCCGGTCCGCGCGGCACGATGCTCAGGATCTCCGGCGGATCGAGCCCCAGCAGCCGCCGGCAGAGGGCGTGCCCGGCCTCGTGGTAGGCGACAATCCGCCGCTCCTTCGGGCTCAGCCGCCGCGCCTGCTGCGAGCCGACCGACTGGCGCAGCAGCGCCTCGTCGAGGTCCTCGCGGGCCATCGCGGCCCGCCCGGCCCGCCCGGCGATGATCGCCGCCTCGTTGAGCGCGTTGGCCAGTTGGGCGCCGGTCATCCCGGTGGTCTTGCGCGCCACGTCGGTCAGGTCGAGGTCGGCACCGAGCGGCTTGCCCTTGGCGTGCGCGCGCAGGATCGCCTCGCGCCCGTCGCGGTCGGGCGGCGACACCAGCACCTGGCGGTCGAAGCGCCCCGGCCGCAGCAGCGCCTTGTCGAGCTTGTCGACGTAGTTGGAGGCGGCGATCACGATCACCGTCCCCGGGTCCTTCTCGAAGCCGTCGAGCTCGACCAGCAGCTGGTTGAGCGCCTGCTCACGCTCGCTCGAGCCGCCATCCCCACCGCCGCCGCTGCGCGCCCCCCCGACCGCGTCCAGCTCGTCGATGAAGATGACGGCCCGGCCCGACTTGCGCGCCTCCTTGAACAGGCGCCGGATGCGGGCGGCTCCCCTCCCCACGAACATCTCTACGAAGCTCGAGCCCGAGGCCGAGAAGAAGTCGACGCCGGCCTGCGCGGCAACCGCCCGCGCCAGCATCGTCTTGCCGGTCCCGGGCGGACCGAAGAGCAGGACCCCGCGCGGCGGTTGGGCGCCGAGCGCGGCGAAGCGGTCGGGGTCGCGCAGCCACTCGGCGACGTCCATCAGCTCGTCCTTGGCGGCGTCGACTCCCTGCACCTCCTCCCAGAGGACGGGCTTGGTCTTGCTCGCCTTCACCGTCTCCGGCTTGGTCGCCCCCAGGGTGCCGCGCAGCAGCGTCACGAAGACGATCAGCAGGCAGAACATGAAGAGGACCCCGAAGACCGGGTACCAGTCGAAGAAGAAGGTCTTGATGTCGGACGCGACCAGCGCCTGCATTAGATGCATCGGATCACCTGAGGCATCAACGCAGTCTCAGGCCAAAACGTCCGCGCTCCAATCGCACATACGTCCGGGAGCCCTCGTCTGCATCAGAGTTCCCGCCGGCTGACGGCGCCGCTCTGCAGGGCGCGCTCGACCAGGGCGGCGCGCTTGCGGTTCTGCGGCAGGTCCTCGACCTCGAGCTTCTCGAAGAGGGCTCGCATGTGGGTCTTTACCGCGTCGACGCTGAGGTGAAGCTCGGCCGCGATCGCCTGGTTGGTCGCCGGCGTGGCGAAGGCCGATTCCTGCTTGAACGGACGGCAGAGGGCGAGCAGCACACGCCGCTGCGCGGGGGAGACCTTCGCCGCCGCAGGCACCTGGCTGGCGGCGACGGTCGCTTCCGGCGCGCCCTCGCCGGGGCGGCGGAAGAGGACCGTGGTCTGGCCGAAGCGCAGCGTGTCGCCGTCGCGCAGCCGTCGCCGGCCGTCGACCCGCTGCTCGCCGACGAAGGAGCCGTTGCGCGAGAGGCCGTCGTCGAGCAGCGTGCACTCGTCGCGCACGACCTCGATCTGGGCGTGCAGGGCGGAGACCTCGCCGTCCCAGTCGAGCCGCAGGTCGGCGGCGTCGCCGCGTCCTACCCAGAGCGCCGCCGTCCCCTGCTCGACCACGACGATCTGCTGTTCGCCCTCCCCGTTGCGGTAGACGAGGAAGGGACGGCCCCCGCGTTCGGCCTCGATCTGGGCCTTCAGCTCGGGTGCGCTGGTCAGCTGCGCACCACCTGCGAGCCGCCGACGATCGCCTCGGTGCCGTCATCGCCGAAGACGATCCAGGCCTTGTTGCCGCCGTCGTAATCGGGCGCCCAGAGCTTCAGCGTCGCCGGCCTCTCCCAGACCGTGACCTCCTCAGCGCCGGTCTCCTCGAGGCCGCGCCAGATCCGCACGAACGGGTTGGACTCCCGCTCCTCGCCGATCGTCGTCGGCTCGCGGTGGCCGGGGTGGACGCGGGTCTCCGGCGGCAGCTCCATCAGCCGCATCACCGAGGCCTTCAGGTCGGCGAAGCCGCTGGCGCCGGGCGCCAGCGTCCCCCCGACCGTGCCCTTGAAGAGGACATCGGCGGTGAACAGGTCGGAGCCATCGACGAGGAAGGCGAGGTGGCCGGCGGCGTGGCCGGGGGTGTAGATCGCCTCGATCTCGAGCCCGCCGGTGCTCAGCGTCTCCCCGTCGGCGAGGATCACCGCGACCTCTTCGTCGAGCTCCGCCGCCGCATCCGCGTGGGCGACCAACGGCGGGTTGCCGATTTGCCGCCGCGCCTCGGCGAGCCCGGCGACGTGATCGAGATGGGGGTGGGTGACGAGCACGTGGGTGATCTCGACCCCTTCCTCCTCGGCCTTCGTCAGCAGCGGCGCGAGGTCGTCGTTGCCGTCGATCAGCACCCCCTTGCCGCCAGCCGCCTCGGCGACCAGGTAGGCGTTCGACAGCCAACTGGGATTTTCGGTCCGCTCGACGATCAATTGCGCTCCTCCTCGGGGTCTTTCGCATACTAGTGCCGTGCCAGACAGTCGTATCCAAGCTCGGTACGGCGGTGGACGATGACCTTTCCCACCGCAGCGCCGGGCGAGCTACCGTGTTTGAAGTTGACGTGAGGTCCAGCAGCACCCCGGCGCCAGGGCTCCGCCTGGTGCTCCTGGCGATCTTCTTCGTTATGGCGCTGACGGCTGACACGCGCACCTCCCTCGCCGCTCCGGATGGCGCGGGGCAGGGTGTCGCGCCGCCGTCTGCCGGCACCCCCTTCGACCGCCACGGCATGTGGATCTGGTACGTCGAGCGCTCCGACGGCGGCGATGTGGGGCGGATCCTCGCCCGCGCCAGGGGCGCCGGCGTCGGCACGCTCTATATAAAGGCGGGCGACGCGGGCCACGTCTGGTCGCAGTTCAACCGCAGCCTGGTCGGCACCCTCCACCGCGGGGGCCTCGACGTCTGCGCCTGGCAGTTCGTCTACGGCGACAGCCCTGTGGCCGAGGCCAGGGTCGGCGCTGCCGCGGTCCGGCGCGGCGCCGATTGCCTGGTGATCGACGCCGAGGGGCACTACGAGGGCAAATACGCCGCCGCCGACCGCTATATCCGCGCGCTGCGCGGCCGCATCGGCGCCGCCTTCCCGCTCTCGCTGGCCACCTTCCCTTATGTCGACTACCACCCGTCCTTCCCCTACTCGGTCTTCTTCGGGCCCGGCGGCGCGACCGTCAACCAGCCGCAGATGTACTGGCGGGCGATCGGCACCTCGGTCCGCGCCGTCTACGAGCACACCTACCTCTTCAACCGCCTCTGGGGCCATCCGGTCTATCCGCTCGGACAGACCTATGGCGGCGCGGGGCGCAAGGAGATCCTCCGCTTCCGGCGCTTCGCCGCGAGCTACGGCGGCCTGGCGCCGAGCTGGTGGGACTGGCAGGAGACGAGCAGTGCCGGCTGGGGCGCGCTCGGCGCGGCGATCGACGGCCCGGTCTTCGGCTACCGGCCGGTCGTCTCGCACCCGCTGCTGAAGCGGGGCAGCCGCGGCGATCTCGTCGTCTGGGCGCAGCAGCACCTGCGCGCCGCGGTGCGGCCGGGGTTGCCGGTGAGCGGGTTCTTCGGCAGGCGGACCAGGTCGGCGGTCCGCGCATTCCAGGCGAGCAATGGCCTGCCAGTCGACGGGGCGATCGGCACGATGACCTGGCGCTCGCTGCTCGACTTCGACCCGGTACGTCCGCTTTGGGCGGGTCGCCGGGCGAAGCGGGGGGCGGCGCGACGGCCAGCCGCGCAATGCTGCCGCGCCGCCCGCTCTCCGCCTCGCTGCCGGCGAGGGCCAACGAGATAGATCCGGGACCCGCCCCTTGAGCAAGCGCCCGGCGGGGGCGCTTGCGGGCATAGCCATGATCCTCCTCCTCGCCGCCCCGGCGGGCGGGGAGATGCGGCCGCGCGACACGGTGATCGAGCACCCCAGTGTGGGGTCGGCGCGCATCTCCGCCAGCACGGCTGCTTACCGCTATCCGATCGACAGCAGCGGTGGAACCGTCGCGATCGCGGTCACCTCCGCCTGCCAGGTCGTCTGCAACGCCGCCGACCCGCAGCGGATCGCCAGCTTCCTCGGCACGCTGATCCACGGCTCCGAGATGGAATTGCTCACCGTGCAGCTCGACACGCCGTCCCAGATCGAACTGGACTGCGGCTACGGCGCTCAGGCCTGCTACTACGGCACCGAGAACAAGATCGTCATCAACGGGAACGACACGCCGGCGTCCGATGGGGCGAGCCGCGAGTACGTCCTCGCCCACGAGTACGGGCACCACATAGCCCGCCACCGCGAAAGCCCGCCGCCCTTCCCCCCGGCGATCGATTGGGGCACGGCCCGCTGGTCGAGCCATGAGAACGTCTGCCGGCGCGCCCGTGGAGGAGCGCTCTTTGCCGGCGACGAGGGCGTGCACTACTTCCGTGACCCCGGCGAGGCCTTTGCCGAGAGCTTTGCCCGCCTGCGCTTCCCCGAAAGCAGCGTGCCCTGGCGCTGGTTGCGCGTGCTCGAGCCCGACGCGGAGTCCCTGCAGGCGATACGCGAAGACACGCTCGATCCCTGGTTGGGGCGCACCGTCCTCGGGCTGCGCGGACGCGTTCCGCCGCAGCAGGGGGGAGTGGTGCTGCGAGCGTTCCGCACACCGCTCGACGGCACCGTCAGCCTGCGCCCGGCGGACCGGCGCCGCTACGACCTGAGGCTGATGGACAGGGCGGGGCGCGTCCTACGCACGACGCACCGGGGCCGCGCGACCGGACGCCGGCTCAACTTCACCGTCTGCGGCCAGTCCCGTCTGCGCATCGCGATCCGCTCCCCGCGGCATCGTGGCGGAGGCTTCAAGCTGCAAATCCAGCGACCCTGAGATAATCCCCACGGGCGATCCCGTCGCCCATCCCCCAGGGGGCGTAGCTCAGCTGGTTAGAGCGCCGGCCTGTCACGCCGGAGGTCGCGGGTTCGAGTCCCGTCGCTCCCGTTTCGCAAGCTAGGAATCCCACATCGTCATGATGGTTTTCACCTACCTCGAGCCGCGAAGGAGGTGAGGTGTGACGGTTAGGACTCCTGTGTCAGAGTGTCCTTGCCCACGGCCTGCTCGGCCTGGGCCACCAGCTCCGAAAGGGGTACTTCCAACGCGGCCGCGAGCTTGAAGAGGTTGCGGAAGCTCGGGTTTCTCAACCCTCGCTCGATCTCGCTGACGTAAGTGCGGTGCATTCCGGCAAGGTCAGCGAGTCCCTCCTGAGAGAGACCGTCGATTTCGCCCCGCCGCATGCGAATCGCTTCGCCAAGAGCCTTTAGAGCCACCTCCGACACGCGCCGAGCCTGTCAGCTATTTCCTTATGAGTCTACAGAATATAAGTAGCTAATTATGACGACGATTGCGCCAGAAACCCACACCAATGCGTACCGAGAGAAGTCCTCGCACCGAACCTAAAGAAACAACACCACTACGGCGCAAATAACACCAATAAGCGGCTTGATAATTCGACGGAGGCCGCAGTCTTACATGGTGTGTCAGTGAAAAACAGCGACCGAGCTGCTTAGAAATTAGGTGTGGTTTGACCGGTGGCTGGGTCTACGCGCTCAGGCCCGACGGGCGAAGTAGACGGCCTTGGAGTGGGTTAGTTCCTCGACCGGCTGCTTGGGAACCGCATCGAAGCCGTGGCCGTAGACATCGAGGCACTCCAGTCCGGTCGCCTCGATCAGCTCCAGCACCTCCGCTTCCGGGAAGTGGCGCTGGCGGTGGACATGAGTCTCGATCGTGGTCCCATCGTCGCTCCGCTCCAGTTCCAGACGCGCCTCGCCGATCGAGCCCGGCGGAGTGTCGGTCGAGTTCTGACCGCGCCAGACCAGGACCCGCCCGCCACGTTCGACCCGTTGCTCTTCGGCGAAGAACGTGCGGTAGGCCTCGAGCGTGTTGACATCGAACATCAGCAGTCCGCCGGGGGCCAGATTGGCCCGCATCCCGCTCAGTGCTTCCTTCAATTCCTCCCCGCTGAGCAGGTAATTGACCGCGTCGTCCAGCGCCCAGACGAGATCGAACTCGCCGAAAACCGGCAGCTCCCTCATGTCCGCCACCGACAGTCGCACCGCATCACCGGCCTTTGCCCTGGCCAGGTCGAGCATCGACGGCGAGATGTCGCAAGCGGTCACCTCCCATCCTCGTTCCAGCATCGGCAGGAAGCTCTTCCCGGTCCCGCAGCCGACGTCGAGCAGGCGCCGCCCGCTCAACCCGTGGCGGCGGGCTATGGGAAGGAGGTTGCCCAGCCACAGCTCGTAATTGTGGTGGGCGGTGAAATCGTCATAGACGGGCGCCATCGCCTCATAGGCCTGCTCGGCCCACTGGCTCCCCGGCTGGACTGCTGCTGCATCCATGCCCGCCAAGACCAATTAGCGTTCTACATCGTTTCATTGATCAAATCTGCTAGTCTGCTGCGATCGTGGAGGTCCGACGTCTCGATCATCGGGTTGACGGGGGAGCAGATTCGAGCGAGTCCTGGGACTGGGACGAGGTCCACCGCACTTGCCTCGGCATCGCCTTCCGCTACGCGAAGAGCCGCCCGGAGGCTGAGGACATCGCCCAGGACTCGATGGTGCGGGCCTGGAGGAAACGCGGCACCCTGCGCGACAGCGGCGCGCGCAAGTCGTGGCTGGCGGCGATCGTTCGCAACGAGGCGCTGCGCGAGTTCGCCCGCAAACGGCCGGCGCCGACCGACACGCTCGAGGCCTGGCAGGGCCGCGACGACGAGCGCGTCATGGCAATGGTCGAGCGGGCTGACCTGCACGCGGCGCTCGACCGGCTCAATAAACGTGACCGGCAACTCGTCCAGTTGCGCTACCACGAGGACATGACCCAGGAGGCGATTGCCCACCGCCTCGGCATTCCTCTGGGCACGGTCAAGGTCCGCCTGCATCGCGTGCGGGCCAAGCTGCGCCGCGAGATCGGCGCGGTTTAGCGCAAAAGACCCGGGGAGGCGGGCGGTCAGGCGAGGCGCGGGGCCTCAGCCGGCCGCTGCCCTGCGCATCTCTTCGGTGGCGGCGCCGGGGCCGATGTAGGGGACGAGCATCGCGAAGAGCAGGTCGGGCAGCATCTCCGGCAGCCGCTCCGCCCGCCCGGTCAGCAGCTCGTCGAAGATCAGACCGGAGACGGCGCCGGCGGCCATCAGGCCGATGTTGGCGGGCAGCTCGCGCCCGCCCGTCAGCTCCTCGCCGTCGGCGAGGAAGTCGGTGAAGCGGACGATCGCGTTCCAGTGTCGCTGGCGGGCGTCGGCGCCGGCAGCAGCGACCTCGACGATCGCCGTCCGCGCCAGCTCAGGGTCGAGGGCGAACATCTCGACGACCGTCGCCAGGCCGACCCGCATCCGCTCGAGCCAGGGGCGCTCGGCGTCGCAGTTGGCGATCACCTCGCCCAGCACCCGGTCGACGACGAGGTCGTAGGCGGCGAGGAAGCACTCCTGCTTGTCCTCGAAGTGCTTGTAGAAGGTCGTGCGGGAGACGTCGGCCTCGGCGATCACGTCGGCGACCGAGGTTGCCTTGTACCCCTTGCGGCCGACGACTCGCACCATCGCCTCCAGAATCGCTTGACGCCGCGTTTCGCTGCCTGCCATCGGCCCGCCCGCCAGGGTTGAACTATCAGGTATATGGATCATAGCGGCAACGTGTACGTGGGCGTTTATCGAGTCAGCCTCTCGACCTCCCTTGCTGCCGCATCCGGGCCGATATATGGGACTAGCGTGGCAAAAAGCACGTCCGAAAGCAACCCGGGCAGCTGCTCGGCCCGCCCGGCGACGAGCTCGTCGGAGATCAATCCGGTGACCCCGCCGATCGCCATCCGCGAGGTGTTCGCCGGCAGCGAGCGGCCGCCGGAGGCGAAGTCCCGTCCCTCGTCGAAGAGGGGGGTCAGCCGCTGTATCGCCGCCCGGTAGCGGCGCTGGGCCGCCGGACCGGCGTTGCCGATGTCGACCAGCGAGAGCCGCGCCAGCGCCGGCTCTTCGGCGAGCGCCACGAGCAGCGCGGCGAGGCCGGCGGCGGCCCGGTCGGGCCAGCTCTGCTCGGACTCATAGGCGGCTATCACCCGCCGCACCAGGACCTCGACCGCGTTGTCGTAGGCGGCGAGGAAGCAGGCCTCTTTGTCGTCGAAGAGCTCGTAGAAGGTGGTGCGGGAGACGCCCGCCTCGGCGGTCAGGTCGCCGATCGTCAGCGCCCCGTAGCCCTTCTCCGCCACCACCCGCACGGCCGCCTCGAGCAGGCGATCACGCTGGGAACGGGAGATGACCTCCGGCGGCAGCCGGTGACGCCCGCGCGGAGGGCGCCACCGGTCTCCCCCCCTGCCCGCTCCACTCCGGTCAGCCTCCGGGTGGGCCGAGAGGCCCGACGGGACAATCCACGTCAGGCCTCCAGGAGCTTCTCGGCCTCGCGGGATTGGCGCAGCGCCTCCTCCTGGCCGAGGTAGGGAACGGTGGTGATGTAGACGATGTCAGGCAGCAGCTCGCGCAGCCGCTCTGCGTTGCCGGCGAGGATCTGGCCGACGATCAGCGACTCAGCGCCGGAGAGCGCCGCACGGCCGGCGCTGGAGGGGATCGCTTCCTCCTCGACCGGGTCCTCGCGTCCGCGGTCGAGCAGCGACTGGAGCACTTTCTTGCCCGAGGCGTAGAGCTCGAAGGCGCGGTCGCCGGAGGCCGGCGCCTCGACCAGCGCCATGCGGGCGAAGGCCGGCCGGCTCGCCAGCAGGTCGAGGAACTCGGCGGCGGCGTCGCGGACCATCGTCGCCCAGGGCTTGTCCGCCGAGTAGGCGGAGAGGATGCGTCCCATCGCGTCGGCCAGCGAGACCTCCATCGCGGCGTGGAAGCAGTCCTCCTTATCCTTGAACAGCTCGTAGAAGGTGGCGCGGGAGACTCCGGCCGGCTCGCAGATGTCGGCGATCGTCGTCGCGCTGTAGCCCCTGGTCGCGCAGCTATCGGCCATCGCCACCAGGATCCGCTCGCGCTGGGAGTGGGCGATGAGGGGCTCGGCCAGGTCCTCGCGGCCGGCGGGGAGGTGCTCCTTCTCGATCAACCCGCTGAGGTTCACGATAAACGCGATTGTACACCCCGTGCGGGAATCCGTGGACGGATCAGTACCCAGTTAACAATTTAGCTTCGCTTGGGAACGTGGGCGGGATCTGACTTGTCCATCGCGGCCGGCCGTGGCCACCCACCGTTCCCGCGTCGAGCGTCAGATACGCTCGACGCCCCCGCGACGCGACTGGAGCCGACGATATGCCACTCAACAGCGAAGAGGCGGCCAAGCTCTACGGCAACCGCTTCCTCACCGAAGACGCACCGGCCGGCGACTTCCCGCCCAGCGGCATGTCGGCCCTCGACGCGATGCGCCTGGTCGGCGAGGAACTGGCGCTGGAGGGCGATCCTCAGCGCAACCTGGCGACCTTCGTCACCACCTGGATGGAGCCGGAGGCACAGCGGATCATCGCTGAGAACCTCTACCGCAACTTCATCGACCACGCCGAGTACCCGATCTCAGCCGAGGTCGAGCAGCGCTGCATCCGCATGCTCGCCGACCTCTACCACGCCCCCGGTGAGACGACCGGCGCTCGTACCCAGGGGTCCTCTGAGGCGATCATGCTCGGCGCGCTATCGCTGAAGTGGAAGTGGAAGCAGCGCCGCGAAGCCGAATCGAAGCCGGTCGACAGGCCGAACCTGATCTTCGGCGGCGACGTGCACGTCGTCTGGGAGAAGTTCTGCCGCTACTTCGACGTCGAGCCGCGGGTCGTGCCCCTGCAGGACGACAAATACGTGATCGGGCCGGAGGACGTGCAGCCCCACGTCGACGAGAACACGATCGGCGTCGCGGCGGTGCTCGGCACGACCTTCACCGGGCACGCCGACGACATCGTCGGAATCAACAAGCTGCTCGTCGACCTCAAGGGCGAGAGGGGCCTCGACGTGCCGCTGCATATCGACGCGGCCAGCGGCGGCTTCGTCTGGCCCTTCCTCTATCCGGACTCCGAATGGGACTTCCGCCTCGAGCAGGTCCGTTCGATCAACGTCTCCGGGCACAAGTTCGGCCTCGTCTACCCGGGGATCGGTTGGCTCGTTTTCAGGGAACAGAGTGACCTGGCCGAGGACCTCGTCTTCTACGAGAACTATCTGGGGAAGACCGACGCGACCTTCACCCTCAACTTCTCGACCGGAGCCTCGATGGTGCTCGCCCAGTACTACAACTTCGTCCGCTACGGGCGCGAGGGCTACGCGTACGTCATGAAGGCGATGCAGGCCAACGCCAAGGTCCTGGCGGAGAAGCTGAAGGACAACGGCAACTTCGAGCTGATCGGCGAGGGCCAGGAGCAACTGCCCCTGGTCGCCTTTAGGCTCGCCGGCGAGAAGAACTACGACGAGTTCGACCTCTCCTGGCAACTCTCGGCCGAGCGGGGCTGGATGCTTCCCGCGTACACGATGCCACCCAACGCCGAAGACGTGAAGGTCCTGCGGGCGCTGGTCAAGCAGACCCTCAGCCGCGAGCAGATCGATCGACTCTCGGCCGACATCGGCGTCGCCTGCTCGACCCTGGAGCAGAAGGGCGGCGCGCACCCGGCCGAGCGCAAGGCGACGAAGCGCAGCCCGGGCTACTGAGCTGACTGTACACGCGGGCGAGGGGGCTACTCAAAACTTCGGACCGCTGTACAACCGACTTCTGCCGCCGCGTCGCCACCATTTGGCGATGGAAAGGACGCTCCGCCAGATAGTCGCCTTCGGCGGGGGCGGGTTCTCGATGGAGTCGGGCAATCCGCTGCTGGACGAGTACGTCCTCGGGCTGAGCGGCGCGGCGCGGCCCAAGGTCTGCTTCCTGCCCTCGGCCAGCGGTGACGCCGATCACTACATCGTCCGCTTCTACCGTGCCTTCGCCGCCGACCGCTGCGAGGCCAGCCACATCTCGCTCTTCCGCCGCGAGCAGGGGCCGGAGGACCTGCGCGCGCACCTGCTCGAGCAGGACCTGATCTACGTCGGCGGCGGCAGCGTGGTCAGCCTGCTTGGGGTCTGGCGCGCGCACGGTATCGACGCGATCCTGCGCGAGGCCTGGGAGCGGGGCGTCGTCCTCTGCGGCCTCTCCGCCGGTTCGCTCTGCTGGTTCGACGAGGCCGTGACGGGCTTCCACGGCGCGCCGCGGCGGGTGCGGGGGCTGGGGCTGCTGCCGTTCAGCAACTGCGTCCACTACGAGCCCCGCTCCAGCCGCCGCCGCGCCTACCACGACCTCCTCCGCGCTGGCATGCGGCCCGGCTACGCGGCCGAGGACGGCGCCGCCCTGCACTTCGTCGGCACCGAGCTCAGCCGTGTCGTCGCCTCGCGCCCGCAGGCGCGCGGCTACCGCCTCGACGCGATCGACGCGCGGGTGGTCGAGATGAGGATCGCCACCGCCTACCTGGGCGACGCCGGCGCGCCCCCGCTGGCGCCGCTGCCCGAGGCGATGTCGACGGCGATGGCGGCCTAATGGGCGCGGGCCCTCGATGATCACCCGCCTGCTCGCCCTCGGCGGTCACGACTTCACCTCGCGTCCCGCCGACCGCGCGGTCTGCGAGCTGATGCTGCGGCTGGCGACGTCTCGCGCCGGGGGGCGGCCGCGGATCTGCATCCTGCCCACGGCCAGCGGCGACACCTCCGAGCAGATCGGCCGCTTCTACTCGGCCTTCGGCGAGCGGCCCTGCGACCCCTCCGACCTCTCGCTCTTCCGTCTCGGCACCCGCCCGATGGAGCTGCGCGACCACCTGCTGGAGCAGGACCTGATCTACGTCGGCGGCGGCAGTCTGCTCAACCTGCTCGCAGTCTGGGAAGCGCACGAGCTGAGCGCGATCCTCAGCCTCGCCTGGCGCCAGGGGATCGTCCTCGCTGGCCAGAGCGCCGGCGCGATGTGCTGGTTTGAGGCCGGCATCACCAAGTCCTCGGGCAGGCCGCTCCCCGGCGCCGGCCTCGGCCTCCTGCCCGGCAGCCTCTGCGTCCACTACAACAACGAACCGGACCGCCGCACCGCCTACCTCGACGCGGTCGCCGACGGCATGCCCGGCGGCTACGGCCTAGACGACTACGCCGGCCTGATCTGGGAGGGCAGCGGCCCCCCCAGCGCCGTCACCGCCCAACGCGGCGCCCGCGCCTACAAGGTCAGCAAGAACGAGAGCGGCGTCATGGAGGCCCCACTCCCCGCCCGCTTCCTCCCCGCCCCAGCTCCCGCAGCTCTACGCGAGGACATAGCCGAGTTCCGCCGCATCACCTCAATGCGCAAACGAGCCGGCTGGCTGGGCTGAGCTGGCGGGGCTGAAGGAGGGGCCGGGGTGCCCCTCCAGAGGAACTTGTGAGCCGCAAAACCTCCATCCCGCCGACAGTGCGAGCGCGGGTTCCGCCGGAGGGGCACCCCGGCCCCTCCTGTCTCATCCCTCGCCGGCTGCCGGCGGCGCAGTCGGGTCAGACCCCTCCTCACCAGGATTCTCCCGCGCGATGTAGTCCTCGGCCAGCAGCAGATTGTCCTTGGAGCGCTCGACCACGTTGAGCAGGTCGCTCATCAGCGCCACCTCCTCGACCTGCTCCTTGACGAACCACTGCATGAACTGCTCGGCGCGGTAGTCCTTTTCCTCCCGCGCCAGCTCGAACAGGGCGAAGATCTCCCCGCCGACACGCTTCTCCTGCTCGAGCGCCTTCTTCACCGGCGTCACGCCGTCGGAGTAGCTGGTCTCCTGCGACTTGATGTCGGGGATGTGGACCTCCTCGCCGACGTCGAGCAGGTACTGGACCATCATCATCGCGTGCTCGCGCTCCTCCAGCGCCTGCCGGTAGAAGAAGTGGGCCAGGCGAGGCAGCGTTTCCGCATCGTAGTAGACGGCCATCCCGACGTACTGCTGGGAGGCGGCGAACTCGTTGGCGATCTGCTCGTTGAGGGCGGCGGCGAAGCTCTTCTCGGCCATGGTTCTCCTTGCTTGGCGGGACGGTGACTGGAACGTAGCCGAAAGCGCGAATTCGGCCAGCCGAAGTGCCTATTCGGCCCACCGAAAGCCGGCCGGGGTCAGCTGCGGAGTCAGCGGGCTCGTCGGTAGCCCCAGCGGCGGGTCGGCTTCGTTGTAGCCGCGCGGGCTGGTGTCGTTCGGCGTGTTGGGGTGAAAGAGCGAGGCGAGCACCTGTATCTGGCCGCGGCCGACGCCGAGCTCCCACTGGCCGCCGCCGTAGGCGCCGATGCTGTGCTCGGCGCAGTAGTCGTAGGTGTCGCAGAGATCGCGCAGGCCGCCGATCCGGGAGGGCTTGACGTTGACCATCTTGGGCGGCCAGGGCAGCGCCTCGATGTCGGCGATCGAGTGGATCGGCGCGTCCCAGGTCAGCCGGTCGCGGACCGGCTCGAGCAGCGGCCGCGTCTCCTCGTTGACGTCGGGGTCCTCGAGCCAGGCCTTCGGAAAGGCTTCGATCAGCTTGCGGTAGAGCTCGGGGTCGGTCTCGACGTCGACGACCGTGCCTTTGTAGAAGCCCTTCAGGTCGAGCGAGTCGACCGCGCCGGTCTCGACCAGCGCCGCGATCAGCTCGTCGTCCCAGTCGTTGACCGGGTCGAGCTTGAAGCGCAGCGTCGGATAGGGATCGAGCTTGCGTCGCAGGGTCTCGATCGAGGAGGGCTCCTCGCCCCCGGGCGAGAGGCGCATCGAGCAGACGAACTCCACCGGGCGGGGCTCGCGATTCAGCGCCGCCGCGATGCCGATGCCCGCCTGGCGCAGCGCCAGGTCCAGCGCCGCCGCCTCGAAGGCCCAGCGGCGGTAGCGGCGTGAGACGTCACGTTGCGGCTCGGCCGGGAAGGTGTCGACCTCGCCGATGAAGTCGCAGAACTCGCCCAGGGTCGCGTAGCCGGTCAGGTCGAGCGTCGGCCCTGCGTCCTGGAGGGCGATGTGGTCGACCGCGTCATAGGTGACGTCCTCGCCGAGCCCGTCCTCGCCGCCGCCCCAGAGATGGATCACGGTGCTGAGACGTTCGAAGCCGGGGGTCTGGTACTCCAGCCCGTTCAGCTCGTAGCCCTCGATCTCCAGCGGCAGGTCGGCGAGGAGGTCGAAGGTGGCCACATGCGGAGTCTATGAGGGAGACTCGGAACATGAAGCACACTCGCCACGGTTACTGGCTGGAGGAGGCGGGAGAGGTTTCGCCGCTGCCCGAGCTGACCGGCGAGCGGAGCGCTGACGTCGTGGTGATCGGCGGTGGGTACACCGGACTTTGGGCCGCTTGGCATATCAAGGCGGTGGAGCCTGAGGCGCGGGTGGTGTTGCTCGAGGGCGATGTCTGTGGGTACGGGCCGAGTGGGCGGAATGGGGGGTTTTGCAACTCGATGTGGTTCTCGTTACCGAACATGCGGCGGCGGTGGGGGGACACGGCGGCGCTCGAGGTCGCCCGCGCCGCTCGCGATGCGATCGACGGGATCGAGGCCTTCTGCCGCGATCAGGGGGTCGACGCATGGTTTCGCCGCGGCGGTTACCTGCAGGTGTCGACCGCGCCCTCTCACGATGCCGTCTGGGACGACTCGCTCACCACCTGTCGTGAGCTGGGAGAGGACTGCGTGCGGGCGCTGGCTCCGGCCGAGGTGGCCGAGCGCTGCGCATCGCCCGCTTTCCGCGGCGGTGCCTTCTACCCCGACGCAGCGACCGTGCAGCCGGCGCGGCTGGCGTTCGGACTGCGGGAGCGCCTGCTCGCCGCCGGAGTCGAGCTGTACGAGCGCTCGCCGGTGCGCCGCCTCATCAGCGCATCCGACATTCACCCCACTGGGGTGGGGTCAAAGTCGGATACGCGCGGTGGGGGCGGGATGGAGGCGCACACCGATGGCGGCGCGGTTCGCGCCGGGGCGGCGGTCGTCGCGATCGGCGGTGCGGCGAAGGCGCCGGGCGCGCCGCTGCGCAACGCGCTCACCGTCACCTCCTCGCACATCGTCCTCACCGAGCCGGTGCCCGACGTGCTCGAGGAAATCGGCTGGACCGGGGGGGAGTGCATCACCGACAGCCGCGCTCTGATCGATTACTTCCGCACTACCCCGGACGGACGCATCGCCTTCGGCTGGGGAGGTGGCCAGATCGCGATGGGCGCCCGCCTGCACGGCCGGGCCGAGCTCGACCCCAGCGTGATCGCGGCAACCGCGGACCGCCTGCGCGAGTACTTCCCAGGCCTGGCCGGCCGCAAGCTGACCCACGCTTGGGGCGGCCCCATAGACGTCTCACCCACCCACCTTCCGATAGTCGCACCGTTAAGCGGTGGCCACGCATTCGCAGCAGCCGGCTATACCGGCAACGGAGTAGGCCCCTCCTACATGGTCGGCAGGGTGTTGGCCTCCCTAGCCCTAGACCGCCGCGACGAGCATTCCCGCCTGCCGTTTGTGGACCCGGAACCGAGGCGTGTCCCACCGGAGCCCTTCCACTGGCTAGGCGGCGAGCTGATTCGCCGCGCGCTGGTGAACAAAGAGGAAGCCGAGCTAGCCGGTAGCTCCCCTAGTGCGGTCAGCAAGGCGATCTCCCAGCTCCCCAAGCTCGTGGGTTTCCACATCGGCCGGTAGTAAGGAGGACGGGAGTCGCCTCGCCGATGCCTCGCGAAGCGGCCCCGGCAGGGTGATCCTCGTCGCGAAGCGACACCAGATTCCACCGCCAAAGGCGGTGGTGGGCACTCGGCGAGGCGACCCCGTCCTCCTCTCACCAGCGACTCGTCACAACCTTCTTGCGGGTGTAGAAGTCAACGGCGTCGGTGCCGTTGGCATGCAGGTCGCCGGCCATGGAGTCCTTCCACCCACTGAACGGAAACCACGCAACCGGCGCCGGCACACCCACGTTGACGCCGAGCATGCCGGCTTCGGCGCCGTAGCGGTAGCGCCGCGCGGCCTCGCCCGACGCGGTGAAGATCGTGCCCGCGTTGCCGTAGCGCGAGCCGTTGACGAACTCGAGCGCCGCGTCGAGGTCGTCGAGCTCGACCACGGTGAGGAGCGGCCCGAACAGCTCCTCGCGGGCGAGCTCGGACTCGGGGTCCTCGACCACGGCGAGCGTCGGGCCGAGCCGGGTGCCGGCGCGGCCGGCGTCGCCGCGTCCGTCGAGCAGCAGCTCGTCGCCGTTGCCCTCGGCCCGGCCGATCGCCTCGGCGATCTTCTCCCGCGCCGGAGCGGAGACCATCGGGCAGACGTCGGTGGCAGGATCGGCGCCGAACCCGACTCGCAGCCCTGCGGCCGCCTCGACCAGCGCCGCACGCACCTCATCACGCCGCGCCCCATCGCCGACCACGATGCAGACCGACCCGGCCAGGCAGCGCTGGCCGGCGGCGCCGAAGGCCGAGCCCATGATCGCCGGCATTGCCGCCTCGAGGTCGGCGTCGGGCATCACCACGAGCGAGTTCTTGGCGCCGCCCAGCGCCTGCGCCCGCTTGCCGGTCGCGGCGGCGCCTTCGGCGACGAACCGCGCCGTCTCTGCCCGGCCGACGAACGAGATCGCGTCGATGCCGGGATCGGCGAGGATCGCCGTGACCGCGTCGCGGCCGCCGTGGACGAGGTTGACCACGCCGGGCGGGATCTCATCGATCGAGTCGACGATCTCGACGATCAGCGCCGCAGGGCGAGGATCCTGCTCGGAGGGCTTGAGCAGGAACGAGTTGCCGCAGGCGATCGCGTAGGGCAGGAACCAGAGCGGGATCATGGCCGGGAAGTTGAACGGCGTGATCGCCGCCACCACGCCGACCGGCTGGCGCACCATCTCCACGTCGACCCCGTCGGCGACGCCCTCCAGCGTCTCGCCCTTGAGCAGGTGGGGGATCGCCAACGCCGACTCGACCGACTCGATCCCGCGGCCGACCTCTCCGTCGGCGTCGGCCAGCGCCTTGCCCATGTCGGCGGTGACCAGGGCGACCAGTTCATCCCGGCGCTGTTCCAGCCCCTCGCGCAGCGCCAGCACCGCTCGCGCCCGCCGCTGTGGCGGCTCCGCGCGCCAGCCGGGCTGCGCCGCCCGTGCCGCTTCGACCGCTTCGCGGACCTGCCGGCCACCGGAGAGCGGCACCAGCGCCGTCACCTCGCCGGTGGCGGGATCGACGTCGTCGAGCGTGTCAGCATCATCCACGGCTCGCCACATCCCGCCCACGTAGTTGGCCAACCGCACCGCCTCCTGCGGCCGACGGGCCGATAAGTCGAGTCCGACTCGACTTTTAGGCCCGTCGGCGGTCATGCCGGGATCGCCTCTGGCTCGGGGCGGACCGAGGCCATCCGTTCGGCCCGGCGCTGCTGCCAGAGGACCAGCGCCGCCGCCGCGGCCGCGACCACGAACAGCATCGTCGCCAGGGCGTTGACCTGGACCGGGATGCCGCGCAGGCTGACCCCGTAGACGTAGAGCGGGAAGGTCACCGTCGTCCCCGAGTTGAAGTTGGAGATGACGAAGTCGTCGATCGAGAGGGCGAAGGCGAGCAGCGCCGCGGCGACGATGCCGGGCGCCAGCAGCGGCAGGGTCACCGTGCGGAAGGTGGCGAGCGGCGTCGCGCCGAGGTCGGCAGCCGCCTCCTCGAGGTGGCGGTCGAAGCCGATCAGCCGCGAGCGCACGACGACGACTACGAAGCTGATCGAGAACATCACGTGGGCGATCAGCAGCGTGGTGAAGCCGAGCGCGAACGTGTAGTAGATGAACATCGAGAGCAGCGCCGCGCCGATCACCACCTCCGGCGTCGCCATCGGGATCACGATCAGCAGGTTCGCCAGCCGCCGGCCGTGGAACGCATGGCGGACCAGGGCGATCGCCATCAGCGTGCCGATCACGGTCGAGATCAGGGTCGAGAAGGTGGCCAGGCGCAGGCTGGTGAAGAGCGCGTCGTTCAGCTCCGGCAGCGAGAAGGCGCTGGTCCAGTACTCGAGCGTGAAGCCTTCGTCCAGGCCGAAGGTGAGTTTGTCTTTCGGCGTGGCGCCGAAGGAGAAGACGGCGATGACGACGATCGGCACCAGCAGATAGGCGACCGCGATCCCGGCGTAGATCAGCAGCGCGTTGCGCCGCAGCCATCCCCAAATCCGCACGGCGGCCACCCTCATACCCGTGCCTCCTCGTCCACGTCGCCCATGAAGGCGCCGGTGCCGGCAAAGCGGATGTAGGCGACGACCACGGCGAGGATCAGCGCCATCATCAGGAAGGAGAGCGCCGCTGCCTCCGGGTAGTCGCGCTGGTTGAGGTAGAGCGACTGGATCACGTTGCCGACCATCGCCTGCTGCGTGCCGCCGAGCAGCTGCGCATTGATGTAGTCGCCGAAGGCGGGGATGAAGGTGAGCAGGACGCCGGCGACGATCCCCGGCATCGTCAGCGGCAGGGTCACCCGCAGGAAGGCCTGCCGTGAGGACGAGTAGAGGTCCTTCGCTGCCTCGACCAGGCCCAGGTCGAGCCGCTCCAGGTTGGCGTAGAGCGGCAGGATCATGAAGGGCAGGAAGTTGTAGGTGAGGCCAGCGACGACGGCGCCCGAGGTGGCGAGCACGCGGCCGTCGGGCGGCACCAGGGTCAGCGTCTGCAGCACGCCGACGATCGGGCTGGAGTCGCTGAGGATCGTCTTCCAGGCGATCGTGCGGATCAGGTAGGTGGTGAAGAAGGGCGCGATCACCACGAACAGCAGCAGGTTGCGGTAGCGGCCGGCGCGGAAGGCGATCGCGTAGGCGAGCGGATAGCCGATCAGCAGCGCCAGCACCGTCGCCGAGCCGGCGTAGAGGAAGGAGCGGCCGATCTGCTCGGTGTTGCCGGAGAGCGAGTCCGGGAAGTTCGACCACGCCCAATCGAAGGTGTAGCCGCTGGTCAGCGTGCCCGAGCGCAGCGCCAGTTCGCCCATGAAGTACATGGGCACGACGAAGAAGAGGACGAGCCAGAGCAGCCCCGGTCCCAGTAGCCAGTACGGGACCAGGCGCTGCCTCAGGCTCATCGTGGCGTCACTCGCTCACCGGGCTCATCGACGCGTCATCCGGTCAGTACGTCCTGCCAGGCCTCGTTGACCCGTTCGAAGTCCGGGGGCGTGGTCTGGCCAGTGCATTTGCGGGTGAACTCTTCGGTCGGGAAGACGATCTCGCTCTGCGCGAGTTCCGACCCTCGTTTGTCGAGCAGCTCTTTGACACCCTGCACCGGTGAGATGTATTCGACGTATTCCGTGATGTCGACCGCCACCTCCGGCCGGTAGACGAAGTCCATCCAGGTGAGCGCCGCAGCGGTGTCGGGGGCGCCCACCGGGATCACCATGTTTTCCATCCACTGCGTGCAGCCCTCGGTCGGCATCCGCCATTCGGCGTTCTCGTTTTCGATGATCGAGGCGTCGCCCGACCACCCGATCGCGGCGACGATGTTGCCCGCGGTCAGGTCCTCGGTGTACTCGTTGCCGGTGAATTTCCTGATCTGACCGGAGTCGGCGGCCGCCTTGAGTTTGTCGATCGCGTTGAGCCACTGCTCCGCGCTGGCTTCGGCGGGCTCGACCCCTTCGGCGAGCAGCACCAGCGCCGGCGTTTCGCGCAGTTCTTCCAGCATCGTGACTTTGCCCTTGTATTTCGGGTCGAAGAGATCGTTGACCGAGCGGATCTCGGGCGCCTTCGCGGTGTCGACCCAGAGCCCCGTCATGCCACCCTGCCACGGCACCGAGAACTTGCGCTCGGGGTCGAATGACGGGCTCTCGAGGCTGGGCAGCAGGGTTTCGAACACCGTCGGCAGGTCGTTGTGGTCGATCTCCTGCAGGTAGCCGAGCTCATACATCTGTTTCGCCATGTAGTCGGCGACGACGAAGATGCTGCGCCCGCCCGATTCACCCTGTTCGAGCTGCGGCTGCAGCTTGCCGAAGAAGGCGTCGTTCGAGTTGATGTCTTCGATGTAATTGACTTTCACCTCGGTCTCTTTTTCGAACTCGGCGACGGTGCCTTTCGGACCGGGATCGATATAGCCGGGCCAGTTGGAGATCGTCAGCGACCCGGTCGCCGGCCCCCCTTCGGCCGTCGGCACCTCGCCTTCCCTGCCGCCGCCGACCGTGTCATCACCGCAGGCCGCCAGGCCAAGGGCCATGGCGACCGTCGCAACCAGGATCGCGACCACCCCCGTGGTCCTACCCGTTCGTACACACCTGCTGTCCATCTGACTCACCCTCTTTTCGTTGCTTGGAGTTCGGTCCCGCTGTCCCCGGCCCGGCCTCCCATACCCGCAGCGGGCGCGGTTGACTCCCGCACCACGTGCATGTGATCCGGCTCCCAGCTCAGGGTCACCCTGGCGCCACCGCCGGGCAGGTGCTGCCGCTCCTCCTCGCTCGCGTTGGGGACGAGGACGGTCATCCGCACGCCTTCGCCGAGGTCGACGACGATCTGCGTCGCCGTCCCCAGGTAGAGCGAGCTTTCCACCGTCCCGTCGATCCGCAGCAGGCCGTTCGAGGCACCGCCCCCGCCCATCTCGATTCGCAGCTTCTCCGGCCTCACCACCGCGTAGCAGCGCTCGCCGCCGGCGAGCCCGTCGGTGGGGGCGGGGCAGACGGGCCCCTGGTCCAGCCGCACTTCGCCGTTACTGGTGACCGTTGCCGGCATCAGGTTGGAGACGCCGATGAAGCCGGCGACGAAGGTCGTCGCCGGCCGCTCGTAGACCCCCTCCGGTCCCGCCACCTGCTCGACCCGGCCGCGGTTCATCACCGCGATCCGGTCGCTCATCGTCAGCGCCTCCTCCTGGTCGTGGGTGACGTAGACGAAGGTGATCCCGACCTCGCGCTGGATCTGCTTGAGCTCGACCTGGAGCCCCTTGCGCAGCTTCAGGTCGAGCGCGCCGAGCGGCTCATCGAGCAGCAGCACCTTGGGCAGGTTTACCAGCGCCCGCGCCAGCGCGACACGTTGCTGCTGGCCGCCGGAGAGCTGCGCCGGGCGCCGGTTGGCCTCGGCGGCGAGCCCGACCCGCTCCAGCTCCGCCTCGACCCGGCGAGCGATCTCGGCCTTCGGCACCCTCTTGCGCTTCAAGCCGAAGGCGACGTTGTCGTGCACGTTGAGGTGGGGGAAGAGGGCGTAGCTCTGGAAGACCGTGTTGGTCGGGCGCTTGTGCGGGGGCAGCCCGGCGACGTCGTCGCCCTCGATCGTGATCCGGCCCTTGTCGGGCTGCTCGAAGCCGGCGATCATCCGCAGCGTCGTCGTCTTGCCGCAGCCGCTCGGTCCGAGCAGGGTGAAGAACTCACCGCCGGTCAGCTCCAGGCTGAGGTCGTCTACGGCTACGAGTTCGCCGAAGCGCTTGGTGACGCTATGCAGATCAACGCTCGGCGTACTGCTCTTCATGCTCTTCTCCATGGCCTTCTAGAGCCACTTCAGAAGGTAGCGAGTCCAATATGCCGGCTGGAGCGACTTCGCGCCGGCGCAGGAAGAACGGTTCGCGTCGGTGCCGGCGCCAGGCGAGAAGGAGGATCGCCCCAAGGACGAGGAAGCCGACCCCGATCACCGCCGGCGGCGCGACCCCGAACCAGGAGGCGCCGGTGTAGGAGTTGGCCGGGTCGGAGTAGTCGATCAGGGCTTTGAAGAAGAGATAGCCGAGCAGCAGCGAGCCGATCACCGGGGCGACGCCGACGAAGAGGAAGTCCTTGACCGAACGGCGCAGCTCGCGGCGGTAGTAGACGGCGCAGGCGATCCCGGTGAAGGCGTAGTAGAAGGCGATCATCAGCGCCAGCGCCGAGAGCGAGTCGAAGAGGAAGTTTTCGCTGATCAGCTTCGAGGGCAGGTACCAGACGACCGCCAGCACGCCGATCGCGACGGTCGAGACGACCGGGGTGAAGAAGCGCGAGCTGACCTCGCCCAGGGCGGAGGGCATCGCCTCGGCGCGGGCCATCGAGAGCGAGGTGCGGGCGGCGGGCAGGATCGTCGTCTGGGTCGAGGCCAGGGCCGAGACAACGATCGCCAGCAGGACGAGGCTGCCGAGCGGATCGCCGAGCGCCGCGTCGGCATAGGCGGGCAGGATTTCC
Source organism: uncultured Solirubrobacterales bacterium (assembly GCA_963782685.1). Taxonomy (GTDB): domain Bacteria; phylum Actinomycetota; class Thermoleophilia; order Solirubrobacterales; family 70-9; genus VRUE01. The sequence continues at coordinate 143,934 of CAWAKV010000003.1, forward strand.
TCGTTGTCTTCGAACTTCTCCGCCCCGCCGATGCCCTGCCAGGCAACCAGCGCGGTCGCCACGCCGAGGTAGGTGACGAGCAGGATCACGGTCGAGATCAGGCCGGCAAGCCCCGGCGCCGTCACCGAGTGCTCGGTCTCCTCGTTGAGGTTGACCGCGCTCTCCCAGCCCCAGTAGATGAAGACGCCGAGCAGCAGGGCGCCGGTCAGCGCACCGCCGCTCTCGATCGCGAAGGGGTTGAACCAAGAGAGTGAGGGATCGACAGCCGCGTCCGGCGCGTCACCGGCGAGCACCTTGTAGAGGACGACCACGACGATCAGCAGCAGCGGCCCGATCTGGAGGACCATCAGCGCCTTCTGCAGGTGGGCCGAGAGCTCCGTGCCGAGCACGCAGATCGTCGTCATCAGAGCGATCAGGCCGAGCGCCAGCAGGGTCACCGCGGCGGTGCTTTCTTCCAGCCCCTCGGCGCCGATCAGGTTGAAGAAGGAGTAGGCGGCGACGTCGGCGAGCGAGCCGACGACGAGGATGCCGGTGACGCAGATCGCCCAGCCGGTGATCCAGCCGCTCTGCGGGCCGATCGCCCGCGTCACCCAGGAGAAGCTGGTGCCGCAGTCCTGGTCGGCGCGGTTCATGTAATAGAAGGCCGCGGCGATGAAGAACATCGGCACGAAGGAGACGAGCAGCGCCGCCGGCGCCTGGAAGCCGACGATGACGACGATCGAGCCGATCACCGCGGCCAGCGAGTAGGCCGGCGCGGTCGAGGCGAGGGCGATCGTCAGGCCGTCGCTGAACCCGATTGCGTCCTTCTTCAGGCCCTTGTCGTGGTCGGTGGGAACGCTGGGAGTGCTGGCCATTATGCGACGGTAAGGCGTAGGAACACTCCGGCACAAGTGGCGATTGTCCCAATCTTCACGCCTGGCCTTGTACTTTATGTACAAGAGCCTGCCAATTACTTGACCCAACGAACACTTGAATACGAGAGTTAGCCGAGCTAGCTTTGTCCAGAACGTCGTAGGACGAGAGGAGACACGCATGGCCATCGCGTCCCAAGCCAGCCGAGGCGTCGACACCAGCCTCCAACAACTGGCCATGCGCCACCTCTGGCTGCACTTCTCGCGGATGGGCGCATACGGGCCCGGCCATGAGATCCCGATCATCACCCGCGCCGAGGGCTGCTACGTCTACGACGAGCACGGCAACCGCTACCTCGACGGCCTCTCCGCCCTCTTCTGCGTCAACGCCGGCCACGGCCGCACCGAGCTCGGCGAGGCGGCGGCGCGCCAGGTCGAGGAGCTCGACTTCTACACGCTGTGGAGCTACGCCCATCCGCGCGCGATCGAGCTGGCGGCGCGGATCGCCGCGCTCGCCCCGGGCGATCTCAACCGCGTCTTCTTCACCTCGGGTGGCTCGGAGGCGGTCGAGTCGGCGCTGAAGCTGGCGCGCAACTACCACCGCGCCCTGGGCAAAGGCCAGAAGCACAAGGTGATCGCGCGCGAGATCGCCTACCACGGCACCACGCTCGGCGCCCTCTCGGCCACCGGCATCACCGAGCTGCGCTCGCAGTTCGAGCCGCTCGTGCCGGGCGGCTGCCACGTCCCCAACACCAATGTCTACCGCTGGCCGGCCGACCGCCACCCGCTCTGGGCGGCGACCGCGATCGAGGAGCGGATCGAATTCGAGGGCCCCGAGACCGTCGCCGCGGTGATCCTCGAGCCGGTGCAGAACGCCGGCGGCTGCTTCGTCCCACCCGAGGGCTACTTCGAGCGGGTGCGCGAGATCTGCGACCGCCACGACGTGCTGATGATCTCCGACGAGGTGATCTGCGCCTGGGGCCGGCTCGGCCACTGGTTCGGCTGCGAACGCTTCGGCTATGTACCGGACATCGTCACCGTCGCCAAGGCGCTGACCTCGGCCTACGCGCCGATGGGCGCGGTGATCGTCGACGACCGCGTCGCCGAGCCCTTCATGCAGGGCACGGCATCCTTCGCGCACGGCTTCACCTTCGCCGGCCATCCACTCGCCTCGGCCGTGGCGATGGCCAACCTCGACGTCTTCGAGCGCGAGGACCTCTGCGGCCACGTGCTCGCCAAGGAGGGTGAGTTTCGCCAGATGCTGGAGAGCCTGCACGATCTGCCGATCGTCGGCGACGTACGCGGCGCCGGCTTCTTCCAGGCGATCGAGCTGGTCAAGGACAAGGAGACGAAGGAGAGCTTCGACGACGAGGAGGCGGAGGATCTGCTGCGCGGCTTCCTCTCCGGCGAGCTCTACCGCCGGGGGCTGATCTGCCGCGCCGACGACCGCGGCGACCCGGTGATCCAGCTGGCGCCGCCGCTGATCGCCGATACGGAGCAATTCGAAGAGATCCACGACGTGTTGCGCGGGGTGCTCACGGACGCGTGGGAGCGAGTCAAGAGATAGGCGCGCCGATGCTCACTGTTCAGAGCCTGCTCGATGAGGTCGGACTCGATCTGGCGGCGGGCGCGGGCGAAGCCGAAGCGCCGCTGCGCTGGATCCACATCTCCGAGCTCGAGGACCCGACCCCGTGGCTCTCCGGCGGCGAGCTGATGCTGACCACCGGCATCCCGCTCGACAGCGCCGCCAAGCAGCGTGCCTACATCCGTCTGCTGGTCGAGCACAACCTCGCCGGCCTCGGCTTCGGCACCGGCTTCAACCACAAGAAAATGCCGAAAGCGCTGCTTGACGAGGCGAAAAAGCGCGACTTCCCGCTCTTCGAGGTGCCCTACTCGACCCCCTTCATCGCGATCACCGAGAAAGCCTTCGCCAAACTCGTCAACGAGCAGTACGAGGTGCTCCAGCGCGGCATCGCCGTGCAGCGCCGGCTCGAGCGGCTGGTCCTGGAAGAGCGCGGCCTGGAGGAGATCGTGGCGACGATCGCCTCCGCGGTCGGCGGCACGGTCGCGATCCTCAACGGTCGTGGCGAGCGGCTCGCCGGGCGCGGGTTCCGCCGCCAGCTCTCCGCCGAGGCGATCAAGGCGATCCGCGACGAAGCGCTCGCCCACACCGCCGACGGCCACCCGTTCGTCCCCACCCATCCCTCGATCGCCGGCCGCGCCCTCGCCCACCCGGTGATCTCACCTGGCGGCGGCCCGCCGCAGGCCTGGGTGGTGTTGGTCCGCGACTCGGCCGGCCTCGGCGACTTCGAGCGGCTGATCCTGCAGCAGGCCGTGGCGGTCGTCGCGCTCGAGTTGATGCGCCGCCGCGTCGCCCGCGAGACCGAGCGCCGCCTCGCCGGCGACGTGCTGGCCGGGGCGCTCGGCGGCCGCCTCGATCCCTCCGAGCTGCGCCGCCGGCTGGAGCCCTTCGGCATCGGTGACGAGGCCGCGGTGCTCGTCTTCGACCTCGACGACCCGGCCGCCGCCGAGCCGGCGCTGGAGCGGGCGCTTGCCGCCGACGCCTGTCCGGCCGTCGTCGCCCCGCACTCCAGCGGCAGCCGCGAGCTGCTCTGCGCCGTGGTCGACGCGGCCGACCGCGACCCCGTCGACCTCGCCTCCGAAGCGCGCAAGGCGCTGGTCAAGGAGCGCGGCTCGGTGCGCGCCGCCGCCAGTCGCCCGGCGCCGCCGGAGGAGCTGCGCCACTCCTTCCACGAGGCGCGCTGCGCGCTGGAGGCGACGGCGTTCTCTGAGAACGGCAGCGAGCCCGAGGTCGCCTCCTGGCGCGACCTCGGCGCCTTCACCCTGCTGCTCTCGATCCAGGACGACGACGCGCTGGCGCTTTACTGCGACAGCGTCCTCGGCCCGATCGAGGCGGGCGACGACGAGTACGGCGGCGAGCTGCTGCGCTCGCTCGAGGCCTTTATCGAGCAGAACGGGCAGTGGGAGCGCGCCGCGCGCGAGGTCTACTGCCACCGCCACACCCTGCGCTACCGCATGCGCAAGGTCGAAGAGCTGACCGGGCGTGACCTCTCCCGCGCCCACGACCGGATCGAGTTCTGGCTGGCCCTGCGGGCGCGCGAGCTGGTCGGGGGATGAGGGACGAGCGGTGATCGTCGGCGTCCCCACGGAGATCAAGCCCGACGAGTACCGCGTCGCGATCACCCCGGCCGGGGTGCGCGAGATGGCGGTGCACGGACACGAGGTCCTGATCGAGGCCGGGGCGGGCGAGGGCAGCGCGATCGCCGACGCCGAATTCGAGGCGCAGGGCGCCCGCATCGCAGCCGACGCGGGCGCCGTCTTCGCCGAGGCGGAGATGGTCCTCAAGGTGAAGGAGCCGCAGCCGGAGGAGATCGAGCTGCTGCGACTGGACCAGCTGCTGTTCACCTACCTGCACCTCGCGCCCGATCCCGAGCAGACGCGCGGACTCTGCGGCTCGGGCGCCACCTGCGTCGCCTACGAGACCGTCGAGGACCAGCGCGGGCGGCTGCCGCTGCTGGCGCCGATGAGCGAGATCGCCGGCAAGATCGCCACCCAGGCCGGTGCCTTCATGCTGGAGAAGCCGCTCGGCGGGCGCGGCATCCTGCTCGGCGGCGTGCCCGGGGTGGCGGCGGCCAACGTGATGGTGATCGGCGCCGGCGTGGTCGGCATGAACGCCGCCACCGTGGCGATCGGCATGCAGGCCGACGTCTTCGTTTACGACAAGTCGATCGACCGCCTGCGCGAGCTCGACGTCGCCTTCTCCGGCGCCTGCTCGACCGTCTACTCGACCACCCTCGCGATCGAGGAGATGCTGCCGCGGGCGGACCTGGTGATCGGCGCCGTCCTCGTCCATGGCGCCCGCGCCCCTTATGTAGTGCGGCGCGAGCAGCTGGCGCTGATGAAACCGGGCGCGGTGCTGGTCGACGTGGCGATCGACCAGGGCGGCTGCTTCGAGACCTCGCGCCCGACGACGCACCGCGACCCGACCTTCGAGGTCGACGGGATCACCCACTACTGCGTTGCCAATATGCCCGGCGCGGTCCCGATCACCTCGACCCACGCCCTCACCAACGCCACCCTTCCCTACGCGATCGCGCTCGCCGACCGCGGCGTCGAAGGGGCGATCCGCCGCGACCCCGGCCTGCGGCCGGGGGTCAACGTCGCGGCCGGCCAGGTGACCCACCCGGCCGTCGCCGAAGCGGTCGGCATGCCCTGCGTCCCGGTCGAGCAGGCACTGGAAATCAAAACCCCCCCGCCGACGGGCCTAAAACAGGACGCATATCGACCGGAATCGGCCCGTCGGCCCCAACCTTCGGAGGTGCGCGACTGATGGCGACGGCGACCAAAACCAAGCTGCGGAACTTCATCGGCGGCAAGGCGGTCGAGCCGGCCGAGGGCGGCATGGAGGACGTGGTCAACCCGGCGACCGGCGAGGCGATCGCCGAGGCGCCGCTCTCGACCAAGCCCGACGTCGACGCCGCGGTCGCTGCCGCCAAGGGCGCCTTCGAGGGCTGGGCGACGACGCCGCCGGGCGAACGGGCGCGGGCGCTGCTGCGGATGGCGGACCTGATCGAGGAGCGCGGCGAGGAGATCGCCGACCTCGAGGCCGCCGACGCCGGCAAGCCGCGGGCCGCGGTGATCGAGGACGAAATCCCGGTGATGGCCGATCAGCTGCGCTTCTTTGCCGGCGCCGCCCGCTGCCTCGAGGGCCGTGCGGCCGGCGAGTACATGAAGGACCACACCTCCTTCATCCGCCGCGAGCCGGTCGGCGTCGTCGGCCAGATCACCCCCTGGAACTACCCGCTGATGATGGCGATCTGGAAGATCGGCCCGGCGCTCGGCGCCGGCAACACGGTCGTGCTCAAGCCGGCCGAGACGACGCCGCTGACCACGCTGCTCTTCGCCGAGTGGTGCGGTGAGCTGCTGCCGCCGGGCGTGCTCAACGCGATCGGCGGCCACGGCGAGCCGACCGGGGTCGAGCTGGTCACCCACCCCGACGTCGAGATGGTCTGCCTGACCGGCTCGCCGCCGACCGGCAGGTGGATCGCGAAGGCGGCCGCGGACACGCTCAAGCGGGTCCACCTCGAGCTCGGCGGCAAGGCCCCGGTGATCGTCTTCGACGACGTCGAGATGGAGACCGCGCTGGAGACGATCGCCGGCACCGGCTACTACAACGCCGGCCAGGACTGCACCGCGGCGACTCGTGTGCTCGCCTCGAAAGGCGTCTACGACGACGTCGTCAACGGCCTCGCCGGCGAAGCGAAGGGCCTGGTCCTCGGTGACACGCTCAGCGCCGAGACGACGCTGGGGCCGCTCAACTCGCAGCGCCAGCGTGAGCGGGTCGAGGGCTTCCTCGAGCGCAAGCCCGGCAACGCCGAGGTCGTCACCGGTGGCAGCGAGCCCGACCTGCCCGGCTACTTCCTCGAGCCGGCCGTCGTCGCTGGCCTCGAGCAGGGCGACGAGATGATCCAGGACGAGATCTTCGGCCCGGTGATCACCGTGCAGCCGTTCTCAGACGAGGCGGCGGCGATCGAGTGGGCCAACGGCACCCGCTACGGCCTCGCCTCTTCGGTCTGGACCCGCGACGTCGGCCGCGCGATGCGCGTCGCCAACGCCCTGCGCTTCGGCTGCGTCTGGATCAACGACCACATCCCGCTCGTCTCCGAGATGCCCCACGGCGGCTACAAGCAGTCCGGCTACGGCAAGGACCTCTCCATCTACGCGCTCGAGGACTACACCGAGATCAAGCACGTGATGGTCAACCTCGAATGAGCGCCGGGCTGTTGCAGAGAATTTGCACTTCTGTCACCCACCCGTGACATCTTGTCTGAGACAATGTCAGAATGGAGGCCGTGAGAGAGAGCGGGACCGACGATCGCCTCGACTACCTGAACCACAAGGTGGACGACGGCTTCAAGCAAGTCGGTGATCGCTTCAATCGTCTTGAATCACGTGTCGAGCGCCTGGATACCCGCCTCGATGACCTGAACAAGACGATCATCCAGTTCGGCTTCGGAACGATCGCCACGATGCTCGTCGGTTTCCTCACCATCCTGGCGACGACGCTTTAGTGCCTTGTCAACTCCCGGGTCGGTCGGCCACGGTCCTGTTCCGCCAGCAGGCAGCCGGGGAATGACTCGATACCCTCAGGCCGTGCAATCACTTGGCAGGGGACTCTCGACCGTCGCGGCGGTGACGCTCTTCGCTGCGATTGGTCTTGGCGCTGGCGGGGAGTCCGAAGACGGGCCACGCTGCCACGGCCGCGTGCCAGGGATCGTCGGCGACGGCGGGGCGAACTTCCTCCACGGCACGCCCGAGCGCGACGTGATCTGGGGCGGCGGGGGGGACGACGAGATCATCGGCAGCCTCGGCAACGACCTGATCTGCGGCAGCGCCGGCAACGACCTGGTCCACGGCGGGCGCGGCAACGACGAGGTCGACGGCGGGGCCGGCACCGACCGGGTGATCGGCGACCTCGGCGACGACAAGATCACGGGCGGCGGCGGCGATGCCGACGAGGTCGCCGGCAGCCTCGGCATCGACACGATCAACGGCGGGCCCGGCGAATACGACCTCGTCCACGGCGATTACGGCTACGACCGCATGGACGGCGGCCCCGGTATCACCGACATCGCCTCCTTCGCGACCAAGATCGCCGGCGGCAAGGGCGCCGGCGTGTGGGCCTCGCTCGATGCCCACAGAGCGCGCGGCGACGGCCACGACCGCCTCTTCCGGCTGGAGAGCATCGAAGGCTCTGCCTTCCGCGACACGCTGATCGGCAGCAAGGGTGACAACCGGATCAACGGCGGCCCAGGCGACGACACGATCCGTGGCGGCGGCGGGGTCGACGAGCTGGTCGGAGGCCAGGGGACCGATGGTTGCCAGGGCGCCAAAGGGCGCACACTCTCCTGCGGCAAGGAGGCGCCGCCCAAAGCCACCGCGTACATCCAGCTCGATCGCACCAAAGGCGGTGGCGGCGGCCTGACGATCGTCGGCGGCGGTGGCAACGATGTCTTCACCGCGCTCGCCTACGACGCCGCAACGCAGACCTTCGGCATCGCCGCCACCACGGGGATCGCCACCGGCCCCGGCTGCACCAGGCGAATCGAAGATCCCAACCAGGCGATCTGCGAAGTCGACGGTCCGGCGCGCTGGGTGATGGCCGACCTCGGCCCCGGCAACGACCGGCTGCGGGTCGAAGGCTCGCTCGCCGGCGCGGCCAACATCCGCATCGCCGGCGGCCTCGGCAACGACACGATCAAAGCCGGCCCCGAGGATGACCTGCTCGAGTCCGGCCCGGGCGCCGACAAGCTCTACGGCGGAGACGGCGCCGACGGCCTGGTCGGCGGCTTGCCCGGCCCGACCTTCCTCTACGGCGAAGGCGACGGCGACCTGCTCGCCGCGGGCGGTGGCTGTGCCGGCGGCGCGATCGTCGGTGGCGAGGGCCGCGACGACTCCTCCTTCGCCGAGACCCAGGCCCACCCCGGCCTGCTCTTCATCTCCTTCCCCCAGAACAAAGCCTGGGTCGACGTCCTCATGGGGAGGGGCTGCATGCCGGTCCGCCTCGACGACTCCAACGAGGACATGGAGGGCTCCTTCGACAACGACGTGCTGATCGGCGACAGTGGCAAGAACGCCCTGCTCGGCCAGCCCGGCCAGGACCAGCTCTACGGCAACGGCGGCGACGACGTGATCGACGCCCGCGACGGCGTCCGCGACTTCGCCATCCAGTGCAACCGCAACGGCGGCAAACCCGTCGGCCGTGCCCTGGCCGACACGTTCGACCCCGGCTCGACCAACTGCGCCTTCCACAAGCACGGCGAGCCTGTCGCCGGCCTCAATAACGGCGGCTGAGCCCCCTCGTCGTCTCCTGATTGCCAGGCGATCTAGCCTGGCTGCTTGACATCCAGACACGCGTGTGTCTTAATGCGCGCAGCGTTAGGAAACACGGATGTCCGTGTTCCTGAGGCACAGGGAATAGATCAAGAGAGCTCAGGAGGCCGCCAAGGGAAGCGGCCGGCAGGGGCTCGAGGGACAAGGAGAGAGCTACGTGAGAAGCCACGCGAATGGATCGACTCGAAGTGGTGCGTCCAAAGCCAAGCGGTTGGTCCTCCCCGCGGCGGTCCTTGCGCTCGTCCTTGCCTTTGCCGTGCCCCAGGCCAGCGCGCTGAAGTTCCACGCCTTCAAAGAAGTCTTCGGCTCGGCCGCCCAGCCGGGCCTGGAAGTCAGGGCGCTCGCGATCGATCAGCCCACGGGCGACGTCCTCGTCATGGACGCCACCAGCGTGGACTTCACGATCAAACGCTTCAACCCCGACGGCACGCCGGACAACTTCTCCGCCCTCGGCACCAACGTGATCGACGGTGAAGGCGGCGCCGACGCAACGCCGCAGGGCGGCCTCAGCTTCGCCGGAATTGGCGACTCGCAGATCGCCGTCGACAACTCGGGCACGGCCACTAACGGCAACATCTACGTCACTCAGACCTCGCCTCGCGCGATCAACGTCTTTTCCAGCACCGGCGCATACCTCGGTCAGCTGACGGCGGCCGGCGTGACCAGCTTCAGCAGGGCCTGCGGCGTCGCCGTCGACTCGACCGGGGCGCTCTACGTCGGCGATTTCAATTCCGGCATCCACAAGTTCGTCCCCGCCGCGAACCCGCCGGTCAACGCCGACCACACCGCGACCTTCACCAGCACCACTCAGCCCTGCGCGCTTGCCGCAGGCATCGGTCCCACCGCCGGCTTCCTCTTCCCGACTCAGTTGAGCGGCCCGATCTCGAAAATCGACAGCGCAACCGGCGAACTCAAATACACTGTCGTCTTCGGTTCGCATTTTGCCGTGGCAGTTGACCCCGGCACGGGTCATGTCTACGGTAGGGGCTTCGGTCCGATCGAGGAGCGCGACGCCTCCGGCGCCGCCAGCCCGAGCACCGTCTCCAGCACCACGGTTGAGGGTGCCCAGCAAGGCCTGGCCGTGCGCGGCTCGAGCGGCGACATCTACTACGCCGTAGCCCCCTCGGAGACCAACAAGATCCAGGTCCTGAGCGGTGCGATGAGCACCTCCCCCGACGTCGTCACCACCGCCGCTTCGGGTGTAACCGACACCGCGGCGACCCTCAACGGCACCGTCAACCCCGACGGCGTGGCGACGAGCGAATGCGTCTTCGAATGGGGCCTGACGACGAGCTACGGCAACACCGCACCATGCGTGCCGAACCCAGCCGGCATCGGCTCGGGCACCAGCCCTGTGGCGGTCTCGGCCGCGATCAGCGGTCTGCACGCGGGAACCGTCTACCACTACCGGCTGAAAGCTGCCAACGCCAACGGGCCGGTCCTGGGGCAGGACGTAACCCTGCAGAGCACCGGCCCCAGGATCCTCGACAGCTGGGCCGAGGACGTGCTCACGACCGAAGCCAAGCTGAGGGCCGAAATCGACCCCGAAGGGGCGGCAACCACCTACCGCTTCGAGTACGGCCCGACCGCGGCCTACGGCAGCGAATCCGGAGAGTTGAACGTCGGCTCAGACAGCTCCGTGCACACGGTGACCTTCGCCCCCACCGTCCTGCAGGTCGGGGCCGAATACCACTACCGCGTTGTCGCCACCAGCGCAGCCGGGGAAAACGAAGGCCCCGACCACATCATCAGGACCTTCAGGCCCTTCAGCGCTGAGACCGATTGCCCCAACCAGGCCAACCGCTACGGCGCCGGTGCCAACCTGCCCGACTGCCGCGCCTATGAGCTGGTCAGCCCGCTGGACAAAAACAACGGCGACATCACCTCGCTCGGCGATGCCGACTCTGCTGGTGGTCCGCAAGGCAGGACGCAGAGCACGCCATCAGGAAACAAGCTCACCTACTCCTCCTACCGTGCCTTCGCCGGCGCGCAGTCGGTTCCCTGGTCCTCCCAGTACATCGCCCAGCGGGTCGCGGGCGAGGGTTGGCAGACGCACTCGATCAACCAGCCCGGCGGCGCCCCGCTGCTCAGCGGTGCGTTCATTGTCCGATCCCAGTACAAGGTCTTCTCGGAGGACCTCTGCCACGCGTGGATGAAAAGCTTCTTCAAATCACCCTCGCTCGAAGGCGTGACCGGGCTCCCGAACGCCTACCGCCGCGAAGACCGCCTCTGTGGCCCCGAGCGCTTCGAGCCGCTGGCGCCGATCGCTACCCCGCTGGCCTTCGGGGAAGACATCCAGCCCCAAATCCAGGGCGTCTCGGCCGACGGCTCCCACATGATCTTCGCCACCACGTCGAAGCTCGCGCCGGAGGGGACGGCAGGTCCCTACCAGCTCTATGAGTCCGCAGAACCAGGTGCCGCGCCGCGGCTGGTCTGCATCCTGCCGAACGGCGAAGCCTGGAACGCCCCCTGCACCGCAGGCATGGGGGAGGCTGCTGCGGATAATGGGGGAATCCGCACCGGAGCGATCTCCGAAGACGGCGAGCGAATCTTCTGGTCGAGCTCGCAGGGTCACGGCGCAACGGGCAAGATCTACGTCCGCATCGGCGGCACCGAAACCGTGGCGGTCTCCCAAGCGGGGGAAGAACTTGCGGGGACGGGAGAATCGGTCTTCTGGGGCGCGGCCGCCGACGGCTCGCGCGCGATCTACACCACCGGCGGCGGCACCGTCGGCAGCAGCGAAACCGCCCAAGTAGGCGTCAGCAACATGCGCCTGTTCGCCTTCGACGTCGATGACGAATCGACCGAACTGATCGTCCATGGTGCCTTCGGCGTGGTTGGGATCAGCAAGGACGCAAGGCGCGTCTACTTCCTCTCCAACAAAGTGCTGCCCGGCAGCGGGCAGAACAGCGAGGGGGACGAAGCGATCGCAGCCCAGCCCAACCTCTACCTCTACGACGCAGACGCAGGGGGCGGGACGAGCACCTTCATCGGCACGCTCTCATACGAAGACGCCTCGTCTGGAAACGCATGGGACGAGGACACGCCGATCGCGCGCTATTCGAGCTCCCACCTCGCCCGCGTCACCCCCGATGGCCTGCACGTCGCCTTCGTCTCATACGCCTCGCTGACGGGCTATGACAACAGGAACCTGGCGGGCGGGGAAGTCGGAGAACTCAACCCCTTCGTCGCCCTGGCCTACGTATACGACGCCGAAAGCGACAAGCTGATCTGCGCCAGCTGCAATCCGAGCGGCGCCCGCGGGCAGACGGAGGGCGGCGTTATGCCCGGCTTCGAGACCTCCGTGCAGCCCTCACGCCTGCTCTCCGAGGACGGCTCGCGTCTCTTCTTTCAGAGCGCCAACGCGCTCGACCCGCGCGATTCGAACGGCAAAATCGACGTCTATCAGTGGGAGAGGCAGGGCGGTGGCAGCTGCGATGCAGGCGACCCCCGCTTCGCCCCCAGCGCACACGGCTGCATCGAGCTGATGTCCACCGGCACGAGCGACTTCAATGCACTATTCGCCGAAGCGACGCCGACGGGCGACGACGTCTTCTTCTTCACCAACTCGAGCCTCGTCCCTCAGGACTACGGGCTCAGAGACATCTACGACGCCAGGGTCGGCGGCGGCTTCCCGCTGCCCCCCGAGGCGCCCGAATGCGTCGGCGATGCCTGCCAGGGCATCCCGGCGGCGCCCAATGACCCGACCCCGGCAAGTGCCGGCTTCAAAGGGGCCGGCGACCCGGCGCCGCGCAAAGCCCAGCGGCGCCGCTGCCGGGCCCGTGGGCGCAAGGCGGCGAAGGGCAGCAGCAAGGCAAAGCACAAGAAGGCAAAGCGCTGTAGGCGCAACAACGGGAGGGCGGGCCGATGAGAGGGAAACTTTCACTAAAGAGCGCGCTGGCGACCTCGCTCGCGCTGCTCGCCACCGCGTTCGCAGCTGCCCCGGCCTCGGCCGAGTTCGGCATGGAAAGCTTCGACGTCACCTTCGAAAACGAAGACGACAGTCCAGCGCTCCAGGCGGGCTCTCACCCCTTCCAGATGACGGCCCTCTTCGACATCAACGCGATCGAAACCGCATTCGGCGGCAAGCTCCTCGACGAGGCGGTCAAGGATCTGTTCATCACCCAGCCCGACGGCTTCATCGGCAAACCCAAGGCGACGCCGCGCTGCTCGAACGTCGACTTCCTCACGTTCAATCCCGAAAACGCCAATTTGCCCTCTTGTCCCAACTCGGCTGCGATCGGCGTTATCGGCACCAAACTCGCCAATGAATTCGTCCCGGGCGTCTACGCCTACGCCCCTGTCTACAACCTCGAGCCGCCTCCCGGCGTGCCGGCGGCGTTTGGCTTCTGGGCCTTCGGGCAGTTGCCCGTGCAGATCGCGGTCGGCGTGGAGGACACCTACCCCTACAACATCGTCGCCGAAACGCGCAACCCCTCCCAGGGGCTCGAATTCATCGGGGCCGGGCTGACGCTGTGGGGTACCCCGGCAGACCCAGCGCACGACTCGCTGCGGGGGGGCTGTGTCTCACTCTTCAACTTCGCCAACTTCTTCGAATACGAACCGGCATCCAGCGGTGAATGCTCGGTCAACGTCCCCGAAGAGCCCTTCATCACCCTGCCGCGCGCCTGCCGCGGGCCGCTGGCGACCCTGTGGGAAATGGACTCGATCCAGAGCCCGGGTGCCTGGATCTCGGGCTCGGTGCTCACCCACGACGACGCCGAACCGCCCAACCCGCAGGGCTTCACCGGCTGCGGCAAACTCGACTACACGCCGCAAATCGAATCGAAGCCCACCTCCGACTCGGCGGAGTCGGGAACCGGTTTCGACTTCAATCTCGACTTCGAGGACGTGGGCCTGACCAACCCCGACGGCCTCGCCGGCTCTGACACCAAGAAAGCTGAAGTCGTCCTGCCCGAGGGGGTGACGATCAACCCATCGGTGGCAGAAGGGCTCGGTGTCTGCACGCCTGCCGACTTCGACAGGGAGACGCTCAACTCTCCGCCGGGAGCGGGCTGTCCCAACAGCTCCAAGGTCGGCACCCTCGACGTCGAAGTCCCGATCGTCGACGAAGCACTCAAAGGCTCGATCTTTCTCGCCCAGCAGGACGATCCGAACACGACGACGTCAGGAGCGGAGAACCCCTTCGACTCCCTGATCGCGCTCTATTTCGTGATCAGGAACACCAACCTGGGAGCTATCTCGAAGCTGCCGGTCAAAGTCGAGCCAGATCCGAATACCGGGCGGATCGTCGTCACCCTCGACGACAGCCCCCAGTTCCCGATCGCCCACTTCAACGCCCACCTGCGCGAGGGGCAGAGAGCGGCCCTGGTGACGCCGGCCACCTGCGGCACCTATACCACCGAAGCAAGGCTCTACCCCTGGTCCGATCCGAACAACCCAAGGACCGTCTTCGCTGATTTCCAGGTGACCAAGGGAGTCGGAGGCGGACCCTGCCCACCCGGAGGCGTTCCCTCCTTCAAGCCCCACTTCGAAGCGGGCTCGCTCAACAACAACGCGGGCAGCTTCTCTCCTTTCAACATGCGCCTGACCAGGAACGACGGAGAACAGAACATGACCAAGTTCTCCTCTGTCCTGCCTCCAGGCGTTCTCGGCTCGCTCAAAGGGGTCGACAAATGCCCCGACGCGGCGGTCGATGTCGCCAAGTCGAAATCGGGCCGCGAGGAGATCGCCAGCCCATCGTGTCCCGCCAACTCCCTGATCGGCCATACCCTGGCCGGAGCGGGAGTGGGAGGAGCCCTCACCTACGTCGGCGGCCAGGTCTACCTGGCAGGCCCATACAAAGGCGCGCCCTTGAGCGTGATCTCGATCACCCCGGCAGTGGCCGGACCATTCGACGCCGACACCGTCGTCGTCAGGCTCGGCCTCGACCTAAACCCGAAAACGGCAGAAGTCGAAGTCGACGGCGCGGCATCTGACCCGATCCCCCACATCCTCAAGGGGATCGTGCTCAAGGTGAGGGATCTCAGGGTCTACGTCGATCGGCCCAACTTCACGCTCAACCCGACGAGCTGCGACGAATCGAGCGCCAAGGCCACCTTGTTCGGCTCCTTCCTGAACGTGCTTGATCCCGCCGATGACGTCCCGGTCGACCTGGCGACTCGCTTCCAGGCGGCAAACTGCCTCAACCTCGGCTTCAAACCCGACCTGAAGCTGAACCTCAAAGGCGGAACCAAGCGAGGCGGGCACCCGGGCCTCACCGCGCTCTACACGCCGAGGCCAGGCGATGCCAATGTTGAGGGGCTGGTCGTCAGGTTGCCGAGATCCGCATTCCTCGACCAGGCTCACATCCGGACGATCTGCACCAGGGTCCAGTTCGCAGCCGACCAATGCCCCAAAGCGGCCCAGTACGGCTACATCAGAGCCTGGACGCCGCTCTTGGATGAACCGCTGCAGGGACCGGTCTGGCTCAGATCGTCAAACCACAAGCTGCCAGACCTGGTCTTCGACCTGCACGGCCTCGTCGACATCGAGGTATCGGTCCGCATCGACTCCGCCAAGGGCGGGATCAGGGCGAGCCTCGAAGACTCTCCCGACGCCCCGATCTCCAAAGTCGTCTTGAAAATGCAGGGCGGCAAAAAGGGCCTGATCATCAACAGCCGCAATCTCTGCGCTCGCAAATCGAGGGCCAACGTGCAGAGTGCTGGCCACAACGGCAAGCAGTCGACGGCCAACCCGGTGATGAAGCCTCAGTGCTCGGGCAAGCGCAAAGGCGGGCGGTAGCGCAGGGGCGCAGCGCGCCGATCAACCGCTAAGGTTGATTCCAGCGCCCGGATAGCTCAGTTGGTAGAGCACTTCCATGGTAAGGAAGGGGTCACGAGTTCGAGTCTCGTTCCGGGCTTCGCTCGAGCGGAGAATGGCCGTGGCAGGCCTTACCATCAGCCTCGATGGCGATACCGCTGACGACGAATTCGGAGTGGCTTGCCGCGAACCCGCCGGCTGCTGAGCTTCTGACCGAGACGCTCGCCGGCATTTCGGTCCGTGTTCGGGGGGGCGAGGAGTTCAGCCACGCCGTGCGCGAGTTTCTCGACGAGTTCTCGCTGCGCGGCGACGATGACTCCCGCGCGGAGGCGATTGCCGACCGCCCCGAGGCGACCGGGGATGCTCGCTATGACGCCTACCTCGGGGCGCTCGCCGAGCATCTCGCGGCCGCACATGGTCTGGAGCGGCCTGGGTGGTCGACCGAGCCGGTGCGCTTCCTCGACCGCTTCTGGTTCGTCAGCGAGGTGCCTGGCTTCCGCGCTGTGTCCATAGCTCAGGCACCGGCCGCCTTCCGGCGGCGCGGAGTATTCGTGCCGGAGCGCTCTCTGCACCGCGTCTGAGCGATGGACCGCGACGAGATTATTGCGGCGTTGAGCGCCTTTGGCCGCCGAGTTGCAGCGGCGGGGAACCAGCGCCGACATGTGCGTCGTCGGTGGCGCGGCGATTGCGCTTGCTTTCGACGAGCGCAGGGCAACGCGCGATATCGACGCCATGTTCGAGCCGAAGAACGTTGTCTACGAGGCCGCCGCGGTCGTGGCCGCGCAACGCAGCCTGCCTGCCGGCTGGCTCAACGACGCGGTCAAGGGCTTTCTCGCGGGCGACGATCCTGAGGCGACGCCAGTCTTCGACCTGCCGGGTCTGCGTTGCCTGGTTGCCTCTCCGCGAATTCTGCTGGCGCTCAAGGTCCTCGCCCACAGGGTGGGCGAGGACGAGGCCGACATCCGCCTCCTGGCCGCTGAGCTCGGCCTCCAGCACGCCGGGGAGGTTCTGGCAATCGCCGAAGAAACCTTTGGCAATCGCCTCGACCCTGCAGCCCGTTTCTTCGTCGAAGAGATATTCGACTCGGAGTAACCGGGATCCCACGCACAGGTAGAGGACGACCGCCGATCACGGTCTCCAGCTACCAGCTAGCCTGCTCGCTCCATGGACTTCTCCCTGACCCACGAGCAGGAGGACTTCGTCGCCGCGATCCGCGACTTCTGCGAGCGCGAGTGCGGCACGCAGGAGCAGCGGGAGAAGCTCACCGAGGGTCACAAGACCCACCACAACTTCGACCTCTACAGGCAGATGGCCGAGCTCGGCTGGCTCGGGGTGACGATCCCCGAGGAGTACGGCGGCTCGGGCGGCTCGATGCTCGACGCCTGCCTCTTCATGGAGGAGACCTCGCGCGGGCTGGCGCCGATCGGCGGCTACGCGACGACGCTGATCGTCGCCGGCGCCACCCAGCGCTTCGGCACCGAGGAGCAGAAGCAGGAGATCCTCGGCGGCATCGCCGGCGGCGCGGTCGAGGCGATCGCGATGACCGAGCCCGAGGCCGGCTCTGACGTCGGCTCGCTCACCACCTCGGCCGAGCGGGTCGACGGCGGCTTCGTCCTCAACGGGCAGAAGGTCTTCATCTCCAACGCCCACATCGCCGACCACGTCCTCGTCGTCTGCCGCACGACCAAGGGCGAGAACAAGCACGAGGGCCTCTCGATGATCTGGCTGCCGCGCGAGACCGAGGGCCTGGAGATCGTCCCGATCAAGACGATGGGCGGCGAAGAGACCAACACGCTCTACCTGAGCGACGTCGAGGCGCCGGCCGACGCCCTGCTCGGCGAGGTCGACCAGGCCTGGACGCAGCTGATGGCCGGGCTCAACGTCGAGCGGCTGATCCTCGCCGCGACGATGCTCGGCATCGCCCAGCGCGCCTTCGACGACGCCCTCGCCTACGTCAAGGAGCGCAAGCAGTTCGGCCGCCCGATCGGCTCCTTCCAGGCGCTCCAGCACCGCCTCGCCGACATGGCGACCGAAGTCGAGTCGGCCCGCCTGATGACCCGCTGGGTCGCCACCCTGACCGACGAGGACCCCGGCCGGATGCTGCCCAGAGAGGCCTCGATGGTGAAGCTCCACGTCACCGAGGTCGCCAAACGCGTCGCGGTCGAGGGCATGCAGCTGATGGGCGGCTACGGCTACTCCTCCGAGTACGACATGGAGCGCCTCGTCCGCGCCACGATGGTCTCGACCATCTACGGCGGCACCTCCGAGATCCAGCGCACGATCATCGCCAAAACGCTCGGCCTCTGATCGCTTTGGGGGCGCCGCCCCAAACGCCCCCAGAGCGCTATTCTTCGGTTCAGCCTCGCGCTTCGGCCCGGGGTTTTCTCTTGTAACGGCGTCCGTTCGGCAACGAGGAGAACATGGCTCGCGGAGATGTCCGCATCGCGGTGACGCTGGCTTGCGAAGACTGCAAGCGGCGCAACTATCAGACCAACAAGTCGCGGCGAAACTCGCCGGACCGGATCGAGCTGCGCAAGTACTGCCGCTGGTGCGGCCACCACACGGCGCACAAGGAGACGCAGGTAGCGGCCGATGGCGAAGACGCGCGCACAGCGCAAGGCGGAGAAACGCGCCCGCGAAGCCGAAGAGCAGAAGCGCTCCGGCACCGGCGCCAAGCGCAGGTCCGAGTCGCGCGCCCAGCACGACACCCAGGTCCCGGTCTCCGGCGACGTCGCCGAGGTCGAGGCGGTCGAGGCCGGGATGGCCGTCGGGGCGCCCGAAGTCGACCTCGAGACGCCGGACGCGCTCAAGGGCCGCAGCCAGCGCCGCGCCGAGGCGAAGGCGGCCAAAGAGGCCGAGAAGCGCCAGCGCGAGGACCAGAAGCGACGCGAGCGCGAGCAGCTCGCCAAGCGCCAGAAGCAGGCGCAGGCGGAGAAGCGCCAGCGCGGCGGCGTCATCGGCTTCCTCGCCTCCTGCTGGGCGGAGCTGCGCAAAGTCCAGTGGCCCGACCGCGACACGCTCGTCCAGGCGACCGCGGTGACGATCGTCTTCGTCGCCGTCGCGGCCGCTTACCTCGGCGCCCTCGACAGCGCCTTCAGCTTCCTCATCAAGCAGATCCTCTAGCCCCTAGCGGGATCCCGAGACAAAGGCACAGGCGACCTCCAGATGTATCGCTGGTACGTGATCAACACCTACTCCGGGCACGAGAACAAGGTCAAGCACAACCTCGAGCACCGGGTGCAGACGATGGCCCAGAACCGCAACGTGCGCCAGGTCGTGGTGCCGACCGAGCAGGTGATGGAGGTCAACAAAGAAGGCCAGAAAGAACCGAAGGAGAAACGGACGATGCCCGGCTACGTCCTGGTCAACATGGAGATGACCGACGACGCCTGGGGCCTGGTCAAGAACACGCCCGGCGTGACCGGCTTCGTCGGCTCGCGCAACAAGCCGGTGCCGCTCTCCAAACCGGAGGTCGACCGGCTGCTGCACCGCGAGACCGCCGAGCGCCCCCGCACCCAGGCCCAGTTCTCGATCGGCGAGTCGGTCAAGGTCATCTCCGGCCCGCTCTCCGACTTCTCCGGTGAGATCGCCGAGATCAACGAGGACGCCGCCAAACTCAAGGTGCTGGTCTCGATCTTCGGCCGCGAGACGCCGGTCGAGGTCAACTACGACCAGGTCAAGAAGATCTAGCCAGGCCCGCTACCCTCCCCGATCCCGATGGCCAAAAAAGTCCTCACCCTGATCAAGCTGCAGATCCAGGCTGGCAACGCCAACCCGGCGCCGCCGGTCGGCCCGGCGCTGGGCCAGCACGGCGTCAACATCATGGAGTTCTGCAAAGCCTTCAACGCCCAGACCCAGAGCGAGGGCGGCACGATCATCCCGGTCGAGATCACCGTCTACGAGGACCGCTCCTTCGACTTCGTCACCAAGACGCCGCCCGCCGCGGTGCTGATCCGCGAAGCGATCGGGATCAAGAAAGGCTCGGGCGAGCCGCACGTCAACAAAGTCGGCACGATCTCGATGGACCAGGTCCGCCAGATCGCCGAGCGCAAGATGCCCGACCTCAACGCCAACGACCTCGACGCCGCCTCGAAGATCATCGCCGGCACCGCCCGCTCGATGGGCGTCGACGTCAAATAGGAGACCCGATGGCCCACGGCAAGCGCTACCGCAAACAGCTCGGCAAGGTCCAGCGCGAGCGCGACTACCCGCCGGCCGAGGCGATCGCGCTGATCAAGGAGACGGCCAGCGCCGGCTTCGACGAGACGGTCGAGCTGCACCTGCGGCTCGGCGTCAACGTCCGCCACGCCGAGGAGCAGCTGCGCGGCACCCTCGCCCTGCCCCACGGGCTCGGCAAGGACGTGACGGTCGCGGTCTTCGCCGAAGGCCAGCAGGCGCGCGACGCGGAGGCGGCCGGCGCCGACTTCGTCGGCGGCCAGGACCTGGTCGAGAAAGTCCAGGAGGGCTGGACCGACTTCGACGTCGCGATCTCGACCCCCGACATGATGAAAACGGTCGGCCAGCTCGGCCGGGTGCTCGGCCCCCAGGGCATGATGCCCAACCCGAAGGTCGGCACCGTCACCGACGACATCGAGAAGGCGGTGACCGAGTCGAAGGCCGGCAAGATCGAGTACCGCACCGACCGCCAGGCGATCATCCACCTCGCGATCGGCAAGGCCAGCTTCGATGCGCAGAAACTGCTCGACAACTGCCTCGCGGTGATCGACGAGGTCGTCCGCGCCAAGCCCTCCTCGTCGAAGGGCAAGTACATCCTCTCGGCGACGCTGACGACGACGATGGGCCCCGGAATCCGGGTCGACGCAACCGCGAAGGCCCCGGAGCCCGCGACCGTCTAAACTCCGCCGCCGCGCGACCCCGAGACCACCGGCAGGGCCAAGCCCAGAAGCCCGGTGCAGGTGAACGATGAACAGAGACGAAAAGGCACAAGCCATCGAGGAGATCGCCGCCCAGATCGAGGGCGCCGAAGCGATCTTCGCGGTCGACTACCGGGGAATCAGCGTCCCCCAGGCGGCTGAACTGCGCGGCAAGCTGCGCGAGGCCGACGCCAGCTTCCGCGTCGTCAAGAACCGCCTCACCAAACGGGCCGCCGAGCAGGTCGGCGAGGAGCGTCTCGGCGAGCTGCTCCAGGGCCCGACCGCGCTGACCTTCGTCCGCGGCGACACCGCCCAGGCGGCGAAGGCGATCTCGACCTTCAACAAAGAGCACGAGGTCCTCACCTTCAAGGGCGGCTTCATGGGCGATCTCGCCCTCGACGAGGAAAAGTTCAAGTCGATCGCCCGCCTGCCGGCGCGCGAAGTGCTCGACGGCCAGCTCGCCGGCGTCGTCGCCAGCCCGCTCACCGGTCTCGTCCGCGGCCTCGGCTCGATGGTCTCGGGCCTGGCAAACCAACTTCAGCAGCTTCAAGAACAAAAGGAGAAAGAGGCCTGATGGCAACCAAAGTGAAAACTGAGGATTGGATCGAGGAGCTGAAAGGCATCTCGGTGCTCGAGCTCTCCGAGCGGATCAAGGCGCTCGAGGAGGAGTTCGGCGTCTCCGCGACCGCGGTCGCCGCGGCCGCGCCGGCCGCCGCCGGTGCCCCGGCTGGCGACGGAGACGGCGGTGGCGAGGAGGCCTCGACCGTCGACGTCGTCCTGACCGAGGTCGGCGGCCAGAAGGTGCCGGTGATCAAGGTCGTCCGCGCTGCCACCGGGCTCGGCCTGAAAGAGGCCAAGGCGATCGTCGACGAGGCGCCGAAAGCGATCAAAGAGGGCGTCGAGCGCGACGAGGCCGAGAAGATCAAGGGGGAACTGGAGGAGGCTGGAGCGACGGTCGAGCTCAAATAAAGCCCGATCTTGCGCGCTCGGACTCCAGGCAGGGAGCCGAGTGCGCGCCCGAGCGGCCGCGTGTGTTATTTTTCGTGGTCGCGCGCCTGTTGTCACCCCCTGCCCATATCTGCGCTGTATCCACGTCCCTCTGACCGCCTGAGGAGTCGCCGACTTTGGCACGTTCCAACGCTGCCCCCGTAACCCGCAGGAGTTTCTCCCGACTACAAAACCCTCTCGAAGTCCCCCACCTGATCGATATCCAGCGTCGCTCGTTCGAAGAGCTGACCGATCCCAAGGGGGGCGGGCTGCGAGAGACCATCGACGACATATCCCCGATCGAGGACTACACGGGGAATCTCGCCATCGTCTTCAGCGAGTTCAAGTTCGAGGAGCCGCCGCACTCGATCGAGGAGTGCCGCGAGAAGGACATGACCTACTCGCGGCCGCTGACGGCGACCGTCGCCTTCCAGAACAAGGAGACCGGCGAGATCCGCGAGCAGGCCGTCTTCATGGGCGACTTCCCATGGATGACCGAGCGCGGCACCTTCATCATCAACGGCACCGAGCGCGTCGTCGTCACCCAGCTCGTGCGCTCGCCCGGCGCCTACGTGATGGCGCCGAAGGACCCCGAAAAACAGGTCTTCATCGCCAACCTGATGCCGGCCCGCGGCTCCTGGCTGGAGCTCGAAGTCGACAAAAAAGGGAAAGTCTTCGTCCGCATCGACCGCAAGCGCAAACTGCCGGTGACGGTGCTGCTGCGCGCGATGGGCTACGTCGAGGACGAGCAGATCCTCAAGATGTTCGACAACTCGGTCTACCTGCGGCACACGATCGAGGCCGACACCGAGGCGACCCGCTCGGAAGAAGGCGCCCTGATCGAGCTGTTCAAAAAGCAGCGCCCCGGCGAGCCGCCCTCGGTCGACGCCGCCAAAGCGCTGCTCGAGCAGCTCTTCTTCGACCCCAAGCGCTACGACCTGACCAGGGTCGGCCGCTACAAGCTCAACGCCCGGCTCGACCTCGACATCGACCTCGACAACCGGGTCCTCACCCACGACGACATCATCGCCCTGATCAAGGAGCTCGTCAGCCTGCCGAAGCTGCTCGGCATCCCCGAGGAGATCGACGAGGAGCACCCGATCAAGGACTACGCCGCGGAGGCGATCACCTACCCGCGCGAGCCGGTCGCCGAGCACCTCGACGAGTACGAGCATTTCGGCAACCGCCGCCTGCGCACGGTCGGCGAGTTGATCCAGGAGGCCTTCCGCATCGGCCTCTACCGGATGGAGCGCGTCGTCCGCGAGCGGCTGACCACCGAAGACGCCGACGCGATCACGCCGCAGACGATCATCAACATCCGCCCGGTCGTGGCAGCGCTGAAGGAGTTCTTCGGGTCCTCGCAGCTCTCCCAGTTCATGGACCAGACCAACTCGCTGGCCGGGCTGACCCATCGCCGCCGCCTCTCGGCGCTCGGCGCCGGCGGCCTGACGCGTGAGCGGGCACCGATCGAGGTGCGCGACGTGCACCCGACCCACTACGGCCGCATGTGCCCGATCGAGACGCCGGAGGGGCCGAACATCGGCCTGATCGGCTCGCTCTCCTCCTACGCGCAGATCTCCGAGCACGGCTTCGTCACCACCCCCTACCTGGTGGTGAAGGACGGGGCAGTCACCGACGAGATCGTCCACCTCGACGCGACCCAGGAGGAGGACAAGGTGATCGCCCAGGCGAACGCCGAGGTCGATCCCAACACCAAGAAGCTGAAAGGCCCGCAGGTGCTGGTGCGCGCCTCCGAGCAGGAGTACGCGAGCGCCGCGCCCAAGGAAGTCGACCTGATGGACGTCTCGCCGACCCAGATCTGGTCGGTGGCGACGGCGCTGATCCCCTTCCTCGAGCACGACGACGCCAACCGGGCGCTGATGGGCTCCAACATGCAGCGCCAGGCGGTGCCGCTGCTGAAGCCCGAGCCGCCGCTGATCGGCACCGGCATGGAGCGCCGTGCCGCGGTCGACACCGGCGACGTCACGCTCGCCCTCAACGAGGGCGAGGTCAGCCACGTCGACTCCGAGTCGATCGTCGTCACCTCCGGCTCGAAGAAAGACGAGTACCCGCTGCACAAGTTCATGCGCTCCAACCAGGGGACGATCATCCACCAGCGGCCGATCGTCTCCACCGGCCAGAAGGTCAAGACGGGCGACGTGCTTGCCGACGGCTCCTCGACCGCGGGCGGCGAGATCGCCCTCGGCAAGAACTGCCTGGTCGCCTTCATGTCCTGGGAGGGCTACAACTTCGAGGACGCGATCATCCTCTCCGAGCGCCTGGTCAAGGACGACGAAATGACCTCGATCCACATCGAGGAGTACGAGATCGACGCCCGCACGACCAAGCTCGGCGACGAGGAGATCACCCGCGACATCCCCAACCGCTCCGAGGAGAGCCTGCGCAACCTCGACGAGCGCGGCATCGTCCGCGTCGGCGCCGAGGTGATCTCGGGCGATCTGCTGGTTGGCAAGGTGACGCCCAAGGGCGAGACCGAGCTGACCGCCGAGGAGAAGCTGATCCGCGCGATCTTCAAGGAGAAGGCGCGCGAGGTCCGCGACACCTCGCTCAAGGTCCCGCACGGCGAGGGCGGCGTCGTCATCGACGTGCTCACCTTCAGCCGCGACGATGGTGACGACTTGCCGCCCGGCGTCAATGACCTGGTCCGCGTCTACGTCGCGACCAAGCGCAAGATCGCCGAGGGCGACAAGCTCGCCGGCCGTCACGGGAACAAGGGTGTGATCTCGAAGATCGTGCCCGAAGAGGACATGCCCCACCTCGCCGACGGCACCCCGGTCGACGTCATCCTCAACCCGCTCGGCGTGCCGAGCCGGATGAACATCGGCCAGGTGCTGGAGACGCACCTCGGCTGGGTCGCCGGCAACGGCTGGTACGACGACGGCTCCGAGGCCTTCAAGCAGGCGCACTCCGAGGAGGGTGACGGCCGCGTCTACGTGGCGACCTCGGTCTTCGACGGCGCCAGCGTCGAGGACGTCGACGAGGCGCTGGTCCAGTGGCAGGACCGGAACGAGGAGCGCGGGATCGACCTCGGCGTCGACAAGCGCGAGCGCCCCGGCGCCCGCGCGGCCGGCGCGATGCAGCTCTACAACGGCCGTACCGGCGAGCCCTACGAGGGCAAGGTCACGGTCGGCTACATGTACATCCTCAAGCTGCTGCATCTGGTCGACGACAAGATCCACGCCCGCTCGACCGGGCCCTACTCGCTGGTCACCCAGCAGCCGCTGGGCGGCAAGGCGCAGTTCGGCGGCCAGCGTTTCGGCGAGATGGAGGTCTGGGCACTGGAGGCCTACGGCGCCGCCTACACGCTGCAGGAGATGCTCACGGTCAAGTCCGACGACACGGTCGGCCGGGTCAAGGCATACGAGGCGATCGTCAAGGGTGAGAACATCCCCGAGCCCTCGATCCCCGAGTCGTTCAAAGTCCTGCTGAAGGAGATCCAGAGCCTCTCGCTCGACGCCAACGTCGTCTCCGAAGGGGGCGACGTGGAGATCTCCGAGGAGGACGACGACCTGCTGAAAGCGGCCGAGGAGCTGGGCATGGACCTGACCGGCGTCCGCGCTGACGGCGCCAACGGAGACGGCGCCGCCGACGAGAAAGAGGAGCAGGTGATCGCCGAGGGCGAGGGCGGCAGCGACGACAGCGGTGGGAACGGAAGCGATGGAGCCGAGGCGGAGGGCGCCGAGGCTGAGGCCAAGGAAGAGACGAAGGTGGAGGACTGATGATCGACATCAACAACTTCGACGCGATCGAGATTGGCCTCGCTTCCTCGAAGAAGATCCGCTCCTGGAGCTGGGGCGAGGTCACCAAGCCGGAGACGATCAACTACCGCACGCTGAAGCCGGAGAAAGACGGCCTCTTCTGCGAGCGCATCTTCGGTCCGACCAAGGACTGGGAGTGCTACTGCGGCAAGTACAAGCGGGTCCGCTACAAGGGCATCGTCTGTGAGCGCTGCGGCGTCGAGGTGACGCGCTCCAAGGTGCGTCGCGAGCGCATGGGCCACGTCGACCTTGCTTCGCCGGTCTCTCATATCTGGTTCTTCAAGGGCGTCCCCAGTCGGATCGGCTACCTGATCGACATGGCTCCCAAAGAGCTGGAGAAGGTCCTCTACTTCGCTGCTTCGATGGTGACCTGGGTCGATACCGAGGCCCGCGACAAAGACCTCGGCAAACTCGAGAAAGAAGTCAAAAAAGTCACCGATAGCTACGCCGCCGAACAGCAGAAACGCACCCAGGAGCTGAGCGAGTCGCTGGAGCGGCGGGTCAAGTACCTCGAAGAGGGCGGCCAGGAAAAGTTCGACGACGACGACCACATCTGGGCCGACTCGCTGAAACTGACCGCGACGCAGCTGCGCAAGCTGAAGGACGACGAGCGCACCAAAATGATCAAAGAGCTGCGCAAGACCTTCGAGGCGGAGATCTCCGACACCGAGGCCTACATCGAAGAGGCGATCGAGCGGATGGACGAGGTCTGGAAGATCTTCACCGAGATGAAGCCGAAGGACGTCGTCAACGACGAGACGGTCTTCCGTGAGCTCAAGGACCGCTTCGGCTCGCCGTTTGGCTGGGGCGAGTACTTCCGCGGCGGGATGGGCGCCGAGGCGGTGCGCGACCTCCTCGAGCAGGTCGACCTCGAGGCCGAATGCGAGGAGCTGGAGCAGACGATCAACAGCTCCAAAGGCCAGAAACAGGCGCGCGCGGTGAAGCGGCTGAAGGTCGCCTCCGCCTTCCTGCACTCCGAGAACAAGCCGGACTGGATGATCCTCGACTGCGTGCCGGTGATCCCGCCGGAGCTGCGCCCGATGGTGCAGCTCGACGGCGGCCGCTTCGCTACGTCGGACCTCAACGACCTCTACCGGCGCGTGATCAACCGCAACAACCGGCTGAAAAGGCTGCTCGACCTGGGCGCCCCCGAGATCATCGTCAACAACGAGAAGCGCATGCTGCAGGAGGCGGTCGACGCTCTGTTCGACAACGGCCGCCGCGGCCGCCCGGTAACCGGGCCCGGCAACCGGCCGCTCAAGTCGCTCTCCGACATGCTCAAGGGCAAGCAGGGGCGCTTCCGCCAGAACCTGCTCGGCAAGCGCGTCGACTACTCGGGCCGCTCGGTGATCGTCTCCGGGCCGAGCCTGCAGCTGCAGCAGTGCGGCCTGCCCAAGCTCATGGCGCTCGAGCTCTTCAAGCCGTTCATCATGGCGCAGCTGGTCGAGCGCAAAGCGGTGCAGAACATCAAGGCGGCCAAGAAGATGGTCGAGTCGATGGTGCCCGAGGTCTGGGACGTGCTCGAGGAAGTCATCCACGAGCACCCGGTGCTGCTCAATCGCGCGCCGACCCTACACCGCCTCGGCATCCAGGCCTTCGAACCGATCTTGGTCGAGGGCAAGGCGATCCAGGTCCACCCGCTGGTCTGCCACGCCTTCAACGCCGATTTCGACGGCGACCAGATGGCGGTCCACGTGCCGCTCTCCGCCGAGGCCCAGGCCGAGGCGCGGGTGCTGATGCTCTCCGCCAACAACATCCTCTCGCCCGCCCACGGTGCGCCGCTGGCGACGCCGACCCAGGACATGGTGCTGGGCATCTACTACCTCACCTACGGCCCGCCGGCCGAGGAGCTGGCCAAGCGCGACGAGGAGCTGAAGAAGGGCAAGAGTCCCAATGGCAACGCGCCGAAGGTCTTCCGCTCCTCGCAGGAGGCGGAGCTGGTCTACGAGAACGGCGGCTGCAAGCTGCACGACTTGGCCGAGTACCGGCGGGCGGGGCACGAGCACTTCCTGACCACGGTCGGCCGGATCATCTTCAACGAGAAGATCGAGCGGGCGCTCTCCGACACGCTGGGCGAGGAGTTCGACCCCGAGCGCTTCGTCTTCGCCAACCAGGCGCTGAAGAAGCGCGACGTCAACGAGATGGTCTCCGACCTGGTCGAGACCTACGGCGCGCCCGCAGTCTCGCGCGTCCTCGACGCCTTCAAGGACCTCGGCTTCCACTACGCGACCCAGGCCGGGATCACGGTCTCCAAGAACAACGTCGTCTCGCCGCCCGAGAAGGCCGAAATCCTCGATCGCTACGAGAAGCAGACGGCGGAGATCCAGGGCCAGTACGACGACGGCTACATCACCGCGGAGGAGCGCCACGAGGCGGTCACCGCGCACTGGAACAAAGCGACCGACGAGGTTGCCCAGGCGATGGAGGACAACCTCGACGAGCTCAACCCGATCTTCATGATGGCCAACTCGGGCGCCCGCGGATCGTTCAAACAGATCCGCCAGCTGGCCGGGATGCGCGGCCTGATGGCCAATCCGAAAGGCGAAATCATCGAGCGGCCGATCAAGGCCAACTTCATGGAGGGCCTCTCGGTGCTGGAGTACTTCATCTCCACCCACGGCGCCCGAAAGGGTCTGGCCGACACGGCGCTGCGCACGGCGGACTCGGGCTACCTGACCCGGCGCCTGGTCGACGTCGCCCAGGACGTGATCGTCCGCGACGAGGACTGCAAGACCAAAGACCACATCGAGATGGCGCTGCGCAAGGACGACGGCTCGCTCAACGACAACCTCTTCGGTCGCCTGGCGGCGAAGAAGTTCGAAACCAAGCGCGGCCGCGAACTGCTCAAGCGCAACCAGGAGATCACCCTGCCCGACGTCGAGGCGATCGCCGAGGCCTTCGGCGACGAGAAGGTCACGGTGCCGGTCCGCTCGACCCTCAAGTGCGATGCCGACTCGGGCGTTTGCCGCTCCTGTTACGGGATCGCCCCGGCGACCGGCTTCACGGTCAACATCGGCGACGCGGTGGGGATCATCGCCGCCCAGTCGATCGGCGAGCCGGGCACGCAGCTGACCATGCGCACCTTCCACACCGGCGGTGTCGCCGGCCAGGACATCACCCAGGGCCTGCCGCGCATCGTCGAGCTCTTCGAGGCGCGCAAACCGAAGGGCCTCGCGCAGATGGCCGAGGAGGCCGGCAAGGTCTCGGTCGAGGAGACCGACAAAGCGCTGAAAGTGATCATCACCGCCTCTGACGGCGAGGAGCACGCCTACAGCTTCCCGCCGCGCACCCGCCTGCACGTCGCCGACGGCGAGAAGGTCGAGGTCGGGCAGCAGCTCAACGAGGGCTCGCTCTACCCGGCCGACCTGCTGGCGATTCGCGGTCGCACCGACACCGAGCTCTACCTCGTCGCCGAGGTGCAGAAGGTCTACCGGGCGCAGGGCGTCGACATCAACGACAAGCACATCGAGCTGATCGCGCGGCAGATGCTGAAGAAGGTGAAAATCGAGTCGAAGGGCTCGACCGGCCTGCTGCCGGGCCAGCTCGAGGATCGCGGCGCGCTCAAACGACTCAACAAACAGGTCAAGGCGGATGGCGGCACGGCGGCCAAAGGCGAGGAGGTCATCCTCGGCATCACCAAGGCCTCGCTGGCGACCGAGTCCTTCCTCTCCGCTGCCTCCTTCCAGGAGACGACCAAGGTTCTCACCGACGCCGCCCTGGAGGGCAAACGCGACAAGCTCGTCGGCCTCAAGGAGAACGTGATCATCGGCAAGCTGATCCCCGCCGCGACCGGGCTCAAGCACTACCGCACGCTGGCGGTCGAACCAGCCGTGCCGATCGAGCCGCCGAGCGACGACGACCTGCTCGACGAAGAGGAGCTGGCGGCGGAGCTCGGGGTCGATGGGGACGAGGCCCCGGTGGAGAGCTTCGGGCCTTCGTTCGCGGAGGAGCTCGAGGAGCTGGCGCAGGAGATCGAGCAGAGCTCGGACGACAAAGCGTAGGAGCCCCGCCGGGGGTGCCGCGGTGGTGGAACCCGCGCCCGCACGTGGCGAAGGGACAGACGGGCTGCGGCTCACAAGTTCCCCCACCGCGGCACCCCCGGCGGGGCTCACCCATCTGTCTCTCGCTCGAGCTGCGGAGGAGCCCCCCGCCCTTTCCCCGTGTCGCCCCCGCCGTCCGTGGAAGCATTTGGGGGTCTATAGGGCACCAAATGCTTCCGCCGAGCCGGTATGGTCGACCCTGGTGTCTTCCTGGGTGAGGAGAGCTGGACGATGCGGGCTCCTGGTAGCAGTGGGGGCGACGCTGCTTGCCGCCCCGGCGGGGGCTGAAACGGCATCGGTTTCCAAGAAACGCGGGTGGCAGACGTTGCGGGCGGCGGGTGGATTCAAGATCTCGGCGCCGCGGGGGTATCGGGTCAAACTCGCGAAAGGCGCTTACGACGTAATTGGGCCGGGCGGGAAGATGACGCTGCTGGCGTTGAGCACGGATGGGTCGGTGCGGACGGTTGCGGAGGCGCTGTTGGGTGGGGGGTTGCCGGCGACTCCGAATCCGAATCAGTTCGGGTTGCTGGTGAAGCAGAAGAACGGTGGGGTCGCCGAGGTCTACTTCGATCAGGCGCCCGGGGGCGTGGCGGTTACGGCGCTGACGCCGCCAAAGCGGAAGAAAGGCAAAAAACACCGCAAACGAGCGGTGGCGTCGGCGACGGCCAAACGGATCGGGAAAGCTCAGCGCCGCCTCTTTGCGCGGATGGCCCGCAGCGCGCGCAACCTGCGGCCGGTCGGGTTGCCGACCAGCACGACGCAGGAACAGGAGGCGCCGATACCGCTGAAGCCGTTCACCACCGCGGACGGCAGCGCCAAGGCGATGGTGCCCGACGCGCCGGGGTGGGTGGCCGGGGGCGCCCAGGGGATCGTCGAAGGGGGGCACCCGGACCTGGGCAGCTACGCCTTCGGCGTCGTGGCCGGATTCTTCGAACCGGGAACCTGCCTCTTCCCGCCCTGCCCCGGGATCTTCGTTCCGTTCATGCCGGTTGGCCAGGCGCTCGAGCAGGCCTGGCCGCTCTGGCTCAACCAGGCGGGCGCAAACGTCAGCAACCTGAGGGTGGTCAGCCAGGTTCCGAACAGCGCTGGCCTGCTCGGCCCGAATTTCGACTCGGGCATGTTCCAGGTTGCCTTCGACTCGAACGGGAAAGGCGGCAGCGCCTACGTGATCGCCGGCGTCTTCACCGTCGGCGACGGCACCTGGCGCCTCTACTACAGCTACATCGCTGCCTACAACGGCGTGCCCGGGACGATCGGCGATGCCCTGCTGCGCACCTGGCAGAGCTGGGATCCCAGCGTCAACCAGTCCGAACGGCAGGCGCAGACCTTCGTCACGCTGCAGGAAACGACGCAGATCATCCAGTCGGCGAGCGAGTACCGGCGCCGCGTCTTCGAAAAGATCAACTACAACTGGGACGCCTACATCCGCGGCAACGACCCCGTCCTCGACCCGGTGGCGCCCAACGCGATCGGCGAGGGCAACCAGACGCTGGTGCAGGGGGCCGACGGCAAACTCTTCAACTTCGCCGGTAGCCAGTTCAAAAGCCCGGGCGAATAGGCGGTCGGTCGAAGGGACGGGGGAGCCCTCCGGCGGAACCCGCGTTCGGCCTGGTCAGAGGGACCAAGGTTTTGCGGCTCACAAGTTCCTCCAGAGGGGCACCCCCGTCCCTTCACCAACGCAAGACGGCCGGGGCACTGGGCCCCGGCCGTCTTGTGCTTGCTTCTTTCTTTAGCTGAGCGGTGAAACTGCATCCGGCGTCGCTATCCGACGCTGAATGCAGCTTCGATGTGACCTACGCGGAGAGGCAGACGGCGTAGACGGTGATCGTCGAGTTGCTGCCGCTGGTGTTGCGGGCCTGGTAGAGCCAGCCGTTGCCGCTCGGGCGGCTCGAGGTCATCTCAACTCCGAAGTGACCGGGCTGGCCGCCGCCGGAGAGGATCTGCTCGCCGGCTGCGCAGCTGACGCTGACGCCCTCGCTGGCACCGTTGGCGATTGCTTTGCTGGCGGTGCGGACGTTGACCGTCGCCAGCTCGTCAGCGCTGACGGCGTCAGCCGCGAGCTCGGTGGCGCCGACCGAGTTGACGCCCAGGTCGGCCTGGGTCAGCGACCCATCGGCCACCTCGGAGCTGCCGACCGAGTTGGGGGCGAGGTCACCGGCGGTCAGCGAGTCCGGAGCCACCTCGGGCGAGGCGACCGCGTTTTCGGCGATCTCGTCCGATTTGACCGCGTCTTTGGCGATCTCGTCCTCACCGACCGAGTCGGTGCCGAGGTCGTTGGCGCTGACCGTCGCGTCGGCGATCTTCGGCGACTTGACCGCGTCTTTGCCGAGGTCGGCGGTGCGGATCGTGCCGTTGACGATCTGCGCCGAGCGAACGGCGAGCTTCGGTGCCGCAACGCGCGGTGCCGACGAGCGCCAGGCACAGCGCAACGCAGCTGATCACGAGGGCGGGGGAGGGGCGGAACTTGCTCTTGCTGGTCATCGGGGGTCTCCTTTCGTTGGTTTTGAATCCCGATGGACCAAGCTTCGAATCGATTGCCCATTTGCTCTACGGACCCAAGGGGTGAACCTGCTCACCCCTGCGCACTCGCGATGGGTAGATTTGGCTGCGTGGCCAGGCCGGAGAAGGTGTGCATCGTTGGGGCCGGGTCCTCCGGTATCACCGCCTGCCAGGTTCTGACGACGCGGGGGATCGCGTTCGACTGCTTCGAGAAGGGGTCGATGATCGGCGGGAACTGGCGCTACGAGAACGACAACGGGACCTCGTCGGCGTACCGCTCGCTGCACATCAACAGCGCCCGCAAGCTCATGTCCTACAAGGCCTTTCCGATGCCGGAGGACTACCCGGACTACCCGAGTCACTTCCAGGTCGCCAAGTACTTCGACGACTACGTCGAGCGCTTCGGCCTGGCCGAGAGGATCACGTTCCGCACCGAGGTGGTCAGCCGCGGAGCCGGACGGAGGATGGCTGGAAGGTGACCGTCGAGGACGCCGACGGCGAGCGCCGCACCGAGTCCTACCGGGCGGTGCTCGTCGCCAACGGCCACCACTGGAAGCCGCGCTGGCCCGAACCGCCCTTCCCCGGCGCCGAGGAGTACGAGGGCGAGCAGATGCACGTCCACCACTACCGCGAGCCCGACGTGCTCGACGGCAAGCGGGTGCTGGTGCTCGGGATCGGCAACTCCGCCGTCGACATCGCGGTCGAGTCCTCGCGGATCGCCGAGAAGACCTTCCTCGCGATGCGCCGCGGCGCCTACGTCATCCCCAAGTTCCTCGGCGGCAAGCCGATCGACGAAGCCGCCCCGCCGGTCGCCACCTAGGCTGCCGATGTCGGTGCAGCGCTTCTTCATGAGCCGTCTGCTGAAGATGACGGTCGGCGAGATGACCGACTACGGCCTGCCCGAAGCCCGACCACAAGCTGCTCGAGGCGCACCCGACGGTCTCCTCGGAGCTGCTGCCGCGGATCGGCCACGGCGACATCGCGGTCAAGCCGAACATCGACCGCTTCGCCGGCGGCCGCACGGTCCGTTTCGCCGACGGCAGCGAGGAGGAGATCGACCTCGTCGTCTACTGCACCGGCTACAAGATCGACGTTCCCCTTCCTCGCCCGAGACGGTCTTCGCCGCCGACGACAACCGCATGCCCCTCTACAAACGGGTCGTCTCGGTCGAGAACCCCGGCCTCTACTTCATCGGCTTCATCCAGCCGCTCGGCCCGATCATGCCGATCGCCGAGGCCCAGTCCGAATGGATCGCCGACCTGCTCACGGACAAGGCAGCTCTACCTCCAGCCGGCGGAGATGCGCGAGGAGATCGCGGACTACGAACGGTGGATGGAGAAGCGCTTCGTCTCCTCCAAGCGCCACACGATCGAGGTGGACTTCCACCCCTATCTGCGCGAGATTCGCCGCGAGCGCAAGCGTTCGGCGCAGACGGCTGTAGAGCGCCGCCGGCCGTGCTGGGGCCGCTCCCTCCTGAGCCGCCGGCGGGTCTGGGAATGCGGGCGCCAGCGGCTGACGCCGTCGCCGGATCCGTCGCCGCTGGTCGTCCGTCGATCGGCTCAGGAGCCTTGCTGGCCCACCAGATCAGCCAGAGCGCGCCCAGCACCGGGATCTTCAGCACGACCAGCAGGAAGAAGATCGGCAGGAATCCCTCCATCGCTCAGTGTAGAGGGCTGCGCGTCGCTCAGATGCCCTGGCCCAGGCCGTCAGCGCCTCGACCTGGACCTCCTCGAGGCCGAGGTGGGACTCGGTGGGGACGAGCAGGGTCGGCTCCTCGCGTTCCCGCGCCCACTCGTAGCAGCTCTCGTCGAAGCTGTCGTCGATCCAGGCCACCGGCCGGCCCCTTGCCGTACGCGTCGAGCGGCCCCAGCTTCCAGTGGGCCGAGCCGAAGCGCGCGGCGCCGTCGAAGCTGAGGTACGGGCAGCTCCGGCAGCCCGAGGATGTTCGGCAGGTAGTCGTTCGCTTTGTCCTCCCACCCGGTCGCCCAGACCAGGTCGTAGATGCTCCCCCAGCCGCTTCAACCGATCCCCCGGCCACGAGCGAGATGCAATGCACCATCCCGTCGACCAGCTCGAACTTCGCTTCCGACTTGTCCGGCGGCTCGTCGAACCCAAACAGGGAGATGACGCCGTCGACGTCGACGGCGAGGATCGGCCTGCTCATATCTAACCTTAAGAGCCGTGCGGGCGTGGCTGGCAAGGACCAGGGAGTGAGGTGAGGGGAGCGCACTCCGTCGTGACCGTCCGAACGACTGAGGACGCCGCCAGGCGCGTCCCACGTCTACCAGCGGTAGTGCGCGAAGGCCTTGTTGGCCTGGGCCATGCGGTAGATGTCGTCCTTGCGCTTCCAGGCGCCGCCCTGCTGCTGGATCGAGTCGAGGATTTCGCTCGCGAGGCGCTCGGACATCGAGTACTCGCGGCGGTTGCGGGAGAAGTCGACCAGCCAGCGCACGGCGAGGGTGCGGGCACGCCGGGCGGGGACCTCGACCGGCACCTGGTAGGTGGCGCCGCCGACCCGGCGCGAGCGGACCTCGAGCACCGGGGTCAGCTGTTTGACCGCCGCCTCGAGCGTCTCGACCGGATCCTCGCCGGAGCGCTCGCCGACGATCGCCAGCGCGTCGTAGACGATCCGCTCGGCAAGCGACTTCTTGCCGTCGCTCATCATCTTGTTGATCACCTGCTGGACGAGCCGGTTGCGGTGGCGCGCGTCGGGTTCGACCGGGCGGATCTGGGCTGCGGAGCGGCGCGGCATCACTAGGAAGCCTTGACGCCGTAGAGGGAGCGGGCCTGCTTGCGGTCGGAGACGCCGGCGGCATCGAGCGTGCCGCGGACGACCTTGTAGCGGACGCCCGGCAGGTCCTTGACTCGGCCGCCGCGGACCAGCACCACCGAGTGCTCCTGCAGGTTGTGGCCCTCGCCGGGGATGTAGGTGGTGACCTCCATCCCGTTGGTCAGCCGCACACGGGCGATCTTGCGCAGGGCCGAGTTCGGCTTCTTCGGCGTTACCGTGGCGACGCGGGTGCAGACACCGCGCCGTTGCGGCGCCGCGACCCTCTTCTTGCGCCCTTGCCCCGACTTGAGGCCCGGCGTCGTCGTCTTCTTCTTAGGGCGCTTGCGGCCCTTGCGAATAAGTTGGTTCGTGTTCGGCACGGCCGCGCATGGTAGCGGGCCGCCGCTTTTGGGGCCAGAACGAGCAAGCGCGCCGCCCAGCATCAGCCCCGCCGCGGCGGCGATCTCGGCGTAGAAGCCGTCGTAGAGGACCGCGGTCGCGCCGGAGAAGCGCGTCGCCTCGGCGCCGGCGTCGAGCCCGGCCGGCAGGTCGACCAGGAGGATCGACGGCGAGGCTGAGCAGCGCCGAGGGCGAAGACGACCCGCCCGAGCCCGCGGCGGCGCTCGTTGCGCAGCGCGATCAGGGCGAGCAGCCGCGGCGAGCAGCGCCACCGGGACGAGCAGGTAGGCGTGGGCCTGGCCGGCGGTCTCGGCGCCGACCGTGGGCGGCGCCGCGGCCGGCAGGCCCGCGTAGCCGGGCTGGCCGATCTCGACCGCGCGGTAGTCGACGAACTGGGCGACGATCAGGCAGGTCGGCCGCGGCGAGGATCGCCAGGCAGATCGCCCGCTGCGGGCGTGAGCACGGCGCTGGCGCGGGTCGCGGCCCGGAGCGCCAGGTCGCGCGCCGCGCAGCAGCCGCCGTTCGGCCACGGAGAGGATGCGGAAGAGGCGCGCGCCGACGGGCCGCAGCCGGCGGCCAGCCCACCGCGCCCAGCGGGCGCACCGCCCGTGCACGGCGCTCCGCCGCGACGAGCCGGGGCCAGGTGCCGACCAGCAGCCGGTTGAGGCGCCGGTCCGCCGCCCGCGTCCAGGCGCCCACCCGCGGCGCCTGCACGAGCAGCGCGTTGAGGCGCGGTCGGCGTTCGCGTCCAGGCTTCCGCCCGCACCCGCGCGACCATTGCCCGGCGCCGGACCGCTGCTATCATCGCGCGTCGCTCAGGCTTCTTTTTCGCAGTGCGTTTCGCCGGGCCCGCGAGGGCCTTTTTCATGCGCCGATCCCGGCGACTCTTGCCGGCAGGCCTCGACTTCCCAGGTTTCTCTCGTCCCCACTTCATAAGCAACGCCAACGCTTACCTTAAGACCATGCCACGCAGCTTCCCCCTAGAGAAAACGCGCAACATCGGGATCATGGCGCACATCGACGCCGGTAAGACGACGACGACCGAGCGCATCCTCTACTACACCGGCCGCACCCACAAAATGGGCGAGGTCCACGAGGGCGCCGCCGTGATGGACTGGATGGAGCAGGAGCAGGAACGCGGCATCACGATCACCTCCGCCGCGACCGCCTGCGAGTGGGAGGGGCACCGGATCAACATCATCGACACGCCGGGCCACGTCGACTTCACGGTCGAGGTCGAGCGCAGCCTGCGCGTCCTCGACGGCGCCGTCGCCGTCTTCGACGCCGTCGCCGGGGTCGAGCCGCAGTCGGAGACCGTCTGGCGCCAGGCCGACAAGTACAAGGTGCCGCGGATCGCCTACATCAACAAGATGGACCGCACCGGCGCCGACTTCTTCAACTCGGTGCGAGACGATGGTGGACCGCCTCGGCGCCAACCCGCTGCCGATCCAGCTGCCGATCGGCAGCGAGGGCGACTTCATCGGCGTCGTCGACCTGGTCGAGATGAAGGCGCTGGTCTGGAAGGACGAGCTCGGCACCGAGTTCGAGGTCGAGGAGATCCCCGCCGACCTGCAGGAGAAAGCCGAGCAGTACCGCACCCAGCTGATCGAGGCCTGCGCCGACTACGACGACGAGCTGATGGAGGCCTACCTCGCCGAGGAGGAGATTCCCCACGAGCGGATCGCCACGTCGCTGCACCGCGCCTGCCTCGAGACCAAGGTGACGCCGGTGCTCTGTGGCTCCTCGTTCAAGAACAAGGGCGTGCAGCCGCTGCTCGACGCGATCGTCGAGCTGCTGCCCTCGCCGCTCGAGGTTCCGCCCGTAACGGGTCTGTTGCCAGCCGGCAAGGGCGACGACGAGCCAACCGAGGCCGAGCGCCCCGCCGACGACAGCGGGCCCTTCGCTGCGCTCGCCTTCAAGATCATGACCGACCCCTACGTCGGCAAACTCACCTACTTCCGCGTCTACTCGGGCAAGCTCGAGGCGGGCGGCCGTGTGCTCAACGTCAAAACGGGCAGGACCGAGCGGATCGGGCGGCTGCTGATGATGCACGCCAACAGCCGCGAGGAGATCGAGGAGGTGTACTCGGGCGACATCTGCGCCGGGGTCGGCCTCAAGGAAACGGGTACCGGCGACACGCTGGCCGCGCCCGACGCCCCGATCGCGCTGGAGAGCATCGAATTCCCCGAGACGGTGATCGCGGTCGCGATCGAGCCGAAAACGAAAGCCGACCAGGAGAAGATGGGGACCGCCCTGCAGCGCCTCGGCGAGGAGGACCCGACCTTCCGGATCGAATCCGACGAGGAGACCGGCCAGACCCTGATCCACGGGATGGGCGAGCTCCACCTCGAGGTGATCGTCGACCGCATGCTGCGCGAGTTCAAAGTCGACGCCAACGTCGGCAAACCCCAGGTCGCCTACCGCGAGACGATCCGCAAGGAGGTCAAGAAGGTCGAGGCGCGCTTCGTCCGCCAGACCGGCGGCCGCGGCCAGTTCGGCCACGTCGTGATCAACGCCGAGCCGGCGCCGGGCGAGGGTTTCGAGTTCGTCAACAAAATCAAGGGCGGCGCCATCCCCGGCGAATTCATCGGCCCGCCGAACAGGGGATGCAAAGAGGCGCTGGAGAACGGCGTCAAGGCCGGCTACCCGATGGTCGACGTCAAAGTCGAACTGATCGACGGCTCCTTCCACGACGTCGACTCCTCGGAGATGGCCTTCAAAATCGCCGGCTCGATGGCGATCCAGGAGGCCGCCCGCAAGGCCGACCCGGTCCTGCTCGAGCCGGTGATGGCGGTCGAGGTCGTCACCCCCGAGGACTTCCTCGGCGACGTGATCGGCGACCTCTCGCGCCGGCGCGGCAAGGTGCAGGGCCAGGAGCAGCGCGGCAACGCGCTCGCCGTGCAGGCCTTCGTCCCGCTCGGCGAGATGTTCGGCTACGCCACCGATCTGCGATCCTCGACCCAGGGCCGGGCCACCTACACGATGCAGTTCGAGCGTTACGAGGAGGTCCCGTCCAACATCGCCGAGGAGATCGTCGAGCACCGGTCGGGCGAGCCGGTAGGAGCGACCTCGTGAATCTGGCTATATTTCCCAGGTTCGCCCGCAGGCAGCAGGCAAAAAACCCCAACTTCGAAAGGTAGAACGGAGAGCG
Source organism: uncultured Solirubrobacterales bacterium (assembly GCA_963782685.1). Classification (GTDB taxonomy): domain Bacteria; phylum Actinomycetota; class Thermoleophilia; order Solirubrobacterales; family 70-9; genus VRUE01. The sequence continues at coordinate 181,960 of CAWAKV010000003.1, forward strand.
ATGTCAAAGGAGAAGTTCGAGCGCGACAAGCCGCACGTGAACGTCGGCACGATCGGTCACATCGACCACGGCAAGACGACGCTGACGGCCGCGATCACCACCACGCTCTCCGGCAAAGGCGACACCGAGGCGAAGAGCTTCGAGGAGATCGACAACGCCCCGGAGGAGAAGGAGCGCGGGATCACGATCGCGACCTCGCACGTCGAGTACGAAACCGAGAACCGCCACTACGCCCACGTCGACTGCCCCGGCCACGCCGACTACGTGAAGAACATGATCACCGGCGCGGCGCAGATGGACGGCGCGATCCTGGTCGTCTCGGCCGCCGACGGCGTCATGCCGCAGACCCGCGAGCACATCCTGCTCGCCCGCCAGGTCAACGTCCCGCACGTGGTCGTCTTCCTCAACAAGATCGACCAGGTCGACGACGACGAGCTGGTCGAGCTGGTCGAGGAGGAGGTCAAGGACCTGCTCAACGAGTACGACTTCCCCGGCGACGACACGCCGATCGTCAAAGGCTCGGCGCTGAAGGCGCTCGAGGGCGACGAAGAGGCCCAGAAAGCGATCTTCGAGCTGGCCGAGGCGCTCGACTCCTACATCCCGCAGCCCGAGCGCGACCTCGACAAACCCTTCCTGATGCCGATCGAGGACATCTTCTCGATCACCGGCCGCGGCACCGTCGCCACCGGCCGCGTCGAGCAGGGGATCGTCAACACCGGCGACGAGGTCGAGATCGTCGGCATCACCGACACCACGACGACCGTCGTCACCGGGGTCGAGATGTTCCGCAAGATCCTCGACCAGGGTCAGGCCGGCGACAACATCGGCGCCCTGCTGCGCGGCACCAAGCGCGAGGAGATCGAGCGCGGGCAGGTGCTCTGCAAGCCGGGTTCGATCACCCCGCACACCAAGTTCAAAGCCGAGGTCTACTGCCTGAAGAAGGAGGAGGGTGGCCGTCACACGCCGTTCTTCTCCGGCTACCGGCCTCAGTTCTACTTCCGCACGACCGACGTGACCGGGATCGCCAACCTCCCCGAGGGGACCGAGATGGTGATGCCGGGCGACAACGTCGAGATGACGATCGAGTTGATCCAGCCGATCGCGATGGACCAGGGCCTGCGCTTCGCAATCCGCGAGGGTGGCCGGACCGTCGGCTCGGGGGTCGTCGCGAGCATCATCGAGTAGTCCCTGGAGGGCGGGCAGGAGCCCGCCCTTTCGCTGCCGCCCGGCAGCGAGAAAACTAAAAAGACATACGACCGGGGGCGGCGCCCCACCACCAAGGGGCGGCGCCCCTTCGGCGCGGTAAAGACTGCGCAAGGAGGAAAAGAAGAGAAACAACCGTGGCGACCATCGCGGCACAGAAAATCCGGATCCGACTGAAGGCGTACGACCACGACGCCATAGATCGGGCTGCGCGCGAGATCGTCGAGACGGCGGAGCGCACCGGCGCCAGCGTCTCCGGCCCGGTCCCCCTGCCCACGGAGAAAAACGTCTACTGCGTGATCAGGTCCCCGTTCAAGGACAAGGACTCGCGCGAGCACTTCGAGATCCGCACCCACAAGCGGCTGATCGACATCCTCCAGCCGTCGCCGAAAACCGTCGACTCCCTGCAGCGGCTCGACTCGTTGCCGGCCGGCGTCGACATCGAGATCCGCCTCTAGGTGTGCGATGGCTGCGATCCTCGGCAAGAAGCTCGGCATGACGCAGGTCTTCCGCGAGGACGGCACGGTCGTGCCGGTGACCGTGATCGAGGCGGGTCCCTGCAAGGTGACCGCCGTGCGCGAGGCCGAGCGCGACGGCTACGCCGCCGTGCAGCTCGCCTTCGACGAGGTCGAGGAGCGCAAGCTGAGCAAGGCCGAGCTGGGCCACCTGAAGAAGGCCGGCGCGCCGGCCGATGCGCCACCTGGCCGAGTTCCGCGACGAGGATCTCGGCGCCGAGGAGGGCCCCAAGGTGGGCGACGACGTCACCGTCGCCGCCTTCGAGGCCGGCCAGCGGGTCAAGGTCTCCGGCATCTCGATCGGCAAGGGCTTCCAGGGCGGGATCAAGCGCCACAACTTCAGCCGCGGCCCGGTCAGCCACGGCTCGCACAACGTCAGGGCGCCGGGCTCGATCGGCGCCAGCGCCTTCCCCGGCCGCGTCTTCAAAGGCCAGCGGATGCCCGGCCAGATGGGCAACAAGCGGACGACCCAGCGCGGACTCGAAGTCGCCGAGGTCGACGCCGAGCGCAACCTGCTGCTGCTCAAGGGCTCGGTGCCCGGCTCGCGCAACGCGGTGATCGAGGTGAGGACCGATGGCTAAAGCCGCCGTCCTCGGCAAGTCGGCCAAAGCGGACCTGCCGAAAGAGCTCTTCGCCGAGCCCTTCCACCAATCGCTGGTGCACGAGACGGCGCGCGCCGACCTCGCCGCGCGGCGGCGCGGCACCGCCTCGACCCTGACCCGCGGCGAGGTCGCCTTCACCACCGCCAAGGCCTGGCGGCAGAAGGGCACCGGCCGCGCCCGCGCCGGCACGCTCGGCGTCCCCAACCGCTTCGGCGGCGGCGTCGCCTTCGGCCCCAAGCCGCGCCACTACACGGTCAAGGTCAATCGCAAGGCGCGCCGCAAGGCGATGCGGGCGGCGCTCTCCGTCCACGCCGAGCGCGGCAGCGTCGCCGTGCTCGACGCCGCCGTCTTCGAGACGCCGTCGACCAAAGCGGCCGCGCAGGCGCTGGAGAAATGGGGCGCCAAGCAGCCCGACCCTGGTCGTCCTCGACGCCGAGGAGACCGGCGCGCTGAAGAGCTTCCGCAACATCGACCGGGTCACGGTCGCCGAGGTCGGGGCGATCGGCGTCGCCGACGTGATCGGCGCCGCCTCGCTGGCGATCTCCGAGAAGGCGCTGGAGACAGCTGAAGGGGAGGCTGGCCTGATGGACGCGCGCACCGTCATCATCCGCCCGGTCGTCTCGGAGAAGAGCTACGCGCTGATCGCCGAAGGCAAGTACACGTTCAGGGTCGACGACCGCGCCCACAAGACCCAGATCGCCGCCGCGGTCGAAGAGATCTTCGACGTCGGCGTGGCCGCAGGTGCGCACCTCCAAGGTGCGACCCGAAGCCGAAGCGCCGCAACCTGAGCAAAGGCCGCACCCGCGGCTGGAAGAAGGCGATCGTCCAGCTCGTGCCGGGCGAGCGGATCGAGCTGTTCGAAGGCGCCGAGACCGCATAGGGACGACGAAGATGCCGAACCGCAAAACCAAACCGACCAGCCCCGGGCGCCGCTTCGCCACCTACCCGCTGCGCGAGCAGCTGACCGCGTCGGAGCCGGAGCGCAAGCTGACCGAGGGCCTGCGCAAGTCCGGCGGGCGCAACGTCAACGGCCGCGTCACCGCGCGCCACCGCGGTGGCGGCGCCAAGCGGCGCTACCGCAAGATCGACTTCAAGCGCCGCAAGGACGGCGTGCCGGCCAAGGTCGCGAGCATCGAGTACGACCCGAACCGCAGCTGCTACATCGCGCTGATCCACTACGCCGACGGCGAGAAGAGCTACATCCTCGCTCCGGCCAACCTGGCGCCCGGCGACACCGTCCAGTCGGGCGAGGGCGCCGACGTCAAACCCGGCCACGCGATGGCGCTGGGGGACATGCCGACCGGCACGATCGTCCACAACGTCGAGCTGACCGCGGGCCAGGGCGGCAAGATGGGCCGCGCCGCCGGCACCGCGATCCAGCTGGTGGCGAAGGAGGGCGAGATGGTGACCCTGCGCCTGCCCTCCTCGGAGATGCGGATGGTCCGCGCCGAGTGCCGGGCCACGGTCGGCCAGCTCTCCAACGCCGAGCACCAGAACATGAAGGTCGGCAAGGCCGGCCGCAGCCGGCACAAGGGCAAGCGGCCGCAGACGCGCGGCGTGGCGATGAACCCGGTCGACCACCCGCACGGCGGCGGCGAGGCCCACCACACCCCCGGCGGCCACCCGGTCACGCCCTGGGGCAAGCCGACGCTCGGCTACCGCACCCGCAAGAAGGGCAAGCAGTCCGACCGCTACATCGTGCGTGGCCGCCGCCGCGGGAAGAAGAAGCGCTAACGATGGGGCGCTCGACCAAAAAGGGGCCGTGGGTGGAAGCGGCGCTGATGAAGCGGATCTCGGCGATGAACGAGTCCGGCCAGAAGCAGATGGTCAAAACCTGGTCGCGGACCTCGACCGTCTTCCCCGACATGGTCGGCCACACGATCGCCGTCCACGACGGCCGCAAGCACGTTCCTGTCTTCATCTCCGAGTCGATGGTCGGCCACAAGCTCGGCGAGTTCGCCCCGACCCGCACCTTCCGCGCCCACTCCGGCACCGGGAAGGGTGAGTAGCGATGGCGGTCGAGAAGAAGCAGCGCGACCCCAACGCCCCCAAATCAAAGAACAAAAAAGACGGGGATAGGAAAGGCGAGGGAAAAACGCCTGCGAAAAAAGCCGCGCCGAAAAAAGAGACGGCAAAGAAAACTTCCCCCAAAAAACAGCCGAAAAAAGCCGCGCCGAAAAAAGAGGGCGCGAAAAAACCGGCTGCGAAAAAAGAGCCGGCGAAAGAGAAACCAAAGGCGAAGCCCGCCCCGATCGTGATCCGCGCCAGTTCCCGCTACGTGCGGGTCGCGCCGCGCAAGGCGCGCCTCGTCGCCGACCAGGTTCGCGGCCTGCACATCGACAAGGCGCGGGCGCTGCTCCAGTTCTCGCCGCGCGGCGCGGCGCAGGACATCGGCAAGCTGATCGAGTCGGCCGTCGCCAACGCGGAGAACAACCACGAGCTGATCGCCGACGAGATGCGGATCGCCGAGATCACCGTCGACGAAGGGCCGACGCTGCGCCGCTACCGGCCGCGGGCGCTTGGCCGGGCGACCCCGATCAACAAGCGGACCAGCCACATCGCTGTGGCGCTGAGTCCCGAAGGCGAGGATTTCTGATGGGACAGAAGATCCACCCGACCGGCTTCCGCGTCGGCTACATCCAGGATTGGAAATCGAACTGGTTCGACGAGAAGGGCTTCGCCGACGTGCTCGAGGAGGATCTGAAGATCCGCTCCCATATCGAAGGCAAACTCGCCCACGCAGGCCTCTCGGACATCACGATCGAGCGCCGCGGCGAGGTCTCGGTTGACATCCACACCGCGCGCCCCGGCATCGTGATCGGCAAATCCGGCAGCGAAGTCGACGCCCTGCGCAAGGAGCTGCACAAGCTGACCGGCAAGCCGGTCAAGGTCAACATCCGCGAGGTGAAGCGCCCCGAGCTCGACGCCAAACTGGTCGCCCAGTCGATCGCCGAGCAGCTGCAGAACCGGGTTGCCTTCCGGCGGGCGATGAAACGCGCCCTGACTTCGGCGATGCGCTCCGGCGCCCAGGGGGTGAAGCTCCAGGTGTCCGGCCGCCTCGGCGGCTCGGAGATGGCGCGGACCGAAAGCTACGCCGACGGTCGCGTGCCGCTGCACACCCTGCGCGCCAACATCGACTACGGCTTCTTCGAGGCGCGCACCACCGCCGGCCGGATCGGCGTCAAATGCTGGATCAACAAGGGCGAGGTGATGCCCGAGGGCTTCCGCTCGGACCAGATCGCGGCCGAGGGCGAGCCGCAGGGCGGCGGCGGTGGCGGACGGGGTCGCGGCGGCGGCGGCCGGCGTGACGGAGGAGGCGGTCGCTGATGCTGATGCCTAAGCGGGTCAAGCACCGCAAGCAGATGCGCGGCCGGATGCGCGGCAACACCAAGGGCGGCAGCCATGTCGCCTTCGGCGAGTACGGGCTGAAGGCACTCGACCGCGGCTGGATCACCAACCGCCAGATCGAGGCCGCTCGTATCGCGATGACGCGCAAGATCAAACGCGGCGGCAAGGTCTGGATCAACATCTTCCCCGACAAGCCCTACACCAAGAAGCCCGCCGAGACGCGGATGGGCTCCGGTAAGGGCAACCCCGAGGGCTGGGTCGCCGTGGTCAAGCCCGGCAAGGTGATGTTCGAGCTGGCCGGCGTTCCCGAGGACCTCGCCCGCGAGGCGCTGCGCCTCGCGGGTCACAAGCTTCCCATCAAGACCAAGTTCGTGATGCGCGAGGGGGCGGAGGCCGGATGAATGCGGCCGAGGTCCACGACATGAAAGACGACGAGCTGGTGGCGAAGCTGATCGACGCCAAGAAAGAGTCGTTCAACCTGCGCTTCCGGCACGCGACTGGCGAGCTGGAGAACACGGCGCGGCTCGGTCAGGCGAAGCGGGACGTGGCGCGGCTGCTGACCGTGGCCAAGGAGCGCGGTATCGACGTCGAGAGAGAGCTTAGGAAATGAGCGAGGACGAGAAAAAAGACACCACTGAAGAGACCCCTCAGGACGAGGCGCCTCAGGACGCGGGTCCTGTCGCCGAGGAGGAGGGGTCCGAGGCTGCGCTGGGTTCCTCGCCAGAGGAGCAGGAGGGTGAGGCTGAGGAGCCGGAGGGGCGAGGAACGGACGCCGCTTCCGCCTCGGACCCCCCCTCTCCGGCGCCACCCGCGTCAGAGGAGTCTGACGCTGACGAGGAGGCTCCGGCCGAGGAGGCGGATGCCCCGGCCGCCGAGGCGCCTGCGGCAGAGGCCGAGACGTCTGAGGAGGATCAGCTTCCCTGGAAGGAGAAGCGTCGACTCGAGAAATCCCGCCGCCCGCACAAGCCCGGCCCGCAGCAGTCGCCGGAGGAGCGGACGGCCGCGCGGCTGGCCGAGCGGAAGCGGCATGCTGCCGAACGGCGCAAGGAGCGGGCTGGGGCCAAGGCCAAGAAGACCGCCGGCACCGGGACGCCCCGCGCCGAGAAGGACGCGAACGCGGCCAAGGTGCGGCAGGGGATCGTCGTCTCCGACAAGGGACAGAAATCGATCACGGTGCGGGTCGACATCGTGCGCCGCCACCCGACCTACGAGAAGGTGATCCGCCGCTCCCGCACGCTGCATGCCCATGACGAGCGCAACGAGGCGGGCGAGGGCGACACGGTGCGCGTGGTCGAGACGCGGCCGCTCTCGAAGACGAAGCGCTGGCGCTTGGTCGAGGTACTGGAGAAGGCGAAGTGATCCAGCAGGAGTCCAGGCTGAAGGTCGCCGACAACTCGGGCGCCCGCGAGATCCTCTGCATCCGGGTCAAGGGGGGCTCGCACCGCCGCTATGCGGGGGTCGGCGACGTGATCACGGCGACGGTCAAACAGGCCAGCCCCCAGGGCGGCGTGCGCAAGGGCGAGGTCGTGCAGGCGGTCGTCGTGCGAACAAAGAAGCAGCTCGGCCGCTCCGACGGCACCTACATCTCCTTCGACGAAAACGCCGCCGTGCTGATCGATCCGGCCAGCAACAATCCGCGTGGCACCCGCATCTTCGGGCCGGTGGCCCGCGAGCTGCGCGATCGCAACTTCATGAAAATCGTCTCGTTGGCGCCCGAGGTCCTGTAGGGGCACCTGGAGATTCCGGCAAATGAGAGTTCGAAAAGACGACATGGTGAAGCTGATCGGCGGAAAGGACTCCGGCAAGACCGGCCGGGTCCTGCGCACCGAACCGAAGCGCAGCTTCGTCTACGTCGAGGGCCTGAACATGGTCAAGCGGCACGAAAAACCGCGCCCCACCCAGGACGCGAAAAAAGCTGGCCAGCAGCTCGGCGGGATCGTCGAGAAGGAGGGGCCGGTCCACGTCTCCAACGTGATGCTGCTCGACCCCAAAGACAACAAGCCGACGCGGGTCGGCGTGCGCCGCGACAAAGGCGGCAAGCGCGAGCGCTATGCCAAGCGCAGCGGGAGTGCGTTCTGATGGAGGCGACGACGACCCCCCAGGCGCAGGCCGCGCCGCCGCCGCGCCTGCGCGAGCGCTACGAGCAGGAGGTGGTGCCGGCGCTGACGCGCAAATTCGGCTACTCCTCGGCGATGCAGGTGCCGCGCGTGCAGAAGATCGTCCTCAACATGGGCGTCGGCGAGGCGAAACAGAACGCGAAAATGCTCGAGTCCGCGCAGGAGCAGCTGGCGACGATCGCTGGCCAGTACCCCAACGTGCGCCGCGCGCGCAAGTCGATCGCCTCCTTCAAGGTCCGCGAGGGGATGCCGGTCGGCCTCTCGGTCACCCTGCGCCGCGCGCGGATGTGGGAGTTCCTCGACCGCCTCACCTCGATCGCGGTGCCTCGCATCCGCGACTTCCGCGGGCTGAACGCGCGCTCCTTCGACGGCCGCGGCAACTACTCGATGGGCATCAAGGAGCAGCTGATCTTCCCCGAAATCGACTACGACTCGATCGATGAGGTGCGCGGCCTCGACGTGACGATCGCGACCTCCGCTCAAACCGACGCCGAGGCCTTCGAGCTGCTGCTCGGGCTGGGTATGCCGTTCGCTAAAGAGGGGCGGCCCGGTGCCGCCGCCGAGGCCGAGGCGGAGGCGGAGGAGGAGCGGCGCAAGGAGGAGGCCCGCCAGCGGGCCGAGGCCGAGCAGGCCGCGCTGGAGCAGTTGAAAGAGGAGAACCCCGACGCGTATGCCAAGCCCGAGCCGGAGGTCGGCGAGGAGGGCGAGGGCGCTGCCGAGGACGAGAGCGACGAGGCCGCGGAGCCGGCCGGCGAGGAGACTTCAGAGGATGGCTAAGACCTCGATGAAGGTGAAGCAGAGCCGCAAGGCCAAGTTCAAGTCCCGCGAATACAACCGCTGCCGGCGCTGCGGGCGCCCACGCGGCTACTTCCGTAAGTTCGGCCTCTGCCGGATTTGCCTGCGCGAGGCCGCCCACGAGGGCTACGTGCCAGGGATGACCAAGTCGAGCTGGTAGGCGAGACAGGACGAACAGAACCATGCTGAACGACCCGATAGCCGATTACCTGACCCGGATCCGCAACGCGCTCGGCTCCGGCCACGACGACGTGCAGATCCCTGCCTCGAGGCTGAAGGAGGAGATGAGCCGCATCCTCAAGGAGCAGGGCTACATCCGCGACTTCGCCCGCAAGCCGGCCAAGGTCGGCGAGGCGATCGAGATCAGGCTCAAGTACACCGAGGACCGCCGCCCGGTGATCATCGGCCTGGAGCGGATCTCGAGGCCGGGCAGGCGCCGCTACGTCGACCACACCGAAGTGCCGCGTGTCCACGGTGGCACCGGCACGGCGATCATCAGCACCTCCGCCGGCGTGATGACCGGACACGAAGCGAAGCAGAAGGGCGTCGGCGGCGAGGTCGTCGCCTACGTCTGGTGAGGGAAAGCTCGAGCAGATGAGCCGAATTGGAAGAAAGCCGATCGCGGTCCCCGAGTCCGTCACGGTCGAGCTCGCCCCCGGGCGGGTTGCGGTCAAGGGCCCGAAGGGCGAGCTGGAGCAGGGCCTCGCGGCCGAGATGAAGGTCGAGCAGGCGGACGGCACGGTTACCGTCGATCGCCCGACCAACCGTGGCGAGCACCGCGCCCTGCACGGGCTGACCCGGAGCCTGATCGCGAACATGATCGAGGGCGTCGTCGACGGCTTCGAGAAGCGCCTCGAGATCCAGGGAGTCGGCTACCGCGCTCAGCTCAAGGGCAGGAGCCTGGAGCTGGCGCTGGGCTTCTCGCACCCGGTCTCGGTCGAGCCGCCGGAGGGAATCGAGTTCGAGGTCCCACAGCCGACCGAGGTGATCGTGCGCGGGATCGATAAGCAGCTGGTCGGCCAGGTCGCCGCCGACATCCGCAAGCGCCGCCCGCCCGAGCCCTACAAGGGCAAGGGGATCCGCTACCGCGACGAGCACGTGATGCGCAAGGTGGGCAAGCGCGCATGACCGTCCTCACCAAGCGACAGCAGCGCCTGCGCCGGCGCCGCCGGGTCCGCGCCCGCATCGTCGGCAGCGCCGAGCGGCCGCGCCTTTCCGTCTTCCGCTCCAACCGCGGCGTCTTCGCCCAGCTCGTCGACGATGCCGCCGGCCGAACCGTGGCCGCGGTCAACTGGACCGAGCCCGAGTTGCGCAAGCTCTCGGCGAGCGAGCAGGCCAAGCGGGCGGGGGAGCTGCTTGCCGAGCGCGCCAAGGCGGCCGGCGTCGAGAGTTGCGTCTTCGACCGCGGTGGCTACAAGTTCCACGGCCGGGTCAAGGCCCTGGCGGAAGGTGCCCGCGAGGGAGGGCTCAAGTTCTGATGGCCCGCCGCGCTTCGTTCAGCCAGCTACCCTGTCCGGTCCGATGAAGGGCATGGACATGACCAACGTGGAGACGGTCTCCCCCCGGGGGCTGGATCTCCAGGAGCGGGTGATCGAGATCAACCGCGTCGCCAAGGTGGTCAAGGGCGGCCGGCGCTTCTCCTTCACCGCGCTGGTCGCCGTCGGCGACGAAGAGGGTGTTGTCGGGATCGGCTACGGCAAGGCCCGCGAGGTCCCGCTGGCGATCCAGAAGGCGGTCGAGAACGCGCGCAAGAGCCTGATTCGCGTGCCCAAATACGGGCAGACGCTGACCCACAAAATCATCGGCCGCTACGGCGCCGGGCACGTCGTCCTGCGCCCGGCCAGCCCCGGTACCGGCGTGATCGCCGGCGGCGGCGTGCGGGCGGTGCTCGAGCTCGGCGGCGTGCGTGACGTGCTGACCAAGAGCATCGGCACGCAGAACCCGATCAACTTGGTCAAGGCGACGATGGACGGCCTGGTTCGACTGCGGAGGCCTGAGGAGGTCGCCGAGCTGCGGGGGCTGACCGTTGCTCAGGTGCTTGGGATCGAGAAGCCTCAGGCGGCGGCCGAGACTCTGACGGCTGAGGGACAGGAGCCGCAGGCCGCAGGTCCTGTCGGCGCAGGGGACCCACCTCCCCCTGCGGTAGCTAAAGCTTCCTCGGGGGCGGTTCCCCCTACCGCGCCACCCGCGGGTGAGGCGCCTGAGGCGCCCGCCGAGGAGGCGAAAGCCGACGGTGATGCTTCGTGAGCGCGGTCAAGATTCGACAGGTTCGCTCTGCCAACGGCAGCAATCCGTCGCAGAAAGCGACGCTGTATGCGCTGGGCTTGGGGAAGATCGGCAGGTCTGCCGAGCGCAAGGACTCGCCGCAGCTGCAGGGGCAGCTGAAGGTCGTCTCCCATCTCGTGGAGGTCGATGGTGGCTGAGAACGCCGCGAAAGCCAAAGACTCCTCGCGCGCCGAGGAGATCGGGCTGCACAACCTCTCGCCGAAGCCTGGCTCCAAACGGCCGCGCCGCCGTGTGGGCCGTGGCGAGGGCAGCGGGCTGGGGAAGACCTCGGGCCGCGGCCACAAGGGCGCCGGCTCACGCTCGGGCGCGAAGAAGAAGGCCGGCTACGAGGGCGGACAGAACCCGATCCATATGCGGATGCGAAAGCTCCGCGGGCCGCACAAAAAGCAGTCGATGCCTTTCGAGAACTTCCGCACCGCGACCCAGCCGGTCAACGTCGGCGACCTCGAGGACCGCTTCGACGCCGGCGCCGAGGTCAACCTCGAGACGCTCACGCGAGAAGGGCCTGGCGAAGCGCTCGGACCCGGTGAAGATCCTCGCCCGCGGTGAGGTCTCGAAGAAGCTGGATGTCCACGCGCACGCCTTCAGCGCGGCCGCCAAGGAGAAGATCGAGGCAGCCGGCGGTTCCTGTCACACTCTGGAGCCGTAATGCTCAGGACTATTGCGAACGCTTTCAGCGTCGCGGACATCCGCAAGAAACTTGCGTTCACCGCGGCGATGCTGCTGCTCTACCGACTCGGCGCCTACATCCCCGCGCCCGGTGTCGACGCCGAAGCGGTCAAGGAACTCTCACAGAACTTCTCCGGCAGCAACGTCCTCGGCTTCCTCAGCCTCTTCTCGGGCGGCGCGCTGGAACGGTTCTCGCTGTTCGCGCTGGGGATCATGCCCTACATCACCGCCTCGATCATCCTGCAGCTGCTGACCGTCGTCGTGCCCTCGCTGGAGAAACTGCAGAAAGAAGGCGAAGTCGGCCAGCAGAAGATCACCCAGTACACGCGCTACCTCACCGTCGGCCTGGCCTTCGGCCAGTCCTTCGGCTTCGTCTTCCTCTTCCGCTCCTTCGGCGAACAGGCGGGAGCGGGCAACTCGATCGGCCAGCTCGCCGGGGCAAAAGTCCTCCTGATCGTGATCTGCCTGACGGCCGGCTGCACCCTGCTGATGTGGCTGGGCGAGCTGATCACCCAGCGCGGCATCGGCAACGGCATCTCGCTGATGATCTTCGCCTCGATCGTCTCCGGCCTGCCGGGTGGGATCCAGGCCTGGTGGACCAACCCGGATCAGGTCTTCGTCGTGATGATGCCCTTCGTCGCCCTGGCCGTGATCGTCGCGATCGTCTTCGTCCAGGAGGGCCAGCGCCGTATCCCGGTGCAGTACGCGAAACGCGTGGTCGGGCGCAAAATGACCTCCGGCGGCTCCACCTACCTGCCGCTGCGGGTGAACATGGCCGGCGTCATCCCGGTCATCTTCGCCGCTTCGATCATGGCCTTCCCGCCGACGATCGGGCAGCTGCTCAACACCCCCGCCGCACTCGACTTCGCCGCCTTCTTCAGCCCCAACGGCTGGGCCTACGTTGCCGGCGAGGTGTTCTTCATCATCGTCTTCACCTACTTCTACACGGCCGTCACCTTCAATCCGGTCGACCAGGCCGACAACCTGAAGAAATACGGCGGCTTCATTCCCGGCGTGCGTCCCGGGCGGCCGACCGCCGAGTACCTCGATCGCATCCTTTCGCGGCTCACCTTCCCCGGTGCCCTCTACCTGGGCGCGGTGGCGGCGCTGCCGACGATCCTGATCAGCCAGACCTCGGCGAACTTCTTCTTCGGCGGCACCTCGATCCTGATCGTGATCGGGGTTGCTCTGGATACCGTCAAGCAACTCGAGGCTCAGCTGATGATGCGTAACTACGAGGGTTTCCTCAAATAGAACTCAATCTCGTACTTCTTGGCCCTCCCGGCAGTGGGAAGGGCACGCAGGGGGAGCGGTTGCAGGAAGACCTGCAGCTCCCCTACTGGGCGACCGGGGACATCCTGCGGGCGGCGGTGCGGGACGAAACCGAGCTGGGCAAGACGGCGAAGGAGTACATGGACCGTGGCGACCTGGTGCCCGACGATGTGATCGTCGCGGCGATCGCCGAGCGGATCGACTCAGACGAGGCGGCCGATGGCTTCATCCTCGACGGCTTCCCGCGCACCGTGCCGCAGGCGGAGGCACTGGCGGCGAAGCTCGCCGAGCTCGGCCGCGAGCTGACAGCGGTGCTGCTGATCGACGCCGACGACGACGAGGTGATGCGCAGGCTGGGCGGCCGCCGCACCTGCGTCGAGAACGGCCACGTCTTCCACGTCGACTTCAACCCGCCCGAGCACGAGGACGTCTGCGATATCGACGGCAGCGAGCTGATCGTCCGCGACGACGACAAGCCCGAGGTGATCGGCCACCGGCTCGAGACCTACCACGAGAAGACCGAGCCGCTGATCGAGTTCTACGACCATCAGAGCCTCCTGCGGCGGATCGACGGCGCCGCCCCGCCAGACGCGGTCGCCGATGAGCTGCGCCGCTCCCTCGCGACCCTGAAGCTGGAAGCCGACGAGGCGATCTAGCATCCTCATTGGAGTACTAGCGTGTATCGGATGATCATCCGCAAGACGCCCGATCAGGTCGACCTGATGGCGGCCTCGGGTCAGATCCTGGTCCGCTGCCTGCGCATGCTCGCGGCCAAGTCCCGGCCCGGCGTCACCACCAAGGAGCTCGACGAGGCGGCGGAGAAGTTCATCCGCTCGCAGGGCGCCGAGCCGGCCTTCAAGGGCTACCGCGGCTTTCCCGGCTCGATCTGCGCCTCGCCCAACTCGATGGTCGTGCACGGCATCCCCGGGCCATACGAGCTGAAGCGCGGCGACGTGCTCTCGATCGACGTCGGCGTGATCAAGGACGGCTGGGTCGCCGACGCGGCGATCACCGTGCCGGTCGGCGCGGTCGGTCCGGAGGCGCGCAAGCTGCTCGACGTGACCAAGGCGGCGCTGTTCGCCGGCGCCGAGCAGATGCAGCCGGGCAACCACCTCGGCGACGTCTCGGCGGCGATCCAGCGCGCGGTCGAGATCGAGGGCCTCTCGATCATCCGCACGCTGGTCGGCCACGGGATCGGCCGCGACATGCACGAGGACCCCCAGGTCCCCAACTTCGGCGAGCCCGGCAAGGGCCCCGAGCTGGAGGAGGGCACGGTGCTGGCGATCGAGCCGATGGTCAACGCCGGCGGCCCCCTGGTCCGCATGGGCGACGACGGCTGGGCCGTCTACTCCCAGGACGGCTCCCTCGCCGCCCACTTCGAGTTCACGGTCGCCGTCACCGCCGACGGCCCCCGGATCCTCACCCCCTGGCACGAGGACGACTGACCGGCGCCTGCTGGGGTGCCTCCGCGAGCCGTCCCCTGCTATCTTTCTCGGTCGGCCCTGAGGGCCGTTTGTTCGTGCCCGCTTGCCCGATTCATGGGGCGGGCGGGAGTCCTGTAGTCGAGACGAGACCGGAGCGATGAAGGTCCGAGCTTCCGTAAAGCCGATGTGCGAAAAGTGCAAGGTGATCCGCCGTAACGGCGCGGTCCTCGTGATCTGCCAGAACCCGCGTCACAAGCAGCGGCAGGGCTAGGGATCCAGCCTATGGCACGGATCGCGGGGATCAACATCCCGGTCAACAAGCGGGTCGAGATCGGCCTCACCTACATCTTCGGCATCGGCCGCTCCACCGCGCAGGACATCCTCGCCGAGACCAAGATCGACCCGGACACTTCGGTCAAGGATCTGACCGAGGACGAGGTCGTCAAGCTGCGCGAGGCGGTCGAGCGGCGCGAGGTCGAGGGCGACCTGCGGCGCGAGCGCTCCCAGGACGTCAAACGGCTGATGGAGATCGGCTCCTACCGCGGCCTGCGCCATCGCCGCGGCCTCCCCGTCCGCGGCCAGCGGACGAAGACCAACGCGCGCGGCCGCAAGGGCCCGCGCCGGATGAGCGTCGCCGGCAAGCGCAAGGTATAGGGACGAGACCGATGGCAGCAGCCAAAAAACCCGCCAAAGGCCGCACCCGCCGCCGGGTGAAAAAGAACATCGCCTACGGGCAGGCGCACATCAAGACTTCCTTCAACAACACGATCGTCACCCTGACCGACACCCAGGGCAACGTGATCGCCTGGGAGTCGGCCGGCTCGGCTGGCTTCAAAGGCTCGCGCAAGTCCACCCCCTTCGCCGCCCAGGTGACCGCCGACGCGGCGGCCAAGAAGGGAATGGAACACGGCCTCGAAAAAGTCGAGGTCTTCGCCAAGGGGGCCGGCTCGGGTCGCGAGACGGCGATCCGCTCGCTGCAGGCCGCCGGGCTCGACGTGACCACGGTCAAGGACGTCTCGCCGCAGGCCCACAACGGCTGCCGCCCGAAGAAGCGGAGGCGTGTCTGATGGCCCGCGACACCTCCGCTCAGTGCAAGCAGTGCCGCCGCGAGGGCCAGAAGCTCTTCCTCAAGGGCGAGCGCTGCTTCACCGACAAGTGCGGGGTCGAGCGCCGCTCCTACCCGCCCGGCGAGCACGGCCGCGGTCGCATGCGACAGTCCGAGTACCGCGTGCAGCTGCGCGAGAAGCAGAAGACGCGCCGCTACTACCAGGTGCTCGAGAGCCAGTTCCGCGCCTACTACGACAAGGCCTCGCGCCAGGACGGCGTCACCGGCGAGAACCTGCTGCGCCTGCTCGAGTCCCGCCTCGACAACGTCCTGG
The DNA here is from genome assembly GCA_963782685.1 of uncultured Solirubrobacterales bacterium. Taxonomy (GTDB): domain Bacteria; phylum Actinomycetota; class Thermoleophilia; order Solirubrobacterales; family 70-9; genus VRUE01. Next base: position 197,570 of record CAWAKV010000003.1, read on the forward strand.
TCCGCCTCGGCTTCGCCGCCTCGCGCCGCCAGGCGCGCCAGCTGGTCCGCCACGGCCACTGGATGGTGAACGGGCGCCGCGTCGACGTCCCCTCCTACCAGGTGCGCCCAGAGGACGTGATCTCGATCAAGTCCGGCTCGGCGGCGACGGACACGATTCGCAAAGCGACCGAGCTCGTTTCGACCGTGCCGGCCTGGCTCCAGGCCGACCACGACTCGCTTACCGCCAAGGTCCTGCGCTACCCCGAGCGCGCAGAGATCTCGGCGCCGGTGCAGGAGCAGCTGATCGTCGAGCTGTACTCCAAGTAGTCCGGACCGATTTCTGAATACCCCGATACGCAAGGAACTCATGACCACTGACTTTCAGGTCCCTCGTATAACCGCAGAGACGGCGGATGACCGCCGCGGCACGTTCACCATCGAGCCCCTCGACAAGGGCTTCGGCTACACCTTCGGCAACAGCCTCCGGCGCGTCCTGCTCTCCTCGCTGGGCGGCGCCGCCGTCACCAGCGTCCGCATCGAGGGCGTCGCGCACGAGTTCTCCAGCGTGCCGGGCGTCAAGGAGGACGTCACCGACATCGTCCTCAACCTGAAGGATCTCGTCGTCCGCATGCACACCGATGCCGACGAGGTCGAGGCGCCGCTGGTCGCCACCGGCCCCGGCGAGGTCAAGGCCAAGGACATCGACCTGCCCTCGGGGGTGGAGATCCTCAACCCCGACGCGCCGATCGCGACCCTGGAGAAAAAAACCAAGCTCGAGGTCTACCTGACGATCGGCCGCGGCCGCGGCTACTCGCCGGCCGAGGAGAACAAGTCCGACGAGCAGCCGATCGGCGTGATCCCGATCGACTCGATCTTCTCGCCGATCCGGCGCGCCTCCTACTCGGTGGCGACCGCCCGCGTCGGCCAGCGGACCGACTTCGACAAGCTGACCCTGGAGCTGGAGACCGACGGCTCGATCGAGCCTGCCGCGGCGGTGCGCGAGGCCTCCGAGATCCTGATCAAGACCCTGGCGATCTTCACCGACGCCGAGCGGGTCGAGGAGCTGACCGCGCGCGAAGCCGCCGCGCCGCTCGGTGGCGCCGGCGATGGACTCGGCGCCATCGGCGGGGATGGCGGCGGAGTCGCCGCCGCCGTCAACAACGGGCTCGACGAGATCCTGATCGAGGAGCTGGAGCTGGGCGTGCGCTCCTACAACTGCCTCAAGCGCGCCGGCGTGCAGACCGTCGGCGACCTGGTCCGCAAGACGCGCTCGGAGCTGAATGCGATTCCCAACTTCGGCTCCAAGTCGATCGAGGAAGTAATCGAGACCCTTCAGGCCCGCGGCCTCGACCTGCGGGACGACTGAGGAAGCAGGAGAGAGCAGAGGATCCGATGCGCCACCGCAAGAAGCGAAACAAGCTGAGTCGCGATGCGGCGCACCGGGAGTCGCTCCTCGCCAACCTCTCCAAGCAGCTGATCGAGCACGAGCGGATCAAGACCAGCCAGGCGAAGGCCAAGGCGGTCAAGCCCGAGGTCGAGCAGCTGATCACCCTCGCCAAGCGGGGCGACCTGCACGCCCGGCGGCAGGCGCTCGCGACCCTGCACAACGACAAGTTCATCGTGCACAAGCTGTTCGAGGAGGTCGCGCCGCGCTATACCGAGCGGCCGGGGGGCTACACGCGGATCGTCAAGCTCGGCCCGCGGCGGTCGGATAGCACCGAGATGGTCTATCTCGAGCTGGTTTGACCAGCACCGTTCGGCTGGACATCGAATACGACGGCTCAGGCTTCCGCGGGTGGGCGGCGCAGCCTGGGCTGCGGACGGTGCAGGGAGAGCTGGAGGGTGCGCTGGCTACGGTGCTGCGGGAGGACGTGCAGCTCACGGTTGCGGGGAGGACCGATACGGGGGTGCACGCGCTGGGGCAGGTGGCCAGCTTCGTCACCGGGGCAGAGGTGCGGGAGGATCTTGCGCGCCGGCTGAACGGGGTGGGTCCGGACGACGTTGCCGTGACGGCGGCGAGGGTCGTCGAGGATGGTTTCGACGCTCGCGGCGACGCCAAGTCGCGCAGTTATCTCTACCGCGTGCTCGTGCGCTCCGCGCCGAGCCCCTTCGAGCAGGGCTGCGCCCTCTGGTGGCCACACCGGGTTGACCTGGAGGCCCTGGAAGCCTGCGCAGCAGCGCTCCCCGGCACCCACGACTTCACCGCCTTCACCCCCACCCAGACCGACCACGTCCGCTTCGAGCGCGATGTCCTCGCCGCCAGCTGGGACCGGGACGGTGACATCCTCACCTTCAGCGTCACCGCCGACGCCTTCATGCGCAACATGGTCCGCGTCCTCGTCGGCACGATGCTGGAGGCATCGGGGGGTCGTAGGACCCCCAAAAGCTTCCAGAAGCTGTTGCAGGGCGCGCCCCGCTCGGCGGCGGGCGACACCGCTCCACCGCACGGGCTGTATCTGGAGTGGGTCGCCTACGACTGAAGAAGCGCGCGCAGGCCGGCTTCGTCGAGGATCTCGGTCTCGAATTTCTCCGCCTTCGCCAGCTTCGAGCCCGGGTTCTCACCGGCGACGACGTAGTCGGTCTTCTTCGAGACCGAGTTGGTGACCTTGCCCCCCGCGGACTTGACCAGCGCAGCCGCCTCCTCGCGCGTGAGCTCGGGCAGGGTGCCGGTGAGCACCACGGTCTTGCCCTCGAGTGGCCCGCCGGCGGCGCGCCGTTCGGACTCCGCCGCCTCCAGGCGCAGTTCCTTCTGCTTCAACTTCTCGACCAGGGCCCAGGTCGCCTCGTCAGCCAGCGACTCGGCGATCTGCACGGCCATGATCGGCCCCACGCCCTCGACCTCCTCGATTCCCTCCGGGTCGGCTTCGTGCAGGGCGTCGATCGAGCCGAAGTGGTCGGCCAGCGCCTCCGCGGTGACGTAACCGACGCCCGGCAGCCCGAGCGCGTAGAGGACGCGTTTGAAGGGTCGCCGGCGCGAGGCGTCGATCGCCGCCACCAGGTTCTGGGCGGATTTCTCCTGGAAGCCCTCCAATCCGGCCAGCCCCTCCTCTCTCAGCTCGTAGATGTCGGCGACGTCCTCGATCAGGCCTTCCTGGAGAAAGCGCATGGCCAGCTTCTCGCCGAGGCCGTCGATGTCCATCGCGCCCTTGCTGACGAAATGCTTGACGTGCTGGAAAGCCTGTCCGGGGCAACCGGTCCGGTTCGGGCAGATCGAGAAGACGGCGTCCTCCGGCTTGACGATCTCGGTGCCGCAGATCGGACACTTCTTCGGCGGCTTGACCCGCCGAGTTCCCTTCGGTCGTCGCTGGACCAGTGGCGAGACCACCTGCGGGATCACGTCGCCGGCGCGCATCACCACCACCTCGTCGCCGGCGCGCACGTCCTTGCGCGCCAGATCCTCCTCGTTGTGCAGCGTCGCGGTGGAGACGGTGACGCCGCCGACGTGGACCGGCTCCAGCATCGCGAAGGGCACCAGGTGGCCGGTGCGGCCGACGTTCCAGACGACGCCGCGCAGCTTCGTCGTCGCCGTCGTCGGCGCGAACTTCCAGGCGATCGCCCAGCGCGGCTCGCGGCCGACGACACCGAGCTCCCGCCACAGCGCCCGCTCGTCGATCTTGACGACGACGCCGTCGATCTCGTAGTCGAGCTGCTCGCGTCGCTCCTCCCACCAGCGGCAGCGCTTGACCGTCGAGTCGATCCCCGGGTGGTGCTCGGTGTCCGGGTTGACCTTGAAGCCGCGCTCGCGCAGCCACTCGAGCTCCTCGCTGTGGGTGGCGGGATCGAGGCCGCGGGTGGCACCGAGCCCGTAGCACCAGATCGAGAGCGGCCGTTCGGCGGCAAGGGCCGGATCCAGCTGGCGGATCGAACCTGCCGCCGAGTTGCGCGGGTTGGCGAAGACCGCTTCGCCAACCTCGGCGCGGCGTTCGTTCAGCGCTTTGAAGTCGGCGATCGGCAGGTAGACCTCGCCGCGCACTTCGACCAGCGGCGGCGCATCCTCGATGCTCAGCGGGATCGCGCCGATCGTGCGCAGGTTGCGGGTGACGTCCTCGCCGACGCGGCCGTCGCCGCGGGTCGCGCCGCGGACGAGGACGCCGTCCTCGTAGGTGAGGGAGATCGCCAGGCCGTCGATCTTCGGCTCGGTCGTGTAGCTGAACTCGGCGGCGCTGATGTCGAGCCGCTTGAGATGGTTGCGGACGCGGGTCTCCCAGGCGCGCAGCTCCTCCTCGTTGCGGGCGTTGCCGAGCGAGAGCATCTGCTCGGCGTGCTCGACCTGCTCGAAGCGGTCCAGCGGCGGCGCCCCGACGCGCTGGGTGGGCGAGTCGGGGGTGCGCAGCTCGGGGTGGTCGGCCTCGATCGCGCGCAGCTCGTCGAGCAGTTCGTCGTACTCATCGTCGCCGATCAGCGGATCGTCGAGCACGTAGTAGCGGTGGTTGTGGAGGGCGAGCTCCTTGCGCAGCTCCTCCGCCCGTTTCTCGGCGCCCGCCGCGCTCACACCGAGGAGGGGGAGCATGCGGCGAGCATCTGCTCGAAATGCCAGCCGCGCAGCCGCTCGAGGCCGCCGTGGTCGGTGAGGTCGAAGTGGATCGGCGTGACCGCGATCCGCCCCTGCGAGACGGCCAGCAGGTCGGTTCCCTCGAGCTCCTCGAAGCCCGGCTGCCAGCCGTAGATCTCATAGCGGCGGCGGCCGTCCTCGTCCTCGGAGACCAGCTTCAGCTCGTCGTTGTAGATGCGCTTGCCGAGCTTGGTCACCTCGATGCCGCGGGGCTCGCCCGCGGGGCAGTTGACGTTGATCAGCGTCTCCGGCGGCATCGGCTCGTGCGCCAGCGCCGCGACCAGCTGGGCGAGGAAGGGCGCGGCCATGCCGAAGTCGAATTGACCGCTGACGTAGCCCATGCCCCCGCCCGAGGACTGCTGCGAGATCGCCACCGCGGGGATGCCGAGGACGATGCCCTCGAAGGCGGCGGCGACCGTGCCCGAGTAGGTGATGTCGTCGCCGAGGTTGGCGCCGTGGTTGATCCCGGAGACGATCAGATCCGGCCGGTGGCCGACGAGGCCCAGCTCGGCGAAGCGGACGCAGTCGACCGGCGTGCCGTCGGTGGCGAAGCCGCGGTCCCCGTCGCCGAACTCGACCTCCTCGACGGTCAGCGGCGAGCGCGTGGTGATGCTGCGCGCGGTCGCGCTGCGGTTGGAGTCCGGCGCGATCACGTCAACGTCGACCCCGTCCAGCTCACGCAGGGCCCGCCGCGCCGCCTGCAGCCCAGGGGCGGAGATCCCATCGTCGTTCGTCAGGAGCACACGCACGATTGGCGATTCTAGGTGTCGGCTCCGGCGGGCTGGGCGCTCTGTGCGGGAGTTGACTCGAAAGATTTGAGGTTCTGGCACATTCGGCACGTCACACGCGCGCCGTCGCTCGGCAGGATCGACGCATGGCCCTCGCTCAGGTAGGCCCTCTCACAGCCCTCTTCGAGGGGCTCGCAACCGCTGTGGGTGGCGGGATGGTCCTTGGAGGCTTCGGGATGGGTATCCGCCGACTAGCGATAGGGCAATCGCGGAAGGAACTGGAGGCGCATGTCCTCACAGATGGCTATGGCGGCGGCCTCGTCGGTATGGCTGTGGCCCTCGTCGATCTACTCGTGTGCTATTGTCTGTAAATACGTTGTCTGTAGGAAGGTGAGAATCGGGATGCCCGGACTTCGCTACGCAAACATTGGGGTCGCGGTCGGGTTCGTTGCCATGCTGGCAAGTGTGGTCCTCTTGAAGGATGCCGGAGAAGACGTCCTCCAGTTCGTCGGCATTGGAGGTTTCGTCGTCGCGTTCGCCGTCTACGGCTTCCTCGACGAACGAGCGAGGCGTCGCCGGGAACGCTCTCAGTAGGACGCGACGAGGGCGGCGATCTTGTCCTGCTCGCGGTGGGCGCTGTAGAGGTCGCTGACGCTGTTCATCAGGATCGAGAAGATCATGATCCGGCCGCTGCGGTTGAAGCAGTAGCCGGAGAGGGCGCTGACGCCGGTGAGGGTGCCGGTCTTGGTGCGGCAGCGGCCGTAGGCGGCGGTTCCCTCGGTGCGGTCGTCCACGGTTCCCTCGTGGCCGGTGAGCGCCAGGTCCTGGATGAACTCCTCGCCGACGGCGCTGGCGCGAACTCCCTCCAGCAGGCGGACGACCGCGAACGGCGAGGCACGGTTGCCGCGGGTCAGGCCGGAGCCGTCGACGGCGTGAATCGCCGAGCCGAGGCCGCGGGCGAAGCGCTCGACCACGCGGGTGCCGGCGGCGGTGGTGCCGGCGCCGCCGAAGCGGGCGCCGAGCAGCTTGACCAGCATCTCGGCATAGAAGTTGTTCGAGGGGAGGTTGGTCGCCTCGACCAGCCGCGTCATCGTCGGCGAGCGCACGGTGGCGAGCGCTTCGGCGTCCGCCGGCGTGGCCCGGCGGGCGACGCCGGTGCGGATCGAGACGCCGCCGGAGCGCAGCGCGCCGGCGAGCTTGGACGCGGCCAGGGTCGCCGGATCGGAGGCGAAGAAGCTGCCGCGCGAGCTGCCGTAGCCGGAGTTGAAGGAGAGACCCGAGAGCGGGCCGATGTAGGGGCTGGTCGCATAGCCCGAGTCGGCGACGCCGCGCAGGCGGTCGAAGACGGTGTCGTCGGCGTAGAGCCGCCCGCTCACGCCGCGCACCCCGGCCGCGCGCAGCGGTGCCTTGAGGGCGAAGAGGTTGGTCCCGAGGCCGCCCATGAAGCGGTCGTAGAAGGCGCGGCTGCCCAGCGCCGGGTCGCCGGCGCCACGCAGGTAGAGGTCGCCGCGGAGGACGCCGTCGAAGCCGATCCTGCCGTCGGAGAGCAGCTGGGTGGCGATGCGATGGTCGGGGCCGAAGCGAGAGAGGGCGGCCGAGGTCGTGAACAGCTTCGTGTTCGAGGCCAGCGACCGCGGTTGCTTCGCCGCCCGCGCGCACACGGCCTTGCCGCTCTGCGCGTCGACGACGAACAGCCCGCTCGCCGTCCCGCCGCCGGAGACCAGGCGGTGCCTCATCTCCTGGCAGACGTTGCCGGCCGCGTTCGCGCTCGCCGGCAGGGCGAGGGCTGCCAGTAGGGCCAAACAGGCCGCGACTCGTCTCATCGGACGTTGCAACACGGAATTTGCCGAAGGTAGCGGCTTTCCCGGCGGGCTCGCCCGCGGCGTCTGGGATAATCCATGTTTATGGGCAAGGTCGTCGATATCGAGACCCCCACCCGCCGCAAACGCGGCAAGGGGCGCAGGCGCCCCTCGAAGACGGCCCTGGTCCTCGGCGGCGGCGGCTTCACCGGCGGCGTCTACGAGATCGGCGCCCTGCGCGCCCTCGACCTGCTCGCCGTCAACAGCACGGTCAACAACTTCGACGTCTACGTCGGCACCAGCGCCGGCTCCTTCGTCGCGACGATGCTGGCCAACGGCGTCACCCCCGACGAAATGATGCAGGTGATCAACAAGCGGGAGCCCTCCGAGTTCGAGGACCTCGACCTCGACAAGGTGCTCAAGTTCAACTATCTCGGCTTCCTGCAGAAGGCGGCGCTGCTGCCGCTGCGCACGGTCGAGCTGGTGCGCAGGCTGGTCCAGATGGGCGACTTCTCGGCGATCGACATCGGCGTCGGCCTCGCCGAGGCGCTGCCGGCCGGCCTCTACACGAACGGCGGCATCGCCGACTACGTCGAGCAGGCCCTGAGCGACGCCGGCCGCATCAACGACTTCCGCCTGCTCGACAGCGAGCTCTACCTGACCGCAACCGATCTCGATACCTGCGAGCGGCTCGTCTTCGGCGAGCCCGGCTGGGACGACGTGCCGATCTCCAAGGCGATCCAGTGCTCGACCGCGCTGCCGATCGTCTACAAGCCGGTCGACCTGAAGGGCCGCCAGCTGGTCGACGGCGGCATCCGTTCGACCACCAACGTCGACATCGCGGTCGAAAAGGGGGCGAAGTTCATCCTCGTGGTGAACCCGCTCGTTCCCTACGTCAACGACTTCGAGCAGACGATCCCCACCGTCTTCGGCACGCGCGTGCGCCGGGTCGCCGACATGGGTCTGCCGGCGATCGCCAACCAGGCCTTCCGCCTGATCGCCCACGCCCGCCTGCACCAGGCGGTCGAGCAGTGGCAGGAGAAATACAAGGGCGTCGACATCATCCTGGTCGAGCCCGAGCCCAACGACGAGCTGATGTTCGGCACGCCGATCATGGACTACTCGCGCCGCATGAAGATCGCCCGCCACGGCTTCGAGTCGGTCACCGCGACGCTCGCCCAGGACTACGACCGCTACAAGGAGATCGCCGAGCGCCACGGGCTCGAGATCTCCGAGCGTCGCGTCCGCCGCGCGGTCGAGCGCGCCTCCGAAGAGGAGCCCGAGCAGGCATCCGCCTGGCGCCGCGTGCTCGAGCAGACCACCTCGGCGCTACTGCCCGGCGAGGCCTCCTAGCCTTGCGCGGGCACCTGTCGCCGGGATAGGTTTGCGCTATTCAGGATCTGCTCGAGAAATATGCGCCGCGGCTGAGGTACCACGAGGAGGAGAGGTTCCGGGCGACCCGGATCGAGTCGCTGACCGACGCCGCTGGCCTGCCCGGCACGACGACCGAGCTGCGCCGCCGCGACGGGAAGGCGATCGCGTCAACCGACCCCGCCTCGGAGCTTCCCGCCCTATCGGCGACACTCCTGCAGCCGGCGGGTGCCGAGTACCCGGGGATCCCCGGTGCGGTGGTTCAGGCTGGCGACTGCCTCGCTGGGGAGTTTCCGGATGGAGCCTTCGAGGGGCCACCGGTCGCCTACGGCAGGGTCTGGGCGCCCGCTGCAGGCGCCGCCGTCTGGCTGCAGTACTGGCTCTTCTCGGTGCACAACCCGCACCACATCGTCGGCACCCACCAGGGCGACTGGGAGATGATCCAGCTCCAAGTCGATCCCGACCGCGAGCCGGCCGACGGCGGCCTGCTCGCCGCGACCTGCTTCCAGCACGGTGAGCCCGAGGGACGCCGCCGCGACGAGCTGACCGGCCTGATCGGCGACGATGGCCTGCTCACGGTCCGGGTTGCGCTCGGCTCCCACGCTTCCTATTTCGACGAGGAGCACCTCCACCTCGGCGACTCGATACGGCCGGCGGCGGACCCGGAGCAGTGTCAGGTCATCCCGCTCGACGAGGAGGCCGGCTGGGCGGGTTGGCCGGGGTACTGGGGCGGCAGCCGGGTGATGGGGCACCCCCGCAGCCCCCGTGGGCCAACCATCTGCCGGGCGGAGTGGGCGGACCCCGAGGCCCAGCACGCCGCCGGGCTCTATGCCCGCGCGAGGCGCCTCGGCAAGCCGGTGCCGCCGGTTGCGGTGACGACCAGCGTGCGGCCGGCCGAGCACGAAGCGGTGCTGATCGCCCAGGCCGGCCGCGAGGCACCGCCAGCGCACTTCGAAGAGCAGGTGAGGGGGCTCGGCCTCTGGTCCTCGATCGAGGCCCTGCACGACGTGCCGGCGCCCGCCGGCGCGACGCGCCAGCTCGTCGTCAGGGCGATGCTGCGCGAGGGTGAGAACGCCTTCGACCTGGCGCGGACGATCGCGGCCCGCACCGGCTGGGAGGTCGAGCCGGACCTGGACTCCACCGTCTTCCGGCCGTCGGTCGACGCCTACGGCGTCTGCGAGGACATCGGCTCACCCGCCGGCGACCGGCGCTGGGCGATCGAGAAGATCGGCTGCCTCGAGGCCTGGAAGGAGTCCACCGGGGCCGGCGTCAAGATCGGTCACCCCGACACCGGCTACGTCGACCATCCCGAGCTCGCCGGCGGCGCGATCCTCGCCGGTGGCTATGACCTGCTCGAAGGGGACCGCGATCCCCACGACGTGCTCGAGGGGCTGCCCCCGGCTTACTTTCCGGGACACGGCACCGGCACGGCCAGCGTGATCGCGAGCCGCGCCGTCGCCGACAGCGATTTCGCCGGCGCGGCGCCGGACGCGTCGATCCTCCCTCTGCGGGTGGCGCGGACGGTGGTTCTGCTCAGGGGCTCACGGGTGGTGCGGGCAATCCGCCTGGCGCGGGCCGAAGACTGCCGCGTGATCTCGATCAGCCTCGGCGGCGTCATTCCCGGCAGCTCGCTGCGCCGCGAGATCGAAGCCGCGGTCGCGGAAGGCCGGATAGTCCTCGCGGCAGCCGGTCAGCCGGTTCCCTTCGTGGTCGAGCCGGCCTCCTACGAGGCGACCGTCGCCATCGCCGGCACCACGATCGAGGACGAGCGCTGGAAATGGAGCGGGCGCGGGGCGAGCGTCGACTTCTGCGCACCGGCGGTCGCCGTTCCTCGCGCCGTGGCGAAGACCGGCGGGGTCGACCGCGGCGATGGGACCTCCTTCGCGACGGCGCTCTCGGCAGGCGTCGCCGCGCTCTGGTTCGCCAAGCACCGAGCCGAGCTGCTCGCCGGGGCACCGGAGGAGATACAGCCGAAATTCCTCTCCCTGGTCGCGCAATCCGCGCGGCCGCTGACCAGGGGCGACAAGGACGACTGGGGCAGCGGCATCGTCGACGCCGCGGCGCTGATGCAGCTGCCGCTCTCCGACGCCGAGCCGGTCGAGAGGCGAGCCGAGCCGAACCGGGGAAAGCGGCTCGTGCGCCTGCTCTCGCGCCTGGTCGAGGCGCCCGTGGAGGGCCTGCTCGCCGCTGTCCTACCGGACGAGCCGGAGCTGGCCGCCGAGCGGTTCGGCGCCGAGCTCGCTTCGCTGGCCAGTGAGGACGAGGTGTTGAGGGAGGAGCTGCGCGAGGCCGCTCTGCAGGCGCCCGCCGCGGGCGAGGCGCCGGTGGTGCCCACCCGGTTGGCGGATCGCGCTTCGCCCTCGCTGCGGCAGGCGCTCAATCAGCCCGCGTAGAGCTGCTCGATCTCGCCCTGGTGCTTGTCGGCGACGACGGCGCGCTTGACCTTCAGCGTCGGCGTCAGCTCGCCGGCTTCCTGGCTCAGGTCCTGGGGGAGGATCGCGATCTTCTTCACCTGCTCGACCCGGGCGAACTTCTCGTTCACCTTGGCGAGGTGGGCTTCGATCGCCTCGCGCACGCCGCCGTTGGTGGCCAGCTGCGCCGGGTCCTCGGGCAGCCCGTGCTCCTTGGCGTAGGCGACCGCTTCTTCGGGGTCGAGGGTGACCAGCGCCACCAGGTAGGGCCGGCGGTCGCCGACGACGACGCACTGGGAGACCAGCGGGTGCTGCTTGATTTCGTTCTCGAGGTTGGCCGGGGTGATGTTCTTGCCGCCGGCGGTGATGATGATGTCCTTTTTGCGCCCGGTGATGGTGATGAAGCCGTCGGCGTCGATCGAACCGAGGTCGCCGGTGTGCAGCCAGCCGTCCACGATCGTCTCGCGGGTGGCCTCGTCGTTCTTGTAGTAGCCCTGGAAGACGTTGGGCCCCTTGACCAGGATCTCGCCGTCCTCGGCGATCTTCACCTCGCAGCCGGGGAAGGGTTTGCCGATCGTGCCGATCTTGAAGTCCTCGGGGGTGGAGATCGTCGCCGCGGTCGAGGTCTCGGTCATCCCCCAGCCCTCGAGCACGAGCACTCCGGCGGCGTCGAAGAAGTGGAGGATGTCGGGGTTGATCGGGGCGGCGCCGGAGACGGCGAGGCGCAGCTGCCCGCCGAACAGGCCGCGGATTTTCGACAGCACTTTCTTGTCGGCGAACTCGTACTGCTTGCGCAGCAGGAAGCCGGGATTGCGGCCGGCGCGTTCGGCCTCGCGCATCTTGCGCCCGACTCGGATCGACCAGTCGAAGATGGCCTTTTTCAGGCCGCCCTCTTTCTCCATCGTGCTGGTCGCGGTCGTGTAGATCTTCTCGAAGATGCGCGGCACCGAGGGGAAGTAGGTGGGTTTGACCTCGGCCAGGTTGGGCATGAGCTTCAGCGGGTCGCGCTCCCAGTAGGCGAGCGTCGCGCCGAGGTCGAAGCTGCCGAGCTGGATCAGCAGGGCGAAGGAGTGGGCGAGAGGGAGGTAGAGGTAGGTGACGTCCTCGCCCTCGATCACGCTGTTCTCTTTGACCATGTCGAGCATCGCCCGGTAGTTGCCGTGGGTGATCACGCAGCCCTTTGGCGGCCCGGTCGTCCCCGAGGTGTAGATGAAGGTGCACACGTCATCCGGCCTGACCGCCTTCCAGCGCTGCTCCCACTCGGCGACGTCGCGGCCGGCACCGCGCGCGGCGAGGTCGTCGAGGGAGACCGCGTCCTCGCTGGAGCCGGTCATCCGCACCACGGTCTCCAGCTTCGGCAGGTTGTCGCGGACCTTGCGGATCTTCTCGATCTGCTCGTCGTCCTCGACCACCACGACCTTGGAGTCGGAGTTCTCCAGCACGTACTGGCACTCCTCGGGCGAGTTGGTCTGGTAGATCGGCACCACGGTGGCGCCGACCGAGAGCGCGGCGAAGTCGAAGTAGGTCCACTCGGGGCGGGTGTTGCCGAGGATCGAGACTTTGTCGCCCTTCTCGACGCCGAGATCGACCAGGCCGAGCGCGAGCTTGCGTACGGCCTCCTCGACCTCCGTGAAGCTGCGGTCGACCCAGGCGTCGCCGTCCTTGAACTTGATCGCGGGCGCGCCGCCGTACTTCCGCGCGGCGCGCGCAAGTAGGTCCGCGAGGGTGGTCGAGTTGGTTCCCCGCTCCTCCACGGCGGAGAGTCTAATGGACCTATCTGCTCCTGGCTGGCCAAGCAGCCGGGGGGCGGGGCTCGCGATAATGCCGCGGTGTCCGAAATCGCCGCTACCCCGATTCCCCGCCGCGGCCGGCTCTGGGTCATCCTCGCGCTCGGCCTGGCGCTGGCGGCGCTCGCCTTCGCCTTGGTCGAGATCTCGACCAAGGAGGCGGGCCGCGAAGTCGTCCAGGTCGAGGGCATCTCCACTGCCCAGCGGCTCTTTGGCGGCGTCCCCCAGGAAGGCGACCGCGTCGGCTCCGGCGACGCCCCGGTCTCGATTCAGGTCTTCAACGACCTCCAGTGCGGCAACTGCCGCGACGACTTCCTCGCCACCATCCCTGGCCTGGTCGAAGGCTACGCCCGGCCGGGATCGGCGAAGCTGCTGATGCGCCACTACTCGATCGCCCAGAACCCGCTCGAGCTCGGCTTCTTCGGCGCCGAGGCGGCGGCGGAACAGGGCTACGGCTGGCAGTACACCTACCTCTTCTTCCGCAATCAGGACGAGGCGGAGCGCCTCGGCATCGACGAGGAGTTCATGGGCTCGCTGGCGGGTTCGATCGGCGAACTCGACGTGGCTGAGTGGGAGCGGTACCTCGATAGCCAGGGCGGCACCGACGGTGCGATCGCCCGCAAGCTCGAGGGCTACGAAGACCTCGGCAGGGGCCTCGGCATCCGCGCCGGCCAGGCGATGATCGTCAGCGGGCCGGGGGGTACGCGCACGCTCCAAGACGGCCCCAGCCTCGCCCAGGTCGAACGGGCGATCGAAGCGGTCCGCTGAGCTAGGCGACGCGCTTCAGCTGCGGCCGGCTGCTCGCTGCCAGCGCCAGGCGGCTGGCCTCGACCGCGCTGGCCCAGGAGACCTCGGAGAGCAGGCCGGGGGCGGCGACCATGTCGCCGGCGAGGAAGACGCCGTCGCCGCGATCGATCGCCGGCCGGTCGCGCCAGCTCTTCCCGGGGTGGTCCAGCGGCCCGGTGCGGTTGGTCATCACCTGCCGTCGCCGCCAGGTTTCGCGCTCGCGCCAGCCCGGTAGCGAGGCGTCGAGCAGGCGGTCGAGCCGCAGCGCGGCCGCATCGCCGTTCTCGCCGGGCCGGATCGGCAGCTGTGCCTGCACCAGCTCCTCGCCCGCCGGGGCTAGCGAGGGGTCGGCGGCGCTGAAGCGCTCGATCCAGCCCGCCTCGTCGAGGTCGGAGACGATGAAGGGGTCGCCGCGGCGGCGTTCGATGCCGAGGTCGAGGCAGACGGTGTCGCCGGCGGGCCAGCGGAGCGAGTTGTCGCCGAGCAGTGCCCGCGCCTGGTCGAGCTCGGTGGCGACGATCGCCGGGGCGGCCGGCAGGGCATCGATGCTGTGGCCGGTCTCGACCTCCACCCCGAGTTGCCGTAGGCGCGTCTCGAGCGAGTCGACGAGAGCGCTCCAGCCGCCGATCAGGTAGCGCGCGGTGGGTGGTGGGCTGAGCAGGACCCTGACCGAGTGCCTCCAGACGAATGCCGCCGAGAGCTCGCCCGGGTCGTGGTAGAAGGTGTAGACGCCAGCCGCAGCCGAGAGCATCTCGGCGGTGCGCTCGTCGCTGTGGGCCGTGACCCAGCTGCGGAAGTCGACGTCGACCGGGGCTTCGCGGCCGCGCAGGCGCAGCACCGAGGGCACCGTGGCGAGCGGCGGCACCCGCCTCACCTTGCCCTGCCAGCGGAAGCGGATGCCCGAGAGCGGCGGACCGGCGAACGGGGGCAGCAGGTTGCGCTCCTCGAGCCAGTCCCAGAAGGGGCCGTCCTTGTAGATGACGTGGGGGCCGAGGTTCGCCTTGTAGGGGCCGGCCTTGCTGCGGGCGCGGCCGCCGAGCGTCTCGTGGGCCTCGATCAGGCGCACCCTGGCACCGCCTTCCGCGCAGGCAATCGCCGCGGTCAGTCCGGCGAGTCCACCGCCGACGACGGTGATCGCGGTCTTGTTGCCGTTCTGCCGTTGCATGACGTGGACCTCCTCAGCCGTGGGCCACGCACTCTAGGGGCAAACTGGCTCGATATACAGTTCCAGTAATGACCGATTTCAATGGTCCAGTTGGGAGCCCGGCGATGCTGGTCGAGCTGCGGCGGGACAGCGAGCTGCCGCTGCACGAGCAGATCGAGCGATCGATTCGCGAGGGCGTTCAGGCCGGCCGCCTGGCGGCGGGGGCGAGGCTGCCGTCGAGCCGGGCGCTGGCGAGGGAGCTTGGGGTCTCGCGCGGCGTGGTCACCGAGGCCTACAGTCAGCTCGTCGCCGAGGGCTACCTGCAGAGCAGGCAGGGGGCGCCGGTGCGGGTGGCGCGGACGGTGCGCACGTCGGGCGCGCGGCCGCCGGCGCGGTCGATGCTGCCCAGCTTCCCCTACCACTTCCATCCCGGCCTACCCGATCTCGCCGGCTTCCCCCGCGACCGCTGGCTGCGCTCGCTGCGCGCGGCCTGGCGGCAGGCGCCGATCGATGCCGTCGGCTATCCCGACCCGCGCGGTGTGCCGGGGCTGCGGCAGGCGCTCGCTGCCTACCTGGGCCGCGCGCGCGGCGCCGCAGCCGAGCCCGAGCAGACGCTGATTTGCACCGGCTTCGCCCAGGCCTTCTCGCTGCTCTGCCGCTGGCTGGCCGCCCGTGGGGTCGAGCGCGTCGCGCTCGAGGACCCCGGCTGGCACCCGCACCGCCTGATCGTCGAGCAGGCGGGGCTTGAGGTGGTGCCAATCCCGGTCGACGCCGAGGGGATTCGCGTCGATGCCCTCGAGGCCGCCGGGGTCAGCGCGGCGGTCGTCACCCCGGCGCACCAGTTCCCCACCGGCGTCGTGCTCAGCCGCGAACGCCGCGCCGCCCTGATCGAGTGGGCCGAAGACGGCGAGCGGCTGATCGTCGAGGACGACTTCGACGGCGAGTACCGCTACGACGGGAGCGGCCTGGGCGCCCTGCAGGGCCTGGCCCCCGACCGCGTCGCCTACATCGGCTCGGCGAGCAAGCGGCTGACTCCGGGCATGCGCCTCGGCTGGGCGCTGCTGCCGACCTGGCTCGCCTGGCCATTGGTCCAGGCGAAGGCGGTCGAGGACGGCGGCTCGGAGGCGATCGGACAGCTCGCCCTGCAGGACTTCATCGAGCGTGGCGAGCTCGACCGGCACATCCGCCGCATGCGCCTGCGTTACCAGCGTCGCCGCGAGACCTTGCTCGAGTCGCTGGCCCGGTGGGTGCCCGAGGCCCGGGCATCGGCCGGCGCCGCCGGCCTCTACGAGCTGGTCGAGTTGCCGGAGGGCGTCGACGAGGCCTCACTGGTGGCCGCGGCGGCCGAGGGCGGCCTCGGCCTCGAGGGCCTCTCGCTGCACCGCTTCAACCCCGCCGGTCCGCCGGGCCTGGTGCTCGGCTTCGCCTCGCTCTCGGAGCCGGCGATCGAGCACGGCATCAGGCTTCTCGCCGAGACGATGGGAGGCCTCTAGGATGCCGCGGCGATGACCCCGGAGCCGCGCACCGCCATCGTCACCTGCATGGACGCCCGCCTCGATGCCGCTGGCTTCCTCGATCTCTGGCCCGGGACGGTGCACGTCACCCGCAACGCCGGCGGTCGTGTCACGGCCGATGTCCTGCGCTCCCTCGCGGCGTCCTGCGCGATGGGGACCGAGCGCGTCCTCGTCATCCACCACACCGACTGCGCCATGGCCGCTCACACCGACGAGCAGATCCGCGACTTGCTCCCACCCGGCGCCGGGCAGGAGGTCGAGTTCCTCACCATCGCCGACCCGATTGCGGCGCTGAAGGAAGACGTGCAGACGGTCAGGGACTCGCCGTTGCTCCCGCCGGACATCGAGGTGCGTGCGTTCGTCTACGACCTCGAGGCGAAGGTCGCGCGCGCGATCGAAGCGTGAGGATAGTGGTCACCACCGCCACCGTGAAAGTGAACACTGTCCTGGCCGGCGGCGGTCGGCACAAATCTGACGACTTGCGGCCATCTGTCAATTAAAGTCATTAGAGTAGCCGCAAATCGTCTGAATGTATGGGGAGGCGGCGCCGTGCGAAGTGAAACGCGATGACGTTGGTTGGGGGTACGCAGGGTCCCGACGAGGCGGCGCAGGGGCCCTGCGGGATGTCGGCTGACAGGGAAGCGGAAGCGCGATCGCACATCGCCGGTGTGGCCGAGAGCCAGCGCGGCGCTCGGGGCACGATCGAGCACGTCACGATGCCGTGGATCAGGAGGCGTGGCCGGGGCTTTCACCAGGTGTGGATCTGGATCTCGAAGATTGCCGGAAACGTCTCTCGGCGAATTGCCGACTCACACCGGTGGCCGGGACGGTGGGGCAGGAGGTTTCTGCTCTGGAGGATCACCGAGACGCTGTCGAGGTGGATGCTGGTATGGACTGCCGTGGCAGCGGGCTGTGCTGCCTTCGGATTCTGGATACCCACTGGCGACCCCGTGAACTGGGTCGCTAAGTGGGGTTTCGCGGGGGCGCTCGCCGCGCTTCTGGCGGTGGTCTGGCACGACGTCATCATGAGCCCGCACACCGTCCGGCGGGTGCGCCGCCGGATCGTCGCCGAACCCGAAGCGCTCCTGCGCACGACGCTTGCCAAGCCGGCCACGCGGATCGTGCAGCTCGACCCGCCGGTCGACACCGTTCCCCGCGATGAGCTCTACGACGAGCTGCTGCCGGGCGCTCTTGCGCGCAAGAAGGACGTGCAGATCATCGTCGGCGATCCCGGTGCGGGAAAGACCACGGCACTCGTCGACCTGGCGTCGGTGCTGGCCAGGACCGGGCTCGTGCCCGTTTTGCTCGAGCTGCGAGGTGAGACCACGAGCAAGGATCTCGCCGACCTGGCGCGCAAACGGTTCGAAGAACAGGTGCGGCCATTCGTCAGGGCTGGCGCCGACGCGGATATCGTCTGGCGCTGGTTGTGCCGCCGGCGGCGAGTGGCGATCCTGGTCGACGACATCGACCAGATCGGTACCGAGGGCGAGTCCGGGTTCGTGATGCGGCGCCTGCTCGAGAACGTCGCGACCGATGGGCAGGCGGTGATAGTGACCGCCCGTCCCGCCGGGGTGCCGGCTGGCATAGCCGCGTCGGCGATCACGATCGGACCCCTCGACTTCGAGACCGCGGTCGACCTCGCTGCGCAGCCGTCTTCGCGCGAGCCAGGTGCCACGACCTCCACCCTGCCTCCGCGCAGTGAGATCGAACGCTGGGTGCGGGAAGGCGATCTCACCGAAGCTCCGCTCTACCTCGAGGCGCTGGCGGAGCTGACGTCGGTCGGCGCTTGTCCGGACTTGCCGGAGGACCCCGAGCGCTGGGGGGGCACCGCCAGGCCGGGCCGTTGGCGCGAGCTCTCCGCGAGCAAACGCGAGTGGAGGCCGCTGTGGACCCGTTACATGCTCCTCGAGCGCTTCTACGCGGGGATCGTCGAGGGCAAGGTACGCCGCAGCCTGGCGATCGACAGCTCCGATCGCAAGCGCAGTGTGAACGCGCTCGAGGGCGCGGCCCTGGCGACGCTGGGGGCAACCGGGCGCGAGGCGGCCGTCGCCGCCGCCCATGCCGACGACCCCGAGAAGGCTCGTCGCGAGCGGCCGAAACGCCGAACGCTTGCCGGGTTCATCGACACCGACGATCGGCGCGGGCTTGGAGGGTACGGGGCAGGCGCGGAACCGCTCGGACGCAGACCGGAGGTCTCCCGGCACGAGGCGATCGACACCTGCGAACGGCTGCGGATCCTCACGCCCGACTGGCGCGGGGATCCGCAGTTCCGGCACCGCATCATGCAGGCGTTCCTTGCCGGCCGCTCCCTTGCCAAGTTCGGACGGCTGGAACAAGAAAGCAGAGGAGAACTGCGTGCAGTCGTGGGAGATGCCACGGAAGGGGCGCTGGACAGCTTCGACGCCTGGGTGACGGCTCTGATGGACAACCGCCATCCCGAAAAGCTGACGGCCCAACTGACCCTCACGTTCGCGGCGATTCATGCCGACGACCGCGCGTTGAAGGAGGGGCATGGCGCCTGGGACGGCCTCGCCTCTTGGATCTTGGAGCGGCTCGTCGAGGCGGTGAGGACCTCGGTCGCAAAAGCGAAATCGGACGCCGGGGGACGGGACGGCAGGTTCAGCGCCCGGGTCGAGCAACTTGATCCGACGAAGGCGCCCGACCCGCACAACCGAACCGACCCCGACGACGACTTGATCAAGCTCACCACCGCGGCGAACCTCGCCGTCTTGCTCGGCCATAGCGAGGAAGAGACGAACGATCCCATCGAGTACGGCGGGCAGATCACGGAGCTGGTGTGCTCGACCGGGGCCGCGATGCGGTGGACGAAGCTCCAGGCCGTGCCGGCGATCGCCGGGCTCGGCGGCGAACACGCCTGGCGCACGATCTGGGAGCACTTCACGCGCGACCCCGACTACGACGTGCGACGCGCCGCCAGCAAGCAGCTCGAGAGGAACGCATGGCACGCGTATCCGGACCTCTGGCAGCGCATCGAGTGCCACATCCTGCATGCCGGCCACCGCGCTGCCAGAGGCAAGGCGTTGAAGCCGGAAGACAAGGATTCCAACTGGTCAAGGGAGTCCTTCGTGGCGCTTGGGTGGGTCCTGCCCGCGATCGTCAGCGGCTTGGGCGAGGAGCTGCGCGCCGATGGTGACGACCAAGGACTGCCCGCCACGGGGCCCGGCGCGTACGAGCACTCCCTCGATCGCGCACGCGACCAGCTCGCGAAATTCGCCACTTTGGCCTACGAGGGGCGCCGACCGGAACTGGAAGACTCGCTGGCGCAGGGGTTCAAGGCCGACGCGATGCGGCACGCCTCCGACCCCGCCAGGACATTCACGGGACCGGGGTGGGTGGCGAGCAACCGCCGGCTCGTCGCCGACATCGCCCTCCCTCACGCCGAGTCCTGGTACGCGCGGATGCTGCTCTATCAGGCACTGGCGCTGTACGCGATCTCGGGCACGAACAACGAAGACACGCTAGACATGCTCTCCTACCGGCTGCACCGCACGCGCGAGCGGCACCCGCTGGCGCGACGTGCCGCGAAGCTGGCTCGCACCTCGCTGCGCCACGCCCAGCTCAAGGGGTCGCGCTGGGCAGCCTTTGTCTGGAGCGACGACGTCGAAGACGCCGGCCGCCTGCCTGCCGTCCTTAGCCGCAAGACGGCGCAGCTTGTCGGCGATGTCGCCGTCCTCGTCGATCTCAAGGAGGGCAGTCCGGCCGACCGTCGCGAGAGCTTCGGCTACATGGAGGAACTGCCCTACTGCCTCAGCGGCAGCCGGGACCGCCACGAGATCCTGGGGTCAGGCTGCCCCCCGCACTGCGGCTGGGGGTTCTGCCCGTACAGGGCCGCGTCCCCAGATGAGCCGAACGAGCACCGCGGCCTCAGCCGCGGCTTCTGCCGCGGCGAGCGGCGACTCACCACCAAGCCCGGCACGCGGTCGCCCTCCTGGCAGCAGAGCATCAGCCGGCGGAGGATGCTCGAGTTCTGGGAACAGATGGAGTACAAGGCCCGGCGGTAGCCAGGCCGACGCTGGCGATCATCACTCTTGCATCACAGATTGTCGCCGTCGGCCACGGCATCATGGATGGATGCCGGCGATCAGCCGCTTCTTCGGGACACTTAAGGAGATCGAGCCACTGCAATGACCGGCCTCACGCCCGACATCACCCAAGCTGCCGTCGTTCGCCACGGTGTCCTCAAGCTGACCTTTGCGGACGGGTTGAGCGGCGAGGTTGACGTGCTCGACCGCATGCGGGGCCCGGTTTTCGGGAGCGCTCGTTCGGGGGAGGGCTTCGCCGAGGTCTCGGTCGACACGGAGACCGGGACGGTCGTCTGGCCTGGCGGCGCAGACCTCGCGCCGGACACGCTCTATCAGCGCGTGCGGTCCGGGACGTGGCCCGACTCGCGCACCGCTGCTTAAAGACCGCAACGATCAACTGCCCTTGAGCTAGTAATCGAAAATCGGGGCGATTGGATGGATTCCGCTCTAGACCCGCTTTGAGCGTAGCGCTGCATCACTCTTGCATCCCAGCGGACCTTTCCCAGTGTGCGGGTAGGTCAGACCTGCTGGATGACCTTGGCGGCATGGACAGCGGCGAGTGTCGGTTCGATGACCTTCCCGTTTTCCCGGACCAGGCCGAAACGCTTGAGTGACCAGAGCGAATCTTCGATTATGCTTCTTCCTAGCTCTGCCCGCGAATCACTCAGCGCAAGATGCAGCTCGTCGAGAGTCGGCTTAGGGCACAGTTCTATGACCTCCATGAGAACGGCGTGTTCGAGTTGCTCGTCGTCCAGCAGGCAATCGCCAGCGGTCATCGCTCGCTCACGTCAGTAAGGCGATAGGGCATCTCACTGAGGTCGGGCGCCCGCAACTTGTGAGTGGCTATTGGGGCCGGCTCCACTACATCAAGCTTCTCAAGGAGTCGAAGGTGGTGGATGACCGCCAGCCTCGCCGGGTCACCATCGAGCACGCAATCGAAGTCGGCCGGTGTAAGGGGACGGCCGATCCATCGCAGCGCTTCGACCATCTGCACACGAGCGGGGTGCAGAATCTCAGCGGGTAGGTTCTGCCAGAACTCTTCGATCTCCTGGTGGCTGTCGCTCATGGTCCCGCCTCAGAGCTACATATGTGCATAAACATCGCCCCCTCCCCGAAGCTCTGGGCGGTGGCCACGCGACCCACCGCCCAGAGACTTCGGTCCGCCTGGCCCCGTTCATGGGAGGTGAAACGAGACCGAGCAGTTTTGCCGTCCTGAGTGATGAGCTAAGCGTTAGGCATTCAGCAGCGTTCTGCCATAGCCATTTTTTGGGCCTTTTTTACACAGCCTTCGCTGTTCAGCTAGGCGGTGCGCCACCAAAAGCACGCCCCCGCGACCAGAGCACCAAGGGAGCTGTGTCTTGCCAGCTCCCTTGGTGCTCTGGTCGAACTCACCCCGCCTTGTGAATTGACAGAACCGGAGCTACGCAGCCGTACGGACTGACCTTCATTCCGCTCACCTCCCTTTACGGAATCAACAGGCTGCCAACGCGGCCTGAATGGACTGTTAAAGAATATCTGAATATTCTAAAAATCTTAGGAAGCGGGGTAAATTCCCCAGAAACCCCTGCACTAACGGACGATTAGTCAACCCAGATCTAGTAGAGTGGACTCTCGTACCTAAAGAGCGACCAGGGGGTGCCTAATGGCTACAGAGGAGAACCAGACCAGGAAGCGGCTGAAGAACGGGACCACCAGTGCGAAGCCGAATAAGACCGTGGTCACCGGTATGCAGAACGAACTTCGAACTCAGATCATCGTGCTTCTCAATGAACGCACGGCGAGCCGACCGGAAATCTGCAAGGAACTAGGGGCGTCTCCTAACCGGGTAAGGCATGAGGTAATGGTCCTGCTCAAGCTGAAGCCTCCACTCATCGAGCAGGTCTCTGAAAAGCCAGTTCGAGGTACCGTCGAGAAATTCTTCCGAGCAACGATGCGAGCGCGGATCGACCAGTCGGAATGGCCGGGGGTTCCAGACACCATCAAGGGGGGCATGAGGGGAACCTTGCTCGACATGGTTGTTGACGACGCCGTTGCGGCTGTCTCAAGGGACACCTATGACACCCTGGAGAACGCCCACATGAGCTGGACCACCATGATCCTCGATGAGAAGGGCTGGGAAGACCTGACCGCGGTTCTTAAGCGGACGTTGGAGGAGGTGGAAGAGATAAAAGGGGACAGCACCGAGCGCCTGCTTGCTCAAGATGGCAAGGGAACTTCTTGCACCGTTTCGATTCTCGGCTACCCCTCGGCTAACGAGGACAGAAAAGTCGGTCCATCAACTGATGCCAGCGAGGACAGTGCCCCGGCCAAGCGGTCGAGTGCGAAGGGAAAAAAGCCTTCGAAGAGGAAAGCGAAAGCGACCGGGAAAGGCTCGACCGGAAAGGCAGCCTCGAAACGACGCAAAAGCGCGAGCAAGTAGGCGCCCAGCTCACAGCTAGGCGCTCTAGTCGAACTGGATCCGGCCGAGCACCCCCGCACCTAGCGGTTTCGGGGTCAGCATCGGGTGTAGCTTCCATCCGGGGCTGCACCACTCACGCGCAGAAGGCTGCATCACGTTTGCATCACAAATCAGCACGCCATCGCCCCGCATAGCCCCGCGCAGCCGGAAAGATTGCCGGTCCGGCGTGGCTATGCGGAGCCATCGATCCAATCGGGGCGCCCGGATTTGAACCGGGGACCTCACCGACCCGAACGGTGCGCGCTACCAGGCTGCGCCACGCCCCGAAGGAGGCGATTATCTCAGAGCGGCGAGGCGCGGGCCGTTCGGCTCCAGCGCGACGTGGGGATAGTCCTCCAGGTGGACCGGGGCGGCGAGGACGGTGCGGCGATCGCCGGCTTCGCCGAGCGGGACTGGCCAGAGGCCTTCGTTGCAGCAGGCGATGGCGTGCTCGCGCAGGTGCGCCGGCGGGTGGGCGAGGGAGGCGAAGGCGCCGTCGGGGCTGTGCAGGAGGAGGTGGGTGGCGTGCAGGGTGCGCCGCCGTGCCCGCCCTTCCGGGCCGTCATCGCATTCGAGTCGATTGGCGACGTCGATCCGCACCCGTCGTAACCCGGGGCCGAGCTCTTCCGTCCACGCTTCGACCGTTGCGTGCAGGGGCTCCCAGCGCCAGACCAGCGTCCCGGCGAGCGCGCTGTTCTCGCTCAGCTCGGCCCGCTCGCAGGCTGCGGCCCTGACGGCGGCGGTGCGACCGGGCAGTGAGGAGAGCTGAACATCGCGCTGCACCATCTCCTCGCCGCTCGTGTAGCGGTGGCCGGTGACGACCAGCTCGTCCACCGGCTCACCTTCCGCGTCAAGGACCTGCCGTTCGATCGCCTGCCCAAATCGCAAGTTCGCCTCGAGGTGCGGATCGGTCCCCTCGATCAGGCACTCCGTCCGCAGCAGCGACGGCCCGTCCGGGCAGCCGCGCGGATAGGCCCCGCCCCTGGCGAGGAATTGCCGGCTCATCTCCATTGGGCCCGATTGGGTACCCACCCTGTGTCAGATGAAACACAGTTTGCTGGACGGCATGGGGGCGGCGTGGCGATTGAGCCCGCACATTGCGGGGTAAACGACCGTTGCCTGTCCCGCAAGCGAACGGAGGAAAGATGGAGGCTTCAGCGCCGAGCAAGGGAATCTTCGACAGCGCCAACCTCGAGAAGAGGGAGCAGATCGTCGAGCTGCTGTGCAGGGCGTACTGGATGGAGATGGAGACGGTGATGAGCTACATCGCCGCCTCGGTCAATCTCGACGGCGTGCGGGCGCAGGAGATCAAGGAGTCGCTTGCGGAGGACGTCGAAGAGGAGCTCGGCCACGCCAAGCGTTTCGCCGAAAGGGTCAAGGAGCTGTACGGGGTCGTTCCGGGCTCGGAAGACTTCACCGCCGAGCAGAGCTTCCTCCAGCCGCCCGACGAGCAGACCGACACCGTCCACATCATCCGCGGCGTGATCAAAGCCGAGACCGGCGCGATCGAGCACTACACGCGGATCATCGAGGAGACCGAGGGCGTCGACCCGGTCACGCAGGACATGACGATCGACATCCTCCGTGACGAGCAGGGCCACCGCCGCCTCTTCGAGGGCTTCCTGCGCGAGTACGAGTTCGAGGGGCTCGCCTGAGCCGCCGCTGGTACGGGGCGGCGCGCCCGGTCCGCAACGTCAGTAGCGCAGCAGCGCCGCTACCCCGTCCACGGGCTCGAGCAGCTCGGCCGCCCTGCCGCCGACCGCGGCAATGCCGGCACCGCTGTCGAGCGCGCTGCGCACCAGCGCCTCCGACGCGGCGGAGCGGGCAATGTCGAGAACCAGGCACTCGACCCGGGCTTCGGCCAGTGCCGCCTCGGTCTCCTGGGGCCCGGCCGTGCCACGGGAGCCCCCGCGGGCCTCGTCGAGGGCGCGGGTGGCCAGCTCGCGGTCGCGCTCCGCTTCGAGGTCTCCGACGGCGCGGGCGATCGGCTCCTCCAGGCGGCCCGGCGGCTCGGAGATCAGGTCGGCGTCGCTGCCCTCGACCGCGAGCTCGGGCGCGGGCAGCCCCTGGCGAAGCTCGCGCCGGTACTCGGCGGCGCCGAAGAGGAGCAGATGCCGCCAGCCGCGCTCCGCGGCCGCCTGCGCAGCCAGACGACCACACTCGCCAAGGAAGCGATGGCGGTTCTCGGCCAGGCGCTCGTCGAACTGATCCCGTCCCGAGGCGCTGATCGCCTGCCCGCGCGCCGGGTCGGGGACGCGCTGCGCCTTACGCTCCCGCCAGTCCTCGCTGAACACGGAGAGCTCCCAGCTGTGCAGCTCCTCGATATGGCCCGGATCCCACTCGAGCAGGCGCACCCGCTCGGCCGAGAGCAGCGCAACGCCCCGCCTCGTGCCCCGCTCGAGCAGGCAGACGAGGGGTGCGACCAGCGGGCGGTGGTCGAGCGCCGCGGCCGCCGCCGAGTCGGGCGAGAGGTGGGTCGACCACCAGCGCTCGGGCCCCGGCTTGGCCGCCACCTCGACGAAGCCGACCTCGCCACGTGGCAGACCCCGCTCATGGTTGACAAAGTGCTCGTCGATCCGCTCAGTGGTGGCGCGCAGGGCGGCGGCGGCATGATGGTCAAGCCCGTCGGCGTCGAGTACCGCAGAGAGGCCGTTGTGTAGCTCGGTGCGCCAAGCACCTCCGCGGTCGGCCGGGTCGAGACACAGATAGATCGAGATGACACCGAGCGGCGGCGCCCATTCAGCCAGCTGGCGGGCGTCGTCGAGGGTCGGCAGGTTCATCCCCTCGAACGGTACCCGCTCGCTTGGGTTCGAATCCCGGATCGGCTCGGAGCGGTTTCCCATGCGCAGGCGGGGGTATATAGGTGCGCCTATGATCGACACGAAGTCGATTCCCCGGCCCGGAGAACGCTGGCTCAGCCGGCCGCCGTATCTGCTGATCGCCCATGTGCTTCGCGTCGACGAGCGGGCCGAGCCGCCGGTCGTTACCTACGAGCTCCAGGACGACGAGGGCTTCCTGCTGGAAAGCGTCGAGCACGCGCTGCTCGACGAGGGCTGGTGGAAGACGTTCCAGCCGATGGCCCGCCGCTACGGTTAGGCAGCGGCGGGTTCGAGCCAGCGATTCGGCCGCTCAGATTCGGCTCTTCAGCATCGTCTTGCCTTGGTCGGCGCCCCTGCGGCTCGTCTCCTGCGCGCGGCGGAAGAATTCGGCCAGCTCGCTGTCGCCGTCGCGCTCGGCGTCTTCGATGTAGGTCTCGAGTCGCAGCACGTTGCTGAGGCACTGCTCGACGAACCAGATGATGTTGTAGTCCTTGTCCTTCGTGCCGGTGATCTCGCCGGCCTCCTGCTGCACTGGCATTTCTGCCTCCTCTGGATGGGGTTGTGGAACTCCGTTACCCGCGCAGCCGCCCTAGTACCGCGGCGGGGCTTCGCGGGGTGGCACCTCGCGGCGTTCTTCGGCCGCGACTTCGCGACGGCGACCGCGCTCGGACCAGATCGCCTCCTGGAAGAAGGCGAGGACGAGGCCGGCGGCACCGGCGATCATCAGGATCCAACCGACGATGTCCAGGTTGACGCCCTGGACATGGACGTTGGTGGCGAAGGTCAGGATCGCCCCCACGGCCATCAGGAGAATCGCGCCTGCAATGGTCATTTGGTTGGTTCTCATCCTCCTCAGCCAAAACCCAGACGCCTCGCCACCGAGGATCGGCGGTTGGTCTTCTCACCCGAGCGGGAACCGAGCGCCGGTCGAAAGCCGCTGGGGTCCGGGCCTTCGTTTCTCTTTGCTCGCTCCGACTACCCGGCACCCGCTGGGCCGAACCAGGCGGCTGGGCGCTCGGGCCGATTGACGGCGCGTTTCCCCGTTCGCCGGTTGGGTATCCGGGCGACATGGCGCGCGGTGCTCACCCGCACGAGGTTCGACTCTCGCCCAACCTTCCCCCGTTCACCCGTGGCGATCTGGCGGCGGTTCTCATCGCGATCGTGGGGACGATGGTGGCGATCGTCCTGGCCGCGACCGGCCCCGGCGTCCAGTCGGCGGCGGGAGCGGCGCAGATACTGATCGCGATCGGCGTCTCGCTGATCAACATGGCGCACGTGGTCGGCCTTCTGCTCTTCGAGAGCGTCGACTACCACGGCGCCGCGCAGTCCTTCTTCCGCACCCTCTCGCTCGTCGCGACTCCTGCCGCCATCGTCGCCAACCTGCTGCTCTCCGTGCTCGGCTGATTCGACACGCGAGGGCTGTGCAGCCCTATAGACAAGTTGCCTGAAGCGGGATACTGTGTTTTCAGTAGGCGACCGCATGGGAGCGGATGAACTGGATTGGGATAACCGAGGTGGTCTTGGTGGCCCTCGCCGTGCTCGGCGGCTCGCTGGCGTTGCTCCACTCGCGCGAGCGCAGGGTGCGACGGCGTTTCAACATCCTCGCCGACATCGCCACTGTGTCGGAGGTGGGGGGCGAGCTCGAGGAGACCTTCGACGCGATCTGCGCGATTCTCGTCCCCGATTTCGCCGACTTCTGCATGATCGACGTGTTCGGCGAGAACCGGGTGCCCCGCCGCGCGGCGGTGAGGGTTGCTCCCGGCGCCGGTGAGGAGGTCGAGCGGAGGCTGGCCGAACGGCCGCCCTCGGTGCCCGAGCAGATGCTCGCAGAGGGCCCCCGCGACTCGCTGCGGCCGCGCTTCTTCGAGCGCGTGTCCGACGAGGACCTGCGCGGACTCGCGCACGACGAGGAGGATCTCGAGTTCATTCGCGGCCTCGGCGTCCGCTCGGCGATCACCGTCGCGCTCAACGCGCGCGGCCGGGTGACCGGGACGCTGACCCTCGGCGTCGCCTGGTCGGGGAGGCGCTACCGGCGCGACGATGCCCAGTTCGCCTGGATCCTCTCCGGCCGCGTCGCGCTCGCACTCGACAACAGCGGCCTCTTCGCCGACCTCGAGCGGGCGGTGCGCGCCCGCGCCGAGATCGCCGAGACGCTCCAGCGCGGCCTGCTGCCTCCGCCGCTGCCGCATATCCCGGGCTGGTCGATCGCGGCGATGTACCGGCCGGCGGGGGCCGAGAACGAGGTCGGCGGTGACTTCTACGACGTCTTCCGCGTGCCGGGAGGCTGGATGCTTGTGATCGGCGACGTCACCGGCCGCGGCGCCCGCGCCGCCTCGATCACCGCGGTCGCCCGCTACACCCTGCGCACCGCGGCGCTGCTCAGCGACGATCCGCTGACCGCCCTGACGACGCTCAACCGGGCTCTGCTCGCCCGCGGCGACACCGCCCTGTGCAGCCTGGCCGCGGTGACGATCGCCGAGGACCCGCGCCAGCCGGTCAGGCTCGCCGTCGCCGGCCACCCGCCGCCTCTGCTCGTCGACGGTGAGAAGGTGATCGAGGCGTTGCCGGCGGACCCGGTGCTGGGCGCCTTCCCCGACGCCGAGTGGCAGATCGTCCACAGCGAGATGGCGCCGGGACAGCAGCTGGTCATCGTCACCGACGGGATCACCGAGGCCCGGGGGCCGGCGGAGCGCTTCGGCGAGGAGCGCCTGCGCGAGGAGTTGCGCGGTGCCGACAACCCGGCGCTTGCCCTGCAGCGCATCGAGAGCTCGCTGCACGTCTTCACCGAGGGCAAGCTCGACGACGACATCGCGATCCTCGCCATCGCCCGCGCCTCGGGCGGCAACGTCCCCTCCACCAAAGCATCTGCCTCGGAATGGCCCACCCCGGCGATGGCGAGCGGGGAGCGCGGCGATGTCTGATCCGCTGGCGGAGCTGGTCGAGCGCCTCTACGAGTGCTTCAACCGGCGCGACGAGGCCGGCATGGTCGAGCTCTGCGACAAGCAGATGGAGTTCTACCCCGTGGTCACCGCCGAAGCGGTTGGCCGCGACGCCCCATACAGCGGCTCCGCCGGGCTGCACGACTACCTGGTCGACGTCGCCGAGGTCTGGGAAAAGCTGCAGATCACGCCGAGCCAGGTGGAGCGCCGCGGCGACCGTCTGCTGGTGCGCGGCCGCGTCTACGCGCGCAGCCGCGAGCGGGGTATACGCGACGTTCCCGTCGCGTGGATCTGGCAGGTGCAGGGCGAGCGCTTCGTCCGCGGCGAGGTCTTCCTCGACCCCGAGCAGGCGAGCGAGCGCTTCGCGGAGGTCGCCGTCTAAGAGCCTGCCTCGGAGACGAAGGGCAGCTCCTTCGCCAGCCCGGTCACGTCCATCACCCGCTGCACCCCGCTCGCTCGGCTGGGCACGAGGCGGAGGCGAGTTGCGTCGGAGTTGAGGCGCTGGTGGGCGGCGACGAGCAAGGCGATGCCGGTGGAGTCGATGAACTCCAGCGCGCTCATGTCGATCGTGATCGACTCCGCGCCCTCAGCCTCGACCCGCTCGAGCTCGATCGCGAGCGTCGACGCGTTGGCCATGTCCATTTCGCCGGCAACTGCGAGCGTCACATCGGGGCCAGCGTCACTGACGCTGACGCTCAGCATGCCGTCGCGCACCTCGCGCTTTTCCTCTGCCTTCACACGACCTCCTACCCGACGATTTGCTCGAGGTCTGGAAGACCTGTCCTCCACTCTAGACTCAGATCGACCTTTCGTCCAGCTGTTAGGGCGCTTTGACCGAGTCCTTCGGCGATTCGAATGCGGCCAGCCCGACCGTTGCCGTGATTGGTTGCTCACCCGATGCCGCGAGGCGGGCTTCCGCCGCCTCCCACTCTCTGAAGATCAGCGCGTAGAGGGCATCCACCGCGGCGGCGACCCTTTCCCATCCCCGCTGATCGAGGCGAGGAAGCGACCAGCTGAGGTGGTTGTCGAGGCGGGCCTCGAACGTCCCGGTTTCAATCGCCACTTTGACCTTCTCCGCAAGCTGCCGGAAGGTCGTCCAGGCGTAGGTCGGGTCGACCGAGTCAGGCACCTCGGCCCAGCCTTCCTTGTCGAAGATCGCCGGGCCGGTCGCCCGGTAGAAGTGCTCGGTCGCCCCGCGGCGCCGGCCGCCCGACTTCTCCTTGACCTTCTTCAGCCAGCCGATGCCCTCCAGAGTCTTGAGGCGGCGGCGGATGGCGGCGATGGAGTCGCCGCCGGACTCGGCTAGCAACGGGGCGCTGACCTCGCGCCGGTTTGCCTCAGCGAGGACCCACAGGCACAGCTCGTCGGCAAACACTTTGGAGACCCGCAGCGGGTAGGGGACCGGGGGGTCCTTGCGGGTCCGCACGAGGGGGGGTACGCGGCGATCGCTATCGCGGTTTCGAGGGCTGGTCGGCGATTCGAATATCGCCAGTGCCACGGTTGCCACCATCGGCTGCTCTCGGCTATGCGAGATCCGCAGTTTGGCGTCGTCATGCTCCTCGAGAATTGACTTGAACAGCACGTCGATGGCGGCAACAACGCGTTCCCAGCCGAGCTGGTCGAGGACTATGGTCATCGAGCTGAGATGGCTATCGGCGCGGGCATCCAGCGTCTTCGCCTTAAGTGCTTCCTGCACGCGCTCAGCCAGCTGCTTGAAAGTTCTCCAGCTGATTTCGAGCCGCATGGAGTAAGGGACCAAACCCCAGGTCTCGTTGTCGAAGACGGCGAGTTCGGTCGCTCGGTAGAAGTGCTCGTGCGCCCCGCGCCGCTGCCCGCCGGTCTCGCTGCGAACGTGCCTGAGCCAGCCGTGTTCGGCGAGCTTCTTGAAGTTCTGGTCGACGCGGGATATCGAGCCGCCGCCGAACTCCTCGTAGAACTGCTTCGGGCTCATTTCCCGCAGGTAGAGCTCGGTGATGATCTTCAGTCGGAGCTCGACCGCGAACACGATCGCGAGGCGGCGTAGATACGCCACCTGTGACCTGACGTCTGCCCAGATTTTCGTCATCATGCGATTCGTTTCGAGTGCTTGCGAGGTTTCGATCGTCCATTCTATTGGCTTTCCCAAGTAGAGCTGGGATCGTCTCCAAACACTGCGCAAGTCAGCTTTACTCCGCTCTTCCTTAGTAAAGAAGGGAGGTGAGGAGATGACGCTTACGATGACGAACGCGGTTTCGCCGGTCGCGTCGATCAGGAAGTCCGGCTGATTCCCGCGGTCCAAAGCGCACGAGCCGGGCCCTCTTCAGGCTGCGGGGCTCGGCTCGTGCGTATCGGTTAGCACAATCCGGTCTCTTGCGCAACCCATTTCGCTAACGAAAGTCGAAGTAATCGAGAGCGCGCTAGTTGACCTCGCGTACGGCGCCCTTGTCGGCGGACGTCGCCATCGCCGCGTAGGCGCGCAGGGCAGGGGAGACGATGCGTTCGCGGGAGGCCGGGGCGTAGCCGGCACCGGACTCGAGCGCCTGCGGCGGTCGCCCAGCTCCTCCTCGGGGACCGCGAGCGCGAGCCTGCGGTTCGGGATGTCGATGCGGACGGTGTCGCCGTCCTCGACCAGCGCGATCGTGCCGCCGGAGGCCGCCTCGGGTGAGACGTGGCCGATCGACAGGCCCGAGGTGCCGCCGGAGAAGCGGCCGTCGGTGATCAGCGCGCAGGCCTTGCCGAGGCCGCGGCCCTTGAGGAAGGAGGTCGGGTAGAGCATCTCCTGCATGCCCGGGCCGCCGCGCGGGCCCTCGTAGCGGATGACGACGACGTCGCCCTCCGTGACGTTGCCGGCGAGGATCTTCTCGACGGCCTCCTCCTGCGACTCGACGACGACCGCCGGGCCGCTGAAGGTCCAGATCGACTCGTCGACGCCGGCGGTCTTGACCACGCAGCCGTGCGGCGAGGTTGCCGTTGAGGATCGCCAGGCCGCCGTCCTGCGAGTAGGCGTGCTCGACGATTGCGGATGCAGCCCCCGGCCGCGTCGGTGTCCAGGGACTCCCAGCGCTCGGACTGCGAGAACGCGCTGGCGGAGCGCATGCAGCCCGGGGCCGCGTGGAAGAGCTCGAGCGCCTCGTCCGAGGCGCTGCCGCCGCGGATGTCCCAGCTGGGCAGCCACTCGTCGAGCGTGCGCGCGTGGACGGAGTGGACGTCCTCGTTGAGCAGGCCGCCGCGGTGCAGCTCGCCGAGGATCGCGGGGATGCCGCCGGCGCGGTGGACGTCCTCCATCAGGTAGGCGCCGTTCGGCGCGACCTTGCAGAGCAGGGCACCCGGCGCGAGACCTCGTCGATGTCCTTCAGCGTGAAGTCGAGCTCGGCCTCCTGGGCGGCGGCGAGCAGGTGCAGGATCGTGTTGGTCGAGCCGCCCATCGCGATGTCGAGGGCCATCGCGTTCTCGAAGGCGGCGCGGGTGGCGATCGTGCGCGGCAGGACGGACTCGTCGTCCTTGTCGTAGTAGCGCTTGGTGATCTCGACGACGGTGCGGCCGGCGTCCTCGTACAGCCGCCTGCGGGCCGTGTGGGTGGCGAGGATCGAGCCGTTGCCCGGCAGCGCCAGGCCGAGCGCCTCGGTCAGGCAGTTCATCGAGTTGGCGGTGAACATGCCGGAGCAGGAACCGCAGGTCGGGCAGGCGTTCTCCTCGATCGAGCGCGATGTCCTCGTCGGAGACCTCGTCGGCGACCGCGTCGGCGATCGCGTTGATCAGGTTGACGCGGGTGCGGACCGTGCCGTCGACGAGGGTGGCGGTGCCGCCCTCCATCGGGCCGCCGGAGACGAAGACCGTCGGGATGTTCAGGCGCAGCGCGGCGTTCAGCATGCCCGGGGTGATCTTGTCGCAGTTGGAGATGCAGATCAGCGCGTCGGCGCAGTGCGCCTCGACCATGTACTCGACGCTGTCGGCGATCAGGTCGCGCGAGGGCAGCGAGTAGAGCATGCCGCCGTGGCCCATCGCGATGCCGTCGTCGACGGCGATCGTGTTGAACTCGCGCGGGATGCCGCCGGCCTCGCGGACGGCGTCGGAGACGATCCGGCCGACCGGCTCGAGGTGGGTGTGGCCGGGCACGAACTCGGTGAAGGAGTTGGCGACCGCGACGATCGGCTTGCCGAAGTCGGCTCGCGGTCGACGCCGGAGGCGCGCAGCAGGGCGCGGGCGCCGGCCATGTTGCGGCCGTGGGTGACGGTGCGGGACCTCAGCGGTGGCATCTTGGGTGTTTCCTTCTGCCGCGGGGGTTGGGCCGAATGCCCATTCCGACATTGCCTTGGGCTAGAGTACCGGAATGTCCATTCCGGCAACTCCAGCCTGGTCGTCCCTGACTGCGGCCGAGAAGCGCGCACGCGCCCTGGCGGTGGCCAACGAGCTCTTCGCGCGTGAAGGCGTCGACGTCCCGATGCCCGTGCTGGCGGCGGCGATCGGCGCGGGCGTCGGCAGCATCTACCGCCAGGTGGGGACCAAGAACGAGGTCATCGCGGCGCTGGTCATCTCCCGGGCGGGGGCCCTGCGCGCTCGCTTTCTCGCCACGCTGGACGATCCCGATCCTTGGGACGCCCTGGTCGCCGCGACCCACGCGACGGTCGACGACTGCATCGAGGACGCCCTGTCGCAAACGGCCTGGGACGTCGCCGCGTACTCATCAGAGGAGGTGCGCGCTGCGCGCGAGGCGGCGACCGAGGCGTTGGCGCAGATGGTCGAGCGCGCCCGCGAGGCGGGTGCGCTGAGGGAGGATGCCTCGCACGAGGATCTCCGGCTCGTCTTCTGCGCGCTGCGCGAGCTGGCCGGCGTCGGCCCCGCTGCCGCCCATCGACTGGCGGAGCTGGCCCTGCGCGGCATCCGCGCCTGACCGTCTCCTCAGCCGCGCAGCTCGGCCAGTGCCGCCTGGCGTTGCTCGTGCATCGAGATCGACGATTCGACCCCGGTGATCTTCAGCAGCCGCTGCACCTGATGGTTCTGGGAGCAGAGCACCAGGCGGCCCTCGCCCTCGCCGCCGGCCTCGCGGTCGAGCTGCTGCCAGGAGCGCACGATCAGGGCGATCCCGGTCGAGTCGATGAACTCGCACTCGCAGAGGTCGACCATCACCCGGGCCTGGGTGTCGGCAAGGAGCTCATTCAGCTCCTGCTCGAGCTGTGGGGCGGTATGCATGTCCAGCTCGCCATGCACCGTGATCGCGCTGATCCCGTCCTCGAGCTGCTCCTTTTGCACGTCGAAGGGGGTGGGGCCCACGAAGGCGATCCTACCGCAGGCTCCCCTCCGGGTTTTGCCAGCCGGGGCGGGGGGTACCCAAGTGACTCAAGTGCCCGGCGGCTATGCTCGGGCTCCGCGGGGAACTAGATCTCCAGCGGAAGATTGCGGTTCATGCCAGCGAACTCGACGATCAATCAAAAGCCCACGGGGTTCCAGATGACCCTCCCGGCCAAGGCCGAAAACGTTGCGGTGGTGCGGCACGCCCTGGCGGGCCTGGCGGAGGAGATCGGCATGGACGAGGCCGGCCGCGCCGATCTGAAGACGGTCGTCACCGAGGCCTGCATGAACGTCGCCGTGCACGCTTACCAGGGCGGGCCGGGGCCACTTTGGGTCGAAGCCTTTCCCGACGAGGAGGGCCTCACCGTCACCGTTCGCGACGAGGGCATCGGCATCCAACCGCAGGCCGACGTCGAAAGCGGCAGCCTGCGCCTCGGCCTCTCGCTGATCGCCGCCCTCTCCAGCAGCTTCGCGATCTCCGGCGGGGTCGATTGCGGCACCGAGGTCAAGATGCGGCTGTCGCTGCACGGTGGCGCGGCCGGCAGCATCGACGGCGATCCGGTGAGGATGGAGGCCGATCTGCACGACACGACTGAGCTGGTCACCGACCGCCCGGAGCTGCTCGGTCCGGTCCTCGCCCGCGTGGTCGGTGCCCTGGCGGCGCGGCGCGATCTCTCGGTCGACCGCGTCTCCGACGCGGTGCTGGTCACCGACGCGATTGCCGAGGCAGTGCCCTCTCGCTTTACCGATGGGCGCGTGCGGCTCGGCCTCGATGACCGCGGCGAGGGGATCGCCCTGCGCATCGGCCCGATGGAGCCCGGCGCCGCCGGCCAGATCCGCGGGGAGCTCGAAGTCCCGGACGTCGGCGGCTCGCTCGAGGCGCTGGCCGACGAGCTCGCCGTCGAGGAGTCCGGTGACGGGGACTACCTCGTCATTCGCTTTGCCGCTGCTCCCTGATCTGCTCTCTGATCCGCGCCAGAGCGCGGCGCAGGATGCGCGAAACGTGCATCTGCGAGTGGCCGATCTGCTCGGCGATCTGCGATTGCGTCATGTCCTCGGCGAAGCGCAGGCGCAGCACCAGGCGCTCGCGCTCGTCGAGGTAGGGCAAGGCGGCGTCGAGCGCGATTCGCCCCTCAACCAGCTCGAAGCGCCTCGTCCTCCTCGCCGATCCACTCGGTCGGCGGTGACTCCTCGGAGTCCTCGCGCGCCGGCGGGACGGTCGAGCGAGAGGGGCCGCCGGTTGTGGTTCGCCTCCATCACCTCGAGCACGTCGGTCTGCTCGATCTCGAGCCGCTCGGCGATCTCGCCGACCGAGGGCGAACGCTGTTGCTCCTTGGTCAGCTCGGTGATCGCTTTGTCGACTTCGGCCATGCGGTCGTGCAGGCCGCGGGGCACGCGCACGGTCCAGACCCTGTCGCGGAAGTGGCGTTTGAGCTCGCCGAGGATGGTCGGCGAGGCGAAGGCGGTGAAGGGGATTCCGCGCTCGGGATCGAAGCGGTCGATCGCGTTTAGCAGGCCGAGGTTGGCGACCTGGAGGAGGTCGTCGAAGGACTCGCTGGCGCCGCGATAGCGCAGCGCCAACCGCTTGGCGAAGGGCATGTTGCGCCGCACCAGCTCCTCGCGGATCGCCGGGTCGCGCCCCTGTGCAAAGCGGCGCCATAGCTCCGAGTCTCTGCTCTATTGCGTAGTCGCCCGTCGGCATCTCCTACCCAGCTGGCGCCGCACGAAACGGCGGCAGCCTCTCAACCAAGGGTAGGGCCAGCGGGCGGCGGGTAAGCGAAGTCCTGCGGCAGCTAGGCTCCGCAGGACTTCCAAATCGAACAAGGAGCTTGCCAGATGGCTTTCACGGTTCCCGATCTTCCCTACGGCTACGACGCGCTCGAGCCCCACATCGACGAGGCGACGATGCGCGTCCATCACGACAAGCACCACCAGGCCTACGTCGACAAAGCGAATGCAGCGCTGGAGGGGACCGAGTGGGCCGACCGCGAGGTCGAGGACGTGCTGCGCAACCTCTCCAGCCTGCCCGGTGACAAGCAGGCCCCCGTCCGCAACAACGCCGGCGGCCACTTCAACCACTCGCTCTTCTGGCAGATGCTGAGCCCCGAAGGCGGCGGCGCGCCGAGCGGCGAGTTGGGAAGCGCGATCGACGACACCTTCGGCTCCTTCGACTCCTTCAAGGACGAGTTCAAAAACGCCGGCATCGCCCGCTTCGGCTCCGGCTGGGCTTGGCTGGTCAAGGACAGCTCGGGCCTGGCGGTCGTCTCGACCCCGAACCAGGACTCGCCCGTCGCCGACGGCAGCGTGCCGCTGCTCGGCTGCGACGTCTGGGAGCACGCCTACTACCTCAAGTACCAGAACAAGCGTCCGGAATACATCGACGCCTTCTGGAACGTCGTCAACTGGGACTACGTGGCGGAGCGCTTCGCCGAGTAGAGGACGCTGCAAACCGGCGCATCTCGGGGTCCTCAGTCGCTCGGGTCGGGTCACGCACTAAAAGTGCGCTCCCCTCCCTCGCTCCCTGCGTCCCCCGACCTGCTTGGTTTTCGCGCCCTCCTAGGAGGGTCTCCCGAAACGACTAGCGAAAGTCTTGATCTGCATCTCTGAGTAGCCCTACGGTCGCCGCCGACAATCAAAACGGCGGGGGCGCCGCGGTAACGGCCCCCCGCCCGGCAACCAGGAGGTAAGTCCCGGATGCATCACAAGGCTAACGGCGCACGTCCGCGCCGCTCAAACCACGCTCAGGACGTACGAGACCAGGGGATCGTGCTGATGCACGTCCTGGCGCTGCACCCAACCCACCTGATCGTCCCCGATCTGGTCCGGGAGCTGACCAACGGCTCTGAGGATTTCGCCGAGAGCGATGACTTCGAGCGGGCGGTCAGGGACCTGGTCGGAGTGGGGCTGATCCACTGTCCCGGCGGCATGGTCGTCCCGACTCGCGCCGCGCTTCGCTTCATTCAGGTCCTCAACGGCGGAGCGTGAGCGTTGGAGCTGGCCCGCGCCCTTGAGAGGGTGCAGGCCAGCTTCGTCAGCACCGTCAAGTCAGTGTGCAGCCGGACGCGCTCGATGCCCCGCACGCGGAGGGGTTTCAACCCCCATTCGTTCTTGAGCCGTCCGAACTCGCGCTCGACTGAGGCTCGCCCCCGGTAGAGAGCCTTCCAGCGCTTCGTCTCTCGCGGGACCAGCGGGTGCAGGCGGTCGGCGGCAATCCACGTGGAGAGTGGTTTGCACTCGCCGGTCGAGCAGCGCCACTTGGACGCACCGCGCTTGCGGTCGGACCCGGCGAACTTCCACTCTCCGTGCGAGCAGGTCGGCGGCAGATGGTCGCCGCGCTTCACGGCGGGCGTCCGCCGCAAGGGGATGATCGGCAGGCAATCGCGCTCGGCGCAATCCTCATAGACCGGCCCAACGTCATAGCCCTTGTCCATCGCAGCGGTCGCCGCCATCGCCCCGCGACCCTTCGCCGTGTCGAGCAGTCCGGCGACGATCCGCGATTCATGGGCCTTCGCGGTCTCCACGGCCCATGCAACCGGGAGACCCGTGCTGGAGCAGACGGCGGCATGGAGGCGGTAGCCGTAGAACCCGCCGCCCTTCCGAGTTGAGACCGCCGAGCGATGCCCCCACGTCGCATCTGAGTCAGAGAAGCGCTCCCGTTCCCTCCCGCCCTTAGAGACGTAGCGTTGACCGTTCGCGTAGGCGGGCATGTCGGATGCGTCGATGGAGAGGTCGCGGCCGTAGCTCGGTAGCTTCGAGCGCAGGCCCTCCACAACGCGGTCGATGCAGCGCTCCAGCTTGTCGCCGTGCGCCCGGAGCTTTTCGGCGAAGCGATAGGCGGCGTAGACGCTCGGCGGGTTGCCTTCACAGCCGAGCGCCCGCTGGAGCGCCCAGTGCTCGCGGACCAGGGCGACAGTTTTCGTCCACGTCGGCAGCGCGTAGAGGCTCTTGCAGAGCGCCACGCCGACCATCGTTCGGATCGGATAGCCCGGACGGCCCGTCCAGCGCGTAGCCTGAAGTTCCTCGATCAGCCGCCCGATCTCGGGCGAATCGAGGAGTCCTGCCAGGGTCGCAGACGCTGCTCCCCCTGCTACGTTGGGTGATGCCATTCGAGCTACACCTCGGGTGGCCTGGCCCTCGGACGTTCCACCGTCGCGGGGGCCTCTTTCTTGACTGTTGCCCGACCGACTCTACTGCTCGGATCGGACGGAAAACCGCTCTAGAGAGCGGAATTCTTAGGCTCGATTCCTATTTGTGGGTAGGGGCTGAGCGGGTTGGAGGCAAAAGCATCGGCTCACCGAATACGCTGGCGATATGACCATCGTGACCTGCGTGAAGGTCCGCGACGGCCTTGTGCTCGGGACGGACAGCATGGCCCACATTCAGAGGGGCGGCGAATTCGGTCGTTCTTTCACGCACGCCCGGAAGCTCTTTCGGGTCGGCGATCTTCCGATCGGCGTTGTGACGTATGGCCTCGGAAACGTCGGGCACCGTTCAATCGAGAGCCTGATGCGCGAGTTCGAGGAAAAACTGAGGAAAAACCAAAGAACCGTCGAGTCGGTCAGCAACGCCCTATTTAAATTCATGAAAACGGCCTATGACGCGCACGCCGAAGCTTCGCCCGACGGTGAGGAACTATCGGGACTCGGCATCGCGTTGGCTGGCTATTCACCTGGCCAGGTCTTTGCTGAGATGAGGCAGTTCGAACTGCCGGTGGACTCAAAACCAGGCATGGCGCTGGGGAAGGAAGAATTTGGAGCGTCGTGGTGGGGAGTTGCTGCGCCGTTCTTTCGGCTGAGCAAGGGCTATGGCCCACTTGTCCGAATGCGACTGGAAGAGGCTGGGTTGGACGAGCAGGCCACGAGCGCTCTGCTTGACGATCTCGCAATCGATGTCTTTTTCGACGCAATGCCCGTCCAGGATGCCGTTGATTACGCGGCCTTCATTCTGAATACGACGATCGGCTACACCACGTACACGACGCAGGTCTCCCCATGTGGCGGCCCGCTCCAGGTTGCAACGATTCTTCCCGATGGCAGTTTCAATTGGCTCGTGAAGCCAGAAGTCCGTATGAAAGGAGCCTGATGTCCGGCCAAGCTATAGAGAATGTTCGGGAGTGGGCGACCTCTACGCAGCGCGTAGAACGTCCTGCTGCTTCCCCTGTCCGCGGACATCATCACGCTGCCGCCACCGAACGGGGGAGCCGGAAAACCATCCTCAAGTCTCTTCCGCAGGGATTCGCTGATCGGCTTCGCGAACAGCATGTCCTACGGACCCCTGGGGTTGCTGAGGGCTTCGATCACGCGAACGCGCTCATCGAGGACTGGAAGAAGTCGCTTTAAAGGCATTGTTTGCACGTTCTCGACCCCGAGAGCGAGGCAGAGTTAAACCAACTCTGCGAGGCGTTAGGCAAGCCTGGCCAGCAGCTTCGACGAGCCGTTGGACGGGTCTGCGAGAACCCCTCCGGCCAGCGAAACCCGCGGCATCGGTATACGAAGAAGTTCCATAGCCCGCAGCGCTACGTCAACGTCAGCAAGGGCGCCAAGGTCATGGAGTTCACGACCAACCAATGGCGCGGTCTTTTCCAGCTTGTCGAGGTCAAGAAAGGCGGCAAGACTCATCGCCTATTGGCCTTCATTCCGATCCAGGGTCAGCGGTTCTTCACGAATGACGAATGCCCATGGCACTGAACTGCGTGGGGTAGAACCACCCCCAAAGAGAGGTATCCGTGGTTCAGCTACCCGAGCGATCCCACGTGCAGAGCGGCGTGGGGAGTTTCGCTAATCCCTCCTAGGAGATCAGTGCCGGCCGCGCGGCTTTCGGCAGGTCGCGCGGCGCGGCGCCCTCTTTGGGCGGCACCTGGCTCATCGCGTGCTCGGCCAGCGCGGTGATCGTCAGGCTGGGGTTGACGCCGACGTTGGCCGGGATCGCGGCGCCGTCGCAGACCATCAGGTTTTCGTAGCCGAAGACGCGCTGGCGCGAGTCGACGACGCCGTCCTCGGGGCCGTGGCCGATCGCCGCGCCGCCGAGGATGTGGGCGGTCGTGGGGACGTTCAGCGTCGCCTCCATCACCGAGCTGGTGGCGATTCCACCGGTCCGCTCGGCGAGCCATTCGGCCGCCTTGTTGGCGACCGGGATGAAGGTCGGGTTGGGCCGCTCGGGGTCCTGTTCGGTCTGCAGCCGCACCTCGCCGTTGCGCTTCAGCTTCGGCCGCAGCGCGATCGCGTTGTCGAGCGTCTGCATGACCAGCAGGATGATCGTGCGGCGCGAGCTGCCACGCGGCCACAGCGTCTTGGCGAAGTTGACCGGGTGGCGGACGATCTGTCCGAGCAGCTTCAGCGGCCGCGTCACCCGCGTGCCGTCGCCGACCAGCAGCGTGTTGAGCAGGCTCATCGAGTCGCCGGCCTCGCCGTAGGTGACGGTCTCGATATGCGTGTAGGGGTCGGGGTAGATGCTGGAGGTGATCGCGACCCGCCGGGTCAGGTCTTCGGGGAAGTCCTCGGGCACCCTGACGCCGAGGATGCTCTCGCTGTTGGTGCGGACCAGCTCGCCGAGGCGGGGCGAGATCCGCGGCAACGAGCCACCGAGGCGGCAGCGCTGCAGCAGCTTGTTGGTGCCGAGCGGTCCGGCGGCGACGATGACGCCACGGGCCGTCACCGTGCGGCGCTTGCGGCCGCGCAGCAGCCCGGAGCGCTCGCTGGCGATCGTGTAGCCGTCGCTGCCGTCGGCGGCGACGAGCGGGCGGATGTCGGTGACACGTTCGCTCCGCCTGCACCGCGACCCCGCGGTGCTCGGCCAACCAGAGGTAGTTCTTGGTCAGGGTGTTCTTGGCGCCGTGTGGACATCCGACCAAGCAGCGGCCGCACTGGATGCAGCCGGTTCGCGGCGGGCCCTCCCCTTCGAAGTAGGGATCGGGGACGGTTACCCCGGGTTGTCGAGGTAGACGCCGATCGGCGTCTTGCGGTAGGTGTCGGCTACGCCCAGCTCCTCGCCCAGCTCACGCAGCAGCTGGTCGGCGGGATCGTCCTTGTCGTGGACGACGACGCCGAGCATCCGCTGCGCGGTCTCGTAGTGGGGGGCGAGCCGCGCCTCCCAGTCCTCCAGGTCAGCCCACTGCGGGTCTTCGAAGAAGCGCGAGGGGGGGACGTAGAGCGTGTTCGCATAGCCGAGGCTGCCGCCGCCGACGCCGCAGCCGCTGACCACGGCCACGTCTTTGAAG
Source organism: uncultured Solirubrobacterales bacterium (assembly GCA_963782685.1). Taxonomy (GTDB): domain Bacteria; phylum Actinomycetota; class Thermoleophilia; order Solirubrobacterales; family 70-9; genus VRUE01. Next base: position 238,365 of record CAWAKV010000003.1, read on the forward strand.
AGGCTCAGCCTGAAGATCCCCTTCATCCCGAGCCGCGGTGCCCAGAAGTAGCGGCGGCTGTCGCCGGTCGAGCTGGGGAAGTCCTCGTCGCCGAAGCGCTTGCCGCACTCCAGCACGGCGACCGAGTAGCCCTTTTCGGCCAGGCGCAGGGCGGACACGCTGCCGCCGAACCCGGACCCAACCACCACCCAGTCGTAGTCGTAGGTCACGGGCGGGGTGTCCCTTGCGGCCTAGGCCTCGCCCGGCTCTATGGGGCGGAAGTCGCTCGTCCGCGCTCCGCAGACGGGGCAGAACCAGTCGGTTGGGATGTCCTCGAACTTGGTTCCCGGCGGGATGCCCCCGTCCGGGTCGCCCACGGCCGGGTCGTAGATGAAGCCGCAGCTCTCGCAGATCCAGAGCGTTTGCCTCGGTCGTCGCATTCATGGTGTCTGAAGGTTAGGGGACGGGTTCAGTTGTCGAAGCTGACCGAGACCGGCTCGCGCTGGGAGGCGTCCTCGATCTCGAAGAACTCGCGCGCAGCGAAGCCGCCCTGGTTGGCGATGATCGAGCCGGGGAACTGTTCGATGTCGGTGTTGTAGGTCTGCACGTTGGAGTTGTAGATCCGCCGCGAGGCCTGGATTTCGTCCTCCAGCTCGGAGAGGCTGCGGCTCAGCTGCTGGAAGTTCTCGGTTGCGCGCAGGGTCGGGTAGTTCTCGGCGACCGCGCGCAGGTTGGCCAGCGCCGCGGTCAGCTTCTGCTCGGCTTTGGCCGTGTCGGCGACGCTTTCCGCGGACATCGCGTCGGCCCGCGCCTGCGTCGTTTTCTCGAAGGTCTCGCGCTCGTGCGTGGCGTAGCCCTTGACCGTCTCGACCAGGTTGGGCACGAGGTCGTGGCGGCGCTTGAGCTGCACGTCGATCCCGCTCCATGACTCGTCGACGCGGTTGCGCGCGGCGATGATCGAGTTGCGCTTGGCGATGAAGTAGAGGACCGCGATGACGATGATCGCGACCACCACGATGATGGCGATAGTCATAGCCGCATCCTACTTCCCCAACCCGGCGCCGCAAAGGACGTGCCGGGAGTTGAAGACGTATGTGGACCTATAGCTCCCTGGCACGCCCCCATAGGATCGGGCCGTGGGCGCGAAGCAGGAAGCTGCGGAATGGGGCGAGATCGTGCGGCGCTACGGAGCGCGGCACGAGTTGACCTATGAGCCGGTCGGCGGGATCAATCCCAAGGACGGGCCGGTGGCGCTGTGCGTCGGCGGCTCCAACCGCCTCACCGGGCAACTGGCCCCAGGTTTCTGGGGGTCGTGCTGCGACGCCGACGAACGCGAGGCTGGCGGCTTCTTCGGCAAGGCGATGCTGCCGACAGCGCTGCTCGCCAAGGCCCATATGCCGGATCTGGCCAGCGTCGTGCCCGCCTTCAACGTCGAGTCGATCGAGGGTCACGAGGCCATCACCCAGCGCTTTGCCCGCAAGGTCGAGTTCGAGTCGATCGACTTCAACCGGCGCTTCCTGGCGACGGTGCCGAGCGAGTACGACCCGGTGAAGTTGCGGGAGCTCTCTTCGGCCCCGGCTTCCTTGCC
>CAWAKV010000004.1:0-126498 GCA_963782685.1 uncultured Solirubrobacterales bacterium
GTCGAGGCTCACCAGTTCAGCCAACGCGTCCCCGCGCGGCCAGCGCGATCAGCGCGTCGTAGATCGCGCCGCCGGCGCGACCGCGGGTCGGAGAGGGAGGCTGGAAGGGCCTCCCGATACGCCCTCCCGGCGAGGCTGGAATCGGGCGGAGCGCCCTGGAACTGCTCCAGGTCAGGCCGCAACCGCACTGGGCTGGACGCGGTAGATCCCCCCGGGAGCCGCTCAGCACGGAAAAGGTCTCGGCGGTCGTGTGCGCGATCAGGCAGCCGTCCGCCCGCACTTCAGCCAGGGCCGACGCAGCGGCCTCGTGGAACTCGTGGTCGGGCACGAACCCGGCCACCAGAACCGAGGTGTCGGGAGCAATCATCGGCGCGTCCGTTCCAGTGCGTCGCGAACCTCCTCCGGCCCGTGAGGCGGCAGGCGCCAGGATCGGAAGTAAGAATACCATGCCGCCCCGCGGCAGGCGAACCTCTGCGTCGGCGCCGGGGCCAGCACGATCCGTCTCGTCCTCCAGGGTGATCTCCACCTCGTCGCCCCCATTCAGATCCAGCGTGGTTCGCAGGTCCTTTGGAATGACAATTCGCCCGGCATTGTCAATGGTAGTTCTCATACCATTGATCGTATCGGGCAGGCTTGCGCGAGACGGGAATTTCGAGCGCGCCCACGACCTAAGGGGCGCAGCGCCCGAGATCCTCCCCCCTCTGCCGGCACGCTCACCGCTATTTGCGGCCCAAGTGCCTCGTCGATGAAGGGGCCGAGCAGCTCGCCGGTGTGGGCGGCAGTGGCCTCGGGGAAGTCGCCGGGGGCGGTCACGTGGCTGATCGCGAGGCGGACGACGGTCTCGGCGAGCAGGCGGGCTTTCGGCGGCGGCGCCTGCGGCCAGCCGTCCTCGATCGTCGCGGTCAGGCGGGCGGTCGCCCACTGGACGACCGGCACGCCCTGGGTGGTGACGAAGGGCAGCAGGTCGTCGGTGCCGTCGTCGCGAGCAGCGCGCGGACCAGCGGGTCCTCGCCGCGCGCGGGCAGGAAGATCTCGAAGGCGGCGCCGAGCGCGGCGCGGGGTCGTCGAGGTGCGCGCGCACCGCCGCCTCGACCGCGTCGAGGAAGCGGTCGGCCTCGCGCATGCACGTACGCCTGGGCGAGCTCGTCGCGGCGTGCCGAACTCGTTGTAGAGCGTCTGGCGGCTGACGCCGGCGGCGCTCGGCGACCTCGGCCATCGTCACCTCCGCCCAGGCGCGTCGCCAGCAGCTCGTCGCGGGCGTCGAGCAGCGTGTCGCGCAGCAGCTGCCGCGCCGCCTCGGCGAAGCGGTGCGGCTCCACGCGCCGACGTGCAGCGGCGCGGTCACGTCCGCGCCACCGGCTCGAAGTCGACCTTGTCGCGCACGCCGCAGTCGGGGCAGTGTCCAGTCGTCCGGCACGTCGCTCCACGGCGTGCCCGGCGGGAAGCCCTCGCGCGGGTCGCCGGCGTCCTCGTCGTAGACGTAGTCGCACCCCGGGCAGCGGATAGGCGGCTCATCGCCGCCGGCCGTCCCCGTAGCTTGGCGCAGCACGCCGCTCGCGCTTGCGCGGCTGGATGTTCGCGCGCGTCACGTCGCCGCCGTAGTGGGCGAGCACGCGCGGGTCCATCACCCGCCGCCAGAGCGGCGGGACGTAGGCGAGCAGGATCATCGTCGCGTAGCCGGAGGGCAGCTCCGGCAGGCCTCGTCGAAGTGGCGCAGCGCCTGGTAGCGGCGCGTCGGGTTCGCGTGGTGGTCGGAGTGGCGCTGCAGGTGGTAGAGGAAGACGTTCGAGGCGACGTTGTCGCAGTTCCAGCAGTGCTCGGGGCGGCAGCGCTCGTAGCGCCCGTCCGTCCGCGCTTCTGGCGCAGCAGGCCGTAGTGCTCGAGGTAGTTGACGACCTCGAGCAGCGAGAAGCCGACCACGGCCTGGAGCAGCAGCCACGGCAGCACGACCGAGGCCGAAGATCGCGCGTCAGCGCGCCGAACAGCACGACGCGTCATCGCCCACGCGTTGAGGATGTCGTTGTGGATCGGACCAGAACGGCTTGTCCGCGCGCGCTCGAGGCGCTCCTTCTCGAGCTGCCAGCGCCGAGCGTCAGGCTGCCCCACGACCGTGCGCGGCAGGAACGCCCAGAAGCTCTCGCCGAGCCGCGAGCTGGCCGGGTCCTCGGGCGTGGCCACGCGCACGTGGTGGCCGCGGTTGTGCTCGATGAAGAAGTGGCCGTAGCCGGTCTGCGCGAGCGCGACCTTCGACAGCCAGTGCTCGTGCTGCTGCGCGCTTGTGGCCGAGCTCGTGCGCGGTGTTGATCGCGATGCCGCCGACCATGCGCCACCGTGAGCGCGAGGCCGAGGCTCTCGACGGTCGAGAGGTCGCCGTTCGCCCACAGCCAGCACGCGAAGACCAGCGACGGCGAACTGGAGCGGGAGGAACAGGTAGGTGCACCAGCGGTAGTAGCGGTCCTGCTCGAGCCACTTGATGACGCTGTCGGGCGGGTTCGCGGCGTCCTTGCCGATCAGCGCGTCGAGCAACGGGATGAGCGCCGAAGACGAGGACCGGGCCGAGACCACCAGAAGACCCCCAGGCCCGGTCAGCCTCGACCAGGCCCCAGGCGATGAACGGGAGCAGCGGGACGACCAGGCCGAGCAGCCAGACGTAGCGCTTGGGGTCGCTCCAGGTCGCGGGGCTCAGCTCGACGTCCGGTCCGTGGTGGTGATGATCGTGCGTGGCTGCCTCCATGGGCGCGCTCCTCCTTGTCAGATCGCCAGAAATCGTCTGCGTGTTGACAAACTAGCGCAGTTTGTCAATCAATGCAACACGAACTCCTGTTCTGTCCAAGGATCGCTCAGGCGGCCGGGGCCGCTACCATCCCCCGCGTGTACACCTTTCTCGCACTCGTCCAGGTGATCATCGCCGGCATCCTGATCTTCCTGATCCTCCTGCACTCGGGCAAAGACGCTGGCCTCTCCGGCGCCTTCGGCATCGGCGGTGGGGGCAGCTCATTCGGCGGCGGCTCGATGGTCGAGCGCAACCTGGATCGCGCGACGGTCTTCTTCGCGGTCCTCTTCGTCGTCAACACCCTGGTGTTGCTGAAGGTCTAGACGCGCTCGGCGGGCTTCTCGCCCGCCCTGCCCACGCCGCGAGAGCCGTTGCCGTTGGCGCGGTCGAGGATCTCGACCGCCTCCCGGCGCAGCTCGGCGTCGAGCAGGGCGAAGTCCTCGTCGGAGAGCTTGCCGGCGGCGTGGTCGAGCTCGGCATCGCGGATCTCGCGGTACTTGGCTTCCTTCAGCGCCTCGAGCTCGGTGTTCGCGGCGCGGGCGGCGCCTGGCGCTGCGGGCCGGGCCAGATCGCGATCAGGGCGCCCGGTCAGCGCGATCAGCCCGCCGATCCAGATCCAGGTGACCAGCGGGTCGACGATGACGCGGAAGGTGGCCGGCGCGTCGTCGGCGCAGGTAGCTCCGCGCGAAGCGCTCCGCGGTCGCCGCCTGCAGGCTGTCGATCTGGGCGAGGGCGACCGGCCGCAGGCGCGGGTTGGCCGCCGCCGCGCGCATCAGGCGCGAGACGGCGCGGCACTGCGGCGGCGTCCCGGGGGCGCCGGAGACGCAGGCGCGGAAGCCCTCGTCGGCCGCTCGCACCCGCTGCCGCACGCCGGAGACGTCCGGCTGCACCGCGGTCCAGAAGTCGCTGCCGCCGCCGGCCCTCAGCCCGACCTCGCTGGTCGCCTCGCCGTCGAAGAAGCTGCTGAGCGGCCCGGCCTCGACCCCGCTCGGGCGGAAGTAGCGGCGGTTCGGACGCAGCTCGAAGCGCTCCCCTCCCTGCTCGACGTCGAGCACCGCGCCGAAGGTGAAGGCGTTGCGGTCGACGCTCACGGTCGGCCGCTCGTAGGTGACGCGTGCGGCCGTCGACCACGGCGCTCTCCCCCGGCGCCAGCCGCAGGTCGCGGTTGGTCTGGAAGCTGGAGGAGGCGGCGATGCCGACCAGCAGCACCGCGACCCCGACGTGGACGATGTAGCCGCCGTAGCGGCGCCGGTTGCGCGAGACGACCGCGACCAGCGCCGCCGGCATCGAGCCGCCGCGCAGCGAGCGGCGCGCCGCCGCGCCGCGCCAGAACTCCTGCGCGAGGCCGGTCAGGGCGAAGGCGGCGAAGGCGAAGAGGGCGAGCGCCCAGAGATTGCCCGCGGCGTCGCGTGAACAGGGCCAGCCCGAGCGCGACGGTGACGCCGGCGATCGCCGGCACGAGGAAGACCCGCCGCGCCGAGGCCCAGCTGATCCGCCGCCAGGCGAGCAGCGGCCCGATCCCGGTGAAGAGCACCAGCAGGATCGCCAGCGGCGTCGTGTAGCGGTCGAACCAGGGCGCCGCCAGCGAGGCCCTCTCGCCGGTGAACAGCTCCGAGATCAGCGGGAAGAAGGTGCCCCAGAAGATCATCGCGACAAGCGCCACCAGCAGCAGGTTGTTGACCAGGAAGACCGCCTCGCGCGAGGCCAGCGAGTCGATCCGCTTCTGCGAGCGCAGGTCGTCGAGCCGCGAGACGATCAGCGCGGTCGAGCCGATCAGGACGACGGCGATCAGGCCGAGGATGTAGGGGCCGACGGTGCAGTCGCCGAAGGCGTGGATCGACTGCAGGACGCCGGAGCGGACGAGGAAGGTGCCGAGCAGCGCCAGCGAGAAGGTGGCGACGATCAGGCTGACGTTCCAGACCTTCAGCATGCCGCGCTTCTCCTGGACCATGATCGAGTGCAGGAAGGCGGTGCCGATCAGCCAGGGCATCAGCGCCGCGTTCTCGACCGGGTCCCAGGCCCAGTAGCCGCCCCAGCCGAGCTCGGTGTAGGACCAGCGGGCGCCGAGCAGGAGGCCGAGGCCGAGGAAGGTCCAGGCGATCAGCGCGAAGCGGCGGGTCGAGCGGATCCAGGCGGCGTCGAGGCGGCGGGCGATCAGGGCGCCGATCGCGAAGGCGAAGGGGATCGTGAAGGCGACGTACCCCGAGTAGAGCATCGGCGGGTGGATCATCATGCTCGGGTGCTGGAGCAGCGGGTTGAGCCCGACCCCGTCGACCGGCGCCGGGCTGAGCGTGGTGAACGGGTTGACGCCGCCGGCGAAGAGCATCAGGCCGGTGAAGAAGGCGGCGATGCCGGCCAGCACCGCGGTCGCGTAGGGGACGATCTCGCGCAGCTTGCCGCGGGTGGCGTAGAGCGCCGCGAGGAGGCGATCGAGAGCACCCAGGCCCAGAGCAGCAGCGAGCCCTCCTGGCTCGACCACATCGCGGCCAGCTTGTAGAAGGTCGGCGTCTCGATCGAGGAGTGCTGCGGACGAGCTGAAGGAGAAGTCGTCGCCGGCGAAGGCGACCTCGATCAGGACGACGCAGAGCGTGAGCAGGGCGCAGAGGGCGTAGACCGCGCGGCGCGAGACGTCGACCCAGCGGCCGTTGCCGTCGCGCCCGGCCAGCGCCGCCACCGCGGCGAAGACCGCGGTGAGGAAGGCGAGCGCCAGGGCGGCGCTGCCGAGGCTAGCCATCCGAGGCGGAGCTCTCGGTGGTGAACTTCGAGGGGCACTTGGTGACCAGGGTGTCGCGCTCGCCGACGAACGTCCCGCCGCTCGACCTTGCCGGTGAGGATGATCTCGCGCCCGCCGCGGAAGGGGTCGGGCACGGTGCCCGTGTAGGTGACCGGGATGCTCTTGCTGGCGTCGTCGCGGTCGGCGACGCGGAAGCGGAGCCCCTCGCCCTCGCTGCCGGATCGAGCCCTTGACCACCCGGCCGGTCAGCTCGTAGGTCGATCCCGGGCGCCGCGTTCAGCAGCTGCGAGGGCTCCTTCGCCTCGGTCGAGGCGCTGAACGAGGTGTAGACGAGCGCCGCGGCGAGCAGCACGGCGACGCCGAGCGCGACGACGAGCCGGATCTTTCGCTTGCGGGCGGGATCCACGGATCGCGGATTATCGCAAGGGTCATGGCGCGCCTTTGTTGCCCGTGGGACGACAAAGGCGCCAGCCTGCGAGAATCGGGTGGATGGCAGAGGGCTCCCCGACGATCCGGTCCTGCTGATCACCGGCGCCAGCAGCGGCATCGGCGCCGCCACGGCGCGGGCCGCGGCGGGGACCCACCGGCTGGTGCTCGCCGCGCGGCGGCTGGAGCCGCTTGAGGAGCTGGTCGAAGAGCTCGGCGGCGCCGAGCGCGCCATCGCGGTGCGCTGCGACGTCACCGAGTGGGACCAGGTCGAGGCGATGGCCGCCGCCGCGCTCGATGCCTTCGGCCGCATCGACGCGGTCTTCGCCAACGCCGGCTTCGGCGCCACCCGCGGCTTCCTCGAGGAGTCGCCCGAGCACTGGCGCTCGATGGTGCTGACCAACGTCTACGGCGTCGCGCTGACGATCCGCGCCACCCTCCCCCACCTGCTCGAGCGCGGCGACGGCCACTTCCTCGTCACCAGCTCGGTCGCCGGGCGGCGGGCCTTGCCCGGCTCGCTCTACTCGGCGACCAAGTGGGCGGCGACGGCGATCGGCGAGGCGCTGCGGGCCGAGCTGCGCCAGATGCACGAGAACCACGCGATCCGGGTGACGCTGATCGAGCCGGGGATGGTCGACACGCCCTTCTTCGACAACCGCCCCGGCAAGTGGGCGCTGCAGGACGACGACATCGCCCGGGCGGTGATCTACGCGCTCGAGCAGCGCGAGGGCGTCGACGTCAACGAGATCCTGATCCGCCCGACGTCACAGCCGATCTGACGAGATCGATGGAAGCATTTGGGGGTCTATGGACCCCCAAATGCTTCAACCGCGCAGCAGTAGGCGGACGGTGCGCCAGTAGCTGCGAAGGAGCGAGACGGATCGGAGCCGAGCGGGCTACGGCCGGGATGAAGGGCGAGTCGAGGTCGGGGGTGAGCCAGGCGGCGAACTCGGCGACGCTCGCCGTGCGGGCGGCCTGCACCTGGCGGCGCTCGCGCAGCAGGCGCGGCAGCCAGCGGACGACTTCGCCGATCGCGGCGAGCTTCTGCCTGCCCCAGCCGGCGGCGAGCGAGGCCGGAATCAACGCCAGCTCGGTGAGGAGCAGCGCCGGCGCCAGCAGCGCCAGCAGGCTCGCCGGATAGACGCGGATCAGAAAGGCCCAGCGGTTGCGCTCGAGCCAGCGCCACTTGTGCTCGCGGGCGCCGAACTCGTAGTCGTGGTCGACCACCGCCGCCGGCTCGATCCCGAGCACGCCGCCCGCCAGGCGCAGCCGCAGCGAGAGGTCGACGTCCTCGTGGTAGAGGAAGAAGCGCTCAGGGAAGCCGCCCAGCTCCTCCCAGGTGCGGCGCGGGATCGCCAGGCAGGCGCCGGAGAGCGCCGCGACCTCGCCGGCCGGGGGCGCCTCCTGCAGCGGGCGCCCGTGCCCGCCTGCCCAGACGATGCCGGTGAAGTGGACCGGGTTGCCGGCGGAGTTGATCGTCGTCCCGTCGCCGTCGGCGACGAGCGCCTGCCAGGCGGCCCAGCCGCGCTCCTCCACTCCAGGGGCGCCGGATCGCCTCGCCGAAGCCGGACCGCGGCGCCGCGTCCGGGTTGAGGATGACGAGCAGGTCGCCCTCGGCCAGCGCGGCGCCCGCGTTGCAGCCGGCGGCGAAGCCGAGGTTGCGCTCCCTGCGCACGATCCGCGCCGCCGGCACCAGCTCGGCGACCACCTCGGCAGTCCCGTCGGCGGAGTCGTTGTCGACGACGATCAGCTCGTCGCCCTCGCCCAGCTCCGGCGCCAGCGCAGGCAGGGTCCGCGCCAGCTCCTCGCGGCTGTTCCAGGCGACGATCAGGACGGAAAGCGTCGGGCGCACCGACGCGGGAGGCTAGACGCTGCGCCTAGCGCTGCTGTCTCCGGCCTTTCGCTTTCTTACCGCAGGCGGTGCGCAGCCGCAGCCGCATGTTGCGTTTCTTGCCGTTCTGGGCTTTGAGGCGCACGATGGCGCGCGGGCCGCGGCGTCCGCGACGCTTTTTCTTGCTCGCGTTCGCTTTGCCGCTGCCATCGTCACGCCGAGCGCGTTTGCGCGGGCACTGGTTGCGCGAGTTGACCAGCAGCCCTTTGGGGCCCCCGCGCAGGGTCAGGACGAATTTAGAGACCGGTACGTCGGGGACGAGGTCGAAGGTGCTGCGGATGCGGCCGCGGACGCTGTCGGTGCGGCTAGACAGCTCGACGTCGACTTGGCCGCGCATGGCAGCGACGAGGTCCGGCAGGGTGTTGTCGGAGGAGCGCAGGTAGAGCGGCCCTTTGAGCGGATCGTCGAGCAGCGGGCTGAAGGCACGTGCGTGGCCGTAGATGGAGTTTTTCGGGCAGTCATTCGCGGCGAACTGGACCCGGGTGCAGACCTTGGCCAGGTTGCTCTGGTCGAGGATCAGCGAGCGCGGCAGGATCGTCGCGGCGCGAGCGGCGTTGGCGTCGCCTTTGCGCGGCAAGAACACCGCGCGCAGTTTCGGGTTCTTGGCGCGGCGCATCGCACCGAACAGGCGCAGGAACAGTTTCGGCCGGAAACCGAGCTGGTCGCAGCCAAAGGCTTTGAACGGCGCCGAGACCGGCGCGGGCGTGAAGGCGGCCGGCTCGAGCGGGTTGGCGCCCCCACCGAGCAGCGATCCGGCAAAGGCGAACTGCGAGCAGTTGGTCGGGTTGAGGGAGAAGTCGTCGCGATTGAGCCTGACCGAGATATCGCGGATGTCGAGCAGCGCACCGCCGTACACGTGCGGAATCGGGTCCGAGACCGCGCGCACCTGGGCCGTCCTGGGATCGACGAACAGCGCCACCCTCACCACGACCGTGCCGAGATCGAACGGCCCGGCCGTGGCGGGGGTGACGACTGCCAGGGAGAGGGGGGCGCCCTTGTAGCGACCCGCGAGGAAGACCTTGCCGGCGATCTGGATCGGCGACGGCCCGCTACCCGCGGAGACGTCCGCCACTCCGATGAGGCTGGATTTCGGGCAGCTCGACGTGGCCGCCTCGGCGCTACCGGCGTTGGCCGCGGCGGCCGCCAGGGCCGCGGGCGGGCAGTAACGGACTCCGGCCAGCTTCGCCGTCAGCCCGGGAGGCAGGGTGATGTCGACGCCTTTCAACTCCTGGTTGCCGTCAGAGCGGGTGATGTTCATGCGCAGCGGGCTGAACGTGCCGGCTTTCGCTTTGTTCGGACGAGCGTCGAAGCCGAGCGCGAAGGGCCGCTCGGCCATCGTTTTCGGACAGGCGCCGCCACCGGGCGCGGCGTTCAGGGAGAAGTCAGACGAGGCGAGGGCCGGCGGCGCGCCGGACGGTCCGCCCGCCTCGCCCACGGGAACCGATCCCTGGGCACTCGACCAGGGCGTCATCTGCGTGCCGGTCGCGTTCGGACCGCAGGTCGGCGGGCTGGTCAAGACCGCGGTCGGCCCGCCGTCGAGTTTGATCCGAAACGACCTGAACGGCACCTGGGGCAGGCCAGGCAGGGGAACACTGCCCAGCGCGCCGTCGTCGAAGACCGTCGTCACCTGGCCGGTCTGGGGATCGACGCTCGCCCGACCCAGCAGACGCGCGGAGATGTCGTAGCGGCTCGACTCCGCGACGACGAAGATTCGGTAGAGGTCCCCCGACACTGGGTCGCGACTGAGCTGGCGGCCGACATAGACCGGACCGCTCAGCGAGCCGTCCGGGAGCGGCGGGGTATCGACCTCGACCGTGCCGATCCGCGACGCCGCAGGACACGCCACCGGCTCCCTGCTGCCCTTGTTGAACTCATCGTCACTGCAGGCCACGAGGCCGTTGGCAGCCGATGGGTTGAGCCCCATGCCAGCTGGCAGCGTGACCCTGGCGCTGCGCACATGTGAGGTCCCCTGAGTGCCTCCGCCTTTGACCTCGGGCAGCTCGACGGTCACCGTCGCCCCTGCTGGGGAATCGGTCTGAGCGGTGCCCGGATCCACCGCGATCGACGGCTCGAAGGGGATCGAGTCGCATTCTTTGGGCGAGGTTTCGAAATCGCCTGGTTTGCGGGGGATCTTCGACTCGACGAAGGCTGAGCCGGCGGGGAAGTTCGGGTCGAAATTGGGCGCCTCGTATGCATCCGCCCGCAGGTAGGTTGAGTAGACGTGCTCGAGCGGAGATCCGGGCGCAGCCGGCCCCAGGCAGGTGTTGGGGGTCGTGATGAAGGTTTCATCGGGACCCGCGGTGCCGTCGAACACGAGGCGGTTGATTGCGACCCGCGCCAGTTCAGCCGGGATCGGCGGCAGTTCGAGTTTCGCCACGTGGATCGTGAAGTACTCGTGATAGTCGCTCTCCCAGGCGACGTCGGACTCGAGGAAGACGTCGTTGCCGAGGAGGCTGAGACCGAACCGTGCCGGTTCACCCTCGTGCGGCACCAGGTTGAAGACGTCGACTGCTGGGAAGGGGACCGAGAGGCCGGTGACCTGATTGGTCGCCGTGACTTCGCTGACCCCGACTTTCGACGTTGCAGGGCAGGTGCTGGGGCTCTCCCCGGGGTCGAGGTCGCACTGCACGGCCGAAGACTGAGGATTGACGGTGAGGCCGGGAGGAAGGTCGACGCGAACGGTCCGTAGGTTGCCAATCGGGCTGGGGCCGAGCGGTTTGGTTTCGGTGTTGACGATGAACTGGGTGAAGCCGACCGGAGGGTGAGCAGCGGCCCGTTCGAAGAACTGCAGCGGGGTGTCCACGCTGCACGGCCCCGCATCCGAGGTGCAGGTTCCCGCCTGCCAGGGGCTGTTGGCGGAAGGGTTGTCCGGATTCTGCGGGCCGATGATGTCGGCAGCGGCCCCCGGAGCCCACAAAGATGCCCCCAGAGCCATGGCCCCCACGATCGATGCTGCGCGCCGCCCCGCTGATCCCCGCATCTAGATCTCCGTTCTTTAGGCCATTTTTTAGGCCATTTCGAGTGATTTTACCCGATTTTGATGATCTGAGCTAATATTTTTCGGTATTCCCCAGTCAACGAAAGTGAGGTAACTGTGAATTGGGAACGTCTGGCTCGTGCCAATACCCACCCGCTTCGCGTGTCAATCCTGGAAGTGCTGGGCATCGACGACGGACGCACGTTGTCGCCAAAAGACCTCAGCCTCGAGCTGAGGGCGCCGCTCAGCACGGTCAACTACCACGTGACTGAGCTGCGCCACTCCGGACTGGTCAAAGTGGTCGACGAACGCCAGGTCCGGGGCGCGATCGAGCACTTCTACCGCGCCGTCGACACCGAGAAAGCGCAGAAAGAGAGGGTCAGGCGTAAAACCCGCCGCAGAGCACGCGCCTAGGCGAACCCCACACGAGAAAGGTGGGCAAGCGGGCGCCGCCCTGGCGTTCCGCTTGCCTTCCCTGCCGAGGCCCAGCCTCAACGGCAGGCGTCGGACCGTTCGAACAGTGAGCGGTGGCGTACTCCGGGGCGCAGACCGTCCGGGCTCGCCATTTCTCGACGAATTCCGCAATGAACTGCTCGAAGGCCTTCTGTTCTTCGGCCTTGCTCCTCGTCTGCTTCGAGATCCGCCTCTGCAGCCGCCCCCGCAATCGCCCGCCGAGCAGTTGCAGTTCGACTTGTTGGCGGACATCGCGCCGCGTGAAGTGGGCTTCCTTCAAGAATTCGCGCTGACGCCCACCGTGGAGGCCTCTCCCCAGAGCCAGATCGCTTCGAGGTTCCGGTCGACGGCGACCTTCGCAAGACGCTCATAGCGACTGCTTCCCGTCCTTGGCACTGGGCCACTTCCATCCTGTACAGCCGTCAGCTCCAAGGCATGGTGAAACTCGGACTTGGTGATCGTTCCAAGTCCGATCGGCACGTCGGATACGAGCGCAACCGTGTTGGGCACCAGCTCTTCGGGAGAAGGCAGGGCGGCCGAGCTCGCCGCGCTCCAACCCGCCACGGCGAAGGCGAAGGCCGTGGTCAAAGCGATGGCCCCGGCGGCGCGTCGCATAAGCGGACGACGGGTCTCGAACCCGTGACCTCGAGCTTGGGAAGCTCGCGCTCTACCAACTGAGCTACGTCCGCATCAGGCAGTGGATTCTACGGTCCCGGCCGGGAAGGCGCGAGGGCTAATGTTCGCTGGCCGTGAGCGCCCGCGCCTTTCTAGCCTTCCTCGCCGTCTGCGCGGTCGTCGGGCTGCTCGGTTTCGGCCTGCTGAGCAAGGGCGAGGCGAAGATCGCCGTCGGCGAGCCGGTGCCCGACAAGGTGCTGCCCGTCCTCGGCGGGCAGGGCACGGGCTCGATCGCCGACTACCGCGGTCGCTGGGTGCTGGTCAACCTCTGGGCGTCCTGGTGCGGCCCCTGCCGGCAGGAGGCGCCGGCGCTGGAGGAGTTCGCGCGACGCCAGCGCGAGCGCGGCGTCAACGTGCTCGGCATCAACGTCCAGGACAACAGCGACGACGCCCTCACCTTCCTGCGCGAATTCCGAGTCGCCTATCCGCAGCTGCGCTCGGTCGGCGACGAGCGCAGCGCCGCGTTCGGATCGACCGGCGTGCCGGAGAACTTCCTCGTCGATCCCCGCGGCCGTCTGGCGCTGATCTGGCGTGGCCCGGTCGACGAAGACTTCCTCGAGCAGGAGGTCGTGCCGATCGCGGAGGGGCGACGATGAGCTGGCGTGGAGGCTTTTGCGTGATGGTGGCGCTTGTTTCGGTGGCGCTCGCCCCCCCCGCCCTCGCCGCCGCCCCGCAGACGAACATCGCCGACGTCGAAGACGAGGTGATGTGCCCGATCTGCGGCACCCTGCTGGAGCTGGCGCAGTCGCCGCAGGCCCAGCGCCAGCGGGTCCTGGTCAAGCGCCTGATCGCCCAAGGCAAGACCAAGGCCGAGATCAAGGATGCCCTCGTGGTTGAGTATGGGCGCGAGGTGTTGGCGCTGCCGAGCGGCTCCGGCTTCGACCTGACCGCGTATCTGGTGCCGGCAATCGCCTTCGTCGTGGCGGTCGGAGGACTAGCGCTCGGCGTACGTCGGTGGCGCAGGGCCGCTGGGCCGCCGGGATCCGGGGGCACGGCTGCAACCGGTGGCCCGCAAGGCGAGGATGCCGAGCGACTCGACGCCGACCTCGCCCGCTACGACCTCTGACCGCGCTCGGCTCTCAGGCCTGGACCACGAGGCCGTCCACCGAGATCGGCAGTCGGCGCCGCGAGTCCTCCGGGCCAATGCAGGCGATCGTCGAATCGACCTGCGTCCGCAGGGCCCTGAGCGAGTTCTCGTCCCTGAATGGTGGGCCGTCGATCACGACGAGCTCATAGGCGTCGCGGAGGCCCGCCAACGCCTGCCCGAAGGCCTCAGAGGAGAGCAGTCGCGGGCCATCGGCCGACGGGCGTCCGGCGACCACGCAGACCAGCGGCTCAGTTGCCCCGGCGGAGCCGGGCCCGGCGAGGACGACCGGCTTGAGGACATCGGCCGCGGCGGCAACACCGCGCAGGTGCTCGTGCAACCCCGGGGCCTGGGCCAGGCCGAGCGCGTCCGCCAGCCCCGGCTCGACCAGGTCGCACTCGAGCAGCACGGTGCGCGTCCCCCCCGCCGCAGCCACCGCGGCAAGGCCGGCCGCCGCCTGTCGCCGGTCCGGTGCCTCCCCGGCCATCAGCACAGCCCGGGCGTCGCGCAGCTCCCCCAGCAGCTTGCCGAACGCCTCGAGATCGCTACGGCGCAGCGTCCCTGTGCGCAGGTCCGGCGACGACCGGGCGGGGATCTCCGCCAGAACCTTCACATCTTCTCGGGGGCGGAGATGCCGAGCAGGCCGAGCGAGGCCGCGATCGTTTGCTGCGCCAGCTGACAGAGGCCAAGCCGCGAGCGCTCGACCCCCTCCCCCTCGGCGCCGACGACCTGACAATCGCGGTAGAAGGCGTGGAAGTCAGCGGCGACCGCGGTCGAGTAGGCACAGATGCGGTGCGGGGCTCGGCGAGCGGCAGCCTCGCGGATCTCCTCGGGGAATTCGAGCAGGCGCTTGACCAGATCGCGCTCGGCCGGCTCCAGCGGCGTGCCGGGGGTCGGCACGCCCACCTCCCCCGCTTCGCCGCCGGCTTTGCGCAGGATGCTGGCGATCCGCGCGTGCGCATACTGCACGTAGTAGACGGGGTTGTCGCTGGACTCGCGCCGCGCCAGCTCCAGGTCGAGGTCGACAGTGGTGTCGTGGCTGCGCCAGAGCATGAACCAGCGAGTGGCATCGACGCCGATGTCGTCGACGAGCTCGTCGAGCGAGACGAAGTCGCCGCTGCGCTTCGACATCTGCGCTCGCTCGCCCGATTCGACGATATGGACGAGCCGCATGATCAGCGCCTCCAGAACCTCGGGGTCGGTGCCGAGGGCGGCAAGCGCGGCGTGCAGGCGCGGGGCATAGCCGTGGTGATCGGCCCCGAGCACGTTGATCAGCCGTTCGAAGCCGCGCTCCAGCTTGTCGCGGTGGTAGGCAACGTCGGCGGCGAGGTAGGTCGGCTCGCCGTCGGCACGGACCAGCACCCGGTCCTTGTCGTCGCCGAACTCGGTGCTGCGCAGCCACAGCGCCCCGTCGCTCTTGTAGGTGTGGGCGCGCTGCTCGAGCAGCTCCAGCGCCGCCTCGACCTCGCCGCCGGCATAGAGACTGCGCTCCGAGAACCAGCTGTCGAAGTGGACCCCGAAGCGGTCGAGCGTGGTGCGCACGCCCTCGAGGATCAGCTCGACGCCGCGCTCGCCCACCGCATCGGCATCGGCCGGGTCGATGCCCTCGGTCCGCAGGCGCTCGGCCAACTCGGCGACGTACTCCCCTTCGTAGCCGTCCTCAGGAGGCTCGCCGCCAGTCATCGCGGCAGCGATCGAGGCGGCGAAGCGCTGCACCTGGCCGCCGGCGTCGTTGACGTAGTACTCGCTCTCGACCTCGTGACCGACCGCCTTCAACAGGCGGACGAGGGCATCGCCATAGGCGGCGTGGCGGCCGCCGCCGACGTGCAGCGGGCCGGTCGGGTTGGCCGAGACGTACTCGACCAGGACGCGCTGTGGCAAAGCGACCGGCGCCGGGCCGAGCTCGTCGCCGGCGGCGCCCAGACGCGCCATCGCCCGCCGGTACCACTCGTCGGAGAGGAAGAGGTTGACGAAACCGGGCCCCGCAACCTCGACACGGTCGAGGTATCCCTCAGCGCCTAGTGCCGCCTCCAGCTCGGCGCCGAGGCGGCTCGCCACGTCGCGCGGCGCTTCGCCCAGCGGTGCCGCGAGGAGCATCGCCGCGTTGGAGCTGTAGTCGCCGTGCTCGGGCTGCGGCGGCCGGTCCAGGGTCGGCTCCGGCCCAGTCATCTCGCCGTCGCGCAGGGTCAGCGCCGCCCGCTGGACGGCGGCCCGCAGCTCGGCTATCGAGTCCGTTGCACTCACCGGCCCATCGTATGAGCCAGGGCCACGCCCGGGTACGCTGGCCGCCGTGCGCGTTGCCGCGATCAGCGACATCCACGCCAACCTACCGGCCCTCGAGGCTGTTCTCGAGGCGATCGAGAGCAGCGCAGCCGAGGAGATCTGGTGCCTCGGCGACACCGTCGGCTACGGCGCCGAGCCGGACGAGTGCGCCGACCTGGTGCGCGAGCGCTGCGCGATCTGCCTGGTCGGCAACCACGACCTTGCCGTCCTGGGCGCGCTCGACGTCGCCTCCTTCTCCGAGGCCGCCGCGGCGGCGGTTGGCTGGACGCGCGAGAACGTCGCCGAGCGCACCCTGACGATGCTGCGCGATTTGGAGCCCACGGGCGAGCGCGAGGGCATCGCCCTCTTCCACGCCTCCCCCCGCGATCCCGTCTGGGAGTACGTGCTCTCCGCCGAGCAGGCTGACGCCTGCCTCGACGCGCAACAGGCCCGCATCGCCTTGATCGGTCACTCACACGTCTCGCTCTTCTTCACTCGCCACGCCGCCGGCGAACCGGGCGAGGAGATCCGCGGGGCGCAGTCGAGCGACGACACCCTGCTCGACCTCAGCGCTGGTGAGTGGCTGATCAATCCAGGCAGCGTCGGCCAGCCCAGGGACGGCGATCCTCGCGCCGCTTGGCTCGAGCTCGACACGGACGAGCAGACCGCCCGCTTTCACCGGATTGGCTACGACATCGAGCGGGCCGCCGCCTCGATCTCCGCCGCCGGGCTTCCCCGCCGCCTCGCGGATCGCCTCCACGTCGGCTCATGACGTTTAGATGCAGGCAAATTCTGCGCTCGAAACCGTTCTCTAGACTCGGCCGGATGCCTCGCTTGCTGCCATCGGCGCTCGCCCTCGGACTCGGGGTCGCCGCCGTTCTCGGTCTGACCGCCTGCGGCGGCGAGGACGCCAAGCTACTGCCTGGCGAAACGGCGCGGGAGATCATCGCCAATCTCGACACGGTCCAGCAGCTCTCCGACGAAGGCGACTGCGTCGGGGCGGAAAGCGCTGCGGGACAGGTGGGCGAACAGATCGAATCGCTGCAGGGCGTCGACCGGAAGCTGAAGCAGGCGCTCGAAGACGGCGCCGTGCGGCTCGAGGAAGTGATCGCCGAATGCGAAGAAGCGACGACGGAAGCGATCGCGCCGGCGACGATCCCCGAAGAGGAAGAGGAAAAGCCGGAGAAGGAAAAGCCCGACAAGGAGAAGGAAGCGAAGCCGCAGGACGAAGAAGACGCGAAGGAAACGACGCCGCCGCAGCTGCCGCCGCAGGCCGAAGGCGAAGCCAAAGGGCTCGAAAACGGCAACGGGCCGCCGGGGAGCGAAGAAGGTCCGGAAGAAAAAGGCGAAGCGCCATCGGGCGGGGTCAGCCCGGGGGCGCCCGCGGGCGAAGGCGAATGATGGAGGCGGGAACCCTCTCCGGCCGTTATGAGCTCGGCGACCGGCTCGGCTCGGGCGGTATGTCGAACGTCTACCGCGCCACCGACCTGATCCTCGAGCGCACGGTCGCGGTCAAGATCCTCGCCGAGCATCTTTCCGACGACGAGCGCTTCGTCGCCCGCTTCCGCCGCGAGGCGCTGGCGGTCGCCAAGCTGATCCACCCCAACATCGTCCAGGTCTACGACACCGGCATCGACGATGGCCGCCACTACATCGTCATGGAGTACGTCGAGGGCCGCTCCGGCGCACAGATCCTCCAGCGGCAGGGGCCGCTCGAGCCCGAGACCGCTGCGGAGGCGGGCATCCAGGCCTGCGCCGGCCTCGACTACGCCCACCGGCGCGGGATCATCCACCGCGACGTCAAGCCGGGCAACCTGATGATCGTCGGCGGCCCGGTCGGCGGCGGCCCGATGACGGTCAAGCTGACCGACTTCGGCATTGCGCGGGCGCTCGCGCAGACGCGGATCACCCAGGTCGGCTCGGTGGTCGGCACTGCCGCCTACCTGGCGCCCGAGCAGGTGCGGGGCGAGGAGGCGACGCCGGCGACCGACGTCTACGCGCTCGGCGTCGTCCTCTACCAGTTCCTCACCGGCCGCCTCCCGTACGAGGGCTCGACCCTGGCTGAGCTGGCGGTGCGCCAGCAGAACGAGCAGCCGCTCACCCCGAGCACCTACAACGACGAGGTGCCGGAGTCGCTCGGCGGCGCGGTTCTGCGGGCGCTTGAAGGCGACACTGCGCGGCGCTACGCCAGCGCCGACGAGCTCGCCGGCGGCCTCCAGCTGGGGCTCCGGGGCGAGGACGTGACCCTGCCACTGGAGGAGGGCACGGCGGCGACCAGCGTGATGGCGGGAGAGGAGGCCACCCGGCGCCTCGACCAGACCGAGCGCACCGAGCTACGTCCAGCTTCGCCAAGCCGCCGCCCCGTCGCGCGCGCTCCACAGCCAGCTCCAACTCGCCCTGCGCCGGTGGCGCCACCGGCTCCGGCCAAGCGCAGTGCCTTCTCCCGCTTCACCCGCTTCGTCCTAGCGACCGTCGCCTTGGTGCTCATTGCAGCCGCGGTAGCGGCAGCGGTGATCATCGCCACGGATCAGGCGACCGGCGTACGAGCGACCGAAGTCGCCGGCGACTCAGTGGATCGCGTGGTCGAAGAGTTCAAAGAACTGGTTCAGAAGAACACCGAATAGGCGTCCCAGACGTCGCTGCTTCTGCACGGACCACCTCCGCCAGGCACTTCGCCACCCTGGGATCGAACTGGGTCCCAGCGCAAGCGTCCAGCTCAGCGAGAGCCTTCTCCACCGGCATGCCGGCTCGGTAGGAGCGCGTGGTCGTCATCGCGCTGAAGGCATCGCAGCAGGTGACGATGCGCGCCTCGATCGGGATCTCCTCGCCGGCCAGGCCGTCGGGGTAGCCGCCACCGTCGAAATGCTCGTGAGAGCAGCGCACGACTCGGCCCACCTCGGCGAGCAGTCCTCCCACTCGTCGGAGCATCGCCTCGCCGACGATCGTGTGGGTCCGCATGATCTTCCACTCGTCGGCATCGAGGCTGCCGGCCTTATTGATGATCTCCTTCGGCACCGAGATCTTGCCGACGTCATGCAGCAGGGCTGCGAACTCGACGTTGCGGCGCTGGCGCGAGTCGAGGCGGAGGGCATCCGACACGGCCAGTGAGAGTTCGACGACGCCTCGACTGTGGCTTCCGGTATAGGCGTCGTCGGCCTCGACGACGTCACCGAGCAGCATCGCGGTCCCGCGGTATGCGCTGCTCAGCTCGAGCGCCTGGTCAATCCGCGCCTGGCGCTCCCGTGAGAGGATCGCCAAGACGATCGCGAGCGGGACAACCGCGAGACAGATCATCGGGCCCACCTCAACCGCGGCGTAGGCAAAGACCAAGCCGACTGGAGCCAGTATCCCGTCGAGCGCATAGACGGGCGCGACGAGCGTGATCAACGTTCGCGCCGCGGTGCGATCGAGCAGTCGCGCCCGCACCGCCGCCGCGGCGAAATCAAAGACAAACTGCGCCAGAAGGGCGATCGCGTAGATCGGCCAGTCCTCCCAGGAGAACACCTGAGCCCCGGCGAGCACCAGTACGAGCGCCGGGCCAACCGCATGCCAGCAATCCGAAAAGGTGCCAAGGGATCGGGCGAGGGTCGTGCGTCCGGTGGCGTAGTCGAAGGAACGGCCGAGCAGGCAGCCCGCGCAGACAACCAGGGGCACGAGCGGCGTCGGCAATAGGAACAGCATCGGAACCAGGATCAGTTGAGAGGAGTCGGTGTAGCCGTCGGCAAAGTCGAACCTCGCCCGGCAGGCGATCGCGTAGGCGAAAAGCAGGAGGCCCAGGGTCAGACCGTCAAGGCCCCTGGGCGATGAGAAGAGCACAGCCATGGCCCCCGCCACGGCCAGGAAGGCGCCCGCGCTCGCACCCTCGACGAGCACCTCGCGCCCCTGCGGACGCAGGTGGGCACGCTGGCGGCCGAGGGAGAAGAAACGCTCCAGTTCCGGGTTTTCGAGAACGGTCGCCATCCCTTCTCATCCCTTATCGGCACGTCGCCCGCAGCCGATAGACACGCAAACGGAGGACCGTCGCCAGGCACGGGGTACGAAAAAGTAACTAGCCGTTTGTCGGAGTTTGCTCGACTTTTGAGCGGTTCCTGCCGATCCTGCTCGACCGCAGCATCGATATCAGCTGAACAAGGGCAAACCTGTCGCGAGTCAGGGACGCAAAGTCAGAGGTCTCACGCTCGGCGTGAGATGGCTCAACTGCCAGCTTGGTTAACAGCCAGGCTTCTTGGCCTGCGACGAGGAGGTTTCCCGAGTGACGCTCACCCATGATTCCCAGTTTTCCGCCGGATGGCTCAGGCCGGCCGGCGTCTTCCTTCTGGCATTGCTGGCGTTGGCTGCCTTTTCAGCCTCCGCCCAGGCATGTCCGAGCGCAGGCGCGGAGCCGGTCTTCAGCCCCTGGGGCGACAAGCGCAATTACGTGCTGGCTCCCGACGGCGGCTTCGAGTCAGGCGCCATCGGCTGGTCGCTGGCAGGCACGGCAAAGGTGGTCGACGGCAACGAGAGCTACTACCTCAACGAGCCGGACGACAGCAAATCGCTCTCGCTGCCGGCACGCAGCTCCGCGGGTAGCCCGCCGATATGCATGGCCCTCGATACGCCGGTCTTCCGCCTGATGGCTCGAAACGGCGGCGACCCGTCCGCCAAGCTGCGCATAGAGGCACGCTACAAGCTGCTCGGCCTGCTGCGGACCAACGTGGTCTCCGACATCACCGCCGGTCCAAACTGGGCGCCGACCAAGCCGATCTCGACCGTCCTCGGACTCTCAACGATCGTCGGAACCCTGATCCCCAGCGCGATCGAAATCCGCCTGACTCCGCTTGGCACCGGGGGCGCTTGGCAGGTCGACGATCTCTTCATCGATCCGTTCCGCCGTGGCTAGGGCTGATCTAAAAGGCCCACGGGGCCGTCCCTGCGAGGACGGCCTCCCGATATCTATCGAAGGCTTGGGCGCCGATCGCTGCGCGGGCGTGGGTCACCAGCTCGCGGAGATAGGTGAGGTTGTGGAGGCAGATGAGGCGGACGGCCGTCAGCTCCTCGGCCCGGGATAGGTAGCTCAGGTAGTCGCGGTCGTGGCGTTGGCAGGCCGGGCAGGGGCAGCCGTCGACAATGGGGTCGCGGTTGCCCTCCCAGCCCGCCTTGCGTAGATCCAGGCGGAAGCGGTTCTCCGGGTCGGGGACCAGAGCGGTGCCGTGGCGGGCCAGGCGGGTGGGGATCGCGCAGTCGAAGACGTCGAGGCCCAACGCAATACCAGCCAAGAGATCGTCAATGTCCCCGATACCAAGGAGATGCTTGGGCGCCTCCTCGGGAAGGAGCGGCGCGGTCAGCTCGAGGACGCCGCGCATCTCCTCCTTGTCGCGACCGAGGGTGCCGCCGATCGCGATGCCGTCGACGCCCGCCTCGGAGACGGCCTGCGCCGACTCGCGCCGCAGATCCTCGTGGACGCCGCCCTGGACGATGCCGAAGACGGCCTGGCGCTCCGGGCCATGCTCCCCGTGCCAATCGAGGCAGCGGTTCAGCCAGCGGTGCGTGCGCTCCATCGAGCGCGCCGTGTACTCGCGGTCGGCGTGGTAGGGCGTGCACTCGTCGAAGACCAGCGCGATGTCCGACCCCAGCTTCGCCTGCACCTCCATCGAGACCTCGGGCGAGAGGAAGAGCGAGCGGCCGTCCTTGTAGGAGCGGAAACGCACCCCCTCCTCGCCGATGGAGACGACCGAGCCACGGTCGCCCCCGGGACGTCCCTTCCCCTTCACCTCATCGGCCACCCCGCCGTGTGCCAGCGAGAACACCTGAAACCCACCCGAGTCGGTGATTACGGATCGATCCCATCCCATGAACCCGTGAAGCCCTCCGGCCGCTGCGATTCGATCCGGACCGGGTGAAACGAACAGGTGATACGTGTTCCCCAAAACCAGCTGGTAGCCCATGTCAGCTACCTCGCGAGACTCGAGCGAGCGCACCGTCCCCTTGGTGGCCAGCGGAATAAACGCCGGGGTCCGGACTTCTCCATGCGGCGTACGAAGCACACCAGCTCGGGCGCTCCCATCCCGCGCCTCGATCTCGAAGCCCAGGCGGTCGGTGTCGGACCTCACGCGAGCAGTGACCTACCGGTCATCGCATCGGGCTGGGGGATGCCGAGGAGTTGAAGGGCCGTCGGGGCCACGTCGGCGAGGATGCCGTGGTCTCGCAGCTGGAGACCCTCAGCGGTGACGATCAGCGGCACCGGGTTGAGCGAGTGGGCGGTGTTGGGCGAGCCGTCGGGCTCGAGCATGTGGTCGCAGTTGCCGTGGTCGGCGGTGACGATGCAGGCGCCTCCCCTCGCCTCGACCGCGGCAATGACGTCGCCGAGACAGCCGTCGACCTCCTCGACCGCCTGCACGGCTGCAGGAATCACGCCGGTGTGGCCGACCATGTCGGGGTTGGCGAAGTTGATGATGCCGAACTCGTAGTCGCCTTCCGACCAGCGCGAGACGAAGGCATCGGCGGCGGCGCGGGCGCTCATCTGCGGCTTGTGGTCGTAGGTGGGGACGTCGCGCGGCGAGTCGACCAAGCAGCGCTCCTCCCCCTCCCACTCCTCCTCGCGCCCGCCGTTGAAGAAGTAGGTGACGTGCGCGTACTTCTCCGTCTCGGCGACGTGCAGCTGGCGCCCGCCGGCCTTCGAGATCACTTCCGCCAGCGTCGTCTGCGGCCGCGCCTCGGGGAAGGCAACGGGATACGGCCAGCCCTTGCGGTACTCGGTCATCGTCGTCAGGTCGAGCAGCGGGCCGCTGGCCCGGGAGAACTCTTCGAAATCGGGATCGGCCAACGCGCGAGTCATCTGCCGGGCGCGGTCGGGGCGGAAGTTGACGAAGATGCCCACGTCCCCGGCGGCGACGCCGTCGTAGGCGCCGATCACCGTCGGCTTGACGAACTCGTCGGTCTCGCCGCGCTCGTAGGCGGCCTCGATCGCCTCGGCCGAGCTCACTGCCTGCAGGCCCCGCGCGTGCACGATCGCGTCGTAGGCGAGCTTGGTCCGCTCCCAGCGCGTGTCGCGATCCATCGCGTAATAGCGGCCGCCGACCGTGGCGGTGCGGCCGGCCTGGCGCAGCCAGCGCTCGAGCTCCTCCAGGTAGCCGCGTCCGCCGTGCGGCAGGGTGTCGCGGCCGTCGGTGAAGGCGTGGAAGACGACGTCGGGCACGCCCTCCTGCGAGGCCAGCTCTATCGTCGCCTCGATGTGCTCCCAGCCGGAGTGGACGCCCCCGTCGGAGACGAGGCCGAGCAGGTGCAGGCGGCCGCGCGGGCTGCGGCGGGCCCGGTCGCAGGCGGCCAGCAGCGCCTCGTTCTCGAAGAAGCTGCCGTCGGCGATCGCGTCGTCAATCCGGGCCAGGTCCTGCTTGACGATGGCGCCGGCCCCGAGGTTGAGATGGCCGACCTCCGAGTTCCCCATCTGTCCCTCCGGCAGGCCGACGTCGGGACCCTGGGCGGACAGTTCGGTGTGCGGAAACTGCGCCCAGAGACGGTCGAAGACCGGCGTCTCGGCCAGGGAGATCGCGTTACCGGGGCCCGGCGGGGCCAGCCCCCAGCCGTCGAGGATGACCAGGGCCACCGATTGGGTCATGACGAGGTCCAGGCGGCGTCTGGGGCGGTCATGCCGCTTCCACTATGGCGGCGAATTCCTCCGGGTCGAGGCTGGCGCCGCCGACCAGGGCGCCGTCGATGTCGGGCTGCGCCAGCAGCTCGGCGGCGTTGGCGGGCTTGACCGAGCCGCCATAGAGGATCCGCACCGTGTCCGCCGCGGCGCCGCGCTCGCGCAGCACGTCGCGGATGAAGGCGCAGGCCTCCTGCGCCTGCTCGGGGGTTGCCGTGCGGCCGGTGCCGATTGCCCAGATCGGCTCGTAGGCGATCACGACCTCGGCCAGGCGGCCGGACTCGACCCCCGCCAGGTCGGCCTGGAGCTGGCGCTCGAGCACGGCCTCGGTCTGACCGGCGTCGCGGGCCTCCTCGCTCTCGCCGACGCAGAGGATCGGCTCGAGACCGGCGGCCAGCGCGACCGGCACCTTGCGCGCCAGCGCCTCGTCGGTCTCGTTGAAGTACTGGCGCCGCTCGGAGTGGCCGAGGACGACCGCGTCGACATCGGCCTCGACCAGCATCGGCGCCGAGACCTCGCCGGTGAAGGCGCCCACCTCGTCCTCGTGCATGTTCTGCGCGGCGACCTTTACGGCGGTGCCGTAACGCCGCTCCACCACCGCGGTGAGCGCAGTGAACGGCGGGCAGATGACGACGTCGTGCTGAGTGGCCGCGATCCGCGGCAACAGCGCATCGACGAAGGCCGCCGCCTCGGCGACGGTCTTGTGCATCTTCCAGTTGGCGGCGATGTAGGGGGTGCGGTCAGGCATCGCGCAGCGCCTCCACTCCCGGCAGCTTCTTTCCCTCCAGCAGCTCCAACGAAGCACCTCCTCCAGTCGAGACCCAATCCACATTCTCGGCAAGCCCGAACTGGTGCAGGGCGGCGACCGAGTCGCCCCCACCGACCACGGTCGTGCCGGGGGCGGCCGCGACCGCCTCGGCGACGGCGCGCGTGCCGGCGGCGAACGGCTCCAGCTCAAAGGCCCCCATCGGCCCGTTCCAGAGCACCGTGCCGGCGAAGGCGATCGCCTTCGCGTAGGCGCTGGCGGTGGCCGGCCCGATGTCGAGCCCCATCCAGCCGTCCGGGACGACGATCCCCTCGGCGGGGCGCACCGCGGTGGTGGCGTCGAACTCCTCGCCGAGCACGAGGTCGGTCGGCAGCGATAGCTCGCACTCGGACTTCGTCGCCTGCTGCAGCGCTTCGGCGGCCAGGGAAACACCGGCCTCCTCGACCAGCGAGTTCCCGGTCGGGACGTCCTGAGCGCGGAAGAAGCTAAAGCACATCGCCCCGCCGATCAGGATGCTGTCGGCAACTTCGAGGAAGCGGTCGATCACGCCGACCTTGTCGCTCACCTTGGCGCCGCCGAGGACGACGACCAGGGGCCGTGCCGGCGCTTCGACCACGCGGGTCAGCTCCTCGACCTCCTGCTCGAGCAGCAACCCGGCGTAGCCGGGCAGCCGGTGCGCCACCCCCTCGGTGCTGGCATGGGCGCGGTGCGCCGCGCCGAAGGCGTCGTTGACGTAGAGATCTGCGAGGCGCGCCAGCGCCTCGGCCAGGCCAGGGTCGTTCTCGGTCTCCCCCGGCTCGAAGCGCACGTTCTCGAGCAGCAGCACATCGCCCGGGCTCAGCCCCGCCGCCATCGTCTCGACGTCCTCGCCGACCACCGCGGGCGCCTGGTGGACGGCCGCGCCGAGCAGCTCGCCCAGCCGCTCGCCAATCGGCTGCATCGAGAGCGCCGGGTCGGCCTTGCCCTTTGGCCTGCCCAGATGGGAGACGAGGACGAGCATGGCGCCGCGCTCGCGCAGCAGCTCGATCGTCGGCAGTGCAGCCCGGATGCGCGTGTCGTCGGCGACCTGGCCGTCGTCGAGCGGAACGTTGAAGTCGACCCGGACGAGTACCCGCTTGCCGGCGACCTCGGCGTCGCGGACGCTCCCCTTGGAGAAGCTCACGACGCCTGCTCCGAGCGGCTCAGAGGACCTTCCCGGCGAGCTCGACGCAGCGGTTCGAGTAGCCCCACTCGTTGTCGTACCAGGAGACCGCCTTGATCAGCCTGCCGTCGCCGATCGCCATCGTCTGGCCGGCATCGAAGATCGAGGAGTGCGGATCGCCGACGATGTCGGTGGAGACGATCTCATCCTCGGTGTAGGAGAGGATCCCCTTCAGCGGGCCCTCCGCGGCCTCCTTCACCGCGGCGTTGACGGCCTCGGGGTCGGTCGGCTGCGAGGGGGTGAAGACGAGGTCGACGACGGAGCCGGTCGCCACCGGCGCCCGCATCGCGAACCCGTTCAGCTTGCCGTTCAGCTCGGGCAGCACCAGGCCCACCGCCTTAGCGGCGCCGGTCGTGGTCGGGATCAGGTTGAGCGCCGCGGCGCGCGCCCGGCGCAGGTCCTTGTGCGGCATGTCCTGCAGGCGCTGGTCGGCGGTGTAGGCGTGGATCGTGGTCATCAGGCCCTGCTCGATGCCGAACTTCTCGTGCAGCACCTTGGCCAGCGGCGCCAGGCAGTTGGTCGTGCAGGAGGCGTTGGAGATGATCTGGTGGTTGTCGCGGTCGTAGTCGCTCTCGAAGTTGACCCCGAGCGCCACGGTCACGTCCGGTTCCTTGGCCGGCGCCGAGATGATCACCTTCCTGGCGCCTGCCTCGAGGTGCTTGGCGGCGTCCTCGCGGCCGGTGAAGAGGCCGGTCGACTCGATCACCACGTCGGCGCCGAGCTCTCCCCAGGGCAGCGCCGCCGGGTCGCGCTCGGAGAGCACCTTGAGTTCCTTCCCGTCGACCGAGATCGATCCCTCCCCCGCCTCGACCTCGCCCGGGAAGCGGCCGAGGATCGAGTCGTACTTGAGCAGGTGGGCAAGGGTGCCGGTGTCGGTGATGTCGTTGACGGCGACGAAGTCGAGGTCCGCGCCCGCGGCGTGGGCGGCGCGGAAGAGGTTGCGCCCGATGCGGCCGAAGCCGTTGATGCCGACCTTCACAGCCATGAACTCATTTCCTCCTGGTGTCTGATCTTGCTTGGCCGAGGCTAGGGTCTATCGGAAAATCCGCGTGTGCGACTGGCGAGCGCCGGACCAAGCGGGGCAAGGACGCAGGGAGGCCGAATAGCAGCGCTATTTGGCCGACCGAGGACGCCGCACCGAGCAGGTCCGCCGCCGCCAGGCGTGCGCGGGGATTTTCCGATAGACCCTTAGTCACTGCCGATGGTCACCTCGATTTCATACCCGTCCGGGTCCTGCAGGAACGCCGAGTAAGAGCCGGAGCCGTGCGAGCGCCGCTCGCCGGGCTCGCCGACGGCCTTACCGCCAGCCGCCACACCCTGTTCCCACGCCGCCTTGACGGCGACGATCCCCAGTCCGGAGAAGCTGAGCAGGCCGAAGCCGGGGCTGGCCGGATGGTGGGCGGCGATAAAGAAGACCGGTTTGGCAATCCCCCAGCCGATCGTTTCGTCCTCCTCGAAATGGCGCCGCCAGCCAAGCGGCGCGAGCAGCGCGTCGTAGAAAGACGCGCTCCGCTCGAGGTCGGACACCTCCAGGAGAACGTGGTGAAGCATGAGGTCGGAGAGGCTATACGGGCCGCCGGGTGGCGGGTCGGCCGGTCAGTCGCCGCGCGGCGTCCAGCGGAAGAACTTGAGCGCCAGCAGCAGGCCGGCGATTCCCCAGATCGCGACGACCGCGAGGTGGTCCCAGGCGAGGGCGTTCCCCGCTTCCGGCACGTAGGCGTCGAAGAAGGCCTGGAAGAAGGGGCGGACCGGGAAGTGGTTGGCGAAATCGATCACGCCGGAGGGCAGCTCGTCGTCTGGGATGAAGACCCCCGAGAGGAAGTAGAGCGGCAGCAGCACGGCGTTGGCGATCGGAGCAGCCGCGTCCTGGGAGGGGATCGCAGCCGTGAGGGCGATGCCGAGGCAGCAGAAGGACGCGGCCCCAACGACGAGCACGACCAGCAGCTCGGGCGCCCGCGCCCAGGGGATAGGCACGCCGTAGAGCAGCTTGCCCAGCACTGCCACCAGCGCCAGCATCAGCGCCGCGACGACGATCGAGTTGCCGACCCGGCCGGCGACGAAAACCCAGGCCGGCATCGGCGTCCCGCGGCCGCGCTTGAGGCGGCTGTCTTCACGCGCGATTACGAGCGACATCGCCAGCGTCTGCATCGTCGCCGAGACGACCGCGAGGGTGATGATCGCCGGCACGTAATAGGTCGTGATCTCGATCCCGCCGGCGACGTCGATCGTCTGGCCGCCGAACACGGTGGCGAAGATCAGCAGCAGGATCACCGGGAAAGCGACGGTGAAGAAGACTGCCGCCGGATTGCGCCAGAAGACCTTCTGGTCGTAGCGGAGCTGGTGCAGGACGAGGCTCATTCGGACCGGGTCAGCTCCAGGTAGACGTCCTCGAGGGTGGGGCGTGTGACCTCCAGGCCCTCGAGCTCGCGCCCCTCCGCCAGCGCCCTGCCGGTCAGATCGTTGAGCGTCTCGACCGGCGTCGCGGTCTCCAGCTCGACCTCGCGCCCGTTCTCGCGGTAACTGATCCGTACCGGGCGGGCCTCGCGATCGCCGAGATCCGCCGGCGTCCCCCGCGCCATCACCTCGCCACCCGCGATGACCGCGACGCGGTCGGCGAGCTGTTGCGCCTCGTCCATGTAGTGGGTGGTGAGGAACACGGTCTTGCCCAGCGCGCGCAGACCAGCGAGGACGTCCCACGCTTGCCGCCTCGCCGAGGGGTCGAAGCCGGTCGTCGGCTCGTCGAGGAAGAGCAGGTCGGGGTCGCCGACCAGAGCCATGCCGACGTCGAGCCGCCGCTGCTGACCACCCGAGAGACGACCGGCGCGCTCATCCGCCTTGCCGGCGAGCCCGACCGCCTCGATCACCTCCTCCACTGGGCGCGGCGAGCTGTAGTAACCGGCGTAGAGCGCCAGCGACTCGGCCACGGTCAGGTACGGCTCCAGCCGCCCGTCCTGAAGGACGATCCCGATTCGCTCGCGCCATTCGCGACCGGCGCGCTCGGGGTCCTCGCCGAGGACGCTCACCTCGCCCGCGCTGCGCTTGCGGTAGCCCTCGAGGATCTCCACCGTGGTCGTCTTGCCGGCCCCGTTCGGCCCGAGGAAGGCGAAGACCTCTCCCCGGCGCACCTCGAGGTCGATCCCGCGAACGGCCTCGACGTCGCCGTAGCTCTTGCGCAGGCCACGGATGGAGATGACGGGATTCGAGTCCTCGGACAAAGCCGAAGGAGTCTACGAAGACCGGCGCCTCAGGCCTCCAGGTCGCGGTGCTTGACTCGCACCACGACCCCCTCGCGGCCCTCGAGCGCGCGGCGGATGCGGTCGGCGACGGTGACCGAGCGGTGGCGCCCGCCGGTACAGCCGACGGCGATCGTCAGGTGACTCTTGCCCTCGGCGACGTAGGCGGGGACGAGGAACTCGAGCAGTGGCAACAGCCTGCCGTAGAACTCCCCCGCCTGCGTCCCCGACTCGACGTAGGCGCGCACCGGCTCGTCGAGGCCGGTCTGGGGACGCAGCTCGTCGACGTAGTGGGGGTTGGGCAGGAAGCGCACGTCGAGGGTGAGGTCGGCGTCGCGCGGCGGCCCGTTCTTGAAGCCGAAGGTGAGCAGCGTCAACGCCAGCTTGCCGCTCTCGTGCTCGCCGAGCATCTCTTCGGCGATCCGCTGTCGCAGCTGGCCGCCGGTGAGGCCGCTGCTATCCATCACGACGCTGGCGCGCTCCCGCAGCGGCGCCAGCAGCTCGCGCTCGGCGCGGATCCCCTCGACGATCCGGCCTTCCGGCGCCAGCGGATGGCGGCGGCGCGTCTCCTTGTAGCGGTCGAGCAGCGTCTCCTCGTCCGCCTCGAGGAAGAGCAGCTTCGGGTTCAGCCCATCGGCGTCGAGCTCGTCAAGCACCTGGACCAGGCCCTCGAAGTACTCGCCGCCGCGTACGTCCGAGACGACCGCGGCGCGCTCCACCCCACTGCCTTCGTGGCGGAAGAGCTCGCCGAGGCTGCCGATCATCCGCGGCGGCAGGTTGTCGACGCAGAAGTAGCCGCTGTCCTCGAAGGCGGCGATCGCCTCCGACTTGCCGGCTCCGGAGTGGCCGGTGATGAGGACGAGGTCGACCGCCGTGCCCGGCCGATGGCCGTCGTGGTCAGCCACCGGTCCGGTGCAGCTGCTCGTGGATCTCGCGCGCCAGCTTGCCGGGCACGCCCGGCACCGCCTCCAGCTCCTCGCGACTCGCCGCGAGAAAGCGCTCGGGCGTACCGAAGTGCTCGAGGAAGGCGCGCTTGCGGGCCGGTCCGACACCCTTCAGCTCGTCGAGCACCGAGCCGGTCATCGCCCGGTCGCGGCGGCCGCGGTGGTGGTCGACGGCGAAGCGGTGCGCCTCGTCGCGCACCCGCTGCAGCAGCTTCGAGGCCTCGGACTCGGCCGCCAGGTCGATCGGCACCGGCCGCCCGGGGACGAAGACCTCCTCCTCTCGCTTGGCGAGGGAGACGACCGTGACGCCGCGCTCGGCGAACGGCCCGAGCGCGCGCATCGCCGCGCCGAGCTGGCCCTTGCCGCCGTCGACGACGACCAGCGAGGGAAGCGCGGCGAAGCTCTCGTCGCGTTTGCCGTCGTGCGGAGACAGATCGACCTGCTCCTCATACCGGTTGACGCGACGGCTCAGCACCTCCTGCATGGAAGCGAAGTCATCGGACCCGTTCGTGCGCTCGCCGCGCACGCGGAAACGGCGGTAGTCGGACTTCTTCGTCGCGCCGCCCTCGAAGACGACCATCGAGGCGACCGTGTGCTCGCCGCCAAGGTTGGAGATGTCGAACCCCTCTATGCGGACCGGCAGCTCCTCCATCCCCAGTGCCTCGCGCAGATCGGCGAGCGAGTCGACCCGGCGCTGGCGGCGGTGCTCGCGCCGCAGTCGGTCCTGGTCGAGGGCGAGGCGGGCGTTGCGCTCGGCCAGCTCGCGCAGGCGGCGCTTGTCGCCCCGCTCGGCAACGCGCACCTCGACCGGCGAGCCGCGCCGCTCGCCCAGCGCCGCCGCCAGCAACTCCGCCCGCTCGCGCAGGTAGGGGCCGATGACGATCGTCCGCGGCATCGCCGGCGAGGCGGAGTAGTACTGGCCGATGAACTCCTCAGCGACCTCGGCCAGCTCGCGTTCGGCCTGGTTGTCGAGGTAGAAGCTCTGCCGCGCGGCGAGGATCCCATCGCGAACCTGGAAGACCTGGGCATTGGCGTCGGGCCCCTCGGTGGCGACCCCGATCAGATCGGCGGTGCCGACCGAGCCGCCGGCGACGCGCTGGCGCTCGAACAGCGACTGGATCGCCTTCAGCCGGTCGCGGTGGACCGCAGCGCGCTCGAACTCGCGCGCGGCGGCGGCCTCCTCCATCTTCGCCTGCTCGTCGGCCTCGACCTGCCGGTATCGGCCGGAGAGGAAGTCGACGATCGCGTCGATGTTGCGCCGGTACTCCTCCTGACTAATGTAGTCGACACAGGGCGCCCCGCAGCGCTTGATGTAGTAGTCGAGGCAGGGACTGCCGGAGCGGCGGCCGGGCTCGGCGCCCTCGCAGGTACGGAACTGGAAGAGCTTGCCGAGCAGGTCGAGCGTCTCCCGCACGCGCTTGGCGCTGGAGAAGGGCCCGAAGTAGGCGCGGCCGGCGCGGTGCTTCTCGCGGGTGAAGTAGACGCGCGGGTGGTCCTCGTCGAGGCTGACGCAGACATAGGGGTAGGACTTGTCGTCGCGCAGGCGGATGTTGAAGCGCGGCCGGTGGCGCTTGATGAAGCTCTGCTCGGCGAGCAGCGCCTCGGCCTCGTTGGCGGTGACGAGGACGTCGATGCGCTCGACGCGCGAGGTGAGCCGCGTCTCGCCGCCGGAGAAGTGGGAGGCGACGCGTTTGCGGATCGAGCGCGCCTTGCCGACATAGAGCAGCTCGCCGTCCACCCCGTGAAAGAGGTAGACGCCAGGGGCGTCGGGCAGCTCGCGGATCCTGTCGTTCACCCCATACAGGGTAGGCTGCGGGACCCATGAATCCCCCCGAGCTGAGCACGTTGCGCATCGAGATCGACGGCGAGATCGGCACCCTCACCCTCGACCGCCCCGACGCCTTCAACGCGATGAGCCCGGAGATGATTACCGAGCTGGGCACCGCCTTCGCCTGGCTCGCCGATCAGGCGCCGCTACGCGGGCTGATCGTCACCGGCGCCGGCAAGGCCTTCTGCTCGGGCGGCGACATCAACTGGTTCAAAACCGGGGCCGAAGACGACTCGATCGACCTGCCGGCGAGCGTGCGGCGCGGCGCCGAGGCGCTGCACACGGCGATCATCGACCTGCGCCGCATCCCCTACCCCGTGGTCTGCGCGATCAACGGCCCGGCGGCCGGTGCCGGCTTCTCGCTGGCGCTCGCCTGCGACATCCGCATCTCCTCAGAGGAGACCTTCTTCGCCTGCGCCTACGGACGAATCGGCGCCTCGCCCGACGGCGGCATGACCTACTTCCTACCGCGCGTGGTCGGCCCGAGCCGGGCGCTGGAAATCCTCCTCGAGGACCCCAACATGACCCCAGCGCAGGCGCTGGAGGAGGGGCTGGTCTCCCAGGTGGTGGCACCCGACGAACTGATGGACGCCGCCCGGGCGAAGGCCGACGAGCTGGCGGCGAAGGCGCCCCACTACGTGAAGATGGCGAAACGGCTGTGCGGCGTGAGCATCGAAAACAGCCTCACCGAGCACCTCCAGCTGGAGCGTCATGGGATCGCCGACAGCATGGCGACCGAGGATCTGCGCGAAGGCGCCATCGCCTTCTTCAGCGGCGAGACGCCCGAGTTCAAGGGCCGCTGAACCCGTAGGGGTCACCGGCCGTACCCGGTTCAGAACCGTCTAGAGTTTCCCTTGAGCGTTCCCCCAGGAAAGGATCCGTCCAATGAAGAAGCTCGCTGCCCTGCTCGTCCTCGCCCTCGCCGCCGCAGCACTCGTCGCCTGCGGAGACGACGACTCGACCACGACGACCGACACTGGGACCGAAACCTCGGCTGGCGCGCCCGCCGAAAGCGGCAAAAACGCAGGCGGCAAGAAAGCGACCGGCGGCTCGACGCTCGCATTCGAAGCCGACCCGAGCGGCGGCCTCGCCTACACGACCACGGAAGCGACCGCCGAAGCGGGCGAAGTGACGGTCGACTTCAAGAACCCGCAGGGCCTCACCCACGACGTGGCGATCGAAGACTCGGGCGGCGAAACCGTCGGCAAGACCGAACTGATCGGCGAAGGGGAAACCTCGACGAAAGTCAACCTGAAACCGGGCAACTACACCTTCTACTGCTCTGTCCCCGGCCACCGCGAAGCCGGCATGGAAGGAACCCTCACCGCCAAATAGCGGATCGCGGGCAGGCCCTTGCTCAGACGGCGAGGGCTCCGTCCCCCAGCCGCTGCGCCAGCAGATCGGCGGCTTCCTCGGGAGTACTGTCGTCCAGGT
The DNA here is from genome assembly GCA_963782685.1 of uncultured Solirubrobacterales bacterium. Lineage (GTDB taxonomy): Bacteria > Actinomycetota > Thermoleophilia > Solirubrobacterales > 70-9 > VRUE01. The sequence goes on from CAWAKV010000004.1 coordinate 32,306, forward strand.
CGACGACGTTCCGCTCGAGGCCGCCGAGATCGGCGAAGCTCCGCCATAGCCGCTCGATCGTCTCGGAGTCGGCGAGGGGTACGCGTTCTCGATCCCGCAGCCGCGCCGCGCACACGGACTGTGGGGCTCGGAGCACGGCGTAGGCAACCTCGTGCCCAGCGTCGCGAAGCGCATCGCGCACCGGTTCGAGGAACCACTCGGGAATGACGATCCCATCGACGATCGTGAAGTAGCCGGCAGCCGCGTAGCCAGCCGCCGCTTCGGCGACGATCCGCATCACGACGTCGTTCTGGTCGCGCGACTCCGGCTTCCAGGGCTCGACGTACCCCGAGCGGATGAAGCGGAAGAACTCGTCCGCCTCCAGGTGGACAGCCGGGCTCGAACGCCCAGCGAGGACCTCAGCCGTGGTGGTCTTGCCGACCCCGGGAGGCCCGGTGACAATCAGGACGGGACTGTTACCCGACGAGGACACGGCGGCCGAGACTACCCGGACTACGTGGCGGGCCACTCGGCAGCAAGCATCGAGTACACGACGCTGTCGAGTCAGTCTCGCTTCACGGCGACGATCAGGGCGAGCTCCAGCCACTTGAAGTGGCAATCGACCTCAGCGAAGCCGACATCCCGCAACCAACCCATCTGCGCCGACAGGTCGGCCAGGCGATCCGTCGGATCATCCTCGACACGTCCGATTTCGCGGCGAAAACGCTCGTGCAAACGCGCGGATGCCGAGGTCACAAGATCGAGGTTCGCGAAGACGCCCCCGGGAGCGAGCAGCGAGTGAATCTCGCCGAAGAGCTCTCGCTTGCGTTCGTCCTCCAGGTGGTGGATCGCCAATCCGGAGACCACAGCGGCGAAGGGTCCCAAACCGGCAAGTGGAAGCTCCAGGTCGCGCCGGTGGAGCTCCACTCGAGGCTCGCCGTCGAATCGTTCGGCGGCACGGGCAAGCATCGGCTCCGAAGTGTCGACCCCCACCGCTGCCGCCTCGGGATGCTGAGTGCGTATCGCGGCGATCAGACGACCATCACCGGTGCCGAGGTCGAGGAATCGCTCCACTCGCGGGGGAAGCGCCTCCAGCAGCATCTTCTCCGCGATGGACCTATGCGGTATCTCGCGCGAGAGGTACTCGGCAACGCGTCCCGAGTCGCCCCACTCCTCAGACACGGCCGGTCTACTCGGCCGGTGCCATCACGCGCGTCACAGAGTCGCCCACGAAGCAGGGCTTCTCGTTGCCTTCGACCTCGAGGGTGAAGCGGGTGATGACCTCCCACCAGCCGCCGCCCTTCTCGTCGATCGAGACGACCTCGGCGCGGCCTCGCACGCGGGAATCGACGGGCACTGGCGCGGGGAAGCGGATCTTGTTCCAGCCGTAATTGACGCCAAGGGCGAAGCCGGTGGAGGAGATCAGCTCTTTGCGGAAGCCGTCGACCAGGGAGAGGGTGAGGTTGCCATGGGCGATCGTCGTGCCGAAGGGGCTCTCGTTCTTCGCCTTCTCGACGTCGACATGGATCCACTGGTCGTCGCCGGACAGGTCGGCGAAGGCGTTGATGTCATCCTGGGTGACGGTGCGCCACTCGCTCGGGCCGATCTCCTGCCCGAGCAGAGCCTGCATCCCCTCGACCCCCTGTACCTCGACCGTCGCCATGGGGCAGCAGTCTACCCGCGGGTTCTGCGTCTGGCTCATCGCTCGGCGAGCCGCAGGTCCGTATGGCGGGCGATGACCTCGAAGTCGGCGTTGCCGCTGAGCACCTCGGCGTCGTTGCGGATCGCCACCGCCGCGATCAGGCAATCGGTGAGCTTGCGCGGTGTCTCACCCCCGCCACGACATAACCGGTACAGGTCGGCGGCGCATTCGTAGTCGTCTGGACCTTCGACAGGAAGGAAGTGGCGACCGTAGAGCAGGCGCCGCAGCCGGTCGCGATCCGCCTCGTTGCGAGCCCCGGCCAGGATCTCCATGCCGACCACATCCGTCCAGGCCAGAGGCCGGCCGGACTGGAGCGCCGAGCGCACCTGACGATGGATCGAGTTGCCGGTCTCCCGCAGGAACTCAATCCAAGCGGAGCTGTCGACGAGGATCACAGCTCGGGGATCTCTTCTCGCGAACGCATCTCATCGAGGTCTCCGTCCCAGCCGCTTCCCTCCATGGCAAGCGCTTCCTCGCGGCTCATCCCCTCGACGAGCTTGCGCAGTGCGAAGTCCACCGCCTCGCGTTTGCTGCGCAGGCGGTGGATCCGCATCACGCGCTCGACCAGCTCGTCGTCGATCTCGATGTTCGTTCGCGTCATGGAGCGAGAATACACCTGATGGTGTATCAACACACCTATCTCCTCATTTGTCTTCTCAGCAATCGTTATCGCTCCGGGCCGCTTCACGCGACCAGCCTCACTTCGAAGGCGGGGACGACGAGGGTGCCGGCGCCACCCAGGAGGGCGAGGATCCGGCTCACGTAGGCCTGGGTCTCGGGGTAATCGGGGATACAGCTGCAGGCTTCGACCGGGGCTGGGCCGGCGTTGTAGGCGGCGAGGGCCAGGGAGGGGTCGCCGAACTGGCGCAGGAGATCGGACATCAGGTGCCCCTGTGCGTCGATCGCTTCCTCCGGGTCGTAGGGGTCGCGAAGGCCGTAGGCCGCAGCGGTGGAGGGCATGAACTGGGCAATGCCCTGGGCCCCGACCGGAGAGCCCGCATTGGGATCGAAGTTCGACTCGGCCATCAACTGACCGGCGAGCAGGGCGGCGGAGACGTTCCAGCGCGTCGCGGCGCGCAACAGGGGTGCTCGGTACTCGGCCGGGACGAAGGCGGGCAGGCCAACAGCGGCAAGGGCGCCGTCTCCTCCGCCGGCCACTGCACCTCCCGTCGCGCTCACCGCATTGCCCGCCGCCGAGCAGGGCTCGGGTCCGGCTGTAAAACCGTAATGCCAGGCCTCCCAGCTGTAGCGCTGGGTGAAGCCGAAGCGGGTTGCATTCGCGGCCAACCAGACATAAGCGGATTCGGGACCGAGGTCGAGCTCGGTCGCGCAGCGGTGCAGCGAGCGGCCCGGTGGGGCAACCCAGCGAGGGTCGGGGTGGGCGGCGAAGAGCGCCGCCTGTTCGGCGTCGGAGCGAAAGCCGGAGTTGACGACCAGAGTGAGGCCGGCGTCTGCCGCTGCCGCGGCCATGCCGTCGAAGGCGGCGCCGACGTCGGGGCGCATCCCCTCCCCCGTTCTGTAGACGAGCGGGCCGCTGTAGCCGCCGCCGCTCGCCATCGGCGGCATTCCGCCCGTGTCTCCCAAGCCACTCGTCGGGGCGGCGGCTTCGGCGATCGCCGAAGCTTCGACATCGGGCCGCTCCCGACCGGAGGCACCGCGGGCGTCCAACTCCAGCTTCCCGGTCACCACCGCCTTCACCCGCACCGGAGCGAACGAGGCCAGGTCCGGAAAGGAGACCCGCAGGCGCTCCTCATCGACTTCATTCCCTCTCGCGACGACGATGGCCGCCACCCGCGCCCTTGCCAGATATTCGGCCTTCTCCATGTGCGCCGGATTGGGCAGCCCGTTCGGCAACGCTGGCGGCGCCAGCAGCCGCGACAGGTCGTCGCGCATTGACCGTGCAGCCGAGATCGCCGCCAGATCGGCGGCCCGCTGCGCTCGCCCCTTGCCGGTAACCGCGCCCGCGATCGCCACCAACACCAGCACCGCCACGATCAACGCCAGGGCGCTCCCGAGAGCCAGGAGCAGTGCCTGTCCTTCCTCCTTGCGACCTTCCATGTGGCGACCCTGGCGGGCGCTGGCGCGCGCGTGGTGCGCAGATGAAAAATCTTGTTACACAGATTCGTCGCGAAACCCGCGCAGGCGTCGGGGTGGAAGCACCTATCCAGACTCAAGTGCCGAGGTCGACGATCTCAATCAGATCCTCGAGGCCGCGCAGATCCCTGGCGTTCTTCGTGTAAAGGGGAAGATCGTGCGCGAGAGCCGTCGCCGCAATCATCACGTCGATTGCGCGAGCGCCACGAGGCTTGCGGCCGTATTGGATAACCGCTTCGTAAACCGGGCCATAGGCCCAGGCACAGTGGACATCGAAGGTAAGAGGCAAGACGTTGGCCCGCACATACCGAAGGTGATGCTCCCGCCGCGCACGTGTGAGGTCGTGCTCCGCGCCGCGAGGACCCCCGACGAGCTCTGCGAGCGTCAGGGTCGACACCGCGACTATCTCGGGAAGGCTACTGCGGTCGATCGTTGCGAGGACTATCGCGACAGAGGTGTCGATCAGTCCACGCTTTCCAATCGTCCCAGCCCCAGGCGCTGGGATCGAGGTAAGCGTCGTTCTCGGCTCGCAGCTCCCCGAGGTCGATCGTCGGAGCGCCCTCGAAGGCAGCAAGCAGCTCGTCTCTCGGAATGAACTGCCGCTTTCCGCGAGGCGGCTCACCGGTCGCACCGGCCATTTGTCCGTGGCTCATCCTTCGCATCCTTTCCATCGTAGCACTGGCGAAGCTTCTTGTCGTCGGTACTCAGTAGGCGGTCGCACAGCCGGATCGGCAAGATCGGCCCGCCGGCCGGGAGCGCGCCGAGCAGGGCCGCGTGGGCGGCGAGCCAGCCGGGTGGGCGCTTGAGCACGGCTACTCGCAGGTCGCGCTCGATCAAGTCGCGGGCAGCGAGCGCGGTCAGGCTGCGATCGGTGGAGAGATCGGCCCGGAGCAGCGCTCCCGTGGGACAGACGGGGGACTCTTTTTTGAGCAGCGGCTGTAGAAGGTCGGGCGGCGAGTGAATGACGCCGACTGATTCGCGGACGAGCGGCAGTGCCGCCGCGATCTGCTCGATCCCCTCCGGATCCGCCGGCAGGGTCAGTTGGCAGAACTGGCCGCGCGAGGCAACGCTGGCCTCCGGGAGGTGGGTCGCGAGGCGCTCCTCCAACGCCCGGGCGGCGGCGGTCGCTATCAGGGAGGGCCGGAGTGCCCCGCCTTTGTCCAAGCAGATCAGCAGTGCGGCCTGGTCCGGCTCCGAGGCGGCGCAGGCAAGCGCGGCGGCAGCCGCCCTGGATCCGGTCGCGTTGCCGACCTGGGTGACGATCACGACCGGACTCGGGGCACGGGCCATCGTCCAGCCCCTCGACGGCCTCGCGTCGTTCATTTCGGCCTCGCAGCCGCATGGGATGTGACGGCCAGGTAATCGGCGAGTGCCGGCAAAGGCGACGGCGGCCGCAGCCGCACGGTGACGCTTCCGCCGCGGACCGCGACCTCCACCTCGTCCTCTGCCCAATCCGGTACCGCGGCGCGAGCCGCCGCGGCCGCCGGCTGCCCAGAGGCCAACGCCAGCGCTCCCGCCTCGGCGGCGCCGTCTGCCAGGGTCAGCGCGTAACCGGTGGCAAGCAGCTGAAGCGTGAGCAGCGCGGCCAGGAGCAGCGCCGGCAGGGCGGCAACGAGCTCGACCGTGCTCTGCCCCTCCTCCCGGGTGTCCGCCCTACCCATCGCCGGTCTCCAGCGCCGCCTTCGCGCCGACCGTCAGCACGGGCATTCCCGGCAGGAGGCGCGGGATCGCAACCTGGACGGAGATGGGATCCTCGTCGCTGACCTTCGCCCCTTTGCGCAGCGAGGACGGCAGCGCCCGCCGCGCCGCCCGGGCGGCATCTCCCCCCACCAGTGCCGCCCGCGCACCCGCCCGCGCCGCCACTCCTGCCGACCACAACGCCTGCCCGGCGAGCCCGATCTGCGCCGCCACCAGGATCGCCAGCAGCAGGAACGGAACCGCCGCGACCAGCTCAACCGAGGCGGTCCCGTCCTCCCTGTGAGCGCTGCTGACGATCTGGCGCGGCACAGCGCGACCGTTCCAGGCCGAGGCGCACGCGTGGCGCGCAGAAGCACAATTCTTTGAAAATCCTCAGGCGCGAACCTGCAACGCGCTGAGGCCCCGCGGCCGACTCCCGCGCGTCAGTAGGCGTTGGTCTCGGTCCAGACTTTCCAGATCGCGGCGACCGACGCGCCGAGCAGGAGGATCCAGGCGAGGGTGCCGCCGCCGCTGGCGAACATCTCGTCGCTGCCGGCGATCAGCAGCGCGATCAGGCCGATGGCGCCGTAGAGAATCGCCCGGCGGCTGTCGCTGAGCGTCGCCAGGGTCAGCTGGTTCTGGCGGCTGAGGACGAACAGGGTCCAGGCGATCGCCGCAAGAAAGCCCATCGTGATCGCGGTGAGGACCGTGTCGGCGACATTGCCCCCTGCCGGGACGAACGCGACCACGACGGCGAGCAGCATCACGATCGCCACGTTTCGCAGGGCCCGCATGGGAGAAATTGTACGGCGCGGTGCCTACTTGCTCATCATCACGACGATGCCGACCACGACCGCGGCCAGGGTCGTCGCCAGCGCCAACCCGCCGATCGCGGCGGCGGCCCCCGCGGCCAGCGGTCGCCCGTCGCGACTGAGGTCGACGAATCGAGCCCCGCCCCAGATCGCCACCGAGAAGACCGTGGTGACGCCAATCCCCACAATCAGCGAGGCGACCACCGTCTCGACCAGATCCTTGGTGTGGAGGATCGTCGCCATCGATCGCCTAGTGGTGTGACCGGCAACGTTGCCGGGAATCTGGCGAGACTCGGTGGTCGTCGGGCAAGGACGCAGGGAGGCCGAATAGCAGCGCTATTTGGCCGACTGAGGACGCCGCACGGCGATCATCCGAGACCGCCAGAAACCGGTGAACGTTGCCGGTCATACCACTAGCCCGCCGGGACCGGCGCTCCCTGCTGAGACCGCCGCGCAAAGGCAGTGACGACGAGGGCCAGCGCCATCAGCGTGACCAAGACCGGCCCCAAGGCCCCCGTGCCGAAGATCCGCGTCAGGCCGTAGACAGCCGCGCCGATCCCCGCCGCCGCGGGCAGGGTCAGCAGCCACGCCACGACGATGTTGCCGGCCACCCCCCAACGCACCGCCGAGATCCGTTTTGCCGCACCGGCGCCCATCACCCCGCCGTTGATCACGTGGGTGGTCGAGAGCGGAAAGCCGAAGTGGGTCGAGGCGAGGATCACCGTTGCGCCGGCGCCCTGGGCGGAGAAGCCCTGCGCGGCGTCCATCTTGATGATCCGGCTGCCGGTGGTGCGGATGATTCGCCAGCCGCCGCTGTAGGTGCCGAGGGCGATTGCCGTAGCAGCCGAAGCGATCACCCAGAACGGCGGGTCAGCGTTGGCGCCCAGGGTCCCGTTGGCGATCAGCGCCAAAGTGATCACTCCCATCGTCTTCTGCGCGTCGTTGGTGCCGTGGGCAAGCGCCAGCAGCCCGCCGGAGATCAGCTGCCCATAGCGAAAGCCGCGTGTGACCGGCCCCGGTCGCTGCCGGCCGACGATCCGGTAAGCCAAGCCGATGCCGATCCCGGCGACGAGAAAGGCGACCAGGGGAGCGACCACGGCCGGAATCAGCACTTTGCCGACCAGCCCTTCGGCGAGCACCGCATCGAGGCCCGCCGCTGCCACTGCCGAGCCGACGACCCCGCCGATCAGCGCGTGCGAGGAGCTGGAGGGCAGCCCGAACCACCAGGTGATCAGGTTCCAAGCGATCGCGCCAATCAGGCCGGCGAAGACGATCGTCGGCGTGATCACGGCGGCGTCGACGACGTCGTTGGCGACGGTCGCGGCGACCGAGATCGAGATGAAGGCGCCGACGAAATTGAGCAGCGAGGCGATCCCGATCGCCACCTGCGGCCGCGCCGCACCGGTCGAGATCGAGGTGGCGACCACGTTCGCCGTGTCGTGAAACCCGTTAGTGAAGTCGAAGGCCAGCGCCGTGGCGACGACGATTACGAGGATGAGGTCAGAGTCCACAGTGGGTCGTCATGAATTCTTGATGACTATGCCCTCGAGTATCTGCGCTGCGGTCTCGGTCGAGTCGATTGCGTTCTCGAGCACCGCGAACATGTCCTTCCAGCGGATCACGACCATCGGGTCGATCCCGTTGGAGAAGAGTGAGGCGACCGCATCGCGGGAGATCCGGTCGCCCTCGTTCTCGAGCCGGTGGATCTCGATCCAGTAGCGGTCCAATCCCTTCAGCTCGCGCAGGTGCTCGAGAGCGGCTGAGAGCTGCTCGCAGGCACCCACCAGCACCTTGGTCAGCGCCTGCGCCTGCGACATTGGCGCTTCGATCTGGTAGAGGCCGAGCAGATCGGCGGCTTCCTCGGTGTAGTCGACGATGTCGTCCATCTGCGTCGCCAGGCCGTAGATGTCCTCGCGGTCGATCGGCGTAACGAAGGTCGTGTTGAGGCGTTTGATGATGTCGTGGGTGATCCGGTCGCCCTCCTGCTCGGCCTTGAGGATCTCCCGCGACAGATCGGTCTCGTCGGGCCAGATTCCCATCATCTCGTCGAGCAGGCGAGCAGCGTGGAGAGTGTTCTGCCCGGCCTCGATGAAGAGGTCGAAGAAGGCGCTGTCGCGTGGCAGGAGGGAGAGGCGAACCACGTGGCTCATCCTAGTGATCGACGCGGTCTCCGCCGGGCTCAGCTCGCTGCCGCGGCGAGCTGCTCGGCGGCGCGGGCGCGGTGGCGCTCGCGCAGCTCCCCCTGCACGCTGCGCCGCTCCCCAGCGGGAACGTTCAGCCGTGTCCAGACGCCCTCGGTGTCCAGCTCCCAGGCGTTGGCGTTGTCAGCGAAACAGCGCTCGAGCACGTCGAGCAGCTCCGCTTTCAAGGTCTCGTCTTCGATCGGGGCGACCAGCTCGACCCGGCTGTCGAGGTTGCGTGGCATCAGGTCGGCCGAGCCGGTCAGCACGCGAGTCTCCTCGCCGCGCTGGAAGGCGTATATGCGCGAGTGCTCGAGGAAGCGGCCGACGATCGAGACCACGCGGACGTTCTCCGAGACCCCGGGGACGCCCGGCCGCAAGCAGCAGACGCCGCGCACGTTGAGGTCGACCGGCACACCCGCCCGCGAGGCCTCGTACAGCGCCTGGATGCAGCCGGCGTCGACCAGCGCGTTCATCTTCAACGCGATCCGCGCATCCTCGCCGGCCCGGTGCGCGGCGACCGTCGCCTCGATCTCCTCAACGATGCGCTCGCGCATCGTCGTCGGCGAGACCAGCAGCTTGCGGTACTCGGCCGGTCGCCCGTAGCCGGTGAGGAAGTTGAACATCTCGGCGACGTCGGCGCCGATCTCGGGGTCGGCGGTGAACAAGCCGAGGTCGGTGTAGAGGCGGGCCGTGGTCGGGTTGTAGTTGCCGGTGCCGAGATGGACGTACTCGCGCACCCGGTCGCCCTCGCGGCGGGCGACGACGATCGCCTTCACGTGCGTCTTCAGCCCGGGGATGCCGTAGACGACGTGGACGCCCGCCTCCTCCATCGACTTGGCCCAGTGGATGTTCGCCTCCTCGTCGAAGCGGGCTTTCAGCTCGACCATGCAGACCGCCTGCTTGCCGCGTTCGGAGGCGCGGATCAGCGCCGGCACCAGCGGCGAGTCGTCGCTCGTCCGGTAGACCGTCTGCTTGATCGCCAGGACGTCGGGGTCGGCGACTGCCTGGACGACGAAGCGCTCTACCGAGCTGGCGAAGGAGTCGTAGGGGTGGTGGACGAGGATGTCACCCTGGCGGATCGCGGCGAAGATGTCGACCGGCTCGTCGTCCTCGCCCTGCAGGCGCGGCTGGGTCACCGGCGTCCAGGGCTCGTAGCGCAGCTCGGGACGGCGGCCGGCGGCGTCGACCACGTCGCCCAGGTCGGCGAGGTCGATCAGGCCGTCGACGTCGTAGACCTCGCGGTCTTCGAGCCGCAGCGCCTCGACCAGCTGCCCGCGCAGCTTCGAGTTCATCCCCGCCGCGACCTCGAGCCGCACGACCTCGCCGAAGCGGCGCCGGCGCAGCTCGTCCTGGACCGCCTGCAGCAGGTCGTCGGCCTCGTCGGAGATCGTGAAGTCGGCGTCGCGGGTGACGCGGAAGTAGCCGTGGTCGACCACCTCGGTGCCGGGGAAGAGGGCGTCGAGGTTGGCGGCGATCGCCTCCTCCAGCGGCACGAAGACCTCGTTGCGCTCGCCGACCCGCAGGAAGCGGCCGAGCAGCTCCTTCGGCACCTTGACGCGGGCGATGATCTCGGTGCCGCTGTCGGGGTCGCGCAGCAGCACGCCGAGGCTGAGCGAGAGGTTGGAGATGTAGGGGAACGGCCGGCCGAGCCCGACGACGAGCGGGGTCAGCGTCGGGAAGACCTGCTCGTGGAAGCGGGCGTCGATTTCGCGCCGCTCCTCTTCGCTCGCGGTCTCGAGCGAGACGATGCGGATCCCCTGCTCCCCCAGCGCCGGGCGCAGAGTCCCGTCGAAGCAGCGGTGCAGACCGGGCGTCGAGTTCCAGCACGCGGGCCTGGATCGCGTCGATCTGGGCACTGGGGCCGAGGTCGTCGGGGCCGCGGGCGTCGATTCCGGCGTCGAGCTGGTCGAAGAGCCCGGCCACCCGGACCATGAAGAACTCGTCCAGGTTGGAGGCGTAGATCGCGCAGAAGCGGACCCGCTCCAGCAGGGGCACCTCCGTGTCCTCGGCCAGCTCCAGAACCCGCTGGTTGAAGTCGAGCCAGGAGAGCTCGCGGTTGAAATAGAGAGCCGGATCGTCGATCGGCCAATCGTACTGCCGCACCCGCGCCTCTCCCCTGTCTCTCAGGCGGCCCGGGAAGTGGCTTGCCCGATCGCAGCCTGTTCGGCGAGCGCCTGCCGGTAGCCGCCGGCGAGCTGCTCCAGCGCCCGCTCCCAGGATCGCGAGCGGGTGTGGCGGACGGCAGCCTCGCCGAGGCGGCTGCGCAGCGCCGGCGAGGAGGCCAGCTGAAGCACCGCGCCGGCGAGGTGGTCGGCGTCGGGCCGGCAGAGGATCCCGGTGTGCCGGTTCTCGATCAGCGCCGCCGGCCCACCTTCGCCGACGGCGACGACCGGCAGGCCGCTGGCGCCCGCCTCGAGCACGACCTGGCCGTAGGTGTCGGTGCGCGAGCAGAAGAGGAAGAGGTCGGAGCTCGCATAGGCGCGGGCGAGGTCCTCGCCCGCGAGCCAGCCGAGGAAGGTCGCGTGCTCGCCCAGCTTGGCGCGCAGCTCGCCCTCCTCGGGGCCGCCGCCGGCAAGCAGCAGGTGCAGCCGCGGCTCGATCCGCCGCGCCCGCAGGAAACTCTCGGCGAGCAGGTCGACCCCCTTCTCGCTGGTCAGGCGGCCGGCGTAGAGGACCCGCAGCTCACCCGGAAGGGCGGCCCGGTCGGCCTTCTGGGGCGTGAAGCGCTCGGTGTCCACGCCCCGCTCCCAGCGATCGATCCGGCCCTCCTGGACACCGAGGCCGAGCAGCGAGCGGTCGGCGGCGGGGCTGGGCGAAAGCACGCGCGACGGCGCCGTGTAGAAGGCGCCGAGCGCCGTCCGGGAGATCGCTTCCAGCCCGTCATCTCCACTGCGCAGGCCCGCGTAGGTCGCCAGCTCAGTGTGGTAACTGGCGACCAGCGGCGTGCCGGAAATGCGGCTGAGTAGCGAGGCGGCGACGCCGGCTGGGCCTGGAGCGGTGACGTGGACGAGGTCGTAACGCCCGTCGGCGAGAGTCTCCGCCAGGTCGGGCAGACCGGGCACGCCGAGGGTCATCCCTTCGTAGAAGGGGACGTGCAGCGAGGTGGCGGCGGGGAGGCGGCGGTCGACCCAGGCGTCGGTGCCGAGGACCTCGACTTCGAAGTCGGGCACCCCCCGCTCGCGGATCTGCTCGATCGTGTGGGTGACGCCGTGCATCGCCTCGATCCCGTCGGCGATCAGGGCGACGCGGGGTCGCTCGCCGGACCGTCCCGCCAGCTTCGCCTTCTCGGCACCGAGGAAGACGGTCGGCGGCGCGTAGGGAATCGCCGGCAGAAGCGCCTCGAATACGGCACTGATCGCTGTCTGCACGTCGCCCCGCTCAACCGCCGTCGTTCCCTCGCCGACCGCGCCGCGCAGGCGGCGGTCATGAATGCGGCGGGCGCGGCGGTAGAGGTCCGCGTGGGAGAACTCCTCGGACTGGAGGTGGTCGATCAGCTCGCGGCCACGCAGCTCGATCCCGATCGAACGCAGCCACGCGTCAAGCAGGGCGCGGGCGTCGTCGGGACCAATATCGGCGGCGATTGCCCCCTCGCGCGCTGCCCCCTGGCCGACCACCCGCTGCGCGATCTTCAACACCGTCGCCGGATCGGGCGCAGCGGGACGTGCCGGGAGTTGAGGTCGCATATGGACATCTAACTCCCGGCACGTCCCGCTGGACGGGGTCAAGGCGCGGGTGGCGAGGGCCATCGCTGCGTGGGCCCACTTGGCGGCGCTGCCCTGCTCGCCACTCGCCTCGGCTTCGCCGCGGCGCAGCCGGGCCAGAAACTCTTCCGGCGTGGATGCGGACGGCACCTCGGTGAAGGTGCGGCCGATGTCCACGCCGGCATGGTCGTCGGAGCCGCCGACCCCTGTGCTGCCGTGCGTTTCGACGTAGATCACGGCGGGCATGTTCAGTTCTGCCGCGCGCGATCCGTTGCGCACCTCCCAGACCGGGAAGAGCTCGGCGAGGCGGCGGCGGTGACGGCGGGTCAGCGGTGCGTCGACGTAGTAGAAGGGATGGGCGAGCGCGCAGGCGATCTCGTGCTCGTGAAGGTATGTGGCGCAGGCCTCGACGTCGCCGGCATTCGCCTGTAGCCACTCATGGTCCCCGGGAGTGATCCCGTAGCAGAGGACGTGCACCGTCTGGGGCTCGCCGGCGAAGCGGGCGGTCAGCTCCTCGGAGACGAAGCAATCGGGACGGTCCGCCAGCTCGAGGCAACCGTCGATCGTGTCGTGGTCGGTGATCGTGACGAAGTCCATCCCCCGCCGCTTGGCCAGCTCATAGACCTCCTCCGGCGGCGTCGCGCACTCCGGCAGTCCGAGTGAGCGCTGGACCCCGAGCCGCGAGAGCTGCGAGGCGGTGGAATGGCAGTGCATATCTACACGGGAGGTCATCGGTGCCTTCCTCTCTATCTATTCACCAGGTCACCTTCAGATTCGCCCCTGAGCAGGGAAAACGTGTGACGATCCAGTGAATCAACCGCGGATGGCGGGGAGGGCGCTCTCCAGTGCCGCCCACGTGCCCTGCTCCGCCAGTTCCTGCCAGAGGTCGCGGAACTGGGCGAAGAGGAGCTCGCGGCGGGTGCGCAGGAGGTCGCGCAGCGACTCGATGCCCCAGGCGCGGGGCAGCATCACGTCGCAGTCGTGGATCTCGCCCAGCACGCCCTGGAGGCGCTTGGCCGCGTCGCGGGCCGACTTCGCCTCCGGGCCGAAGCAGGGGGCGGTGATCTCCAGCACATAGCGCAGGCGCTTGGCGGCGATCCGCATGTCGTGCTGTGCGGTCGAGGCGGAGGGCTCGAGCGCGGTCGGAGCGAAGGAGCGCAGCTCGTCCAATCTGGTGCGCACGATCCGCGCCGCGTTGGGGCGCAGCGGCGCCGCCGGGTCGAGCTCCTCCACCGCGCGTGCCTTCACTTCTTCGCCGCCTTGACGAGCTTACGCAGACGGCGCCGCAGCCTCTTCAGGCGCTTCGGCTTCACGTACGGGACGAGCTCCTCGTTCGCCCGTCGCTGCTCGGTGCGCAGGCGCTCGATCAGCGCCTCAACCGCCGCCCGGTCGCGCTCGGGCGCCTCCTCCGCGAAGCCTTCTAGGAACTCGATCGCCACGTCGCGATCCCGCCGCTCGCCAAGCGCGTCGGCGAGCGCCTTGACCCGCTTCAGCGCGCGGCGGTGGCGCTTGGCCGGAAAGCAGGATGCGAAGACCTCGAGAGCCGCCCGCAGGCGGCGAGTCGCCACGCGCATGTCGTGCACCCGCTCGATATCGGCCACGTCGAGAACGCCGTCGGAGTGCGCAAAGACCTCGGCGGCACGCACCTCGATCACCCGCGCGGCAGCCCGCCCGAAGGGCTCCTCGCAGTCGAAACCAGGCAACTCACGCGCTCGCGCCACGCGAGCAGGCTAAATCACGCAGCCAGCTTGGCCGGTGAAGAACCGTTTGCCTTGCCGTTGAGCAGATCGAGGACCACGCCCTCGCGTAGGCCGCCCTTGCCGATCTGAAGCGGCTGCCCAAGCAGCTGGGAGAGCTTCTCCAACAGCAGCACCCCGGTGGCGAGGATGCGCACCCGTTCGGGGTCGAGCTCGAAGCGCCGCGCCACCTCGGCAGCGGGATCGCCGCAGAGAACGCGAACACCTCGCTCCAGCGTCTCGTACTCGAGCACCGCGCCGACCAGGCGGCGCAATGAGGTGGCGCTGCCGCCGACAGCAACAGCCTGGACGGGGTGGTCGAGCTCGACGCCGGCGAAGAGGTCCTCGATCCGGTCGCGCACCTTGCGGATCTCCGCCGCCGAGGGCGGATCGGAGGCGATCAGCTCGTCGGCCAGCACGCCCGAGCCGATGCGCCAGGAACGCACCTCCTGCACGCCCCCCGGCACGGTGCCGAGAATGACCTCGGTGGAGCCCCCGCCGACATCGACGACGCCGACCCGGCCCTCGACCGGGTGCCCGAGGGTTTTGGTCGCGCCGATGAACGAGAGCCGCCCCTCTTCCTCGTCGCTGAGGATCTCGACCGGCACCTCGGCCCGCTCGGCGATTCCCTGGGCGACGGCGGGGCCGTTACTCGCCTCGCGAATCGCCGCGGTGGCCACCGCCCGGATCGTCTCCGCCCCAAGCTCGCGCGCCAGCCGTACCTGCGTGGCGACCACCTCGGCGACTTCGTCCGCCTTCTCGACGGGAATCTCCCCCGAATCGCGAATCGCCTTATTGATCCGCGTATAGGCCCGCTGCTCCATCACCTTCTTCAACTGCCCATCGACCGGCTCGGCAACGAGCAGGCGCGTGGTGTTGGACCCAATATCTATGGCGGCGCAGAGCATCCCGGACTCGCTCGTCATGTTCCCAGAAGCTCCGGATCTCAACCGGCCAAGAAGCTACGCGTTCGGATGCGATGCGTCCTCGAACTCGCGAAAGAGCCCGGTGACGACGAAGGCGACCTGCTCGCCGATGTCGACCGCGTTGTCGCCGATCCGCTCGATCGCCCGCGCCGCCAGCAGCATCGTCATCGCCCACTCCCGCCGGTCGGGATCGTCGCCGAGCTCCAGCGCCAGGCGGAAGCACTCGCGGTTGAGATTGTCGACGACGTCGTCCTGGCGGACCAGGTCGCGTGCCATCTCGACGTTGCGTTCCTCGAAGGCGCGCTTGCACTGGCTGATCAGCGTGCGGCTCTGCTTGCCCATGGTCAGGATCAGCTTCACCATCTCCTCGTCGGCCGGCGGCTCGTTGCCGGTCAGCGGGATCAGCTTGCAGATGTTCACGCACTGGTCGCCCATCCGCTCAACGCTCTTCAGTACGTGCAGCAGGGCTGAGATCAGGCGCAGGTCGGTCGCCACCGGCGACTGCGTCGCCAGCAGGGTGATCAGCGCCTGGTGAACCTCCAGGTAGCGCCCGTCGATGCGATCGTCGTCGGCGATCACCAGCTGCGCCAGCTCGACGTCCTGCTGCTCGACTGCTTCCAGGGTGCGACCGACGGCCGCGCTGACGAGGTCGAGCCCGCCGAGTGCACTGGCCTCCAGCTGTCCCAGTTCTTTCCCGTAGTGAATCCTGGTTTCCTCAGCCATCGGCGTGAGCTATCCGACTTTGCCGGAGACGTAGTCCTCGGTCCGTTTGTCGCTCGGGTTGGTGAAGATCTTCTCGGTCTCGTCGTACTCGACCAACCGCCCCCAGCGGTTGTCCTCGTCGGCGTCCAGCTCGACCATCAGGAAGGCGGTCCGGTCGGACACCCGCGCCGCCTGCTGCATGTTGTGGGTGACGATCACGATCGAGAACTCCTTCTTCAGCTCGATCATCAGGTCCTCGATCTTCCCGGTCGAGATCGGGTCGAGCGCCGAGCAGGGCTCGTCCATCAGGATCGTGTCGGGCTGCACGGCGATGCAGCGGGCGATGCAGAGGCGCTGCTGCTGGCCGCCGGAGAGGCCGAAGGCGTTGCTGTCGAGCCGGTCCTTGACCTCCTCCCAAAGGGCGGCGCCGCGCAGCGCTTCCTCCACCGTCTGGTCGAGGTTCTCCTTGCGGCCGAGGATGCGTGGGCCGAAGGCGACGTTGTCGTAGATCGACTTGGGGAAGGGGTTCGGTTTCTGGAAGACCATGCCGATCAGCTTGCGCACCTGGACCGGGTCCACCGTCGGCCCGTAGAGGTCCTCGCCGTGGTAGAGCAGCTCTCCCTGCACTTCGGCACCGGGGATCAGATCGTTCATTCGATTGAAGCAGCGCAGCAGCGTGCTCTTGCCGCAACCCGAGGGGCCGATCAGCGCGGTGACGTCGTTGCGGTGGATGTCCATCGAGATGTCACGGACCGCGGTCACGCCGCTGTAGAGGACCCCGGCACCCTTCAGCTCGAAGACCTTCTCCCGCTTGCCCGAGGCGCCGTGTTGGAACTCACCCGGCCGCACCGCGATCGCCGCACGCTCAGCCGCCGCTTCGCGGCCGGCACGCCCCGTCTTAGCTCTGCTTTCGTCCTGCGCCATCTTCTCGCTCACTCTATTCCCCTCACCACCGCTGTTCGTAACGATTTCGTAGCCAGATCGCGAAGGAGTTCATCGCCAGCAGGACGATCAGCATCACGATGATTCCCGCGGCGGCCAGCGTCTTGAACTCCTCCTGCGACTGCGTGGCGTAGTTGTAGATTTGCACCGGCAGCGCCGTGTAGCCGTCGCTGCCGAAGGGCTGCGGATCGAAGGTGACGAAGGCGGCGGCGCCGACCAGCAGCAGCGGCGCCGCCTCTCCGAGCGCGCGTGAGACGGCGAGGATCACCCCGGTGACGATCCCGGGGATTGAAGCCGGCAGGACCTGACGGCGAATCGTCTGCCACTTGGTCGCGCCGAGCGCCAGCGAGCCCTGGCGGATCGAGTCGGGGACCGCGCGAATCGCCTCACGGGCGGCGATGATCACCATCGGCAGTACCAGCAGCGCCAGGGTCAGCGAGCCCGCCGCGAGGACGAAGCCGAGGTCGAGTGGCCCGCGCACGATGAAGCCGAGCCCGAGGATGCCGTAGATGATCGAAGGCACCGCGGCGAGGTTCTGGATGTTGACCTCGATTAGGCGGTTCCACCAGCGCGTCTTGTCGGCGTACTCCTCCAGGTAGAGGGCAGCGCCGATGCCGACCGGAATGACGAAGAGGATTACGCCGCCGATCAGCTCCAGCGAGCCGATGATCGCCGGGCGGAAGCCCGCGGTCTCGGGGCGGATCGACGAGGGTCCGTTGGTGAAAAGGTCGGGGCTGAGCGCGGGGGCGCCCTTGACGAAGGCCTGAGCGAGCAGCGCGACCAGGCCGGCCAGGGCGACCAGGATCGCCAGCAGGAGCAGCGCCGCGAAGACCGCGTTGCGAATCACGTCGCCGCGTGGCTGGTCGCCAAGCATCGCCTTCGTCGTCGCCCGCGCCCCGGCCACCGCCAACCGGTTGCGTGGCGCGCTGGCGCCCGGCTCGGCCATCACTCGTAGACCTCGCGGTACTTGCGCACCAGCCTGATGCTGACCACGTTCATCGCCAGCGTGATCAGGAAGAGCAACGAACCCACGGCGAACACCGATTTGTAGCTGAGCGAGCCGGTCGGGATGTCGCCGGTCGCGGTGACGGCGATGTATGAGGTCATCGCCTGGATCGCTTCGACCGGGTTGAAGGTGAAGTTCGGGTTCGAGCCGGCGGCGAGGACAACGATCATCGTCTCTCCCACGGCCCGCGAGATCGCCAGCACGATCGAGGCGACGATGCCGGAGAGGGCGGCGGGGAAGACGACTTTGGTCGACACCTCCATCTTCGTCGCCCCCATCGCGTAGGCGCCTTCGCGCAGGCCGCGCGGCACGGCCGACATCGCGTCGTCGGAGATCGAGGCGATGATCGGCACGATCATCAGCCCGATGCCGAGGCCCGCGGCAAGCGCCATGAAGGGCTTGCCGACCGCTCCGCCGAGGAAGTCACCCGGCCAGAGCGGCTGGATGAGCTCGGGAAGGATGAAGGTGACCGCGAAGAAGCCGATCGCCACGGTCGGGATGCCGGCGAGGATCTCAAGCACCGGCTTGATCGTCTTGCGCACCCGCGGGGTCGCGTACTCGCTCATGTAGATCGCGGCCCCGAGGCCGATCGGAACGGCGAAGAGCATCGCCCAGAGGGTCACGTTGAAGGTGCCGGCGACGATCGCGAGCACGCCGAAGCTGGGTGGCTCGAACTGCGGCGTCCAATCGGTGCCGGTGAGGAAGTCGATGATCGAGACGACGCCGAAGAATTCGATCGTCGGGCTGATCAGCGAGATCACGATCGCGGTCGTGGTCAGGACCGAGAGGATCCCGCAGAAGGCGAGAAGGCCGTGGATGGCCTTCTCGCCGTAACGCGGGCTGGACGCCTGGAGCCGGGGCGGCTGCCCCCCGGCTCCAGTCCAGCGCTTTCGCCAGCGTTGCTCAACAGTCGCGATCGGCTAGGCGCCGGCTTTTTCGGCCGCCGCCTTCGCCCCTTCCAGCTGCGCTTCGGTCAGCGGGATGAAGCCGACCGCTTCCGCGATGTCGTTGACGTTGTCGAGGTAGTAATCGACGAACGCCTTGACCTCCGGCTTCTTCAGCGCGGCGTCGCTCGGGTAGATCAGGAGCGGCCGGCTGAGCGGCGTGTAGGAGCCATCCTGGGCCGTTTCGACCGAGGGAGCGACGCAACCCTTGCCACCGTCGACCTCCAGTGCCTTCAGCTTGCCTTCGTTCTCGGTGTAGTAGGAGAAGCCGGCGTAGCCCATGCCACCGGGCGCGCCCTCGACGCCGCTGACGGTCGCGTTGTCGTTCTCGCCGACGTTGTTGTAGTCCTTGCGCGTGGCGCCCTCTTCACCGTTGATTTCCTCGGTGAAGTAGTCGAAGGTGCCGGAGTCCGTGCCCGGACCGAAGAGGGCGAGCTCCTCGTCGAATTCCTCTCCCAGCCCCGGGATTTCATCCCAGTTGGAGAGCTTCGAGTCCGGGCCCCAGACGGCGCTCAGCTGGTCGACGGTAAGGCAGCTGACCGGGTTTTCGTTGTTGATCATCACGGTCAGTGCATCGGTGGCCACGTGGACCTCCTCATAGCCGATCCCGCCCTTCTTGCAGGCGCTAACCTCTTCGGGCTCAATCGCGCGCGAGGCGTCGCTGATATCGGTTTCCCCGGCGCAGAATTTTTCGAAGCCGCCGCCGGTACCCGCGGTTCCGACCGTGATCTTGACGTTAGGGTTTTCCGCCTGGAATTCCTCGGCGATGGCCGAGGTCAGGGGCGCAACGGTGCTCGACCCGTCGATCCGGATCGACCCCGAGAGGTCGCCGCCGGCGCTGGCGCTGCTTTCGTCGTCGCTGTCTCCGCAGGCCGCCACTCCAAGGGCAAGGACGGACACGCAGGCGACGATCGTGAGCCACTTAGAGCTAGTCACTCTGTCTCCTTCTCGTTTGTTCAGACTCCGGCAGCCGGCAGACGGGCCGGCCTCGGCGCCACCTTCTCAGCGGCCCCGCGACAGCTTGTTACTCGCCTGTATCGCGGATGTGAAAAAGATGTGAAAAACGGAAACAGCCGGTTACGCGGCGGTGAGGCCCGTGTGCACTGGCTCGACCGGGGACGGCGCTGGCGCCTCTGTTGCTGCCGGCGGCGCCAGGGCGGCGCTGTCGTCTGGCTCGGGGTCGAAGCGGTAGCCAACGCCGAAGTGGGTATGGATGTAGCTCCAGCCGGGCGAGAGCTTCTCCAGCTTCTGACGCAGCTTGCGGATGAAGACGTCGACCGAGCGGTCGCCGTGGGCCATCGCGTAGCCCCAGACGCGTTGATAGATCGCCTCGCGCTCGAGCACCTGGCCGGGCGAGTCGGAGAGCAGCTGGAGCAGCTCGAACTCGCGCCTGGTCAGGTCGAGGCTGACTTCGCCGACGAAGGCCTGGAAGCGGTCGGAGCGGATCTCCAGCTCGCCGGCGACCACGGGGCCGGCTTCAGCCTGCGGGCGGGCGCGGCGGCGGCGGCGCGAGACCGCTTCGAGGCGGGCAATCGCCTCTTCGGGGTGGCAGGGCTTGGTGATCCAATCGTCGACCCCGAGGCGCAGGCCGCGCACACGCTGGGCCACGGTCGAGCGCCCAGTGCAGACGACGACGCCGAGGTCGGGCAGCATGCCGCAGATCCGCTCGAGGTAGGCCCACGCGTCTTCCCCCAGGACGGCGGGATCGACCAGCAGCGCGTTCAGCTTCATCGCCACCAGCTCCTCCGGTGGGATCGCGCCGGCGAGCGTGCGCTGCTGCCAACCCGCGACTTCGGTCCGCTTCGCCAGGACGGTGACGAAGCCGCTGTCGTCGTCGATAACCGCGAGCCTGATGGTCTGCTGTGCATTCACGTTAGCGCCACTGTGGCAGACGGGAAATCGAGGAACCTGCCCATTCCCGTCAGACGACGCGATTGTATGCACAGCCGCCGTCGTAGCGCGGAAGAAACCCCCTGCTTTCACAGGATTTTCACAGGGGGAATGCCGTAATTTGCGGGAACGGCGGCTTCACCCGCTTCCGGGCCTTATCGGAATATTCACCCCTCCTCGTCGAACGGCGGGCAAGATGGAGTCCTCACGAGACTCCTCTCTCGTCGCAAGCGGCCCACCTGCCCTGGGCCGCTTGCTCTTTCTGCAGGTCGTAGCTCAGACGGGCGCAACCGCGCCACTCGCCACGAGCGCCAGCACGAAGGCGCCGAGGCAGACCCTGTAGATGATGAAGACCGAGTAGTTATGACGCGCGATGTAGCGCAGCAGCCAGGTAACGGCGAGGAAGGCGACGGCGAAGCTGACCAGGGTGGCGACGATGGTCGGACCCCAGCCCACACCGCTCGCGATGTTGTCGAACTCGGTGATCGTCTGCAGGATCGCGGCCCCGGTCAGCGCCGGGATCGCGAGGAAGAACGACAGCCGCGTCACCGCTACACGGTCGATTTCGCGCAGCAGCCCGGCCGACATCGTCGCTCCGGAGCGCGAAACGCCCGGAATCAACGCCAGGCACTGAACGATGCCGATGACCAGCGTGTCCCGCCAAGTGATGTCGGATTCGTGACGTCGCTGGGTCGCCCTGCTGTCGGCGAACCACATGACGCCGCTCCAGAGAATCAGCGCCCCACCAACGAACCAGAGGCTGCGCAGAGTGGTCTCGATCTCGTCCTTGAAAACGAGGCCGACGACCCCGATCGGCAGCGATCCGAGGATCACCGCCCAGGCGAAGCGGTAGTCGTTGACGTCGCGTCGCGTCGGGTTCCTCAATCCTCGCAGCCAGGCACGAAGCAGCCGGGCGATGTCGTGGCGCAGGAAGAGCAGCGTGGCCGCCACGGCCCCGACCTGGATGATCGCCGTGAAGGCGGTGATGTCGGGGTCGTCGGTCGAGTAACCGAGCAGCCGCTCGAGGATCGTCAGGTGGCCGGTGCTGGAGATCGGCAGGAACTCGGTGAACCCCTCGACCGCCCCGAGGAGGATGGCTTCCCACCACGCCATCAGGCCGATGACCCTACGTCGACAGGCATTCGGCGGTGCATCCTATGTAGAGGGCCGGGCATACCCGGCGGGCAAGGGCCGGGTGACCCCCCTCCGGAAACCCGCGAAAGAGCCGGGTATCCCCCCGCGGAACCCGCGTCGAATCGCGGCGCCAGGGTTCCGGCCTCGCCGGCTCACAAGTTCCGCTTGGGGGACACCCGGCTCTTTCGCTAGATTGCCTGCCGTGATGCAGCTGTCCCGCCGCTCTCAGATCATCGCCGCCATGCTTGCGGCGTTGACGATGCTGTTGATCTCCGCACCCATCGCGTTTGCTGAGAATGGCGAGGGGTTGGCGGGGCGGGTTACGGACAAGACGGTCACGTTCTTCTGCTTCGGCGTGATCGCCTTTTTCGCGATCCTGGTGATCGTGCTGTCGCTAATCCAGGGGCGGCTCGAGAAGCGCAAGGAAATGCGCCAGCACGACCTCAGCCGTTTCGGTTAGTCGAGCCGGAATCCGCTCAGCAGGCGCTTCTCCGTCTCCCCCTCGATCTTCGCTGCGACTTCGACGCGACCCTCGAGCGGAGTGCCACGGATCTTGGTCGCAAGCAGGTCGTCCACCTGGAAGATGCCGGCGGAGTTGTTGAGCTCGATCTCGATCCGCACCGGGCGCTCCTCCCCCGATTCGATCCGCACCTCGTCGATCGCCGCTGCCGAGATCGAGTGGATCCCCTCCTGCCCAGCTTGGAGCGGGATGCGCGTCCTGCCCTGAGCCATGTCGAGCGCGTCGGCGACGCGGACGACGCCCGCCTCGAGCGTGTAGGGCTCGCCGCGGCGACGGTGGCCGATGATCGCGTGCAGGATCTCCGCCGCGACGATCGTCCGCTTCGGCTCGCGATAGCAACCGTCCAGCAGCCTTTCGAGCGCGCCGTTGGCGAGGAAGAGGCTGTAGGCCTCGTGGTCGGCGCGGTGGATCGACATGCCGACGTCATGCAGCAGCGCCCCGCCCGCCACGACCACCTCGGCATCCCGCGGCGACATCCCATGGTCTGCCACGACCGCGGGCTCGACCCCGGCCTTGACCAGCAGCCTCAGCAGGCGCAGGGCGATGTTGAGCACGATCTGGGTGTGCAC
This sequence comes from uncultured Solirubrobacterales bacterium, assembly GCA_963782685.1. Taxonomy (GTDB): domain Bacteria; phylum Actinomycetota; class Thermoleophilia; order Solirubrobacterales; family 70-9; genus VRUE01. The sequence continues at coordinate 54,823 of CAWAKV010000004.1, forward strand.
CCAGGAGTGATCCGACATCCCCAGCCTTTCGGCATGGACCTGGGCCATGTACCACCAGGCCCGCACCTGCTCGTCCCCGTTGACCGCGTCCAGGAAGCTCTCGAGCTTCCGGTTCCCCCGCGTCGGAGCCCGGACCTGCGCCTCAGCGATCGCCTCTTCGGGAGGCTTCCGACTCGGCCCTTTTGCGTCCGGAGCTGGGACTGCCTCGTCATTCATGTGGGCATCGTAGGACGAGGGTCGGGTGTCCCCCCTCCGGAAACCCGGTGGACGAGGGCCGGGCATCCCCCCTCTGGAAACCCGCGTCGGTCGCTGGGCGAGGGTCCTTGGCCCGCCGGCTCACAAGTTTCCTGCCGGGGGGACACCCGACCCTCGCCTCTGAAGCTCGACAGAGACCGAAGCCAGAGAGAAGCTGAAGCTGGCTGGAGAGGCCGGAATACGCTCGAACTCGCCAGCCAGCTGGCGATCTTCACCCACTTGCAAGCTTCTGTTGCTCGCGAGCTATTTGTCGTCTAGCAGCTTGCTGGGCAGTCACCGGGGGGTCCCCCGATGGGAACTTGTGAGCCGGCGAGGCAAGAACCCTAACCACGCGATTCGACGCGGGTTCCCAACGGGGGACCCCCCGGTGACTGCCCCCAGTGCCTAACCGCAGACGGGCCAGGGACTAGAACCCGACTGGGCATAGAGCAGAGCCGCGCGGTAGTCCTGCTCGGACTCGGAAGCCACCGCCGGATCGCCGGAGCCGCCCACAGCCGCCCAGGTTTCGAAGCTGAACTGGTACTTGCCCCGGTAGCTGCCGTCGGAGGAGACCGCGGTCGGGTTACCGCCGGACTCGCAGGAGGCGATCGCTTCCAGGGTCGCCATCGAGACGCCGCCGGGGAGGGTGGCGAAGGCTTCTTCGCGTTCGCGGCGGAGCTTGGCAATGCGGGCGCGCCGAGCGACCTGGATGCGGTGGAGGTGGATCCGGATCGTGCGCCGGAAGCGCTCGGCGGGCCGCGTCAACAGCGCGATCTCAACCGGCTGCGCGATGGCGAGGCCAGCGCGGTCGACCCGCTCCGGTGCGCTCGCGTCGTCGCCGGGCGCGGCGAGCGCGACTGCCGGGACGGCGAGGACGACCAGTAGGACGGGGAGTAGATATGTGCGTGCGGAATATGTGCGTTTTGTAAGCAAGCGCGGAACCGTGGCGAGGTTCCGGGGCGCACAGGGTGATCGCGCGCACAGAGCTCACATATGCGTGCGCATCTGCACGAGCTCAGGCACGAATGGCCTCTCCCAACTCGAAGCGCTGAAAGCGATCCTGCGCGTCGACACGCAATCATCCCCGGCATCGCCGGCCAGCCCCCCACCTCGCGCCTGCTCCTCGCCTGCCCGGATCAGCCCGGGCTGATCGCCGCGGTCAGCGGCTTCCTCGCCGACGCCGGGCTCAACATCATCGATGCCGACCAGCACTCGAGCCGCGAGGGCCGCTTCTTCATGCGGATGGCCTTCGATCCCGCGCCGGAGGGAGAGCGCGAAGAGCTCTACCACCGCTTCGAGCGGGAGATCGCCGGACCGCTGCGGATGGAGCACCATTTCGCCGAGTCGAGCGAGCGCAAGCAGGTGGCGATCATGGTCTCGCGCGAAGACCACTGCCTCTCCGACCTGCTCTGGCGCTGGCGCAGCGACGAGCTGGGCGCCGATGTGGTCGCCGTCGTCTCCAACCATCCCGACCACGCCGACCAGGTCGCCTCGCTCGGGCTGCCCTATCACCACGTGCCGGTCGCGGACGGCGAACGGGAGGCGGCGGAGGCGCAGATCCTGGAGCTGCTCGGCGGCGATATCGACCTGCTCGTCCTCGCCCGCTACATGCAGATCCTCTCGGCCGACTTCCTGCGCCGGGTCGGAGCGCCGGCGATCAACATCCACCACAGCTTCCTGCCGGCCTTCGTCGGCGCCGATCCCTACGCCCGCGCCCACGAGCGCGGCGTCAAGCTGATCGGCGCCACCGCCCACTACGTCACCGAGGAGCTCGACGCCGGCCCGATCATCGACCAGGACGTGACCAGGGTCAGCCACCGCGACGAGATCGAAGACCTGATGGGCATCGGCCGCGACGTCGAGCGCCTCGTCCTCGCCCGCGCGGTCAAGGCCCATCTCGACGACCGGGTCCTGCTCGACGGCGCACGAACGATCGTCTTCTGACAAAACTGGCCAGCTGGCCAGTTTTGTATGGTGCCGGTATGGAGCAGGCAACGATCCCGCGCCGCGCGGCAACCGCCGCCACGCCCACCGGCTTCCCGCCCGGCACGCGGCTGCCTCCGATCGGCCAGGCGCTGCTCTACGCGCGCGATCCACTCGGCTTCCTGATCCGCTTCCAGCGTCGCTACGGCGACGTCTTCACCGTCCGCTTCCCCTTCTTCGATCACCTCGTCTACGTCGCCGACCCCGCCCTGGTCAAAGAGGTCTTCACCGGCTCGCCTGAGCAGCTGCACGCGGGCGAGGCCAACGCGACCGTGCTCGAGCCGGCACTGGGCCCGAACTCGGTGCTCACCCTCGACGAGGCGCCGCACATGCGCCAGCGCAAGCTGCTGCTGCCCCCCTTCCACGGCGAGCGGATCCAGCGCTACGGCGAGTTGATCCGCGAGGTCACCCTGCGCGAGATGGAGAGCTGGCCCGTCGGCCAGACCTTCGCCCTGCGCCCCCACACGCAGCGGATCACCCTTGCCGTGATCATGCGCGCCGTCTTCGGCGTCCACGACGGGGATCGACTGGCGCGCTTCGAGTGCCTGATCGAGACCTTCTCCGCCCGGGTGAACATGATCACCGCCTTTCCGCCCTTGCGCCGCAACCTCGGACGCTGGAGCCCCTGGGGGCGCTTCCTGCGCGCCCGCGAGGCGCTCGACGCCTTCGTCTACGAAGAGATCGTCCTGCGTCGCGCCGAGAACGCCGGCGAGGGGGACGCCCCGGACGACGTGCTCTCGATGCTGCTGCAGGCGCGCCACGAGGACGGCAGCCCGATGAGCGACGCCGAGCTGCGCGACGAGCTGGTGACGATCCTCGGCGCCGGCCACGAGACGACCGCGACCGCGCTCGCCTGGGCGATGGAGCGCCTGCTGCGCAACCCCCGCGTGCTCACCAGCCTGCGCGACTCGGTCGCCGCCGGCGAGGACGACTACCTCGAAGCGACGGTGAAGGAGACGCTGCGCGCGCGGCCGGTGATCGTCGACGTCGCCCGCAAGCTGACCGCGCCGCTGCGGATCGGCGGCTACGAGGTGCCGGCCGGCTGCTACGTGCTGCCGGCGATCGCCGCCCTGCACTACCGCGAGGACCTCTTCCCGCGGCCGGAGGAGTTCCGCCCCGAGCGCTTCCTCGAGGCCAAGGCCGACACCTACGCCTGGATCCCCTTCGGCGGCGGCGTGCGGCGCTGCATCGGCGCCGCCTTCGCCGAATACGAGATGCGCGTCGTCCTGCGCGCGATCCTCGAGCGGGCCGAGCTCAGCGCCCCGGATCCGAAGCCGGAAAAGGTCAAGGTCCGCAACATCACCCTCGCCCCCGGCAAGGGCACGCTGGTCAGGCTGGATCGGCCGCTGAGCTGACCTCGGCTTCGGCCGCCTCCCACTGCTCGTAGAGCTCGGCGACCGCCTGCTTGGCGGCCGCATGACGGGCTTCCGCTCGCTCGGCCCGGCCGGGGCTCGACCACGCTTCGGGGTCGGAGAGCTCCTCCTCCAGCGCGCGCAGGTCGGCCTCGGCCTGCTCGATCCGCTCGGCGAGGCGGCCGGCCTTGCGCGCGGCTTTCTTCGCCGCCCGGCCGGCGTTGCGGCCGCTGGCGGACGCGGGCGCGGGCTTGACGGCCTGCGCCGCCGCCTCGGCCGCGGCCTCGCGTTCGTCGCGCTCGCGCTGGTAGGCGGCCCAGCCGCTCGGGTGGCTGCGCAGCTCGCCGTCCTCGCAGACCAGCGTGCGGGTGCCGACCGCCTCCAGCAGGGCGCGGTCGTGGGAGACGAGGACCACCGCGCCCTCGAAGGCCAGCAGCGCGTCCTCCAGCGCCTCGCGGCTCTCGATGTCGAGGTGGTTGGTCGGCTCGTCGAGGATCAGGACGTTGGCGCCCGAGGCGACCAGGATCGCCAGCGAGAGGCGCCGCTGCTCGCCGCCGGAGATGTCGCTCAGCTGCTTCTCGACGTCGGAGCCCGAGAAGAGGAAGCCGCCGAGCAGGTCGCGCGCCTTCTGCCCGGTCAGCCCCGTCTGCCGCTGGGCGGCGTCGAGCACGGTCCCCTCCCCCGCCGCCGTGTCGGCGTGCTGGGAGAGGTAGCCGACCTTGACGTTGTGACCGACCCGGACCGAGCCGGCGGCCGGCTCGCGCCGCCCGGCGAGGGTCTCGATCAGCGTCGTCTTGCCGGCGCCGTTGGGGCCGACCAGGACGACGTGCTCGCCGCGCTCGACTTCGAGGTTCGCGTCGCCGAGCAGGGTGCGGCCGGGCACCTCGATCGTCGCGCCCGACCAGTTTGAGCACGACCCGCCCAGGGCGCTCCGGCGGGACGAAGGAGAAGCGCAGGTTGCGGCGGTCGCGCTGCTCGGCCTCGACCCCGTCGCGCTTGATCTTGTCGATCTGCTTCAGCCGCGACTGCGCCTGGCGCGCCTTGGTCGCCTTGTAGCGAAAGCGCTCGACGAAGCGCTCCATGCGGGCGATCTCGGCCTCCTGGCGCTCGATCGCCTTGCCGCGGGCGATCTCGCGCGCCGCCTGTTCCTTGCGCCAGGCGTGCCAGGGACCGGCGAAGAAGCGCGCCCGCTTCGCCTCCAGCTCCAGCACCGAGGTGCCGACCGCCTCGAGGAACCAGCGGTCGTGGGCGACGAGGACGACGGCGGCGTCGAGGTCCTGCAGGTAGCGCTCCAGCCACTCCAGCGAGGGGATGTCGAGATGGTTGGTCGGCTCGTCGAGCAGCAGCAGGTCGGGGCGAGTGGCGAGCGCCCGCGCCAGCGAGGCGCGGGTCAGCTCGCCGCCGGAGAAGGTCGAGAGCGGCCGCTCCGCCTCCTCGCCGCCGAAGCCGAGCCCGCGCAGGACGGCGAGGACGCCGTCGCGCCAGCGGTAGCCGCCGCCGTGCTCGAGCCGCTGCTGGGCGGCGGCGTAGGCGTTCAGCGTCTCCTCGCCGGTCTCGCCGCCCGACATCGCCGCCTCGAGCCGCTCCAGCTCGGCCTCCGTCGCCAGCATCTCGGTGCGGCCGGAGAAGACGTACTCGCCGAGCGAGGTCGCTGTCTCGCGCGGCGGGCGCTGGTCGTGCAGGGCGACGCGCGCCCCTTTCTGGAGGACGAGGCTGCCGGCGTCGGGCGACAGCTCGCCCGCCAGCAGGCGCAGCAGGGTCGACTTGCCGGCGCCGTTGCGACCGGAGAGCGTCATCCGCTCGCGCGGCTCGAGCTTGAAGGAGACGCCGGCGAACAGCAGCTCGCCGCCCATGTGGACGTCGAGGGTGGTTGCGGTGGCGATCGCCATACCGCCAGGATGCCGATGCGTAACCTGCCGTGCATGGAGAGCGATGAGCTGCGGGCGATCCAGGCGCCGCTGAAGGAGCGCTACGCGCGAGGAACCGGAGGCCGCCGTGGTCACCCTCGAGGCGAGCGGCAGCCTCGGCGAGGGCGTCTCGTGCTCGGTCGACACCGGCCGGGCGCTGGCCGAGGCAGGCCTGCACCCGGCGTCGGGCGGGGACGGCACCCTGCTCTGCTCCGGCGACATGCTGCTCGAGGCACTGGTCGCCTGCGCCGGCGTGACCTTACGTGCGGTAGCCACCTCGCTCGGGATCGCGGTCGACTCGGGAACGGTCCACGCCGAGGGCGAGCTCGACTTCCGCGGCACGCTGGCGGTCGACCGCGACGCCCCGGTCGGCTTCCGCACGATCCGCCTCGAGTTCGACCTCGACACCGATGCCAGCGAGGAAGAACTGGACACCCTGCTGAAGCTGACCGAGCGCTACTGCGTCGTCTTCCAGACGCTGAGCACCCCACCCGAGCTCTCGGCGTCTATCGCGACGAAGCCGTAACAAAGATTTTCGATTCTGCGCACCACTCGCGCGCTCCTGAGTCCTACGGTCAGCGTCATGAGCCCGATAGACCCAAGCGGTGCAAGGGAGTTCCTTGAAGCGCTCATCGCCGGATTCTGCAGTACTAGGCGGTGTCATGGCCTATGCCAGCGGATACGCAGCCAACCGGCGCTTGCTCACGGCGAGAGTCCCGGCCGCCGTCGCGCACAGCATCAACGAAGGGATCAGCGACGGGTTCGAATTCGGCAGCCCGGTGGCATTGATAGCCCTTATCATCATGGGATGGGCGCAATGAATAGGTTTCTACGGTCTCCACGCAGCGGCCTGGTAGTCAGCACGGTGACTTCAGCGCTGGTCGGGCGTTGCCGTCTTCGTTCTCGAGGCTCCGCCGATCATCCTGATCCCGCGACCCTGCTCGCCTTCACGGTGCACTTCGAGTTGAAATCCCGCGTCATCCACCGGCTCGGACGCCACTGAGCTCGTTAGCCGAAGTACTGCGCGGCGATCTGGTCGATCGTGCCCTTGGTCCTGACCGTCGTCGGACCGAAGCCGGCCTCGATCGCCTTCCTCGCTTTCGGCTGGTCACGCAGACTAAGCCCTGTCCAGCGCCAGGGCAGAAAGTGGAGGCGGTGGGATTCGAACCCACGTCTCCGGTCGTAGCGCGAAGGCTTCTACAGGTTTAGCCGGCGCTTGGCTCTCGTCTCCCGGGGTCCGCGCCGGCGGGCACTGCGGGAGACAAAGCCCTCTGAAATTTCCCCTGGCGGACGGGGCGATCCGCCCGGGTTAGCCCGCAATTGAAGCCGGTGCCCCCCTCCGCGGGCGGGAGAGGGCCGACTCTCACTCACTTAGCTATTGACTAAGCAGCGAGGGCGAACTCATGGTCCGCACGTATTGGTTGGTGCCGGTGTTTTACGAGGCCTCCGGCAACCTCGACCTGCGACCGTTCGCACGGACCGACCAGATCGAAGCCTGTCGCCCCCGTGCTATGTGGCTTCCGATTGTACGCTGCTGTCGATGCCGGAGCGCGAATTCGACGCGATCGTGATCGGCGCCGGCGCCCCGGGCGAGGTCTGCGCCGGGCGCCTGGCCGACGGCGGGCTCTCCGTCGCGATCGTCGAGACCCACCTGGTCGGCGGCGAGTGCTCCTACTACGCCTGCATGCCGTCGAAGGCGCTGCTGCGCCCGGGCGAGCTGCTGGCCGAGGCGCGCCGGGTGCCCGGGGTCAGCGCCGCCGTCACCGGCGAGCTCGACCCGCAGGCCGCTCTCGACCGGCGCGACGAGGTGATCCATGACCTCGACGACTCGGGGCAGCTGCCCTGGCTCGAGGAACGCGGCATCGAGCTCTTCCGCGGCGCGGGCCGGCTGGACGGCGAGCGCCGCGTAACCGTCGGCGAGCAGACGCTGATCGCCCGCCGCGCCGTCGTCGTCGCGACCGGCAGCGGCGCCGCGATGCCGCCGATCGACGGGCTCGACTCGGTCCGACGCCTGGAACAACCGCGACGCGACGACCGTCGAAGCGGGTGCCGGCGAGCATGATCGTCCTCGGCGGCGGCCCGGTCGGCTCCGAGCTGGCCCAGGCCTGGTCGACGCTCGGCACCGCGGTCACCCTGATCGAGGGCGAGCAGCGGCTGCTGCCCCGCGAGGAGCCCTTCGCCGGCGAGCAGGTCGCCGCTTCGCTGCGCGACGCCTACGGGATCGACGTGCGGACCGGGGTACTGGCGCGAGCGCGTCTCCGCCGGCGGCGCCGGGGTCGTCGTCGAGCTGAACGACGGCGGCCGGGCGGAGGCGGAGGAGCTCCTGGTGGCGGTCGGCCGCACGCCCCGCACCAGGGAGATCGGCCTCGAGTCGGCCGGCGTCGAGCCGGGCGAGCACGGCTTCCTCGAGACCGACGCCCGCCTGCGCGTCGGCGGCCGCGAGTGGCTCTACGCCGTCGGCGACGTCAACGGCCGCGCCCTCTTCACCCACATGGGCAAGTACCAGGCCTGGGTCGCGGCCGAGAACGTCCTCGGCCGCGAGGTGGAAGCGACCGCCGAAGACACCGCTCTCCCCCGCGTCACCTTCACCGACCCCCAGGTCGCCGCCGTGGGCAGAACCCTCGCCCAGGCCGAAGAGGCCGGAATCGACGCCCACGCGGTCGACGTCTCGACCGACGGCACCGCCGGCGCGAGCTTCCAGGGAAAGGGCACCGGCGGAACGTCGCGCCTGGTGATCGACGAGGAGACGCAGACGATCGTCGGCGCGACCTTCACCGGCTTCGAGACCGCCGACTTCCTGCACGCAGCCACGGTCGCGATCGTCGGCGAAGTACCTCTCGCTCGTCTGCGCCACGCCGTCGCCGCATACCCGACCCGCAGCGAGATCTGGCTGAAGCTGTTGGAGGCCTGAAGCAGACGGGGCTCTGAGCGGCGCCCGGCGAGTGCCATTCGCCCCGAGGGCTCGACATAGTGGCTGAGCGCCGCTTCAGGTCTTCGGCGAACTCTCGGGGCAGGCCCGGGATCTCGTCGAGTTCGTCGATCGACTGGAAGCGACCCACGCGCTCGCGGTGGGCAAGCAGACGGGTTGCCTGGGTGACCGAGAGGCCGTGGCCGCGGAGCTGCTCGAAGGTCACGTTGTTGAGTTCGATCGCCTCGCCCGTGCGCCGCGGGCGGTTGCGCGGCGGGAGGTGGAGGCGGGCCCGGCTGGGGCTCTGGCTGCGGCGGGGCGGGCGGCGGCCCAGGCTGTGGCTGGGGCCGGGGGTGGCGGCTCGGGAGTGGGCGGCTGCGGGGTCGGCGCGGCGTTGGGCTCGGGGCTCGGCGGCGCGGGCGCCTGCGGCGGCAGGGGCTGGGGGCTCAGCGGAGCCGCTCCCCCACCCTGCACCGAGCCGAGCACCGCCTGCTCGGCTTCCATCGCCCGGCGCTCGGCCTCGCGCGCGCGCTCCTCGGCCTGGGCGACGCTCTGCCTCGATCTCGCGCAGGCGCTGCTGGCGCTCGGCCTCCTGCGATTTCAGCTTCGCCAGGCGCTCGGCCTCGGCCGCGCGCTGTTCGGCCGCTTTGGTCCGCTCCTCGATCTGGCGCAGCCGCTCCTGCGCCTCCTCGAGCGAGCGCTCCTGCGCTTCGCGCTCCTGCTGCAGCTGTTGTTCGGCCGTCTGCATGTCCGCCCAGCCGGCGCGCTCGGCGGCGGCGGAACGGCGGCCATGCTCTGCGTCGTCTGGCCGGCCTCGGCCTGCGCTCGCCGGGCCTCGGCCTCGCGCTGGAGCCGCTCCGCCTCCTCGATGCGGCGATCGGCCTCGGCGCGGATGCGCTCCTCCTCGCGCTGGATCTCCGCCACCTTGTCCTGCACGCGCTGTTCGGCCGCGGCCGGGTCGTAGCCGCCGGCGGTGGCGGTCGGGCGGCACGGCCGGCGGCTGCGCCGGGAGCGGCGGCACCGGTGCGACCGGTGGCGGGACGGCGGCGGCCGGGACCGGCGGCACTGGCGCGCGGTTGCGGCGGAACCTGGGGTTGGGGGGCTGCGGTGGGCTGCTGGCGGCGCGAACGCCGGGCGGCGGCCCCTGCTGGGCCGTCGTCCCCGCGCTCTCCTGCTCGTACAGCGCCCGCTCCTGCGCCGCCCGCGCCGCCGCCAGCTCACGCTCTGCCTTGGCCGCTTCCTTCTTCGCCCGGCGCCCGGAGCGAGCCGGCCGCCAGCCGGCTTGTGGCGCCGTTCGGCCCGTTTCCTCGCCCGCTCTTCGCGCCGCCGTTTCGCCTCTTCCTGGCGACGTTTGCGGTGTTCGCCGCGCGCGGCGCGCTGCTGCTGGCGCGCCAGCTTGCGCTTCTCCTTGGCATTCGTCGGCTGGCCGGAGGGCGGCGGACGGCGCGGCGGGCCTTTCTGCGCGGCCTGCGCCGGCGGCTGCACCGAGGTGGGCGGTGGGGGCGGTCGGGGCGGCGTCCGGCTTCTTCCTCTGCCCCTTCTCCTTGCTGCGGCGCTGGACGACGCTGATCACGAGCAGCAGGAGGAGCACCGCCACGACCAGGCCGGCGACGAAATACTCGACGTTGTCGCTGACGAAGTCAGCCATGAGCCGCGAAGCTACCTCATTCTGCCCTTGAATTCGCGCTCGACCTCGCGCCGCACGTCGCGCTCCGCGATCTCGCGCCGCCGGTCGCGCCCCTCCTTGCCGCGGGCCAGCGCCAGCTCGACCTTCGCCCGGGCGCCCTTGAAGTAGATCCGGGTCGGGATCAGGGTCAGGCCGCGCTCCGCCGTCTTGCCGACCAGGCGCTCGATCTCCGCCCGGTGCAGGAGCAGCTTGCGCGGCCGCTCCGGCTCGTGGTTCTCACGGCTGGCCGGCTCGTAGGGCGGGATGTGGAGGTTGCGCAGCCACACCTCGCCGCTGTCGACGACGGCGTAGGCGTCGCTCATCTGGGCCTTGCCGTTGCGCAGCGACTTGACCTCGGAGCCGAGCAGCACGATCCCCGCCTCGATCTTCTCGACCAGCTCGAACTTGTGCCGGGCGCGGCGGTTGGTGGCGACGTCGCCCGAGGCCGGTGCGCGCTTCTTCTTCCCTTCTTAGCCATCGCTCAGCCCCGCCGGCTCCAGGTCGACCCGTCCGCGCGCCGCTTCGACCCCGCTCACCTGGACGGATATCGGGTCGCCGAGCCGCAGCTCGCGATGCGACTCCTGGCCGACCAGCGCCGTCTCGCTCTCGTTCAGCTCGAAGCGCTCGGCGCCACCGAGGTGCCGCGCTGGCAGGAAGCCCTCGTAGACGTCGCCGAGCTCGCCGCCGAAGCCGACGAAGGCGCCGGCGCGGATCAGCCCGGAGACCTCGCCCTCGAACCTCGCCTCGGCGCCCCGCTCGCGCAGCTCGCGCTCGAGCAGGAAGGCGGCGCAGACGTCGTCGGCGCGGCGCTCGATCCGCATCGACTCGCGCTCGCGCTCGCTGCAGTGCCAGGCCGCCTCGCGCGCTTCGGCCGCGCTCGGCGCCGCCTCCCCCTCGCCCAGGGCCGCCAGCAGCGCCCGGTGGACGACCAGGTCGGGATAGCGGCGGATCGGCGAGGTGAAATGGCAGTAGGCGGGGCTGCCGAGCCCGGCGTGGCCGCTGTTGCGCTCGCTGTAGCGGGCCTGTTTGAGGGAACGCAGCACGAGCGATGTATACGCGTCGCGGCCGTGCCCGCGTCGCGCCGCCTCCTTCGTCACCAGGCGGCTCGCCTCCGCCGCCAGCTCCGCCGCCTCGCGCGGCGCCGGCGTGCCGCGCAGCGGCGGCGTCGGGATCTCCAGCTCGTGCAGCTGCTCGATCAGCCGCTCGATCCGCGGCGGGTCGGGCGGGGCGTGGACGCGGTAGATCGCCGGCACGCGCTTGCGCTCCAGCAGTTGCGCCACCTGCTCGTTGGCGAGGATCATCAGCCGCTCGATCAGGCGGTGGGACTCGGTCTGGGCGACCCCGCGGGCGGCGGTCACGTCGCCGCGCGAGTCGAAGCGGAACTCGGGCTCGAAGGACTCGACGTCGAGGCTGGTCGCCGCCGCGCCGCTCGCCCAGCGCGGCGGCGGCCTCGCGCGCGATCGCCAGCGACTCCGCGACCGCCTCCGGCGCTTCGCGCGCGCCCGGAGAAGACGACGTCGAGCTCGTCGTAGTCGAGCCGTGCGTCGGAGCGGATGCGGCTGCGGTAGAAGGCGGCGCTGCCGGGGCGACCGTCGGCGCCGAGCTCGATCTCCGCCGTCACCGCCAGCCGCTCGACCCCCGGCGCCAGGCTGCACGCCTCGTCGCTCAGCGCGTGCGGCAGCATCGGCTCGACCGCGCCCGGCACGTAGGTGCTGTTGCCGCGCCGCCGCGCCTCGCTGGTCGAGCGGCGAGCCCGGCGGCACGTGGGCCGCGACGTCGGCGATGTGGATCCAGAGCCGCACCGCCTCTCCCTCCCGCCGCGCCGAGACGGCGTCGTCGAAGTCGCGCGCCGTCGCCGGGTCGACGGTGAAGGTCGGCAGCTCGGTCAGGTCGCGGCGCGGACCGCTGCGCGACTCGGCCTCGCTCGCCGCCTCGCCCGCTTCCACCTCCAGCGCCGCGCGGAAACCGCGCCAGTCCAGCTCCTCGCGCAGCAGCGCCTCGACCGCCTCGCGCGCGGTCTTCGGCACCGCCTGCCGGCGGCCACGTCCGCGCGCTCGCTGCCGCTCGCGGTAGTGACGCCAATCGGGTCGGCTCACGGAGGATCCTTCCGGTGCGCTTTATGTACCTGTGACGTGCAAAAAGCGCACTGGAAGCTCATCCTCCGGCCGCCAGCACACCGAGAGCTCGTTCGCGCGCCTCATCACGGCGAGTCCCGGGTGCGTCGCGAGCCCTCACGTCGGGGTGGATCCCTTTGCCGGCCAGGTTGGCCCCGTCCGGGGTGAAGTACTCGCCCACGGTCAGCTTCAGCGCACCGCCGTTGGAGAGGTCGATCTCCTGTTGGAACACGCCCTTGCCGAAGGAGCGCGTGCCGACCGTCTTCGCGCCGGCGTCGTCGGCCAGCGCCGCGGCGAGGATCTCCGCCGCCGAGGCGGTGTTGCGATCGATCAGGACGACGATCGGCAGCCGCGGCAGGTTGCCACCGCTGGTCTCGTAGACCCTCTCGCCCTGGGTGCGGGACCTGGTCGAGACCACCGTTTCGCCCTCCGGCAGGAAGACGCTCGCGCTCAGCACCGCCTCCTCCAGCAGGCCGCCGCCGTTGCCGCGCAGATCGAGCACCAGGCCCTGGGCGCCCTGGCGCTGGAGCTTGCGTACCGCGCGCCGCAGCGCCCCGTGGGCGCCTTCGCTGAAGGCGAGAAGGCGTACGTAGCCGAGCTTCTCGCCACTCACCGTCTCCAGCGCGCTGCTGATCACCGGCAGCGCGATCTCGGCTCGGATTAGTCGCACCTGCCGCGTCTTGCCGCCGCGGCTGCGTACACCGATCGTCACCTCGGTCCCTTCCGGTCCCTTGATCCGAGCCGTGGCGGCGTCGGAGTCGAGCCCGGCGATCGAGTCGCCGTCCACCGAGACGATTGTCTCGCCGACCTCGATCCCGCCCCGCTCCGCCGGCGAGCCCTTGAAGACGCGGACGACGCGCAGGCCCTCCGCGACCTCGGACACGCTCAGGCCGACGCCCGAGAAACGCCCCTCGATCGCCTCGTTGAAGCGGGCCAGCATTTCGGCCGAGAAGTACTCGGAGAAGCGGTCGCGGTAGCGCCGCCGCAGGCCTCGCACCATGCCCTCGAGCGAGGAGTCGGCGAGGTTCTCAAGGGGCACGGAACGGTAGTAGTTGCCCTCGATCAGTTCGCTCGCTTCCACGGTCAGGCCGGCCGAATCGTCGACGAAGAGGTCGCGCAGCGATGGCGGCAGCTTCGCCGGGTGCCCCCCGAGCCAGAGCCCAGCCGCGAGCACCGCGAGCAGCAGCGCCGCAAGGCCCAGCGTCCGCGCGGCGCTCACGCAACCCTCGGCGCAGCCGCAGGCACTAAACCTTGAGGAAGCGGCGCAGGGTGATGCCGGAGCCGATCGCCGAGACCAGCACCGCGGCGGCGAAGAGGATCGCGACCAGCGCCGGGAAGGAGAGCGTGGTGCTGTTCTGCGCGGCGAGGAAGCCGATACTGTCGCTCAGCGGATCGACGATCGTCAGCTTGCCCAGCCACAGGATGAGTATGGCGATCAGGCCGCCGAGGAAGCCGACCACGACCCCCTCGATCATGAACGGCCAGCGGATGAACCAGCGGGTGGCGCCGACCAGGCGCATCACCTCCACCTCGCGCCTACGGGTGTAGATCGAGAGCCGGATCGTGTTGCCGACCAGCATCAGCGAGGCGGCGATCAAGAGCGCCGTGATCACGGTGAGGACGATCTTCAGCGCGCTCGTCACCTGCTCGATCTTCCTCGAGTCTTCCTGGCGGTCGAAGATGTCGGAGACGATCGGCGAGATCGGCTGCGGCTTGCCGTTCGGGCCGGGGGGCATGATCGCCGTCCGCACCGAGTCGAGATTGGCGGCATCGTCCGCCTGGATCTTGAAGTTCGCCGGCAGCGGGTTCGAGTGCAGCTGGGAGAGCAGTTCGCCGCTCTTCTCCTTGCCCAGGTCCGCGCTCAGTTCGTCCAGCGCCTCCGCCTTGGTGATCAGCTCGACCGACTCGACGTGCGGGATCGCTTCGAGCTTGCCCCTCAGGCCGGCGATTTCGGCCGGGGTCGCGTCGTCGAAGACCGCGGCACGGAGCTCGAGGCTGCTGCGAACCTCCTCGCTCTTCGCCTGGGTCGTCTGGAAGATCGGGATCAGGACACCGAGCAGGATCACCGTGACTACCGTGGTGACGACCGCGGCCATGCTCGGCGCGCCGTTTCGGCGCAACGCCCGGAAGGCCTCCTGGGTGAAGAAGAGCAGTCGCGACATGGCTAGAAGAGCGACTCGTTGGCGTGGCCGTTGGTCTGACCCTCGGGCGCGACCCCCATCTCGGCCCGCATCCGCAGGCCGAACTCGGAGGTCGACTCCTCGGTGTAGCCGCCGCTGACCTCGTCGCGGACGACGCGGCCCTCGTAGAGCTCGATCACGCGGCGGCGCATGTTGTCGACCATCTCGCGATCGTGGGTGACGACGACCACCGTCGTGCCGGTCTTGTTGATCCGGTAGAGCAGCTGCATTACGCCGATCGAGGTGACCGGGTCGAGGTTGCCGCTGGGCTCGTCGGCGAGCAGCAGCGGCGGGTGGTTGACGAAGGCACGGGCGATCGAGACGCGCTGCTGCTCGCCGCCGGAGAGCTCGTCGGGGTAGCTGTGAAGCTTGGTCGAGAGGCCGACCAGGCGCAGGATCTCCGGCACCTGGCGGCGGATTGCGCCCCGGTGGGCGCCGAGCACCTGCAGCGCGTAGGCGACGTTGTCGTAGACGGTGCGGTCGGGCAGCAGCTTGAAGTCCTGGAAGACGGTGCCGATGTTGCGCCGCAGCTGCGGGATCTTCTTCTCCGGCATCGCGCCGATGTCGCGGCCGGCGATGCGGACGTTGCCGTCGGTGGCCTCGAGCTCGCGGATCAGCATCTTGATCAGGGTCGACTTGCCGCAGCCGGTCGGGCCGACGAGGAAGACGAACTCGCCCCGGTCGATCGCCAGCGAGACCCGGTCGAGCGCCATGTGGCCGCCTGGGTAGACCTTGGTCACGTCGCGCATCTCGATGATCGGCGCGCCGCCCTTGCGGTTGCGCGGCGGCGCCGGCGGCTGCCCGCCCTTCTTCTGCTTTCTGCCTCTGGCCATTGGTCGCGGGGGTCCTTCTCCGGCTACAGGGTGACTCCTGCGCACCGAATCGCGCGCAACACCCCGCCCAAGAAAGATGGGCGAAAGCTTAGCGAAGTGTTAGCTAACGCTAGTAATCGCTCTCAAGCGAGGGCGCGGGCGGCGGCAGCAGCAATGTGGGCGGCGTCGATGCCGGCGGCGGCAAGCAGCGCCTCGGGGGGGCCGCTGCCGGGGCGCTCGGTGACCGCGAGACGCACTAGGGGGGTGCTTGCGGCGGCTTCGGCGAGGACGCCGGCCACCGTCTCGCCGATGCCGCCCTCGACCCAGTGGTCCTCGACGGTGATGAGGGCTTTGGTCTCCCCCGCTGCGGCGAGGATCGCCTTGGCGTCGACCGGCTTGACCGAGTAGAGGTCGATAACCCGCGCGGCAATTCCCTTGCCGGCCAGCTCCTCGGCTGCGGCGAGGCTTTCGTGCAGGGTGATGCCGGCGGCGATCAGGGTGACGTCGTCGGCGTCGCTGGAGCGGACGGTGCGGCTGCCGCCGATCTCGAAGCTCTCGCCAGGCTCGTAGATCACGGCCGTCGCCTCGCGGGTCGTGCGCATGTAGCTGATGCCGCGGTGCGCGCGCATCGCGTCGAGCAGCTCGACCGCCTGGTTGGCGTCACTCGGGTAGAGGATCGATGCTGCCGAAGACGGCGCGCAGCGAGGCAATGTCTTCGAGCGCCATCTGCGAGGGGCCGTCGGGGCCAATCGAGACGCCGACGTGCGAGCCGCAGAGCTTCAGGTCGGCGTCGGAGATCGCCCCCATGCGGATGAAGTCGTAGGCGCGGCTGAGGAAGGCGCCGAAGGAGGAGGCGAAGGGCTTCCAGCCGCGCGTCTGCAGGCCGACGCCGGCGGCGACCATCTGCTGCTCGGCGATGTACATCTCGAAGAAGCGCTCGGGGTGCTTGGCGGCGAAGCGCTCGGCGTAGGTCGAGTTGCCGACCTCGCCGTCGAGCGCGACCACCTTCTCGTCGACCGAGCCGAGCCAGGCGAGGGCGTCGCCGTAGGCGCCGCGAGTGGCGACCTTCTCGCCGACCGCGTAGGCGGGCCGCTCGACCGGCGTCCGCGCGACCTCGTAGGGCTGCGCCTCGGGCGGTGGGTGAACGTCGACGCGGTGCGAGCGCACGCCGCCCAGCTCCTCGACCGCGGCCTCCGGGTCGGCCAGCGGCTTGCCGTGCTGGTTCGGCTGGTCCTCGACCGCGGCGACGCCGGATCCCTTCTTGGTGCGGGCGAAGATCGCGGCCGGCGCGCCGGCCTCCAGCGCGCGGGCGTAGGCAGCGTCGATCGCCTCCAGGTCGTGGCCGTCGATCTCCTGCACGTCCCAACCGCAGGCCGCGGCGCGCGCCGCCCAGGAGGAGGTGTCCCACTCGTGCATGGTCGGCCCCCGTTGGCCGAGCCGGTTGACGTCGACGATCGCGATCATGTTGTCGAGCCCGGCGTGACCGGCGTGCTCGAAGGCCTCCCACATCGAGCCCTCGGCGAGCTCGGAGTCGCCGCAGAGCACCCAGACGCGGTACTCGGCGGCCTCCAGCCGCTTGCCGGCGAGGGCAATCCCGACTGAGATCGGCAGTCCCTGCCCGAGCGAGCCGGTGGCCACGTCGACCCAGGGAATCTCCGGCGTCGGGTGCCCCTGCAGTCGCGAGCCGAACTCGCGGAAGGTGAGCAGCTCCTCGTCGTCGATCGCCCCGGCCATTTTGTAGAGGCCGTAGAGCAGCGGCGAGGCGTGGCCCTTGGAGAAGACGAGGTGGTCGTTCGCCAGGTTCTCCGGTACGTCGAAGTCGTAGCGTAGATAGCGCGTGAGCAGGACCGCCATCAGGTCGGCGGCCGACATCGAGGAGGTCGGGTGGCCGGAGTTGGCGGCGGCCGCGGCGCGCACCGAATCGACGCGGAGCTGCTGAGCCAGCTCGTGCAGCTGCTCGCGATCCAGCGCGGTCTCGGGGCTGGCCTGGGGCATGGCGCCAGACTTTATCTGGCGCTATCCGATCGCGACCATGCGCTCGATCGGCAGCCGTGCCCGCTCGGCGATCTCGGTCGGCACGCTGACCTCGAACTTCATATCGCGCAGCGCATCGCGCAGCTTCGGCAGCGTGATCATCTTCATGTACTTGCAGTAGGCCATCCGGTTGGCCTCGATCAGGCTCGCCTGCGGCGCCGCCTGCCGGAGCGGGTGCAGCATGCCGTTCTCGGTGGCGACGATGTACTCGCCGTCGGGCCGCTCCTGCACGTAATCGAGCATCTGCCCGGTGGAGAGCATGTGTACGCCCTCCTCCTCGACTTCGCCCGCGGCGACGAACTCCATCACCTGGGTCACGCAGCCGCACTCCGGGTGGACGAGGAACTCGGCGCCGGGATGGGCGGCGCGCTGGGCCCTGATGTCGTCGGGCCGGATGCCGGCGTGGACGTGGCACTCGCCGGGCCAAACGTGCATCGAGTGGCCGATCTCACGCTCGACGTAGGCGCCCAGCCACATGTCGGGCCCAAAGAGGATCTCCGTGTCGGGACCGTGCTCGCGCAGGATGTGCTCGACCACCTTGACCGCATTGGAGGAGGTGCAGCAGTAGTCGGTCTCGGCCTTCACCTCGGCCGAGGTATTGACGTACATGACGACGACCGCCTCCGGGCCGTGCTTGGCCTTCCACTGACGCAGCTCCTCGGCGCTGATCGAGTCGGCCAGCGAGCAGCCGGCCTCGAGGTCGGGGATCAGCACCGTCTTCTCCGGCGAGAGGATCGAAGCCGTCTCGGCCATGAAGTGGACGCCGCAGAAGGCGATGACCGAGGCGCCGGACTCGGCCGCCTTGCGCGAGAGGCCGAGCGAGTCGCCGGTGTAATCGGCGACTTCCTGTACCTCGGGCACCTGGTAGTTGTGGGCGAGAACGACCGCGTCGCGCTCGCGCGCCAGCTGGCGCACTTCGCGCGACATCTCCTCCACCTCCTCGGGCAAGAGGTCGAGCATCGGGACCGGCTCGTTGATCGTCGGCAGTTCTCTCATGCGGGTGCCTCAAAAGGCCCTGAGAAGGGCCTCGCGGGTCGTATGTTCGCTGGCATGGCCTTGGCCTGAGTCCAGTCGAATGAACTGTTGACAAGTCTACTCTCTCCTCATGCCGGAGCTTCCCGAGGTCGAGATCACGGTGCGCCGGCTCGACTCCGCGCTGAGCGGCGCCACAGTCGAATCCGTCCTGGCGCCGGGGATGAACGTGATGAAGACCTTCGAGCCGCCGCTCGAGGAGCTGGCCGGCCGCCAGGTCACCGCGATCCGCCGCGTGGGCAAGATGCCAGTGGTCGAGTTCGGCGACCTGGCGCTGCTGATCCACCTGATGTCGGCGGGGCGGCTGCGCGTCTTCGACAAGCGGGCATCGCTCAAAGACCGCGCCTCTCGCGTGCTGGTGCGACTCGGCGACGGGCGCGAGCTGCGCCTGCGCGAGTTCGGGACGAAGCAGCGGGCGTGGGCGAAGCTGCTGCCGGTGGGAGCCGTCGACGAGGACGAGGCGGTCGCGAGACTAGGCCCCGAGGCCTGGCCGTCACCACCGCTGGAGACCTTCGCCACCGCGATCGACCTCCCCCGCCACCTCCACCCCCTTCTCCGCCACCAGGGCGACATCGCCGGCATCGGCCGCTCCTGGGTCGACGAGATCCTCTGGGAGGCACGGCTCTCACCCTTCAAGCAGGGCTCCGAGCTGAGCGAGGCCGAGGTCGAGCGCCTGCACGCGGCGCTCCACGTCCTCGGCGATGCCATCGACCACTACGAGGAGACGATCGGCGAGGACCTTCCCGACAAGCTGCCGATGCCGCTGCGGATCCACAAGCGCGAGGGCGAGCCCTGCCCGCGCTGCGGCACCACGATCGAGGCCGTCTACTTCGCCGAGCACCAGACCAACTACTGCCCCGAGGAGCAGACCGGCGGACGCGTGCTCAAGGACCGCCGCCTCTCTCGGTTGCTGAAGTAGGCGCTGAGGAGCGATGGGTGCCCCTCCGGCGGAACCCGCGCCGGACACTTGTGCGAGGGACCAGGGTTCAGCGGCTCACAAGTTCCGCTGGAGGGGCACCCATCGCTCCTCACACAGGCTCGATCAGCAAGCTGAAGTCGAGCGCCGGCGCTGAGTGGGTCAGGGCCCCTACGGAGATGAAATCGACACCGGCTTCGGCCACCGCGCGCACGGTCTCGAGCGTGATGCCGCCGGAGGCCTCGAGCGGCGGGCGGTCGGTGCCGCGCTCCGCATCGCGCAGAGCGACCGCGGCGCGCAGCTGCTCCGGCGTCATGTTGTCGAGCAGCAGCCTGTCCGCCCCCGCTCCCAGCGCGTAGGCCACCTCTTCGACATCGCGGCACTCGATCTCCAGCGGCATGTCCGGCTGTGCCGTGCGCGCGGCGTGGATCGCCTTGGCGACTCCCCCCGCCAGGGCGACGTGGTTCTCCTTGATCAGGATCGCGTCGTAGAGGCCCATGCGGTGGTTCTGCCCGCCGCCGGCCACGACCGCCGCCTTCTCCAGCGCCCGCAGCCCCGGGATCGTCTTGCGCGTGTCGAGGATGTGGGCGCCGGTTCCGGCGACGGACTCGGCGAAGCGCGCGGTCAGCGTGGCCACGCCGGAGAGGTGGCCGAGAAGGTTGAGCGCGGTGCGCTCGGCGGCGAGCAGCGCCGCCGCGGGGCCGCTCGCCAGCGCCACCTCGGCCGGCACACCGTCACGCCACTGCCCCTCGACGAGCAGGTTGTCGACTTCCTCCACGCCGCACTGGCGCATCGTCTCGGCGACCGCGGCGAGGCCGAAGACCACGCCCGGCGCCTTCTGCACGATCCGCGCCCGCCCCCGCGCCCCGTCGGGAACCGTCGCCGCCGCGGTCACGTCGCCGCTACCCACGTCCTCGGCCAGCGCCCGGGCGACAATTGCGGACAAGGGCTCGACTGCATCCTCAGGCATCAGAGGAGCCTATCCCCGGACGAGGTTCACGTTGAGCCCCTGTGAGGGGCCAAACGTGAACTTCGCCTCGTGGCCACCTCACGTTCGGGGAGCCGGCAGCGTTTAATTCCCCAGGTGAGCACGTTGCCTCCATTCCAAACCCTGCTCGACGCGCACGCCGCCGACGTCATGGCCGTGCTGCGTGGGGCGGTCGGGCGGACCGATGCGGAGGACTGCTTTCAGGAGACCTTCCTCGCGGCGCTGCGGGCGTATCCGAAGTTGGGAGACGACCGCAACCTGCGCGGCTGGCTGCTGACGATCGCCCATCGCAAGGCGATCGACCACCACCGCGCCAACGGGCGGCGGCCGCTGCCGGTCGCCGAGCCCGATGAGCTGGCCGGGGCGACCGCCGAGCCGGAGCTCGACGAGGGGGTCTGGGCGCTGGTTGGGGCGCTGCCGCCGAAGCAACGTGCCGCGGTGGCGCTGCGCTACGCCTGCGATCTCCCCCACGCCGAGATCGCCGCCGCGCTCGGCTGCTCTCCGGCCGCGGCACGGCGCAGCCTGCACGAGGGCATGAAACGACTGCGAAAGGAGCTGGCATGAAGGCAGAGCTGCAACGCCTCGCTGACCGCGCCGCCGCCGAGGACCTGCTCGACGTCGCCTACGCCAGCGTCGACTCGCCCTTCGGGCCGCTCCTGCTGGCGACCACCCCCCGTGGCCTGGTCAAGGTCAGCTTCCCGATCTTCGGCACGGACGAGACGCTGGCGGACCTGGCCAGCCGGATCTCGCCGCGGGTGCTCGAGGCGCCCGGGCGCCTGGACGAGGCCCGGCGCCAGCTCGACCTCTACTTCGAGGGGCGGCTGACGGAGTTCGATCTGCCGCTCGACTGGCAGCTGAGCAAAGGCTTCCGCCGCCGCGCCCTGCGAGCGATCGACCGCATCCCCTACGGCAGGACCCGCAGCTACACGCAGATCGCCCGCAGCGCTGGCAACGAGCGTGCCGTGCGCGCTGCCGGCACCGCCTGCGGCGCCAACCCGATCCCGATCGTCGTCCCTTGCCACCGGGTGCTGCGCAGCGGTGGCGCCCTCGGCGGCTACGGCGGCGGCCTGCCGATGAAGGAAGCCCTGCTCGAGCTCGAGGGTGCGGATATCCGCTGAGTGGCTAAAGGGGGCGCTGTGCGGAGCCGATGGATGCCCCCATGCCGAGTACGCTTCGACTGCTGACCGTACCCCTCGCCCTGGCCGCGCTCCTGTTCGTGGCCAGCACCTCGCAGGCGGACTCCCCCATTCCAGATATCGATCCGCTCGCCTTCGAAGAAGAATTCGAAATCGAAGACGAAGGCGAATTCGAACTCGAAGAATGCGAAGCAGCCGAAGAAGAATTCGAGGAAGGCGTGATCGCCGCGGCCGAAGTGGACATCTTCTGCGAAGCGGACGGGGGCGCCTCGGCAGCGGCCGACAAGGGCAAGTCCGCATGCGCGCTGCGCAGCGCCAAGGCGCGAGCGGTCGAGAAGCGCAACAAGCTGAAGGTGACCGTCGGCTATACGACCAGCGAGCCACTCAAGGCCACGATCCAGATCCGCCAAGGCAAGACCACCATCGGATCGTTCAAGCGCCGCCTCGGCAAGAGCGGCGTCCTGCGCTTCACCGAGAAGCTGAGCGAGAAGCTCGCCGGCAAGCGGACCGTAGTGAAATTCAAGCTCCCATCGGGAAGCGCCGGGTGCCCCTCCCGGCGGCTTGTACTTTTTCCGCGCTAGCGCTACCGCGCCGTCTTGTTCAGGTAGTCCCTGATGAAGTCATCGAGGTCACCGTCAAGGACCCTTTGGGCATCCCCCACCTCGTGCCCCGTGCGGTGGTCCTTGACCCGCTGGTCGGGGTGTAGGAAGTAGCTGCGGATCTGCGATCCCCAGGCGACTTCTTTGACCTCGCCCCGCTCCTTCGCCAGTTTCTCCGCCCGTTTGCGCTCCTCGAGCTCGATCAGCTTCGAGCGCAGCAGCTGCATCGCGACCGCCTTGTTCTGAGTCTGCGAGCGCTCGTTCTGGCACTGCACGACCACCCCGGTCGGCACATGCGTGATCCGCACCGCCGAGTCGGTCTTGTTGACGTGCTGGCCGCCGGCGCCCGAGGCGCGGTAGGTGTCGACGCGCAGGTCCACGTCGTCGATCTCGACCTCGACCCCCTCGTCGACCAGCGGGCCGACGTCGACCTGGGCGAAGCTGGTGTGGCGGCGAGCCGAGGAGTCGAACGGGGAGATCCGCACCAGCCGGTGGACGCCGCGCTCGGCGGCGAAGAGGCCGTAGGCGTTCTCCCCACGGGCGACGAAGGTGGCCGACTTGAGGCCAGCCTCCTCCCCCGGCGACGCCTCCTTCATCTCGACCTCGAAGCCGCGGCTCTCGGCCCAGCGCAGATACATGCGCAGCAGGATCTCCGCCCAGTCCTGGGAGTCGGTGCCGCCGGCGCCGGCGTGGACGGAGACGACCGCGTCGCCGGCGTCGTACTGACCGCTGAACAGGCGCGCCTCTTCGAGCTCGGCGAGCCGTGCTTCGACCGCGGCCAGCTGGGTCGTCAGCTCGGCCGCCATCTCCTCGTCCTCCGCCGCCATCTCGGCCAGCTCGCCGAGATCGCCGACGTCGGACTCGAGCTGCTCGAAAGTCTTCAGCTTGCGCTGCGCTCGCGCATGCGCGGCCGAGGTGCGCGCCGCCTCCTCCTGGTCATCCCAGAAGCCGGGCCGGCCCATCTCCTCCTCCAGCCGCTCGGCTTCCTCCCGCAGCGAGGCCGGGTCAAAGGTAGTCCGCGAGCAGCTTCAACTGCTCACGGATCTCGGCGAGCCGCGCCGGTACCGATTCGGTCTGGGCGACATCGGCCATGGCCGCAGGTTACTCGGCGGCGACGCCGTGATCGAAGCCGCCGGCGTGCAGCGCCGCCGCCCGGTCCTCGTAGGGGCGCCAGCTGCGCACCCTGTGGTCGTGCAGCTCGAACAGCCAGGCCATCTCATCGGTCGACGCGTGCGACTCGTCCTCGTCCCAGCGCCAGACCCGCCTGATCAGCGCCACGGCCGAGCCGCCGCCAGACTCCGTCCCGTCCTCGTAGAGATGCTCCAGCTCGATCGTCTGCTGCACCCCGCCGGGTGGTCGAGTGGCCCATAACCGCGCCGCCTCCCTCCCCTTCCGCAGCCCCCTCATGGAGTGAAGCTCCACCTCCGGATCGAGCACAGCGACAAACGCATCGAGATCGCGCTCGTTGAAGCTCCGGATGAACTCGCGGACTGGATCGTGGGTCACGGGGCGCTAGCTATGCCCCATGACACTTCTTGAACTTTTTCCCTGACCCACACCAGCATGGGTCGTTCCTGCCGATGTCCTTCTCGCGCTCGTCCTTGACGACAGTCTCGATCGCCTCGGCCGGGGGGGCGCCGTTGCCGCCGCCGTTCGGCCTCGCCGTGCCTTCGGTCACGCTGACCGCGCCGGCACCCGCAGCGACCTCCTGCAGGGCGGAGGGCTGCGCATCGGGGGTGCCGCCGGAGTAGTCGAGCGCGGTCGGGCCGTTGCCGCCGTTGCCGGCGAAGGCGCCGTCGAGCTGTGAGGGGTCGACTTCGAGTTCGGCGTTGAAGACGAGTTTGCTGAATTCCTCCCAGATCGAGTGCATCAGCTCCTCGAACATCGCGAAGCCTTCGTTTTTGTAGGCGACGAGGGGGTCGATTTGGGCGAAGCCGCGCAGGTGGATGCCTTCGCGCAGGTAGTCCATGTCATAGAGGTGCTCGCGCCAGCGGTTGTCGATCACCTGGAGCAGGATCGAACGCTCCAGGTAGCGCATCAGCTCCTCGCCCATCTGCGCCTCGCGGCCGTCGTAGGCGCTCATCGCGTCTTCGTCGAGGGCGTCTTTGACCTTTTCGCGATCGACCGTCTCCGGCGACATCCCACCGACCTCGATCCCGACTGGCCAGATTTGGCGCAGCTGCAGCTCCAGGCCCGGCATGTCCCATTCCTCCAGATCGTCGCCGGGCGTGTACTCGTCGACCAGTCGCTCGATCACCCCCTCCAGCTCGTCGCGGGCGATATCGGACATGTCGCGGCCTTCGAGGATCTCGCGGCGGTACCTGTAGACGACGCGTCGTTGCTCGTTCATCACGTCGTCGTACTCGAGCACGCGTTTGCGGATCAGGAAGTTCTGCTCCTCAACCTTCTTCTGCGCCCCCTCGACCGTTTTGGTCAACATCTTCGCCTCGAGCGGGACTTCGTGGCCCTCCTCGTCGACCGGACCGAGCCGATCGAGGATTTTGTAGATGCGGTCGCCGGCAAAGAGGCGGATCACATCGTCTTCGGCGGAGAGGAAGAAGCGCGTCTCGCCGGGGTCTCCCTGGCGGCCGGAGCGGCCACGCAGCTGGTTGTCGATGCGGCGCGATTCGTGCCGCTCGGTGCCGCATATATAGAGGCCGCCGAGCTCGCGCACCTCCTCCGCCTCGGCCTTGCACTGCGGCTCCAGCTCCGCCGTCTTCGCCGCCAGCGCCTCCTCATAGCCCTCGTCGTCGGGATTCAGGCCCTGCTTCTTCAGCTCTTTGTGCGCCATGTGATCGGGGTCGCCGCCAAGCTTGATGTCGACGCCGCGCCCGGCCATGTTGGTGGCAATCATCACCGCGCCCTTGCGACCGGCTTCGGCGATCCGCTCACCCTCTTTCTGTGCGTGCTCGGGCTTCGCGTTGAGCACCGCGTGCTCGACGCCGTGCCGTTTGAGCTCGCCCGAGATCATCTCCGAGACCTCGACCGAAACGGTGCCGACGAGGATCGGCTGGCCTTTCTCGTGGCGGGCGAAGATCTCCTCCAGCACGGCCTTCCACTTTCCATCCTTCGTCTTGAAGATCTGGTCGTTGTGGTCGGCGCGAACCATCGGCTGGTTGGTCGGAACCTCGACCACCGGCACTTTGTAGATTTTCATGAACTCGGTCGCCTCGGTAAGCGCCGTTCCGGTCATTCCGGCGAGCTTGTCGTAGAGGCGGAAGTAGTTCTGGAGCGTGATCGTCGCCAGGGTCTGGTTCTCCTCGCCGATCGCCACACCCTCCTTCGCCTCGACCGCCTGGTGCAGGCCCTCCGACCAGCGCCGGCCCTCGAGGATGCGGCCGGTGAACTCGTCGATGATCATCACCTGGCCGTCGACCACGGCGTAGTCCTTGTCCTTCTTGTAGAGCGACTCTGCCTTGAGCGCCTGCCCCAGGTGGTTGACCAGGCTGCCGTGCTCGCTCACATAGAGGTTGTCGACGCCGAGGAACTCCTCCGCCCGCTTGACCCCGCGCTCGGTCGGTGAAACGGTCTTGTGCTTCTCGTCGAATTCGTAGTCGTAGTCCGCGCTCGAGGTGTCCTTCGACTCGCCCAGGGAGCGCAGCCGGTCTTTGGCCGGCACGCCCTCCATCTGGCGGGCGAGGCGGGCGAACTGGTAGTAGATCTGCGCCGCCTGTTCGGGCGCGCCGGAGATGATCAGCGGCGTGCGCGCCTCGTCGATCAAGATGTTGTCGACCTCGTCGACGATCGCGAACTTGTGGTCGCGCTGCACGCAGTGCTCGAGCGCTTCAGCCATGTTGTCGCGCAGGTAGTCGAAGCCGAACTCCGAGTTGGTGCCATAGACCACGTCGCAGGCATATTTGACCTGGCGGGCCTCGTGGTCGTCGGCGTCCTGGATCGCGGCGACGCTGACCCCGAGTGTGTCGTAGACGGGCTTCATCCATTCGGCGTCGCGGCGGGCCAGGTAGTCGTTGACGGTGACCAAGTGGACGCTGTCGCCGGCGAGCGTGTTGAGGAAAACCGGCAGGGTCGCGGTCAGGGTCTTGCCCTCGCCCGTCTTCATCTCCGCAATCGCCCCGTCGTGCAGCGTCATGCCGCCGACCAGCTGCACGTCGAAGTGGCGCTGGCCGATGCTGCGCCGCGCCGCCTCGCGGGTCAGGGCAAAGGCCTCCGGCAGCAGGTCGTCGAGCGACTCCCCCCCGCGGGCGCGCTCGCGCAGTGTGTCGGCCTCAGCGCGCAGCTCATCGCCCTCGAGCAGCTCCATCTCCGGCTCGATCGCGTTGATCTTCTCGGCCCGCTTCTCGTAGGCCTTGAATTTCCTGCTTTCTCCCACGCGCAGCGCGCGCGTGACCATGTCCCGTGCATTGGCCATTCGCCCAAGAGTAGCTGGCTAACGCCAGGGGATCGGGTGTCCCCTCAGCGGAACTTGTGAGCCGGCGAGACCCGAAACTCTAGTGCGGCGATTCGACGCGGGTTCCGTCGAGGGGACACCCGATCCCCTCGGCCAGCCGCTTCAGCTCAAGCTTCGGCGGTACGGCCGCGCATTCGGTTGACGAGCTTGCGCGTCTGCCGCCGCTTGCGGCGCTTCTCGCGGTGCTTCTTTACCTGGCGCCGGATGTCCTCGGCGAGCTCGTGCACCGTGTGCGACATCTCGGGCGAGGCCTCCTTGGCGTGGAGCGTGACGCCCTTGAGCCGCAGCGTCGCCTCCGCCACCTGGCTGTCGGCGATCGCCGGATTGCGCTCTTCCCAGATCGTCACGTCGAGCGTCGCCAGCTCGGAGACCTGTCTGCCGACCCTGCGGAATCTCTTCAGGACATGTTCCCGAAGCTCGTCATCGACCTCGACGTTGCGCCCACGCACCTCGATCCGCATCTTCAGCCTCCTTTGGTCTGTGCTCTCCCGATGCTACGCCTCTACCCGGATTGGGGCAAGGTATTTCTGCGGGCGGCCATGAGAAAGGGACCGGGTGCCCCCTCGACGGAACCCGCGTCGGTCGCCCGGCATGGGCTCTGGCCTCGCCGGCTCACAAGTTCCTCTGAGGGGGCACCCGGTCCCTTTCCCTACAGGCGTCGCGTGAACGTGATTGCTGCGATTCGGATGGCACCCGCTTGGCGGAGGGCTCGAGCGCAGGCGCTCAGCGTGGCGCCGGTGGTTAGGACGTCGTCGATCAGGAGGACGCTGCGGGGAATCTGGCCGCGGGCTTGGATCAGGGGTGGGTGGCCGATGCGCTCGGCGCGGCGCTTGCCTACTTGGCGGCCGCCGCCGTAGCGTGACAGGCATGAGCTGAGTGGGAGCTCCGTTCGCTGGGCAAGGGCTTGTGCGATCTCGGTGGCGGGGTCGAAGCCCCGGGCGAAGGAGCGGAGGCGGGCTGTGGGGACGGGGACGATCGTGCCGCTGAGGAGGGTGCTCGGGGCCAGCCAGTGGATGCGCTCGGCCATCAGGTCGGCGACGGGCAGCAGGCGGCGGAACTTGAGGGCCGTGACCAAGTCGCGGGCCACGCCGTCGTGGGGGGCTGAGGACCAGGCGCGGTCCAGGCCGGGCGCGCCCGATCCGTCGAGCGGCTCGGCTGCGGCGAGACGCCTCGAGCAGCGCGTGCACAGCGCCGCCTCGCGGCGGCAGGATCGCCCGCAGGCGGCGCAGAGGGGTGGTACGAGGCCGGTGGCTACTGCCTGGAGGAGCTTCATGGCCCGATCGTCCGGGCCGGCGGCGCGCGTGTGGCGCGCCGAAAGTCAATTCTCTGTCAAGCCTCTCGCGTGCGTGCCGCGATGCCGCCGATCAGGATCGACTTCGGCGGCAGCTCGGCGCCTTCGAGCAGGATCGAGTCGCGGACGCTGGCGCCGTCGCCGATCCGGCAGCCGTCGCCGACGATCGCCGGGCCCTCGATCCGCACCCCGGCACCGATCTCGACGCCGTCGCCGACCAGGACGGGCGCGGTCACCTCGGCCCCGTCGAGCGGGCTGGCGGAGCGAATCCCCTCGGCCACCTCGGGCGCGCCGGGCTCGACCACGACCGCCCCGTGCAGGGCATCGAGGTTGCCCTGGCGCAGCTCGTCGAGGTTGCCGATGTCGTTCCAGTAGGCGTCGATCTCGTGCGAGTAGAAGGGCACATCGCCCTCCAGCAGCGCCGGGAAGACATCCGTTGCCCAGTCGGCGAAGCCGGGTGGATCGTCCAGGGTCGCAAGCTTGGCCTCCCCCGGTCCGGGGAAGAAGTCGAAGATCTCCTTGCGGAACATGTAGATGCCGCAGTTGGCGAGGTCGGAGAGCGCCTCGGCCGGGTCGGGCTTCTCCTGGAATCCCTGGATGCGCCCGTCGGCATCGGTGATCGCGACGCCGAACTGGCTCGTGTCGTCGACCCGCTTGGTCGCCAGCGTGGCGATCCCGTCGTGGGACTCGTGGAACTCGCGCATTGCCCCCAGGTCGAGATCGGTGAGCGCGTCGCCGGAGATGACCACGAACGAGTCGCCAAGGAAGTCCGCTGCCTTGCGCACCCCGCCCGAGGTGCCCAGCAGCTGCTCCTCGCGGCTGTAGGAGAGCTCGATGCCGAAGGCCGAGCCGTCGCCGAAGTGACCCTCGATCAGCTCCGGAAACCAGTGCAGGTTCGCGATCGCCTCGCTGAAGCCGTGCCGGGCCAGCAACCGCGCGATGTGCTCCATCACCGGCCGGTTCAGCACCGGCACCATCGGCTTCGGCATTCCGTAGGTGATCGGGCGCAGCCGGGTGCCGAGCCCGGCCGCGAGAATCATCGCGCGCATCGACTCAGGTGCCCTGATCAGTAGCGGTAATGATCGGGCTTGTAGGGACCCTCGACCGGGATGCCGAGGTAGGCGGCCTGCTCCTGGGAGAGCTCGGTGAGGCTGACGCCGAGCGCCGCGAGGTGCAGGCGCGCGACCTTCTCGTCGAGGTGCTTGGGCAACACGGTGACGTCCTTGGCCGTGAACCCATCGGGCTGGCCGTAGAGCTCGATCTGGGCGATCACCTGGTTGGTGAACGAGTTCGACATCACGAAGCTCGGGTGTCCGGTCGCGTTGCCGAGGTTGAGCAGGCGGCCCTCGGAGAGGAGGATGATCGAGTGGCCGTCGGGGAAGCGCCACTCGTCGACCTGCGGCTTGATGTTGACCTTCTCGGCCGGCGAGGACTCGAGCCCAGCGACGTCGATCTCGTTGTCGAAGTGGCCGATGTTGCCGACGATCGCGTTGTGCTTCATCCGCGCCATGTGGTCGGCGGTGATGATGTCCTTGTTGCCGGTGGCGGTGATGAAGATATCTGCCGTCTCGACGACTTCCTCGAGCGTCCGCACCTCGTAGCCCTCCATCGCCGCCTGCAGGGCGCAGATCGGGTCGATCTCGGTGACGATCACGCGGGCGCCCTGGCCGCGCAGCGACTCGGCGCAGCCCTTGCCGACGTCGCCGTAGCCGCAGATGACGGCGACCTTGCCGCCGATCATCACGTCGGTGGCGCGGTTGATCCCGTCGATCAGCGAATGACGGCAGCCATAGAGGTTGTCGAACTTCGACTTGGTGACCGAGTCGTTGACGTTGATTGCCGGGAAGAGCAGGTCGCCGGTCTCGGCCAGCTGGTAGAGCCGGTGCACGCCGGTGGTCGTCTCCTCGGTGACCCCCTTGATCCCCTCGGCGATCTGGGTCCAGCGCTGTGGGTCGGATTCAAGCGAGCGCTGCAGGGTCTCGAGCACGACGCGGAACTCCTCCGAGTCGGCCGAGGCCGGGTCGGGCACGGCACCCGCCTTCTCGAACTCGACGCCCTTGTGGACGAGCAGGGTGGCGTCACCGCCGTCGTCGAGGATCATGTTCGGGCCCTCGCCGTCGGGCCAGAGCAGGGCCTGCTCGGTGCACCACCAGTACTCCTCCAGGGTCTCGCCTTCCCAGGCGAAGACCGGAATGCCGGCGGCGGCGATCGCGGCCGCAGCGTGGTCCTGCGTGGAGAAGATGTTGCAGCTGGCCCAGCGGACCTCGGCGCCTAGGGCGACCAGGGTCTCGATCAGCACGGCGGTCTGCACCGTCATGTGGAGCGAGCCGGTGATCCGCGCCCCTTGCAGGGGCTGCTCGGCTGCGAACTCCTCGCGGGTCTGCATCAGGCCGGGCATCTCCACCTCGGCGAGGGCGATCTCCTTGCGCCCGAAGTCGGCGAGGCCGATGTCGGCGACTTTGTAGTTTGAGGTGGCGGTTGCCATCGATTCCTTTCGTCCTATTGGTCGAGGGAAGGATACGGAGAAATAGGTGATGTGCGTGGGACGACCTAAGGGCGTCCGAGGGCGGCCTTGAGCTCGTCGATCGCCTCGATCGGCAGGGGGTCGACGCCGCGGGCCTCGGCGACTGCGAGGGAGACGAGGTCGCCCAGCATCACCGTCCAGAGCAGGCGCTGCACGGGCGTTTCGCCGGCGGTCTCGACGCGGACGACGGTGACTCCGGCGGTCTCGATCGCGGCCGCCGTGAGCTCGAAGCGGCGGCGCACACGGGGGTGCTGGGCGGCGTCCTCGAGCAGGACCGCGGCGAGCTTGCCCTCCCCCGCCCCCGGGGTGGCCCAGCCGCAGAGCTCGTTGTGGTCGCCCTCGGGCAGCTCGGAGAAGAAGGCGGCGACCTTCGCGTTCTCGTTGAGCTGGGTCTTCCAGCGCCGTGCCGCGGCAGCGGTGGCGCCAGCGCCGTAGACGACCGGGGAATAGGCGGCGAGCTGCGCGGCGATCTCCTCCGCGGTGTGCTGCAAGGCCGGCCGGCTCTGCTCGAGAAAGGACGCCGCACTCTCCAGCTCGGCGGCGATGCGGGGAGCCACGCCCGCGGCGGCGGCGACCTCGAGCGCACAGACGAGCATGTAGGCGACAGCGGTGCGGGGTGCGGGTAGAAGGCCGGGCAGGCCGATCACCGGGTCGCCGGCCGCCCTTGCCGACTCGACCAGGGCACCGCCGGTGCTGGCGACCACGCGCCGCGCGCCCAGCGCCTCGGCCGCGGCGAAGCAGGCGAGCGTCTCCTCGGTCCCACCGGAGTAGCTGGAGCAGAGCACGGTCCAATCGGCTGTCGCCCAGCTCGGCAGCTCATAGGTCCGTACGGTCAGCAGCGGCCGCTCGAGGCGGTCGCCGAGCGCCGCGGCGGCGAGGTCGCCGCCGATCGCCGAGCCGCCCACCCCGCAGACCAGCAGCCCGGCCGCGTCGTGCCGTTCCAGGCGTGCCGACTCGACCCGCCAGAGCGCGTCCCGCAGGTGATCGGGTATGGCAAGGATGTCGTCGAGCATCTCTACGACGAGACTATTTCGCCCTCGGCGGCCACCGCACCTTCAATCTGGGCACCGGCGGGGACCTCGGCGCCCGACGAGAGAATCGAGTCGACGACGCGGGCGTTCTCGCCGACGGTGCTGCCGCCGAGCAGGACCGACCCGAGCACCTCGGCGCCGGCGCCGATCTGGCAGTCCGGCCCGACCACGGCGCGCGGACCGAGCCTCGCGCCCTCTCCCACCACCGCGCCGGGATCGATCAGCACGCCGGGGCCCGTCGGCTCGACCCGCGTCGCCACCCGGCCCTCGAGGATGTCCCAGCTCGCGCTCAGGTAGCGCTCGGGGGTACCGATGTCCATCCAGTAGCCATCGAGGAGCAGGCCGTGCAAGCCCTCGCCGACCAGGCGGGGAAAGACGTCACGCTCGATCGAGACGTTCTCGGTCGGCGGTATCAGGTCGAGCACCGAGCGCTCGAGCACGTACATGCCGGCATTGACCTCGCCCGGATCGGGCTCGCCGGTCTTCTCCAGAAAGGCGAGCACCTCTCCCCCCTCGCCGCAACGGACCAGGCCGAAGGCGGCGGCGTCCTCGACCGGGTACAGGCCGATCGTCGCCGCCGCACCCGCCTCGTCGTGCACGTCCCGGAGCGCACCCAGGTCGAGGTCGGTGAGCACGTCGCCATTGAGCACGAGGAAGCGTTCCTCCAGCTCGTCGCCGAGCATGTCGGCGGCAAAGCGGATCGCCCCAGCCGTACCCAGCGGCTCGGGCTCGACCACGTAGCGGATCCGGACGCCGGCGCGCTCCTCCTCGCCGGCAAGTGCCTCGCGCAGCACCGCGGGCAGGAAGCCGCAGGCGAGGACGACCTCGCTCACGCCGTGTCCCGCTAGCCACTCGATCATGTAGGCGAGGAAGGGCCGGTCGACGAGCGTCAGCGCCGGCTTCGGCGTCATGTCGGTGAGCGGCCTGAGCCGGGTGCCTTCTCCACCGACCAGGACGATCGCCTGCATACGCTCAGTCGGCTGCTGCCGCTGAGGGCGCGCCCTCGACCGCCCGGCCGATGCCCTCGTACTCGAAGCCTGCTGATTCCAAAGCCTTGTGATCGAGGAAGTTGCGGCCGTCGATCAGCAGCGGCCGCGCCATCCGGCTCGCCGCATCGGCCCAGTCCAGCTCGGCGAACTCGCTCCACTCGGTGACCAGCACGGCCGCGTCGACCCCGTCGAGCGCCGCCAGCGCCGAGTCGCGCAGCTCGACCCCGTCGAGCAGGTCGCGTGCCGCATCGGCGGCGACCGGGTCATAGGCGATGACCTCCGCCCCTTCGCCCTGGAGCCGCGCCGCCAGCACCAGGCTCGACGCTTCGCGCATGTCGTCGGTGTCCGGCTTGAAGGCGAGACCGAGCAACGCCACCCGCTTGCCGACCAGCGTGCCGAGGTGGCTGAGCAGCTTCTGCACGACGCGCCGCTTCTGCAGCTCGTTCACCTCGATCACCGCGTTCAGGAGCTGGAAGTGGTAGCCGGTGTTGCCGGCCAGCATCTTCAGCGCGCTCACGTCCTTGGGAAAGCACGAGCCGCCGTAGCCGATGCCGGCGCGCAGGAACGAGGGGCCGATGCGTTGATCGAGGCCCATGCCGCGGGCGACCTCGCCGACGTCGGCGCCGACCTCCTCGCAGACGTTGGCGATCTCGTTGACGAAGGAGATCTTGGTCGCGAGGAAGGCGTTGGAGGCGAGCTTGATCATCTCGGCGCTGGCGACGTCGGTGCGGACCAGCTGCCCGCCGAGCGGCTCGTAAAGGGCGGCGACGGCGTCGCCCGCCTCCTCGTCGCCACCGTCGGCGCCGACCACCACGCGATCGGGGTGCAGGAAGTCCTCAACCGCCGAGCCCTCCTTGAGGAACTCGGGACAGGAGACGTAGGCGAGACCGGGGCGATCGCGGCGGATCGCTTCGCCCGTCCCCGCCGGCACCGTGCTCTTCATGATCAGCACGTGCTCGCTCCCCTCGGGCAGCCCCTCGACCACGGAGCGCACCCGCGAGAGGTCCGCGTCGCCGGAGCGGGTCGGCGGCGTGTCGACGCAGACGAAGAGCAGGCGAGCGGCGCCCAGCAGCTCGTCCATCTCGGTGGTGAAGGTGAGGCGTTCGGCGTTGCGGGCGAGCAGCTCGTCCAGCCCCGGCTCGTGGATCGTGATCTCTCCCCGCGAGAGCGCCGCGACCTTCTCCGGCAGGATGTCGCGCGCCACCACGGGATGGCCGAGCTCGGCGAAGCAGGCCGCCGTGACCAGCCCAACCCAGCCGACGCCGATCACGCCGATCGTCTCTTTGCCTTCGCTCAAAGCGCTGCCCTCCTCTTCCTTGGCTTCTCGTTCGGGATCTTCACCCGCGCCGAGCGCGCGATGCCGATCATCTGATCGTTGGTCAGCACGCGCAGCAGGCTATTCGCGACCCAGTAGGTGTTGTCGCCGCGGTGCCAGGCGACCAGCCGCACCCGGTCGCCGTCGAGGAAGATCTCGTACTCCCGGTCGCGAATCGTCTGCGTGATGCTCGGGCCGCTCAGCAGCGGCGGGTCGCTCCACCCCTGGATCCCCTGCACGCCGAAGTAGTGGGTGCCGTCGGGCAAGTCGAGGGTGAGCACCATGCGATAGGCGCCGTGGCGATTGCCGTCGCTGTCCTTGAAGTGGTACACGCGTGGGTCCTGGATGTGCAGGTAGGGGTTGCTTTCCTCGTAAGCCGCGCCCGAGGGCAGCCTGCTCGGGTAGAAAACGGGGAAACCGCTGCTCACCTTGCGGGCGACGATCTTCGCCTCCTCTTCGCCGGCTTGGCGGGCCGGGACGAGCCCATCGCTACCCGGCGGCTTCGTCTTCAGCTTCGGCTTCTTCTCGGCCTTCTCCTTCTTCTTCCTCTTCTTCGCCTTCCTCTCGCCGCCCGATTCGATCTCGTCGAGCGTGCCGCTCGGGCCACCGCTGGCTTCGATCCCGAGGAAGCGGTCGACCGCTTCTTCGATCGCACCCGAGGAGGCGTAGACGAAGCTCGGCCCGAGTTCGGCGGGGAAGTCGACCTCGTTGATCTCGGCGTTGCGCGAGGCGATGAACAGTTTCAGCACCTCCAGCATCGACTTCGTGTCGCTGATGTCTGAGCTGGTGTATTCGGTGAAGATGTCGATCAGCTCCCCTTCACCCAGCACATCGCGCGCCAGATCGGAGATCGGCACCCGCTGGCGGGCGGAGCTGAGGAAGTCCTGCTGGCGCGCTGCGCGGACGAGGTCGGTGTCGGTATGGCGGTAGCGCACGTACTCCAGCGCCCGCTTGCCGCACATCAGCTGATAGCCCGGCTGCACATTGATTTCGGAGTACTGTTCGGAGGGCGGCACGCCGACGTTGGAGTGGTAGTAACGGCGGTCGACGTCGACATAGACGCAGCCGATCGCGTAAACGGCGCGAACGAAGCCGAGATAGTCGACGTTGACGATGTGGTTGATCGGCAGACCGGTCAGTTCCTTGACTACCTGAAGGGTCAGCTTCGGGCCGCCGTAGGCGAAGGCTGCGGAGAACTTTTCCGTCCCCCACCCCGGGATTTCGACCTCGAGATCGCGCGGGATCGACATCAGCGCGATCGCGTCGTTGTCGGGGTCGAGGCGAAGCAGGATCGTCGTGTCCGAGCGCCCCGGGTCTTCCGGTTCGCTGGCACGCTTGTCGGAGCCGAGGATGAGGATGTTCTGCGCCTCGCCCCCCTGGGTCTCCTTGAGGACCCCTTCGACCGCGTTTCTCAGTTTGTTGTTGTGCCCGAGCGCCTCGGCGATGTTGTCGATCTTGATCAGGCCGCTGCCGGCGACCGCGCCGGCGGTCGCGAAGACGATCACGAACGAGGCCAGCATGAAGCGCCACCAGTAGCGCTTCGGCCTCGGCGGCGGCTCGAAGTCGCCCTGCGGCGGTGGCTTCTTGAACGGTTCCTCGATCAAGGCTCGGACCTCAGCCTTCGAGTCGCGCCGGGATCGCCCGCAGGAACTGCTCGAGCGTCTGCCGGTAGACGAGGAGCGAATCGATGGATACCCACTCGGCCGGGCCGTGATGGCCTTCGCCGACGGGGCCGAACTCGACCGCCGGCACCCCCACCCGCAGAAAGGAGACCGCGTCGGAGGCTCCGTCGCGGCCGACGCTCATCGGCTCGCCCTCGTGGTGCGCCGAGGCCGCCTCGCTCAGGCCGCGGACGAAGGGCGAGTCGCGGTCGACCACCGCCGGCGGCCGCGTGAACAGCGGCCTCACCTCGACTTCTGGCAGGCCACGCACCTGTGCCAGCACCGTCTCGGGATCCTGATCGGGGAGGTAGCGAATGTCGACGTCGATTGCGCATCGGTCGGGCACCTTGTTGAGCGCGTCGCCGCCCAGGATCCGGCCGAGGTTGATCGAGGGGCGGTCGAACAGCTCCGAGCTGTGCCGTGCGAACGGTAGCGACTCGATACTGCGGAAAACGTCATGTGCCTTCAGCACCGCGTTGTCGCCCAGCCAGGGAGTCGCTCCATGAGCGGCAACGCCGCTGACCTCGAGCCGCAGCGCCAGCACCCCCTTCGCCTCGACCCCGATCTGCAGGTCGGTCGGCTCGCCGGTGATCGCGAAGTCGCCGACGAAGCCGCCGTCGACCAGGGCGTCGCTGCCGCGTTCGGCCTCCTCCTCGGACTCCTCGTCGCCGACGATCCCCAGCCGCACCCGCACGCCATCGCAGTCGCGCATCGCCGCGGTGGTCGTCAGCATCGCCGCCAGGGCGCCCTTCATGTCGTAGGCGCCGCGCCCGTAGAGGCGGTCGCCCTCGACCCGTGGGTCGAACTGCCCGGCTTTCCCCGGCACGACGTCGAGGTGCCCGTGCAGGACCACGGTTGGCGCATCCTCCGGTCCCACCTCGGCCCGCAGCACCGGCAGCCCGCGCACCTCGTCAGTGGCCACCTCGATCCCGCGCGCTTCCAACCAGCCCTCGACGAAACCGGCCGCTTCCAGGACCCCGTCCGGCTCAGACGTGTCGTACCCGATCAACCGCGTCGCAAGCGCAACCAGCTCCTCGCTCACGGCGCACTCCCGAGCCCCGATTCGTGGAAGGGTTTGGGGGTCTGCAGTACCCACAATCCTTCCATCGCCCATGTGAAAGGGCTTCGTGGGAGGCGGGGCGATATCCATTCGCTGGAATGTCGCCGAAGGCGGCGATATGCAATCTGGTGAGCCCCGGTGGAGGGCTTGGAGAGGGTCGGGGGTCCCTCTCCTGGAGGCTCAAGGACAGGCAATTCGAATCGCGGCAAACGATCTGCTGCGCAACGGCCTCCAGGAGAGGGACCCCCGACCCTCCTCACCCCCCAGCGATGGCGAGAAAGGCTTCGGTCCGATCGCGGTCTTTCTGCGCCCGCGCCCGCCTGGCGCTGCCCTCCTCGGACTCAGCGAGGCGCTGCTCGGCATCGGCGAGCTGCTCTTTGAGCACGCCCGCGTCGAGGTCTTCGGGCGCGATCGCCTCCTCCAGCAGCAGGCGCGCGTGGTTGCCGAACACCTGCAGCCAGCCGTGTGCCTGCGCGTAGCGCTGTGGCTCGGGGTCACCGGTGTAAAGACGCAGCTCGGCCGGTTTCAGCGCCGCCAGCAGGGGCGCGTGGTTGGCGAGGATGCCGATCTCGCCGACCGCGGTCCGGGTCGAGACCTGGCTGACCTCGCCGCTGAAGACCTCCCCCTCGGGGGTGAGGACCTCGACCTCGAATTTGCTCTCGCCGGCCAAGCTTCCCCCCTACGCGGCCGCTGCCGCGCCGGCGTTCTCGGTCACCTGGTCGATCGAGCCCTGCATGTAGAAGGCGCCCTCGGGCAGGTCGTCGTGGACGCCGTCGAGGATCTCGCGGAAGCCGCGCACCGTCTCTGCCACCGGCACGAACTCGCCGCTGCGGCCGGTGAACTGCTCGGCGACGAAGAACGGCTGCGAGAGGAAGCGCTCGATCTTGCGCGCCCGCGAGACCGTTTGCTTGTCCTCGTCGGAGAGCTCGTCGATGCCGAGGATGGCGATGATGTCCTGCAGCTCCTT
Organism: uncultured Solirubrobacterales bacterium; assembly: GCA_963782685.1. GTDB lineage: Bacteria > Actinomycetota > Thermoleophilia > Solirubrobacterales > 70-9 > VRUE01. The sequence continues at coordinate 91,930 of CAWAKV010000004.1, forward strand.
GTAGCGCTGCAGCACCTCCTGGACCTCGGTCGCGGTGCGGTAGTGGTCCTCGCCGACGACGTCGGGCTTGAGGATCGTCGAGGTCGAATCGAGCGGATCAACCGCCGGGTAGATCCCTTTCTCGGAGATCGCCCGCGAGAGCGTGGTGGTCGCGTTGAGGTGGGCGAACACCGAGGCCGGGGCCGGATCGGTGAGGTCGTCGGCGGGAACGTAGACCGCCTGCACCGAGGTCACCGAGCCGCGCTCGGTCGAACTGATCCGCTCCTGCAATTCGCCCATCTCGGTCTCCAGCGTCGGCTGGTAGCCGACCGCCGAGGGCATCCGGCCGAGCAGCGCCGAGACCTCGGAGCCCGCCTGGACGAAGCGGAAGATGTTGTCGATGAAGAGCAGCACGTCCTGGCCACCCTGCTCGCGGAAGTATTCGGCCATCGTCAGCCCCGAAAGGGCGACCCGCAGGCGGGCGCCGGGCGGCTCGTTCATCTGGCCGAAGACGAGCATCGTCTTGTCGATCACGCCCGACTCTTTCATCTCGAGCCAGAGGTCGTTGCCCTCGCGCGAACGCTCGCCGACGCCGCAGAAGGCGGAGAGGCCTTCGTGCTCCTCGCCGATGCTGCGGATCAGCTCCTGGATCAACACGGTCTTGCCGACGCCGGCACCACCGAAGAGCCCGACCTTGCCGCCCTTGGCGTAGGGGGCGAGCAGGTCGATCACCTTGATCCCGGTCTCGAGGATCTCCTGGGTCGGGGCGAGCTCGGAGACGGTCGGGGCGGAGCGGTGAATGGGCCAGCGCTCACCGGCCTCGATCGGCTCGCCCTGGTCGATCGGCTCACCGAGCAGGTTGAAGATGCGGCCGAGGGTGACGTCGCCGACCGGGACCGAGATCGGGCCGCCGGTGTCGACCACCTTGTCGCCGCGCTGGAGGCCGTCGGTGGCGTCCATCGCCACCGTCCGCACCCGGTCGTCGCCGAGGTGCTGCTGCACCTCGCAGACCAGCTCCATCGCCTCACGGTCCTCGTCGCCCGCCATCTCGATCTTCACCGCGGAGTAGATCTCCGGCAGCTTGTCGGGGAAGACGGCATCGACGACGACGCCGGTGACCTGCTCGACTCGTCCTACGTTGCTTCCGTTGCTCTCAGCCATTGGTTCCTTTTCTCTGGGCTTAAATCTCTAGCCGAGCGCCTCGGCCCCGGCGACTACCTCAAGAATCTCCTGCGTGATCTCCGCCTGCCTGGCCCGGTTCATCTCCAGGGTCAGGTCGTCCATCATCGTCTCGGCGTTCTCCGCCGCATTGCGCATCGCGGTCATCCGCGCCCCCAGCTCGGAGGCAGCGGACTCGAGCAGCGCCCGGTAGACCGAGATGTTCACGTACTCGGGGATGAGCTGCGCCAGCAGCTCCTCGGCGTCGGGCTCGTATTCCCACAGCGCCCGGCTGTGCGCCTTCTCGATCTCGGTCTCCTCGGCGTCCTCTTCCTCCTCCTCGATCCCGGCGCCGATCACGTCGGCCTGCTGGAGGGGGAGCAGGGTCTGCCGCCAGACGTGCTGGGTCAGCGGCGAGACGTAGCGGTTGTAGACGAGCTCGACCCGGTCGAGTTCCTCGTCGACATAGCGGGCCGTCAGCTCCTCGCCGATCTCACGCGCGTTGGCGAAGCCCGGGCGATCGGTGAAGCCGGTGTAGGAGGCGCCGACCTCCTTCTTGCGGAAGGTGAGGGCGGAGACCCCCTTGCGCCCAACCGCGGAGAAGGACGTCTCGACGCCCTGCTCGCCCAGCTCACGCTCGAGTCGCAGTCCATCGCGGATGATGTTGGTGTTGAAGGCACCGGCGAGACCACGGTCGCCGGTGACCAGGACGACGCCGACCCTTTTCACCTGCTCGCGCTCGACGAGGACCGGCACGCGCGGCACACCGCCCGCCTGTTCAGCGGCGCGGCGGGTCAGCTTGCGCATCCCCTGCGCGTAGGGGCGCAGGTTCTCGATCCGCTGCTCGGCCCGGCGCAGCCGCGCCGCGGCCACCATCTCCATCGCCCGCGTGATCTTGTTGATGTTCTTGATCGACGCGATGCGGCTCTTGACGTCCTTCTGGGAAGCCATGGTCTAGGAACCCGAACGCCGTCAGGCGGGGGTGGCCTCCTTCTCGGCCTTCTCGGCCTCGCTCGCGGGCCCGGCAGTGCGGCTCGGCTTGGCACGCTCCTCCTCGGAGTGGATGCGGTCCGACTCGCCCGCCTCGAGCGGGTCGCCGTGCTCGTCGAAGTCGGGGCCGAAGTCGTCGACGAACTCGCGGATCGCCGCGCCCAGCTCCTCCTCGTCGGCCTCCTCGAGCTTGCCGGTCTCGCCGATCCGGCCGAGCAGCTCCGCCTTCTCGGCGCGCAGCCGGATGCGCAGGTCGCGCAGGAACTCGCCCACGCGCTCGGTCTTGACCCGGTCGAGGAAGCCGCCGGTGCCGGAGTAGATCGCGGCGACCTGGTCTGCCATCTCGAGCGGTTCGCGCTCTTTCTGTTTGAGCAGCTCGACCAGCCGTTCGCCGCGGTTCAGCGTTTTCTGCGTCTCCGGATCGAGCTCGGAGCCGAACTGGGCGAAGGCCTCGAGGTCGCGGTACTGGGAGAGATCGAGGCGCAGCTTGCCGGCGACCTTCTTCATCGCCTTGGTCTGCGCGTTGCCGCCCACCCGCGAGACCGAGATGCCGACGTTGATCGCCGGCCGCACGCCGGAGTTGAAGAGATCGGACTCGAGGAAGATCTGGCCGTCGGTGATCGAGATCACGTTGGTCGGGATGTAGGCGGAGACGTCGGAGGCCTGGGTCTCGATGATCGGCAGCGCGGTCAGCGAGCCGCCACCGAGCTCGTCGTTCAGCTTCACCGCCCGCTCGAGCAGCCGCGAGTGCAGGTAGAAGACATCTCCCGGGTAGGCCTCGCGACCCGGCGGGCGGCGCAGCAGCAGCGACATCTGCCGGTAGGCGTAGGCGTGCTTGGTCAGGTCGTCGTAGACGCAGAGCGCCGCTTTGCCGTTGTAGAGGAAGTGCTCGCCCATCGCGCAGCCGGCGTAGGGGGCGATGAACTTGATCGGCGCCGCCTCGTCGGCGGGGGCGGCGACGATGATCGTGTTCTCCATCGCACCGTTCTCCTCCAGCACCTCCTTCAACTGGACGACGGTCGACATCCGCTGGCCGATCGCGACGTAGATGCAGATCATGTCCTTGTCGCGGTTGTTGATGATCGTGTCGATCGCGATCGCCGTCTTGCCGGTCTGGCGGTCGCCGATGATCAGCTCTCGCTGGCCGCGGCCGATCGGGATCATCCCGTCGATCGACATCAGCCCGGTCTGCACCGGCTCGGTCACCGGTTGGCGCTGGACGACGCCCGGCGCTTTGAACTCGGCCGGGCGGGTCTGCGTGGTCGCCACCTCGCCCTTGTCGTCGAGCGGCCGGCCGAGCGGATCGACCAGGCGGCCGAGCAGCTCCTCGCCGACGGGAATCCGCAGCAGGTGGCCGGTGCGCTTGACCGTGTCGCCCTCGACCACCTTGTCCCACTCGCCGAAGAGCACGGCGCCGACGTTGTCCTCCTCGAGGTTGAGGGCGAGGCCGGTGACGCCGTGCGGCAGCTCGAGCATCTCCAGCGCCATGCAGTTGTCGAGGCCGTGGATGCGGGCGATGCCGTCGGCGACGGACAGCACGGTGCCCACCTCCGAGAGGTCGGCGCTGCCGGTGTCCAGTCCCTCGATCCGCTCGCGCAGAATCGATGCGATCTCGTCGGGCTTGATCTCCATTGGGGTCCTCTATGCCTCCTTACGCCGCCTGGGCGACGCTCTTTCGAAGTTTCTCCAAGCGACTGCGGATGCTCGCGTCGAGCACCATGTTGCCGACCTGCAAGACGATGCCACCGAGGATCTCCTCGTCGACACGGCTGGCCAGATCGACCTCCTGGCCGGTCTGCCGCTCGATCTCCTCGCCGATCTTCTCGACCACGGCCGGGTCGAGCTCGGCCGCGCTGGTCACGGTCACGTCGATGCGCCGGTTCTCCTTCTTCCATAGCTGCTCGAGCTCGCGGCGGATGCGGAAGACTTCCGACATCCGCCCCTTCTCGATCAGCAGCTCGAGGAAGTTGAGCAGCTCCGGATCTGCGCCGACGATTGCCCGCTCCAGCCCCTCGACCTTCTCCGCCGAGGAGAAGTGCGGACTGAAGAAGAAGACCTGCAGGTCGCGGTCGGCTTCGACCGCGTCGGCGAACTGCGCCAGGTCGGCGCCGATCGAGTCGAGCTTGCCCTTCTCCTTGGCGACGTCGAAGAGCGCCTCGGCGTATACGCGTGCCGCCTCCATCAGTTCCGCGACTCCTCCGCTCCGGACAGGGAGGTGAAGTCGACCTCGCTCAGCGCCTCCTCGACCAGGCGGCGCTGGTCCTCGGCGGTGAGCGATCTTGCGGGTCACCTTCTCGGTGGCGAGCACGGTCAGGTCGGCGACCTCCTTGCGAATCTGCTCGAGCGAGCGTCGCGTCTCGGCCTCGATGTCGCGCTTCGCCGCCGCGACCAGCTCCTCGCGTTTCTCCTTGCCGGCCGTGGTCGCCTCCGTTTCGGCGATCTCAGCTGCCTTGCGGGCGCGGGCCATGATGTCGTCGGCCTGCTCGCGGGCCTCGGCAAGGCGCTCGCGGTACTCCTCGAGCAGCTCGTCGGACTCACGGCGTTGCCGTTCGGCCGCCTCGATCGACTCGGCGATCGTCTTGGCACGCTTGTCGAGCGCCTCCTGGATTTTCGGGAAGGCGACCTTGCTCAACACCCACATCGTGAAGAGGAAGATGACCAGCGTCCAGATCATCAGGCCGAGGCCCGGTGAGACCAGGAAGCTGCCGCCTTCTTCCTCCCCGTGCGCCGCCTCCGCGGCAAGGGCGATGAAGCCCGCTATGTCGCCAAGAAATAGCTCCACCTGGTGGCCTAGAGGAAGAAGGCGATCAGGCCGAAGATGAAGGTGTAGAAGGCGACCGCCTCGGTCAGCGCGAAGCCAAGCCAGCGGATGCTCTGCAGCTCGTCTTTCATCTCGGGCTGGCGGGCGACCGACTCGATCTCCTTGCCGAAGATGAAGCCGACGCCGATGCCGGCGCCGATCGAGCCGAGCCCAGCGCCGACGCCGAGCGCGATCGCCTTGCCAGCGTCCGTCACACCTTCGTCGGTGACCTCGGCAATCGGTAGGGACATGAGATCCATCGAGTTTGACTCCTTTTTCTAGTGGCTGGCGGAGGTGGCTCCGCCGATGTAGATCGCGGTGAGGGTCGAGAAGATAAAGGCCTGGAGCGTGGCGACCAGGCCCACCTCGAAGATGAAGAAGACGAAGGCCATGGGGAAGGTGAGCGCGCCGAGCGCGGCGATGCCTAGCAGCACCGCCAGCCCGCCGCCCATGAAGAGCAGCAGCAGGTGGCCGGCAAGGATGTTGGCGAAGAGACGCACGGAGAGCGAGATCACCCGCACGAAGTGGGAGATCACCTCGATCAGGAAGATCGCCGCCTTGCCGATCGGGTTCATCTCCTCCAGGCCGGGGGGCAGCCAGCCGGCGAAGTAGGGGATGAAGCCCTTGGCCCGGATTCCTTCGACGTGGTAGGAGACCCAGACGACCAGCGTCAGGACCAGCGGGATCGAGATGTTGGCGGTTGCCGCGTAGAGGGCGAAGGCAGGGACTTCGACGCCGAGGATGTTGACCGGGTGCTCGGTGTTGGTCGGCAGCGGCAGGAAGCCGATCATGTTCGAGAACCAGATGAAGAAGAAGAGCGCGGCGAGGAAGGGGAACCAGCGCGCCGCCAGCTTGGCGTCCATGTTGCCGCCGGTGATGTTGTTCTTGGTCAGGTCGTAGGCGACCTCGATCGCGGTCTGGACCCGGTTCGGTTTCTCGGCCATGCGGCGTGAGATCCAGACCATCGTGAAGATCGTCAGCCCACTGGCGAGGGCGAGGTAGACGACCGCCTTGTTGATGCTGAGGTCGAGGCTGCCGATGTGGATGTCGAGCCAGGTTTCGAGTTTGAACTCGTTCTGCGGCTGGAACGATTCGTTTTTGCCGTCGCTGCCGAAGATCAGCAGCAACAGGATCGTCACCGCGAAGTAGACGCCGAACCCGATCAGGACCTTCGCTTTGGTGCTCAGCCCGGAGCTGCCCTCGGGCGGGGCGCCGGCGGCGGCTTCGGCGCTCATCGTGCCCCCTGCTCCTGCGGCTGGAGGAGCTGAGCGATCCCGGCCGCCGCGAAGGAGACGGTGAAGAGGATGGCGAGCAGGACTGCGGCGGCGAGCCCGGCCTCATGCGACACGAGGCCCGCGACCAGCGCCGCCGTCACCATCAGCCAGACGCGGCCGAGGGTCGTCGCGGCCAGGGCTCCCATCGCTCGCTGGCGGTTGCCCGCGGCGAGCTCGGCGACGATACGGCGGCCGGCCAGCACCTGGATCCCCCGCTGGGCGAGCCAGGCGGCGGTGGCAATCGCGTATCCGAGCAAGGGCAGACCTCCGAGCACGAAGACGGCCAGGGCGGCGGCTAGCACCAACAGATCGACATGCTTGGGAGGAGACATAAGTCCGCTTCGGGCCCCCTTATGAGGCGGGAGCCAGCGGATGAGTCACTATATCCGAAAGGCCCGACGTTCCGCTTTCTAGAGCCGATTCGTGAGGTTTGTCACAACCTCGCACAAAGTCCCGACGGCTCTTCAGATCGCCTCGAACTCACCCGTCTCCGGGTCGATCGCACCAAACTCGCCCGTCTCGGGATCGATGCGGCCAAAGCGGCGCAGCTTGAGGATCTCGAGGACGTAGACGAGGTAGACGCTGGCGGCCAGCGCGAGCAGACCGAAGACGGCGATCACCAGGCTCCAGAGCAAGTCGAAGTTGCCGTGGTCGTCGCTGTAGGGGACGAAGCGCAGGGCCAGCGCCAGGGCGGCCATGACCAGGGTCCAGCCGTAGAGGTAGGCGAGCGTGCGCCGCTGCGAGAAGCCGATGTTCTCCATCCGGTGGTGGAAGTGCCAGCGGTCGGCCTTGTAGATCGGCCGTCCGTATTTGAGCCGCTTGGCGACGACGAAACCGGTGTCGATGATCGGCACGGTGAGCACGATCAGCGGCAGGAAGAGGGCGATGACGGCGTTCGTCTTCAGCGCCCCCTGCACGGCGACGACGCCGAGCAGGAAGCCGAGCAGGTTGGAGCCGGTGTCGCCCATGAAGGTGCTCGCCGGCGGGAAGCCGTGGCGGAGGAAGCCGAGCGAGGCGCCGGCGGTGAGCGCCGCCAGCACGCCGGCCGCGGTGCGGTCGAGCGAGAGCGCGATCACCGCCAGGGCGACACCGGAGATCAGGCAGACGCCGGCGGCCAGCCCGTCGACCCCGTCGATCAGGTTGATCACGTTGATCATCGCGACGATGCCGAGCGTCGTGCCGACGTCGCCGAGGTCGATCGAGCCGCCACCGGGCAGGCCGACGAGCTCGACCGTGCCCGGGTTGAGCTGACCGAGGAAGGGCACGGTGAAGCTGTCGACCGTCACGCCGGCCGAGACCGGGACGATCACCGCCGCGATCTGACCGAGCAGCTTCGCCGCGGCGCTCAGCTCGTAGACGTCGTCGAGCATGCCGACGGCGGTGATCAGGGCCGCGCCGGCGAGGATCGAGCGCGTCTCGGCGTCCCAGGGCAGCCAGATCAACGCCGCGACGAGGACCGCGACGAAGATCGCCAGCCCGCCCAGTCGCGGGGTCGGCGCGGCGTGCAGCGAGCGCTGGTCGTCGGGGTAGTCGATCGCGCCGATGCGGCGCGCGAGGCGATCGGTGACCGGCACCAGGAGCAGGGCGAGGATCCCCGCGAGGAGGAAGGCGAGGAGCGCTTCGATCGCGGCCGGCATCGACCCAGGCTAGTTCGCGTACCTGTCGAACCAGAGCGTGAAGGCGATCAGACCCCAGAGCTGGCGGCTGAGGTCCTCGCGGCCGGCGCAGTGGGCGTCGAGCAGGCCAGCGACCGTCGCCGGGTCGAGCCAGCCCTGCCGCGAGAGCGACTCGGGCGAGAGCACTTCGCGGGCGAAGCCCTGCAGCGGGCCGCGCAGCCAGGCGGCGACAGGGATCGAGAAGCCCTGCTTGGGCCCGCGCAGGATCTCCTTCGGCAGCAGCGGCGCCAGGGCGCGGCGCAGCAGCCGCTTCTTCGCCAGGCCGCGCACCTTGAGCGGCGTCGCCAGGCTCAGCGCCGCGCCCGCCACCTCGTTGTCGAGGAAGGGAACACGCAGCTCGAGCGAGTGCGCCATGCTCGAGCGGTCGGTCTTGACCAGGAGGTCGTCGACCAGGTAGATGCCGAGGTCGACGTCCTGCAGGCGGGCGAGCGGCTCGGCCCCAGCCGTCTCGGCGTAGCGCTCGCGGTAGAGGTCGACCGGGTCCCAGCCAGCGTCGCGGCCGCCCAGCAGAGCGGCCTGGAGCTGGCGCGAGAAGATCTCCTTCCAGGCGTGGTGGCGCTCCAGCGGCGGCAGCTGGGCGCCGCGGGCGAAGCGCTTGGCTTTGTAGTCGAAGCTGACCTTGCCGTCGGCGCTGGGCAGGCGCTCGATCAGCGGCGCGGCAAGCGCGGCGAGGCGGCCGATCCGCGGCGCCAGCAGGTCGGCAACGTAGGTGTAGTAGCCGCCGAAGAGCTCGTCGCCGCCCTCGCCGGAGAGGGCGACCTTGACCTCGCCCGCGGCCAGCTCGGAGACGAGGTAGGTCGGCAGCGCCGAGGAGTCGCCGAAGGGCTCGTCGAAGGCCTCGACCAGCCTGGGAAAGAGCTCGACCGCGTCGGGGCGCAGGACGATCTCGTGGTGGTCGGTGCCGTAGCGCTCGGCGATCAGCCGTGCGCGGTCGAGCTCGTCGAAGCTCGCCTCCTCGAAGCCGACCGAGAAGGTCTTCACCGGCTCGGCCTGCTCGCCGGCGGCGAGCGCCGCGATCCCGGCCGAGTCGACGCCGCCCGAGAGCAGCACGCCGACCGGGACGTCGGCGACGAGGTGGGCGCGGATCGAGTCGCGCAGCGCCTCGCGCAGCTCGCCGGCGAGCGCCGCCTCGGGCTGGCGGCGAACCGCATCGGCAGCAACCGGCGCCGGCCGCGCGTAGCGCCGCTGGCTCAGCTCGCCCTCGCGCCAGACGGCGAGCGTCCCCGCCGGCAGCTTGCGCGCCTCGGCGAAGATCGTCAGCGGCGCCGGGATCGAGTTGAAGGCGAGGTAGGCGGCGACCGCGCGCGGGTCGATCTCACGCGAGAAGCCCGGCTGCGCGAGCATCGCCTTCAGCTCGGAGGCGAAGGAGAGCGTGCCGTCGCGGTGCCGGTAGTAGAGCGGCTTGATCCCGAAGCGGTCGCGGGCGAGGAGCAGACGGCGCTCACGCCCGTCCCAGAGCGCGATCGCGAACATCCCTCGCAGGCGCTCGACGAATCCCTCGCCGTGCTCCTCGTAGAGGTGAACCAGGACCTCGGTGTCCGAGTCGGTGGCGAAGCGGTGGCCGGCGCGCTCCAGCTCCGCCCGCAGCTCCCGATAGTTGTAGATCTCGCCGTTCTGAACGACGGTGAGGCTGCCGTCCTCGTTGGAGATCGGCTGGTCGCCGTGCTCGAGGTCGATGATCGAGAGGCGCCGCATCGCAAGGGCCACGCCTCCGTCGTGGAAGACGCCGTCGCTATCGGGCCCGCGATGGACGAGCCGCGCGTTCATCCTCCGCACCGCCTCGACATCAACGCCCGCGTCGCGCCCGGCCGTCGCGACTCCGCAGATCCCACACATGGCGGCAGTCTCTCAACCCCGCCGGTCCCCGTCGGGGTATCTACCGGCGACGGCAAGAGCGCGCAACGCCTATGCAGGGCGTGGGACGGGACCCGCCCCGTCCCACGCCTTTCACCATTGCCGTCCTTTGACGAGCAGCGGCATTTAGCCTATTTCGGCCCCTTCGAGGAAACCTTCGCCATCGTACTGGCCATCGCTTTTTTCACCCGAGGTCAGCGGGCAGAAGGCGTTGTTTTTGTGTGTGATGTATACGAATTTGTCCACCGTAGCAAGGTATGTCATTTTTTTGGGTTTCGTTGTGTGGTCCTCGTACGCACTCGCTTTGGCGTTCATCTGAGGGGGGATTGTGATGGTGCACGGTCCTCCCTCGAGTTCCACTTTTTTCCCAGCAGGGCACTCCAGGTGCGTAATGACCTCCCAGATGTCACCCATGAATTTTTTTATCGGTGTGTCTACGTATTTGCACCCGTTCATTGTGATATCGACTTTCACACCGAAGGACGCTTCGCATTCTTTATATTCCGCACTCAGTTCGAGCTCGGTGTCTTCTTCGGTCAGCGTTCCGTCGAAGTTGCTCGTTTTGCAGGTGACGCTGACGCCTCCGCTGAATGTGAACACCTGTGCGCCTTCGCCGCTCCCGGACACTGTCGCCGGATAGCTTTCGGCTTCGAATTCGCCTTCGGCGTTCGCCGCCGAAGCCATGACCGCGCTCATGGCAAGCACCGCCACCAGCGCAATTCCGAGCACCTTGATCTCACGAATCATCTCTACGACTCCTTCCCAGTGGCCGCTCGGGGACAGGCCCGAACTAGGCCTCGTTTGCTCAGTTTGAACAAGAAAAACTGAGCAACTATAGCGGCTTGCTCGCCGCGGGGCCACGACCGAAGACCTTGACCACGGTCGCGAGGAGGACGCTGACGTAGAGGGAGACGGAGCGGTCGGCTATGTACTCCATGTCGTGGGCGAGCTTGTCCGCCCAGGACTCCTCCCGCGTCATCCGCGTCTGGGCGAAGCCGGTGACGCCCGGGCGAACGACCAGCCGCTGCCAGTACTGCGGGATCTCCCGGCAAAGCTCGGTGAAGAAGGCGGGACGGATCGGCCGTGGCCCGACCACCGCCATATCGCCCCGCAGCACGTTCCATAGCTGCGGCACCTCGTCGAGGTGGATCGCGCGCAGCGCGCGGCCGATCCGGGTCACCTCGTCTTCGGTGCGGCGCGAGAGCTCCTCCCCCAGGTACGGCCCCAGGCGCGTCTCGGCGTCGGGCTTCAGCGTGCGGAACTTGTACATGCGGAAGAGCTGCCCGCAGCGCCCGACGCGGGCGCCGTGGTAGAAGAGCGGCCGGCCGGAGGTGAGCACGATCGCCAGCGCGGTCAGTGCCAGCAGCGGCGAGAGGATCAGCAGGATCGCGGCTGAGATGAGGATGTCGAGGCCGCGCAGCACCGAGTCGATCGGTCGCGCCTCACCGTCCCCGGCAAGCGCGATGAAGTGCTCCAGCTCGGCCTGGACGTCGGCGGGCAGGGCGGGGGATTCAGCTCGGGATGTGGCTTGCCGCGAGATGGTCGGCTCCGACGGTACCTAGGATCGTCTCCACGAGCAGATTAGGGTCCCGCCTGGTCGGAGTCGCCTCGGTACCGCGCTTCTCCAGCTCAATCGCGCGCGGATCGGTCAGCGGCCGTAGCCGGCCGGAACGGATCAGCGCTTCGTCGACGCCGCCGAGACGGCCGCCGTAGGTGGTGTAGACGGGCGTGCCCAGCGCCGCCGCCTCGCGGTTCATCGTGCCCCCGGCGGAGACGACGAGGTCGGCGAGGGCGACCAGGCTCTGCGCCTCGACTGCGCCCGGCGGAACGATCAGCGAGGGCAGCGCCAGGCTCTCGACCAGCTCGCGCTGCGCCTGCGTACGCGGCAGGACGATCGCGTGCACCCCCTCGTCGCTGCCCAGCCGCTGGAGGACTTTTGGGAAGAGCGGGTTCGACTTGCGGTGGTAGAGCGAGACGTCGGGGGGCGGACGGACGACGACGACGACCCGCGCGGTATCGACGGAGAGCCGCTTCAGCGCGTCGGGGTCGGGCTCGAAGTCGTGGAGGTAGTACTCCTCCTTCAGTCCCGGGTAGGGGAAGAGCTTCTCCGGACCGACGCCGAAGCGGCGCAGGCGCTCCGCCGGCACCGAGTCGGGGAACATCACCCGCCTGGCGAGGCGGCAGCCGATCCGGTGCTGGGTGACCGCGTACTCGTAGTCGTGCATGTTCGCCTCGGGCACGCCGAGCAACCTGGCCGCGATCGCCAGGTCGTTGGAGCCGTGGGCGAGGGCCAGGTCGAAGGAGCGGCCGCGACCGAAGCCGATCATCCCCGCCGTACGGGCGCCGAGCCGCTGCGCCTTGCGCAGCCGCGAGGCGCCGCCGTGACGGCCGATCGGCGTGTGCGCCATCCCGTGAAGCTCGAGCAGCGCCTGCGTCTGCGCGTAGTCGCGCGAGGTGACCTCGACCGTGTGGCCCTGCGCGCGCAGTCGCTCGATGATCGGGCGCAGGACCAAGACATGAGCCGGCGCGCTCATGTCGACCCATATGTTCAGGCGCTCAGACAGTTGCCGCGGCAAGCTCGGGGTAGAGCGGGTAGCGCTCCATCAGCGTCCTGGTGCGCTCGGCGAGGGCGTCCTTCTCAGCCTCGAAATCGTCGCCAAGGGCGGCTGCGATCACCGCGGCGATCTCGGTCAGGTCGTCCTCCAGCAGACCGCGGGTGGTGAGTGCCGGGGTGCCGATCCGCAGGCCGGAGGGATTCATCGGCGGACGCTCGTCGAAGGGGATCGCGTTGCGGTTGACCGTGATCCCAACCTCCTCGAGGCGCGCCTCCGCGGTCTTGCCGTCGAGGCCGCTCGGGGTCAGGTCGACGAGGACGAGGTGGACGTCGGTGCCCCCGGTGAGGACCGGGACGCCATTCGCTTCGAGTCCGGCGGCGAGCGCCTGGGCGTTGGCGATCGTCTGCCACTGGCGGGCACGGAAGGGCTCGGCCGCGGCGATCCGCAAGGCCACCGCCTTGGCGGCGATCGTGTGCATCAGCGGGCCCCCCTGCTGACCGGGGAAGATCGCTTTGTCGATCGCCTTGGCGTGCTCCTCGCGGCAGAGGATCATGCCGCTGCGCGGCCCGCAGAGGGTCTTGTGGATGGTCGTCGTGACGACGTCTGCGTGCGGCGCCGGGTTGGGGTGCTCGCCAGCGGCGACGAGACCGGCGAAGTGGGCCATGTCGACCATCAGCTTGGCGCCGACCGAGTCGGCGATAGCGCGGAAGGCGGCGAAGTCGAGCTGTCGCGAATAGGCCGACCAACCGGCGACGATCAGCTTCGGCCTGTGCTCGTGGGCGAGCCGCTCGACCTCCTCCATGTCGACGCGCAGGTCCTCGCGACGGACGTGGTAGGCAACGATTTCGTACAGCTTGCCGGAGACGTTGAGCTTCATCCCGTGGGTGAGGTGGCCGCCGTGGTCGAGCGCCATTCCCATGATCGTGTCACCCGGCTCGAGCAGCGCCATGTAAGCGGCGTTGTTGGCCTGGGCGCCGGCGTGAGCCTGGACGTTGGCGTGCTCGGCGCCGAACAGCTCCTTCGCCCGGTCGATCGCCAGCTTCTCGGCGACGTCGACCTCCTCGCAGCCGCCGTAGTAGCGGTTGCCGGGATAGCCCTCGGCGTACTTGTTGGTCAGCACCGAGCCGACCGCTTCGAGCACCGCCTGCGGCACGAAGTTCTCCGAGGCGATCATCTCCAGCGTCCCCTGCTGGCGCCGCAACTCGGCGTCGAGGACGGCCGCGATCTGCGGATCGACCTCGCTCAGGGGTGCCGATTGAAGGTTTTCGGGTAGGTCAGCCACGGTGCAGGCGACGATACCAACGGCCTTGGACCGGACAGCGATTACTCGGCTGGCTCCGCCATCGCGTAGAGCGCGATGACCGGGGTGACGAGCACTCCCAGGACGGCGGCCAGCACGGCGTGCGAGACGACATACTGCCCCCTGGTGAGCTCGGAGACGTTCGCAGCGAGGAGCGCCAGAGTCAGGAGCGGGGTCAATGTGGCAACGGCGATGGCGCCGAACGCGATGCCCCGCCGCAGCCGGGTGGCGGGCAGAGCCGCCAGCCAGCGGTGGGTCGCGCGCAGCTCCGCCAGCACCTCCAGGGCGCCCGATCGCACGTCCCGGCGGATCGCCGTGGTGACCAGCGCGCAGGTCACCAGCGGCAGCAGGAAGAGGGTGAGGATCGTGCTCCAGAAGAAGCTGGTCTCATCCACCGGCCCGCCCCACACGGAAACCTCGTCGAGACCCCTGACACCTAGCCAATCGATCGCGCCGTTGAGGATCAGGTTGATCGCCGCAGCGGCGATGACCGCGTTGACGACGATCCAGCGCCGGTTTGCCGGTGGCAGATGCCTCCACACCGAGGCCACCGACAGAGTGGATGACTCGCTCCCCACGCGGCGACGATACCAGCGTGTTTATTACGCTCGCCGCGTGGCCGTCGAGGCATCGAGATGAGATCGTCGGGACTGGTGGCAACCCTTGTCGCCGTGGCTCTCCTCAGCCCGGCGGCGACCGCTGTGGCGCCAGGAGGCGCCTCTCCCGACGATGCGGCAAGCGACAACCCCTGCACCGGACCGGGCTCGGGCCACCTTCTCTGCCCCGATCTGAGGGTCGGACCGGCAGCCGATCTCTACATAGAGCGCGGCGGTGCATATGGCTACGGCGGTGGCGCCCTCCTCCACGCGGGCAACGACATCCGCTCGCGTGGACAGGGTCCGATGGAGTTGCGCGGGCAGCGCTACAAGCGCAACTGGATGCACGCCAACCAGGCGATCTACCGGGCCGGCGGCGGGGTCGAGATCTTCCGCACCGAGGCCAGGCTCCACTTCTACAGCGTCGGCTACGAGGGGGGCGGCTCCTACTGGAAGGTCGAGGATCCGCTCAGCATGGAGATCTGGTCGCTCGACGACCGCCGAAGGCCGCTGCGTCGGGTGCGCAAGGGGCCAAAGGTCTTCTACTGCTTCCGCGACCTCGAGCGCACCAGGCCCGGGCGGCGATCGCCCGCCAATCGCGTCTACCCGGCCTGCAGCCAGGATCCGAGCCGCAAGCGGGTCAGGCTCGGGACCTCGGTCGGCTGGTCGGACATCTACCCGGCCGAATACGACCGCCAGTGGGTCAACGTCAGCGGTCTGCGCGGCTGCTTCGCCTTCGTCATGAGAGTCGACCCGAAGAACCTCCTCTACGAGGAGCACGAGGGCAACAACCGCTCCACCCGCATCGTCCGCCTCCCCTACCGCGACGGCCCCCAACACTGCTGAGCGATCATCCCGCCACTTGCGGAAGCATTTGGGGGTCAATTGACCCCCAAATGCTTCACGCGGCGCCGAGCTTCGCCTCCAGCTCCGCGCGCGGCTGTCCGCCCTCGCGCAGGATCCTCCACTCGCCGCGCTCGTCATAAGCAGCCAGGTCGACGACGGTCGAGGGCAGGCCGGTCAGCTCTCCCCCGTCGATCGCCAAATCGACGGCTTCGACGATCGTCGGCGGGACCTCGTCGAAGCTGCCCGGCGCCGGCTCGCCGCTGAGGTTGGCCGAGGTCTGGAAGAGCGGGCACATCGCGCCGGCGAGCGGGCCGCCGATCAGGCGGATGCCGAGCCGGGCGGAGTCCTCGCGGCAGGCGAGCGGGTAACGGCGCTGCGGGTTGGCGACGACCAGCGTCACCGGACCGGGCAGCAGGGCGCCGGCGGCCTGTCGCGTGCGCGGGCCGAGGCCCTCGACCAACTCGCGCATGGCCAGCGGCGAGAAGTACATGATCGCGGAGGGCTTGCCATCGTCGCGTCCCTTGATCCGGTGGATGCGCGCGATCGCCGCCGCATCGAGGGGATCGCAGGCTAGGCCGTAAAGCCCGTCGGCGGGGAAGACGGCAACGCCGCCGGAGGCGATCGTCCGCTCCAGCGCGCCGCGCGTGGCTGCACCGCCATCGCGGTCTATCGAGACGACGTCAGTCATGGGGCCTCATTGGCGCCTTTGTCGCATATATCCCAACAAAGGCGCCAAGGCGGCTCATCTGCGACCCCAGACAATCCGCAGGATCCCGGCCAGATCGGGACGGCTCTCGACCTCGGCGAAGCCGGCCGCGAAGAGCAGCTCGACCACGGCTTCGGCCTGTCCCGCGCCGACCTCCAGTGCCAGTGCCGGTGCGACCGTGGCGGCCACGGGGATCGCGTGGCGCAGAACGTCGAGCCCATCCGAGCCGGCGAGCAGTGCCTCGCGGGGCTCCCACTCGGTCACCTCGGGCTCCAGGCCCGCCCACTCGGCCTCGGCGACGTAAGGGAGGTTGGCGACGATCAGGTCGAGGCGACCCGGATCGGCCGGCAGCATCGCCTCGACCAGCTCGACGCGGCCCGCGAGGCCGAGGCGCTCGGCGTTGGCGGCGGCCACTTCAAGCGCCGTTGATGACGTGTCGGTGGCGATTACCTCGCAGCCCGGCAGCTCATCGGCGATCGCAAGCGCAACGGCGCCCGAGCCGGTCCCCATGTCGAGCACGCGCCGCGGCCGCAGCTCCAGCGCCAGCTCGACCAAGAGCTCGGTCTCCGGCCGGGGGATCAGCACCCGCCGATCGACCGCGAGCTCGATCGAGCGGAAGCCCTTGCGGCCAAGGATGTACGCGACCGGCTCGCGCCGCAGCCGCTGCCTCACCATCTCGCCGAAGCGCCGCGCCGCAGTGGCCGGCACCCCGGCCTCGGGCTCGGCCGCCAGCCGCGCGCGGTCCCACCCCGTTGCCTCGGCCAGCAGTAATTCCGCGTCGAGCCGCGGCGTTTCGACCCCTGCGGCTCGCAGGGCATCCGACGCCGCAGCGAGGGCTTCCCTCACAGGGGACAAGTCAGTGCCGGGGGCGCATCATGCGACGGCTGCCGCCGCCAGCCGTTGTCTCTTCTCCTCGGCAGCAAGGGCATCGGTGAATTCGGATAAACCCCCGGCGAGGACGCCGTCGATGTTGTGCGAGGTCAGCTTGATCCGGTGGTCGGTGACGCGGCCCTGCGGGAAGTTGTAGGTGCGCACCTTCTCCGAGCGCTCGCCGCTGCCGACCTGCGCCTTGCGCTCGGCCGCCACCTTCGCCTGCTGTTCGGCCAGCTCGCGCTCGTAGAGGCGCGCCCGCAGCACCCGCATCGCCTTCTCGCGATTCTGCAGCTGCGACTTCTCATCCTGCATCGAGACGACGATGCCACTGGGCTTGTGGGTGATCCGCACCGCCGAGTCGGTCGTGTTGACCGATTGCCCGCCAGGGCCCGAGGAGCGGTAGACGTCGATCTGCAGGTCGTTCTGGTCGACCTCGACCTCGACCTCCTCCGCCTCGGGCAGCACCGCGACCGTCGCGGTCGAGGTGTGGATGCGGCCCTGCGACTCCGTCTCCGGGACGCGCTGCACGCGGTGGGTGCCGCCCTCGTACTTGAAGATCGAGTAGGCCCCCTCGCCCTTGATCGCGAAGGTCACCTCCTTGAAGCCGCCCACCTCGGCAGCCGACTGCGAGAGCGCCTCGGTGGCGAAGCCGCGCTCCTCTGCATAGCGAGTCAGCATCTTGTAGAGGTCGCCGGCGAACAGCGCCGCCTCGTCGCCGCCGGTCCCGGCACGGATCTCGACCAGCACGTTCTTGCCGTCGTTGGGGTCGCGCTCGACCATCGCCAAGCGGATCTCCTCCTCCAACTCGGTCAACCGCCCCGGCGCCTCCTCGACCACCTTGCGGAGCTCGGCATCCTCCCCTTCCTCGAGCAGCTCCCGTGCCCCCTCCAGGTCGCCGCCCAGCGTGCGGTACTCGCGCGCCAGCTCATGGGCGGGCTGAAGCTCGCGGTACTCCCGTCCCACCTCCGCATAGCGCCGCCGATCCGAGATCACCTCGGGATCGGACATCTCCTTCTCCAGCTCGGAGAACCGGGCTTCGATCTGCTCGATGAGTGACTCGATCATCGAGCAGAACCATACGCGCCCCCGCCCTACCCCTTCGGCGTACAGGGAAAGCTCAGGCTCGCCGAGATCGTCGTCGTCTCACCGTCATTGACTCCGTCGCGGACTTCGTCCTTGAAGACGCCGGTTCCTTTGGCACGAATTATCCCGTCCGGGCATTTGGTCAGGTCGAAGCTCTTGCGCTCTCCCCTGTAGGTGTAGTGGCGCTTGATCTTGAAGTCGAAGTCCGTGACCGAGCCGCTGCTTCCCGCGATCACCGGAATCTTGGCCACCCCACGCATGCCGTAGCGACCGGCGTTGACGCGCGTGAATTTGAAGCTGGTGACGATCGCCGCCGGGGTCGGCACGGTGATGAAGGCGTGCAGGTACATCGTCGTCGTGCCGCCCCTGACGCCGCCGTTGAAGATCGTGATTGGGCTCTTGACCGAGATCGGACGCTGTTCGGGGAAGGCGATCTCGGCGGTTCCGCCGCCGGTGCCGATGATCGCCTCGCCACAGACCCGCTTCGCCGCCTTGGTGTCGCGCGCCTCGAGCTGCGCTGCCTTACAGGCCGGCAGGCCGCGGGCATCGAAGGTGCCGTTCTTGTCGATGTAGACGACGCCTTCGCGCAGCGCAGGTGGGTGGGTGCCGTCGGCGGTGGCGATCTGAGCGCGCGCTCGGAACGAGGCTGGCGCGAATTC
The DNA here is from genome assembly GCA_963782685.1 of uncultured Solirubrobacterales bacterium. Lineage (GTDB taxonomy): Bacteria > Actinomycetota > Thermoleophilia > Solirubrobacterales > 70-9 > VRUE01. The sequence goes on from CAWAKV010000004.1 coordinate 110,279, forward strand.
GTGCCGCGGGTAGGCGCTCGGCAAGAGCTTGCCTTCGACCTTGAGGATCAGGTTGCCGGCGCGGACCGTGGTCCACTTCGCCGTCGCCACGGCAGCGCCGGCGAACATGAGGATCAAGGCCACGTTGAAGATCAGGGTGATGCTCCTGCGCAGGTTGCTCATCGCTCCTCCATCCCCGGCAATGCCAAGCGCGAGCTGGCATTCCGCTTCGATATAACAGTCGTGATGCATCAGAGCGGATATCCGTGCGTGAATCAATTGGTCCCGCAAGACCGGTCCCGGGGACCAGTTCGCCGAGACCGATCGCAAAGTGAGGCGGCAGAGTGGCGGTGAAGCTCAAGCCGATCTCCTACATGGTGCTTGGCATGCTGCGCCTCGGCGCGACCTCGGGCTACGCGATCAAGAAGGCCGCCGACGCTTCGACCAGGTCGATATGGCCGGTCTCCCTGGCCCAGGTCTACCCCGAGCTCGCCCGACTGGAGGAAGGTGGGCTGGTTTCCCGCAGTGAGGATCCCCAGGGAGGCCGCGCCCGCTCCAACTACGCGCTGACTGAGGAGGGCGAAGAGGCGCTGCTCGCTTGGCTGCGATCGCCGCACGAAGTGCAGATGCAGGCCCGCATCGAGGGCATGCTGCGCTTCTTCTTCATCGATGCCCTACCCAAGCGCGAGCAGATGGAGGCGGCGCGCCGGGCGCAGGAGCGCCTCCGCGACTACCGCGCGCACATGTACGACAAAGACCTGCGCAGCGCCCTCGACGACTTCGAGGAGGGCGGGATCCGAGGCCCGGTGCTCGCCGGCCTGTTCGGCGAGGCGCTCCTGCAACGCGGCGAGGAGTGGTTTGCCCAGATGGAGGCCCAGCTGCAGCTCGAGCTAGCCGACGAAGAACCCGCATAGGAGGGGCGCCCCGCCCCTCCTCAAGCGACGATCTCGATCGGCGACTCTTCCGGCTCGGCGTGCTCTTCCTCCGCGAGCACCTTCTCCAGCGCCGCGATCGCCACCGCGAGCTGCTCTTCGTCGGGCTCGCGGGTGGTCAGGTTCTGCAGCATCAGGCCTGGCCACATCACCGCCCGCACCCAGCGTTTGCGCCGGTTCTTGCCGGCCCACTTGATCACCTCGTAGGAGAGGCCGGCGATCAGCGGGATGCCGAGGATGCGCGAGGCCAGCAGCCAGTACCAGGCCGGCAGGCCGATCGGGGCGAAGACGAAGATCGCCAGCACCATCACGATCAGCAGGAAGCTGGTGCCGCAGCGCGGGTGCAGGCGCGAGTAGAGCTTGGCCCGCTGCGGGACCAGCTCGTCTTCGGCCTCGTAGCAGGAGATCGTCTTGTGCTCGGCGCCGTGGTACTCGAAGACGCGGCGCAGGTCCGGCAGCCGGCTGATCGCGACGATATAGGCGATGAAGATCGCGGTGCGCAGGACCCCCTCGACCAGCCAGAAGAGGAACGCGTTGCCGAGCTGGTCCTTGATCAGGCTGGTCAGGCCGACCGGGACGACGAAGAAGAGGCCGACCGCCAGCGCCATCGAGAAGGCGATCGTCAGCCCCCAGATCCAGCCGCCGATCTCTTCTCGCTCGCCGTCCTCGTCCTCCTCCATCTGCGCGTTGGCGGAGATCGCCAAGGCGCGGAAGCCGATCTTCAGCGACTCGCCGAGGGCGACGACGCCGCGCAGCACCGGCACCCGCCAGAGGCGGTGGCGCTTCGCCCAGGGGACGAGCGGCTCGGAGCTGATCTCGACCTGGCTCTCCGGGTTGCGCACGGCGACCGCCCAGGTCGAGACGCCGCGCATCATCACTCCCTCCAGCACCGCCTGGCCGCCGATCGGCGCGTCGCGTTTGGCGACCAGGGCGCCATCGGGCATGCGAAGCGGGTCCGCGCCGTTCGAGGAGGGCGTCTCAGCCCGCGGAGAGGCTGTCTCCGCGGCCATGGCTTACTTCGAGGCCTTGGCGTGCTTGGCGGCGCGCCGCTGGAACCGCTCGACGCGCCCGCCGGTGTCAACCAGCTTCTGCTTGCCGGTGTAGAACGGGTGGCACTCCGAGCAGAGCTCGACGTGCAGGTCCGACACGGTGGCGCGCGTGTAGAACTGGTTGCCGCACGAGCAATGCACGTGGGCGAGCGTGTACTCGGGGTGGATTCCTGCCTTCATCGACCCAAAGTCTAGAGAAGTGCGCAAAACAGCTGCCGTGGGGTTGGGAAACGGCGTGTGTCTGCCGATAGCTGAGCATGACCACGAGACGGCCGACCGGCGAAGACAGCAAGCTTGCGCGCGCCCTGCGCGGTGCCCTGGCGATTCTGCTCCTCGGCGGCACCTTGCTCGTCGCTCTCCACTACTGGCTCGGCGTCGGCACCGGCCTCAACTTCGCGATCGGCAGCGTCGTCTACGACGCGGTCGTGCTCGGAGCCGGCGTGGCCTGCCTGGTCAGGGCATCCGTCTTCGGCCAGGAGCGGCTGGCGTGGATCCTTCTCGGCGTCGCGATCCTGGCCTGGGGCTCAGGCGAGGTCTACTGGGCCGCGTTCATCGAAGACAACCCGAACGCGCCCTATCCGTCGCCGGCCGACATCGCCTACCTGGCGTTCTATCCGCTCGCCTACGGGGGGCTTGCGTTGCTCGTCCGTGCCCGCGCCCACGAGATGAACTGGCGGCTGTGGATGGACGGAGCGATCGCGGCGCTGGGCACCGCGGCGCTCGGCGCCGCCTTCATCTTCGACTTCGTCGCCGAGAAGGCGGAAGGCAGCGCGCTCGAAGTGGCGACGACGCTAGCCTACCCGCTGGGCGACATCGCGATGGTGGCGATGGTCGTCGGCGTGATCGCGCTGACCGGCTGGCGACCCGGACGAACCTGGTCGCTGCTGCTCGCCGGTCTCGCCGCTCTGGTCATCGCCGACATCGCCTTCACGCTCCAGGCAACCAGTGAAACGCTGCCCGGCGGCAGCTGGATCGACCCGATCTACCTGATCGCCGCGGTTTGCCTGGGAGCCGCGGTGTGGCAGCCGGCGGAAGCGGCCGAGATCACCGCGCCGAGCGAGAGCAACCGGCGCCGCGAGATAGTCGTCCCGGCGGTATTCGCCGGGGTGATGATCGGCCTCTTCGCGATGCAGTACTTCAGCGCCACGAGCGGCCTCTCGACCGTCCTGTGGGCGTCGACGATGACCGCCGTGATCGTGCGCCTGGCGATGAGCGATCGCGAGAACAAGACGCTGCTCGAGCAGGTTCGAACCGACCAGCTGACCGGGCTCGGCAACCGCGGCCGGATGCAGGTCGACCTGCCGGTCCAGTTCGCCCACGCGAGCGAGGAGAGGCCGCTCATGCTGCTGCTCTTCGACCTCAACGGTTTCAAGCACTACAACGACACCTACGGCCACGCGGCCGGCGACGAGCTGCTGGCTAAGTTCGGGCACAGCCTCCTGAACGCGCTCGGCGACGAAGGGATGGCCTACCGGATCGGGGGCGACGAGTTCTGCGTGCTGCTCGCCAGCCCAGCGGAGCGCTTCGACGAGCTGACTCGCGAGGCGGCCCAGGCGATGACCGCGAACGGGCCGGGCTTCGAAGTGAGCGCGTCGTGGGGTGCGGTGAGCGTGCCGGCGGAGGAGAGCGAGCCCTCCCCCGCACTGCGGCTGGCCGACGCGCGCATGTACGCCCAGAAGGAGTCGCGCCGAGTCGCGCATGACGATTTCCTCGAGCCGGCCGTGACCGCCTCGCCCGAGCCGGCGGAGGCAAGCGAGACTTCTGGGCCGCTCCGTGGCCCGACTAGCCCTGATCCACCGGTTTCACCCCGCAGGGTGGGACCAGGCGAGTTGAGGTAGGTAACAACGCCAGGGCGGTTCGCGTAACCCGCCCTGGCGTTCCTTTCGGTGGCGGTCGCCGGCAAGCCGAAGCGGTGGCGCCCGCTCGCGGGCAGGTCGAGATCGGCAGGTGCGTTGAGGGCAGGTGAGGCTGGGGGCGAGCCTGTGGTCAGGGACTCGAAGCGGCCGCCAGCACCCGCAACCGCGCGAACGCCGCCGCCAGCGCCTCGGCCCACGGCCAGGAGCTCGGCAGTCGCAGCGTCACCCGCCGGCCCGAGCGCACGAGGCGTCCGGCGACGTGCAAGAGGCGCTGGCGGGCGCGCTTGGGCTCGGCCAGGGCGAGCTCTCCCTCCAGGCAGAGCAGGGCCGCCCAGCGCAGCAGGCCCTGGGCTGCCAGGGAGACCTCCAGCCAGGCCTGGTTGTGGGCGAAGGCGGCGAAGGGCATCTTGGCCATCCCGGTCTCCTTGCCGGTGCGGATCGCGTCCTCCACGCGGGCGCGGCGGCGGTGGCGCAGCTCCAATGCCGCGATGTCGGCGCCCTCCTGGTCGGTGATGTGGGCGGTGTGGCGGTAGCCGGACTCGCAGTCGAAGACCGAGAGCTGGGCGCCGGGGTGAGCCCGCTCGCGGCGGCAGATCAGCCGCGTGCCCTCCGGCCAGCTCGAGAGGTCGACGCGGCCGGTGAGATCTGCGACCTGGGCGCCCTCGCGCTCAGCTTCTTCGCCGTCGATCGCGCTCTGCCAAGCCGACTCCGGCAGCGCTCCGATCGCCTCGCGCACCCGCGCGTCAACCTCGTAGCCGACCGAGAAGCGGATCCCGGCGTCACGGCAGTCCTGGGTGAAGGCGTGGGTTCTGCCGCCGATGTCGGCGCGGACGAGAATCTCGCGGCCGAGGTCGGCTTCGGGCAGCTGCTCGAGGGCAAGCTGCAAGACCTCGAAGTGGTCGGCGGCGGTGTGGGCGGCGGCGTTGCCGGGGCGCAGGATCCCGGCCAGCGGCTCGCCCGTCTCAGCCAGGTAACAGAGCAGGGGATGGAAGCCGAAGCCGCCCTTGTAGTTGCCGGCGGCGTTCTCCTTCTCGGAGTGGGCGAGGAGCAGCGAGGCGTCGATGTCGAGGATCAGCTCCTGCGGTCGCGCGCCCGCGTCCCAGGCACGCTCCAGGGCCTTTGCCCGAGCGGCGCGGATCGCTTCGAGCAGATCGGCGTCGATCGACTTCAGCACCCGGTGGGCTGTCGTCTCTGAGGCCACCGCCCCGAACAGGGGTTCTTGGCCGCGCAGCACGCCGAGGTCTGAGATGTGATCGCCGCCGTCGGCGACCGCGACGGCGAGGTCGCGCAGGACGACGCCGGGGTCGTGGGCGCTTCGGCGCTCTCGGGTAGGCGCCATCGCCGCCGACAGACCTGCCGTGAGGCCGAGCCGGTCGGCCAGCTCGACCAACAGGTAGGCGCCGGCGTGGGAGACGAGGCCCTCGCCGTCCGCCCTGACTTCTACGGTTTGGGACGTCGTTTGTGTCTTCACCTTCCGGGTGTCCTCCTGGGTTGTTGTGAATGGGCTCGCAAACCGCATTCTCAAGACCCAAGAGGACGCTCCCGGACGGTTCCTCAGGTCGTTACCGGTGGATCAGGGTTAGCCAGCGCTGAGCGCCGCTATCAACCTGTCGAGGGTGTGGCCGACCTCGGTGCGCATCGCCTCAGGGTCCTCGGCCCGGGCGACCAGCATCGCGGCCTCGTCGAGGGCGCCCATCAGCACGTGCGCCAGCGGCCGCACCGGCTGCTCAGGGATGGCCCCGGCGTCGACCGCAGCCTGAAGCGTCCCCTCGATCAGGCCGAGGCCGTGCTCGGCGGCGATCTCCCGCCAGCGATCCCAACCCAGCACCGAGGGCCCGTCGAGCAGGGCGATCCGCTGCGCCTCCGGCTCGGTGCAGGCTTGGAGGAACATCTCCGCGCCGGCCCGCATGGCCTCGAGCGGGGCTGCCGCGCCGGCGTCGAGCGCCCCGCTTGCGATCCGCTGCGCCAGCTCGGCCTCGACTCGCTCGTAGACGACCTCGAATAGATCGCGCTTGCCGCCGAAGTGGTGATAGAGGGCACCCCGGGTGACCCCCGCCGCGCGGACGATCTCCTCAGTGCCGACGCCGGCGTAACCACGCTCGGCGAAGAGCGATCGTGCCGCCCCGATCAGCGCCTCCCGCGTCGCCTCCGAGCGCTCCGCCTGGGTCCGGCGCTCCGCGCTCGCCCCTCGTTCTTCCCTCCGTTTGACATCCATACTGTATGTATGTAATTTATCGCCTCCGTCGGCCGAAAACAAATCGCTTCGAGGAGGACGCAATGCCCCAACCAGATCAGCGCCACGAGATCGACCTTCCCGCCGGCACGATCCGCTACCGCGAGGCCGGCGAGGGCAAGCCTGTCGTCTTCGTCCACGGCTACCTCGTCGACGGCCGCCTCTGGGACGGCGTTGTCGACGGCCTCTCCGATCGCTGTCGCTGCATCGCCCCCGACTGGCCGATTGGTGCCCAACAGGTGGCGATGAACCCCGACGCAGACCTCTCCCCCTACGGGATAGCAGCGATCATCGCCAGCTTCCTCGAGAAGCTCGACCTCGAGGACGTGACGATCGTCGGCAACGACTCCGGCGGCGCGATGTCGCAGGTCCTGGTCACCCGCCACCCGGAGCGGATCGGCCGCCTCGTCCTCACCAACTGCGACACGCACGAGAACTTCCCCCCTGGCATCTTCAAGACGATGCCGCCGCTCGCGGCGCTGCCCGGCGGGATGGCGATCCTGGCCGCGCCCTTCCGCATCGGCGCCGTCGCCCGTGCCGCCTTCAAGCCGTTCACGAGGAAGCCGATCCCGGCCGAGCTGATCGCCTCCTGGATGCACCCGGGCCTGCACGACCGCGACGTCAAACGCGATCTCAAGAAGGTGACGACGGGGATGAACAAGCGCTACACGCTGGAGGCGGCCGAGAAGCTACGCAGCTCTGAGCTGCCGATCCTGCTCACCTGGGCCCCCGGCGACCGCCTCTTCCCGCTCAAGTACGCCGAGCGCCTGGCGGGCGAAGTCCCCAACGCGAGGATCGTCCAGATCCCCGATTCGAGGACCTTCGTCCCCATGGACCAGCCCCAGCGCCTGGCCGACGAGATCGCCTCCTTCGCCGGAAGCTGACCCGCCGGCCATCGGAACGGTCCGCCGTCAGCCGTACGAGACGTCCGTCGGTTCGCTGATTGTGTTTTTGCCTTTCGCTTTGAAGGTGCCGTTGTAGGTCCCGTTGTCGTGTAATTCCGATCCGCAAGCGCCTTTTGTTGTGGTTACGAGTCCACTGGCTGTCACATTGAAGTCCAGGGTTTTCTGTTCGAATTCGGTTGTTTCGCCTGTGTTTTCGTAACGTACTCCGGTCACCTCTTGGGCTGGAATCTCCATACATTTAAGGTTTAATGAGGTCACTTTGAAGTGAATATGTTCGCCTTCGTTGGGACACTCAAGCCGGAGTTTGCCATGTCCAGTTTCATTTGTGCTTGATGTGAATTCATAGGCGCATTCTGTAAGTTCGACGGTGGTTGAAACTTCCGTTTCCCCTGAAAGAATTGTGCATCCTTCATATTTCGGCTTGATTGTGACTTTTTCGACTGTTTTCCCGACAACCGTACCTTTCTCGACTGAGACTTTTTCGCATTTGAACTCTTCCTCTGCAGGTGTCGGCATAAACATCTGCGTGTTCAGGGCTTCGCCCGTCAGAACCGTGCTTTCCGCGCTGAGGTGAAACACCCCGGCTGACGCGCTCGGAGCCGCCACTGCGGTCATCGCGAGCAGGCTGAAGACAGCTAGCCCCACTGCTTTGAGATTGCGAATCATGCTCTCCACTTCCTTTCCGCTGGACAGAACGCAGAGAGAAATAGCCGCTCTCGCAGTAATAGTCAAGAAAATTAATCTAGAAAGCCCCGGTCCCATAGGACGGCGATCGGCGCGCGCCAGCCCCCAGCCACGGGTCGCCCTTGCACGCTCGCATCACGCCCAGGCCCAGATCTCCCGCAGCGAGATCGGATCTGCGGTCGCTAGTGGCAGTTCGCGCAAACTGCGGGGTTTTTCGCTAGTTGCGGGTTTTTCGTCCGATCGAAGCGTGATATTGCCTCAACGCCCACTACAGGACGGAGAGGGATCGATGCCCCACGAGATCTTCGACCAGGACCGGCCCACAAGGAGAAGCGCGATGGCGCGGCGGCTCGACGAAGCCTTCGACGGCTGCGAGGAGTGGACGCTGGCGCCCGCTTCGCCCCGGCGAAGCGACCTCGACGTGGCTCCCTGGCTCGATCGCCAGCCTAGGTCTCTTGGTATAGAGGACCGTCGCCACCCTCGGGCAGCGTAAGGCGGCCGCCCTTGGCGGTGATCGCGCCGCACTGGACGCAGTTGGAGGCGGTGACGTGGACGTCGACCTCGGCGGCGCCGTTCTCCAGCTGCTCGTCGGGGATTTCGTAGACCTGGGCCGGACACATCGATACCCACGTCTGGGCGATCTCGCGCGGCACCTTGGTCTGGATGCGGACGTGGTTGGGGGCGTCGTCGCGGGTCGCGTTGCCCGAGAGGAAGACTGAGTCGAGCTTGTTGAAGGTCAGCTCGTTGTCAGGCTTGGGGTACTTCTCGGCGGCCTTGCCGAGGTGCATCGCCGGCTCGGCGTTGTCCTCGACCTTCCAGTGGCCGCCTGGGAAGGCGCCTTTGGTGGCGACCATCGCCGAGCCCATCATCCCGCCGAAGATCAGACCCTTTGAGAGCGGCTGCTTCATGTTGCGCGAGCGGTAGAGGTCCTTCTCGATCACCGAGCCACGGATCTTCTCGTCGTATGACTCGAAGTTGACCGAGTCGGCATCCTGCTTGAGCGACTCGATGATCGCTTCCGCTGCGTACATCCCGGCGTGCATCGCGTAGTGGACGCCAGCGAGTTCGGCGATATTGACCATCCCGGCCGCGTCGCCGGCGACGACCATGCCGGGGACGGAGAAGCGCTTGGGCAGCGCCCAGTAGCCGCCCGAGGGGATCGTCTTCGCCCCCCAGCCGACCCGCTTGCCTCCCTCGAGGATCTTCCTGATGAAGGGGTGGGTCTTGAACAGCTGCACGGCGTCATGGACCGAGAAGGTCGCATCGGTGTAGTCGAGGCCGACGACGAGGCCGAAGCAGACCTTGTCCTCGCCCATCGGGTAGATGAAGCTGCCGCCGGCCTCCTTGTATTTGGGGCTCCAGCGCAGCGGCCAGCCGAGCGTGTGGATCACCCGGTCGAGCGGCTTCGGCACCTCCCAGACCTCCTTCACCCCGAGCTCCCAGGCTTGCGGGTCGGAGCCGTGCATGTCGAAGTAGTCGTAGGCCGCGTAGGTGAGGTGCCCGATCGTCCCCTCCGCCAGCACCGTCGCCTTGGCGACGACGTCAGACCCTGGCTCGAAGTTGCCCAGCTCCTCGCCGTCCTTGCCGCGGCCGCGATCGCCTGAACGCACACCCTTGACGATCCGGTCCTCGACCAGCAGCTTGGTCGCGGCGGTCTCGGAGAGGATGTAGACGCCGGCCTCTTCGGCTTTGTCAGCGAGGAAGCGGCCCAGTTTCGATACCGAGAGCGTGTAGGTGCCCTCTTTCTTGAAGTTCGGCGGCGGCGGCTTCAGCGGGATCGCCGCCTTGGAGGTGAGGAAGTAGGTGGCGTCCTTGGTCACCTCCTGGTAGACCGGAGGCCAATCGGCCGGGTCCATGTCGGGAAAGAGCCTGGTCAGCGCCGAGGGGTCGACGTTCGCCCCGGAGAGCAGGTGCGCGCCGGCGACTTTGCCCTTCTCGATCACCGCCACCGGGACTTCGCCCAGCTTCTCGGTCAGCTCCGGCTCGTCCTCGAGCAGCTGCATCAATTTGTTGGCGCAGGCGAGGCCCGCGGGCCCGCCGCCGACGATCGCGATGCCGACCTCGATCCGGTCGTCGACCGGATCGGTCGGCGGGCCGATCACGTCGGCGGAGTCGAACGGCGGCGGGAACTCGATGGGCTTGACGGCGGGCATTCCTCGCTCCTTTGCAGCGACTGAGCTCTCCGCTCAGCCGCCCTTCTTCGCCTTGATTGCCTCGGTCAGCTTGGGGACGATCTTGTGCAGATCACCGACCACGCCGAGGTCCGAGAACTCGAAGATCGGCGCGTTCTGGTCCTTGTTGATCGCCAGGATGTTCTCCGAGCTCTGCATCCCGACCTTGTGCTGGATCGCGCCGGAGATACCGGCGGCCAGGTAGAGCTTCGGCGCGACCGTCTTGCCGGTCTGGCCGATCTGGGCTGCATAGGGGTACCAGCCAGCGTCGACCACGGCGCGGGTCGCGGCAACCGCCCCGCCCATCGCCTCGGCCAGTTCCTCGCACTGCTTGAAGCCGTCGGCGGCACCCAGACCGCGGCCGCCGCCGACGAGGATCTCGGCGTCCTCGATGTTGACGTCGGCGCCGCGCTGCTCGCCACGCTGGACCAGCTTCGCCTTCGAAGACCAGGGCGAGAGCTCGACCTCGACGTCGACGACCTCGGCCGAGCCACCGCTCTCCTTGGCGTCGAACGCATTGAGACGGCCGATGATGATCCCCGGCTCGGCGACGTAGCCGACGTCAGCGATCTGGGAGTCCTGCAGGATCGGGCGCTCGACGACCAGCTTGCCGTCCTGCACCTTGACCTGCGTCACCTCCATCGTCACACCGGCGTTGAGGCGGGCGGTGAGACCGGCGCCGATCTCGAAGCCGAGCAGGCCGCCACCGAACAGCGCGTAGGAGAAGCCCTCGTCCTGGATGACCTTGGCCATCGCGTCGACGATCGGCTGGGCGAGCCCCTCGGGTACGCCCTTGGCCCGGTAGACCTTGGCCGCGCCCCAGTTGCCGAGCGAGGCACAGGCGTCGTCGGCGACCTCGCCGACGACCAGCGCGGCGGCCTCGCCGCCGATTTCGCCGGCCAGCTTGGCCGCCTCGGAGATCGCCCCGAGCGAGTTTTTGTTGAAGTTGCCCTCGTCGTCGTGGAGGGCGTAGGTCAGGATGCCTGCCATCTAGATCAGCTTCCTCTCGTCGAGCCAGGCGACGATCTTTTCGACCGTCTCGTTGGTGTCCTCGTCCTCGATGATCTCCCCGGCCTCCTTGGGAGGCGGCGGGTTGAGCGCGAGGACCTTCGTCTTGGAACCGCCCTCGCCGACCATGCCGCCTTCGATGCCGACGTCGCCGGTCGCCTTGCCGTCGAGGGGTTTTTTCTTCGCCCCCATGATCGCTTTCAGGCTGGGGTAGCGGGGCTCGTTGATCGCGTCGCCGACGCTGATCACGGCCGGTAGCTCGACCTCGACCGTGTCGTAGCCGTACTCGGCCTGGCGCTCGCAGCGCAGCTTGCCGTCGGTGACGTCGATCTTGATCACCTGCGTCAGCGAGGGCATCTGCAGGTGGTCGGCGACGACGGCGCCGATCGTGTAGCACTCGCCGTCGTCGGACTGCTGCCCGAGCAGGACCAGATCGGGGCTCTCGGACTCGAGCACCTTGGCCAGCGAGTAGCCGGTGGCGCAGACGTCAGAGCCAGCCAGGGCGTCATCGGAGAGGTGCACCGAGCGGTCGGCGCCGAGCGCGACCGCCTTGTGCAATGCGCGGACGGCGGAGTCGGGACCCATCGTCACCGCGACGACCTCCTCGACCGGGATTGCGCCGCCCTCTTTGATCTGCATGGCGGCCTCGATTGCGTGGGTGTCGAAGGGGTTGAGGTTTTTCTCGCCGCTGCGGTCCAAACGCATCGTGTTGGAGTCGATGCGCTTCTGGACGGCGGCGTCCGGAACCTCCTTGACCAGGACGCAGATCTTCAACTTTCAAGCCTCCTTGGCTGTTGCTTCGTTCTACTTCGGGCGGGTTGACTGACCAGTCAATCAGTCTATCTATTACACGCGACGGTGTGACAGTCGGCGGTGATCGATATCACACGACAACGGGCCGATCGCAGCATTTTCCTGGCCATGACCCCGAAAAGGCTGCGATCGACTTAGCCCACTTCCCGCTCATGGCGCTCTTCGGCGCCCGAGCGGATGAACTCGACGATCTCATCGGTGCCCGAGCCGGGCGTGAAGACGGCGGCGACGCCCAGCTCCTTCAGCTCGGGGATGTCCTCGGCCGGGATCGTCCCCCCGACGGTGACCAGCACATCCTCGACGCCCTGTGCCTCGAGCAGCTGGACCACGCGCGGCACCAGCGTCATGTGGGCGCCGGAGAGGATCGAGAGGCCGACCGCGTCGGCGTCCTCTTGGATCACCGTCTCGGCGATCTGCTCCGGCGTCTGGTGCAGGCCGGTGTAGATCACCTCCATGCCTGCGTCACGCAGCGCCCGGGCGATGATCTTGGCGCCGCGATCGTGCCCATCCAGGCCGGGCTTGGCGACGACGACGCGGATCTTGCGGGCGGTTGCGGCCTCCATAGCGGCGGGGAAGCCTAGAACACCGGCGACTCGGTGTAGGTCCCGAACACCTCCTGCATCGCCGCGATCATCTCGCCCTCGGTGGTGCGGGCGCGCGCGGCCTCGATGATCGGCGGCATCAAGTTCTCGTCGGTCGCGGCGGCGCGCTTCAGCTCGGCCAGGGCGGATTCGACCGCGGCAGCGTCGCGGCGGGCACGGGTCACCGCCAGGCGCTCGGCCTGCTTGCGTTCCAGCGCCGGATCGATCTTCAGGATCGGCATCTCCTGCTCGTCCTCGGCGACGAAGTCGTTGACGCCGACGACGATCCGCCGCCGCTCGTCGACTTCGCGCTGGTAGGTGAAGGCGGCGTCGGCGATCTCGCGCTGGGGGAAGTTGCGGCGGATCGCCTCGACCATCCCCCCCAGCTCGTCGATCCGGGCGAAGTACTCATATGCAGCGCGCTCCATCTCGTCGGTCAGCTGCTCGACGAACCAGGAGCCGCCGAGCGGGTCGGGCGTGCTGGCGACGCCCGATTCGAAGGCGATCACCTGCTGCGTGCGCAGCGCCACCCGCACCGCCTCCTCGGTCGGCAGCGCCAGCGCCTCGTCGAAGGAGTTGGTGTGCAGCGACTGGGTGCCGCCGAGCACCGCCGCCAGCGCCTCCAGCGAGGTCCGCACGACGTTGTTGAGCGGCTGCTGCGCGGTCAGCGAGACCCCCGCCGTCTGGGCGTGGAAGCGCAGCCGCATCGACTCCTCCTTCTGCGCGCCGTAGGTATCGCGCATCTCGCGCGCCCAGATCCGGCGCGCGGCGCGGTACTTGGCGATCTCCTCGAAGAAGTCGATGTGGGCGTTGAAGAAGAAGGACAGGCGCGGGGCGAAGTCGTCGACGTCGAGGCCCCGCTCCAGCGCCCGCTCGACGTAGGTGAAGCCGTCCTTGAGGGTGAAGGCGAGCTCCTGCTGGGCGGTCGAGCCCGCCTCGCGGATGTGGTAGCCGGAGATCGAGACCGGGTGCCAACGCGGCATGTTCTCCGTGCACCACTCGATCATGTCGGTAACCAGGCGCAGCGCCGGCTCGATCGGGAAGCACCACTCTTTCTGCGCGATGTACTCCTTGAGGATGTCGGTCTGGATCGTGCCGCCGAGCTTCTCGGCCGGCACCCCCTGCTTCTCACCGACGAGGACGTAGAAGGCGAGCAGGATCGCCGCTGGCGCGTTGATCGTCATCGAGGTGGTGACGCCGCCCAACGGGATGCCGTCGAAGAGCTGTTCCATGTCGTCGAGGCTGTCGACGGCGACGCCCTCGCGGCCGACCTCGCCGAGGCTGCGCGTGTGGTCGGAGTCGTAGCCCATCAGGGTCGGCATGTCGAAGGCGGTCGAGAGCCCGGTCTGGCCATGGTCGAGCAGGTAGTGGAAGCGCTCGTTGGTCTCCTCGACCGTGCCAAAGCCGGCGAACTGACGCATCGTCCAGAGCTTCCCCCGGTACATCGAGGAGTAGGGCCCGCGCGTGAACGGGTACTGGCCGGGCTGCCCGATCGACTCGGCGGGATCGGCCGGCGCCTCCTCAGGCTCGTAGAGCGGCCCGATCGGCGCACCCGAAAGCGTCCTGAACTCGGCCTCCCGCTCTTCCAAGGGCTTCTGCCTCGGCTCCGTCGCCATCCCCAACAGTCTAGGCGCGACGGCCGTAAACCAAGTAGATCGGTGGACGCAGGGAGGCTGGTGAGGGGAGCGCACTGTTCGTGCGTGACCCGATCCAGCCAACCGAGGACGCCGATATACGCCGGTTTACGGCCGTCGCGCGGGGAAGCGGCGGGGTGGGGGCTTGCGGCGGGCGGCCATGCGGGAGGCGCCGAAGCCGGCGACGGTTGCCAGGAGGGTCACCGTGAGGGCGACGAGGCGGCGGCCGAGGCGCTCGAAGCGCATCGTCTGCCAGCCTTCCTCGCGGGCGATCTCGGCCAGCGGCGGGTCGGGGTTGACCGCCACGGGGTGGCCGACCGCGCGCAGCATCGGCAGGTCGGAGAGCGAGTCCGAGTAGGCGTAGGACTCGGCGAGGTCGATGCCGTGCTCGGCGGCGAAGGCCTCCATCGCCTCGACCTTGCCCGGGCCGTAGACGAAGGGCCCGTCGAAGCGGCCGCTGAAGGCGCCGTCGCCGTCGATCTCGTAGCGGGTGCCGATGCCGCCGTCCATCCCCAGCACGGCCGCGAGCGGCTCGACCACGCCGTTGCCGGCGGCGCTGACGATGAAGGTGGCGCGACCGGCGTCCTGGTGGGCGTAGACCTCGTCGAGCATCTGCGGGTAGACGCGCGGCAGGATCGCCGCCATCACCTCGGGGTTCATCCGTTCGAGCTCACGGGCCGGGACGCCGGCGATCAGCTCGCGCGCCACCCGCAGCACCTCGTTCGTGCGCGCATCGGTGGTGCCGCGCAGGCGGTAGCGCAGGTGCTCGACCGCCCAGCTGGCGAGCTGGCGCCGGCCGACGATCCCGTGCCGGGTCGCGATGCGGGCGAACTGCATTCCACTGGACCCCGCCATGAGGGTCTTATCGAGGTCGAAGAACGCCGCGGGGCGGCTCACAGCGGACCTTAGGAGCCGTTGACCTCGATCACGATCGCGTCGCCCTGGCCGCCGCCCGAGCAGATCGCGGCGACCCCGAGGCCGCCGCCCCTGCGGCCCAGCTCATGGACCAGGCTGCCGACGATGCGGGCGCCAGAGGCGCCGATCGGGTGGCCGAGGGCGATCGCGCCGCCGTTGACGTTGACCTTGTCCTCGTCGACACCGAGCATCCGCATCGAGTTGAGGGCAACCGAGGCGAAGGCCTCGTTGATCTCCCAGAGGTCGACGTCCTCGGGGCTCTTGCCGATCTTCTCCAGCGCCTGCTTGGCGGCGTTGGCCGGCGTTTTCGCCAGGTAGGGGAAGTCGTCGGCGACCGTGCCGTAGGAGAGGACAGTGGCGAGAACGGTGCGGCCTTCCCTGTCGGCCCACTCCTGGGAGGCGACGACGATCGCACCGGCGCCGTCGTTGACGCCGGGGGCGTTGCCGGCGGTGTGGGTGGCGTCCTCGCCGCCGATCGCGCGCAGGCCGGCGAGCGTCTCGACCGTGGTCTCGGGACGGATCGCCTCATCGGCCTCGATCGTGTTCTCGCCCTTGCGCGACTTGACCGCGACGCCGACGATCTCGTCGGCGAGACGGCCGGCGTCAGTCGCCTCGGCTGCGAGTCGGTGCGAGCGCTCGGCGAAGCGGTCCATGTCGGCGCGGGTGATCTCCAGCTCGTTGGAGACCTCGCTCGCCTCGTTGATCATCTGCTTCTCGGTGAAGGGGTTGGTGAGGCCGTCGTGGACCATCGCGTCGATCGTCTCGACGTGGCCCATGCGGTAGCCGAAGCGGGCGCCGGGCAGCAGGTGCGGCGCCTGGCTCATCGACTCCATGCCACCGGTGACGGCGACCTCGGTGTCGCCAGCGCGGATCGCCATGTCGGCGAGGCCGAGCGAGCGCATGCCAGAGGCACAGACCTTGTTGACCGTCTCCGAGGGCACCTCCTTGGGGATGCCGCCCTTGATCTGGGCCTGGCGCGAGGGGATCTGCCCCTGACCGGCCTGCAGGACCTGGCCGAAGACGACCTGCTCGACCTGCTCCGGATCGACGCCGGAGCGCTCCAGCGCGGCTTCGATCGCGTGGCCCCCGAGGTCGGTGGCATCGAGCGATGAGAGGGTTCCGCCCATCTTGCCGAAGGGCGTGCGTGCGGTTCCGAGGATGACGGTGCTGGGCATTTTGGCGGCCTTCCTGTGTCGTGTTTGTGCCGGGTCTCGGCTCGGACGGGCCGCATGGCCCTGATCGGAAACGATAGCGGGAGCGCCCGGCAAGTTGTGGTTCCTTGATCACGTAATGGGCAATGGGAACCGCACGATGAGAGCCCATAGACTCGGCGACTGTGAAGGTCGAGGTCACCCAACAGCCGCTTGAGCGGATCGTGGCGGATCTCATCGTCGCCGGCCTGTTCGAGGGCGAAGAGCTGCCCCGCGAGCTGGCCACGATGTTTGGGGCCAATTTCGTCA